>MTON01000013.1 GCA_002010665.1 Candidatus Aminicenantes bacterium JdFR-78
TGGGGCTGAAGCCGGTCCCAAGGGTTGGGCTGTTCGCCCATTAAAGCGGTACGTGAGCTGGGTTTAGAACGTCGCGAGACAGTTCGGTCCCTATCCGCGGTGGGCGTAGGAAATTTGAGGGGAGCTGTCCCTAGTACGAAAGGACCGGGACGGACGAACCTCTGGTGATCCAGTTGTCCCGCCAGGGGCACAGCTGGGTAGCCACGTTCGGACTGGATAACCGCTGAAAGCATCTAAGCGGGAAGCCAACCCCAAGATAAGATTTCCCCTCCTCCTGAGCAATCAGGAGGGCTGAAGGTCCCTCGTAGACTACGAGGTTGATAGGCCGGGTGTGTAAGCTCGGTAACGAGCTTAGCTAACCGGTACTAATAGACCGTGCGACTTGGCCATAAAGTCTATTTAAGTAAATAAATCCTCTTAAATATATTTTTTAAATCGCATTTCTATTTTTTTTCATAGAAAAAACTCCCGGCAACCATAGCGAGAGGGAAACACCCGTTCCCATTCCGAACACGGAAGTTAAGCCTCTCAGCGCCGATGGTACTGCCCTGGCAACGGGGTGGGAGAGTAGGACGTTGCCGGGTTTTTTTATTTTCATTTCAACCTATTGATTAAATCCTAAAAGCCTGTTAAATTAAAACCTTTATAATGTCATACTCTTGGCTATCAATACTACCTCCGGTTCTTGCAATTTTACTCGCCATATTCACCAGAAGAATTTATATATCTCTACTCTCTGGAATATGGCTTGGGTGGTTTATAATAACAAAATGGAACATTTTTCAAAGTATATTAGCAACTTTCAAAGCTTTATTAAATGTTTTCTCAAGCCCAAGTAAAACTAATGTCATTATATTCTCTGCTTTGGTGGGATCCTTAATTGCTCTTACTCAAGCTTCCGGGGGAGTTTCTGGGTTTGTAAACTTAGTAACGAAAAGGAGGGTAATAAACAGAAGATATGCCCAGCTACTTTCCTGGTTTATAGGTTTAATAGTATTTATTGAATCCTCCATTACAAGTTTAGTAGTAGGGACTTCCTCAAGACCTTTATATGACAAATTAAAAATTCCAAGAGAAAAATTAGCCTACATATGTGATTCTACAGCTTCACCAGTATGTATTCTAATTCCATTGAATGCATGGGGAGCATATATAATAGGTTTACTTGAAGAACAAAAAATTTTATACCCTGTAAAAGTTTTAATAAAGGCAATTCCACTTAACTTTTATGCGTGGCTTACTTTATTAATGGTTCTTTTTATTATTTTGACACAAAAGGATTTTGGTCCAATGAAAAAGGCTGAAGAGAGAGCTAAAAAGGAAGGAAAGGTTTTAAGAGATGGCGCAAAACCAATGGTTTCTTCCAAATTGATTAATATCCATCCAAAACCAGAAGTAAAGCCTAAAGCAATTAATATGCTTCTCCCTGTAATTATTATGATTTTAATGATGCCTATAGCTTTGTATGTAACTGGAAATGGTAATATTTTAGCAGGTTCTGGTTCTACATCAGTGCTTTTTGCTGTAGTGACTTCTATTCTTTGTGCATCTGTTTTCTATTTAATCCAAAAAATTCTTTCTTTAAAAGAGATTTTCACATATATATTTAAAGGAATCATAGGTTTAATTCCTCTTGCATTTTTAATGGTTTTAGCATTTTCCATTGGTGAAACTTGCAATAAATTAGGAACAGGTCTGTATGTTTCACATTTGGTAACTCGAGCAATAAATCCTTTGATTTTACCAGCTTTACTTTTTGCAAGTTCTTCATTTGTTGCTTTTGCAACTGGAACTTCCTGGGGAACATTTGCAATAATGATTCCTATTGGATTACCTTCTGCTTTTTTACTCAATATTGATCCAAGTTTAGCTCTTGCAGCAATTCTTGGTGGTGGAGTATTTGGAGACCATGCCTCTCCAATATCAGATACTACATTAATAGCTTCCATGGCTTCTGCTTCAGACCATATTGACCATGTTAATACTCAATTACCTTATGCTCTAACAACTGCTTCATTAGCTTTTTTTGGCTATTTATTAATTGGATTAATTTAGAATTTTTAATTTCCAATTTCAAATTTCTATGATTTAAGAAATCAATGAAATGTAAATTAGTGGAACAAGGTTTTAAAATAGGAAGTTGTCTTACCAGTAAAGGGAAAACATCTAAACGAGCCTGTGAATTGACTTTGAAGAGAATAAACGGAATATGGTATCGACTAATAAAATCAGCACATCTCTCCCGTCCTGAACACTATTTTTCAATTTATCAATCAGGCTGTAATCATAGTTGTCTTAAATGTCATTCATGGAAGTTTACTCAGATTGCTAATGGAGATTGGTTTTCTACTCAAGAAATCGGTTTATTAGCCAGAAAATATGAAAATAAAGTTACAGTTTACGAGCCAAGAGAAAGAGTGACTATGTGGCATGCTACAGACTTATGCAGAAGTTGTGGAAGTTGTGTATTATATGGGAAAAGGAGCATGACATGTCCGGGGATTTTGGATACCTCTAAGATAGTTCTTAGTCCCCAGGGATTTGGGCCTGCGAGAAATATTATTGCTTTTACTGGAGGAGATATTGTTTGCCATGTGGATTTCTATTGTCAAGTTAGCAAGGAAATAAAGAAAAATTGTAAAAACATGTGGATTTTAATAGAGACAAATGGCTATGGTTTGACTCCCCAAAATTTAAATAAATTGAGAGATTCAGGAGTGGATTCATTTTGGTTGGATATCAAAGCATATGATGAGGATATTTATCGAAAATTATGTGGAACAACTAATGAGTGGATACTTAAAGCTCCCTATGAAATATTAAAAAGAGATTTTATTCTTGAAGTATTAACTTTATTCATTCCTGAATGGGTTGAAGATGATCAGATTATAAAAATTTCAAAACTTATATATGAACTTGACCCAAATATTCCTTTTACGATTTTAGCCTTCTTTCCAGAGTATAGAATGAATAATTTGAAACCCCCTGGTGTTTCGGATATGATTAGGATATTTAAAAAAGTAAAAGAAATGGGATTAAATAATGTAAAGTTAGGGAATTGTGGAGTATTTGTGAAAAAAGATGAGGATTGGGAACTTCTTCTAAAAGAGGTCGGAATCAAAGGGATTGGATAAAACTCTATTAGTTGTCTTTTTTGACTGCTTCCTTAATTAAGTCAAAAAAGTTTGGAATAGCAGCTATAACTCTACTCCAACTTGGAATAAGGGATGTTTCAAAAGGATTTTCCCAGAATTGCTCTCCAGCTATGTTTATTCCTTTTGTGAAAGTTTCAACCGCGAGTGCCTCTTGATGTCTGTCAAAATAAAGACCATTTATAGCAGCGTCATTTTCATATTGTGTTATGGTATCCTTTGCAATTTTCATATAAGTAGTGCTTAGGCTTTTGAAGAAACCCTCACTAAATTGGACCCCCTCGCTTGCGAGTGTTCTGAATATTGATTTTGATATATCTATTACCATTTTCAATAAGCCTTTCTCAGGATTATCAGGGTCAAGTTCTTGATGTTTATGTTCATAGGAATCTGCAATGTCAACCTGACAGATTCTATGTAATGCTACATTCTTGTAAACTTCTGCTAAAGTCCCGACTTCAAGTCCCCAGTCACTTGGAATCCTGCTTACCATAGCTAAATCCGCTCTCATTGCGAATTCACCACTTAAAGCATATCGGAAACTGTCCATATAAACTAAAAAGGGTAGATATCCAAGCATTTTTTGGAGTGCTCTTATAAAAGGTGTATAGAATAAACGGGTGACACGACCATGCATTCTATCAGTCACTCTACAATAATATCCTTTACAGAATTCATAATCGAAAGAAGGATTTGCTACTGGATAGCATAATCTTGCAAGCATCGAGCGCTCATAGTTTACAATATCACAGTCATGAAGCGCTATGACATCACATTGGCCAGTTGCTAAAATATAACCCATGGAAATCCAAACTGCTCTCCCTTTGCCTTCAGTACCAGGCGAGAGCTCATTTTCCTCGAGAATTTTGTATAATTCTTTTATATGGGGACCATCATTCCAAATTATTTCTATTTTTTTACAAGGAGAAAGAATTTTTTTGGCTTTTTCGAATTGATCCCTATTGGCTTTATCAAGACACAAGACTATCTGCTTGAGATATTTAATTTTTCTCAATTCATTAATAATTCCTGGGAGGGCATTTCCTTCAAATTCCCTATAAAGAGCAGGTAAAATTAAAGCAATTTTCCTCATATTAGAGAATTCCTTTAACTCAGTTTCAAGCTTTCTTAAATTTAATTTTCCCAATTTATGAAAAGTTGTTATTACACCATTTTGAAAAAAATCCCCCATTTACACCTCCATTTTTTAATAGATATATGCAATTCTTCATTGAAACATATTTTCTTTTTTACTTTTCAAAGAATGATTTTTATCAAATAGAAATCCTCTTCAAATTAATTATAAACACTTAAAAACTTAGGTGAACTTAAAATAGAATATATGAATAAAAAATAAAAGTCAAATCAATGGATTGTTTTATGGTTTAGAAGGAGAATAAAGAATTAAAGAGAAAAATATTGATTGAGAGAATCTGAGAAAATAAATTTCAGAAAATTTTCTTTTATAATAATTTATTCAACCGTAACGCTCTTCGCCAGGTTCCTTGGTTGATCAACATCTGTTCCTCTCCGAAGCGCAATATAATAGGCAAAAAGCTGTAAAGGAATGGTTGTTAAAAATGGTGTAAGAATTTCTTCTGTTTTTGGAATTCTAATCACATTAGTGACCTCTTTCACTATTTCATTATTGTCCTCATCTATTACTGCAATTACTTTTCCTCCTCTTGTCCAGACCTCAGAAATATTATTTAAAATTTTCGAATAAACTCTATCTCTCATGGCAATTGCCACTGTAGGTGTCTGTTCATCAATCAGTGCAATTGGACCATGTTTCATCTCTCCAGCAGGATAGCCTTCTGCATGAATGTATGAAATTTCCTTTAATTTCAAAGCTCCTTCCAGACTAATTGGATAATTCACCCATCTCCCTAAATAAAGAAAATTTTGATAAGTATAATATCTATTCGCTAATTCTTCAATATCCTTGCTTTTATTAAGAAATTTCTCCATTTTATGAGGAATAATATGCAATTCAGAGATATATTTTTTAAGTTTAGAAGTTTTAATTCTCCCCCTTTGCTTAGCAAGAAAAAGCGCTAAAAGGAAAAGAATTCCAAGTTGAGTGGTGAAAGCCTTTGTTGAGGCAACTCCTATTTCTGGTCCTGCCTGAGTATAAAGAGTAGCATCAGATTCACGAGCAATAGCACTTTCAGGGACATTGATTATTCCAAGAGTTCTTCCTCCTTTTCTTTTAACTTCCCTTAAAGAAGCCAAAGTATCAGCAGTCTCTCCGGATTGACTTATAAATACAAAAAGAGAATTTTTCTCCACAAGAAAATTTCTATACCGAAATTCTGAGGCATAATCTACTTCGCTCGGAACTTCACATATTTCTTCAAAAAAGTATTTTCCAACTAAGCCTGCATGAAAGGAAGTACCACAGGCAATAAAATGCACATTTTCTATATTTTTAAAGAAAGAGGGCTCTACATCAAAATCAATTTTTCCTTCATCTAAAGAAGTTTTGCCAATAATGGTTTCTCGAAGAGCATGAGGTTGCTCAAAAATTTCTTTAAGCATAAAATGTTTGAATCCTCTTTTCTCAATCATGTGAGGAGACCAATTCACAACAGTTTTTTCCTTTTTGATTCTATTCCCCTCAAAATCGTAAAATTCAATTTTATCAGGTGAAAAATAACAAATTTCACCATTTTCAAGATGATAAACATCCTTGGTAAAATTAAGAATTGGAGCTAAATCAGATGATATAATTTTTTCTTTGTCATTTATTCCAAGAATTAATGGGGGACCATTTTTAACACCAATGAATTGATCTAATTCATTTTTTGAAATTGCAATGAAAGTAAAATCTCCTTTCAATAATTTCACTGTTTTTTTCACTGCATCCAGTAAATTTCCCTCATAATAATGTTCAATTAAATGTGGTATCACCTCTGTGTCAGTCTCTGATACAAAGATGTGTCCGTCTTTAATAAGAGTGTTCTTAAGAAATGAATAATTTTCAATAATCCCATTATGAACAACTATAATTTCACCTTTGCAATCTATATGTGGATGAGCATTATTTTCAGAAGGCTCTCCATGAGTTGCCCATCTTGTATGCCCAATACCATAATCTCCTAAAATTAATTGTTCATTTATTAAATTTTCTAAATCACAAATTTTTCCTTTTACTCTTACCCTTTTTATTTCTCCTTTATGCATAACTGCTATTCCTGCTGAATCATAACCTCTATACTCTAATCTTTTTAATCCCTCTATTAAGACTTTAATTGTGTTTCTTGGTCCTATGTAACCTATGATTCCACACATAGTTGCCCCCTTTTGTATGCTTTTTAAATATACTACTTTTAATTCTTATTTTCAATCTTTCCAATACATACTCCTAAATCTCTTTTATCATTTCCGATTTTATATTCAAAAGGACACCATGTTCTATCTACTTCGAAACTCAAAAGAACCTTTTTTCTTATGTATTTTTCTGGGACTTTTAATTCATAATTGTGCCAATTATTGTCTTTTATTTTAAAGGTATATATTTCCCTATCATTTATTGCGATTTTAAGTGTTAGTGGTTGTTCACTTATATCAGGATGAGAAGCTAATATTGGGATAATTATTCTCTTTCTTTTAACTTGATGTTCAAGAATAGCTTTTTTCCTTGTCCATCGAAATTTTCTATTCTTTTCCCATTCATAAAAACCAATTCCCGCCTTTCCGATTTCTTCTCTAAATTTTATTTCTCCTATTGCAACACCTAAATTTCTTGGATCAGGAGTTCCTAAGACCTTTAAAGGATTCCAGGTTCTATTGACTTTAAATAATAAAATTACCTCATTATTCAATTCTTCTGGAATATAATAATTATATTTTTCCCATTTATTTTCTCTTAAAATTATTTCGTCTAATAATCTTTTTTTCTTAAAAAAGTCTTTAATTAAATATATTTTTACTTTTACATATTTTTTCTCAATATCTGGATGCGAAGCAAGTAGAGGAATTTCTATTACAGGTTTTTTGATTTTTATTGCTAATCCACCATAATGTTTTGTCCATCTGAATTTTTTTCCATCTGTTGTTTTTTCTATTTTACTCAAACCAAATTCTTGTTTCAAATTTAATTTTTCAGTTCTATTTTTTAAAGATAAAGAATGCATTGAATTCCATAGATGAATAGAGCTAAAAATAATAACTAAAGCAATAACGAGAAATTTAAAACTCTTATTAAAATTAAATTTCTTCTCTGGCTCTTTTTCCCCTTTACCTAAATAAAAAATTAGAGCAACCAAAAGCCAAAAGATATATTTAATTTCGTAACTACCAATGTAAGTGTGAAAAAAGAAAATCATAAAAAGGGAAATTATCCCACAGGAAACTCCAATTTGGATATATTTCCAATTATTAGGCAATAAATCTTTACTTAAACTTCTCTTTATTTGTTTTATAATTTCCCAGAACATCCAAAAGGAAATAAATAGGGCTAAAATTCCCAGTTCTGATCCAACCTGAAGAAAATAATTTTCTACAGAGTCTGTGCTTCTATAAGGAATTTTGTTTATCTTAGCATAATTTGGAAGTTCGATTATATAAGCACCTACTCCGACTCCTGTTGAGGGATAATCTTTTATCATATGAATAGCCATTTTCCAGCGGTTAGACCATCTTATACCTAAAGCTTTTTCTAAACCTCCTACTTTATATTTAGACTTAATAATATTTAGCCTTTTATATAAAATCGATTCTTTTGATAATCCGAAGAATGAAAAAATTATAATAATTATAAGAGAAAAAGTTATCATAAAAACTATAATTTTTTTAAGAGATATCGGCTGTCTAAGTTTCATAAAAAATATCAGAAAGAATAAAAGAGAGATAATTAAACCTAATAATCCGCTTCTTGACCCTGTATAAGGAAAGATAAATAATAAAGAGAGAAGACTTAAAGCAACGAAAATTCTAATCAACCCTTTAAAGGCAAAAAAGACTCCTAATAACAAAGGAATAAAGATAGCAATATAACCCCCAAAGGATAAAGGGTCCTTAAAAGTTGAATTTATTATTCTTTGTGATACTCTTAAGGGAGTATTTCCGAAACTCATGTCTTTAAAATGCTGGTAAAAACCAAATATAATAGAAATAAAAGTGCTAATTAATAAAACAATTAATATTTTTTTAATAAAATCTTTTGATTTTATTGTATTGGCAAGAATAAAAAAGAAAGTGAAACCAGTTAAATAATTTAAAGAACAAAAAACCACACTCATTATTGCTCCACCTGCTGTTACGCCATTAACATTTGTAATTAGTTCATAAATATAATCACTTAAAAAGGGATAAAAATTTGCATATCTAAAAAATGTTATAATTGCAGAAAACAGAATTAAAATTGAAAATAGAATCATTGGTTTAAAAATTGGATAATCGAAAGAAAGTTTCGATGGAAATATAATATTATGAATTAACCACCCTAAGAAAAAGAATAAAAATAGGACAAGCGCGGTAGGAGCGTGAGGAGTATGTTCAAATATACCGAAAAAATAGGGAAGATTATTTATCAATGGAAAAGAGAAAATGAAAAATAGTATTCCCACTTGAAGATTAATAACGGTTAATGTAAAAAGAACAAGTAAAATAGGAATTAGTATAATTTGAAAGAATTTAACAAATGGAACATATTTTATATAGAAAAAATAAAGTCCTATCAAGTAAAATAGAGTAAATACTAAAAAGAATAATCTATACCTTTCTTTCCATGTCATTTGGCTTAATAGATTTTAAACAAAAAAAATAAATTTGACAAATTCTATTTTTCTAAATAAATTAAATTTTCAATGGATAAAAATTTTTATAAAAAGCTTTTTTATTTTCTATTAATTGTTTTATTTTTCTTCCTTGGATACTGGGCAGGAAAAAATAATATTTTAGAAACTAACCGTACTTCTGAAAGTTATGCCTGTAAAATAAAATCAAGTCTTTCTAATATAGAAACTTCTGAGGGAGAAAAATTTACTATTCCTTTAAAAATTAAAAATCTTGGAAATAAAACATGGAACTCCAGAGGCAGAAATCCCTATTATTTATCTTATCATTTATTAAACGAAAAAGAAGAAATTATAAAATTTGATAACCCTCGTTTTACTTTGCCCAAAATAGTAAAACCAGGACAAGCAATAAAAATGGAAGTGAAATTAGATGCTCCTATAAAGACAGGAAGATATATTCTCGAGTTTGATATGGTGAGGGAAGGTGTTACTTGGTTTAAAGATAAAAATTCTAAGACATTGAAAATAAATCTTATAGTAAAAGAGAGTAAATGGCCTGAAGATAAATATGAAATAAATCTTAATTACGGAAAATATACAAAGTATTTTTCCGATTATGAGGAATTGAATAAGATTAATAAATTAATTAGAATTACATTGAAAAACAATGAAATTAAATTTGAGGGAGAAACAGGTAAAGTTTATGGATTTGGAGCAGGTAATTTATATCCTCAAATATGGCTTAGGGATAGTGCTACAATTTTGCCATTAATTCGATATTTTTATGACATTAAGTATCTTACCTCCTGGTTAGAAGAACATTTAGCCTATCAAAAAGAAAATGGTTCCCTTTATGACTGGATAGATTCAAATTGTCTTTTTGACAAAAATACAACAGAAACTGATCAAGAGTCAAGTGCAGTTCAATCTGCTTATCAAATTGTTTCAATTATTGGTCCTAATTGGCTTAATAAAAAAATTAAAGGAAAAAAAATCATTGAAAGGCTTGATAATGCTCTTTCTTTTGTTCTTAAAAATAGATTCAACCAAAAATTTGGTTTAGTGATTGGTGCTCATACTGCTGATTGGGGTGATGTTGATATTATAGATGCAGACAATAAAGCTGTTTATGTTGATAAAAGAACAATTTGGACAACAGATATTTATGACCAAAGCATGTTCCACTTAGCTTGTAAGAATTTAAGTGAAATGTATAAATTGTTAAATTTAAATCAAAAAGCAAATTACTGGAGTAAGATTGCTGAATATATGAAAATTAATACAAATAAATGGCTTTGGCAAGAAAATAAAGGTTTTTACAGAGTTCATATTCATTTAACGCCTTTAAAGCATAATTTTGACGAAGATAATATTTTTGCAATGGGTGGCAATGCTATGGCAATTCTCTCTGGACTTGCAGATGAAAATAAAACTCGGAGAATTATTAAAGTTGCTCTTGAAAGACAAAAAATATTTAATGTTTCTACAATTAGTGGAACTTTATTGCCTTGTTATCCAAAAGGTTTTTTTAAACATCCAATGATGGATGATTTTTACGAATATCAAAATGGTGGACAATGGGATTGGTTTGGTGCACGATTAATTTGCGCTATGTATGAAAATGGATATAGTGAAATAGCTACTCAAAAATTGTTAGAATTGGTAAAGAAAAATCTAAATAATGAAAATTTGTTTGAATGGCATAGTATAGATGGAATAGGAAAAGGAAGCTCTTTTTATTTAGGAAGTGCAGGAGTATTAGGTAGGGCGATTATTGAAGGATATTTTGGAATAAAATTAAGTAGAAATCATTTAATTCTTGCGCCAAAAATTGGTAGAAATAAGGCAAAAATTCATGTTTATCAACCTGCTAATGATTTATTTGTAGCTTACACATATAATTTTGATAATGTAAATAAAAGAATAATTTTTAAATATAACAGTAATTTTCCAAAGAAAGGAGAAATCAGACTTTTAAATCCAATAAAAAATAGAAATTTGAAAGTTTTAATGGATGGGAAAGAAATAATTTTCAAACGAGAAAAAATAAATTTAGATGAATTTATAGTATTAGAAACTAACTTTCAGAATCATACCATTGAAATTCGTTTTAAATAATTTTAGTCTTTTAACTTTTTCCCGATTGACAATTGACTTAGATTAACTAATAAATTAAATAAATATCAGTAATTTTTTGGATTTCTTTAAAATGCTCATCTAAAGTAAAAATTTGACATCCATGTTCTTGAGCTATAATGGCAATATAACAATCTATTAAATTTATAGTTTTGCCCTTCTTTTTTAAATTATAAGAAAGTCTTCCAGCTTTTATCCAAGTATCTTCTTTTTGGTCAATAATATTAAAAGCATCAATGAAATCCTTTATTACAGAAATCTCTCGTTCTGATTTAGCCCCTTGAATTAATTCAGCAATGATTATCTTTGGAACATAAATTTCGTCCTCAGAAAGTATTTTATCTACTTTTTCTGAAAGATTAGATGATTTGTTTCTGAAATAATCTATCCAGACTGAAGTGTCTATCAAAATTTTTTTACCGTTCATAATGTCTTATCTCCTCAGCTGTAAGATCAAATTCCAATTTACCTTTCATTGATTTTATTTTTTCTATCTTTCTTCGTCTAAGATATTCGTTAATAGCTTTTTTCACTGCAGAAGCTTTGCTCTTTGCTTTTGTTTCTTTTAAAAGTTCATCCAGAATTTCTTTCTCAATGGTTACTGTAGCTCTCATAATGCACCTCATTTAATAACTTATGCACAATTAATTATAATAAAATAATTCATTTTGTCAAGTTAATTTTGAATTTTAAATACATAATTTTATTTCAAATTATTGTGTATATTCAAATCACAATTTTCCCTAAAAATTCAAATATGACTTCTCATGCGAAAACCTTATACCAAAATATCATGAAGCAATCTTTACAATTGCCCAATAACTATTGACCAATAACAAAACAGAGTGGGGGATAAAAAGGAAAAGGAATACTAAAGAGACGAAAATTTTATGGAGGGAGGGATTTATTTGAAGAAATTTATTTGATAATTTTGATTAATCTAAACGATAATTTTTTTAAAAATGCGAGTAATAAATCACTGTGCCAATCAAAATCTCCCTTATCTTTAACAAGAGGTAAAATTCCGTCACTCTGTATTATTTTAAACAAATTTTCAATTTGACTATCATTAAGCTTTCCACACAATTTTCTTGCATAATATCCAATTAAAATTTCTTTTTTTAATGCTTTTTTCCATAATTTTTCATATTCAGAAAGTGCTCTTTCACTAAAATCTCCTTCATTAAATCTTTTAAGAATAACTTGACTTGCAAATTCTGAACACAGGAGGCCATAATAAATTCCACCTCCAGTTGTGGTTTTCACCTGAGCTGCTGCTTCTCCTACTGTTAATACTCTATTACCATAGGTCTTTGATATTAATCCTTGGGCAATAGGTTTGAATTGAATTCTTTCTTTTTTAAGACTTCTTATTTTATCAGGAAAGAATTTCTCAATAAGTCTTCTAAAACACTCTTTTGGATTACCTTCTGTCATTAATCCTACTCTTACTGTTTCTTTTCCAATTGGAACAACCCAAGCAAATGCTCCTGGTGCTACATCTCTTCCAATAAAAACATGAGTATATTCACCATCTTTTATATTTAATTCCGCCTGAATACCCTTTAAAAAATTATTTGGAAATCCTAAACCAAGTTTTTTTTGCAATTTATAATTTACACCTGTTGCAATAATTACTAATTGAGATAAATATTTTTCTTTATATTTTCCGTTTTTCTTGGTAATTACTTCAACTGAATTTTTATTTATTATAATATCTTTTACTTTACTATTAAGTTCTATTTTAACTCCCTTTGAGTGAGCTTTCTCACCAAGATATCCGTCAAATTTCTTTCTATCAACTACATAAGCAAAACTATCTGGATGTTCGTAATTTAGATAATTCATAAAAGGAGAAATGACTTTAACTTTTCTTATTTCTTTTAGAATTGAATTTTTAGAAAGCGAAAATCTTTTAAAAATATCCTTACCAACAATTCCAGTACATATTACATGCTCCCCAATTTCGCTCTTTTTCTCTAAAACTAAAACTTTTAAACCATTTTCAGCCAATCTGCGAGCAGTATTCAACCCACTTGGCCCCGCCCCAATCACTATTACATCAAACATTTTGTAGCGATTAGACATTAGCGTTTAGCGATTAGAAAATTTTTTTTTAGTGGTTAGCGTGTAGCATTTAGCAGTTAGAGGTTTCATTTTCAGCGATTAGAAATTTTATTTATATAAGTAGATAGGAGTTTCATGACTTCTTGGTTAAGATTATAAGCTTTTTCGAATTCGTTATTATTACAATAACCCAAATCAAAACTTAATTGTAATTGAGTTTCAAGTTCTGCAGCAGAACCCAATGCAATTTTTAAATATTGATTATATTCCTTTGATCCACGCATAAAACCTTCCGCTATATTTGATGGAATTGAAATTGCTCCTCTTCTCATTTGAGACACAAGACCGAAAATTTCTGTTTTTGGAAACTGCTCAGTTAAATCATAAATTAATTTTACCAATTCATAACTTTTCTTATATGCTATAAGCTCTTTATAACTTTTTACTTTCATTTCATTAGAGGTTAGTGTTTAGCGTGTAGCGATTAGATATAAAAAACACATTGTGGTCTGCTTGACTAATCGCTATTCGCTATTTAGTCAAAAATACAAGTATTGCGATGATTCCGAAAATCGCTTCAATTCCCATCAGGGTGAGTACTAAATTTCTTTCGCTGATTCCACCTGTAATTTTCATCATAAATTGGCATAAACCCACAGGTCCAGATTTAGGGCAATATAGTTTACCATTATTATAAATTCCAAAACTTTTGGGTAACTTATTCGGAAGTTTTATCAAAAAATCCAAAAAATAAGGGATAATAATGATAACCCCTGCAGTTTCTATATTTCCCACAATCACAGTAGATGCTATAATTGCTCCAATACTTAGGGTTCCTACATCTCCTATAAATATCTTAGCAGGATGCCAGTTATAATAAAGAGTTGCCAAAAAAGCTCCCAAAGCTATTATTAAAATAACAAACGCGGTCATTGATTTAGCCAAATAAGCCACAATAGCTAATGTAATTATTGCAATAGTTCCCATGCCCACTTCCAATCCATTAAAACCAGCAAGCATATTAACTCCATTTGCAGCTCCAGTTACTCCTAATGGTATTAGAAATAAAGTGTAGAAGGGCCCAAAATCAATAGACCCTATGAAAGGAATTTTCATAGTTGTGTGACCAGCTTTTATTGCCATAAGAGGTAAAGCTGCAAAAAAAGGCATTAAAGTTTTAACCCCTTGTCTAATCTTAATAAGGTCATCAAAGATTCCAATTAATGATATCATTAAAACTGTTCCTAATACTGCTAAAAGAGAAACAACATCTAAGGGAATTTTATTATTTAGAAATACTTTTAGCCCTATAGCTAAAATAATTCCAGCACAGAAACCAGAAACTAATCCAAGTCCACCCATTTCAGGTATTTCAGGCATCCCGGGCTTATGCATATCCTTTCCCACAACCCCATTTCTTTTTAAAGCAGGAATTATCAATGGAAAAACCAAAAAAGTCACTCCAAATGTAAACACAAAAACAATCAAATAAACCATAATCTCCATCCTCTTCCTCCCCCCTAATCGCTAAACGCTAACCACTATCCACTATAGCTACGAACCATGAGCTATAATTCCAGCAACCCACAAACTACATAGTCCTTACCCCTTAATCCCTAATCCTCAACAGTCTCCCGATTCACCCATTCACCCACTCACCCATTCACCGTTTTATTAACATTTATAACTTTCTTATCCTTATCTTCTTGGGCGTAATAACAGTAAATTTATTATACAAAGATTCACCGTATTCATTTAGAATTTTTGCTAATGAGTTTGAGACATTTTTGTATTCCGGGTATTTATAGCGCAAATAGATTACACCCAAACTTTTTTCTTTATGAGCAAAAATCCACTCTCCAAAATCTTTATCCTCGGTTAAAAGTAAAGCCTTATAATTCTTGGCTAATTCCAAGACCTTTTTATCTGAAATCCCTGGGTAATTTTTCAAGATGGAAATGATATTAAACCCTTTGTTTATTAAAATCTCGGCTATTCTGAAATCCACACTTTCATCAATGAGAATTTTAAGACCCAATCATCTCCTCCTGGGAAATCACATCTGCGGAATAAGAAAGAGCAGCGAGAACGTCTTCTTTTTTAAGATTAGGATAGGCTTTTAATAACTCTTCTATATTCATTCCTTCGGAAAGTTTCTTTAGTATTAATTCAACAGTTATTCTTGTGCCTTTTATCACAGGTTTTCCTCTCATTATCTCCGGGTTTGCAATTATTCTTTCTGCATAATGCAATGTGCTCATTTTTTCCTCCTTACTAACTCTCTTTAAGCTTATTATATCTGACTAAAATCTCCAGTCAATTAATCTCTTCCAAAGCTCATTAATTTACTAATCACTATCCACTATCAGCTACAAACCACGAACTATGAACTCCACCTCCCCCCTTCCCTTAATCCTTACCCCTTAATCCCTAATCCTCAACAGTCTCCCGATTCACCCATTCACCGATTCACCCACTCACCCATTCACCGACTCACCAATTCACCATTTTTAATCTCCCTTTTAAGTTATCCCGAGATGAATGAGAACCGCCTGTTCTACTTCTTTTAATTTTTCTTCTGTTATCATACTCAAAAATCTAACCATTCTCCTCTTATCAATAGTTCTAATCTGATTACATTTTACTTTCGAATCCATTGGAAGATTGGTTTCATCTTTTAAAAGGAAAGTCTCAAAGGGATATATCTTTTTTGTTTTTGAAGTAATTGGAAGAACTGTTATAGTTTCTGCAAATTGATTATTTCTATTATTTGAAATTACTAATGCTGGTCTCGTCTTGCCAATTTCATGACCTATCACAGGTTCCAAGGAAACCAGCCAGATTTCGCCTCTCTGCGGATAATCCATCTCATTCCCATTCCTCTAAAGTAATATTTTCCCACTCCTTATTAAGCCTCTTATCCTCTTCTTTTGTTGCCTTATAGCCTTCTATAAGAAGTTCATCCAGTTTCTTCTTTTCTTCTCTTTCTAATTTCTCTCGTATTGCTTCAGCTATGAAGCGACTCTTATTAGGTTTACTCTTTAAAGCTCTATCTAATTCCTCTGGTATAGTAATATTTAATCTTTTCATTGCTTTACCTCTTTACTTACAATACAGTAAAAATTACATATTGTCAATACAGCCTGCTATATGTATTACCAACCTCCAAATTACGGGTATACCGTCATCCTTAGTCCCATTTCTAAGCTTTCCAGCTCCCCAATTCACCATTTCACCTATTCATCCACTCACTCATTCACCACTTCCTTCCTAATCCTTAATCCTTACCCCTTAATCCTTATCAGTTTCCCGATTCACCCATTCCCCGACCCAACATTTTATCCATGCTAATCGCCATGAACTACAAACCACGAGCTATGAACTATTTTATAGTCCGTTTAATTGCCTTTATAAGACTCGAAATCATCTTCCCTATTTCATCGCCTTCTTCTTTAATTTTGTTGTATTGTTCATTATTAATCCACTGTCTCTTTTTAAAAATTTCTATTAAAGTAATAGTTTCAAACAAAGAGCCTCTTGCAATATACAAAAATTGAATAAATTCCTTTTTAGAAAACCTCCCTTTTCCTTCTGCCACATTCATTGCAATAGAAGTAACAGCAGATTCCAATTGTTTAACCAATTTATAATGATTTCTACTCGTTTTAAGATTATCAATTATTTCAATGACTCTATTCGCAAAATCAACAGATTTCTGCCATACTTCTAAATTCTCAAATCCAAACCTAATTTCTTTCATAACTACAAATCCATGTTATCAGCTATGAGCTATGAACCATGAACTACATAATGAGTTACGAGCTACGGACTATGAGCCATGAACTATCAGTTATGAGCTAAATAGTTTCTAAGTATATTAGTTATTCTGTCACTCGCTTTCCCATCCCCGTATGGATTAATTGCTTTAGCCATTTTTTCATATAATGTTTTATTTTCTAATAATCTCATTGTTTCAGAATAAATCTTCTCGCTGTCTGTTCCAACTAATTTAGCTGTGCCAGCTTCAATCCCTTCTGGTCTCTCTGTCTTGTTCCGCATTACAAGGATAGGTTTCCCAAGAGACGGAGCTTCTTCTTGAATTCCCCCTGAATCAGTTAAGATTAAATATGATTTATTCATCAACCATACAAATGAGAAATAATCTAAGGGCTCAATTAAATGAATATTGTCAATATTACTTAATATTTTTCGAACCGGTTTCTGAACATTAGGATTAAGATGAACAGGATATATAATTTGGATATCATAATTATTTTTTGCAATCTTTTTTAAGCCCAAACATATATTTTCTAACTCTTTTCCAAAACTTTCTCTTCTATGTCCCGTAACAAGAATTATTTTTCGATTATCAAATGAAATTCTATAATTACTACAAAATTTTTGTTCAAGCATTTTTTGAATTTCCTTATTTTTCTGCTTCTCCACAACCATTAAAAGAGCATCAATTACTGTATTTCCTGTAATAAAAATTTTATTTTCATCCACTCCTTCTTTAAGTAAATTTTCTTTTGCCCTTTTCGTTGGAGCAAAATAAAGATCTGCTAAACAATCGGTTAATCTTCTATTCATTTCTTCAGGAAAAGGATTAAACTTATCCTTTGTCCTTAATCCTGCTTCCACATGTCCAATTTTTATCTTTAAATAATAGCCCGCAAGACTGGCTAAAAAAGTTGTTGTAGTATCACCCTGAACTAAGATAATATTCGGTTTTTCTTTCTTTAGCACTCTTTCCAATTTTCTTAATCCTTCCACTGTAATATCAAATAAACTTTGGTTATCTTTCATAATATTCAAGTCATAATCAGGCTCTATTTCAAATATATTTAAAACCTGATCCAGCATTTCCCGATGTTGAGCTGTTACACATACTATAGTGCTTAGCTCATTACTTATAGTTTTTAATTTTAAGATAATTGGTGCTAATTTAATCGCCTCTGGTCTCGTTCCAAAAATCACTATTACTTTATGCATTGTTATTAGTTATTTGTTATTCATTATTGGTTATTTGTTGTTTTCTTTTGGAAAGATATTTAATATAGCCATTCAAAAGAGCAAGTCCTATAATTAATTTAATACTCTCCTCGTATTCTTCTTCTCTTATAAAACCTTCATCTAAAGAACAAATTATTTGGTCTTTTACTCATATAAAGAGCCTCGTGAATGTCGACAAAATTGGATATTTTCCTGATAATGGTATCGGCCAAATCCTTCAGCAATATTATGAGTTATGGATCTTGCTGCTCTAAGCATATCATTTATCAACCGAAATTTTTTCTTCGGCAGGATATTTCGAAATTAATTTTGTTATATATCGCCTTACATCCCGACATGCTCTCCAACAGTCTAGTTCTTCAAAACTTTTAAAACTCTCTTTCATCCTTTATCCTTTACACCTTAATTTTAAAACACACTAATAACAATTAACCAATAACAAATAACTATTTTGGAAGAAAATCGCGGACTGCTGAAGAAATTCCTGGACCAAATTCCGCGCATGCATCGATTTTATTCCAATTATCTTTAAACCATTTAATAGTTCTTCTTATTCCCTCCTTAAATTCCATTTTAGGTTCATAACCGATTAATTTTTTCGCTTTTTCTATAGAGGCTAAGAGTCTTGTTTTCGTATCCCACTTCCGTCTTGCCACAAATTTAATACCTGCTTTATTTCCTGTAAGTTTATTAATTAAATTAGCCAAATCTATAATTCTAATCTCTTTACTTGAAGCTAAATTCATTGCCTCTCCAATAGCGGATTCATAATATCCAGCTCGTAATAATCCATCTACTAAATCACCTACATATGTGAAATCCCTCGTTTCTTCACCTGTCCCAGTTATAGGAAGCGGTAACCCTTTCATTGCCCAATAAATAAAATTTGGTATAACATTCCTATATTGTCCTGGAACTTCTCCGGGTCCATAAGAATTAAAAAATCTTGTTTTTACAATTTTTAAACCATAATGATGCCAGAAGAAATTACAGTAAAGCTCACCAAGCATTTTAGTAATTTGATAAGGAGTACTTAAATCCATAGACATGAATTCTTCTTTTAAAGGTAAAGGCGCCTGACTTCCGTAGATAGAGCAACCAGAAGAAGCATATATAAATTTTTTAACTTTACAAAAATTAGAATATTCAAGGACTTTCAAAGTCCCAAGTCCATTTACCATAATATCTTTTTCAGGATAATCAATTGAATTTTGATTTGCAAAAAACGCTGCAAGATGAAATACAATCTCAGGCCTTTCCTGAAAAACTCTCTTTAAAGCAATATCATCTATTATACTTCCTTTAACAAACATCACATTTGGAGCAGAAAAAATATTCCATTCATAACCAGATGAAAGGTCATCAAAGACAATAACAAGTTTTGCTCTCAGCTCTGATAATGCCCTGGTTAAATTACTGCCTATTGCTCCAGCTCCACCTGTAACCAAAATTATCTTATCTTTATAATATTCTTTGTAATCCATAATAGCCTCCATTTAAAGATTTGAAAGAAGGGCTAAATACTTCTGAACGCATTTCCTTCTATCAAAGTGCTTTTCTGCATATCTCCTTCCCTTCTTTCCCATATTTTCAGCTAAATTTCTCTCTTTATAAATCTTTAGAATTGCTTCAGATAATTCATCAAGATCACCGGGGTTAATAAAGAATCCGCATTCTGCTTCCTCAATGATTCTTTTCGCATCACTTGCTGGATTTGCAATACAAATCACAGGTCTTCCTACAGCCATAATACATTGAAGTTTACCTGGAACAACAGGAGTTTTTAAATTTTTATTTAATGTCACAAGACAGATGTCCGATGCTTGAAGCATTTCCTTATACAAATTAGGTGATTGGTGGGATAATAATCTAACATTTGTTAATTTTTTCTCTACCACAAACCTTTCAATGACTGGACGTGCTATCCCATCTCCTGCAAAGACAAATATAATATTAGAATAATTACGAAGTTTCTCTGCAATTTCTATAATCTCTTCTAATCCCTGTGCAAAACCCATTGTCCCTGCAAAGGAAACAATGAAAGCATTGTCTAAATGGTTAATCTTGCGCCACCCATTTAACTTTTCACCAGGCTTTAAGATATCGAGATCTATCCAGTTCTCAACTACATGGACCTTCTGTGATGGTGCTCCTCTTTTTACCAGAAAATTCCTATTTCCTTCTGAATGAACAATTATAGCATGAACTTTTTTATAAATATATAACTCCATCCATTCAGCAAGTCTAATAAGAAATCTATTTCTTAAAAGTCTAAGGTCAATCACAGTTTGTGGATATATATCCTGTACATTCACTATTACTTTTCCTCTCCAGATTTTACTAAAAATATATCCTGAAAGCGCCAGAGGTAGAGGAGGAGAATAAACAATAATAAAGTCATATTTTCCCAAAAATATACCACTCACAAGAAAACTAAAAGAGGTCCACAAATGATCTAAAGCCCTTGCTAGTGGAATGTGTTTTGGAGCAGGAAGACTTTTAATTCGATAAATTTTAATTCCATTTTTGCTTTCTTTATTAAAGAAAATTCCTTTTCTTTGTTTTACCCCAGAAGCTAAATATCGTTCAGGTATTCTTGTAAGGACTGATACACTATAACCTTGATTTTGTAAATCTTCAGCAAGCTCGGAAAAAAGTCTAGCAGCAGAGTTCAATACTGGGGGAAAATCCTGGACTAATAAAAGAACTTTCATTACTGGTTTATGTGTGAATGAGTGAATGGGCAGATGAGTGGTTAAAAATATTATTTACTTTTTGCTTTTCAGGTATTTAATAAAGTTTATCAATCTTTTTCTGATAGTTTCTATGTCCTCAAAAAGTTTAGCATTCTGAAAAAATCCTAATTTTCTCGCTATAATGCATTGAGTTTCCAATTCTGAAAAGGAACCAAGCGCTACATAAAGAAATCTTAAAAATTCCTTATTACTTAGCCTTGCAGCTCCTTCCGCGATGTTTGAAGGAATTGAAACGGCCGTCCTCTTCATCTCAAACCCTAGACCATACTTTTCCTCTTTTGGAAATTCTTCTACAATATCATATACATTTTTAACAAGCTCAATACTTTCTTTCCATATGTTTAAATATGTTTAAATCCTTATGTGTTTTCATTTCCCTTTATGCCTCATCCACTCATATACTCATTTACTCTTACACTTCTGCATTCTTTTAAACTTTTTTCAATCGCAAACGTTGTTAATGTAGTATAAACATATTCTTCAAAAGAAACTGGATTTTTTTCTTTTTTAATTGCTGACATTAAAACTTCCATTTCTTTTCTATGACCTCTATCTATTCCAAACCAGTTTTTAATTTTTTTCTTCTCGCCTTTATAGATAAACTCAGCTTTTCTAAAATTATCAATCACTCCTACTGCACCTCCACCAAATATTTCTACTCTTTCCCTTGTATATCTTTTATCTCCTGACGCAATGTAGAGAATTGAGCCAATTGCACCATTTTGCATTTTTAATATTATAGACACATTATCACTTTCTTTATAAGCTCTTGATTCAAGATTTTGAGCAAATACTTCCACTGGCAAGGAATCTGTAAAATATTGAATTAAATCAATAAAGTGACATACTTCTCCAATTATTCTTCCTCCTCCATTTTCTGGGTCGTGAACCCAATGCTCTGGTGGAACATAACCCGCATTTATAGTTATATGAATCGAAAGCGGTTCTTGAATTTGCCTAAATTTCTCTCTAAGCCAGACTGAGAAAGGAGAAAACCTTCTATTAAATCCCACCATTAAAATTGGTGAATAGTTATTGGTTATTTGTGATTGGTAATTGGAAATGATTTCTTTAAGTTGTTCTATATTAATGCATAAAGGTTTTTCGACAAAGATATTTTTGTTTGCTTTTAGTGTCTCTATAATAAAATAAGCGTGAGAGTCATGTCTTGTCATTATAAAGATAAGATTTATTTCTTTATCATTTAAAATTTCTTTATAATTAGTTGTAAAATATTTGAAACCAAATTTTTTAGCAACATGTTGTGCTTTATATCCTGTAGCTGTTGCAACTCCTTTTAATCTTACATTTTCCATTTTCTTTAGAATCGGAAGAATTGTTCCAGTAGCAAAAACGCCAGCACCAATCACTCCAACCGTAACAACATCAGTCTTCATTCTAAGTGTTAGAGGTTCTTTGACTTTCTTTTCTACCTTAATCTCATATTTTCTAACATTAATCCAATCACTAACACTAATGCTATCATCTAACACTTCCTTAGAAGGGTATTGAATTATTACTCCAAGAAAGGATTCTTTTCCTTTTAAAATCATTTCATAGGCTTTTAAAGCATCATCTATTTTGAATCGATGTGTTATTAATTTTTTTACATTAACATTTCCTTTTGCAATTTGATGCAAGAATTCTTCCATATTTCTTTTTGCAGTCCATCTTGCATAGGCATAGGGATAATCAATGTTTTTTTCTGTATAAAGTGGGTCAAAAATTCCGGGCCCCCATGCTCTTGATACACAAAGCTCAAGTTCTTTCTCAAAGAATATTTTTCTCGGAATTTCAAGACCTACAAGACCGCTTGCTATTATCTTTCCTCTTTCCCTTGCGACCTCTGCGGAGATTTCCAGAGGCTCATTACTTTTTGTCGCTGCCATTATAATCACAGAATCAAAGCCTTGAGGCGCAAATTCTCTCGCAGAATTTATAACATCAACTTCTCTTGAAACTACACCTCCTCCTGCACCATTCTCAATCGCCATTTTTACCCTCTCTTCAGAAATATCTATTCCAAAAACATGACATCCATTAGCCTTTAAAAGTTGAACAGTAATCTGTCCTAAAAGACCCAGACCTATAACAGCAACTCTGTCACCAAGAGAAGGATTTGCAAGTCTCACTGCTTGAAGAGCAATACCTCCAAGAGCAGCAAACGCTCCCTCCTCGAAACTAATATAGTCATTAGTTAATCGGCTGTTGATTATTGGTTTATTTTCTCTATTAACATGGCGTTTAGGGAGGTGGACGCATAAATTAACTGGAACACACACAATTTCAGCATGGGAAGCATAACTGCTTCCTGCACATGCTATCTTATCACCTTTTTTAAAACTTTCCACTCCTTCTCCTACATCCAAGACAATTCCTGCACATGAATACCCCAGAGGAACTGGAATATCGAGTTTTGCCATAACCGCCTTATATGTCTCCATAATTCCCTCTGCCTTTAATTTTTTAATAACTTGCTTAACAAGGTCAGGCCTCGCTCTCGCTTTTCCCAGCAAACTTTTCTTAGCTATTTCAAGCATATATTTTTCAGTTCCTACACTTACTAGAGAAGTCACATTTTGTACCAATACAAAACTTCTCTTTAATGCAGGAGGCGGAATCTCAACTAGCTGAATCTCACCCGTCTTGTAATTTTGAATTATTTGTTTCATCGTTTAATCTCTTACTTTATTTACATTCTAAAATATAAAATTTCTTCTTGATTATCTTTATTATGGCTTTCTCTGTCTCCATATTATCAGTAAAGTGCGAATCTGACCAGCACTTACACCGCTGGAGGTAGATCGGCATCAGTATCTCGGTCAGTTGTAGCTTAACCATTTTGTAATTCTAGATGACCTGTTTCATTGATTCCACCATTCTAAGAAATGATCGCAGATCGTAAAGTACGCAACCTCTATCCCTAATCTTCTCCTACGCTTGCGCTGCCTCCTGCTTGATTACGAACCTCCACCTAACCCACCAATCAAAGTAATTTCCCGTCGACCGTCTAAAACTCTATACCTAAATGTACCAATTATTGAGGGTATTCCCCGTCATGCTTTTCAAGACCAATGTGTTCAAGTGTCAAGTTTATAAGTTACATGTCAAAGCTATTTGCAGCCGAGTCATTCTGTAGGAAATCTTCCTGAATGACCGTTAGGTTAGGATTATTCTCAAAATAAAAGTACAAAATCGTAAACAGAAACCATATAGGCAGCTTTAGTAAGAATAAATGGTGACAGTGAGTTACCCTCCCTTATTGAGGATATAAAAGTACATTCTTACGACGTGTCGGTAAGTAAAGTCATACTCAATATCCCTATTTGAGCGTCCTCCAAAAACACGAAAGCTCTTCGTACTCTCTCACGCATATGGACTTTAAGAAGACCACCGGAAATAAAATCAGTTTTGCATCACCTGCCCCGGAGACGCTGCCATACGGGCCTTGACAATGACTTTACTTAGGGATCTACTCAGACCAGAGTTTGCTAACCAATTTCTTCTTACCATCCCCAATTTGTACTTCTCTATGCCCGAATTGACCAAGAAACCACATTTCGCACAGCCGGGCTTGAGTGCCAAAAGTGGCGTATCGACTACTTCTAACTGCTCCGTCTTGCAGCTTTGTAGAATCTATTTCAATATCTTGCCTCCTCAACCCTAACAGTTGATGTTACGAGTCAGACGTTTATAGAGTTTGTAGTGACCCTCGACACACTGATCCAAACTGAAGTTCTCTTGCACTGCCCTTCTTGCGTTCAGACCAATTGCTCTAGCTATTTCCCGGTTTTGTAGAAGTTGAATAATATACTTAGCAAGAGCATGTGTATCTCGAGGGGGAACGAGAAAACCGGTTCGTCCATGGTCTATTTGCTCGGCAACACCACCTACATTTGTCGCTACAACTGGCCGTTCCATAGCCATAGCTTCGAGGATGGCTATGGGAGTCCCTTCTTGCAATGAGGCCATAGCAAAAACATCGAAGGTGCTCAACAACTCTCGAACATCGTCTCGACCACCTACAAATTTTACAATATGTTTAAGGCCTAGCTTAATAACTTCTTTGTGGAGATAATTGGCATAATGGGTTTGCGTGGAAGGAGTAGGACCTACAATGATAAGTCGTACATTTGAAATGTGATGTACTACTTTAGCCATTGCTCTAATGAGGTATTCGTATCCTTTTGCAGGATTTATATTACCGACAGATCCAACGATGCCCCCATCTGGGGTAGCTCTCAGTTCTTTGCGGAGCTTGACAGTTATCTCTAAAGGAACTTTGTGAGGAGCAAAATAGCTAGTATCAACAGGTTCATGTAAAATAGTTACCGAGGAGTATAACACTTTATCGCCAAAGTAATAATATTTAGTGCGTTCCGAAACTAAAACTATTTGTGAAGCAAGTTTTTTAACTAAAGGCATAAGTGCTCTTACAGCCATTTGAGGATAATGGTTCCCAATGAGATGCCAAAGAAGGGGCAATTTAGATAGACGTGCGGCAATACCTGCTTGTAAACCCAAAAGGCCATTTACGTGTATTACATCTACCCTACTTTTTTTCATAACCTTGCGAAGAGCAAGCACAGTACTTAAGAATGAAGTCGCCCAATTTATATCGGATATGGTCGCTTTAATTCCTCGGGGTAGTCGAGGATAGGTTAGACTTATTTGATGAACCTCAAACCCTTCAGAACTAGCCCGGACATGAAATTCGCCCTCTGCCCGGGGGGTTACAATAACAGTTTCTACGCCTCTGGAGCGTAATTCCTTGGCCACCTTTAAAATCCGAACCTGAACCCCTCCCATCCTATTGTCCATAACCACGTTCAATACACGCATTGTCAATACCTCCTTATTTTGCTAAGATTGAAGTTCAATTCTTTTGTTACTCAAAGAGTACAATCCATAAAAACTATCCTTAGCCCTCTCTCTAGCTATAGATGTGGATAAGTTTGCTCGAAACTTATTTGGATCTTTCGATAGATTGTTTAAATATTTACCGAATGCTCCTGTAAGAATTTCTTCTATTGATATAATAGCATGAGCAGGTAGACCAATATATTGAGCTAGTGCCTGACACTTTGGATGATAACCAATCATTAATAAAGGAATATCACAAAGATAAGCAAATAGAGATGAATGGAAACGCATTCCTATGAAGGCATCGCAAGTGGCAACTTGGGATAGCATTTTTATAGGATTAGGATTATAAGGGATTAATTCTACACGCGCAGTTGGTTGTAATCGCTTATATAATAATTTTGTGATTGTGACATCGTCCTCTTTCGATTTACCTCTGAAGACAAAAAGGCGGATTATCCTTTTATCATTTTCTCCAAGCCATTTGTTCAGTTCTTTAGCAATCTCATGTATAAACAAGAGATCTTTTTTCTTATTACCACAATAAATCTCAAAAAACGGCAAAATAGAAACTCCAAAGATTATATTTTTTCTACCATCTCTAGTTTGAGCTATGTTACTGTTAGATTGAGGTTGAAGCAGAGCAGCAAGATCAAATGCCAATGAAGTTTTATGCTCTAAACCTAGCGATTTTAACACCTCATAAGATTCTCGCTCTCTTACACTTATATAATCTACTAGTTTGCAAATTAATTTTGCTAAAAATTTACCCCAACTTGTTGAAATTGGGCCAATACCTATACTAAGAAGGTAGACTTTCTTCCTCAAAAGTTTGCATCCTAAAAAGAAGGCAAACATCCTAGTTAAAATCTTAAGATACCTAATGTTTCCTTGATAGTCCTGAATGTGAGTGCCCCCACCCAATATAATAGCTTGCGAGCGCAAAGTCTCCAATAATACCCTTCTTACTTTTAAATCCACAAATTTAGTCGAGCTTTTAAGTTCTGAAGGTACATGTATAGGCCTTGATGTAAGCACTATAAATTGAGCATAAGGAAATAGATTATGAAGTCCTTGTAGAAGACCGTATATCATTGCATCGTCACCTGTATTTTTGCAGCCGTAATAGCCGAAAATTAAAACTCGCTTTATCATTATTTAACTCTTTCCTTTCTGTTTTCTTTTAATATAAATATATTTGTTCTTTTCCAGTTCGTTTCAAAAAAGTTTGACAATCATTCTTTTCTAATCGCTAATCTCTCCTTGGTAATCTAACATACCCATAGACCGTTACTAAGCCTATCAAAACCCAAAAACTTTCTATACCAAATAAGTTATCATAATACAAATTAGCTGCCATCAATGCAAGAAGACTCGATAGAAGACCGCTTCCAAGAGCAGAAAGATGGTCTGGAATTTGCGGGTTACTTATTTTTCGAATACTCTGTATTGAAATTAATATTAAAAATGTAGTTACAGGAAAAAAACCCATTAACCCTAATTCACTGAGAATAGTAAGATAAAAGATATGGGTAGTAGAAGCATCCCTTCGGTAGCCATATTCAAATTCAAAATTAGCTAGTCCTATTCCCAAAATAGGTTGATTTAAGAATGCTCTAACTCCGTTACGGGCTCTCTCTATACGGTCAAAAAGTCCGGTTGATAAACGAGCGTGGAGGAAATCTGAGTATTTAATAATACCTTTATCAAATAGTCCAACATTTACTAAACTTAAGAATAAAATAATAAAAAAGCATCCAAAGAAAGCATATTTCATAAATAGGCTTGTAGTGATATTTCTATGCAATCTAGTTAGTACTAATCCTCCTATCCCTAAACCGAAAAGAGAACTTCTAGAAAAAGTGAAAAGTAGTCCGAAAAAAGAAACAAAGATATATAGCAACAGAACAATCTTAATGGCAAATTTCCTTTTCTTTTGTTTATAATAAAAAAATAAACTTAAAGAGATTAGTATGATTGATGTTAGAAAATAACCGAAAAAATTTGGGTCAGTAAAGCTCCCTATGACTCTAGGTAAAGAAATATCAGCTGAAACTCTCGCATAAATTTGTGCTAATTTGGGGAGATAGATAAAGTTACTAAAGGGAAGAATAGGAACATCATGGTGAAAAAACCAGTACATAAGTTGATACCCTCCTAACAGTAGAGGGATAATTCCAGAAGCTAAGTAAGCATAACTTAAAATAACAATCCTACGTTTGGTAGAAATAAGAAATGTCATAGAAACAACCAGAATTAATCCGATCAAATGGTTCAAAAAAAAGATCGGGGCAAGACTTTTCTGCTGAGGATAAGATCGAATAAGGCCTATAGCATAAGCTATTCCTATTAAAAACATTAATAATAGTACTAATTTAAACCTTAAAATATAATTATCAATTTGACTTCCTTTGAGGGCTATTCCTAAAATTCGAATAGAAAGGCTTATGACTAAGAAGATAAAAAACATTCGAAATATACTAATATTGAAATCCCAAGGCGTTTTAACACGATAGACATATAATGATGAAGACAGAATAAGTATGACGAGGAGCCAAAATGGCTCTATCCATAAGGAGAATAGAACTCCCATAATAAGAATAGTAAGAATAAGACCCGTAAAAAAAGAGATCCCAATAAGGATTCCTAATATAATACTAATACATACAATTAAGAGCCACAAAAGAAGCTCTTTCTTTCTCAAAGAGCCAGTGATATAATTATTATCCATATTTTTCAACAAATACCCACTTTATTTCTTATATTCTCCGCTAATTATTTGTTCTAATTGTAAGAGATCATTCCTAACTATTTCGTTTTTTAATCTTCCATCTTTTAACGCAGCATTAATGGCCTTTTTTATCCCTAAAACATCGATTTCTCTTCCCGCTCTTTTTGCAAGTTGTTTAAGATCCCAAGGTTTAATTATTTTTCCATATAGGAAAAATAAAATATACCAAGAGCTCCATAGAATAGGATGGAAATTTTGCCTCATAAAAATAATTTTAGAAAGATATCCATTATAAAAATGAATAGGATTAAATTTCTCATAACTCCTCCCACGTTTGTGGAAAATAATAGAATTAGGAACATAAAAAAGCTTATATCCTTTTCTTCGAACTTTTAAACAAAAATCATAATCTTCTGTACCTAAAAAATATCTCTCATCTAAAAGACCTACTTTTTCAAATACTTCGGTCTTAACTAACATCATACATCCAGAGACAAATCCAACCTCCTTAGGTTCATTATATTGTCCTCTATCAATGTCCCCTGCCCCATAATGAACACATCCCCCTTTGATTAAGCTGATCTTTCCCCCTGCATACCATATTCTTTTAGGCGTATTATAGTAATAGATCTTGCCACCCACAATTCCAATCTTTTCATTTTTTTCAGCTTCTTTAACTAAGGGTTCCAAAAAATTTTTATCCACCACAGTGTCATTATTCAACAATAATATATAATTAACTTTTTTCTTAAGAGCATATTTAATCCCCATATTGTTTCCTTTTGCAAATCCGAAGTTTTCTTCATTTCGAATGAATATATGGTGAAAAAACTCCTCCTTCAATCTCTCATAAGAGCCATCTGTAGAGCCGTTATCGACAACAATGACTTCATAATTTGGATACGTTATCTTTCCTAGGGATTCCAAGCACTCTTTCGTATCTTCATAGTTATTCCAATTAAGAATTATAATTGAAATCTTTGGAGTCATCTTTGCCTTTTTCCTATTCGTCACATATATCCCAAATCTTTCAATTTTTGCCGTAATGCCTTTTCTTCCTTTTCTGTTAGTTTCCCCCCAATCTGGTTTATTCTTTGAAGGAAATCATTATTCCATCGATTTGAATGTTTTTTTAGATATTCATAGTTAAAAATCTCTTTCAATATTCGCCCATCAATTATTTTTGGAATCGGTAAATTAAAGAAATAGAGTAACGTGGGAGTAATGTCACAAATCTGAATTTTTTTTTCAATTATGATATTAGCTATATCAGGACCGTTCGCAATGAAGATTCCATTCATTCGGTGAGAACCTGTATGTCTTAGTGAATAAGGTCTTTGTTCAAACAATTCCCCTTCGAATTGGTCTTTCAACATCACGCATCGCCAATTATTAATTTCTATAAGTAAATCAGGTCCTGTACTTTCTCCACTGAAGGTCCAAGTTTTGACTTTTAGGCCATGTTGATTTCCCCATTCTTTCAATTTTGCTCTAATTTCAGCAATCAATCTTTCCCGTGCCTGTGGAGTAGTAACAAGGCAGGAGTTAATATAAATTCCCCCCATTGGTATTGTATGACCAGGATCAAAGGCTACACTTTTGTCGAGATCAATTTCATCCAAAACATTGACCGAGAGATTACTTATTATCTTTCGACCCCGTTCATAAAGTCCAGGGAATAGCCTAACTAACGTAATCTTCTTTGCGATTGCCTTTAAGAACATGTAAGCTCCTCCTTTAATTAAATTCAAAGTCTTCCTACGCTGCTTCTTCCTCAAAAGATACCCTTCATGTTCCAACCAAGCATTAAGTTTAAAAACTTGATCATTAAGGCCAAAGCCATGATCAGAGAGAACAATTATGTTAACTTTATCTCCAACAATCCTATAGAACTGACCAATAACTTCATCAATTTTCCCCCAAAATTCCTTGAAAGCTTGTTTATATTTCTCACTATTCTCTCCTTCGTGTAATAGATGTTTTTCATCAATGTGTCTCCACATGAGGTGTTGTAGCCAATCAGTTTCCGAAAATACTACCCAGAAGAAATCCCATTTTTCTTTTGTCAATAAATATTCGGACACCTTTACTTTTTTATTAAATACTCTATATAAATCCTTTATAAAAAGATCGGTATCATTGTATTTAGGATCATGATAAGGAATAGTTATTTCATACTCTGCACCTAAAATTTTATTTAATTTTTGTTTCAATTTTTTAGGATATGTAAATTCTTCGTCTGGTGAAGACCCTAATCCCGAAATCATATATCCATTTATTTTATAGGGAGGTCGGAGTAATGGATAATTTAAAATTATGACTCGTTTTCCAATTGAGCTCAAATAGTCCCAAATTGAACGTCCAGCAAAATCTTTAGAATTGATTGCTCGAAGTCGGAATCCGTTCATTTCTCGCTTTAAAAAATCAAAAAATCCTGTCTTTCCTGGATTCAATCCTGTAGCTAAGGAAAGCCAGGCTGGCCCACTTATTGGCGGAATGGTACTCTGTAAGGAGCATGAGACTCCATTTTCAATAAGTTTTTTCAAATTGGGCATCCAGCCTTCTTCCATTAATGGATTAAGGACATCAAAGGTTGCACCATCGAGACCGATAATTAGAACTTTTCTATTCATTAATTAATCCTTAAAATTGATAATCTTAGCTTTAATTTTACCGAAGACTTTATAATCTAAACTGTCTAAGCTTTGAGAATAGTAGACTCCTATCACATATATTATAGTTAATAGCCCTATTAATCCAATCAATCTAACGATGTTCAGCTCATTTAATTTATAGGACAAAAAATATATTAATATTCCTGAAAAAATAGCAATTCCTGCGTATTTAATATGTTTTAAAGTAAAGGGTTGCATTCGATATAATACATATATTTCTATTAATCCTGCTAATCCTCCAATAGTTATGGAACTCGAAGTGGCAATAGAAGCACCAACTATTCCATACCTGGGAATTAAAAAATAATCTAATCCTACATTAGTTCCTAACATAATTAATGAATTTAACATTAATAATTTAGTATTTCCGAAACCTTCTAAAGTCATTCCTTCGGGGCCAATTGAAGAATTTAGAAATCTTCCTGCTGCCAAAATATATAACGCAGTTGGCGCAAATAGATAGCTTTTAGTAAAAAATATTCTCACAATATTTGAGCCAAATATTAAAAGAGTTAATAGTCCCAACCCATTTATTATAAAAATCCATTTAGAAACCCTTTTGTATGTTTCTTTTATTTCTTTAATATTTTTTTCAGCAATTAATTCCGAAATCACTGGCTTATAAATATGTGCAAAAGATTGAAGAACTAAAGCTAATATTGTTACTAAATAAATATATATTCTATATATTCCTACTTCAGATGAGGATCGATAATAACCTAAAAATAAAAAATCTATCTGACCTAAAAAAAGCAATATAATACTATTAATACTTAAAGGCCAAGAGTATGATATAATTTTTTTAAAAGGAAGCGGAGCCTTTTTTATTTTTGAAAAAAAAGGTAAGATTTTCTTCTTTAAAAAATAATATGCCATGAAGGAAGCCCCAAATAGAGAAATGATGTACATACAAGTCCAACCAATCAATCTATATCCAAAGACAAATATTATTAAACCCAAAATTATTTTTAAAAGAGATTGAGCAAATTGTTGAATATAAATACGATAACGGAGCTCCTTGAGTCCTACAAAGGTAAAAGAGATTATTTGCATAAAGGTTAAAAGAGGGATACTTAAAATCATAATTTTCAATATAATTGATAAATTTGGTTTTTTAAAAATATAATTTGCAATAAAGTCCGAACTTAAGAAAAAAATTATTCCTATTATAAAACTTAAAGAAAGGGTAATTTTAAGAACATTGTTGATTAGTGTCTTAACTTTTCCTAACTCTCCAGTAGTTTTGTAGAAAGGAATAAACCGATCAAGCGCCTTATGCATTCCAAGTAATACGAAAATTAAAGAGACATTAATAATGGACTGAGCTAAAACAAACGTTCCATATTCTTCAGGAGCTAAGAATCGTGTAATAATAATCAATAAAACATAGTTTAATACCATTCCAATTACGGAACCAACAAAGTTAATTCCTGATTCTTTAACAATTTTAAATAAATTGTTCATTTTATTCTCTTAAATTAACTTTATACTTCCCTTATCCCCTAATATGAAACAGTATGTTCTTGGCCTTGAATCTCCTTTCATCAATTGAACAGATTTTCCTAATATACTCTTCTCTATTCTTGTCTCTATATCAATGATTTTACTTTTTTCCATAATTATTGAATATTGTATTTCGCTATTTTTTATATGGCAATCATAATAAATTGAAGTAAAAGGTCCAATATAACTATTCTCAATTATTGTATTTTCTCCAATTATTACAGGCCCAAGTATACTGCTTTTTAAAATCTTAGCTCCTTCCTCTATAATTACTTTCCCTATTATTTCTGAATCTTTGTCAACCTCACCTTTAATTTTCGATTCTTTAGAATTGATTATTTGTTCCAATACTAAGCGATTTGCTTCTAATAAATCCTCTGGTTTTCCTGTGTCCTTCCACCAGCCTGTAATTTCACTAAATCCAATCTTATATCCTTTATCAATTAAATATTGATGTGCATCTGATATCTCAAGTTCTCCTCTCCAGCTTGGTTTTATATTATTCACTGCTTCAAATATATGATGGTCATAAAAATAAATTCCTGTCACAGCAAAATCACTTTTTGGAACTTTTGGCTTCTCCTCCACTCGAACAATTCTTCCATCTTTAATCTCTGGAACTCCAAATCTCTGTGGATCCTTTACTTTTGCTAATACTAAATGGCAATTATTTCCAGATTTTTTAAATTCTTCTAAAAATCTTTTAATTCCTCCAACAATCACATTATCTCCAAGATAAAATACAAAAGGCTCATCTTTTATAAAATCTTGTGATACTTTCACCACATGTGCTAATCCAATTGGAGCTTCCTGGATTATATATGTAAATGAAGCACCCCATCTCTCCCCGTTTCCCAGAGCCTCCTTAATCTCTTCTCCTGTATCTGGATTTATCACAATTCCAATATCTTTTATTCCTGCATCAATCACAGCTTCTATTGCATAATGAATCATTGGTTTATTAGCTATTGGAATAAGATGTTTGTTATTAGTATGAGTTATAGGTCTTAACCTTGTCCCTCTTCCTCCTGCTGTTATTAAAGCTTTCACTCCTTTCTCCTATTATAATAAAGTTGATAAAATTTTTTGTATTCCAAGGATTTTTCTTTAATTTTTCTCCACCATTCTTGATTCTCTTTATACCATTTTACTGTCTTCTCAAGTCCAATTTCAAAATCTATTTCCGGTTTCCAGCCTAATCCTTTTATTTTATTCCAATTTAATGAATATCTTCTATCATGTCCTAATCTATCTTTTGTAAATTTAATCAAGTCCTTCGGTTTATTTAAAATCTCTAAAATCTTGTTAGCCATCTTAATATTTTGAATTTCTTGAGAAGCTCCGATATTGTAAACTTCTCCAATTTCTCCTTTTTCGATTACTAAATCTATGGCTCTACAGCAGTCTTCAACATAAAGCCAATCTCTTACATTTTTACCATCTCCGTATAAGGGAAGTGGTTTGTCCTCTAATGCATTAGTAATAAATAATGGTATTGCTTTCTCAGGATATTGATATGGACCATAATTATTGGATGGTCTAACTATTATAATAGGCACTCCATAGGTATTATGATATGCAGAACATAGTCTATCTGCTGAAGCTTTACTTGCAGAATAAGGATTTTTAGGATTTATAGGGTCAGTTTCTTTGAAACTAACACCTTCAGGAGCAGGTCCATAGACTTCATCTGTTGAAACATGTATAAATTTTTCCACATTTTTGTTTTTGCGGAGTGATTCAAGTAAAATATAAGTTCCATAAATATCTGTTTTTATGAAAGAATCAGCATCTATTATAGACCTATCAACATGAGTCTCTGCTGCATAATGAACAATAATATCTGATATATTAAAAAGTATATTTGTAATCTTTTTATCCATAATATTGCCTATAACAAAAACAAATTTTTGTTTTTTCAAAATTTCTAAAACTTTTTCTTGTAATTCATTCAGTCTTATTAAGGTTACTTTATAATCTTTTGTCTTGTACCTTATTCTTTCAAAATCATAATCGATTCTTTCTATTTCATAACTAAAATTCTCGTTCTCCCAATATCTTTTAACATTTAATATTGCTTCCTGCTCTAAAGGAAATATTATATTTTCCTCATTTAAAAATTCTTTCAAATTATCAAGATTTCCTGCATAAGTTAAAAAATCAAGAACTATTATCCTATCATTCAAATTTTTTAATTTTTGTCTCACAAATTCACTTCCCATAAAACCTGCACCACCTGTGACTAAAAATGTTTTTGCTTTTTTAAAACCCCGAGTTATAGAGTCAAGCATTTTTAATTTCCTTTCTCATATTTGAAATTGTTTTCTGCTTTATTTAAGGTTGGATAATCTTTATCTTTATCTGAAAGAATTGGATTTTTTACTGGCCATTCAATTTTAATTTCTGGGTCATTCCATATTATACCTCTCTCATATTGAGGTGAATACTCATTACTTGTTTTATAGAAAACAATTGCATACTCACTCAAGACACAGAACCCGTGCGCAAAGCCCGCTGGAATATAAAGTATGTTTTGATTCTCTTCAGAAAGGATAATTCCAATCCACTTTCTATAATAAGGTGAACCTTTTCTTATATCTACTGCTACATCAAATATTCTCCCCTTTACGCATCTTATGAGTTTTGCCTGTGCCATAGGATGAATTTGATAATGTAATCCTCTTAAAACATTCTTCTTCGAAAAAGATTGATTGTCTTGGACAAAATTTTCTCTTATTCCATTATTTTTAAATTCACTGTATTTATAACTTTCAAGAAAATAACCTCTTTCGTCTTCAAAAATAACCGGTTCAATTAGTACTATATCTGGAATTTTGAGTCTTTTAAATTTAAAAGGCATTTTAAAATTCTATTTCTGAATAATCACCTATTGATACTCTATAAGCTCTAAAGGAACTTTCTTTCTTTTGTAATTTTGCATATCTTCCTATCAAACTATCTTCAAGCCTGTCAATTTTTTTTATTTCAGCAAAATCCAGTATCACAGAATTTTGGATTACAGAATCTATTATTTTTACATTATTTCCTATGCTTGTATATGGTCCTATATAAGAACTTTCAATATAAGTATTTTTGCCAATTATTACAGGCCCTTTAATAGTAGAATTTTCAACTCTTACAGTTTCTTCAATTTTAACTCTTCCTGAGATTCTTGTATTTTCACCAATTTTGCCTTTTATATCGGTTTTTAAAAATTCATCGAGAACGATTGTATTTGCTTCCAATAAGTCATCCTTTTTTCCTGTATCAAGCCACCAACTTTGAAGTATTTTTGCAGTTACATTTTTACCCTTTTCTAAAAGTCCTTGAATAGCATCTGTGATTTCATATTCCCCTCTCCAGGAAGGTTTTAGTATATTTATTATTTCATGAATTATAGGAGTGAATATATATACTCCCACAAGCGCAAGATTGGAAGGTGGTTTTTGGGGCTTTTCTATGAGTTTTTTTACTTTTCCATAGGTATCTATTACTGCAACACCAAAAGAAGATGGATTGTCTACTTTTTTTAAAAGTATTAGGGCATCTGGTTTTTCTTCTAGAAAGATATTTACGAAAGAACATATTGATTCACCTATTAAATTATCACCGAGATACATTATAAAAGATGATTCACCCAGATATCTCCTACTTATTTTTACAGTATGAGCAAGACCAAGAGGTTTTTCTTGTAAAATAAATGTAAAATGATGTTTCCAAGGATTTTCATTTAAAGACTCTTTTATTTGCCTTCCTGTTTCAGGAGCTATTATTACACCAACATCGTTTATTCCAGCCTCTTTTAATTGGTCCATTACATAATGGAGAATCGGTTTATTTGCAATAGGGACGAGTTGTTTCGGAATTGTATGAGTAATAGGACGCAAACGAGTTCCCTTCCCCCCTGCTAGAACAAGTGCTTTCATTTTGACCTCCAAAAGATTATAGCTGAAGTTAAAATTCTAAATTGTTATGATCAATTTTAATCTCCAAATCCAAATAACCCAATTCTTTTAACTGATTCTTAATTATTTCTATGTCTTTTGGAGTGTAAGGCGTAAAGCGGAAAGTAAAGTGTTTTTCTTTCCCACAATAGTGTTCAGCAATTAGTACCTACGTATTTCCTTATTTATTTTTAACTCCTTATGATATCTTGCAATTTTTCATCTTCATTTTTCACTTTTTCGAAAAAATGAAATTCTCATTATTATTACTACACATACAAAAACTAACTTACTGTTTCTTCTTTTTTGCCATTAATAAAATTTCTAAATCCACCTTATCTTGCTTTCGTTTTGACTTTTTTTTATTTTTTATTAATTCATTTATTCCAATAAAAAATACTTTTTCTTTCCCATAACATCCTTCTACTTTACCTCGCCATACTTCTTCAAAAGTGCAGCCTTCAATTGAAGTTACAATATCTACTCTTACTGGTTCATATCCTAACTGGATAATTATACCTTTTTGCGTGAAATCATCTTCTTTTAGATTTAATTCTTCAAATCCAAATTCTTTAAGAGCTTTAAGGATTTTTTTTCCATTCTCTATGTCTGGCTCTACTAGTATATCCATGTCTTTTGTATATCTTGGTTTAGCATGGAAAGCAACTGCATATGCTCCAACAATACAGTATTTAACCTTATTTTTGTTTAATAATCTTAACAACTCTTCGTAGTCTTTCTCTACTTTCATTCTTTAAGTCCTTTTCAAATTTAATGATTTTAAAATAAGATTCTCTTAGAAATTGCATTATATTTAACCTTTCTGTGCTTGTCATATTTAGATAATAATTCTCATCAAATCTTTCTGCATCTTCAAATGAATATATTTTATTCACCCAAATCTTTTTCATAGATTATCTTCTTTTTTTAATTCTCCATCTCTGGTTTCTTATAGAAATTTTAGCATAGATTCTAATATTCTGATAATTCTGATAAGGGGTCAAGTCTCCCCATTTTCTTTCCCAAAATAGCATTTAGCGATTAGTACCCAAGTATTTTCTCAATTATTTTTAACTCCTTACGCTTTACTCTTCACGCTTTACAGAAAAAAGATAGGCTACCGCCCTTTAGTGAATTTTGTAATTTCCATTTTAATATAAATTTCTGCTTTTAACCTAAACTTGCTATTGTTGTCTGATTTCTGAGGTTGCTATATCATTATTTATGGATTCTTTTTAATATCAAATTTTTTTGGTTTTGTAAAGTGTAAATCTGATGCTTTATATTTCGAAATTTTAAATCAGAATCTTCTTAAAATTCTAAAAAATTAAAATCTTAAGAAAATTCCAAGAAAGAAATTATGATAGTCTAATACATTTTTTCTAATCGCTCTTTTATATAGAGCAAATCCTCCTCTAAAAGATAATTCTTTTTGTAAGTAATAATTAAAACCAAATTTTAAAACTCTTATGCTATATGTATAGTCTCTGTCAAATATATAGTCCTCATAGGAAAACCAAGGTTGTAATTTAATTTTTGAAATATAAAATGAAATCCGTCCCAATTTGGCTGTATAGTCCAATAATAGTTTCTCAGTGAGGTCATTCCAGATTACGTAACTACTTTCTAAGTTTATTACTATTGGGCCCAATACTCTCTCTATAAATATATCAAAGGTATGATTCTCAGATGGGTTATCTACTATTTTATCTTTATCTGTATCATAAAAATTTAAGTCTCTGTCATAGCTATATCCTAATGAAAAGGTATTTTTACCAAAATAAAATCCTCTTTGAAAATAACCAGGTTCTGCTCTACCAAAATTTAGCTGGAGTCGCGCAACAAATCTACCTTTCTTTGAAAATGGTTCTTTTGCTGAATAGAATCCATTGAGAAAAGAAGAATAATATTTTATATGAAAATTTTTTGTTAGCGAATATTTACCCCATATATATAGTCCTTGATCAGGATATATTGTTCCAAAAGCATAAATTGTATATAAATAGGTGACTGGTCCTATATAGGTATAATGTCCTGCTCTATGAGCAGAAATTATATTAAAATGATATGAATCATAAAGAGCAAATCGGGAAGTAGGGGCATAATCTTTTCCTACTCTTATATGAAAAAAAGGAGAAAATCTTATGTCAAACCATGTCCGTGAAGGCCTTAAGACAAGGCTCCCTGTTCCAAATCCATAATCACCTTTAACTCTTATCATAAAAGTAATTTTCTTATAAAGATTGCCATGAACTCCGAGAATTATGTTTCTTAAAGTAGAACCATAATTTTTAGTTTCATTATATTCATAAAAATCTGTAAAGAAATGAATTGCTCCGTCAACTTTTAGACTCAATTTTTGTTTTGCCTGCTTTTTAGCAAATATTGGAAGTTTACACATAAGTAAAATTATTAATGCAATAAGTAAAAATGTTTTAAATTTCATTTTTGACACCCTCCAAATAATTCAAATCTTTTGAAAGAATGGTAGAATAAAAATGATTTGGAATTATTAAAAGATTTAATTAACTAACTTTTTGTTTCTCAATATATTCAATGAAAAAGGCTAAAATTGTGAAAATCATTAATCCTAATATACCAGCAATTAAAATATTCAATTTCTTTTTTGGAGAGACAGGATTAATAGAAGAGGTTGGTTCCTTAACCAATTGAGCATAATCCATTCTTCCTTTTCTTTCATTTAATAACTCAATTTCATTTCTAATATTTTCAATCTCATTTTCTATTTTTTTAATTTCATTTTTCTCGTCATTAATTTGAGTATTTACAGTATCAATTTCTGTTTTTAATTTTTCAATTTGAGTATCTAATTGTTTTATCTCCTCTTCTTTTTCCTTAATTTCTAAATTTAAATTTTCCTGAGTTATTCTCTCATTGCTCAAACTCTCGTTTAAAATATTATAATACCTTAAATTGTTTTGAATTTCATTTGAATAAAGCAACATTGCTATTGCATCGTCACTTTTTCCTTCCCTTAATGCTTTTCTTTGTTCTTCTTCTATTTTACTAATTCTATCTTTCACCTCTTTCATCGCTTCTATAATATCCTTTTCTTTATCCTTTGAAATTTTAAGTTTATTTTTTAAAGCAATAATTTCTTGTCGTATTCTCTCTTTTTCGATTTCTTTTGATTGGATGTCTAATTTTTTTGATTTTATCTGATTTTGAAGAATTTTTATTTCATTTAGTCTATCTTCAATAGTTATTCTCTTATATTTTATTAAATTTTCTTTAGTCTTAATTTTACTTTCTATTCCTTTCATTTCGATATCAATTTTTTTATCTAAATCTCTTTTTAAATGTTTAAAAAGGGAATATAAAATTGACTTTGCCTTTTCAATATCACTTTCTACTATTGAAACTCGAATGAGTTTTGTATCTCTTAGATTTTCTGCCTTTAATTTAGGAAATTCTCTAATACTAAGGTTCAATTCAGCTGCAATAAGATTATTGTAAGTTTTTTCATTGATTTGACCTGCTATTTGTTTTGGGTCTATAACTACGACTTCTTCAAATCCTCCCTGTGCTGTTTGAATTAACATTTTGCTTGGTAAAATTATTGTATCAATTTCCCATTTTTTAGGAAGAAGAAAACTAATTATTCCTGCTATAATCACACAAATCAAGGTTGGAATTATTATAAGCCATTTTCTTTTCCAAATAACTTTTAAATAATCCATTAATTCTATTTCTTCATTCGTAATTTCATTCATAACACACTCCTTAAGGATGTTATATACTACATATTTACTTTAAATTGCAACCAATATTTTACCTCTCATAAAAAACACATGTCAATTTATAGGATTTATAATTATTAATAGGAACTCTTCCTACTTTAAGCCAATTGCCTTCTGGAAGAAAAGTAGCTTTGGCAAAAGGTTCTGATTCCTCAAGAGTTTTTCCCATTTCATCCTTATAAAAAAAGTGTATAGTAAAGCTATGATAAGTATTTGGTTTTTTGGCAATTATGTCATCTATTATTTCTTTAGCTAATTCTCTTACTTGTTGTTGAGTAGCTCTATTTTCCAAACAAATCCAGTAGAACTTATGTATGGGTATATATCCGATTGTTTCAGTTTTTAAAATTTCAAATTTAATACCGGTCAAATCAGTAATTCTTTTGACATTAATTTCAGGTTCAATTGGCTGAGAGGAGGTTAACAAAGTTGTTTGTTTAGAACTTTCTTTTTTACAGAATAGATAAAAGCTTAGTAATATTATAGTGCAAAAAATCAAAATTTTTTTCATTTTTATCCCCCCTTTAAATTTGCGATCAGGTTTTTTTCCCCTTTGCCATATAAAATGTAGGCTACCGCCCTTTAATGTTTTTTCAAATTTTCCATTTTTTAATATAGTATTAATCTGCTTTTACTTTCTTGTATTAGATTAAATTTTCCACACCTTTACCGATTTTCATTTAGAATTTCTTAATATCAAACTTTTTTTATTTTGTAAAGAGTTTTTTGTGTTTAAATAAAAAAGTGTGGATATAGTTCTGATTGGGTTGATTAAGAATATGATGAAATTGTGTTAATGGGAGGAGAACTTTCAAAATTTTTTTACTCGACCATTGGTAAATATTATTATATTCTGAGCTTTAATTAATCCTTTCTTTCAACAGGTAAAATCAGACAGGTTGGGCCACCCCTTCCCTTTACAAATTCTGATAAGTTTAAGGCATGAACTTTATAATTTCTTTTATCAAGTTCCTCAATTGCTTTTTTATTTGAAAATTCAACTATTACTTCTTGATTTCCAAGGCAGATGACATTCGAAGTTATTGGACTCTCGCATTCTATTTCTATAACATTAAAGCCTTTAAAGAAGTCTTCTTGAAATACATTTTTACAACAAATAACATTTTCTGGCCCAATCACGCTCATTGCACCACCAATATGTAAATATTTATTAGGAAGATGTGCAATACGAATTTCGTAATTCATTGATTTTAAAATTTTTGAAATTTGTTTTATACCTTCAGAATTTGTTCTTAAAGAATGACCTAAAAATGCAACCTTTCCAGCAAGTATAATATCTCCTCCCTCAGCAGTTCCTGGATTTTCCACACTTCCAACCATTGGTTCACCAAGTGAGTCAAGAATTTTTGCCATCCAATTTTCCTCACCCCTTCTTGTTTCAAGCCCCATTCGCAATTTGATATAGCCGTGAGGCGTGCAAACAGCAGTGTCTCGGGTAAAAACAGAATTAGGATGATTTTCAAGTTCTGGAACATCAATTACTATACTTCCAGAATTTCTGAGTATTCTCTTCAATTCATTATGCTGATTTTTCGCTCTCTCTTTATCTGCTAATTCACTGATATTATGAGCCTTTAAATTTTTGGCTTTAAAATATTCTTTCTCAGGAGTGCAAACTATTACCTTTCTTAATCTTTCGCCTTCGTTTCTAAGCATAAAATTTTAAAAATTATTATTTTCTTTCCATCGGATTAAATTGAACTTCTTTATATCCAACTGGAAGTTCATAAATTCCTTTTGGAGGAGATTTCTCAGTTATTTCTGTAACTTCCTCAGTTGATTTTATATTACTTCCCATTATACTGATTGTTGATGCTCGATAAATGGGAAGTCCTTTTATTTTTTTAAACTCATCTACAATATTTTTGAACATTGGATTTAAGCCCATTATACTTTCACTAAATTTCTCATACGCCTCATAATTAATTTTAACATCCTTTGTAGTCCAGATTTCCATATTTGTATTCATCATTCCACCTTGTAAATTTACAATGTATTTACGACAATTCCATTTTCCTATTTTACGTGTCTCTCCTGTATCAGTTACTGTTGCACTCATTTTCATCATCTGCATCATCTGTTGAGCTTGTGGAGGTAGTATTTTGCTAAAATCAATTGGTAAGTCAACCACAGAGTATGTTTTCTTTTCATGATTAAGAATGTAAAGCTTATTGATGTCCAGTCTCACTATATAAGACTTTTTATTCCCCTCATCATTTCTAAATTTATCCTTGCTTAACCATTGTGTAATGACCAGGTCCTCCGCAGGATGAGTTTTTCCCATAACAGTGTAAGAATCTGTATGTCTTTTACTCTGAATAAAAATATCTGCGTAAGCAAAGGAGAGGAAAATAGAGAATCCAAATATTCCCAGAAGTGTAAAATAGATTAATCTTCTTTTCATTCTGACCTCCTGTCACTTTACTATATGCATTTTTTAATACAAAGTCAAATTTTAATATTTATTGAATTTTAAAAAATTCTAAATTAAAATAGTTGTAAATGGATAAAATTTGGATTAAAGGCGGACAAATCTTAAGGGGGAAAGTGAAAATAAGTGGAGCAAAAAATGCAGTGCTCCCTGCTATTGCTGCTTCTTTACTTACCCATGAAGAAATTATTCTTAAGAATGTTCCACTCGTTCAAGATGTTTTCACAATGTTGACCCTTATCAAGGAATTGGGAGGGAGATATAAATTAAATGATCACGAAATTTCAATTAAAGTTGAAAATATCCAATCATTTGAAGCTCCATATGAGTTAGTAAAAACAATGAGAGCATCAATTCTTGTGCTGGGTCCTCTCCTTGCTCGCTATGGAGAAGCAGTTGTGGCTTTACCAGGGGGATGTGCGATAGGTTCAAGACCAATTGACCTTCATATGCAAGGGCTTGAAAAGCTTGGTGCAAAATTGAAGCTCGAGCATGGATATATAAAAGCAAAGGCAAAGAAATTAAAAGGAACTGAGATAGAATTTTCAAAGGTTACAGTTACAGGAACAGAAAACCTAATAATGGCAGCATGTTTAGCTAAAGGCGAAACAGTTCTTAAAAATTGTGCTAAGGAACCCGAAGTTGTTGATTTGTGCAATTTATTAATAAGTATGGGTGCAAAAATCGAAGGAGTAGGGACAGATACTGTCAGGATTCGAGGTGTTGAAGAATTAAAAGGAACCACACATTATGTAATCCCTGATAGAATTGAGGCTGGAACATTCTTAGTTGCTGGAGGCTTAATAGGAGATGAAATAATTATTGAAAATGTATATCCCCATCATCTTGATGCAGTGATTGAAAAAATTAGATTCGCGGGGATTAATATTGAAAAAATTGATTCCAAAACTTTAAAAGTTAATGGAAATTCAAATATTAGATCCCAGGATGTAACAACTTCACCCTATCCTGGTTTTCCCACTGATATGCAAGCTCAATTTATGGTTTTAATGACTCAGGCGAATGGAATATCAATAATTACTGAAACAATATTTGATCGCCGTTTTCTTCATGTAAATGAACTTCTCAGACTTGGAGCAGATATTAGAGTGATAGGGGATAAGGCAATTGTGAAAGGGGGAACTCCGCTCTCAGGTGCTGAGGTTGTGGCAACTGATTTGAGAGCTTCTGCTTCGCTTGTTTTAGCAGGATTGATTGCAGATGGCGAAACAGTAGTGAGTCAGATTCATCATTTAGATAGAGGCTATGAAAGAATAGAGGAAAAATTAGCCCAATTAGGTGCAAAAATAAAAAGAATTAAGGGGGAGGAATAATGGAATTATGCATTTTTTGTAAAATTCTAAAGAAAGAGATACCTGCAAAAATTATTTCAGAGGATGAACTTTCCCTTTCCTTTGAGGATATAAATCCTCAGGCTCCTGTGCATATTTTAATTATTCCCAAAAAACATTACTCTTCTCTTATTGATATTCCCGAAGAAGAGAAGTCTTTACTTGGACATCTGATGATAAAAGCAAGAGAAATTGCAAAAGAAAAGGGCTTAGAGAAAACAGGATATAGATTGGTTCTAAATACAGGTAAAGATGCTGGACAAGCTGTATTTCATATACATCTTCATCTCCTTGGTGGCAGGGAAATGAGCTGGCCTCCTGGATAGTTATTAGTTCATAGTTATTGGTTAATGGGTGAAAAAAATTTTAATTTTAAATTGTATTTTTTAGTTTTTAGCTTTTAATTTTTAGTTTAAATGAGGGAGGTTAAAAATGAAAATTACATGGTTGGGTCACTCCGCAATTAAAATTGAAGGCTCAAAAATAGTATTCATTGATCCGTTTTTAAGTGGGAATCCTGTTGCTTCTGTGAAACCCGAGGAGATTGACAAAGCAGATATAGTAGTAGTTACTCATTATCACGGTGACCATTTAGGAGATGCTTTCTCAATCTGCAAAAAAACAGGAGCCACTTTAGTTAGTATTCATGAAGTAGCTGTTGAGGCTGAGAAGGAGGGGATAAAAGCTGAAGGCATGAATATTGGAGGCACTGTGGAGGTGGATGGCGTAAAAATTCATATGGTAATTGCATGGCACTCAGCAGAAAAGGGAAATGCTACAGGAGTTGTTGTGGAAATGGATGGCAAGAAGATTTATCATGCAGGAGATACTGGTCTCACTTATGACATGAAACTTATTGGTGAGTTTTTTGAACCGGATTTAAGCTTGTTACCCATTGGAGATCGTTATACAATGGGAATTCCTTCAGCTGTTAAGGCAGTTGAGTTGATTAAATCAAAAGTAGTAATACCTATCCATTACAATACATTCCCAATAATTCAAACAAACCCTGAGGAATTTAAAACAAGAGTAGGAGATATGGCTAATGTTGTGATTCTTAAACCAGGTGAGTCGTATACAATTTAATTAATGGCATATTTAATTGATGGAAACAATCTAATAGGACATACTTCGAGTTATAGGTTAAATGATACAAGAAGCAAATATAGACTTATCCTAAAATTAATTAAATTTCAAAATTTAAAAAGGTCAAAGATTACAATTGTTTTTGATGGTTCTCCTGATATATCAGTAGACAAATTGAATTACAATCAACAAAAATTTTCTATAATTTTCTCAGAGACTGTATCTGCTGATACAAAAATTAAGGAAATTATCTCTACAAAAAAGTATGTAAAGGATATTTATGTTGTAAGTTCAGACCGAGAACTTATTAATTTCGTAAAAAATAAAGGTGCAAAAGTTATTAAATGTTCTGATTTTAACAAATTAGTTCGAAAAACATTTAAAGAGAATAGAAAGGAAAGCAGAAAAAAGGAGATAAAGCTTACTCCTCTCGAAATAAAACACTGGTTAGAGGTATTTAAGAAGAAGAAATGATTGATATTTCAATAATTGGAGGTGGAAGACTCGGGACAAATTTGGGATTTGCTCTGGCAAAAAAGGAATTTTTAATAAAGGCAATTTCATGTAAAAGCCTTTCTTCAGCAGAGGAAAGCGTCAATTTTGTAGGTCAGGGAACACCTCTTGCTAATAATGTAGAATGTGCTTCTTTCGGAAAACTTGTTCTTATATGTGTACCTGATGGAGAAATAGAAAAAGTAAGCAGGGAATTAAGTTCATGCGAATTAAATTGGGAGGGAAAATTTGTTTTTCATTGTAGTGGTTTGTTAACATCTGATGCACTTTCTTCTCTAAAAGAAAAAAAAGCCTTTGTTGCTTCCTTTCATCCAATTCAGTCTTTTTCACAAAAGAGACCAATTGAGGATAAATTTAAGGGAATTTATTTTGGCTTAGAAGGGGACAAAGAAGCACTGAATCTTGCAAAGAGAATAGTTGAAAAATTAGAAGCTAAATATTTAATAATTTCGAAAGAAAATAAAGCCCTCTATCATACTGCATGTGTTATAACATCAAATTTCCTCGTGGTTTTGTTAGACATAGCGACTGGTCTATTAGAAGAAGCTGGTGTTCCAAAAGATTTAACATTTAATTCTCTTCTCCCATTAGTTAAGGGAACTCTTGAAAATACCGAAAAATATGGTATTAAAAAATCCCTAACTGGACCTCTTGTACGAGGAGACTCTGAAACAATTCATGCCCATATTGAAGCTCTTAAGGATAAAAATAAAACAGAGTTACTGGAAATATATAAACACCTCTCACTGTTTGCTTTAAATTCTTTTGTTTCCAAAACAAAACCCGAAATTCTTACTCGTTTAAGGGATTTGCTTTTACATAAATAACTTCCTCTGTCAGGTCAATTCCAAATACATCTTTAACTTTTTGCTTTAGAATTGAGGCGAGAGTAAGAATGTCTTTGGAGGATGCATTGCCTTTATTTATAAGTATATTCGCATGTTTTTCATATACTCTTGCATCTCCAACTTTTATGCTTTTTGCATTTACTTTATCAAGTAAATAACCTACAGGAATAAAATTTCCATCAGGTAATTTGATATTTTTAAAATAACTTCCTGCACAGGCTATTTCAGGTGGAGGATGCTTTTTCTGCCTATCTATATAAATCTCTTCCATTCTTTCTAAAATTTGGGGTTGTGACATTTTTTCAAGTTTTAAGGTTCCTGAGAGAATCACCTCTTTTGTTTTTTTTATCCTACTCCATCTATAATCAAATTGAAAATATTCTTTATCAACTTCTCTTTCATTTCCTTTTTCGTCAATGATTATTCCCTTTTCAAAAAAATCGCTGATACTTCTTCCATAAGCACCTGCATTTCCTGAAATAGCTCCTCCAAAAGTTCCTGGAATTCCTGTGAGAGCTTCTAATCCACCGAGAGAATTTTCCAATGCTTCTTTAATGATTTCTTTTAATGGAGTTCCACTGTATGCCTCGATTAATCCTTTCTTTGGATTTACTTTTATTCCTTTAATTTCATTTTTAATAATGAGTCCTCTGAATCCCTCATCATCAAATAAAAGATTTGTGCCCTCTCCTATTACTAAAAAAGGAATTTTATACTTGTTAACAAGTGCAATAACTTTTTTTAATTTATCTGGATTTTTTACTTTAAAGAAAAAATCAGCAGGACCACCTATTCTAAACCGACAGTGCTGTTTTAAAGAAACCTTTAATTTTGGAATCTCTTGCAGTTCTTTTTCAAATTCTATTAAGAAATTTTCAGTAGTCATTTTAATGCCAGTCAGGAAATAATTCTCTTCCAGGAGTGTCGAGTAGAAGCCTAATTCTTCCTGTTTTTACATTAACCAAATATAAAGCCCAATTCCCCCTTTTTTTATGATTTCGCTTGGATGAGCTAAAAACTATGAATTTATCATCTGGAGACCAGGAGGGATAATAGTCATAGGTTTCATCTCTTCGGGTAAGTCTCATTTTACCCGACCCATCAGGATTCATTAACCAAATGTCACCTTTTCCATCTGCAACTGAGGAAACATATGCAATTTTCTTTCCATCATGAGAGAAGTGAGGTCTACATGATTTTCCTCCTTCAGTTAAAAAAGAAATTCTTTTAGTTTTGAAATCATAAATTGCTACATCCCATCCAATAGTTCTTTTTCCAGTAAATCCCATGAGATGTCCAGAAGGAGAAAAATTGGGAAGAGCACATGATCCCTGAAAATCTGCCAATAATCTTTCTGTTTTTTTGGTTTTTATATCCACCATCCACAACTTATAACTTCTAAAAATACCTCTTCTTCTTTCTATTGTGTAAGCGATTTTCTTGCCATCAGGAAACCATGCATGTTCAATAGCATTGTGCTTTGTTTTAGTGAGCTGAACAATATCAGAACCATCATCGTTCATGATAAATATTTCATAACTTCCCTTAGGATTTGCTGTAAAGGCAATTTTTTTCCCATCAGGAGACCACTTTGGATACTCGTCACTCCATGTATTGTCAGTTAATTTTTTTAATCCCTTCGAAGTCAGCAAATAAATCTCATTGTCACCATCCATATCTGATTGGAATACGATTTTTCCTTTAAAGGGAAGAAGAGGTTTAATAGATTTTATGTCTATAATCTTATTTTGATTAATAGGGTCTCTTTTCTCAGTTTTACATGGAATAAGAAAAGCTGATGTCAATAAAATAAAAATAATATATTTTTTCATATAACCTCCTTATTCTATTTTATAAGTTTTTTTAATTCAGAATACCAGTTTTCAGCCATGGCTTTGTATCCCTTTTCATTGGGATGAACATCCGGTAATAAATCAGGATTTTTAATAAAAAGAGAATAATTATCAACGAGAGTCAAATTCTCCTCTATTGCAATTTTTCTAATTGTGGGATTGATTTCTATCTGTATCCTTTCCCTTGATTCTTCAGTAAAAGGAAATTTTATCTGACGAGGTAAAGGGGGAATTGTTGCTATTAAAATCTTAGTGTTTTTCCCTTGACGATTCTTAAATTTTTTAAAAATTGAAATAATTTTTTTCATATTTAAATAGAATTTGTGAGTCGGAGTAAAATCACTATCCATTCTTACATCATTTGTTCCGAGCTGGAGTAGGACAAAATCAGGATGTTTTTCTTTCATCCATTTTTTATTTCTTATCAAAAATCTGAGATATTGACCAGAGTTATTTCCATTTTGACCAAAGTTATAAACCCTTGCTCTAATGCCTTCAGATATTAGTTTATTTTTGAGGAAAGAAGGATATAGGGAATTTGTGAGGCTGTCACCAGCGCAAAAGATAATAACTGTTTTTGGCTTTGAGCTACAACCAGAGATTTGAAAAATTGAAACCAATAAAAAAAATGCTAAAATTTTTATTTTTTTTCTATTTTTGACCATAATTTAAAGACTTTTAATCTTTTATACAGCTTCAACTCTCAAAATCTGAGGAACTCTCCTTTTTATAAATTGTTCTATTCCCTGTGTCAGGGTCATTTGTCTCATTGGGCACCCAGCACAGGCACCAGTTAATCTTACTTTAACCACTCCTTCCTCTGTGATTTCAACCAGTTCAATATCTCCACCATCTGCCTGGAGATGAGGTCTAATTTCTTCCAATGCTTTTCTTACTTCTTTTTCCATATTATTCTCCTTTAAAAGTTAATTATTAATTTTATTATTAATCTAAGTTCTTAAAAGAACTATTATTTTCTTCGCCCTTTTCCACTAATTTTTCTATTGGAACAGTAATCTTTATATATACTCCCAGTCCGATTATTAGAATTAGAGCGCTTGCAAACACAAGGAAAACATATGGAAGAAGATGAATCTGTTCTGTTTCGCTAAATTTAAAAAGCATGATAAGACCTTCAATTAATACAGCTATTATCACAATCATAATGAATCTTGTCAAACTTCCCCTAACTCTGGAAGGATGTCTTTTATCTCCCTCTGGCATAACCATTTCTCTAAAAATAGTTACTGCTAAGTCTAAAACTGCTACTGCGACAGCAATGAGACCTATCGAAGTAAAAAGATAGCTTAATTTATCACCATTTCCTCCTGCGCCAACTTTTGCAAAATGAGTTCCAGCAACTGAAAAAACAAATAAGGATATGCTTCCAAGTGTAAAACAGAAAATAAAACTAATTGATCTAACTAAGTAAATAAGAATTTTACCCTTTAGAAACCACTTATAGATTTTTCTCATCATAAATAATCCTTATTTATTTTTTTATAAAAATTAATTCATTTTTAATATTTACATCCACATAAATTTTATCTCCTTCTGAAAATTCTCCTTTGAGTATTTTCATGGAAAGAGGATTTTCTATTTCTCTTTGAATTATTCTTTTTAAAGGACGTGCTCCAAAAACTGGATCATAACCTTTTTCAGCTAATAATTCTTTTGCTCTTTCGCTTAATTCAATTTTTAATTTTTTATCCTCGAGCCTTTTTTGAAGATTTGAAATCTGAATTTCTACAATTTTAAGAAGAGATTCTTTTGTTAATGGTTTAAAAATAATGACTTCATCTATTCTATTTAGAAATTCTGGTCTGAAATGCTGTTTTAATATCTCTCTGATTTTTTCTTCAATTTTCTTATAATCTCCACTGTACTCCATAATTGCCTGGCTTCCCAAATTACTAGTCATTATTATCACAGTATTTCTGAAATCAACTGTTCTTCCCTGACCATCTGTTAATCTTCCATCATCAAGCACTTGTAAAAGAATATTGAAAACATCAGGATGAGCTTTTTCAATTTCATCAAGAAGAATTATTGAATAGGGTCTTCTTTTTATAGCCTCTGTTAACTGTCCTCCTTCCTCAAAACCAACATATCCTGGTGGAGCTCCTATCAGGCGGGCTACGGAATGTCTTTCCATATATTCTGACATATCCAGTCTTACCATTGCTCTTTCATCATCAAAGAGAAATTCTGCAAGTGCTCTTGCTAATTCAGTTTTTCCAACACCTGTGGGGCCAAGAAAAATAAAGGAGCCAAGAGGCCGGTTTGGATCTTGAATTCCAGCTCTAGCCCTTCTTATTGTATCAGAAACTATTCTGATAGCATGGTCTTGACCCACAACTCTTTTCTTTAAATTCTCCTCCATCTTAATTAACTTTTCAATCTCGCCTTCAAGCATTTTTGAGACTGGAATTCCTGTCCATTTTGAAACTATTTCTGCTATATCTTCTTCATCTACTTCATCTTTAAGCATTTTGCCCTTTTCTTGAATTTTTGCTAATTCTTTAGTGGCTTTTTCAATCTCCTTATTCAATTCGATTAATTTTCCATATCTAATTTCCGCTACTTTTTCTAAATCCCCTTTTCTTTCAGCATTCTGTTCCTCTATTTTCAATCTATCAACTTCTTCCTTTAGACGATTTATTTTTTCAATTATCTCTTTTTCTTTTTGCCATTGGGCTTTCATAGAATCCCTTTTCTCTTTTAAATCAGCAAGCTCTTTATCAATCTTTTTAATTTTCTCCTGGGATGCTTTATCCTTTTCTTTTTTAAGCGCCTGTTTTTCTATTTCGAGCTGGATTATTTTCCTCTCAATTTCATCAATTTCCACGGGTAAACTATCAATTTCCATTCTTATTCTTGAAGCAGCCTCATCAATTAAATCAATCGCTTTGTCAGGTAAATATCGGTCAGTTATATATCTATGGGATAGGGTGGCAGCAGCTACAAGAGCTGAATCTTTTATTTTTACTCCGTGGTGAACTTCATATTTTTCTTTAAGTCCTCTTAAAATGGAAATTGTTTCCTCAACAGTAGGTTCTCCAACATAAACGGGCTGAAATCTCCGTTCTAAAGCAGCATCTTTTTCAATATATTTTTTATATTCATTTAAAGTTGTTGCTCCTATACAGCGAAGTTCACCTCGTGCTAAAGGAGGCTTTAACATATTTGAGGCATCAACAGCACCTTCAGCAGCACCAGCTCCAATTATGGTATGGAGCTCATCAATAAATAAAATAATTTCACCCTGAGAATCAGTTATTTCTTTTAATACTGCTTTTAAACGATCTTCAAATTCTCCTCTATATTTTGTTCCTGCGATCAGACTACCGAGATCAAGGGCAATAATTCTTTTGTTTTTCAGGGTTGCAGGAACATCTCCATTAGCAATTCTCTGAGCAAGTCCCTCCACAATCGCTGTTTTTCCAACACCTGCTTCTCCTATAAGCACAGGATTGTTTTTGGTTCTTCTGGATAAAACCTGAATAACTCTTCTAATTTCGTCGTCCCGTCCAATAACAGGGTCAAGTTTTCCTTGACGGGCAAGTGCTGTTAAATCTCGACCATATTTTTCAAGAGCCTGGAATTTATCTTCTGGATTTGGGTCAGTAATTCTCTGGGAGCCTCGAATACTTCTTAGTGCCTCAAGTATATTCTCCTCTGTAAGACCATTATTTGCCAACACCTGAGAAGCATAAGATTGCCCTTCTTTTAAAATAGCAAGGAGTAAATGTTCAGTTGAAACATATTCGTCCTTGAAAGTCTCTGCCTCTTTAAAGGATAGGTCTAAAATATTTTTTAATTGAGGAGAAAGATAAACCTGCGCTTGAACACCCTGAATTTTGGGTAATCTATTTAAATAATTCTGTAATTCTTTTGAAATTTTTTCATTATTGACACCGATTTTATTTAAAATAGAAACTACTAAACCATCCTGTTGATTTAGAAGTGCCCATAATAAATGTTCGGGTCTTAATTCCTGATGATTTAAGCTCTCTGCTTTTCTCTGCGCCTGTTGTAATGCTTCAATAGACTTAACAGTAAATTTATCGAGCTGCATTTTGTATCCTCCTAAATAAATTAAAATATTTATTAGCTATGAAGTCAAGAAAATAATATAAACTCGGATTGCTAATGAAATTTCCTCAAAAGAGAAGGTGATGAATATTATTTATTTTCAAGCATTTTCATTATATGTTTCGCTAAACTGTCTTTTATTTCATTATGTCTTGGGACTGGTTGGCAAATTTTGGTTTTAGGGTTTTGATACCAATCATGTCTTTTACCATGACGAATTAAAATACATCCCATTTCGTTAAGTTTTTTAATAAGTTCTTTCCTTTTCACACTACATCAAGCTCCCCAACCCTCCGAATTGAAGGTATAACTCCACTACTGAGTTCCTTATAAATATCTCTCAAGTTTTCTTTTAGTTCCTCTATACTTTCTCCTTGCGTCCAATAATCAGGGTATTCTTCTAAGTATCCTATCCACATATTTTCTTCTTTCCAATAAATAAATCTTATTTTTCTTTTTTCTGTATTTTCATTCATCATTAAAAACTTATAAAAATTAATGAGTTAAGTCAAGATAAACAATAGTCAAAAATTCTTAATAATAAAATCAGAGATGAGGGATATCATTTTATTAAAATGCTTGGAATCAGAATATCTGTGGTCTGCACCTTTAATAATTTCTAATTTACAGTTTTTTAAAAGAGAAGCTAAATTTTTACTTTGATTAAGAGGGACTGATTCATCATGGTCACCATGAACTATTAAGACAGGAATTTTAATTTCTGATGCTATTTTATATACATTTATTTCTTCAGCTTCTTTGAGCAGAGAATAGTCTAATTTAAAGTTATCTCCATTAACTGAAGTGTAATCTATATATCCCTCATTTTTCCATTTTTCTATCAAATGTTCACCAGCCTGCAACACAAATAATTCATACAGATCTGATACAGGAGATTTTAGGGCCATAACTTGTATATCTTTGCTTCTGGAAGAGGCTAAAATACTTGCAAGCCCACCAAAACTCGAACCAATTAAACCTATTTTTGAGTAATCCAATCTTTTCAAAAATTGGATTGAAGTTAAAACATCATCGACTGCTTTAGAAATTGTAATATTTCCAAGTTCTCCTTCACTTTCGCCATGACCTGTGAAGTCGAACCTGAAGGTCGAGATTTCACTTTCATTTAAAATTTTTTCTAATATTAAATTTGTAATGCTGTTTTTATCAGTTGTAAAGCCATGACATAAAATTACTACTTTCTCTTTTTTAGGAAAAATAGGGTTTGATAAAATTCCACAAAGTTTGAATCCACTGCTGTTTTTGTAGAATATCTTCTCTTTCATTTTGTTTCATGTTAACATAAATTGATTTTCATTTTAAGTTTTTATTCTTGACTTAATAAAAATAGAATAAGATAATGATTAGTAATGATTGCAATTGGTTCTGACCACGCTGGATTTAGATTAAAGGAAAAAATAAAAGATTTTTTAAAAAAAAGGGAAGTGGAATTTTATGATTTTGGACCTGAAAACGAAGATTCAGTGGATTATCCAGATTTCGGGGAAAAGGTTGCCAAGGCTGTATCACAGGGGAAGGCAGAGCGAGGAATATTAATCTGTGGTTCAGGCCTTGGTATGACAATTGTTGCAAATAAGTTTAAAGGAGTTAGGGCAACTCTCTGTCATGATGAATATACAGCTAAAATGAGTCGCGCTCATAATGATTCTAACCTATTAACTCTTGGTGCAAGAGTTTTGGATGAGGAAATGGCATTGAAAATTGTGGAGATTTGGTTGGACACGCCTTTTGAAGGTGGGAGGCATTTAAGAAGATTAAATAAAATTAAAGAAATAGAAGACAAAAATTTTATTGAGGGAGTTAGCAAATGAGTGATTTTTATTCCAAAGTTAAAAATTTGATTGATAAGGTTGAGAAAAATAATATATGGCGTCAGCACGAATGTTTTAATCTTATTCCATCTGAAACAACCCCAAGTTTACTGGTAAAAATATGTGAGATATCAGACCCAGCAGGAAGATATGCAGAGCATCGAACCATGAAAGGGGAAGAGATTTATTTTTATCAGGGCACTGATTTTATAAAAGAGGTTGAGTTAGAGACACAGAAGGAAATGTCAGATTTTTTCAATTGTACTCGTGTTGAGCTAAGGCCAATTAGCGGACAGATGGCAAATGAAGTTGTATTTAAGGCAATGGTGAAATTTCTTAATAGAGAAAAGTCTTTTAATCAGCCATCAAGAAAATTAAGGGCTGTAATGAATAATGAGTTAACAAAAGGGGGGCATTTAAGTTCTCAGCCAATGGGGGCTTTGTTTAATTATGTAGAGGAAGATCCATCCACAGGTAAAGAAAGGGTTATAAATTTTCCAGTTCGCTCTGACAATATGTATCAAATTGACACGGAAAGGCTTGCAGAGCTTCTCGAAAAAAATAAACCTGAATTAATAATTTTTGGGAAAAGCATGTTCTTGTATCCTGAACCCGTAAAATTTGTTTATGATTTTGTTAAAGACTGGAATCCAAGACCAGTAATTATGTATGATATGGCACATGTTCTTGGACTTTATGGAGCTTTTCAAGAACCTTTAAGTGAAGGAGCTGATATTGTGACTGGAAGCACTCATAAGACATTTTTTGGACCTCAGAGAGGAATTATTGTCAGTAATATAGATGAAAATGACTCATTGAAAAAGCTATGGATAGATATAAAGGGGAGGGCATTTCCTGGTTCAACCTCAAATCATCATTTAGGTACTTTGCTGGGCTTACTAATGGCAGTATATGAGATGAATGCATTTAAAAGGGAATATCAGGGGCAGGTTTTGAAAAATTCAAAAGCTTTTGCAAAATCATTGAAAAGCTATGGAATTAAAGTTGAAGGAAATGAGCAAGATGGATTTACTCAAACTCATCAAGTTGTGATAAGGGTGAGAGAATATGGAATAGGAAATGAAATAGCGAGAAGGCTTGAAGAAAATAATATAATCACCAATTATCAGGCATTACCAGATGATGAAAGTTTTCTTGAGGCAAGTGGAATAAGGATGGGGGTTCAGGAAATGACACGGTTCGGAATGAAAGAAAAAGATTTTGATACATTGGCTGGTTATATTGCTGATGTAGTGATTCATGATAAAAAAGTTAAAGATGAAGTAATTAAATTCAGAAAGAATTTTCTTGAAATGAGATATTGTTTACCTGCAGATAAAGCAATTCCTCTTGTTGCGAAAGTTCTGAATTCTTTATTACCTTCTTCTGATTATGCAAAAATTTTTGCAGATAATTTATTGAAATTGTCATCTTAAAATTAGAAAACTGATTTCAAATGAAAAAAACTAAAAAAGAAATATTTACATTGGCGAATCAACTTACTTTTTTCAGGATACTCCTTGTTCCAATATTTATATTTTTCATGCTTTATAAAAAAGTAAATTTTGCTTTTTATGTATTTATTCTGGCTGGAGTAACTGACGGGCTTGATGGCCTGGTTGCAAGAATGTGGAAACAGAAAACTCCTCTTGGGACTTTGCTTGATCCAATGGCTGATAAACTCCTTCTTGTCTCTTCTTTCTTAATTCTTTCATTTCCATCAGTTAGCTATCCAAATACCATTCCTATTTGGCTTACTATTTTTGTGGTAGGAAGAGATGTGCTGATTGGAAGTTCTGCCTTATTTATATATTTAACTCGAGGAATAAAAACATTTAATCCCACTATTTTGGGTAAGGTGAGCACTATTTTTCAGATATTGACTGTTTTACTGGTTCTTTTATTTAATTATTTGCTCCAAAAAAGTATATATCTCCAAGGATTATTTTTAATAACTTTATTTTTTACCATAACTTCAGGACTTCATTATCTTTATGTTGCTATTCAATTAATTAAGATGAAAACTACGAATTTAGGGAGAGATTAAATACGAGCGGTTTTATCAATAAAGCCTTTTTTCAAAGTCATCCATAGAATTTTAAGGTCAAGTATTAAGGACCAATTTTCAATGTAATATAAATCATATTCAATCCTTTTATCAAAAGGGGTATTCTGTCTTAAACCATGGACCTGAGCCCATCCTGTTATTCCAGATTTTACTTTATGACGAAGCATATATTGAGGGATTTTTTCCCTGAATTTTTTAACGAAATAAGGTCTTTCTGGTCGAGGCCCAACAAGACTCATTTCACCCTTTAAAACATTGAAAAGCTGGGGTAGTTCATCAAGACTAAATTTTCTCAAAAACTTACCGAACCTTGTCAAACGGGGATCATCTGGTCTTGCCATAATCGGCCCTGTCTCTTTTTCTGCGTCAGGGACCATTGTTCTGAATTTGTGCATCATGAAGGGTTTTCCATCCATTCCAACCCTTTCCTGATTGTAAAAAATTGGACCTCTTGATGTGAGCTTTATTAAAATCGATATTATTAAAAAAAGTGGAGAGGTGATTATCAAGGCAATAAATGAAATAACAATATCCATAATTCTTTTTACGACACTTCGCCAACCTTGAAGGGGAACATCATTGATGTTTATTATTGGTATGCCATCAAGGTCTTCTATTGATGATCTTAGTGTTATGTATTGCAATAGATCTGGCACGAGTCTTACATTAACTATATAATTATTCGCTGTTTTAATAACATTTATAATTTCTTTAGCTTCTTCTAATGGTAATGTGATGAATATTTCATTTATATTTTCCTCTTCTAATAGGGAATTTAAATCGTTTATTTTCCCAATTACTTTTAAATTATCAATTACATTTTCTCCTAATTTTTTATTGTTATCCAAGTATCCAATTATTTTATACCCAAGAGTTTGATATTGAACGAGTTTTTTAGCTATTGACCTTCCTTGTTCTCCAGCACCAATAATTAAAACTTTTCTTAGATTATGACCTTTCTCATATGAACGTTTTAAAAATAAGTGGACTTGACTTCTGAAGATTAGTACGAAAGTTATAAAGAAAATAAAATAAATTACAAGAAATAAATGGGAAATCTGAAAATCTATTCTGAAAAGAGGTTTGGGGCCTGAACTATAGGCGTGAAGATAACTTAATATTCCAACAACAATTACAATTGTGAGAACTAAATTAATAAATACTACAAAAAATTCATCTAATTTATTTCTTTTAACTTTAATTTTATAAAATCCTTGAAGATAAAAAATGAAAAGATGAAGCAGGATAAATAATGGAAAGATAAGGAGATATGAAGAAAATGAAGGAATTCCTTTTGGAGCAGGGATGAGGGTTGAATAGAATCTAAAAAAGAATGCTCCAAAAAAGGAAACAATTAATGCCAATAAGTCACTTAAAAGGAAATATCCTATTATTTTTTTGAATTTGTTCTGTATCATAACATACTATTTTTAAAGTATTTGTATTTTTCTTCAATAAATTTTTTTATTTTTTCCTTAAATTTTTCTCTTGAAAACTGCATTGCATTTTCTCTTATTTTAGCTTTATTAAAATTCAATTTATTACACTTGTCAAGTGCTTTGAGCAAATCATTAACTTCTGATTTTGTAAAAAAAACACCTGTTTTATCGGGAATAACGGTTTCCTTTGCACCACCTTTTTCATAGGCTATAACAGGTATCCCACATGCCTGAGCTTCAAGAGGAGCTATTCCGAAATCTTCTTCTCCAGGAAGTAGAAAAGCTCGTGCATTTTGATAGAGTTTTAAAAGTTCATTATCAGATATATCTCTTAAAAATTCTATATTGGATTTAGCTATTCTTTTCAATTTCTTGTATTCAGGACCAACTCCAACTATTTTAAGGGGTTCTCCAGTAATATTAAATGCCTCTATAGCTAAATCAATTCTTTTATATGGGACAAGGGCAGATACAATTAAATAGTAATCTTTACTTCCATTTTCACTGGGTCTAAAAAAATCAGTATCCACTGGAGGATGAATAACTTCAGCTTCTCTTCTGTAATACTTTTTAATTCTTTGAGCTACATTATGGGAATTTGCTATAAAATAATCAACCCTGTGCGAGGAAGATTCATCCCAGAGTCTCAAATAGCTTATAATAGGTGGAATGAAATAGCGATGAAAAAAGGGGAGCTTTTCGTGTTCAAAATATGGAAAGTATTGATTCCAGGCATATCGCATCGGTGTATGAACATAACAGATATGTAAGGCATCAGGTCTTGGAATAATTCCCTTTGCAACGCAATGGCTACTGCTTATTATCAAATCATATTCCTGTAAATTAAATAGCTCAATTGCTAAGGGGAAAAGGGGTAAATAATAACGATATTTTCTCCTTAGAAAAGGGAATTTCTGTATGAAACTCGTTTCTATTTCTTTTTCCTCAATTATTTTTGTCTGGGAACCTTTGAAGTGAAATAATGTGAAGATTTTTGCCTCAGGAAAAATTTCCGCGAGAACTTCAAGGACTTTTTCTCCGCCTCTTCTGCCTGTAAGCCAATCATGGACAAGAGCAACTTTTATATTTTCCATTAAAATAACCTTAGCTGTTTGATTATAAAAAGCAGGGGAGAAAATGTCAATTACAATTGTTAATAATACTTATTTATTAGACGAACATTTTTCTCAATTTTTCTTATTAAGAACTTCTTTATTTTTTCTATAAATTCCTTAGGCCATGATCCATGATTGATGTGATAGTTCAACATTCTTCTATTTACTGTGGATACATCCTCATATTTTCCTTCTTTCATTAAAAGTTCTCTAAGTTTTTGCCATAAATCGGGATTTTCACTTTTAGCAGGAGTATAATATTCATCTTTTACCTCTATTTTTAACTGTTTATCAGGTCCATCAATAATTAAAATATTTTCTCTTTCTGCTAATTCTATTGCTGCTTCTTTTATCTTTTCTTGTTCCTTTTCAATTTCTTCAATTCTTTTTTTCAATTGTATTTTTTCCTCTTCGAGTTCAGAATATTTTGCAACTAATTTTACTCCTGGATCATTACGATATTCATTAATGTCAAGCTTTTCCATTTCTTTTGGATGTCTCCAAAGCGGGCAGATATTCTGGTATTCACACCAGTCACATAAGGGAGACTTGTTAGGAGGAAATTCTTTGCAGGATTCAATTTCCTGAATTTTTTCTATAACTGCTCCTTGAAGTTTATCTAATTCATCAAGCTCTCTGAATGAAACTATTTCTTTATTAAACATGAGATAATGCCAGATTAGTTTTGCTTTTTTTGCTTCAGGCCAGAGTTTTAAAATAGCTAAATGATAAAGTGCCATTTGCCAGTCTTTATCAGCTTCCTCTTGCGAGATTAAAAATCCTGATGTTTTATAATCATGGATTTCAAATATTTTTTCTTTGTCATTCCAATCGAGCCTATCTATAATTCCACTAAAGGGATATTCAATATCACCATATCTTATCCAGAAATTGATCCTTTGTTCTGTTCTAACCACCTTTGCCTGATTAAATGGTTTATACTCACGATAATAATCAATCAAACAATTCTTTCCTTTATTAAAATAATCTTCAGGTGAGAATTCATCATTTACGATCTTTATTCCTGAATGATAATTTTTCTCCCATAATTGAGTATATTTATCAATCAACCATTCTTCGGATCTTACTACTCCATGTCGAACAGAGTCATAAAGTTCCTTTAGAGCTTCATGAACCCTATTACCAAGAAAAGACTCAATAGTTTCCAGTTCACTCTCTTCTTCATCTATATATTTGTACTTATAGTAAAGCTTACATTGGTCAAAACTTTGGATTCGGCTTATTGAGAAGGGTCTCACTCTTTTCATCTCATTCCTCTATTTTTAGAAATGATAATTTTCTTTTCATAAACTGTCAAGGATTAATCTTTTTTTTGAGAAGTTAATCCTGATTTTTAAAAGACTGCTTGAATAAATGAATTTAGGATTTTATTGATACTTCAAATATAATATGATATCTCTATAAGGTAAAATGAAAATCAAATTACTTAAATATCTTGTCTGCCCTGAATGTAAAAGTCATTTTGAAATTACTGTGCAGAAAAGAGAGGGTGAGGAAGTGATGGAGGGGGAATTATTATGCAATAGTTGCGATAAAACCTTTCCAATAAGAAGAGGTATTCCGAGAATATTAATGGGTCAGGATTATCACTTAAAAAAAGAAACACAGAAAAATTTTGCTTTTTCCTGGAAAAAATTTTCAAGTATTTATGAAGATGAAAGGGATTTTCTCGATTGGATATATCCAAAAAACAAAGAGTTCTTTAAAAATAAAATTGTATTGGACGCAGGCTGTGGAACAGGCAAACACGCTTCATTTGCTTCCCAATTTGGAGCAAAAGAAGTGATTGCATTTGATTTAAGTGATTCTGTAGAAGTTGCTTTTGATATAAATCGTCAATTGGATAATGTTCACATAATTCAGACAGATATATATTATTTGCCCTTTAAAGAAGACTTTGACTATGTTTATTGTATAGGCGTTCTCCAACATCTTCCAGATCCTGAGAAGGGTTTTTATAATTTGTCCAAATTATTAAGAAAGAAAGGTTGGATATCAATATGGGTTTATGGATATGAGGGAACAACTTTTGTTAGAAAATTTATAGATCCGATTAGAAAGCATTTGACATCCAAAATGCCTCCCTCATTAGTGTTAGCTTTAAGTTTTTTTCCTGCCACTATTTTTTACTTACTAGCAAAGGGATTATATAAACCGCTTTCAAAGTTTAAACCCACTACAAAAATTTTGAAATTCATGCCAATGAGTTCTTATATTGTTTACATTTCTCAATTCAATTTTCTTCATATTTTTAATTCTGTTTTTGATCAATTAATTGCACCCATAACAAAATATTTCTGTAAAGAGGATATCGAGGAATGGTTTAAGAAAGCAAATTTAAAAAACATTAAAATTTCCAATCGTAATAATATGAGTTGGAGAGCTACTGGGCAAAATTTTTAAAGCTTATTATATTAATATTCTAAAATCACCATAAATTCTAAAGGGATTTTTAGGTATAGAATTATAAAACCAATAATTACTTTCTCTTTTATTTTATTAATGATTTTTCTCTTGCTTAAAATTTAATTGTCATAATATCCAATTGCCTTTAATTATTGACAATAGTTTATTGGTGTGTTAAAGCAGTTAAGAGCAAAATGTGCTTTATCCTTCCTTTTGAAAAATTAAAAAGAGTGAGGAGGACTGCATGAATTTAAGAAAGTTTTGTTGTGTAAGTGTTATTTTAATTTTAGGAATTGCTCTTACATCTTCATTAGTTTTTGCATCGCATAAATGTAAGAGTTGCGATTCAGAAGATTGGATTCCTCAAAGAAAGGGTTGCACAGTGATTATAGTTGGAAAGGATGCTTCAGTAGATGGTTCAGTTATGACTACTCATACATGTGATTGTGGAGTATGTGACTGGACATGGAGATATGTTCCTCCTGCAGACCATAAGCCAGGTGAAATGAGAAAGATATATCATATAGATCAATTCGGTTCTTGGCCTCCTGAAAAAGGATTGAAATGGGATGTATATACAAAAAATTTTACTGGACTTGAAATTCCTCAGGTTCCCCACACTTATGGTTATATACATGGAATGTTCGGGTATATGAATGACCAACAACTTGCAATTGGTGAGTCAACTATTGGATGTAGGAAAGAAATGGAAAACAGGACTCCAACCCCTAAATTCGATATAACAATGCTGACAATTCTTGCAATGGAAAGATGTAAAACAGTAAGGGAAGCAATAAAACTCATGGGCTCTCTCGCTGAGAAATATGGATATGGCTATACAGATACAGGAGAGATGCTTGCAGTGGCAGATCCAAATGAAGTTTGGATTTTTGAAATAATGCCTGTCGGACCATTATGGACTCCTGAAAGTGGAAAACCAGGAGCTATCTGGTGTGCACAGAGAGTTCCAGATGATCATGTGAGTGTCTGTCCGAATGAATCCAGAATAGGTGAGATAGATTTAAATAACCCCGACTATTTTATGGCATCATCAAATGTAATTTCATATGCAATTGAGCATGGTTATTGGGATCCAAAGAGTGGTGAACCATTTAACTGGAAAAAGGCATATTCGCCAAAAGAAGGCAGTGCATTAAGCACAAATGGAGCAAGAGGGAGGCTTTGGAGATTTTTTAGTCTTGTTGCTCCCTCCAAAAAGTTTAGTCCTGACACGCCCAATATGGAACTTCCATTCTCTGTTAAGCCGGATAAGAAATTATCAGTTAAAGATGTTATGGCTTTAACTCGCGATAAATATCAGGGAACTCCCTTTGATCCAGCAAGGGGCTTACAAGGAGGACCTTTTGCTAATCCAAACTTTTTACCATATGGATTTGAACTTAATGGAAAAAGATATAGACTTCCTCGACCAATAAGTGTAAATCGCGCAGAATATGTTACAATTACTCAGAGCAGAAATTGGCTTCCAAACCCAATAGGAGGGATTGTATGGATAGCTTTTGGTGCTCAAGATACCTCCTGCTATATGCCCTTTTATGCTGGAATTAAGAAAATTCCAGATTCTTTTAAATTTGGTGATCACTGGACCTTTGATAGAAAATCAGCTCGCTGGGCATTTGATTATGTGGACTTTCATACCCAGGTCCTCTATTCCTTAGCAATTCAAGATGTCAGAAAAGCTCAGGAAAAATGGGAAGGAATGGCATTGGAGTGGATTCCAATAATTGATAAAATCGCACTTGAACTCTATAAAAAGGATCCTGAAAAGGCAAGAGATTTCCTAACAAATTTTTGTATAAATTTTGCAAATAATGTTATTAATGCGTGGTGGGAACTTGGAGACCAATTGCTCGTTAAATACAATCATCTATGGATTTACGATGTAAAAACAAGAAAAAGAAAACCATTGAAATTTCCAGAATGGTATCTCAAATTACTGATTGAATATAACAAATTGAAACCTGAGCCCGAAAAGAAAAAATAAATATTTTTAAATTTTAAATGTTTCTTATAAAAGGAGAATCAAAATGAAAAGACTGAGTAAAGTAGGATTTTTTGGTTTTTTTCTTACTTTGTTATTTTTCGGTTTAATTGTATTGAATTCTGAAGAAATTCCTAAAGCTCAATTACCTGTTATTACAACATCTGCTGGACAGAGTCCTGATGTAACAACAGTTAATATAATATGTGAAGAAGCAGGTGTAATGTACGACTATTGTGATGTTGTAACTCCTGAAATGTTAAAAGATGGAGTTGGATTAGGTGACAGAAAATCAGCTCCGGGTTTTCATGTAGAAGTGCATACAGATTTAAATAAATTTCCAAAAGGAACTCCATATAAAACTATAATTATTGCGATTGGTGCAAGTTTGAAGGGAATGGGAGCTTCTGGCCTTACTGTTGAGACAGAGTTAGAGCGTCTAAAAAAAGTCATTAATTATTGCAAAAAGAATGGAATTTTTATAATAGGAGTTCATATTGGAGGAAGTTCAAAAAGAGGAGCACCTGGAAGTGATAATGAAAGAATGATTGATGCTGTTGCTCCTTATGCTGATTATTTAATTGTAACCACAGATAGTAATAAGGATGGAAGATTTACTGAAATAGCAAAAGAAAAAGGGATTCCTCTGACAGAAGTCAAGTACGCATTAGAAGTAGTGGATATTTTCAAAAAGGTTTTCGGAACTAAATAATTTCAGAAACATCTTTGTAAATATCAGGATAATCGGAGGCTAAATTATGTATTTTAAAATCGGGATTATTCTGGCTGTTATGGTGATTGCTTATGCTCTGGCAAAATGGAGAAGGTTGTCTGTTGAATTAAGTATTTTTACTTCAGCTATAGCAGGAGGTCTTGTTGGAGCAATATTTGGAAATCCACCATTTAATCAACTTGCTCGTCATCTTGTAGAAGGCTCTTTTACCTATCTTGATGTAATTCTTATATTTTCAACTGCTACAATTTTTATGGCAATAGTTTCTGAATCAGGAAGTGTAAATTATGTTGTAAGAATTATTATTAAATATTTTTATAATAAACGCATTATTGCTCTTTTGCTTTTAATGATAATAATCCTTATTCCAGGGGCTCTAACCGGTGCTGGTAGTGTATCTTTGCTTGTTGTGGGAGCACCAGTTGCACTTGCTTTAAATTATCTTGGAATTCCTAAAAGAAAGGTGGCAGCTATTTTATTTATTGTAGCTGGACTCAGTGCTGCAGCACCTCCAGTAAATATATGGGCTATGATTTTATGTGCAGGAACAGCAATTCCATATGTTGGTTTTGAGCTTCCCTTAGGAATTCCAGTTCTTCTTCTTGGGTCTTTTACAGTTTTACTCCTTGGATGGAAAAAAGAAGGAAAAATGACTCTGAAAGAGGCATTGAAGGAAATACCTGAAGTTCCTCCACGAATGAGATGGTGGAGAGTTCTTTTGCCTTTCCTTGTTTTCTTTGGACTTGTTGCAATGTATAGAATCTGGCCTTTTTCAACACCTATTTTAGGCTTGCCTTTGGAGTTTACAATATCTGCATTAATTGCTTTCCTTATCAGTCCTAAAAAAATTAATATTTTAATTCTGTCAAGAGATACAATTAAAAAACTTCTTCCTTTACTCGCCACAATGGTAGTAGTTGGTATGCTTCAGCAAATTATGACAGCTACAGGGGTTCGAGGTCTTCTTTCCTTTGCGGTTATTAGTACTCCTTTAATATTATTATTTATTTCTCTGGCATTTATCATTCCTGTATCTGAAGGTATATTAACATATGGTGGAGCTGCAGTTATTGGTATTCCTCTTGTCTGGTATTTTGATTCAATTGGACTTCATGCCACTGTTGTAATGGCTGGTCTCAGCCTTCTCTGGCCTCTTGGAGACGGTTTGCCTCCAACTGCTTTAATTGGAAGATTAAGTGTAATGGTGTCAGAATATAAGGAGTCATACTGGACATTTTTGAAAAGCACATGGATTCCATGGATTGTAATAACAATTGTTGGAATTTTAATGGTTGTTTTCAGTGCAAAATTATCTTTCTTAGTCCAGTGGAGTATGTAAAAAATGATAAATCTAAAATCCATAATTTCTAATAACCGATTTCCGATTTTTAAATTTCCAATTTTTCGCTTTAAGTTTTTGGTTTTAATCGGGGGTGTATTATGTCAATAATAATGATTATTTATTACATTATTTGTTTTTACATAATCTGCATGTTAATCTGGAATTTCATTAGAGAAAAGAAGAGTATAAATGATATGATTCTTTATTTATTTGTTCTCATTCCCCTCCTGCTGAGAATTTTACGAGTAAAATAAATTAAGGAGATGAAAATGTCTCATGAATGGAAAATTAAATCGATAATAATTATTCTTATAATTTTTATTATGATAGCTGGAGGAATTCCTCTTTATAAACATAGACATTTTAATATAACAATAGTTGCTGGACCAGGAGTCACAAAAGTTGTTAAGTTAAGCGAATACTGTAAAAGTTTAAAAGGAACCATGGCAGATACAAATGTTTTTATCCTGGAAGGGAAAAAAGAAGGTGGAAAGGCGCTTATAATGGCGAATACTCACTCAAATGAACCTGCTTCATTGCTTACAGCATTAATATTCGTGGAAAATGCAATAGTAGAAAAAGGAACACTCATAATAATACCTCAATTTAATAACAGCGGGGGAAGGAATACAAGACCAGGAGATGGATATCCATTATATTTTGAAATTCAAACTGATTGGGGTAAGAAGAAATTTCGCATGGGAAATAGGGAAGCCTCTCCTCTTGATCAATGGCCTGATCCTGATGTTTACATCCATTATCCTGACAGGCAGTTGCTTTCATTTATTGACATAAGAAATACAAACAGGACATGGCCTGGAAGACCAGATGGTCCTTTAATGGAACGAGTCTGTTATGCAGCAATGGAGATTATGAGAAGCGAGAAGGTGGATATTGCAATTGATCTTCATGGAGCTGAGACAATGTTTCCTGTTACAAACTGTATTGTTGCACCCGAGAAATCCATGAGAATTGCAACTTTGACATCACTGACTGTAAAAGCTATGGAGGGATTTGAAAATCATGTTGAACCTTCTCCAGAGGGTTTCCGCGGTCTTTCTCATAGAGAAATTGGTGATTATTCAGATACAATGCCTTTTCTCTTAGAGGCACCTGTTCCTTTTCTTGACCAGCCAACAGGTCCAAAAACAATGGATTTACTTTTAAATGGTAAAGATCCTTTCTTGCTCAGCCTTTCAAAACAGGGAAAATTATTTGTTCCTTATGATGAAACTGGTTGGCCAATGAGAAAACGTGTTGGACAGCATTGTTCTGTTATTTTGGAACTCTTCCGCCAGTTTTCGCGAAAATTTTCTGATAAAGCGATAATAGTGAGAAATGTCCCTCGTTATGCAGAAGTTGTTAAAAATGGTGTAGGTCATTATTATCATGATCCAAAAAAAGCCGATAAAAAGAGGATTTATTATAACTGAATTATTTCAAAATAACCGCTATCCAGAAACTTCCTGATGGAAATTCTGATGATTTTATAAATTTCACTCCAATGCCAATTTTTTGGATTGAAGGATTCATAATTTGGGAACGGATTCTGGGGGAGAGAATATTTGGTGCTGGAGTATAATAGAAAAAGATTCGGTTTATTTCTCTCCCAGGTATAGGGAAAATTATACCTCTTCCTTTCTTCATATAAACATTTATTAAATTTCTATATGCTTCCATAGATAATGCTTTATTCAATTCAATAATATTCATGCCTTTCTTTCTGAAATCAAATCAGCAAATTCATTTACTCCTTTTAAAAATGAAATCTTTGGAAGGGATTTTTCTTTTCTTGTTTGATTTATTAATTTAATAATAATTTTTCTTGCCTCTTCTTTTGTTTTTGGTTTTAAAGATTGAATGAAATCTTGAGTAATATAATATCCTTTTTTCTCGAAAACTCCAATTCCTATCATGTCAAAATTTCTATTCAGTATATTTTCTCTATGTTGAGGACTGTTCATTAAAGTGTTATGAATAATTTCTGGAACGAATGTTTCACTAAAAGCAATATTTTCCCCAGTTTTTATGAAATAGAGATCCTCTTTAACAAGATAATCAATAAAGGATTTGCCGTCAGAAAATAAATGAGAAAGTCTCCCTTGTTCAGCCATATCTTTGCTATGTTTATTTGCAATAATTCTAAGTTTCATAGAATACTCTAAGGGTCTTAGATTAATTTTTTCTCTTTCTTTATTAATAAGCTCAAAAAGAGATTTTTCAATTTCAGTTAAAGGAGGTTTTTTGAATTTAAGGAGTTTCTGCTGAAATAAAGGATTCTTGATACAACAAATAACTGTTATCAGAATAAATATCTTCTTCACTGTGATAAATATATTGCTTTTAAAAACAAGAATAATATAATAGAATTTAGTAAAAAAATGAAGTGAAGGAAGATTTGCTGCGAGTAATTTATTTATAAAAATAAATAAAGTAAGAAAGGAGTAAAAGATGAAAAAAGCTTCATTATTAATTATTGTCTCATGTTTATTATTTTTGGTTTCTTTTTCTTCAAAACAACTGGAGAATCCATTTTTTAGTGAATTTGACACTCCTTTTCAGGTCCCTCCTTTTGACAAGATAAAAGAAGAACACTATCTTCCAGCTTTTATTGAAGGCATGAAACAGCATAATAAGGAAATAGAAGCAATTGCCAATAATCCAGAACCTCCTACTTTTGAGAATACCATTGAAGCCTTAGAAAAAAGTGGAACTCTTTTGAGAAGGGTGAGTAATGTTTTTGATGTGTTAAATGCATCTATGACAAATGAACGAATGCAGGAAATTGCTAAAAGGGTTGCGCCTCTTCGCTCTAAACACTGGGATGATATTTATTTAAATGAGAAATTATTTAAAAGAATAAAAGTTCTACATGAACAAAGGGATAAATTGAATCTTACGCCTGAACAAAAGACATTGCTTGAGAAATATTATAGGGATTTTGTAAGAGGCGGAGCAAATCTTGATAAGGAAAAGAAAGCAAGATTGAGGGAAATTAATCAGGAGTTATCTCTACTAACCTTGAAGTTTGGCGAAAATATTTTAAAAGAAAATAATCGATTTGAATTAATAATTGAAAATAAAGAAGATTTAGAAGGTTTGCCTCAATCTGTAATAGATGCAGCTGCAGAGACTGCTAAAGAAAGAGGATACAAAGGTAAATGGGTGTTCACCTTGCATAAGCCCAGTATGATTCCTTTTCTTACATATTCTGCTAAAAGAGAACTCCGAGAAAAGATTTTTAAAGCATATATTAACCGAGGAAATCACAATGACGAATTGGATAATAAAAAGATTCTATTGAAAATTGTAGCTCTTCGTCTTGAAAGGGCTAAGCTCCTTGGCTATAAGACTCATGCTCATTATGTGCTCGAAGAAAATATGGCAAAAAATCCTGAGAATGTTTATAAGCTTCTGGACAAAATTTGGAAACCGGCTTTAGAAAGGGCTAAGAAGGAAGCAGAAGAACTTCAGCAGATGATATATAAAGAGGGCAAAAACTTTAAACTCCAGCCCTGGGATTGGTGGTACTATGCAGAAAAACTTAAAAAAGAAAAATACGACTTTGATGATTCAGTTTTAAGACCATATTTTAAATTGGAAAATGTTATAAAAGGAGTTTTCTATGTAGCGAATAAACTTTACGGTCTTCAATTTGTTGAGAGAAATGACATTCCAAAATATCATCCTGATGTCAGAGTTTTTGAGGTAAAAGATGCTGATGGCTCTCATATTGGTATTCTTTACACAGATTACTTTCCAAGGGCGAGCAAAAGAGGTGGAGCCTGGATGAATAGTTTTAGGAAGCAATCGAAAATAGGTGGAAAAGAGATTCATCCTGTTATTACCAATAATGGGAATTTTTCAAAACCAGTAGGAGATAAGCCTTCATTATTGAGTATTGAAGAAGTTTTGACTTTATTTCATGAATTTGGTCATGCCCTTCATGGCTTGCTTTCAAATTGCACTTATCCCACTCTTTCAGGGACTTCTGTTCCACGAGATTTTGTTGAATTACCATCTCAAATTATGGAAAACTGGGCATTGGAGCCAGAAGTTCTAAAGGTATATGCGAGACACTATAAAACTGGTGAGGTAATACCTCAGGAACTAATTGAAAAATTGAAAAAAGCAAAACTCTTTAATCAAGGTTTTGCAACAGTAGAATATCTTGCAGCCGCATATCTTGATATGGATTGGCATACATTGACAGAGTTAAACAATATTGACCCATTAAAATTTGAAGAAGAATCAATGAAGAGAATAGGACTCATTCCGGAAATTGTAGTTAGATATAGAAGTCCTTATTTCAGGCACATTTTCTCAGGTGGATATTCTGCAGGATATTATAGTTATATTTGGGCTGAAGTTCTTGATGCTGATGCTTTTGAAGCATTTAAGGAAAAGGGAATCTTTGATAAAGAAACTGCTCAGTCCTTCAGAAAAAATATACTGGAAAAAGGTGGAACCGAAGACCCAATGATTCTTTACAAGCGTTTTAGAGGAGCTGAGCCAAAAGTTGAGCCTCTATTAAAAAGAAGAGGTCTAATTTAATTATTAGAATTAAATAATAAATACTTGAGAATACATCTTATTTCGAATAGGGAGTAAAAAATGAAGGTAAGAAAAATTACATTTATAATCATGTTTTTAATTTTCAATTTGATATTTCATGCTCAAGCTCAAATGGTGAATCCAGACATAGATGAAGAAGGAAAGCCTTTTTCTTATTTTGCTTTTCCTGTAGATGTGATTGGTTTAATGGATTGTCGAGAAGGAACAGAAATTACTCCTGAAGGTTATCTTTTCACAGGCTATGGGGAGCTAATGTTTTTTTACGGAAGTCCTCCCCAACCTGTAAATCAGAGAATAAAAACTTTATATAAAGGATATTTTCCTGTAGTTCAATATAGCTTTATTAAAGAGGGAGTACAATATTCTTTAATGCTATTTGCTTATACCCTGGATGGAACTCCTGAAAGTGAACTTATTAATTTTATAAGGGTCACGATTAAAAATATTAGTCAAAATCCCCGCACAGTTTATTGGTGGATTGGAACGAGATACACTGCTGAAAGTAATGATGCTCGTGGTATACCAGATCATCGGTTTAAAAGACCAGCTATTGCTTCTCGACCAGGTTATTATGAGCAAGAAGGAGAAGAGTTCTCCCCTAATTGGGAATATGGTTTTAAGAATGGAATAATGCTTAGAAACGGAAAAGCATTTTACTTCTTCCCAGAAAATTTTTTTCACACTAAATGGATTACTCTTAGAACACCATATAATGAAAAATGGAAAAAACCGAAAATTTTACCAACGACTCCTGTAGGGTTGGTGAAATTTGAAATAGCATTAAATCCAGGAGAAGAGAAAACACTTGATTTTAAAATGCCTTATAAACCAATCTCGCTCGAAAATAAAAACTTAAATTTAATTAAAAAAGCTAACTTTGATGAATATTTAAAGAAAACAATTGAATTTTGGGAAAACATTTTTTCTCAAGGCATGAAAATTTCTCTTCCTGAAGAAAAAGTAGTTAATACTTTTAATGCCAGTCTCGTTTATGACCTTATTGCGAGAGATAAAATCGGGAATGACTATGTCCAGAAAGTAAATGAATTTCAGTATGATGCTTTTTGGCTTAGGGATAGTTCTTATATTGTTAGAGCCTATGATGTTACTGGATATCATAAAATTGCTGAACAGTGTTTGGATTTTTTCCTTAAATGGCAAAGAGAAGATGGGAATTTTCTTTCTCAAAAAGGTCAATATGATGGTTGGGGGCAGGCTCTATGGGCAATCGGTCAACATTTTTTGATTACTCGTGACCTTGATTTTGCCAAGAAATTTTTTCCCGCTGTTGAGAAAGCTATGAATTGGCTTCATGAAGCAAGAAAAAGAGACCCACTTCATATTATGCCTGTCACTACTCCAGGAGATAATGAACTTATTACTGGTCATGTTACAGGTCATAATTTTTGGGCTCTGGGTGGTATAAAAATGGCAATTGCATTAGCAAAAGGATTAGGTAAAAAAGAAATGGTCAAAAAATTTACTCAAGAATACAATGATTATTTTAAGCATTTTAAAAAAGCTTTGAATGCTATAACTAAAAAATCAGGTGGTTACATACCTCCAGGTTTAGATGAATTGGGTGGACAGGATTGGGGAAATCTATTGGCTGTATATCCTGTGCAAATTCTTGATCCCTTTGATCCATTGGTTACAAAAACTCTGGAAGTTACACGAAAAAAATATAAAGAAGGAATCATGACATATGGAGATGGAAGATGGCTTCATCTCTATTTAACTATGAAAAATACTGAAACTGAAGTTATTCGAGGAGAACAGGAAAGGGTGCTGAGTGAATTTTATTCTATTCTCCTTCATACGAGCTCTACACATGCTGGTTTTGAATTCAGTATAATTCCTTGGGGCGATAGAGATTTTGGTCGTAATCTTTCCCCTCATGGTTGGTTTGCAGCCAAATTTAGAACTCTCCTTCGCAACATGCTTGTTCGGGAAGAAGGAGACAAACTTCATCTTTTCTCTGTAATTTCTCCTTCTTGGATAAAGGAAGGTCAAAGTATTATTATAGAGAATGCACCAACAAATTTTGGGAAAATAAGTTTTTCACTCGAAGTTGTGAAAGATAGAGCTTGTTTGAATATAAAATCAAATTTTAGAGAAAATCCCAAGCAAATAATTTTCCATATTCCCTGGTTCGTGAGAATTATAGAATCTTTTGCAAATGGCAAAAAGATTAAGGCTAAAAACGGTCTCATTCGCTTAAAACCACAAACGAAAAAGCTTGTACTTAAATGGGAAATTAAACCAGTCGAGACTATGAGCTATGATTACTTCATTCAAGAATATAAAGAAAAATACAGGGCTAAATATAAGGAATTTTTAGAAAAAGGGGAAAGAAGATAAATAATATATTGCATTTAATCAAATAACTTAATAAATTCCCGAAAGGAAACAATTTTAATAGATTTATATTGCTTCAATTGAAGTAAATGCTTATCTCCTGAAATGATATATTCTGCTTTTCCCTTCAGAGCACATTCAAGAAAAATATTGTCAGAAGGATTTTCCTCAATAATGTTTACTTTTTTCTTATTAAAATTCCTGGGCGATAAAAAGTTTTTCCATCAATAGTAACTCTTATTTTCGGCCAGTCTTTAATTTCTGTAAGAATTTCAATTCTATCTTTAAAGCAGATGATGGTATCCTCACACTTTGTTCCCCTTATAGTTGGATTCCAAGCAAAAGCTTGCCTTTCCCTTACTTTTTCTTTTAATCCAGGATAAACAATCCATTCTCTTTCTAAATAACCAATTGCTCCTCCTTGATGATGCGCCTTCCACTCATCCTTATATCCTTCCGCCTCATAGGCTTTCTGTCCAGCTTCGAGAATTTTAAAAGCAGGCATTCCTGGTCGAGTCATGCTCAGATAAGTGCTATCAACTCTAGCTACTGATTGCATCTTTTTCTTTAAATCTTTTGGCAAAGGACCAAAATGCACAAGACGAGTCATTGCAATAACTAAACCCCATTTTTCAGCACAAATATTAATCATGGCATATTTTTTAAGTTTTTTCTCAGTCGGAGTTGCATGCCGATAATTGTAGATGCGTTCATCAGTACCAATAAGAATTACAGTTGGTCTAATTCCTCTCCTCATTAAAGCATCAGAGGTTAAGGCTTCAATTTGTTTCTCGCTCATTCCTGGTTTAATTTTATAACAGACCTCTTTCACTGCCTGCGCACATTGAAATCCAAGCCAGCGATATTTTTTAATTTCACAATCTGTAAGTTGATACCTTATTTTGGAAAATTCATTTGCTACAAGAACTGTTCCAGGGAAGGGAATATCCGAACCTATTTTCATTCCAGAAGTTAAACTTTTAATAATTTCTAATTTTCTATTTGGTTTTAAAAATTCCTCAAACCATTTAAATTCTCTAAGTTCAAATCCAAGTCCTTTTAGAGCTTCATTCATTAAACGGGAAGATTCACTATTACTTGCAATTAAATATTTCTTTCCATTTTTTAGAATAAGTAATGGAGCACATCCTATTTCACTTGTAATTACAATGTGACTGTCTCCACCGCCTGTCATCCAGGCAAAATTTCGCACAGTAGAAAGTAAAATGCCATCGAGTTTATTTTTCTCTAAAAATAAATAAACTCTTTTTAATTTTTCATTCACCTCAGTTTTTCGCTCCTCAAAAGTAATAATTGATTCATTGAATGAATAGAGATAATTAACCAAGATAAAGATTAATAATGAATAGTTAAGAAACCTGATTCTCATTTTTCTTCTCCTAAAGTAATTTTTATTTCTTTTCTTATATATCTTTCCATCTCTTTTGGAAAGTAAATGCTTAAAAATTTCTTTGTTGTATCTTTTTTAATAATTTTCGCACCTTTTATAAAATTAATTTCTCTTCTTGTAATTACTTCTAAAGGATAAGTTTTTCCTCCAAGACCTTCTAAAATTAAATATAAATCGTTATTTTCCATTTTTGCTTTTATAAGTTTTAATTCTTTTGCTCTATCTCCAATTTCCACTTTTTGCACTGGAATGATAATATCTGTCCTTTTCTGGTAATATAATTCAATTTTTATTTCTTTTCCTGGAAAAAGAGGAATTTTTGATATTTGACAATAAATTTTCCCATCGATTTCTAATTTGTTGAAAGAGGTGAGCTTATTATTAACTTTTACTTCTTTTATTTCAGTCCCAAAACCTATAAAAGGTGTAAATGATAAGTAAAAAGTCTTCTTATTTTTATTAGAACTTTTCATAGTGAGAGCTAATGCATTGATTTTCTTTTCTATTTTAAAATTAAACCAATTTTCTCCAATTCTATAATTTTCAATTTCTACCTTGTTCCAGTTTCCAGGCAATTGAGGTGAAAATCGTATTTCATTCTTTAAAGTATTTCCTTCAAGTCCAAGCAAACCTCTCATTGTAGCAGTTATAATTGGCGAAGAGGAAAATATTTGAAAAGGGACAGCCTCTTCTATAGGAATAAAGAATTCGCCTGAGAAAAGCTCCGAGCAGAAACCAAGAGCATCAGTGAATGTATTTCTTACTAAAGACTTCAAATGAGAAAATCCTGAGAGGATGTGATTATATTTAAATTCAGCCAAAGTAGCATAACCAGTAACAAATGGCCATACGGTCCCGTAATTATAATTTAAAGGGTTATAATATAGGCTTTCTTTTGATAGCATTCTTACTCCCCAGTCAGTACTGAGTTTTGAAGAGGAAAGAAGCTGGAGAACATGTTTAGCTTTTTTAGAATCAAGTAATTTGAAAATCATTGGTACGGAAACCCATACTGTATCTTCTTTTAATTTACCTCCATCAATAGTTAAGGCAAAACAGAATTTTTTCTCCTTTTCCAACCAGAATTTTTCATTCAAAGATTTAAAGGAAATTTGGAACCAATTTCGCGCTTTACGAGCCAAGGAATAATCCTTCATAAGCTCAGCCATTTCTGATAAAACTTTCCAAGCTTGAGTTGAAAGACCAGCTAAGTAAATATCGGTTTTTGTTTTTCCAAGAAATGCTCCGAGTTCCAAAGCTGCCATTCCAGCAACAGAATTTTCCATAAGTCCATCATTATCAGTATCAGTAGAGAGTATATATTGATATGCCTTTTTTATTGAGGGCCAACTTTCCTGAAGGAAATTTAAATCTCCAGACGCTTTAATATAATCATATAAAGAAATAATATAATAAGGTGTGGTTTCTGCATGATAGAAACCGTATGGATAATCTCCAAACCAATTAATATAGCCTGCACCTTGAGAAAGTTCATGCATAATTTTTCCATCTCTCCGCTGGTTTTTTCTAATAAGCGTTAAAGCTTCACGAGTTTTTAAAAAGTCTCCGTAACTATTCAGAGCAAAGGAATTGTAAAAAGTATCGCCTCCGAAAAACCAAGCAAAGCCTGGTCTTTCGCTTCGACCTGAAAGCCCATATCCTGCAATAAGACCACAACCAAGATGAGGATTACAAACAAAAGCTTTGTCTACCGCCAGTTTTGCCCATTGAAAAGCACGATTAAGAGAGGTGTCAGGAGTTTTTATAATTACAAATTGATTTAATACCTTTTCATAATATTCAAAATTTTCTCTGAAAAATTTCTTTATTGAGGAGAGAGCTTCAAAATATATTTTTTCTGCCTCTTTTCCTCCTTCCACACTTGCTGAAACAATAATAGGAATAAAATATTTTCTGCTTATTTCTTGTGTAAAATCAATTTTAATTTGAAGAGGTATTTCAGGTAAAGCATGGGCAGGAGGTGAAGTATATTTTTTCCCAATAGGACATCCAATAAGAGCTACATTTCTTCTTGTCCCTTCTGAAATAATAAAATATTTCTTCTCGTCATTCCAATAGCTATATTGACCACCAAGCCCAGCAGGCCACATTGGCTTTAAATCAGGGACAAAACTCACAATTATGGAAAGAGGTTTAATAGTTTCAACTGAAAGTAAAATAACTATAGCCTTTTTATTAAGAGGACAAAACATTATTTCTTTTATTCTAAAAGAGGGATGAGCGTAGAGGATTTCCGTGTAATGGGGATAAACAGTGATAAATTGAGCAGATTCTTTACCTTGAATTAACCGGTTTTCTTCAATTAAGAAAGAGAGGTTGAAATCATGAAATATTTTGAGAGGATAAATCCAAGCCTCAAAATTTCCTTCTTCTGTTCCAAGTATGGAGCTTTTTCTACCGGTACATGCAAAGAATTTTCCAATTTGAACATTTCTTTTTAATTTCAATTTTGAAGGAATAAAGTTGAATTTTTCAATTAAGTATTTTTCATTTGCAGAAAATAGAAAAGAATTAAATAAAAAAATTAATATCAAACTGAAAAAAATTTTTTTTCTCATTTTTTCCTTTCCTCTAAAAAAATTTGAATATTGTATATCAGAAAAAATCGATAATTACAAGACTAATAATTTTTTCTTGACAATAAATTTTTAATTAATTATTATCTCAGAGGAGCCAAGAGATGGGGGGTCTCGAGAGGGATCCCTCGTCTTTGGGGGGAGGCAAAAAAATAAGAAAAAGGAGGTTAAAAAATGAGGAAAGGTTTAGTTAAAGGAATTAGTTTAATTGTATGTGTGGGTATTTTGCTTACTTTCACTCCGGTTCTAAATTCAGGTCCAAGAGTTGATAAGAGTAAATTTGAGATGCAGTGGAGAGCTTTTCTGAAAGCATTGAGCTGGTTCTTTACTCCAAATACCTGGTTCACTTTTGATGGCTCAAAAGATGTAAAGTCTCCATTTTCCTACAATTATCCAGCTACAAGGAGCATGAAAATCGCAGGTGATACACCAATAGATGATCCATATCCCCCAGGAGGAGGAACTACTGATCCTGACAATAGATAAGATCAATAAAATCTAAAAACCTAAACTTTTTAATTAAATATTTTTAAGCCCATCTTTTGAAAGATGGGCTTTTTTTTATTGACAAATAATAAAAAAGGGATTAAATTAATAATACGGAAGAGGGAGAAGTGAAAAAGTTCGTTTTCCTTTTGATAGGTATTTTGCTTTTAATTGAAGTTCCTTTGTATGCAAATCAAAATACTTCTTTAGAATATAAATCAGCAATTAATTTAGCTCTAAAGTATTATAAAAAAGGAAATTATGAAAAGGCAATTCTCTATTACAAAAAAGCATTAATTTTTACTGATCTCTCTAATTTATTAGAAAGTAAAATTAGCAATTTAATTGATATTGGTAATTGCTATTGGTACCTTAGGAATTATCAAAAATCAATTGATTATTATTCTCAAGCTTTAGAAATAGCTCAGAAAATAGGAAATAAAGAAGCAGAAAGTGAATGTCTTAGAAATATTGGTCTTACATGCTGGAAATTAGGTGATATTCAAAAGGCAATTTACTATTATAAAAGAGCGTTAGAGGTTGCGAGGGAAATAAATGACAAAAAGAGACAAGCAAGATGTCTAAATAATCTTGCATTTATTTACAGGTCACATGGTGATTACATAAAGGCTCTTGATTGTTTTGAAGAAGCCCTTGATATTTTTCGTTATATGAAAGATGATTATGGAGTTTTGATATGTCTTAATAGCCTCGGAGTCCTTTATTGGTATTTAGGCTATTACACAAAGGCAGTGGATTATTATAAGCAGGCTCTTGATTTAGCAAGAAAATTAAATAAGAAAAAAGCAGAAGGAGGTATTCTTAATAATTTGGGTATTATTCATCGTCATCTTGATGACTATGAGCAAGCATTAAAGTATTATGAGGAAGCTCTAAATTTGATTAGAGCAGAGAATGAGAAAAGAGATGAAGGACGGTGGCTAAATAATATCGGCAATCTTTATTTCGATCAAGCTTATTACAAAAAAGCCCTTTCCTATTATAAACAGTCATATGAAATTTCAAAAGAAGTAAACGACCAGATTAATTTAGTTAATTTAACATGCAACATGGGTCTCACCTATGCTCGCCTGCATAATTATCCAGAAGCAATAAAATATTCCAAGATGGCATTAGAGCTCAGCAAAGAGACAGGTCAGTTCAATGTTATGTGGGAAGCCTACTTTGACCTTGCTCAAGCTTATGAAAAGCAGAAAAAATATAAACTTGCTCTGGAAAATTATGAGAAAGCAATAAAATTAATAGAGAGTTTAAGGAGCAGAATAAAGATTTCTGATTATAAAGCAGGATTTTTAAGAGATAAGGTAGAAGCCTATCATGGAATGATTAATCTTCTTTTCAAACTATATAAACTCAATTCTTCCCCTGAATATATTAAAAGAGCATTTAATCTTGCAGAGAGAGCAAAGGCAAGAGCATTCCTTGATTCCTTAGCTGAATCCCAGATAGAGATTGGAAAGGGAATTGACCCAATACTGAGAAAGCAGGAAAAAGAAATAACAAGTGCAATATCAAGGATATATACGAAGTTAGTTAATTCTGATCTAACAAAAGAAGAGAGAAAAAGAATGCTGGCTGAACTTGATAATTTAGAAAACGAGTTAGAAGATGTTAAAAGAAGAATAATTCAGAAAAGTCCTGCTTATGCAAATCTGAAATATCCTGAACCAGTTACTCTTGAAGAAGCTCAGAGTAAACTCCTTGATAATAAATCAGTCTTCCTTGAGTATTCTCTAGGAAGAGAAAATTCCTATCTCTTTGTGGTTAAAAAAGATAGTATTAAAATGTTTGCTTTACCCTCACAAAAAGAAATAGAAAAGAGAGTTTTCAATTATATGATATTTATATCTCAGCCTGCTCCTCCATCGGAAGAGAAAATTAAAAAAGGTTATAATGCAGGTTATAAACTTTATAAGACTCTAATTACTCCTGCTCTTGAAGAAATTAAAGGCATTGAAAAATTATACATAATTCCAGATGGAATTTTGCATTATTTACCCTTTGAAACTCTTGTAATGAAAAACAAAGGGACAAAAGCAAAATTCTTGATTGAGAAATATGAAATTGCATATGCTCCTTCAACTTCAGTGCTTAGAGAAATAGTAGCTCGTGAAGTAGAAAAGAAAAAAGAAAGGAACAAGAAAAGCTTAATAGCTTTTGGAGATCCTGTTTTTGGAAAGGCAGAGGCATTAGGAGATAAAACTCAGTTTATTATAAGAAGAGGCTTATATTCTGAGGCAGGATTTAAATTTAATAGACTTAAATTCAGTGGAATAGAAGTTAATGAAATTTCTGCCCTATTTCCGGAAAAGGAAAGAGATGTTTTCTTGAGGGAAAAAGCAAAAGAAGAAGTAGTGAAATATAGGGATTTAAAGAAATACAAAATCATTCATTTCGCAACACATGGATTTATAGATGATGTTAAGCCTTCTCGTTCTGCAGTTATTCTCACTCTGGATAATGACCCAAAAGAAGATGGTTTCTTACAAATGAGAGAAATATTCAATCTTGATTTAGATGCTGAATTGGTTACCCTGTCAGCTTGTCAGACTGGGCTTGGAAAATTAATAAAGGGTGAAGGAATTGTTGGATTAAGTAGAGCATTTTTCTATGCAGGAGCTTCCTCTGTTTTAATGTCTCTCTGGACAGTTAATGATCATGCAGCTGCTCAATTTATGGAAAGATTTTATTATCATTTAAAAAATGCAAAACCTAAAGCAAAAGCCTTAAGAAAGGTGAAATTAGAAATGTTGAGATCAAAAACAGTGCTTTCCCATCCCTATTACTGGGCTGGGTTTATACTTTCGGGAGAAAGCACTGGCAAAATAACAAATTTTTCACTTATGAATTTACTAAATTATGCAATAAGAATCTTACTTCTAAGTACTGCTCTCTTTTTTGTGATTTTCTTTTTTAAAAAAGAAACTAAATTATTCTAAAAATACCCCTTCTTGATCTTGCAATTATTAAACCCTGGTTAGATAATGCTTTTATCTCCCAGAAATAAAAATCTCTTTTAATTATTTTGCTCTTTATTTCCTCAGGTAATTTAATTTTGTTATTTGTTGTTTCAATTTTCCAAATTAAATTTTCTTTATTATCATAAATTGACAGAATATATTTTGAGCTACCTTCAATTTTATTCCAGTAAAAGTATTGAGGATAAATTCTTAGTTCTCCGTGGGGGTAGTAAAGGTTTATTATCTCGCTTCTTAAGGTTTCTTCATGAGGGGCAAAGAATCCTGAATGTGCAATTTTTTGATAAAAATAAATAGAAATTCCACTAATGAATATTAGAAAAATAAGGAGAGTAGCGAAGGCCCATTTTTTGACTTTTAAAAAATTAATAATTTTATAAAATGAATTTATCTTTATTGGTTCATGGGACTCAAAAATAATATCTTTGAAGATTTCTCTGCCCCTTTCCTTAATTGTTTCAAAAATTTTTTCTCTAAATATTAATTCCTTTGAACAGTTTGGACAGATAAAATAGTGTTTTTCAAATTCTTCCTCTTTCTTTTCACTTAATCTATTAAGTAGATAATCATCTATTTGTTTCTCAAATTTGCATTTTTTCTCCATTTTACCCCTTTTGTTTTTATAAAGATAATTTAACTTGAATCCTATGTCAAGTAAATTGGATTTGGTTTTGACGTTTTAATTTTATTGTAAAAATATCAATTTTTTGATAAAAGAATTTCATATGAAAAAAACTTCTTTAGTCATTCATACTCCATCAAAGCATCCTTTATGGAGATTTCCAAGGGAGAAAGTAGATGACCTAAAAAGGAAATTTCCGCAATTGGATATTCATTTAATTTATGATGAGGAAATAGACAGTTTGCTTCTTGAAAATTGCGAAATTCTTGTTACTGGCAGGATAAAGCCTCAAGATTTTAAAAAGGCTAAAAATCTTAAATGGATTCATTCACCATTTTCAGGTGTTGGTAATTTTCTTTTCACTGAATTTGTTGAAAGTAATGTGCTTTTGACCAATAGTAGAGGAGTAAATGCTATTCCTGTGGTTGAACATATATTAGGCCTCATGTTTTCCTTTTCAAGATATTTGTATTTGAGCTGGAAATACCAGAAAGAGAAAATCTGGGCACAAGAAATAATTTGGAGTCAAAGTCCTTTGCCAAGAGAATTGGCTGGTAGCACCCTGGGAATTATTGGCCTTGGAGAAATAGGGAGAAGACTGGCAGAGAGAGCAAAAAAGTTAGAAATGAGAGTTTTAGGAATTAAGAAAAATATAAATGAAAAAGTTCCTTTTGTGGATATTGTTCTTCCTCTTTCCCAGCTTGATTTTCTATTAAATAATTCTGATTATGTTGTCTTGGTTTTACCAAGGACAAGAGAGACAGAGGGATTAATGGATTACAAAAGATTTAAAAAAATGAAAAAGAATTCCATTTTCATTAATGTTTCCAGAGGGAAGCTTGTTAAAGAAAAAGATTTAATTAGAGCTTTAAAAGAAGGATTGATTCTTGCGGCTGGACTTGATGTTTTTGAGGAGGAGCCTTTGCCACAAAATAGTGAATTATTCAAATTACCAAATGTTATAATCACACCCCATATAGCTGGCGTTAGTCCCAATTTCTGGGATAATGTCTATAAGTTGTTAAGTGAAAACATAGAGAGATTTTTAAAAGGTTTGCCATTAATAAATTTGGTAAATAAGAAAGAAGGCTACTGAATATTGTAAGCAAAAAATTCAGTTAAGCAAAATCCTATTCTTAAAAGAATATACACTATTTACTCCTTGACTTGGAAAAGGAATGAAATGTTATAATAGAATTCAGTAAATTTTGTATGATTCAATTTAATTAGTGCTATTGACAAGAAATGTATTATTAGATAGTATAAAACCATTGTATTTATGAGAATTAGAATAGCAAATCATTCGGGTTTTTGTTTCGGGGTTAAAAGAGCAATTAAAATTGCTCAAGAGATCAGGAAAGAGAGAAAGGGAAAAGTTCTGACTCTTGGAGATTTAATTCATAATAAGAGGGTTATAGAAGAGTTACGGAAAGAAGGAATAGACTCAGTGGATGACATAAGTAAGATAAATGAGGGAACAGTCATAATAAGATCCCATGGAGTTTCTCCTTCAGTCATTGACCAATTAAAGAAGAAACAGATTGAAATAATTGATGCTACATGCCCTTTTGTTAAAAGAATTCAAAGGCTTGCTAAAAAAATTGTTGATAGTGGTTATGAATTAATTATAGCAGGAGATCCAAATCATCCTGAAATTAGAGCTTTAATTGGATACACAAATGGAGAGGGTGTTATAATCAACAGTCTTCAAGAAATTAAAAATTTAAAGAAAAAATCAAGACGCGCTATAATTGCTCAATCTACCCAGGATATCAATTTTTTTAAAGAGATTGTATCCAGGCTCATTGATATTACAAATGAACTAAGAGTTCTAAATACAATTTGCGATTCTACCAGAATTAGACAGAAATCTACTTCAAAGCTTGCTTCTGAGGTTGATGTAATGTTCATTGTAGGGGATAAGAAAAGCTCTAATACCAATAAGTTGTTTAAAATAGCAAAAGAGATTCAGCCTAAAACCTATTTTATTGAGAATGCAGATGATATAAAACCAGAGATGATAAATTCATATGAAGAAATAGGAATTTCAGCAGGGGCTTCAACACCTCAGGATTTAATAGATGAAGTTATAAATAAAATAAAGGGAATTAAAACAAATAAATGTTATGGGGAGAGGGAATCAACATGGATGAATTAAGAAGTAAAGAAGAAAAAGAAGAACTCACTCCTGAAGATTATATTGAACTAATTGAAAAATACCAGTGTTCTTTAAAAGATATAAGCGAAGGGAACATAATTCAAGGTCGAGTTGTTAAAATAAGACAGGATGATGTACTGGTGGATATAGGATATAAAACAGAAGGTGTCGTCCCAATACAGGATTTTGTTGATTGGGAAGGAAAAATTTCTGTTAATGAAGGAGACACAATTAATGCAATGGTCATGAGCACCAATTATAGAGAGGGTTATGTTTTACTTTCCAAGAAAAAAGCTGAAGAGGTTATTGCTTGGAGTGAGCTTGAAAAAGCTTATGCACATAATGGATGGGTTAAGGGAAGAATAATACAGAGATTGAAAAATGGTTATACCGTTGATGTAGGCGTAAAAGCCTTTTTGCCAAAATCTCATATTAATTTAAGAAAAATAAAAGGCTCAAATAATATAATTGGTCAAGAACTTAAATTTAAAGTTTTAAAACTTGAAAGAAGGAATAATACCATAATATTGTCATATAATCTTTATTTGCAGGATGAAAAAGAAAAGGCAAAAAGAAGAGTATTCAGTAATCTTGAGATTGGAAAGTTAGTCAAGGGTAAAATAACTTCTATCACAAATTTTGGCGCATTTGTTGATTTAGGAGGTATAGAGGGACTGTTACACATAAATGATATGTCGTGGGGAAGAATTAGTCATCCCTCTGAGATGTTTTCAGTAGGACAGGAAATTGAAGTTGTTGTGCTTAATTTCAATGAAGAAGAAGAGAGGATTGCCCTTGGTTATAAACAAAAATTCCCTGATCCATGGGAAAGTGTTGAAGAAAAATATAAAATTGGGGAGAGAATAAAAGGAAAAGTGGTAAGCTTGGCTGATTTTGGAGCATTTGTGGAAATTGAGGAAGGGGTCGAAGGCTTAATTCATATTTCTGATTTGACCTGGTCAAGAAAACAAATTCATCCTAAGAAAATTCTTTCAATAGGAGATATAGTGGAAGTTGTTATCCTTGATATAAATGCGAAAGATAGAAGAATGTCTCTTGGATTGAAACAGACAAGACCTCATCCATGGAAGATTTTTGCTGAGAGATATAAAGAGGGTTCAATTGTAAGAGGGAAAATTACAAAAATTACTGATTTTGGTGCTTTTCTTCAGGTTCAGGATGAAATTGAAGGATTAATTCATATCTCAGATATATCATGGGAAAAAATAAAACATCCGTCTGAGGTCCTTCAAGTTGGGCAGGAAGTTGAAGCAATAATTTTGAAATTAGATCCTGAAAATCAAAAATTATCTCTTGGTATAAAACAGCTTGAGGGAGATAAATGGGAGGAATTCTTTGAAAAATTCAAACTTGGGGATATAGTTGATGTTAAAATTACAAGAGTAGTTAATTTTGGGGTTTTTGGAGAGATTTTTCCAGGAATTGAGGGATTAATTCATCTCTCTGAATTAAGTGAAGAGAGAATTGATAATCCTGCTCAACATTTTTCTGAGGGAGATATTAAACCAGCAATGATTGTCAGAATAGATCAGAAAAACAAGAAAATTGCTTTAAGTTTTAAGAGAGCTCAGGAAGAACTGGTAAAGAGAGAATATCAGAAATATTTACAATCTGGCAAAAAAACCGTAACCCTTGGAGATATAATGAGAGCTAAACTTAAAAATTTACCTATAAATGAAAAAACAGGAAATAATAAGGAGGAGAATAATGGTAAAAGCTGATTTGGTAAATCTTCTTTCTCAAGAATTAAATATTTCAAAACAACAGGCTGAAACAGCCGTCAATCTATTTTTTAAATCAATAAAAGAAGCACTTTTAAATAAAGAAGAGGTTGAATTAAGAGGATTTGGAAGTTTCAGATTTAGAGAAAGAAAATCGAGAATTGGAAGGAATCCTCGAACAGGCGAAAAGGTTCAGGTTCCAAATAAAAAAGTTCTTTATTTTAAAGCAAGCAAACTTCTAAAAGAACATATAAACAAATAGAATGGAATATATTTGGGCTCCATGGCGAGAAAAATATGTAAAGAAAATTTGCGAGATGAAAGAATGTATTTTCTGTAAGGCGCTGGCTTCTAATAATGATGAGGAAACTTTTATTCTTTTCAGAGGAAATCATAATTTTATAATTTTAAATACATTTCCTTATAACTGTGGACATTTAATGATTGCTCCCTTTTCACACCTTTCTTCTCCAGAACTTTCCACAGAGGAATCACTGAGAGAATTTTTTATTATGATGAATTTGAGTTTAAATGTTCTAAAAGAAGCATATAACCCTCAAGGATTTAATATTGGAATGAATCTTGGAAAAAGTGCAGGTGCAGGAGTTGTAGACCATTATCATCTTCATATTGTTCCTCGGTGGGAAGGTGACGCAAATTTTATGCCCCTTTTTGGGAAAACAAAAGTATTACTCGAGGATCTACGAACAACTTATAACAAGCTTCTACCCAAATTTAAAAAGAAAGGCGAAGAGGTATTCCAGAAAAATGAATTTTGAATTAAGCGAAGAACAGCTTCTTTTAAAAGAAACAATAAGAGAATTTGCAGAAAAAGAAATCTCTCCACTTGTGAGGGAATATGAGAAAAAAGGGGAATATCCATTGGAAATCTTAAAAAGACTTTCTGATTTAGGAATAATGGGTATGGAAATCCCATCAGAATATGGAGGAAATGAGCTATCCAAACTTTCAGAAGTTATAATTATAGAAGAATTAGCAAGAATATGTCCGTCTACAGCATTAATTGTCTGTGTTCATAATTCAGTGTTTTGTTATCCCATTTTAAAGTATGGTAATGAAGAACAAAAGAAGAAATATTTACCATCAGCTGCTAAAGGTGAAATTATCGGAGGATTCTGTTTAACAGAGCCTCAAGCAGGTTCAGATGCTGCGAATCAGAAGACAAGAGCAATAAGAAAAGGAGATTTTTATATTTTGAATGGAACAAAGTCATGGATTACAAATGCGACCATAGCACAGGCTTTGATTATTATAGCTGTTACAGATCCAGAAAAAGGTCATAAGGGAATAAGTGCTTTTATAGTTGATACTTCTAATCCAGGATTAAGAATTTCTAAAGTTGAAAAGAAGATGGGATTGAAATCTTCTCAAACTGCTGAGATAGTTTTAGAAGATTGTAAGGTTCCTGCAGAGAATTTATTGGGAGAGGAAGGAATGGGTCTTAAAATAGCTTTGAGCAGTCTTGATGGTTCAAGGATAGGAATTGCTGCTCAATCAGTTGGACTTGCTCAAAGAGCTTTAGAAGAAGCGGTTATGTATTCAAAACAGAGATATGCTTTTAATAAACAATTATCAGAATTTCAGGCTATTCAATTTATGATAGCTGATATGGCAACAATGTTAGAAGGCGCCAGACTTCTAACATATAGAGCTGCAAATTTGAAGGACAGGGGAGAATCTTATACTAAAGAAGCATCAATGGCGAAGCTTTATGCTTCCGAAGTTGCAAATAAAATTGTCTATCAAGCCCTTCAAATACATGGTGCTTATGGTTATTCAGAGGAATTCATTATTGAAAAACTTTATAGAGATGCACGGGTATTAACAATTTATGAAGGTACATCAGAGGTTCAGAGAATTGTAATTGCAAGAAATATTCTTAAAGAAGATTAATAGAGGAGTAGAAAGATGTTAAAGGCGATGAGAAAAAATCTAAAAGCCTTAGCTCCAACACTCTGGCTTGTAATTGCAGCATTCATTATCACAATTTTTGCAGTCTGGGGAGGGGCAGGAAGAATAGCTGGGAGGAGAGCAGTTGATTATGTAGCAATAATTGGAAAGGAGAAAATTTCAACCGAACTTTATAGAAGAACCCTTCTTCAAAGACTTCAGAATCTGAGAAATCAACTTAATAAGGAAATTAATAGACAGCTTATTGAACAATTAAATATTCCTCAGGAAATTCTCAATAGAATGATTCAAGAAATAATTATACTACAGCTTGCGAGAGAACTTGGAGTTGGTGCAACAGATGAGGAAGTTAGGGATAGAATTATGAGTTTTGAGGTATTTCAAAGAAATGGGAAATTTGTTGGTTTTGAGGAATATAGAAGAATTCTAAATTGGAATCGAATTTCTGTGGCTGAATTTGAAGATAGTTTAAGAAGGGAAATAACAATTAATAAAGTAATAAATCTAATAACAGGAAGCATTCCAGTTACAGACGAAGAAGTACTTGAGAATTATAAAAGGGAAAATGAATACGTAAATTTGGAATATATAATTATAAATATTGATAAAATCAAATTAAATAAAGAACCAACTCAAGAACAATTAAAGAATTATTTTTATAAAAACAGGGATAAATACACAATTCCTGAGAAAAGAAAAGGTGCACTTGTTTTTATAAAATTTGAAGATTTAAAACCAGAATTTACAATCACAGAAGAAGAGATCAAGAAATATTATCAGGAGAATGCCAATAGATTCAAGATTCCAGAGAAAATTCGGGTTAGTAGGATATATCTTTCCTTTAAAGACAAGAATAAGGAAGAGATAAAAAAGAAAGCCCAGGAAATTTTAGATAGGATTCGAAAGGGAGAAGATTTTGCTCAACTGGCTAAGGAATATTCGGAAGATGAAAAAAGAGAAGAGGGAGGCGATTGGGGAGAATATGAATGGAGAAGACTCAGTGTAAATGAGCAGAGAAAAATTGGAGAGCTTGGTGAAGGTGAAGTTTCGGATTTGATTGAATTAGAGGATGGGTATTCAATAATTAAAGTTACACTCAAGGAACCTTCTAAGGTTAGACCACTTGATGAAGTTAGGGAGATAATTAAGGATAATTTGCTGTTTGAGAAAACAGGGAGATTGGCAGAAGAGAGGATTCTGAAGCTTGAGAAGAGTGCACGAAAAAAGAGGGATTTAAGAAAGGCAGCTGAGGAGATGAATTATAAAGTTGAATCTACTTCACTCTTGGAAAAAGGTGAGGCTATAGAAGAGATTGACCCTTCTGGCTTGATCAGTCAGTCCTTATTTAAATTAAAAGAGGGGGAAATAAGTAGCCCTATTTATACTTTTAAAGGAATAGGTCTTGTTCAGCTTGAGAAAATTCAGTCTTCAAGAAAAGCAGAGTTTGATGAGGTCAAAGATAAAGTAATAGAGGATTTGAAAGTGGAATTAAAAAAGAAAGAAGCTTTTAAATTAGCAGAGAAGCTTAGAAAAGAATTATTAAAGAATAAACAAGATATGGAAGAGATTGGTAAAAAATTCGATGTAGATTATAAAAAGGTTGAAAAATTTAAGAGAGGAAATACTCTTGGAGGAGTGGGACTTATTAAAGACATTGAAGAGAAAATATTCTCTATGGATTTAAATAGAGTCAGCTCCCCTTTTGAGTTCCCTAAGGGGTATATTCTTGTCAGGGTCCTTAATAAAAAAGAAATTGACATGAAAGAGTTTGAAAAAAATAAAGAAAAGGAAAGAGAAAAGCTAAAAAATGTGAAAAGAAACATGTTCTTTAACTCATATCTTTCAAAACTTATAGAGAGGATAGGAGTTAAAGTTAACTATAAACTTTACGAAGAAATCAATAACGAAATTTTATCTCGTTTCGAGAGATAGAAAAAAATTGAAATTTCAATATTTAATCAAAATAGTACCATTTTGCTTTTTATTCAAAAAATTTTTATATAAAAGGAGGTAAAAGTGGAAAGTCAATCCAGAAAAACCCTTCCTCCGGAGGCATATCGTGAATTAAAGCCAGGAGAAAAATATATTCCTTATGTACCTCCAGAAAAAGAAATAGAAGAAGTAACCACTCGTTCAGTGTCATGGGGTTTGTTTATGACCATTCTTTTCACTTTTGCTGCAGCTTATTTAGGATTGAAAGTTGGAACTGTTTTTGAAGCAGCTATTCCAATTGCAATTTTAGCAGTTGGTATTGGCTCCTGGTATAGTAGAAAAAATACAATCTTAGAGAATGTTATTATCCAATCAATTGGAGCAGCTTCTGGAGCAATAGTTGCAGGTGGAATTTTTACACTTCCTGCTTTATTCATACTTGACTTACCAGTAAACTTTTTGATGATGTTTTTCTCAACTTTTCTTGGAGGATGTCTTGGAATATTCTTTTTAGTTCCTTTAAGGAGATTCTTCTGTTTAGAACAGCATGGAAAACTTCCATTTCCTGAAGCAACTGCCACAACTGAAATATTGGTTGCTGGAGAAGCAGGTGGAGAACAGGCAAAAGTGCTTCTTTTAAGCATGGTAATAGGTGGGATTTATGATTTTTTAGCAATAGGGGTTAAATTATGGAATGAATTACTGACTTTTAAATGGCTTGGTTTTACTCAAAAATTGGCTGAGAAAGCAAGAATTGTTTTGAAAATTGATGCTCTAGCTGCTTTTCTTGGATTGGGATATATAATTGGTTTGAGATACAATGCAGTGATTGTAGCTGGAAGTCTGCTTTCTCATTTTGCATTTATACCTATAATCTGGTATATAGGACAGCATTTACCCCAATCTTTATACCCAGGCACAGTACCAATTAGTCAAATGAGCGAAGTTGAGATTTTCAGAACATATGTTCAGAAAATTGGAATAGGTGCTATTGCAATGGCAGGTTTTTTAGGAATAGTTAAGTCATTGCCAATTATGATTAAGTCTTTCTCCATCGGATTTAGAGAGATTTTCAGGAAAGCAAAAGGAAGTTTTTCCCAAAGAGAGAGGACTGATACTGATTTAAAAATGTCAACTATAATTATAGGAACTTTTTTGACATCTGTGGCAATTTTTATATATTTTCTTGTTATTTCAAATGTTAAATTTGCACTCTTAGGATTAATTATCTGTTTTCTTTTATCCTTTCTTTTCACAACTGTTGCTGCTTATGCAATTGCAATTGTTGGAACAAATCCAGTTTCAGGAATGACATTAATTACTTTAATTATAAGCAGTGTTATTTTAATTGGAGCAGGTTTGTCAGGTGAGAAAGGAATGGCTGTAGCCCTCCTTATTGGTGCTGTTGTTTGTACAGCGCTATCCCTTGCTGGCTCTTTTATCACTGATTTAAAAATAGGATACTGGCTTGGTGCGACTCCGAGAAATCAGGAAAGATTTAAATTTTCCGGTGTATTGGTAGCAGCAGGAATAGTTGGCTTAGCAATTTTTCTTCTTGATAAGGCTTTTTCATTCAAAAGTGGAGCCCTACCAGCCCCACAGGCAAATTTAATGGCAGCTATTATAAAATCTCTTATGTCAAAGGAACCAATTACCTGGCTTTTATTTGGAACTGGCGCAATTATTGCATTAATAATTGAAATGTCTGTTGTTCCAACTTTAGCATTTGCTCTTGGAATGTATCTTCCACTGGAATTAACAACCCCGCTTTTAATAGGCGGTTTCCTCTCTTATTTAGTGAAAAAATCAGCAAAAGAGGAGGATATTTCTCAGAAAAGGAAACAGAGAGGAACTTTAATTGCTTCAGGTTTTATTGCAGGTGGCGCTTTAATGGGAATAATCTATGCGGTATTAAAGGTTGCTAAAATTGATAGATTCGTAAGTGTTGGAATTCCTATGATTCAAAAGGCTGGAAGATGGGTTGAAGGAACTCCATATCCTTGGTATTTAAATTATGGTGAAATTTTTAGCTTAATTGCCTTTATGATTCTATGTTGCTATCTTTACTTTGATTCAAAAAAAGCTGCTTAATTACTGGATTGACGTTTATAGTTTAAAATAAATTCTTGTAAATAATTATAAAAAACTTTTCTGGCAGTATTACTTGCATATTGACTTTCAGGATGAAATTGAGTTGCTATAACATTACCAATTCTTATTATTTCAATTCCGTCTTTACTTTTTGCTAAAATTGTTCCCTGGCCTAAATTTTTCTTTTTAGAAAAGGGAACTGAATAATTATGATATTCTTTTGTAATAAATGAGTCACCTGGTTTTCCGATATTCATAAAAATTGGGTCATCCTTTAAAATTTCAATAGTAACATCCTTGTCCCATGAGCCTCCTTTTACTAATTTCCCTTTCTCTGGGTCTAATAAATAAGCTAATAACTGCAACCCAAAACATATTAAAAATCCATATTTATTCTGTTCTATCACTATTTTTAGAAGTTTACGGACATCCTTAACCTCAGAAGAGTCTGGGAAGTATTTGGAGCTGCCAGAGATTACTAATAAATCGAATTCTCTAAATTTTGAATTTATAATATCTAAAAGTTCATTATGATTTCTTATAGTAATAACATATGGGACTCCAGCTTGATTAAAATAAGAGTTAACAAAATCACATAATTTAGAGAATAATGAAGATTGGCAATTTACTATAAGTATACGAAATTTATTTCTGGAGATTTTATTAGATTTAATGAGCTCATTTAAAGGATAAGTTATGATGTCGTGAAAAAATATGGAAAATCCTAACCCAAAAATTGGACAGTTTAATAAAAATTTTCTTCGTGTAAATTTCTTTTTATTTATTTTCATTTTTCTAAAATATTCTAAATTCAGATTGTTTTTTAGTCAAATATTTAAGTTTCTTCTTGCTTCACAAATAAAAGTTATATACAATAGCATCTACTGAATTGAAGGCTTTCCTTTAAAGAAGGAAATTATGGATTATGGTTGGCTCTCGTTAATTCCAGCTTTTTTAGCAATTCTCTTAGCTTTTCTAACTAGAGAACCTGTTTTTAGTTTAGCAGTAGCCTGCTTTTTTGGAGTCTTGCTTATGGGTAAAGGATTGGGTGGATTTCCTGAACTTTTAGTTAAAGCATTAGGTAATAGAGATTTTATGTGGGTGTGTTTAATAGAAGTATGTATAGGTATATTAGTAGCCTTTTATCAACGGAGTGGAGCAGTAAATATGTTTTCCAATAAAGTAAAATTTTGGACAAAATCTCGTGAGCAAACGCAGCTCTTAGGGTGGGCATTGGGCTTATTCATTTTTTTTAGTGATTATTTTAGTCCTCTTTTTGTTGGTCCTGTTATGAGAGATTTAACTGATCGCGCTAAAATATCAAGAGAAAAATTAGCATATATCTGTGATTCTACTTCTGCTCCTATGAGTGTTTTAGTTCCTTTTACAGGTTGGGCTATTTACATAAGTGGACTTCTAATTGGAATAGGCCCAGTAATAAATAAAAAAGTAGCTTTGTCACTTTTTATTAAATCCATACCCTTCAATTTTTACGCTATTATAACTGTTATAATGGTTGCATTTTTTGCCTTAAAGTTAATACCTGAATTTGGCCCCATGCGCAAAGCAGAACGTAGAGCAACTGAGAAAGGACAAGTTCTTCGTCCAGGTTCTACTCCAATGATGAGTTCAGATTTAACTCAGCTTCCGGTTTCTGAAAAAGGTCATCCAAACATTTGGCTTAATTTTTTTATGCCAGTTTTTATTGTGATTGGTTTCAATATGGGAACTTTCTTATTTACAGGTCAAGCTCGAGTGCTTGAAGGTTTTATGTTAGCTACTATAGTATTAGGTATAGTTATGTTTCTTCAAAAAGTAGATAATTTACATGGATTAATGAGATCAATTCTTGCAGGAATCAAAGGAGTTATGCCTGCAGTTTTAATTTTAGCTTTTGCATATGCTATAAATTATGTAAGTAGAGAAATGGGTACCGCCCAATATGTCATTAGTGTTGCTAAAGAATGGTTTAATCCAACTTTTCTACCTATTTTAGTTTTTTTGGTTAGTGCTCTTATTAGTTTCGCCACTGGTACTTCGTGGGGAACTTATGCAATAGTTATACCAATTGCTGTGCCTATAGCTTTTGAGTTTAGTCATGGGGAAATATCAAATTTGGTTTTGGCTACAATTGCAGCTACAGCTGGAGGAGGAGTTTTTGGAGATCATTGTTCCCCTCTTTCTGATACAACAGTACTGTCTTCCCTTGGGAGTGCTTGTGACCATATGGACCATGTTAAAACTCAAATGCCATATGCATTAGTAGCAGCAGGATTAGCTTCTATTTTTTATTTTATAATAATGATTTTAGGAGCTTAAAAATGAGAAATTTTCTTGTTATGGGAGCAGGAAAAATGGGGATTGTATTGGCTAAAGATCTAATTGATAGTAATCCCCAAAACAAAGTTACTCTTATAGATATTAGCTCAACACAGTTAAATAAAGCAGAAAAATTTATAAAAAGTGAAAGGTTAATCCCTCTTAAAAGAGATATAGAGGACGAAGAGCAAAGAAAGACAATTTTTGAGGGTCAAGATGTAGCTATATCCGCACTCCTTCATAAGCATAGTTTATTAGTAGTGGAGGAAGCTGTACGTAGAGGAGTTCACTTAGTAGATTTAGTAGGAGAAAAACCCTTAGATCGTCTTAAATACAATGATGAAGCAAAGGAAAAAGGAATAATTATAATATCCGGTTGTGGAGTAGCTCCTGGCATAGCTAATATTTGTGTAGGAAGAGGAGTTCATTTATTAGATGAGACAGAAAAAGCAATTATTTATGTTGGAGGCAATCCTCTTCGTCCTAAACCTCCTCTTAATTATAGTATTTTATTTTCAATTGAAAGTCTTCTTAATTTTTATGAAAGGAAAACTTCAATTCTTAAAAAAGGAAAAATAAGGAAAATTGAGCCTTTATCAGGAGTAGAATTGATTCAATTTCCTCCTCCCTTTTCAAAAATGGAATGTTTTTATACAGATGGTTTGTCCTCTCTTCTTTATACAATGAAGGGGAAAATTAAAGATGAACTTGCTGAAAAAACGGTTCGCTACCCAGGTCATGTTCAAAGTATTAAAATCTTAAAGGCATGCGGACTTTTTTCTCGTGAACCTATTTACATTAATAATCAGAAGATTATCCCTCGTGAAGTTCTTAAAGTACTTCTTGAATCCAAATTAAAATTAGGGAAAGAAGGAGATGTTACTTTAATGAGAGTAGTAGTATCAGGGAAAAAAGGAGAGGAACATGTGACTCATATTTTTGAAATGATTGATTATTATGATATGGAAAAGGGTTACACTTCTATGGCAAAAACGACATGTTATCCTGCTTCGATCATTGCCCAAATGATAGTTTCTGGCGAGATTACTCAAAGGGGTGTCCTTTTTCCTGAAAATGTTTTTCATTCTGAATTATATAATCCTTTTATGAATGCATTAAAGGACAAAGGCATCAATGTTACTCATAAAGTTATTTTTAGAAATAGAGAATCATAATTGACTTTAAATTTTTTATAGGCTATAAGTTTTTATGAAAATTAGTAAATTGGAGAGGATGAATAAGAAATTTTGATTTTCTAAATAAAAATGAAAAATTTGGAGAAAATTGTAGAAGCAAAAGGGAAAAAATTTTTACTTAAAGTAGAGACATCAGATAGACATGAAGATTATTTAAAATATGAAAAACTAAGAAATGAAATTTGGGATTATCCCGAAGATAATCTTCCAGGCAGTAGAAATATGATGTGCGAAAATTTTTTTCATGAAGGAAGTAGTCTTTTTATTGCTGTTTATAAAGAAGATGAAGACGGTGGCTTTTCAAAGCAAGATTATTCGCATCTTGTTGGTTTTTCTTATGGCTTTGTTGGAGTTAAAAACAAAGATATAGGTTTTAAAAAGCCAGAAAATCTATGGTTTTACTCTCAGTATACTGGGGTAAAAGAAGATTATCAACATTATGGACTTGGAATTTTAATCAAAGAATTTCAGAGAGAAAAATTAATTGATTTATTTGGAATTTATTTAGTGACATGTACATACGACCCTCTTACAGGAGTAAATGCTTACAGAAACATACATTATTTTGGAATGGAGGTTCTTGAATATAGAGTAGCTGCATATGGAGAATTTGGCGGAAGGTTGAATAGAGAAGATGTGCCTTGTGATAGATTTTTTATGCTATGGGATTTGAGAAAACAGGTTAAAAGACCTGAGTATGATTTAAACTCTTTAATAAAAAATAAATTAATAGTTCTTGAAGCGAATTATACGAAAATTAAGGGAAAAACCACGGAATTGGAGCTTGAAATTGCTGGAGAGGTTAATCTTAATATTGAAAATGAATTCTTGCTTGTCCAAATACCCTTTGATTTTTATAAAATGCTTTGGGAAACTGATGTGGAGAATAAGAGTATTAGAAATATTCCTCTTGATTGGAGATTAAAAACAAGGGAAATTTTTTTAAATTTGTTTGAAAGAGGGTATAAAATAATTGATTTTAGAAAGAGAGAAATAGAAGGGAAGATAAAAGATTTTTATGTTTTAAAAAAATAGGGGGTAAATCATGAAATTGCTAAAATTGTTGGGAGGTATTTTTCTATTTTTATCTTTGATTTCATTTTCTTTTGCAGAAAATAAGGCTTTAGTTTTACAAGAGATGACATGGACTGATATTCAAGAGTATTTGAAGAATAATGATATGGTAATTATTCCTCTTGGTAGCACAGAACAACATGGACCTCATTTACCTCTCGGCAGTGATTTTTTTGAAGCATTTGAAATCAGCAAATTAATATCTTCTCGGACAGGAGTTGTTGTTGCTCCTATTCTTATGGTAGGATACAGTGAATATCACTCTGGATTTCCTGGGACTTTGAGTGTAAAGCCTCAAACAATGGAGCAGGTTATTTTTGAATGCGTTGAAATGCTCATTAAATACGGTTTTAGAAGGATCCTCTTCTTTAATTATCATGGCGGTAACAATATTGTTCAAGAAAATGTTATTCATCGTATTAATCATAATACTCCTGCTATTGCAGTTTCGATTGGTCACGGAAGTCCTATACAAAAAGCTGAAAATGGAGAATTTTTTGACTGGCATGGGGGTTTAAATGAAACCTCAATCATGCTTTACCTCAAACCTAAATTAGTCAAAATGGAAAGAGCTAAAAAACCTGAAATTCATTTCACTCCCCAAATGAAAAAATTAAGAGAACTTGCGAAAGAAAATCCGGATATAATTTATGTCTGGAATTCATTATTTGGAGTTCCTGAGAAAACAGGGAAGGGAGGAGCAAGTTACGAATTATCTTCAAATGGGATATGGTCACTTAGTGACCCAAGATTGGCAACAAGAGAAAGAGGCATTGAAAAAGTTCATAAAATGGTTGAAAAAGCAGTAAAATTTATTGAAACATGGAAAAAGGTTAAATGACTTGACAAAGTGTATTTTATAAAATATATTCTGAGTGGAATGGAAGAAGACACCATTTTATATCCAAGAACTTTAAGGGATAGGGTATACATTTATTTAAAAAATGCAATTTTAAAAGGGGAACTTAAAGCGAATCAGAGGATTCAGGAAAAGGAAATAGCATCAATGTTTGGTGTGAGCACAACGCCTGTCCGTGAAGCGATTTTAAAGCTTGCTGGAGAAGGATTTATAAGAATAGATAGCCACAAGGAGGCATTTGTAAGGGAAATTTCTTACAAAGAACTCGAGGACATTTATGAAGTTATAAGATATCTTGACAGCCTTTGTATGCGAATGGTAGCAGAAACAATATCTGATGAGAGAATAGAAGAAATTGAAAGAATGACAGAGAAAATGGAAGAGTTTTGCAAAATTGATACAATTGATGAGTATTGTGAATTGAATTCCAAAATTCACATTAAAATATGGGAAGCTGTTGAGAATAAATTCCTCTATAAAATTATTTTACAAGTTCATGACCAATTTTTAAGATACAATACGCAGAGAGCTTGTGTTTTTAAAGAACCAGGCGCACTTGAGGAGTCGCTTAAAGACCATAAGCTTCTTGTCGAGATTTTAAAGGAAAAGAACAAAGCCAAAGCTGAGAAATTTGCTTTAAGACATTGGCGAGCAAGATTTTTACCTCCTCCCTTTTAATCCCTTAAAGTTTCAAAAAAAGCTAACTTATTAGTTTCTATATAAAATCCTAAAAATTCATTTGACTGAAAATAAAATTTGTTTTTTAATTTTAATTTCAGGAGGTGGCAATGAAGAAGTTATCAAGGAGGGACTTTTTTAAAAAAGGTTTAATCACAGGTGCAGGTATAGCAATTTTAAGTAAATTTAATTTTCTCCAGGGTAAAGAAATAGACAGGAAAAAGGGAGGTCCAGTAGTAATAGCAAGCAGAAATGGTTTAAAAGCCACTCAAAAGGCAATGGAATTGCTTAAAAAAGGGGTTGATCCTCTTGATGCAGTTATTGCAGGGGTAAATTTAGTAGAAAATGATCCTAATGATTTAGGGGTTGGATATGGAGGGCTTCCAAATGAAGAAGGGATTGTAGAACTAGATGCCTCTGTTATGCATGGACCAACCCATAATGCTGGGGGAGTTGCAAGCCTTAGAAATATTAAAAATCCTTCGAAAGTCGCTAAATTAGTTATGGAAAGAACTGATCATGTTCTATTAGTTGGAGAAGGTGCTTTAAGATTTGCAAAGGCTCATGGATTTAAAGAGGAGAATTTATTGACTGATAGAGCCAGAGAAATATGGTTAAGATGGAAAGAAACATTATCTGATAGAGATGACTGGTTCCCTCCCAAAGAAGTTGAAAAGGAACTCGAAGAAGTTTTTCATCATGGGACTATTAATTGTTTGGCAATTGATTCTAAAGGAAATATTGCTGGGGTTACTACTACGAGTGGATTACCTTTTAAAATTCCAGGTAGAGTAGGTGATTCACCTATAATAGGAGCAGGTCTTTATGTTGATAATGATGTAGGTGCTGCAGGTTCGACAGGTAGGGGAGAAGCAAATCTTCTTAATTGCGGAAGTTTTACAGTTGTTGAATTTATGAGAAAGGGATATTCACCTGAGGAAGCATGTTTAAAAACACTTGAGAGGATAGCATATACAACCAAGAAACAGCCTTATCTTCTGGATAGAAAGGGAAGGCCTAAATTTTCCTTGACTTTTTATGCACTGAATAAAAAAGGAGAATTTGGTGCAGCTTCAATGTGGAGTGGAGCAAAATTTGCTGTTCATGACGGGACTAAGAACAGATTAATAGAATGCGCATATTTATTTAAGAGAGAAAAATAGGAATGAATAAGTGTATTAAATGTAAAAGTAGAAAAGGAAAACGTTATTGTTCGGCTTTTTCGGGCTTGATATGTTCATTGTGCTGTGGCAAATATAGGGAAAAGGAGATTAATTGTCCTGAGTCATGTATCTATCTTTTAAAACATCGAAGTTATCAAGAAAAAAAAGAATGGATTAGAAATATTGCTAAGCCAGAGATAATTGAAAAGAAACAAGGAGAGATTTATGAAGATAAAAAATTTATGTGGTTAACTTTTTATATTGAAAAAATGATAGTAGATTTTGCCTCTAATCATGATATAACAGATAGAAAAGTAATCAAAACATTAGAGTATGTTTTGGATAAATTGAAAAAGGAGAAAAGCTTAATTTACATGGGTGATAAAGATTTGAAAGAAAAGGATGAGCTGGGAGAAGTTATTTATAATTCTATCAAAAATATACGCTATCCAAGGGAAATCATAGTACCTGAGTCGATTGAACTCTATAATAATGAGGAAAAAATAAAATGCATTGAAAATTTAATTTTTTCTGCAAAACTATATTCCAAAGGTGAGCTTGATGGAAAAAATTATATAAATTTTGCAAGACAAAGGGTAGAGAAGATTATAAAAGAAAGTGGGGAAAAGAAAATAATAATTCCTCGCTAATATATTCATTTGAATAAAAAATATAGTTGACAATAAATTTGTAATTTGGTATTCTGTAATTGTAATACAAATTACAAGGAGGTAAAAAATGGCTGAGGAAAGAAAACAGGCTAAGGGGAAATTAGATGAGTTCACTATACAGGTTGAAAAAGTTGCAACTAAAACCGCGGAATCAATTAAAAAGTTAATTGAAAAAGCCCTTTCTGCGAGAAATACTGTTCTTACAATAAGAGTCAATGAAGAAGCAAATGAAAAATTAAATATGCTTGTCCAGGCAGGTATTTTTAAGAGTCGCTCAGAAAGTGCTGCTTTTCTAATTCAATCAGGTATAAAGAGTCAAAAAGAGCTTTTTGATAAGATAAATGACAAATTAAAGCAGATTGAGAAATTGAGAAAGGAATTAAAGGAAACAATTGCCAAAGAAATAAGGATTTCAGAATAAGAAATTATTACTCATAAAGTGAGACAATTTTAAATTCTTCTACATCTACTAATCCTCTATCAGTTAACTTCAAGCTTGGAATAACAGGAAGAGCTAAAAAGGATAAAGTTATAAAGGGATTTTCAAGTTTTGAGCCCAACTCCTTAGCAGATTTTAGTAATTTCTTTAATTTTTCAATTACATGCTCATACGACTCATTAGACATCAGCCCAGCAATAGGTAATGAAAGGGAGGCTTTTATTTCTTCATCTGCAACTACAACAAACCCACCTTCCATTTTTGAAATTTCTTCCACTGCAAGATACATTGAATAACTGTCCACTCCGACTACAACAATGTTGTGGGAGTCATGGGCAACTGATGAACCCAATGCTCCCTTTTTTAATCCAAAGCCTTTGACAAATCCCAATCCTATATTTCCAGTGCTTCTATGACGCTCAATAACTGCGAGTTTAAGAATATCATTTTCAATATCACTAATAATTTCTTCGTCTCTTACTTTAGGATTAATAACTAATTTTTTAGTTACAATCTGATTTGGTATTATTTCAATCACCTTTATCTTTTTGCCTTCATCTTTAATTTTGAAGCTATCAGGTGAAATTGATTTAATATGAATGGTTTTTAGAACTGAGGGGTCTGTATATTGAGGTATATCAACAATTAATTCAGCTTCCTCGACAACGAGTTTACCGGATTTGAATACTTTATTTATTTTGAAGTCTGAAAGGTTTTCCACAATTACTAAATCCGCTACATATCCAGGTGCAATTCCTCCTTTTCTTTTTAAATTAAAATATTGTGCTGTATTTAAAGTTACCATTTGAACAGCTCTCACAGGATTTAGACCAAGTTTAACTGCCTTTCTTAAAATGTAATCCATATGTCCTTCATTTAATAGATCTTCGGGATGTCTATCATCTGAAACAAAAAAACATCTATGATAATTTTCATTATTTACAATTGATAAAAGTTCTTCTAAATTCTTGGCTGCAGAGCCTTCTCTAATCATAATTCTCATGCCTGAACGTAATTTCTTTTTAGCCTCTTCTTGAGTAGTGCACTCATGGTCTGATTCAATCCCTGCACAAAGGTATGCTTGAAGATTCAATCCTGATAAGCCTGGTGAGTGACCATCCACTATTTTTTTATTTTCTCTTGTAATTTTTATTTTTCCCAGCACTTCAGGAACTCCTAAAATAACACCAGGGAAATTCATCATTTCAGCAAGACCAAGAATTCGTTCTTCTTTAAGCAAATTTTCAATATTTCTGATTCCTATTTCTCCTCCAGCAGTTTCCATATGAGTTGCAGGAACACAGGAAGGAACCATAAAATAAATATCAAAAGGTAAATTTTCGCTTGCTTTAAGCATATATTCAATTCCTTTTTCTCCCAAAACATTTGCTATTTCATGAGGATCTGCAATTATAGTTGTTGTTCCATGAGAAAGGACCAATTTAGCAAATTCTGAAGGACAGAGCAGGGAACTCTCAATATGAATATGCCCATCTATTAATCCTGGTAAAAGATATTTTCCCTCTAAATCAAATACTTGATGAGCTTCCTTATATTCTTCTCCTATACCAGCGATAAATTCTTTCCATAAGAGCACATTTGTCTTATGTATCTCGCCTGAAAAAACATCAACTAAATTTACATTTTTTAATAAAATATCACCCTTTATTTCTCCTTTTGCAACTTTAATAAGCTGACTTAAATTCTCTAAATTTTTAAATAATGTCATTTATAGGCTCCTCTCTCTCATTAAAATTTCACAGATTTTTCCCATTAAATAAATTCGACATTTATTCCTCTGCGCCTTTATACCTCATTTCTTCTCTTCGAATTCAATATATCCTATATACGGTAAATTGCGAAAACGTTCGTCATAGTCAATTCCATAACCAACAACAAATTTATTAGGAATTGTAAAACCGAGATAATCTATTTTGACTTCGATTTTATGGCGCGCAGGTTTATCGAGAAGAGCACATATTTTCACTGATTTTGGTTTTCTCTGAAGCATTAAATCCTTAATGTATTTTAAGGTTAAACCTGTATCTATAATGTCTTCCACAATTAAAACATGTTTGCCCTCTACTTGAATTGTTAAATCAGAAAGGATTCTAACTACACCTGAGCTTTCGGTTCCTGAACCATAACTTGAAACTCCAAGAAAATCACATTTTACAGGAATAGTTAATTTACGAACTAAATCAGCCATAAAAATCCATGCGCCTTTTAGAATGCATACTAACACTAAATCTTTGTTTTTATAGTCAGTGGAAATTTTCTCAGCTAACTCTGAGATTTTCTTTTCTATTTCTTCTTTATTAATGAGCGGATAAACCTTTACATTTTGCATGGCATGTAAAAATTTAACTGACAGCTGGAGAAATTGTCAAGATTGTATTTTAAAAATTTCAGGAATGATAAGAAATTTTTTTAATCTAATGCTTTTGCTGTAATAATTAAAATTAATCCTTTATTATCTCCATTCATTTTTGAAACACCAACAACTGTTGTTTCTCCGTTTTTAAGAGTTAATTTTGATTCTATAAGTGAACCTTTCTTGCCCGTTAACCTGACGGAAAAATTAATAATTTCTTCTTTTCTATCCTTTATAAATTTTGATTTTAAGACATTTAATCTAAAACGATAAGAATCACCTAATATTATGCTTGAATACTCACTTTCCGAAGTTTTTAAATAAGAGCTATCCAGAAGCTGGTAATAATTGTATTTTAAAAATGATTCTAGTTCTTTTATAACTTTTGCAATAGGTGGAATATTAATTGATTTTGACTTTTCTCGAACTTCAGCCAGAATAAGCCATATTTTAAATTCTAGCTGTTTTGGTTTGACATCACACTCTTTGATAACCGCAAGCATTTTCTCTACATTTTCAGGGTAATCAGAAATAGTAATCATATTTAAGCGGTCATTAAAAAGAATATGTCCTCTCTTACTCCTAAAAGGAATTAATAAATCATAAACCTGAGATGCTTTTATATATTTTAGTTTAACGATCTCTTTTTTTAAAACAGGCTCTCCTTCTTTTCCTCCGCTTGTTTGAACGAGAAGAATAATAAGGGAAAAAGTTAAGGCCAAAAATACAAATATTTTTCTATAATTCATTTTCTCCTCCTAAATTAAAGTTTTTATCAAAATACCAGATTACTCTCGTATTAGTTTCTTTTAAGATAAAAGAAACTTTTAATTTATCAAATTTTATAGTTTCAGAAACTTTTGGAAGTTCTTTTTTTTGTTCTTCAAATTTTCTATGGAAATAATTGCTGTAAAAATAAAAGCCTCCTGTTATAATTCCGATTAATATCAAAGCAGTAGCTATTGCTTTTTTCCAGTTATATGTATATATGGTCTTAAGAGTTTCCACTTTATATAATCTATTCTTAAAAACTTTCCATTCAATTTCATTAAAATCTGATATTATATCTTTTTCAGCAATTTCCTTAATTTTTTTCATAGTTTTTAAATATAATTTGTAACTTTCCTCACAGCTTTTGCATTTTGATAAATGCTTTTTTATTTTCTCTATCTTTCTTTTATTTAATTCTCCACCAATATAAAGAGGTAAAAGTTTCTCAATTTTTCTACAATCCATTTTATTCATTTTTCTCACCAAATTGAGGATAAAATTTTAATAATTCATTTTTTAGTTTTTTTCTTGCAGAAAAGAGATTAAATTTAATTGAACTTTTTGAACATTTAAGAATATTTGCGGTTTCCTTAATACTTTTTTCTTCAAGGTCTCTCAATATAAAGACTGCTCTTTCCTTTGGACTGAGACTCGCCAAGCATTGAAATAACTTCTCTTTGAATTCGGAAAGGAAATATTGGGAATGAGGATCTTTTTGATTTTGGGAAATTTCACGCTTTTTGGCTAATTCCTTTTCTCTCTTTCTTAAAATATTTATACAAAGATTTGAGTTAATTTGATAAAGCCAGTTAATGAAATTTTTCTTTGTATTAAAACTTTTTATATATTTAAATGCTTTCAAAAAAACTTCCTGTGCAACATCCTTTGCATCTTCTCTATTTCCTAAAAATCTGTATGCGAAATTTAACATTTTCTTTCTATAAGGCAATATTAATTTTTCAAAAGACTGAACATCTCCTTTTTTAGCATTCTCAATTAATATTTTTTCCTGAAATTTCATTTATCAGTGATTTATTTTTCATTTCCATTATTATATACTTTGGAAGAAAAGGAAAGGTTAGGAAAAATTCATAAGAAAATTCAAAATTCAGAAATCAAAATTTAAAATTCCAAGAAGGTGATTCGTATTTTCTCTGAAGAGTTAAAATTTCTTTTTTCTCCTGTTCATTAAAAATTTTATTTTTAAATTTAATTTGAAAAAATTCTTTAAATCCCTGGACAAGGCATGAAACAACTTCGGAAAAACTGATATCCCTTCCAAGTATTTCTTTTATAGAAGTCATATTCTTTTCAAATTGAGGTGTTGATTCAGGAGTTAATTTTTTTAAAATTTCATAATCGCTTTCAATAGGAATTGAGCCATGCTGAAGAAAATAATTTCCTTCTCTTTTTTGTGCACTTCCAACTAATTTTTTACCATTGACTTTGATCTCATCCTGGGCTGGATAGGAAAAACAGGGGAGGGATTTTAAAGGATAGGAGGAGACCTTTCTTGAAGCAAGTTGAGCGTTTATTCCCATTTTAGAAAATCCAAGGCATAAAGCCTGGGAAATTAGCTGATAGGAGTTTTTAAGAGAATCTGTAAATATCTCTACTTCAGATGATGCAATACTGTAAGTAATTTCTTTATCATGGAGAACAAGTTTACCTCCTGTTATTCGTCTGACTAAATCAAAATTCTTCTCTTTCAAATAATTGAGATTAATCACTTCGTTCACCTTCTGAAAATAACCAAGAGAGGCAGTGGGTTTTTCCCATTGATAAAAACGAAGAATTGTTTTTTTCTCTTTTTTAATAAGAAGAAACATGAACTCATCAATAGCCATATTAAGAGATCCCTTAAGGGGCTGATCATTAATAATTAATTCCCACATCTTGTTTTTCTATCAATAATACACTCTTGATATTAACATTTTACATTTCACATTTCACTATTTTCAATATAAGATTTGGGATTTTTAATATAAAAAATGGAGCGGGCAACGGGATTCGAACCCGCGACACCGAGCTTGGGAAGCTCGAGCTCTACCACTGAGCTATGCCCGCTCTCTCAAATTCAAAAATAAAAAAATCCTGATTTTTTGTCAAGACAGAAACCACTCAATTCAACAAAGGGAAAACGTGAAAACAGTAATTAAATTTAAGAGAAATTTTTACTTAAAAACAATAATATGAAGATTGGTTGACTTTTAGAATAAACGATTTTATATTAATCTCTACTGATGAGTAAATTAAAGGTTTTGATAGTATCACCCGAAGTTGATCCCTATGCAAAATCAGGTCAATTGGCAGATGTTGCTGGTTCACTATCAAAGGCTCTTGCAGATTTAAATTTAGATGTTCATATTATAATGCCAAAATACAGAAATCCAGAAATTGAAGCTTTAACAATGGAACTTATTACCTCAAAATTAGAAGTTCCCCTTGGGAGGAAAAAAGTAAGCACTAATATTTATAGAAGTGAGGTGGAGAAAAATACATTGTTTTTTGTTGACAACCCAAAATATTTCTACCGAGACTACATATACGGCACGAGTAAAGGAGATTATATTGACAATGATGAAAGATTTGTGTTTTTTAATAGAGCTGTACTGGAGTTTTTGCTTAAAACTAGAAGAAAGTTTAATGTGATTCATTGCCATAATTGGGCAACTGCTTTAATCCCTGTTTTTTTAAAAACAATTTATTCGAAATTTGAATTATTTAAAAAAACAGCTACGATTTTGACTCTTCATAATTTAGCCTATCAAGGTGAATTTCCTCCTGAGAGTCTCTTTTTAACTGAACTTAATTGGAATTTTCTAGTTAAAAATTCTGTTTTTAATGGTAAATTCAATTTTTTAAAAGCAGGTCTCCTCTATGCAGATGTTCTTACAACAGGGAGTAAAAGACATATTGAAGAGATTGAAGGAGGCGAGTTTGATTTTGGTCTTAAAGAAATTTTGCGCAAGAGAAAGGATTCCTTTTTTGGAATTATTAATGGTATTGATTACGAAGTCTGGAATCCAGAACATGATAGACATATAGAGGCAAATTATAGCAAAGATGATCTCGAACCAAAAAAGATTTGTAAAGAAGATTTAATTAAGGAATTTAATTTAAAAATAAAAAAAGATGATTTTCTGATAGGTATAGTCTCTTATCTGACAATTTACAAGGGTTTTGAATTATTATTTGAAATAATTGATGAGCTCGTGAAAATGGATATTGGGATTGTTGCTCTTGTAAAAGGAGATGATGAACTGGAGAGAAATTTTATGAAAATGCACCGTAAATATCCAGAGAAAATTGGAGTGAAACTGGCAATAGATACTACTCTATCTCACAAGGTAATTGCAGGGTCAGATATATTACTGATTCCTTCAAAATATGAACCCTGTGGATTAAACCAATTTTATGGTTTTCGTTATGGAACAGTACCTGTAGTGAGAGCAACAGGTGGGTTAGATGAAACAGTTGAAGAGTTTAATCCAGAGAAACTGACTGGAAGTGGATTTAAATTCAGAGAATTTAAGAGCAGGGAACTGTTTAATGTAATTAAAAGAGCATTAGATTATTATAGAAAACCTGATATTTGGACAAGAATTATGATAAATGGAATGGAAAAGGATTTCTCCTGGAAAAATTCAGCCAGGGAATATCTAAGAATATACCAATTAGCATTAAAGAGAAAGGAGGTAAAAAATGGGAACTGAAGTAAAAATATTTACAGATAATAATTTTGAGAAAGAAGTGTTGGAGTCGGATCTACCTGTATTAGTTGACTTCTACGCTGAGTGGTGTGGCCCGTGTAAGGCATTAGCCCCAACAATTGATTATATTGCAAAAAATTATAATGAAAAATTAAAGGTTGGAAAAATAAATATAGATGAAAATATTAAAACACCGTCAAAATATGGCATTAGAGCTGTTCCAACTATTCTTATTTTTAAGGATGGTAAAGTTCAAGAAATGTTGGTAGGTCTTCAATCTAAAGAAAAAATTATTGAGGTGGTGGAGAAGTATTTATGAATGAAATAAAGGATGTGGTAATAATAGGGGCTGGTCCTGCTGGTCTTTCCTCAGCTATTTATACAGCCCGTGCAAGATTAAAAACACTTGTTTTGGAAAAGGGAGCAGTTGGAGGACAGGCAATATTAACTGATAGAATAGAAAATTACCCTGGATTTCCAGAAGGGATTGTTCCTTTTGAACTCGTGGACAGAATGAAAAAGCAAGCAGAAAAATTTGGTGCCGAAATTAAAATTGATGAAGCAAAAAAAATAAATAGGAATAAAAACTATTGGAAAATTACTGGTTATGAAGGAGAATATTTAGCAAAAGCAATTATTGTGGCTACTGGTTCCCATTATAGAAAACTTGGTATACCAAAAGAGGAGAAGCTCACTGGAAAAGGAATATCCTATTGTGCAACTTGTGACGGTGCTTTTTATACTGGAAAAGATGTCATAGTAGTGGGTGCTGGAAATACTGGAATTACAGAAGCTTTATTTCTTACAAGGTTCTGTAACAGGATTTATATTATCGAAATTTTAAGCAAAATAATGGCTGAAAAAATACTTCAAGAGAGAGCTCTGAAAAACAAAAAAATTGAAATTTTTCTTGAATCAGAATTGAAAGAAATAATAGGCCAGGACAAGGTAGAGGGAGCAATAATTAGGAATGTTTCTACAGGCAAAATTTTTAAATTAAAAGTGGATGGAATTTTCATTTCAATCGGGATGGTTCCAAATTCTGAATTTGTAAAAGGGTTGCTGGAACTTGATAAACAAGGGAGAATAAAGGTAAATGCGGAAATGGAGACCTCTCAAAAAGGGATTTTTGCAGCTGGAGATGTAGCTTCTCTCTGCCCAAATCAAATTGCCACTGCTGTGGGTAGTGGAGTAACTGCTGCATTGTCTGTTGAAAAATATTTAGAAGAATTAAGAGAAACTTAATTTATGAAAGAAGCTCTTTTTTATGAATCTTTAAATGAAGAGAAAATAAAATGCAACTTATGTAGACATAGATGCATTGTTAATCCTGATAAAACCGGAGTTTGTGGGGTAAGATTAAATTCAAATGGTAAATTATATACACTCGTATATGGTAAATTAATTGCGGTGAATGTGGATCCAATAGAGAAAAAACCATTGTATCATTTTTTTCCGGGCTCTCTTTCCTTTTCAATTGCTACAGTTGGATGTAATTTTTCCTGCCCAAATTGTCAGAATTATACAATTTCTCAATATAGATTAAAGAATAAAAAAAATTCATATGTTCCGGGCGAAGATTATTCTCCAGAAGAAATAGTTAATCTTGCTGTCAAGCACGGGTGTAAGACAATAGCTTACACATATACTGAGCCAACCATTTTTTTTGAATTTGCATTTGATACATCAAAAATTGCAACCCCAAAAGATATTAAGAATATATTTGTTACGAATGGTTATATCACGCCAGAAGCTCTGGAAGAAATAAATCCATATCTGGATGGAGCTAATGTTGATTTGAAATCTTTTAGAAAAGAATTTTATAAAAAATATCCAAAGGCAAAGCTTGAAGGAGTTCTTGATAGTTTGAAATTAATGAAAAAATTTGGCATTTGGGTTGAAGCTACTACCTTGTTAATACCGACTTTAAACGATACTGAAGAAGAATTGAGAGATATAGCAAATTTTATTAAAAATGAACTTGGAGAAGAAACACCATGGCATATAAGTCGTTTTTACCCTGCTTATGATATGACTCACTTGCCTCCCACGAGTTCTGATAAATTGATTAGAGCAAGAGAAATTGGATTAGAAGAAGGTTTACGCTATGTATATACTGGAAATGTTCCAGGACTTACAGGAGAAAATACTTATTGCTGGAATTGTAAGAAATTGATTATAGAAAGATATGGATATTCAATATTAAGATATAAGATAAAAGATGGAAGATGTGAATATTGTAATGCTAAAATAGATGGAGTCGGTCTTTAATTAATCTGTATTTTTTAATTTCTTTTCTAATTCTTCAATCTTTGATTTTAAATTTTTAACTTCTTTAATTAAATCGTATAATTGAGGGAGACAAGCATAAATTTTTCTCCATGTTTTTATATCAGTATGAGGAATTCCTGCAATAAAGGAGTTATTGGGAACGTCCTTTGTAATACCTGTTTTTGCAGCTGCTATTACCCTCTCACCAATTTTCACATGATCAGCTATTCCTACCTGTCCTCCAAAGATTGTTTCCTTCCCTATTTTAGTGCTTCCAGCAATTCCTACCTGACCTGCTAAAACCGAATTTTCTCCGATTTCAACATTATGAGCAATTTGAACTAAATTATCGATTTTAGTTCCCTTTCGAATTATTGTTTCTCCAATTGTTGCTCTATCAATTGCTGTATTAGCTCCAATTTCAACTTCGTCCTCGATTACAACTATTCCTGTTTGTGGAATTTTTTTGTAACAACCATCTTCCTTCCTGACATATCCGAAGCCATCTGAGCCAATAACAGCTCCATTATGAATAATAACTTTGTTCCCAATTACAGATTTTTCTCTTATTGAAACGAGAGAATGGATAATTGTCTCTTCCCCTATTTTAACCCATGGATAAATAGAAACAAGAGGAAATATAATGCAATTATCTCCTATCTCTACATAATCTCCTATATAACAATAAGCTCCAATTGAAACATTTTTTCCTATTTTAGCTTTTGAAGAAACAGATGCAGAAGGATGAATTCCTGGTTTAGGTAAGTATGGTTCGAAAAATAAATTTAGAACTTCAGCAAAAATAAGTTTTGGATTTTTTGCTTTTAAAACAGGCAATCTGTCGAATTTCTCTTCCAAAGGGATTATTACAGCAGATGCATTTGTTTTTTCAAGAAATTCCCGATATTTGGGGCTTTCAAAAAAGGAAATGTCTCCATTCTTTGCTTTCTCTAGACTCGCAACACCGGTAATTACTACTTCGCCGTCCCCTTCATATGCACAATTGAAAATTTTTGCCAATTCTTTTAATTTAAATTTTTTCATGTTCTCTATTATTCAATATTGCAGTGAGTTCTGCTCCCCATAGAAGAATCCATAAAGAAAGAGTAACCCAGATTAAAAAGTATATTATAGAAGCTAAAGTTCCCTTTAAAGCTTTTGCAAAAACAATACCCATTAATGAAAAATTTCCTATGTACCATGCAAAGAATCTCTTCACAATTTCCCAAAGTATGCAACTTATGGAGGCCCCAATTAGAGCTGCTTTAGTCTTAACCTTAATATGGGGAATGAACTTATACAAAGCATAAAAAACGAAAAAGGTTAAGCCAACGGGAATCAAATACTTGATAAAGAAACTATTCAATATTGAAACAAATGTGGGATTAATATATTTTGCAACAAGCTCGCTTTCCTCAATAATACGATGAATTGCAGTCCATGCTCCTGTAATAATTAAAGAAAGGAGTAAAACTCCCCCAATTGCAAACATCAAAAGTAATTCAAGAAATCTGTTGTAAAAGAAGGATTTTTTTGTATTTGCTTTAAAAATGTAATTTATAGAATAAATAAGCTTTGAGAAAACAACACTTCCAATTAGAATTGAAGCAATGAGTCCTAACCACCCAAGACTCGTAATATTCTTGGCTAAATACTGGGCTCTTTTAAAGAAAAGAGGGTCAAGGTGAACAAAAAATTCATCAGAAAAAATATTTAAACTTCTAAAAGCCGGCTCTGATGAACCTAATACATTTGCTGCCATATAAGCGAAAAGAGCAACCAGAGGTATTGTTCCCATAAAAGCCCAGTAGGATATCACAAAGGATAGGTCAGGGCATTTATCCTCGTAAAATCTTTTAAAAGTTAAAATAAGAATTTTTATAGTTTTTTTTATAAAATTTAGAATTTTTTTTAAATAGGGTGAAAGAAAAAATTCCATTTTTAAATGTATTTACCCCATTTTACAAAGAAGATGATGATTGCAACCAGTAATACATAAATTACAAGGGTTTCAATGAGAACCAATCCAAATATCAGCGCAAATCGAATGTGAGAAGCAGCACCTGGATTTCTTGAAATTCCGTCACATGCTTTACTTATAGCTCTACTCTGTGCATAGGCACCTACACATGCAGCTAATCCTAAAGCTCCACCTCCAATAATTATAGACCATTTGAATAAAGTCGTTTTATCAATTTTTCCTTCATTTTCAGCTAATAAGGGTGTTGTAAAGATGAAAACCAAAATTGATAGAATGAAAAAACTTTTGTAAACTTTTCTCATTTTTACCTCCTTTTAATGTTCTGAAGCAACTGCTCCCGCTATGTATATTGCGGTTAAAACAACAAACACAAAGGCCTGGACAAGCCCTGTGAAAATAGCCAAAGTCATAAAAGGTAAAGGTAAGATAAATGGAAATAATGAGGCTATAATTAGAATTAAAAGTTCCTCACCAAAAATATTTCCAAATAATCGGAGGGAAAGGGAAAGGGGTCTTGAAAAATGGCTAATGATTTCTATTGGGATTATGAGAGGTGCTAACCAGGGAATTGGTCCAGCAAAATGTTTAAGATAGCCTACAAATCCGTGTTTTTTTACTCCCTGCCAATGATAATAGATAAAAGCCACGAGAGCACATCCTACAGGGACATTTAAGTTACTCGTTGGAGACATAAAACCTGGAATTAAACCCAAAATATTTGAGAAAAATATAAAAAGGCCTAAGGTTCCAATAAGAGGCAGAAATTTTTTTCCCTCTTCTCCGATTATATCAACCAAAAGACTTTCAAATCCTTCAATTATTAGCTCAAGTATGTTCTGTAATGGAGAAGGAAATATTTTTAATTTTCTTGAAGATAATCCAAAGAATATTATCAAAACAATCATTACTATTATACTCATAACTACATGCGGTGGAATTAATTTATCAGGATGGGCTACTTCTATTCCTATTAAATTTAATAAATAAGCAAGTGGAGGGCTAAAGATCTTATTAAACAATTCTACAATAAATAGACTGTGTTCGAATTCTTCCACTTACTTCTCCTTCACATTAAGTATAAATTCTATTGTCATAGCAAAAAATATTGAAAAAAAACCAACTGCAAAACCTAATATATTCTCTGAAGAAATTTTGATTATAATAAAAAAGGATATAAAAATCAATAAAAATCGGATAAAGTAAAGAATTAAACCATTTATTAATGCTTTCTTCTTTTCGAAAGATGTGAGTTTTATTATTGATTTTTTAAGCCACAGGAAGTTCAAAATTGATAAAATTCCACCTAATAGAATTATAATTGATGTCATTAGTGAGAAAAAAATAAGTCCAATTATTGAAAAAATAAAAGAAATGATAATTGTTGTTCTTGGTATTTTTCTTAATATCTGATATTCCTCTTCTGTGAATTGTCTTTTCTCAGTTATCATCAAATTTTGAGACTTCTCTTATGATATTGTAGAATCCACTAATTATTCCGAATAGTGTGAAAATAAGAAAAAGCCATGGCCAAGTTTTAAATATTTTATCAAGAAGCCATCCCATAACCATTCCAACCACTATGGAGGAGGGAAGCATTAATCCCAATGAACTCAAGTAAGCTAATTTTCTATAAGAGTTTTTATCCTTTTTCTTCATGCCCATTAATTATATCAATTATAATCATAGTACTCAAAAATTATTTCATTTATTGACTGATTGTACAATAGCTTTTATAATCAAACCTTCATGAAAATCAAGTTTTTTTATATAGTACTGATTATTCTCATGGTGAATTGTTTGAATCAAAAAAACGAAAATAATCTTAAGAAATTAGATTTAAAATTCAAAATCCCAGAAAATTACGATATTATTTCTCTCATTGATTTATTTAAATCTTCCTCCATAACCTACACAGGAGAGGAAAAACCTTCTATTATTTCCATTAATAAGAATATAAAAGCTATAGTTCAGAGTCCTGCTTCTTCCATCGATTATTACATTAATATTCCTGAGAATGGAAGATTAATTTTTTCTTTATATGCCGAAAATCCAGTGCAATTTAAAATTTGGATTTCTTCTGCAGAGAAAGATTCTGAATTAATATTTTCTGAAAATTTTAACAAGCCTGAGAAAAAATCCCTTATTTATGAATTAAATTTGATTCCTTATTATAAAAAAATTATGAAGTTCTCCTTTCAAATAGAAGGTAAAGGAAAAGGATTCTGGTTAAATCCGATGATAATTTATAGAAGAGAAGGGTTTTCAAAAAAGAGATATTTAAAATTCTGTGAGGAATTAAAGGAAAAAGCTAAAAAATGGAATTTAATATACATAGTCCTTGATTCAGCACGTCCTGACCATTTTTCTTGTTATGGCTATAAATATAAAACAACACTAAACATTGACAGAATAGCGCGAAAGAGTCTAGTTTTTCAAAATGCATTCGCTCAAGCTGTTTATACATTAGCTTCCACTTCTTCTCTTTTCACTGGTCTATATCCAGTCTCACATTATGTAGTTATGGATTATCAGAAACTTTCTGATAGCTTTTACACTCTTGCTGAAGCTTTTAGAGATAAAGGATATTTAACCCTGGCCGAAACGAGCAATCCATATGTTTCAGAGAAATTTAATATGAATCAGGGTTTTATTCATTTTGAGGAAAATTGGAAAACCGAGAATATACTCTTAAAATCAAAAACTATTAAATTGATAAAAGAAAGAAAAAAAAGATTTTTTCTTTATTTACATTATACTTCACCTCATGCTCCATATAATCCACCTTTAAGATTCAAGAGAAAATTCGGGGCTCATTTATGTAATAAGAAAATTGGTACAGTGGAGTATTTAGAAGAGATTGAAAAAGGAAAAATCGAATTAAAGGAAAAAGATTTAGACTGTTTAATAAAATTGTATGATGCAAATTTGAATTATGTAGATTATTATATCGGGAAAGTGATAAATCTTTTAAAGAAGGAAAATTTACTTGACAATTCAGTCTTAGTTATAAGTTCTGACCATGGTGAAGCACTTTTTGAGCATGGAAAAATCCAGCATAATACCACTGTTTATGAAGAGATGATTAAAATTCCTCTGATAATAAAATTTCCTGATGAATCCAGAATAAAACCTCGAAGAATTCCTTATCTTGTTGAAATAGTAGACCTTACAACTACTTTTTTTGATTTATTTGAGCTCCCCAAAAAAATGAATTATAGCTTAGAAGGCAAGAGCCTCTTGCCTCTTATATTTTCTAATCAACCCGTAAAAGATTTTATCTTTTCCCGGACAATAATACCATTGTCACTTTACTGTATTAGGAGTGAAAGATATAAATACATTCTTAATTTAAATAATAATTGTGCAGAATTATATGATTTAAAAAGTGACCCTGGGGAGAAAATTAATTTAATCTCAAATAGATTTATTGCCTCTTTTCTTCATCAGTACTTACTTAATCATCTATTGTCTGCTCAGAAAATAAAGAAAGGAAAAGAAAAATATATCGAGATTGATGAAAAGACAAGGGAGAGATTGAGATCCCTTGGATATCTTGATTAACATGAGGAAGACATTATTTTTTTTCTTATCAATTTTTTTGCTCTCCTATTTATTGTTTAGCACACCTACATGGGAAATTAGTCTGAATATTAAAGTTAATGGGAAATATGAAGTTAAAAATGGAACTTATTTTGTCAGTGGTGAATATCTATTAATAACTGAATGGAAAGGTTCAATAGAAAAGGATAATAGTGATTTTTTGCTCTATTATGGGAGTCATAAAATAATAAAATGGGAGGGGAAGGAATTTATTCATAGCTTGAAAAATTTATTTAAAAAAACAATTGATATTTCGAAACACCCCTCTCCGAAATTAAAGGTTAATTATCTTTTAAGAAAAAATGATTTAATTAATCTTGATTTCAATTTTTCTTCAATTCAGATTCCATTTTATAAGATAGATAAAACCTACATAAAAAAGATGCTTATAATGCCTTGCTCTGCACAGAATGAATTTTTGAATCCAAAAATAAAATACAATAGAAATCTGATAAAGGGTTCAAATAATATTTGCTTTGAGTATTGTAAAATTCAGAATAAAAAATTTGAAAAAACTTATTCATGGGAATGGCGAAGAGTAGAGACTTATTATGAAAAAAATAGAGTCTTTCCCTTTTTAAATTTTCACTCTGTAATTTTAAAATTAAAAATAGAACCCCTAAATAATAACTAATACGGGAGAGATTTTTTTCTTATCATACTTGAATATCTGTTTAGTGATTGGATCAATCAAATAGAATTCAATCTTTCTCCCTTTTTTCTGACAAAAGATATTAACGGCATGCGACCAGTCCTGAGTTGGGTCTGCGCTCTTATAATAAAAAGTCCCAAAAGCAATGCCTTTGTAATAAAGATTTATTCTTCCTTCAAGAACTTGAGCAAAGTCATCACAGTCAAAATATTCATCAATATAGAGCGTTGAATTCAAATCATTAACTTGAGTATTCAAGAAATATCTGACATTACCAATATCGTAACATCTAAAAGTCTTGTCTGTAACACTGTAATACCAGGTGTAATTCAAAGGTTCAAAAAGTTTGTTTAAACCACTTATAATTTCATCCCGTTCAATTGTGGCTTTTATATCCGACCATACTGGATTTTCCTGAATTTCTAGCGCATCAAACTCTACTTTTACTTCTCCATTCAAAATAACCCTAACTTTTTTATTTTCAAATTTAGTCCAAAGCCCAGGAGGGGTTGGTCCACCAACATCAGTTCCTGGCATTTTAAACCTCCTTTTTTATTTTTTATAAAAATATATAACAAAATAAAATATTTGACAATCAAAACTTTTTAGTAGTCCAAAATAGATATAGACATATTTACCAGTTAGAGAGGAAAAAGTTAATAAAGAGAGTTGAGGCTGCCCATCACATCCTGGTTATAATAAAGAGTTTGAGA
>MTON01000027.1 GCA_002010665.1 Candidatus Aminicenantes bacterium JdFR-78
GATGCCAGGAGATAATGTGAACATAGAGGTTGAGTTGATAACGACGATAGCGATGGAGAAAGGTTTGAGGTTTGCGATAAGAGAAGGAGGAAAAACTGTAGGTGCTGGAACTGTTACTGAAATACTTGAGTAAAATTTAAAATAAGGATGTGAGATAGAAATGGAAAAGATAAGAATAAAGCTTAAGTCATTTGATCATAGACTGTTGGATCAGTCTGTAGCAGAAATAGTTGCAAAAGCTAAAAGAACAGGAGCAAAAGTTTCAGGCCCTATACCCTTACCAACAAAGATTCAGCGTTTTTGTGTTCTCAGATCTCCTCATGTGGATAAAAGATCTCGTGAACATTTTGAGATGAGGATTCATAAAAGACTAATTGATATTAGCAATTATAATAATGAAACAATTGAAGAACTTCAGAAACTGGATCTTCCTGCAGGAATAGATGTAGAAATTAAGGCTTTTGGAGGAGAAAGTGATTGAGGGATTGATTGGAAAGAAAATTGGAATGACTCAAATATTTGACGAGGATGGTACTGCTATACCTGTTACTGTTTTAAAAGCTGGACCATGTGTTGTAGTTCAGAAAAAAACGGTCGAAAGGGATGGATATAAAGCTGTTCAACTCGGCCTTCTTGAAGAAAAACCCCCCAAGAAGATAAACAAACCTTTGGAAGGACATTTCAAAAGAGCAAATGTCCCTCCTGTTCGTAAATTGAAAGAATTTTATTATGATAATGATGATATAAAAGAGGGAGCCCAAATAACCCTGGAAATCCTTGAGGGATGTGAAAAGGTAAATGTAACTGGAATTAGTAAAGGGAAAGGATTTCAGGGTGTTGTGAAAAGATGGGGATTTAAAGGTGGAAGAGCTAGTCATGGCTCAATGTTTCATCGTGCTCCTGGTTCTATAGGCTCCTCAACTTTCCCTGCTCGAGTAATTAAAGGAAAAAGATTACCTGGAAGGATGGGAGGAGAAAAAGTTACTGTAAGAAATCTAAAAATAGTAAAAATAGATAAGGAAAATCATTTATTAATTGTTAAAGGTGCTGTCCCGGGTGCCAATGGAAGTTATGTTTTTATAAAAAGAGCTGATTTTAAGAGGAAAAAATGAGTACTTTAGAAGTTGTTGATGTCAGAAAGAATAAAGTAGGAGAGATGGCTCTTCCAGATGAGGTATTTTCTTATCCAGTAAAGGAGCATTTAATATATGAGGCAGTTATAAATTATAGAGCCAACCAAAGAAGGGGTACTGCTTGCACAAAGACTAGGGGAGAGGTAAGTGGAGGAGGGAGAAAACCTTGGAGGCAAAAAGGAACAGGTAGAGCAAGAGCAGGAAGTATCCGATCCCCATTATGGAGAAAAGGTGGAGTAGTTTTTGGCCCCAAGCCTCGTGATTATAGTTATCAGATACCTAAGAAAGCGAAGAGGAACGCTTTAAAGTCAGCTCTTGCGATGAAATTAAAAGAAAATAAGATAATAATAGTTGATAACTTGGAGTTGGATGAACCTAAAACTAAAAAGGGTTTAGAAATTATTAAGAATTTAGAGATAGATTCGGGTTTATTTATAGACACGAATAAAAATAAAAATTTGATTTTAGCGATTAGAAATATACCAAAGATGAAAGCTGTTGGTTGGGAAGATGTGAATATTTACGATGTTTTGTTGTATGATAAAATAATATTTAGTAAGAGAGGATTCGATGGATTGATGGAGAGATTAAAATGAAAGGTGATAAATATCAGATCATAAAAAGACCATTAATAACTGAAAAGAGCACATGGCTTAAAGACAAAAATCGAGAATTGTGTTTTGAAGTAGATATAAGAGCTAATAAGCTCGAGATTAAAAAGGCTGTTGAGGAATTATTCAAGGTGAAGGTTGAAAGGGTTCGAACATGCAGAGTAAGAGGGAAAAAGAGACGCATGGGGCTGAAAGAGGGAAAGAAGCCTGATTGGAAAAAAGCCTATGTAAAGTTAAAAGAAGGAGAGAAGATGATAGAATTCTTTGAAGGAGCATAGAGATGGGGATAAAAAAATACAAGCCTGTTACACCTGGAACAAGATTCAGGACAGGTCTAACGTTTGAGGAGATTACAGCAAAAGAACCATATAAGCCTCTTGTTGTTCCTCTCAAAAAAACTGGAGGAAGAAACAATTTAGGATGGATTACAATAAGATTCAGGGGAGGAGGACACAAGAGAGCTTATAGAATAATAGATTTCAAAAGAGACAAAATAGATATTCCTGGAATTGTAGAAACCATAGAATATGACCCTAATAGGTCAGCAAATATAGCTTTAATAAAATATGCCGATGGAGAAAGGAGATATATAATTTGCCCATTAGGGTTAAAAGTAGGTCAGAAAATTATATCATCCAATGGACCGGTTGATATAATTCCTGGGAATTCTTTGCCTCTGAGATATATCCCAGTGGGTACAATAATACATAATATTGAATTGAGAAAAGGGAAAGGTGGTCAGCTTGTTAGAAGCGCTGGTACAGGAGCTCAGATTCTTGCTAAGGAAGGTAATTATGCACATGTAAGACTTCCTTCATCGGAGATTAGATTAATTCATTTAGATTGCAGGGCAACAATAGGTCAAGTTGGAAATGTGGATCATGAGAATATATCAATTGGAAAAGCAGGAAGAATGAGATGGCTAGGGAGAAGACCTCATGTAAGAGGTACTGCTATGAATCCCATTGACCATCCTCATGGAGGTGGAGAAGGTAGGTCTAAAGGTGGTCGTCATCCTGTGTCACCAGAAGGTTTACCTACAAAGGGCTATAAAACAAGGAAAAATAAGAGAACAGATAGATTTATTGTGAAAAGGAGAAGTAAATAATGGGAAGGTCTTTAAAGAAAGGTCCATTTGTAGATGAACATTTACTAAAAAAAATTAGGAAATTAGCAGAACAGGGACAGAAAAGGCAAGTTATCAAAACATGGTCCAGGAGGTCAACTATTATACCTGAAATGGTAGGAATGACAATTGCTGTCCATAATGGAAAGAGATTTATACCAGTTTATATAACAGAAAACATGGTTGGACATAAATTAGGAGAATTTGCTCCTACAAGAACCTTTAAGGGACATACTTCTAAAACAAGTAAAACTATAAAAATGAAGAAGTGAAAATGGGAGAAGTAGCAAAAAAAGAAGAGTTTCTTGGAGTTGCAAAAGGAAGATATATCCGTATTTCACCGCAGAAATGCAGACTTGTGGTTGATCTAATTAGAGGAAAGTATGTTGGAGAAGCATTATCGATTCTGAAATTCCTTAGAAAGAGAAAAGCTTCGAAAATTGTTGAGAAAGTTCTGAGATCTGCAGTAAGTAATGCTCAGCAGAAAAGTCCTCAAGTGGACGTAGATAATTTATTTATTTCTCGAGCATTTGTTGACCAGGGGCCATCATTAAAAAGATTTAGGCCTGCTCCTTTTGGTCGTGCTCACAGAATTTTAAAAAGAATGAGCCATATAACAATTTGTTTGGAAGAAAAGAAAGGGAGGTAAGCCTTGGGTCAGAAAACACATCCATATGGATTTCGAATTGGATTTAATAAAGGATGGCGTTCACGATGGTTTGCCAAGGGCAAAGAGTATGCAGAATTAGTACATCAGGATTTAGCAATTAAAAGAGAGATAAAGAATCGTTATTTTCATGCTGGTATTTCAAGTATTGAGATTGAGAGAGTTGCGGATAAAATGAGGGTAATCATAAATACTGCAAGGTCGGGAATAATTATTGGAAGAGGAGGAAGAGAAATAGAAAACTTAAGAAATGAAATTCAGAAAATGACAAATAAGGAAGTTTACATAGATATTCAAGAAATTCTTAAACCAGAGCTTGATGCTCAGTTAGTCGCAGAGGGAATTGCACTCCAGCTGGAAAAAAGAGTTTCGTACAGAAGGGCAATGAGAAAAGCGGTTGATTCAGCTTTAAGAATGGGAGCAAAAGGGATAAAAGTAATGTGTTCGGGAAGACTTGGAGGTGTGGAAATTGCTCGTTCAGAATGGTATCTTTATGGACGATTACCATTACAAACTCTTAAAGCTGATATTGATTACGGCTTTGCAGAAGCATTCACAAAATATGGTTTAATAGGAGTTAAGGTTTGGATATATAAGGGAGATGTTGATAAGGTGAAATTTTCTCCATCTAAACAAATAATGGAGGAGATTTAACGATGTTAATGCCGAAAAAAGTAAAATTCAGAAAGCAGCAGAGAGGGCGAATGAAAGGAAAAGCATACAGAGGAAACACCCTTGCTTTTGGAGACTATGGATTGCAAGCTCTGGAGCCCTGTTGGCTTACTGCTAGGCAGATTGAAGCAGGAAGAATTGCATTGACACATTTTGTAAAGAGAAAAGGAAAAGTATGGGTCAGAGTATTTCCGTGGAAGCCTGTTACAAAGAAGCCTACAGAATCAAGAATGGGAAAAGGGAAAGGAGATCCAGAGTATTGGGTTGATGTTATTCGTCCAGGAAGGATTATTTATGAAATGGAAGGTGTATCGGAGGAGGTTGCTAGAGAAGCTATGAGATTGGCATCCCATAAATTGCCAATTAAGACAAGGTTTGTCACAAGGTTTGATTAAATGAGGTGAGTTAAAATGAGAGCAAGTGAGCTCAGAGAACTAAGCGAAGAGGAACTTCAAAACAAGGAAAAGGAATTAAAAGAGCAGTTATTTAAATTAAAAATTCAACATTCATTAGGGCAATTAGATAATCCTATGAAAATGAAATTAATAAAAAGAGATATAGCTCGAATAAAAACAATATTAAATGAAAGGAGAAGGGAACAAGCGAACAATGAAGGAAAAAAGTAGAAGGAAAACATTAATTGGAGTGGTTACAAGTGATAAAATGCAAAAAACAGTAACTGTAACTGTTACTCGGTTAGTTCAGCATCCATTATATAAAAAGACCATTAAGAAAAGAAAAAAATACCTAGCACATGATGAATATGAAAAATGTAAAGTGGGAGATGTTGTGAAGATAATAGAGACTCGCCCCCTTAGTAAGAGGAAGAGGTGGCGAGTTCTTGAGATATTAAGTGTTGGCTCCAAAGAAAAGGGAGCAGAACCATCAGTGGAAGAGGTAGAGAAAGATGATACAAGCACAGAGCATTCTTAATGTTGCTGATAATACAGGAGCAAAAAAAATAATGTGCATACATGCTGTTGGTGGAGGTGTGGGCAGGTTTGCTTCAATTGGAGATGTTATTACGGCTTCTGTTAAAGAAGCTGAACCAAATAGTAAGATTCCGAAAGGAAAGGTTGTTAGGGCAGTGATTGTTAGAACAAGAAAAGAAATAAGGCGGAAGGACGGGTCTTATATTAGATTTGATGATAACGCTGCGGTTTTAATTGATAAAAATGGAGATCCAATTGGAACCAGAGTCTTTGGACCTGTAGCCAGAGAGTTAAGAGAAAAGAAGTTCATGAAGATAGTTTCACTTGCACCTGAGGTGATTTAAAATGGGAAATAAAGTTTCAATAAAAAAGAATGATATAGTGGTCGTAATTGCTGGTAAGGATAAGGGTAAAAAAGGGAAGGTTCTTAAGGTTTTACCCAAAGAGAATAGAGCGGTTGTGGAGAAGGTGAATTTTGTAAAAGAGTTTGTGAGACCAAATCCTCAGAGAAATATTCAAGGTGGAATAATGGAAAAGGAGGCTCCTATTCATATTTCAAATTTAATGATTTATTGCCCAGAATGTGATAGGGGTGTGAGAATAAGGAAAAGAATACTTGAAGACGGAACTAAAGTAAGAATTTGTCATAGATGTGGAACATCCCTTGACAGGTAAGGTGAAAAATGAAAAGCAGATTAAGAGAATTATATGAAAAGGAGGTAATTCCAAAGCTACAGGAGGAATTTGGTTACAAGAATAAGATGGCGGTTCCAAGGTTAGAAAAGATAGTTATAAATATGGGAGTTGGTGAAGCAACCCAAAATATAAAAGCTTTGGATTCTGCTATGAAAGAATTAAGTCTCATTACAGGTCAATGGCCCTCTATAAGAAGGGCAAAAAAATCAATATCTGCTTTTAGAGTGAGAAAAGGGCAAGCTATTGGTTGTACTGTTACATTAAGAGGGGAAAGGATGTATGAATTTTTTGATAGATTGGTTAATATTGTTCTTCCAAGAGTAAGAGATTTCAGAGGTGTTTCTCCTCGTTCCTTTGATGGAAGAGGTAATTATACATTAGGTTTAAAAGATCAACTCGTTTTTCCGGAGATTGATTATTCAAAAGTTGAGAAACCAAGGGGTATGAATATAACGATTGTAACTACTGCTAAAACCAATGAGGAGGGTTATGCTCTATTAAAATATTTAGGAATGCCTTTTAGAGAGAGGTAAAAGGAGGAAGAAAATATGGCGAGAACAGCTTCGATTGCGAAGACCTTGAAGGAGCCAAAATTTAAAGTTAGAAAAAGAAATAGATGTAGAATTTGTGGAAGACCAAGAGGTTATTTGAGAAAGTTTGATATGTGTCGTTTATGTTTCAGGGAATTAGCCCTTAGAGGTGAAATTCCAGGAGTAAAAAAAGCATCGTGGTAAGGTAATAAATTTTGAAGGAGTTAAAAAAATGACTATGACGGATCCAATAGCTGATATGTTAACAAGGATACGCAATGCGATAATGGTTAAGGCAAAAGAAGTTTCAATTCCTTCTTCCAATCTAAAAGTGGAGATTGCGAAAATTCTCAAGGAAGAAGGTTATATTCATAATTTTAAAGTAGAAGATGATAATAAACAGGGAATATTAAAATTGACCCTTAAATATTATAAAGGAAAAAGCGTGATTTCTGGATTAGAAAGAGTTAGTAAACCTGGAAGAAGAGTATATTGTGGAGCAGATGAGGTCCCAAGAGTAATGAATGGATTAGGAATTGCAATAATTTCAACTTCAAAAGGAGTCTTAACTGATAAAAAATGTAGGCAATTGAGAGTTGGAGGAGAAGTGCTTTGTTATATTTGGTGAAATGGAGAGGAGAAAATGTCCAAAATAGGTAGAAGGCCAATTCAATTACCTGAAAATGTAAAGGTAAATATTGGTTCAGACCATATAGAGATTCAAGGTCCAAAAGGGAAATTAACTACCCCATTATTTAAGGGAATAAAGGCAAGAATAGAGGATAATAAATTAATTTTCGAAAGGTCAAATGATTCAAGACAGCAAAGAGCTTTTCATGGCTTGGCAAGGAGCTTGGCAAATAATGCTGTAATTGGTGTTACTCAGGGTTTTACAAAACAATTGGAAATTTCAGGTGTTGGATACAAAGCACAATTACAAGGAAAACAGTTAATACTGAACTTGGGTTATTCTCATCCAATTGTATACCCTGTACCAGATGGGATAGAGATAAAAGTTGAAAAACCAACTTTAATAACTGTATCAGGAATAGATAAACAAAAAGTTGGACAGGTTGCAGCAGAAATAAGGGCTTTTAGAAAGCCTGATCCTTATAAATTGAAAGGAATAAGATATGTTGGTGAACAACTTAAGAAAAAGGAAAGAAGAGCCGGTGTAGGAGGGCAGAAGTAAATATGATTAAGGATAAAGCAATTTTAAAAAGAGCTCGAAGAGAAAGAATAAAAAAAAGAATTAGAAAAAAGATAAGGGGAACAATGGAAAGACCTAGGCTGTGTGTTTATAAGAGTAACAGATATATTTATGCTCAGGCTGTTGATGATGTGAATGGAGTAACAATAGCTTCTGCTTCGAGCCTTGAAAAGGATTTGAAAGATCCCACAAAGAAAAATAATAAAAATATAGAAATAGCAAGGAAAGTGGGACAGAGAATTGCGGAAAGATTACTTCAAAAAAATATTAAAAAGGTTGTATTCGATAGAAGTGGTTATCCCTATCATGGTAGGGTGAAAGCTTTAGCTGAGGGAGCACGAGAAAAGGGATTAGAATTCTAAATTAAGGAGGAGAAATGAAGGAAGAAAAGGAAGAATTAGAAGAACAGGAAGCAATAGAAGAAGTTGAATTTAAAGAACAGGTTATCTCTATAAGAAGGGTTGCAAAGGTTGTAACAGGCGGAAAGAATTTAAGTTTTAGTGTACTGGTAGCAGTTGGAGATGGAAGAGGTAGAGTAGGAATTGGGAAAGGAAAAGCTAGAGAGGTTCCTCAGGCTATTAAAAAGGCTGTAGAAAATGCAAAGAAAAATTTAATAAAAGTTCCAATTCATAAAGATACAATACCACACTATGTGGTAGGGCATTATGGAGCAGGACTTGTGGTTCTTCGACCTGCTTCAAAAGGAACAGGTGTAATTGCGGGAGGAGCTGTAAGAGCTATTGTTAGTTTAGCAGGAATAAAAGATATTCTTACTAAATCCATTGGTAGCAATAATCCTTATAGTATGGCAAATGCTACAATGGAAGCTTTAAAGCAGCTTAAAAGTCCTGAAGAAGTAGCTGAAATGAGAGGGAAGAAGGTGGAGGAATTGTTATCATGAAAAAGGAAATGAAAAATTATGGAAAATTGAAAATAAAATTAGTAAGGAGTTTAATTGGACGACCTAAAAAACAGAGAGAGGTTATTAAAGGACTTGGTTTAAGAAAATTACATCATGAAGTAATAAGAGAAGACAGACCGGAGATATGGGGAATGATTAATAAGGTTAAACATCTGGTGTGTGTGGAACGGATAAATCCAGAGAGAAATAAAGAGAAGAAAAAAACAAATGAGGTGACGAGAAAATGAATTTAAGTAATTTGAAGCCAGCAAAAGGATCTAGAAAGAATAGAAAAAGAGTGGGGCGAGGGCCTGGTTCAGGACATGGTAAAACAGCCTGTAGAGGACATAAAGGCCAAAAGTCAAGGTCTGGTCATTCCTTGAAAAGAGGATTTGAAGGCGGTCAGATGCCCCTGCACAGAAGAGTTCCAAAAAGAGGATTTACTTCTCCTTTTAAAGAAGAGTATCAGATTGTTAACCTTGATAGAATATCCGAAATACCAAAAAAGGAGATTAAATTAGAAGATTTAAAAGAAGCTGGTCTTATAAAAAAATTAACCCAGAAAGTTAAAATATTGGCTCGAGGNGAGATAAGTTCAGCTAAGAAGATTTATGCTCATAGTTTCAGTGAAAGCGCCAAAGAAAAGATAGAGAAAGCTGGAGGCCAGGCAATTATAATAGGAGCTGAATAAAATGTTAGAAAGCATCCGAAATATGTTCGTTATTCCGGATTTAAGGAAAAGAATATTTTTTACACTTGCCCTCTTGGCTATTTACAGAATTGGTTCGGTAATACCAAATCCTGGTATAAGTGCTGAAGCGTTAGCCGAATTCTGGCAAACAGCAAAAGGAACTATTCTTGGTTTTATTGATCTATTTTCAGGGCGAAACATGTCAAGAATGACAATATTTGCCCTTGGGATAATGCCATATATTAGTGCTTCGATTATTCTTCAGCTTCTGACCGTTGTATGGCCCTATTTAGAAAGATTATCTAAAGAAGGTGAGCTTGGAAGAAGGAAAATTACTCAATATACCCGTTATGGAACAGTTTTAATTTGTGTCATCCAAGCATTTGGAATAAGCATATTTCTTGAAAAATTGCATGCCCCAGGGGGAGCTCCAATAGTTCCAAATCCAGGTTGGGGATTTCGTCTTTTAACAGTTCTTACATTAACAACTGGAACTGTGTTTATAATGTGGCTTGGAGAACAGATTTCAGAAAGAGGAATAGGAAATGGCATCTCTCTTATCATTTTTGCAGGCATTGTAGTTGATTTTCCCAGGGGTATTCAAACGGTTCTTTTAGGCTTGAAAACAGGAGATATGACGCCATTACGTTTAATATTTTTATTAATTTTGATGATCTCAGTAATTGCAGTTATAGTCTTTGTGGAAAGAGCCCATAGGCGTATTCCTGTATCATATGCTAAGAGAGTTGTTGGAAGAAAAATATATGGGGGTCAGAGTACACACTTACCTTTAAGAGTGAATACAGGAGGAGTTATTCCAATTATTTTTGCTGCTTCAATCATAACAATTCCCCCAACCCTTGCCAATTTTATAAAACATCCGATTGCAGAATCAATAGCTCGGCAATTTGGTTGGGGAATGCCGCTTTATAATTTGTTATATATTATTTCTATAATCTTTTTTACATATTTTTATGTTTCAATAATATTCAATCCGAGTGATGTAGCGGACAATTTAAGAAAATATGGAGGATATATACCTGGTATTAGACCTGGTAAAAATACCGCTGATTATATAGATAATGTTCTATCAAGAATAACATTGGTGGGAGCAATTTATTTAGCTGCAATTGCTATTTTACCTGAATTTCTTATGACAGGATTTAAAGTTCAGGCAATTCCTCTAATTGGAGATTTTCTTGAAGCAAATTTACCAAAATGGTTCACGCAGGGATTAAATGTTCAATTCTATTTTGGTGGAACATCTATTTTGATAGTAGTTGGAGTAGCAATGGATACGCTTCAGCAGATAGAGGCTCAATTAGTAATGAGACATTATGACGGTTTTATGAAAAAAGTAAGAATTAGGGGTAGAAGATAAAAAAAATGAGAATTATTCTGTTAGGTCCACCTGGCGCGGGTAAAGGAACTCAGGCAGAATTACTTTCTAAGAAACTTGGTATACCTAAAATCTCTACAGGGGATATATTGCGGGAAGAGGTTGAAAAAGGATCAGAATTAGGTGTAAAAGCGAAAGAGAAGATGGAAAAGGGAGAGCTTGTGGATGATGAGCTTATATTTGCTATATTAAAAGAAAGATTAAAAAGAGATGATTGTAAAAATGGATACATTTTAGATGGATTTCCAAGAAATATAGAACAGGCAGAAAAGTTTTATAAGTTATTCAATGACCAGCAAGAATTAGTGATTGAGATTTCAGTTAATAGGGATGAAATAATAAAGCGTCTTACTTCACGACGAATATGTAAAAACTGTGGCGCAATTTGCAATATATTACTCACCAAGCCGAAAATAAATAATAAGTGTGATGAATGTGGAGGAGAACTCATTATAAGGGATGATGACAAAGAGGATGTAATAAATAGAAGGTTAAAGGTTTATGAGGAAGAAACAAAGCCTTTGGTTAACTATTATCAGAGGAAGGGAAATTATTTTAGAGTTGTAGGAGAATCAGATATTGAAGAGATATTTAACAGAATTTATGCTATAATTAAAGGTAATATGAGGAGATTTGCGGAGAGAAGAGGTGATTATCTATAAAACAGAGGAAGAAATAGAATGTATGAAAGAGGCAAATTATATAGTGGCAAAAATCCTTCATGAGCTCAAGGAAATGATAAGGCCAGGTATAAAAACAATAGAGCTTGAAAGATACGCCAATAAAAGAATAGAAGAAATGGAAGCTAAGCCAGCATTCAAAGGATATAGAGGATACCCTTATTCTCTTTGTGTTTCTATAAATGAAGAAATTGTTCATGGTATTCCTTCTGAGAGAAAACTAAAAGAAGGAGATATTGTAAGCTTGGATTTGGGTGTTTATTTCAGGGGATATTATGGAGATGCAGCTATTACTGTGGGTGTGGGAAATATATCGAGTGAAAGCAAGAAGTTGCTGGAAGTTGGTAAAAGGGCTTTAGAAATTGGGATAAGTATGGCAAAAGAAGGTAATAGAATATCGGATATTTCCAATGCCATACAACAATTTGTTGAAAAGAACGGCTTTTCAGTAATTAGAGATTTTGTAGGACATGGGATAGGAACTTCTTTACATGAAGATCCGCAAATCCCAAATTTTGGACCTTCAGGAAGAGGCCCAAGAATAAAAAAAGGCATGGTTCTTGCTATTGAACCAATGATAGCAGCAGGCAGTCACGAGGTAGAGATACTTCCAGATAACTGGACTGCAATTACAAAAGACAGAAGCAGGGCGGCTCACTTTGAACATAGTGTTGCTGTCACTAATAACGGTCCACTGATCTTAAGTTCGCTTAATAGAGAGGAGTAAAATGCGTAAGGAAGAACCAATCGAAGTAGAAGGTACTGTAATAGAAAGTTTGCCAAATGCTATGTTTAGAGTAGAACTGGATAACAAACATGTAGTTTTAGCACATGTTTCAGGTAGGATGAGAAAACACTTTATTAGAATATTGCCCGGAGATAGAGTTTTAGTGGAGCTCTCTCCATATGATTTAACAAGAGGCAGAATAATTTATAGATATAAATGAGGTAAAAAATGAAAGTAAGAGCTTCAGTAAAGAAAATATGTAATAAATGTAAAATTATAAAAAGAAAAGGTTCTGTAAGGGTAATTTGTGAAAATCCAAAACATAAACAAAGACAAGGTTAAATAAAGAGGTGAAAGAATGGCAAGAATAGCTGGTGTAACTCTTCCGCCGAATAAAAGAGTAGAAATAGGCTTAACCTATATTTATGGAATCGGGCGTTCAAAATCAAATAAGATTCTTGAAGAAGCAAAGGTTGACAAGGACAAGAAGGTCAAGGATTTAACAGAGGATGAGATAAATAGAATACGAATGATTATTGAAAAGCGTGAAAAGGTAGAAGGAGAACTAAGAAAAGAAGTTGCAATGAATATAAAGAGACTCATTGATATAGGATGTTATCGTGGACTCAGACATAAAAGGAATCTACCTGTTAGAGGACAAAGAACAAGATCTAATGCTCGGACAAGAAAAGGACCAAGGGGTAATTTAATGAAGAGGAGAAAAGAAGGGAGGTAAGAAAAAATGCCAAGAAGACCAAGAGGTAGAAGAAAAAAGAAAGAAAAAAAGGAAGTTGGCTTTGCGGTTGCACATATTCAGGCAACTTTTAATAATACAATTGTTACGATTACGGATCAGAAAGGAAATACTTTATGTTGGTCAAGTGGAGGAGTGACTGGATTTAAAGGAGCAAGAAAAGGAACCCCTTTTGCTGCACAGATGGCTGCACAAGATGCAGCTAACAAAGCAAAAGAGTATGGAGTTCGATATATTGATGTTCGTGTAAAAGGACCTGGTGCAGGAAGAGAACCTGCTATAAGAGCACTTCAAGCAGCAGGATTAGAAATAAAGTCAATAAGGGATGTGACTCCCATTCCACATAATGGCTGTAGGCCAAGAAAGAGGAGGAGAGTATAATTTTTTATAATTTTCACAAAGAAGAGCTACCAAATCTAAAGGAGGTAGAAGGTGGCTAGATATAGAGGACCTAAATGCCGTTTATGCAGGACAGAAAGGACAAAACTATTTTTAAAAGGGCAGAAATGTCTGACAGATAAATGCCCGCTTGAGAGAAGACCATATGGCCCAGGTCAACATGGAAGAATAAGAAAGAGATTGATGGGTTATGGATTACAATTGAGAGAAAAACAGAAAGTTAAAAGATATTATGGAATGTCGGAAAGGCAATTTAGATTATTTTTTGAGAGAGCAGAACGGATGCGAGGTCCAACAGGAGAGAATCTATTGGTTATGCTCGAGAGAAGACTTGACAATGTGGTTTATTTGATAGGTTTTGCCTATTCAAGAGCTCATGCAAGGCAATTAATAGTTCACGGACATATAAGAGTAAATAATAGAAAAGTTGATATTCCTTCTTATTTAGTAAAAGTCGGGGATGAAATTACCTTTAAAGATAAATCTGCCCAAAATGAAAATATAAAAGCAGTTTTTGATTTTAATAAAGATAAGGAAATTCCTGGTTGGATAGAGGTTGATAGAGAAGCAATGAAAGGTAAAATCATTTCTCTCCCAACACGCCAGGATGTAACTCTTCCTGTGGAGGAGCATTATATAGTAGAGTTATATTCTAAGTAAAACTTTAATTAAGAGGAGGAGCCTATGGTTGATGGGATTAGAAAGTTACAGAGGCCGCGTTTTTTGGAATGCGATTATAAAACTTTGACAAATAAATATGGTTTATTTTATGCTCAGCCCTTTGAAAGAGGATATGGAGTAACAATAGGAAATTCTTTAAGAAGAGTTCTTCTATCGTCAATTGAAGGAGCTGCAATAACAGCTGTGAAGATTGAAGGGGTTCTTCATGAATTTAGCTCAATTTCAGGTGTTTTTGAGGATGTTACAGATATAATTCTAAATCTGAAGAGTATTCCCATAAAACTAAAAACTGATAAAGTCAAAATAATGACTTTAAAAGCAGTAGGACCTGGTGAGGTGAAATCCAAAGATATAATTCATGATGGAGATATAGAAATTTTAGATCCTAATATTCATATCGCAACATTGGATGAAGATGGAAAGCTTGAGATGGAAATGAGGGTTAAAAATAATATTGGATATGTTCCTGCGGACCGTAATTATGACGAGGATTTAAGCCTTGGTTATATACCTTTAGATTCGGTTCATTCTCCAATAAAAAAAGTAAATTATAAAGTAGAACCAACAAGAGTTGGAGAAAGAACTGATTATGAAAAATTGATTATTGAAATATGGACAAATGGAGCCATCCATCCCCAAGATGCAATCTCTCGGGCTGCCAAAATTTTACGGGATCATTTATTAATTTTCATGAATTTTGTTGATCAATCAGAAGAGTTAGAGGTCAAGCCTTCAAAAAAAGAAATTCCTTTGATGTCTTTTTCTGAATTGCTTGCAAAACCGATTGAGCATTTAGAGTTATCAGTTAGATCGAATAATTGTTTGAAGGCAGCTGGGGTTGAAAGAATTTATGAATTAGTCCAAAAAAACGAGGATGAGCTTTTGAAAACTAAAAATTTTGGAAGAAAATCACTTAATGAAATTAAAGAGACTTTAGAAAATTTAGGATTAAGCTTAGGAGTTGAACTTCATCCTAAATTACTTGAAAGAATTCATAAAATTATAGAGAAAGAGGAGTCTGAAGATGAGACATAGGGTTGGTGGGAAAAAGTTAAGAAGAAATCCTGCTCATAGGAGAGCATTATTAAGAAATCTTGTCACATCCCTGCTGGATAAAGAGAGAATAATAACAACCCTTGCAAAAGCAAAAGCTGCGAGACCATTGGCTGAAAAAATGATAACTTTAGCTAAGAAAAATACATTGCATACAAGACGGCAAGCACTTGCTTTTATTTTTAAAAAAGAAGTTGTTAAAAAATTATTTGATGAGCTTGGGCCAAGATTTGCGGAGAGGCCAGGAGGTTACACGAGAATAATAAAACTTGGTCCAAGAGAGGGAGATGGCGCGGAGATGGCTATTTTAGAACTTGTTGGAACTGAGTTTGTAAAAAAAGAAAAGAAAAAATCGTCCTCGAAGAAGAAGTCGTAATTATTCAGAGAGTTTTATTAAAGTTCCCTTCTTTTTAGCAATTCTAAGAGCAATATTCAAAATTATTAGGCATCCAAGAGTATATAGAAAACTTAGGCCAAAAGCTTTTAAAAGTAAAAATTTTGAATTAAATGAGAATCCATAAAAAGTTCTGAAGTATTCCAAAAAATAAGTCAGAGGAATTAGATTAGCCAAATATCTTAAGAAAGGGGGGAAAATTTCTACAGGATAATAAATTCCAGCTAATAAGAGAACCACAATAACTAATGACCAAGCTGTAACTTCTGCCCTTTGCCCAAATGTGAGAATGAAATAACAAACGCCCATCCCAATAATTAAGCCATTTAAAAATAATCCGATAAGAAATATTAAAGTAGGCATAAATCCCGGAAGGTAAAAATCAAAAAAAATGCATGAAGAGATAGTTAATATAAAAAATACAAGTATACCTCTTATAATTCCAACAATCCAGGAACCGATCATTAATTCTGTAATTCCAGTTGGTGAAAGGAAAGTATGTTTAATGCTTTTTCCCCAGATATCAAATAATAAACAATAAGCTACATCGAGCTGATTTACTTGAAGAACTCCCATTGCTATTACCCCTGAAAGAATAAAACCAAGTTGAGGTTTTGTAAACTTGAGAAAGTTTCCCATTAGTCCAATGGAAAATAAGCCTACAACAGGCCAGAAAATAATTTCAGCGAAAGAAAAAAAACTTCTTTTTGCAAAAATATAATTTCTATAAGCAAATGAAATTGTTCTATTTAACCAATTCAAGAAAGACCTCCTCTAAGTTATTAGCGGAAAGTTTTTCTTTTAATCCCTGAGGAGTACCTTCAGCTAAGATCTCTCCATCTTTTATAAAAGCTATACGTTCAGCTAACATTTCTGCTTCGGCCATGTAATGAGTTGTTAAAATTATAGTAGGCTTTTTTTCTGAATGTATTTTTTTAATAATATTTCGTATTTTTAGAGCAATATCAGGATCAAGCCCAGCAGTAGGCTCGTCCAAAAATAGAAGCTCAGGTTCATTTAGTAAACTTTTAGCAAGGGCAAGACGTTGTTTTGTTCCAGTAGACAATTCTTCAAACCGCCTATTCAGAAAATTTTTAATTTCAAGCAATTCACAGTATTTAGCGATTCTTTTCTTGAGTTTTTTTCCCCTTAAGCCATATAATTTTCCATAAAAATTTAATATTTCATAGACAGTTAATGTCCATGGGAAATTTGGATTTCCTGAGCACAAATTTAGTCGAGCCTTTAAAAAATTTTCTTTCTTGGAAATATCTTGATTGAAAATTTTTATTTTTCCCTTATCAGGATAGAGTAATAAAGAGAGTATGTTTAAAAGTGTAGTTTTCCCTGCTCCATTCGGTCCTAGAAGACAGAAAATTTCTCCTTTTTTAATCTTTAGATTAATGCCTTTTAGAGCATGAATGACTTGTGGTCGGAAGAGACCTCTCTTAAATATTTTATGGAGATTCTCTATTTCTATTGCAACCTGATTATTCCAAATCATTAAATTATAATAACAAATCTATATTTTATTTATCAATATTAAACCGAGGTACTGAGGTATTTATCTTAAGGAATTAATTAAATCAATTTTTAAGTCAATTATTTGGAGGGTTAAATTAAAAGAATCTATTTTTTCTTTAATGGTATTATAGGTTCTACTTCATCTCCAACATATACTGCATCCCTGCACGAAAGTATTTTCCCTGTAGAGGTCTTGGCTTGCGTATCCACTATAATTAAATTTCCTATTACTTTTCTTGGGAGATTTTTCTTGAGATACCTGTAAATAGTCATTTGTAGTCCAATAAAAATTCCGTCCTCCCTTCCTAAATCAATGCTGACCCAGTGGTTTTTTCCTGCTTCTACAAAATCATTTTGTATGTAAATTATTGTGCCTTTTAATTCCTTTTCTTTTAAATCACAAATATTATATCCGAGATTTTTACCCATTAATCCCTCTTTTTCTTCAAATGGAACAAGATAACTATTTTTTACTCTTACAGCACTGCATGATTTTAATACTTCAACACATGCTTTTTCCTCTTCCACGCAAGTAACTTTTGCAATTCCTCTTTTGAACACCACTTTTCCAAAAATTTTCCATTTTCTTGGATGAGTGATCGTTCTTCCCACTTCTAAAATAGTGAATTTATCACCAACCTTTATTCCATCTTTACTACCTCTGTTGATGTAAAAAATATCTCTATCGCTCATCTGTATTTTTTCCTTCATTGTTTCAGAACCTATGATTTTTATTTCAAATCTTGGCTTTTTTGTAATATAAAAAGAGCAATAAAGATCATTATCCTGAATCAATGGGTATATTTCCTTAAAAATTTCAGCTTTTTCTATTTGAAGAATTTTTTTCTGCTCTTCCTGAGCAAAAGCAATAAAGGATACTGCAAGTAACAGAGTTAAGAAGTATTTTAATCTCATTTTAACCTCCAATTTTTAACAAAAAATTTTATTGAATTATAACAAAATAAATAATTAAGTCAAGTTAATGAAAATTTAAAAATTTTTTTATCTCTCCTACTAAGAATAAAGAACCTGTTATGAGAATTATGTCATTTTCAGAGGATAATATTTTGGCTTTTTTTAAAGCATCCCCAGGGTTTTTTTCTATAACAATTTTTTCTCTATAAGGTAAAGAGATTTTATAGATATATTCTGGGTCAGCTGCTCGATGATAAGAAAATTTTGTAAGAAAAATTTTTTTAGCTTGAGGAAAAATTAAGTGGGAAATTTTCTTAATTTCTTTGTCCTTCATAATCGCAAATATTAAAATATAAGGATATAAATTGTTTTCTATTAAAAATTTCTTTAAAGTAGTTACCCCATTTACATTGTGAGCTCCATCCATGATTATTAATGGTCTTATATTTACCAATTCCAATCTCCCAGGCCATGAAACTTTCTCAATGGCATTAATTATTTTGTGTTTATTTAAAGGCTTCCATATTTTACTCAATATTTCTAATGCATTGATAGCAATTATAGAATTTTCCACTTGATGAAAGCCGAGAAGAGAAGGTTTGAATAAATAAAAGTTCTCTTTTGTTTCTAATTCCACTTCATAATAAAGGTTTTTTTTCTTGATTTTAATATTTTTTAAATTACTGAATATAGAATAAAAGGGAGCTCCTTCTCTTTTTGATTTTTCTCTTATAACGTTATAAGCAGTACCCCTCTTGCATCCACATAAAATTGGGATGTTTCTTTTTATTATTCCTGACTTTTCCCTTGCAATTTCTCTCACCGTGTTTCCAAGATAATTTTGATGGTCTTTTGAAACATTTGTAATGATGGAAAGAATTGGGTTAACAACATTTGTAGCATCTAATCTTCCTCCGAGTCCGACTTCTAATACTGCAATATCTATCTTTTCTCTGGCAAAATATAAAAATGCACATACAGTAAGAGTTTCAAAATAAGTTAGAGGTGCATTTATTTTATTTTTTTTTAAAAGAGAGTTTACTTTGTCTGAAACTTCAGTTATTATTTCTTCAAGTTTTAATGAAGGAATGTATTTATTATTTATTCTAATTCTTTCTTCCAAACTTATAAGATGCGGTGATGTATAAAGGCCTGTTTTAAAATTATGATTTTTAAGAGCTTCTGCAATTATAGCACATACTGAGCCTTTTCCATTTGTTCCACCAACTATAATAGATGGAAATTTTTCGTGCGGATTATTGAATTCATTTAGAACAATTTTAATTTTTTCTAAACCTAAAACAATACCAAATCTTTTTAAGGATTCGAGATAATTAAGGGCTGGATTATTTTTCATTTGGGTTGATTTAAGAGAAGTCGTAATGCTCTTATAAGATATTCTCTCAAGTTTTTTCTCGGCACAACATCGTCTAATAGACCATGTTGGAGAAGAAATTCTGCTCTTTGGAAATTTTTTGGCAATTTTTCTTTTATTGTTTGTTCAATAACTCTCGGGCCCGCAAATCCAATCAATGCATAAGGCTCCGCAATATTAATATCTCCTAACATTGCAAAGCTAGCAGTGACACCTCCTGTAGTTGGATCACATAAAACTGATATATATGGAACTTTAAGTTCATCTAACCTTGATAAAGCTGCACTAGTTTTCGCTAATTGCATAAGAGAAAGAACTCCTTCCTGCATTCTAGCTCCCCCAGAACAGGAGAGAATGATTAATGGCTTTTTTTCTTTTCCTGCTCTTTCTATTGCCCTTGTAATTCTCTCTCCAACGACAGAGCCCATACTTCCCCCAATAAAACTGAAATCCATTATTGACATTATTACAGGAATACCATCTATAGTTCCCATAACATTTATAACAGCTTCTGATAAGGAAGTTTTATTTCGACTTTCTTCAATTCTTTGTTTATAAGGTTTACTGTCTTTAAAATTCAGAGGATCGGTGGGTTGAATTTCTTCATCTATAATTTTCCAGCTATTTTTGTCAAAAAGATAGTTTAATCTCTGAATGGCTGTTAAGCGATAATGAAAATTGCAAGCTGGACAAACATATAAGTTATCAATTATATCCTGTTTGTATAGTATCTTCCCACAATTATTACATCTTATCCATAGGCTTTTTTCCATAAGTGAAAACTACCAAAGAGAAGTTTATTTTTTTGAAATCTCAGGTGATTCCTCTTCTTCCTCTTCTAACTCGCTTTCTATTCCTAACAATTTCGCAGTAGCTTCATAAACCTGTCGGAGATTTTTTTTGGTAAGCTGAAGTTCTGCTAATTTTTCTCTTATTTTTTGAAGTTCTTTTTCCATCTGTGCATCAATTTCCTCTAATTGTTTTTTTGTTTCCTCCAAAGTTTTCCTGTAAATCTGTTCTTGCTCTTTTGTTAGAGCCATTTTTCACTCCTTTATTAAGTTTATTGCTTTGTAAATCTAATGGGTATTAATTTCCAGACTTTCACACGTACACCGTCTTTTAATGCAGGTTTAAACTTCCATTGTTGAACAGCTTTTTCAGCAGCTTCATTAAGTCCATAAGGCCCTTTTATTCCCTTTATTATCACTGTTTGAATTACATCTCCATTCTCTGAAATTAGAGCATTGATGATTACCACTCCACTAACTCCCATTCTTTTTGCTATTGGTGGATATTTTGGCTCAACTCTTTTTAGAACTACTGGTTCACTGTCAACTTGATTCAATGGAACAATATCTCCTGTTTTAATTTTTTGTTGAGGAGGTGTAATTTTAGTCTGTTGAGTCTCTTTTTCTGGAGTCACCTTTTCTGGTTCTGGAGTTGGGGGTTTTTCTTCTTTTGGAACTTCAGTTGGAGGTTTTTCTTCAGTAGTTTTTGGTTCTGAAGGAGGACTAACAGCAGGGCTTTGAGGTTGAGGTGTAGGAGTTGGACGGGTAACCCTTTTGCGAGTTTCCCTCGCTGGAGCTGGAGTTCTTTCCCGAGTTCTACGAGAAATGGTCGGAGTGGGTGCTGGTTTTTGAGGGGTTGGAGGTTGAGATACTACAGGTTGTTCTTCAGTTTTTTGTGGTTGTTTTTGAGCAAGTTCAGCCTGAGGCTGTTCAGGTGCCTTTTCCTCTTCCACTTTTGAAGGAGGAGTTATTACAGGTTTTACTTGTGAAGTAGGAGATGTTTTCCCAAATTTAAAATAATATAACGCCCCGCCTCCAATCAACAGAATCGCAACAAGACCAATTATTAGGGGTAAGGGTGACTTCTTTTTCTCCTCTTCATATTCTTCAAATGGAGCTTTCTCGAGCCTAGGCTTTTCAACTTCTTTCTCTTCAGGAATTGTAGGAGGAACAGGTGGAGTTACTTTTTTCTTTTCCTTAATTTTTGGAGAAATATGGGGTTCTCTTAAAGTTTCAATTATTATCCCTTTTTCTTTAATCTCGTCAGAAAAAAGTTCGGACATGAATCTTGCAATATCTACATAAGTTGGGATCTCGCCTTTATAAGAAATTAAGAACTTCTCAAGATCTTTCTTTAATTCATTTACACTCTGATATCTATCCTCTGGTTTGTATTTCATCGCTTTTAATATAATCGATTCCAGTTGCTTAGGTATTTTAGGATTAATTTGGGACGGAAGAGTCACTTCACCCTTTCTAACTTTATCTAATATTGCAATATCAGTTTCTCCTGTGAAAGCCTTTTTCCCTGTGCACATTTCATAAAGTACTGAACCAAGCGAGTAAATATCTGACCTATGGTCTATTTCTTCACCTTTAGCTTGCTCAGGTGACATATATGGAATTTTTCCTTTTATACCACCTGGAATAGTCTGATGAATTTTTGAAGCAGCTTTTGCAACTCCAAAATCAGTTAACTTTACCTCACCCTCATAGGAAATTAGTATGTTTTTGGGACTAACATCTCTGTGCACAATCCCCATTATTTTACCAGATGAATCATGTTTTCTATGAGCATAATCCAGAGCTTGGCATATTTTTATTCCAATAAGGGAAGCATATTCGTAGGGCATTAACTGATTCCGCTTTCTCAGACGGTTAAGTATAACTTCAAGGTCTTTTCCAAGAACATATTCCATAGCTATGTAATAATAATTGTCTATTTTGCCAAGATCATAGATGTGGACTATATTTGGATGAGAGAGCTGTGAGGCTATTTTAGCTTCATCTATAAACATTGTTATGACTTTTTCATTTTCTTCAACTAAATGGGGATGTATTCTTTTTATCGCAAATGTTTTTTCAAATCCCTCGACTCCTTTTCTCGTTGCCTTAAAGNCCTCTCCCATTCCTCCTGAGCCAATTTTTTCAAGGAGTATGTATTCTCCAAGCCGAGATAATTCTTCTTTTGGTTTTTCAGGTTTTGGTTTTTCAGGTTTCTCAATTTTTTTCTTCTTTTCTCTTTCAATTTCAATTCCAAGCTCAGCCAGAGTGGTTTCAAGTTTAGTCTCTATTTCTTTTTCAACTTCAGCTCGGCTTTCCTTTTTCATAATTTCCATTTCTAAAGAAGATAAAGTTTCCTGAAGTTTTTTTTCAATATCTTCATCTTTCATTTTTTTCTCCTTAATTTTGGGTTCTTTATTATCCGTGGATAAAATCGTTTCTAAAACTGTATCTGGTTCAGGCAATTCTTCCTCTATCTCTTCTTCTTTTTTTATTCCCAAAAAGTTGTAAATTGTGGAAAGAAGTTTTTCCTCGTCATACGGTTTTACAAAATATGCAGAAGCTCCATAAGTTCTGATTGCTTCATTTTTGTATTTATCTTCTTTATATACATTTGTAACTATAATAACTGGAACTTTCTCTGGAAATTCACGCACGATTTTTGAACAGAGATCAAAACCGTGAAGTTTGGGTAACATAGCCTCCATTATTACTAAATCCGGCTTTTCTGATTTGAATTTTTCAAGGCCTGTTAAACCGTTATCTGCGATTACAACATTGAATCCCTTTGATTTCAAAAAATTTGCTATTGAATCTAAATATTCTTCGTCAAAATCGATTACTAAGATTTTTTTATTTTTCATTTGGAACCTTCTTTTTTTGTTTGCATTTTAAAATAAATGAAAAAAAATGTCAATATTTCCCTCTTCCACGGCACTTAATAATATATCAAAAAAAATAAAAATTGCAACCTTAAATTTTGAAATCTTGATGAGAGCAAAACTTTATGGTATATTTCGATAGATGTTAAAGGAGAATATTTATCTATCAATAATTATTCCAGTATACAATGAAAGGGAAAATCTGGAGCAATTATATAATGAAATAATTGAAAGTTTAGGAAATTTTGAGAAGAAATATGAGATAGTATTTGTGGATGACGGAAGCGAAGACGGTTCATTCTCTTTATTGAAAAAAATTCATAAGAGAGACCCAAGGGTTAAAATAATAAGGCTAAGAAGAAATTTCGGTCAGACAGCTGCTTTATCAGCAGGTTTTGATTTTGCAAAAGGGAAAGTAATAATTACAATGGACGGTGACTTACAGAATGATCCACATGATATTCCAAAATTGATTGAAAAATTGGAAGAAGGGTATGATATTGTGAGTGGATGGAGGTATAAGAGGAGGGATAATTTCTTTACAAGAAGATTACCATCCATAATTGCCAATTGGTTAATTTCATTAATTACAAATGTGAAACTCCATGATTATGGATGTACATTAAAAGCTTTCAGGGGAGAAGTAATAAAAAGCATTAAATTATATGGAGAAATGCACCGTTTTATCCCTGCTATTGCAAGTTCCATTGGAGTGAAAATAACAGAAATAAAAGTAAATCATAGGAAGAGGAGAGCAGGGAAGTCAAAATATGGGATTTCTCGCACTATAAGGGTTTTTTTAGATTTAATAACAGTTAAATTCCTTCTAAGCTATTCAACTAGACCTCTCCAAGTATTTGGATTAATAGGTCTTATAAGTGGATTAACGGGAACAGCTATAGGAGTTTATCTCTCTTACCAGAGGCTGATTTTAAAAACAACAGGACTAACAAATAGGCCACTGCTTCTTTTAGCAATCTTGTTGATATTTATAGGAGTTCAGTTTATTACTATGGGGCTTTTAGCAGAAATGATTTCAAGAACATATCATGAATCAGTGAATAAAAAGATATACACTATTAGAGAGATAATTGAATGATGAAAAATGAAAATATTAATGTTAGCACCTGAGCCTTTTTTCCAACCAAGAGGGACTCCCCTTAGTGAGTATTTTAGAATTAAAGCCTTATCTGATTTAGGGTATGCCACGGATTTGGTCACTTATCATATTGGCGAAGATGTAGAAATTGAAAATTTGAAAATTTATAGAATTCCTAAAATTCCATTTATAAAAGAAGTGAAAGTTGGACCTTCCCTTACAAAAGTGTTTTTAGATTTTTTCCTTATTATAAAAGCTGTGGAGAGACTCCTGAAGGAAAGGTACTCTCTAATTTTTTCTCATGAAGAGGGGGCTTTTTTTGGAGTAATTTTAGCAAAAATCTGGAAAATTCCCCATTTGTATGATATGCATTCAAGTTTGCCCCAGCAACTTGAAAATTTCCAATTTTCAAGATCCAGAATTTTAAAGAAGATATTCACATGGATAGAAAAGTTTGTCTTAAGAAACTCTGAGAGGGTAATTGTGATTTGTAAGGATTTGTTAAATACTGCAAAAAAAATAATCCCTGAGGATAAAATATTCCTGATTGAGAATTTTCTTACTCTCGAAGGGAAAGAATATTCAGATACTGATATTAAAAGAAAAAAGAAAGAACTTGGGATAAATAATAAAAAAATAGTTGTATATGCGGGGACCTTTGAAAGTTACCAAGGAATTCCTTTGCTTTTAGAGGCTTTTAAAAAATTAGACCATAATGTTGTTCTTTTACTTTTAGGAGGAAAGCCAAAGCAGATTGAAGAATTAAAAAACATTGCTTTAAAACTTGATTTACTCGATAAAATATTTTTTTTAGGGCAGGTATCTCCTCTTGAAATTCCAATCTATCTCTCAATGGCAGATGTTTTAGTTTCACCTCGCTTAAGAGGAACTAATACTCCTCTTAAAATATACAGTTATTTAAAATCTGGAAAACCAATTGTTGCGACAAAATTACCAACCCATTTGCAGGTCTTAAATTCAGAAAATTCAATTTTGGTTGAACCGAATCCAGAGAGTTTTGCCGAAGGAATTAAATTTGCTCTATACAACCCTAAAGCAAAGGAAATTGCCTTGAATGCCAAAAAATTTGCTGAGCAGGAGTACACATATAAAAATTATCTAATAAAAGTTAAAAACACGATGAATTTTCTTGAAAATAAATCATGAAGGCATTTGTAACAGGTGGAAGTGGTTTTATTGGAACTCATTTGATTAACTTTCTGCTTTCCAGAAAATGGAAAATAAAAGCTCTTTTTCACAAGAGTCCCATAAATATTTCAAAGAATGAGATAGAAATTATAAAAGGAGATGTAAGGGATTTAAGCTTACTTGAGAAATTCATAGAAAAAGGAGATATTGTAATTCATTTAGCCTCTGCTCTTGGCGCATCTTTAATTTCGGGAAAGGAGTTTTTTGAGATAAATGCAGAGGGAACAAGAAATGTTTTAATGGCATGTTTAAGAAATGGAGCAAAAAGAGTTATTCATTTTAGTTCAGCAGGTGTTATAGGCCATGTTAAAAGAGGTGAAATTGCTGATGAAAATTATCCATTAAATCCAGAAGATTTTTATGAAAGAAGTAAACTTGAAGGGGAGAAAATTGCTGTTGAATATGGAAGAAAGGGATTAGATGTAATTATTATCAGGCCAGGCTGGGTATATGGACCTGGTGATAAAAGGACTTTTAAATTAATAAAAGCAATTGCAAGTGGGAAATTTTTTATTATTGGGAAAGGATTAACTACTCAGACTCCTATTTATATTGATGATTTAGTCGAAGGGGTTTATTTATGTCTTCAGAAAGGTCTTCCAGGGGAAATTTATAATTTAGCAGGACTTGAGATATTAAGTGTGAAGGAAATGGCTGAGATAATTGCTGAAAGTCTAAATAAAAGAATTTTTCCTATAAAAATTCCAGTATTTATTGCTAATATTTTAGCATGGAGTATGGACAGATCCTACAGGATTTTTAATCAAGAGGCCCCTTTAACACCATCCAAAATAAGATTTTTCACAAAAGCAAAATCTCTTTCTATTGACAAAGCGAGAAAAGAATTAGGTTTTTATCCTAAAACTTCATTTCGGAATGGAATTGAAAAGACAATATCATGGTATAAAAAAAATGGCTGGCTTTAAAATGATTGACATATTCCATATGAGAATATATATTTTATTTTCAAATTTAGAATGAAAGCAAAAGGCGTGGAAAGATGAGAAAAATTAAACTTCATACTCAAATTTTAATTGGAATGCTTTTGGGAGTTATAATTGGGATAATTTTCCAAGAGAAAGCAGTAATAATTAAACCAATTGGTACCATCTTTATAAGACTTATTACCATGGTTGTTGTTCCCTTGGTTTTTGTATCACTTTTTATTGGAACCGCAAGTTTGGGAGATATAAAGAAATTGGGAAGGATTGGTTTAAAAGCTTTCCTTTACTTTTTCATCACAACAGCAATAGCGATTTCTGTGGGTGTTACTCTTGCGAATGTAGTGAAACCAGGGAGAGGTTTGCCGGATGAAGTTCAAGCTCAATTGTTGAAAAATTACCAGCAGGAAAAGATATTTGATTTTGGTAAATTAGAGGAGAGGCCGAGTCTGATTCAAACATTGGTAAATATAGTACCAACAAATCCAGTAAAAGCACTTGCAGAAGGTAATATGTTACAAATAATATTTTTAGCGATTATTTTTGGAATAGCAGTTACTCTCATAAAAAAGGAAAAAGCAAAAACAGTTATAGATTTTTTTGATGGCTTTAATGATACAATTATACAAATTGTACATATCGTTATGAGGCTTGCTCCTTACGGTGTTTTAGCTCTAATAGCTGCAGTAGTCGGGGAATTTGGAATAGATATTTTACTACCTTTATTAAAGTATTCGCTTGTGGTAGTTTCCGGACTCTTCATTTACACTTTAAGCGTAAATAGTTTAACAGTTGGTCTAATAGGGCGATTTAGCCCTATTAAATTTTTTAAAAATTATAGACCAGCTATGTTAATAGCATTCAGCACTTCAAGCAGTAATGCTGCTCTTCCAATTGCCATGGAATGTGTTCAGGAAAAAATGAATGTTTCAAGAGAAGTTACAAGTTTTGTCCTCCCACTCGGTGCAACCATTAATATGGACGGAACTGCCCTTTATCAAGGAGTAGCTGCTATTTTCATAGCACAAATTTATGGAATGAATTTGGGGATTGTTCAACAATTGACAATAATTCTCACAGCTACCTTAGCATCTGTTGGAGCTGCTGGTGTGCCAGGTGCTGGAATAATTACTTTGGCAATGGTGCTTCAGGCAATAAATGTTCCTTTAGAGGGGATTGCTTTGATTTTGGGGGTTGATAGGATTTTGGATATGCTTAGAACTACCACTAACATTATAGGAGATGCAGCAGGAGCAGTGGTTGTAAATTCAACTGAAAAATTGAAGAAATGACAAAAAATATTGGATATTATAGAAGAATATTACAAATGTTTTATCATTACAAAAAGAAATCTTTAATTTTACCCTATTACCCTGTTAGGTTTTGGATTGAGCCTACAAGCTATTGTAATCTTAAATGTATAATGTGTCCTAATAAAGAGTTAAAAAAAGAGGAAAATGGTTATCTTGATTTAGAACTATTCAAAAAAATAATAGATGAAATAAAATATTTTGCTTTTGAAATTTTTCTCCATCACAGAGGAGAATCTTTAATACATCCGGATTTTTTCAAAATGGTAAAGTATGCTCATGAGGCAGGTATAACCGTTAAACTCCATACTAATGGAACTCTTCTTGATGAAAAAAAATCTTATCAGATAATAGAATCAGGACTTGATCAATTATCATTTTCCTTTGATGGTTTTGACAAAGAAATTTATGAAAAAATAAGAGTCGGTGGGAATTTTGAAAAAGTGGTTAATAATATTATTCAATTTTTAAAAATTAAGAAGGAATTGAAGGCAAAGAAACCTTTTACGATTATTGAACTGATAAATTTTCCTCACATTTATTCAGATAATTCTAAAGAGAAAAGGGAAAAATTTTTAAACAGATTTAAGGGGCTCCCTCTGAATAGGGTTGAAATAAGAGAAATGCATAACTGGGCTGGACTGGTTGAAAAAAATCAAAACTCAAAAATTAAAACCCAAAATTCAAAAAATTACTCTCCCTGCACTTTTCTCTGGCAGGCTTTGATTATATTTTGGGATGGCTCTGTAGTTCCCTGTACTCAGGATTTTCATGGATATTATATACTGGGAAATGTAAAAGATGCTTCGATAAAAGAAATTTGGAATAATGAAAAAATGATAAATTTAAGAAAAAAAATGAGAAATAAGGATATTTGTGATCTTGATACATGTAAGAATTGTGACCGTTTGTGGAGAGAGAAATTTTTGGGGATTCCAAAAGAATATTTATGGAAATTTCTTTTGAAGAGAATGCCTTAAATAAATGAAAATAGCAGCTCTATTACCTCATTTTGAAGTTTTCGGGGGAGTTAGAAGATATTTAGAAATAGGAAATGAATTGATAAAAAGAGGTCACGAGTACGTGATTTTTAATGTGAGAGATAAAAAAGTGGAATGGTTTGATTTCCGTGGAAGCATTAAGTCAATGGACCAGATTGAAAAAGATTATTTTGACTTTGCTATTTGTAGTGAGTATTCAATATTGAATCATTTCGAAAAAATAAAAGCAAAAAGGAAAATTTTTTATTTTATATTAGAAGGACATAAAAGAGAGAAAGAGGTTATAAAAAAAGATTATATATTTCTTGGAAACTCTATAGGGATTTGTAAGAAAATTGAACGAAAATATGGTAAAAAATGTTTTCATGCACCAGGAGGAATAAATCCCGAGATTTTTTATCCTATAAAGAGGGAAAAGGACGAAAAGTTTAGAATTCTCTGTTATGGAAGAATATATAAAAGAAGAAAAGGTATAAATAAAATTATAAAAGCAGTTGAAAAATTGTATAAAAAATACAAATTTTTAGAATTGATACTTTTTGATACACCTGTAGGAAAAGAAAAAATAGACATAAGGAAATTAATTAAGCCCAAAGTGCCCACTAAGTTTTTTATCAATCTTCCACAAGATAAAATGGCATGGCTATATTCTCAAGGAGATGTATTTGTTAGTGCAGAGAAAAGAGCGGGCTGGAGTAACACAACCGCAGAGGCAATGGCTTGTAAAATACCAGTTATATGCACAAAGAGTGGAACACAGGATTTTGCAATAAATAATCAAACAGCACTCATAATTTCTTTTAACCATCCTTTATTTATAGCAAAAAAAATAGAGAATTTAATTAAAAATGAAGAATTAAGGTGCAAATTAGCGGAGAATGGATATAGAAAGATTCATGAGTTTACATGGTCAAAATTAGTCGATAAGCTGGAAAGTATATTTAATGACTTATTATAGCAATTGAATAGATATCAAACTTATGATATTCTTTTATTCGGAATACATATTTTAATTTTTCCTTGAAATTCAATGGGAGGAAGTATTAATGAGAGAAGAAGAATTGAAAAAACTTCTCCTAAAAGAGAATGAGGAATTTAAGAGACTTTATGAAAAACATCAGGAATGTGAGAAAAGATTGAAGATGCTTCAGGAGAAATTATATTTAAATGAGAACGAGAAATATGAGGAAAAAATATTAAAAAAAGAGAAGTTAGCATTAAAGGATAAAATGTATCATATTATAAATGAGTATAAAAAAATAAAAAATGGTGAATAAAAAAGATATAAATCTTGCTATTATTGGAACTTTTTCTCTTAAGGGTAAAGAATTAAAAAATACTCTGGAAAATAAGGATTTGCCAATAAAAAAAATAAGATTCCTTGATCCAGAAGTAAAAGAAGAATACAGCCATCTCACTGATTTTAAAGGTGAGGCACAAATAATACAGAGTATAAAGGAAGAGCATTTATATAATATGGATATTGTATTTTTTGCTTCAGATTCAGAAATAAGTAAAAAATATTGTTCTCTTGCACAGGAATATAATTTCAAAGCGATTGATCTAAGTGGTACCTTTAATACTAAAACAGAAATTCCTTTGGTGGTAGCAGGAGTAAATGATGAAGTTTTAAATAATGAAAGTTATATAATAGCTAACCCCCATCCTTTAGCAATTATACTCTCTACCTTTATACATTTTCTCCAAAAAAATTATTCTCTAAATAAAATACTTGTAGTTGCATTTCAACCCGCTTCAGAATATGAGAAGAGCGGAATTGATGAATTAATGGATCAGAGTATAGGTTTTTTAAATTTATCCAAAATTCCAAAAAAGATATTTAAAGAACAAGTCGCATTTAATTTGATTTCAAGGGTTGGTAAATTGGAAGAGGACGGATTTACTGACATTGAAAGAACAGTTGTTAAAGAAATAAAAAGAATTCTTTCAAATGAATCTGTTCCATTATCTTTAAGTCTTATACAGGCTCCTATTTTTCATACCTATTCTATTTTATCTTTTATAGAATTTATAGACTCTCCAACAATTTCTGATTTAGAAAATATTTTTAAGAAATCTTCTCTTTTTGAAATTACTTCTCCTAATGAAACTCCTCCATCTCCAGTTTCAACAGCAGGTAAAGATAAAATATGCATTGGACAGATAAAAAGGGATAGAGTTTTCTCAAATAGTTTCTGGTTCTGGTTGGTTGCTGATAATCTTACAAGAGGTTCTGTTTTAAATGCAGTAGAGGTCGCGGAGAAACTAATATCAATAAAATTTCCGGCAATTAATAAATGAAAGGAATTAAGAAACTATTCAAATTGATCACTCCCTATAAATTGATTTTCGCACTTTCTCTAATTGCTATGTTCATGGTCGCAGTTTTTACCTATTTATTTGTGAATCTGGTTCAGCCAATAATGGACCGTCTTTTTAATCTGGTACCTCAAGGTGTTCCTCAAAAGATAAGGGTTATGGATGTAATTTTTAATTTTCTTAATATAACGAAGGAAAATTTAATTGTTGCCTTACCTATCATTTTAATAGTAACAATCTTTGGAAAGGGTTTATTTTCTTTTCTTTCGACTTTTGGAATGAAATCAATTGGGCACAGAATTGTCAAGGATTTAAGGGATAAATTATATGAGAAAATAATCCATCAATCCCTTACATTTTTCAATAAATCTTCCACAGGAGAATTGATATCAAGAGTTATAAATGATACTCAAAAAATTCACGAAGCTGTTTCTGGTAGTCTTTCTGTGTTAATTACGGAAACTATGACTCTTTTAGTGCTTTTTGTTGGAATTTTTATTATAGATTGGCAACTTACTTTAATTTCTCTTTCTGTTACACCATTTGCCATTATTCCTTTAATTTTGTTTGGTAAACAGCAGAAAAGAAAAGGTCTTGAAGGTCAGGTGAAAATAGCAGAGATTACTAATTCTTTGTTTGAGACTATCGCAGGAAACAAGATTATTAAAGCATTTAATATGGAGAAATTTGAAATAAAAGAATTTGTAAGAAAAACCTATGAACATTTTAAAATAAATATAAAATTGGCATTAATAGGGAGTCTTTCCTCCCCCTTTATGGAATTTATTGGTGCTCTTGCAGCTGCCTTCATTCTAATTATAGGAGCAAGTAAAATAGCCCGGGCTGAGATTAGTCCTGGAGATTTTGGTTCTTTTATTATGGCTATATTAATGATGTATATGCCAATAAGGAGATTAAGTAGAGCCAATAATACTATTCAGCAAGGTCTTGCTGGCTTGGAGAGAGTACATGAAATTTTAGCTATGAAATCTGATGTTGTAGAAAGTCCGAATGCATATCCTTTACCTCCAGTTAAAGGGGAAGTTGAGTTTAAGGATGTGTATTTCAGTTATAATCAATCAATACCTGTTCTTAGGGGAATAAATTTAAGGGTTTCACCAGGGGAAATGGTTGCATTGGTTGGTTTAAGTGGTGCGGGGAAGACCACTCTTGTCAGTTTAATACCTCGATTTTATGATGTTTCATCAGGCAAAATTACAATTGATAAAATAGATATAAGAGAAGTGACTCTTTCTTCTCTTAGAGCTCAAATTTCACTTGTGACTCAAGATACAATTTTATTTAATGATACTGTAAAGAATAACATTGCTTATGGAGTTAATAATGCAAGTATGGATGATATAATAAAAGCATCAAAAGCTGCAATGGCGCATGAATTTATTATTAAGCTTCCTAAAGGCTATGATACATGCATTGGAGAAAGAGGATGCTTGCTCTCTGCTGGGCAGCGCCAAAGAATTGCAATAGCTCGTGCTATTTTAAAGAATGCTCCAATTTTAATTCTTGATGAAGCAACATCTGCCCTTGACAGCGAGTCAGAGCGATTAATTCAAATTGCTCTAAATAATCTAATAAAGAATAGAACCACATTTGTTATTGCACATCGTCTTTCAACAATTAAAAAAGCAAATAGAATTGTTGTTCTTGATAAAGGGAAAATTGTTGAAATGGGCTCTCATGAGGAACTTTTAAAGAAAGGTGGATTATATAGAAGACTCTATGAGCTCCAATTTATTGATTTAGAATAAAATGAGAAGTATGACGGGTTTTTATGAAAAAAGATTTACAACCGAGAATTATTTATTGTCAATCAGTATAAAGACTCTAAATCATCGTTATTTTGATTGGTATTTTAGAGGTAATCCCTATTTCGCTGAAATGGAAGATAGGTTTAGAAAATTAGCTCAAAGGGAGTTGAAAAGAGGAAGGGTGGAGGTTACAGTTGAGCTGGAATTTTTTCCTTCGTTTAATTGGAAAATATATGTAAATGAAGACTTACTGAATAAAGTCTTTAATTCATTAAAGCCGATTTTAAAAAAAATGAAAGGAAGAGTATTTTATCCTCTGGATTTTTTTCTTCGTATTCCAGGAACTTTCAATATTGAGCCATATAATCTGAAGAAAGAAATTGATTTTTTAGAAAGATGTTTTTTGGAGGTAATTAAAGGAGTTAAAGAAGAAAGAAAAAGGGAAGGGGAATTTATTAGGAAAGAGATTTTAGTATCTTTTGAAAAGGTGAAAACATTAATTGAAAAGATAAAAAAAATATCAGAAAATCAAGCTAATAAAATAGAAGAAAAATTGAGAGAAAGAATAAACAATTTAAAACTGGAAGGAGTGGAGGAAGAGAGGTTAGCTCAGGAGGTATTTTTTTATATCCAAAGAATGGATGTGAAAGAAGAGATTGCACGTACAGAAGCTCATTTAGAGCAAATTGGTGGTTTGATAAATTCCAGATCAGATGAACCTGTTGGAAGGAAAATCGAGTTTTTGTTACAAGAGGTACATAGAGAGGTTAATACAATAAATTCCAAATCTCAAGATATTAATATTATAAATTGTGCAGTTGAAATAAAAAGTGAAATTGAAAAAATAAAACAGCAAATACAAAATATAGAATAATTAAAATGCTTATTGTTGTAAGTGGACCATCAGGTAGTGGAAAATCAACTTTGTGTAGAAAGGTTTTAAATAATATTGAAAATCTCTTTTTCTCAGTTTCACATACTACTCGTGAAAGAAGGGAAAATGAGATTCACGGAAAAGATTATTACTTTATTTCAGAGGAACAATTTAAAAAAATGATTAAAAATAATGAATTTGTGGAGTGGGCAATAGTCTATGGAAATTATTACGGAACTTCAAAAAAAGAAATTGAAGAAAAGGCTTCAAAAGGTGATTTGATCCTCGATATAGATGTACAAGGAGCATCTCAAATAAAATCTAAATTTCAAGATGCAATTTTTATTTTTATCATGCCACCTTCTTTTGAGGAGTTAAGAAAAAGAATTATTAAAAGAGGAGATGAGGATTTTTTCTCTGTAGAGAAAAGGTTAAAGATTGCAAAAGAAGAAATAAAACATTACAGAGAATATGATTATTTAATTATTAATAATGAATTGAATAAAGCTGTAGAAGAGTTGGCATCAATAATCATAACTCAGAGATGTGCTCAGAGAAAGGATAGTATTGAGGTGAAAAGAATTATAGAATCATTCTGTGAGAAGGAGAAATGAGGAAAATTGCATTGGGCATATGTAGTTCAATAAGTATTTATAAATCAGCAGAAATTATTAGAGAATTTCAAAAGAAAGATATTAAAGTCAGAGTAATTATGACTCGAAATGCAACTGAATTTATTCAGCCCTTGCTTTTTGAGGCTCTAACTGGAGAAAAGGTGATTGTAGACCAGTTTAAAAATTCAGCAGGGATTGAACATATCTCTCTAGCAAATGAAATCTCCCTTCTTCTAATTGCACCCGCTACTGCGAATATAATAGGCAAACTTGCAAATGGCATAGCTGACGATTTTCTGAGCACATTCTATCTTGCAGTCAAATGCCCAGTAGTAATTGCTCCTTCAATGAATGAAAACATGTACTTAAATCCCATTACTCAAGAAAATCTTCGGAAGCTTAAATCCTTAGGAGTTATAATAATAGAACCAGAGGTAGGAGAGCTTGCCTGCGGAGTAAAAGGCATAGGAAGATTAGCAGAACCAGCAAAAATTGTAGAAGAATGTATTTCACTTATGGAAAGAAAGGATAGTTTAAGAGGAAAGAAAATTTTAATCACAGCTGGTCCAACACAAGAAAAAATTGATGCAGTAAGGTTTATTTCTAATAAGTCATCAGGGAAAATGGGATATAGTCTCGCGAGAGAAGCTTTATGGAGAGGAGGGGAAGTAATACTCATTTCAGGTCCAACTTTTCTTCAGCCACCAAATAAAGCACAGGTAATAAAAGTTAATTCTGCTTTGGAAATGAGGGAACAGGTTATAAAGAATTACAAAGCCGCAGACATAGTTATAATGTGCGCTGCTGTTGCTGATTATAGACCTTCCAAAACTTATAAAACAAAAATTAAGAAAGAAGATGAAAAAATCAATATTGAACTTATTAGAAATCCCGATATTCTTGAGGAATTAGGTAGAAAAAAAGGGGATAAACTTTTAATTGGTTTTGCTGCAGAGACAGGGAATTTCATTGAGAATGCAAAAAAGAAAATGAAAAAAAAGAACTTAGATTTAGTTATTGTTAATGATGTTTCAAAGGAAAATATTGGTTTTGGTTCTGATTACAATCAGGTTATTCTAATAGATAAAAAGGGTGAAATTGAGAAAACGAAAATTTTAAGTAAAGTAGAAATAAGCAAAATAATTTTTGATAAAATTGAAAAGCTATTAAATGAGATTTGATAAGATTATTGAGGATATAAAAGAATGGTTGAAATTTTATTCAGAAATTGAAAGGGAAACCTATTTAGCATTGTCTTTGAAAGAGAATAATTTTGAAAAACTGGAGATTTTAAAGGAGAAAGTAAAAAATTGCAAGAAATGTAATCTTTCCAGTTCTCGAATAAATCCTGTTTTTGGAGAGGGAAACATAGAAGCAGACTTGATGTTCATCGGCGAAGCACCTGGAGAAGAGGAAGATAAGAGAGGAAGACCTTTTGTGGGAAGAGCGGGTCAACTCCTTACAAAAATAATTTTAGCAATGAAGTTAAAGAGAGAAGATGTCTATATAACAAATGTTGTGAAGTGCAGGCCACCAAGAAATAGAGATCCAAAAAATGATGAGATTTCTACCTGTCTTGGATATTTAATAGAACAGATAAAAATAATTAAACCAAAAGTAATAGTAACCTTAGGAAGAATTCCAGCAAAAGTTTTTATTAAAAGTTCCCAACCTATTACCCGATTAAGAGGAAATTTCTATGATTATCAAGGCATAAAGCTTCTTCCCACTTATCATCCTTCATATTTAATCAGAAATGAAAGTAATATAAAACTTAAAAAAGAAGTGTGGTCTGATATGAAAAAAGTAATGGCCTTTCTTGGATTAGAATAAATGGCAAATTTTGCTGAATTAGTTCTTCCTTTACCATTGAGTAAAACTTTATATTATAAAATTCCATCACAATATAAAAATAGAATCAAAGAAGGAATGAGGGTTATTGTAGATTTGAAGAATAGAAAAATAACAGGTATTGTTGTGGGATTAATAGATAAAATTCCTCGAGAATTTTTAAAAGAATGTAAAGAGATAGAGGAAGTAATTGATGAAGAACCAGTAGTTTCAAAGTCCATTCTTGAATTGACCAGAAGATTTTCTGATTATTATATTGTTCCGTGGGGGGAATTTATAAAATTAACTCTCCCTTCATCTTTAATTTTAAAAACTACTAAGAAAGTTTTTTTAACAGAAAAGGCAAAAAATAAAAAAAATACTCAGAATCTATCAAAAAATGAGAAGGCTTTACTAAATTTTATTGGAAATAAATCCTATTCTGTTACTTTTCTTAAAAGAAAATTCAAAGATATTTCACCAATTCTTTCAAAGTTGAGTAGGAAAGGCTTAATAGAAATAAAAAACGAATTCAGAAAAATTAAGAAGAGAAAAGGTGCAAAGCCATTAGAAGAGGGGTTTTACCAATTAAAATTAGAGACGTTCATTCATTCTAAAGAAAAAGATAAAATAGATGAAATTATAAAGTCTATAAAAGATGAGAAGTCTTCTCAATTTTTAATTTTCGCTCCAGATAATATAAGAGTAAATTTATACTCTTATTTAATAAAAGAAACTATTTCAAAAGGTAAAAAAGTTCTCTTAATTCTACCTGAAATTCTGTTAGTCAGAACAATATACGATGAGCTAAAAAAGAGAATAAATGTTAAAATAGGAATGTTTCATAGCGGTTTAACGCCCAGGGAAAGAGAGACAGAGTGGTTTAATATAAGAAATAATATGTATGACTTAATTATAGGTTCCCGCTCTTCAATATTTTTTCCCATTGAAAATCTCGGCTTGATAATTGTAGATAAAGAGGAGGATGAATCATATTTTTTGAAAAAGGACTATCCTTTTTACGATCTAAAGCAAATTGCTAAATTCAGAGCAAAAATAGAAAGTGTGACATTGGTATATGGCTCTGAGAGTCCATCAATTGAAAGTTATTATGAAGCATTGAAAAGAGGAGGTTTAATATCTTTAATAAGAGAGAAAAGATATGGTATGAAAGTTGTCATTAATTATCATTCAAAGAAAGAAACTAAAATAATAGGCGAAGAGCTTAAAAAGGAGATTAAAGAAAGATTAAGAAAAAACGAGCAAGTGATTCTATTTGTTAATAGAAAAGGAGAGGAGGAGTTCCTTATATGTAAAAAATGCGGACTCTTACTCAAATGCAAAAATTGTAATTATCCCTATAATATTTATAAAAGAGATAAAATAGTATGCTATTTCTGTAATTATATCCTTCCTCTCCCAAGTAATTGTCCAATTTGTAAAGGAGTTTTTAAAAGAATAATTGGAAAGGGAACTGGTTCTGTTTTAAAAGAAATTCAAAATCTATTTCCAGGGATAAAAGCGTGTAGATTTGACTCAGAAGCAATTAAAAATAGGAAAACAGAGACAAAAGTAATAAATGATTTCAATAAAGGTAAAGTGAAAATTCTAATTGGAACTCAGCTTCTAACCTATTATTACAATTTTAATAAAGTTTCGCTATTAGGAGTATTATACCCAGAAAATATATTTGGAATTTCTGATTATAAAAGTGGGGAAAGATTTTTCCAAATTATGACTAATTTAAAAAAATTTGTTTCAGAAAAAGGTACAATTTTTATTCAAACATCTTTTCCGGAGAATTACATTATCCAGATTTTAAAAGATTTTAATTATATTAAATTTTATAAAAGTGAACTTAAATTTAGAGAGTTATTTGAATATCCTCCTTTTTTTAAAATAGGAGAACTCATTTTTTATGGGAAAAATTTAAGAAATATAGCTAATAAGGCTCGTGTATTTTATTCTAAAATAAGAGAAAGTTCAGAAGACCTTAAAATTTATGAACCAGTTTTGCTACCGAAAATCCATGGAGAGTGCAGGGTGAGGATATTGATTAAAGCAAAAGAGGAAAGGATAATAGTTGATAATGTTAAAAAAGCATTGCAAGAAAATTTTCAGAGAAATTTTAACTTTATAATATATGCTTAGTCTTAAATTCTTTTTCAACCTTTTCTTTAATCTTCAGCCAGTCTTCAAGAGGAATTGAGAGGAAAGCTTCCACAACTTTCGGATCAAACTGAGAGCCTGAGCATCTAATGATTTCTTTTTTTGCTTCTTCAATTGGGAGAGCTTTTCTATATGGCCGGTCAGAAATCAGAGCTTCCAGAGCATCTGCAACAGCGAATATCCTTGCTCCCAATGGGATGGAATTTCCCTTTAATTTCGCAGGATATCCATTTCCATCAAAGTGTTCATGGTGATGAAGGACTATTTGAGAGGCTTCCTTTAAGAATTTGATGCCTGATATCATCTTATATCCTATAATAGGATGCTGTTTTATTATTTCCCATTCCTGAGTTGTTAATTTCCCTGGTTTTTTTAATATTTTATCAGGTATTCCAATTTTTCCAATATCATGGAGAAGTGCTCCCTTTCGTATATTTTCAAGTTCTTCGCCATCTTTAATTCCTATTTTTTTTGCAAGGGTTAAAGTAAATTGGGTAACAACCTGCGAATGAGTTTGTGTCTCCGTATCTCTGGCATCCAAGGCCACAATAAATGACTCTAAAGTTGAGTTATATGTTGTTCTTAATTCCCTCAGAGTTTCTTCAAGATCAATTGTTTTCTGCTTTACTAATTCCTCCAAATTTTCCTGATATCTTTTATTCTCTAATATTAATCTTCTTCTTTCAAGGGCCTGCTCAACAGTTATTAATACTTCCTGTAACTTAAATGGCTTGGTTATATAATTAAAAGCTCCATTACTCATAGCTTCTATTGCAAGATCAATATCTCTTAAAGCAGAAATCATAATAACCTCAATTTCGGGATAATTCTGTTTTATCTCCTTTAAAAGTTCTAATCCTGATTTGGTAGGCATTTTTATATCTGAAAGAACCAGGGAATAATCATTTTCTGATTCGAGAATCTCCAATGCCTTTTCAGCAGATGGAGCAGAGGTGCAGTAATATCCCTTTGAAGTTAAAAAGTCAGATAAAAGATTTCTTATTCCTTCTTCGTCATCAACTACTAATAATTTATCTGTTTTCACTGGCTTTTTTCAGATTGTCAATAGCTCTTAACCAGAAATTTAATGAACGAATCTGATTTTCTAAAAGATTCTTTTTATAAAGTTCTGAATTTTCTAATTCCTTTATTCTATCTAAATATTTCTTATTTTTTCTTGCATTATATAATTTTCTATAAATATTAATTGCTTCCAAGATATGCCCCTGTTTGGCATATAATTCAGCCATAGAGGGTGTTAGAAAAATATCCCCGTCTTTTAATCCCCTCTCCCTTTTAATTTTTTCTATGGTTTCCAATCTTTGTTCAATACTGTCATCCCATGGGTCTAAAAAAAGTGCTTTTTGGAAAGTTGTTTTAGCTTCCTCCCATTTTTGTTCATGAGTTAAGATGTCTCCAAGTATTTTATAACCTGGTACATAATCTGGCTTCTCTTTCAAAATTGATTCGATTATTTCTTTTGCCTCTTTGTAACGTTTTAGATAATAAAGTAACTTCCCTTTAAGGAATTTTAGGGATGAGTAATCAGGGTGAAGTTTTTCTCCTTTTTCACATACTTCCAATGCTTTTTCTATTTCTCCAGAAGAGAAGTATTTTTCAGCTACTTTGAGAAAATCTTTCCCCTCTTTTAAAGTAATCTCGTTATTATTTGGTTCCATTTTTTTAATAGTGAATCGGAATTATATAAATTGGAACATAATCATAAATAAATTCCTCTCCCTTTTCTGCAACATATACCCATATATAGATTGTTTCATGGAGATTACATTCTGATACTAAGGGCCCATAATACTTTACCTGAACTTTTCCATTCTTATCTGTATACCTACTAATTGTGCGTTTATTTCCAGCAAAATAGCCAAAAGGAACCTTTATCCTTAATGCATTTCGGACTTCAAAAAATAATTTCTTATCTGGGATAGGAGTTCCATCATAATATTTGAGAGTAGCTGTAATTATTGAAACATCTCGAGTGTTTCCAGCTAAAAGAGTGTTTGGATTTGCGGTTACTGTTAAAATTTTTGCAGTAGTGGAGGGACCAGTAGGTAGAGGCTCTTCTACACCTTTTCTTTTACAACTCAAAAATACTAATAAAAGAGAAAAGCAAAAAGAAATTAAAATATATTTTGTTATTTTATTTCTCATTTTCGACCCCCAATTATTCATTCGCATAGTTATTGAAAAATACCTGCAAATAACCTGTTGCCTTTACTTTATTTTTTGCTAAATCATGGCCGTAAAGCTCAATAATAGCTGTAGCTTTTATCTCAGGGTCATTACCGTCAACTAAATTAACAAGCGGAGGTTCTCTTTTTGCATTTATGGTTACTACAACGAATGAAACCTTCACCGAAGTCCCAATTTCTACAAGTGCAGAAAGCTTTCCTTCAATAGGATAGGGGACATCAACACCTGGTCTATTTTTTCCATCACTTCTTTCAAAACGGACGATATATCTGTCCAGCATGATATTGTTATAAACTGACGATTCAATTCCAGGAGTTGGATTCATTAGTTCAGCAGTCAGTTCAACCACTGCCAAGTCAGCCTGAACATACACACTATCCTCTGTTTCCACAATTACATCAGAAAACAATACATCTGCTTCCTCTTCCTGCCAGTTCACTCCCTTTATAGATTTGATAATAAGAATACTATTCGATCTTGTCTCATTCTCTAATTTGTTACAAGAAATTGAGAAAATTAAAATAAAAACCAATATATAAATTAGAAGGAAAAGTGAATATTTTCTCATTTATTTCCCTCCTATCCTCTAACTATTCTTGGAGTTATAAAAATCAATAGTTCTCTATTCTGTCTTGATCGAGAAAATGATTTAAATAAATTTCCAATTATTGGTATTTTATGAAGTAATGGGACTCTACTTCTACTAATAGTATCCTCCATCCTATAAATACCTCCAATAACTGCAGTCCCTCCATCCTTTACCATAACAGTTGTACTTGCACTTTGGGTGATTATTGGAGGTATTCCATTTACTAGATTTGCAAAGTCAGCAGCATTATTTCTAATTTCAATTTTCATAATGATTGTTCCTTCTGCTGTAATTTGTGGAGTAACTCTTAATTCCAAAGCTGCATTTACATATCTTGTTGTAACAGTAAAATTCGCAACAGTCTGAACAGGAATCTGTCTTCCTTGAATTATTTCAGCTTCCATATTGTTTTGTGTAGTTATTTTTGGGGCTGAGATTATACGACCTTCTCCTGAGGTTTCAAGAGCTGAAAGAGCCATATCAAGCCTGAAAGTGTCAAGGACGTTTCCAAATGAAATGCCCATTGCAGAATCAAATACAGGAGCTGGCAAGTTAATTGCATAGCCACCTAATGGGCCTTCGAGTCCTTTTGCTAAAATTCCAGAAATTTTTGAGCCATCCACTGTTATGCTATTAGGAAATTGGAGGGAAGTTTGATTCCCATAATAAGCATCTGCAATTGCTCTAAAACCCCATTGAATTCCTAAATTACGAGCAAAATTAGATGTTGCTTCAACAATTCGTGCTTCAATGCTGACCTGAGGGTTTGGAACATCAAGAGTTTCTATTAATTTTTCTATTATCTCCACTCTGTTTGGTATATCAGAGATTATTAGAGTATTACTTCTTTCGTCAATAATTATTTCTCCCCTTGGAGAAAGCTGTTTTTCCAGAATTGGTTTTATATCAGCAACTCTTGCATATGAGAGGGTTCTAGTTAAAATTTTAATTGGTCCAGCAAGCTCTTTTGCTTCTCTTAGCCTTCGTGCCTGTTCTTCTTCTCTAGCAAGGGTTTCAGGGGTTGCGATTCTTAAAACATTTCCTTCGAGTACCATTCCAAGCTTATTTGATTTTAATATTATTTCTAATGCTTGATCCCATGGAACCTCAACAAAATCACAAGTAACTCTTCCAGAGACTCCAGGATCAAAAACCACGTTCAGTCCTGCTATATTTGCGAGAAATATAACAACGTCTCTTAAATCCGCATCTTTAAATTTAAGGGTAACTCTTTCCCCCTTATACTTTGGTTCCTCTCCAGCTATTGTTTTTGGTTTAAAAATTTCTTTTTCCTGTGGAATTTTACCTTTATTTTCTTGGACTTGTGTTTCTTGAAATTGTTTTTCCATTGAAGATTTACTTTTTACCACTTTTTCAGGGACTTTACTTTCTTTTTTAATTTTTGGGATGGGTTCTTTCCTCACAGGAAGAGTAGTCTCTTTTTTTGTATCTGAATCTTCACCGCCATTACCATCGCTATAAAAATCCACTATTATATTTTTTCCTACTTTTTTAACTTTATATTCTGGCTTTTCTGTAACATCAAATACAACTCGAGTGATTTTTTCTGGATTGGATTTATACTGAGCAGTTCTAATTCCTATAATACCACGTTCACCAATTTTATATGAGGGTTTTAATTTATTAACCACATCAAATAAATCAATAACGATTCTTTCTGGGTTTTTAACTTCAAAGCAATCATAAGAAGTTTCATCATTAAGAATCAATATTGTTCTCAGACCCTTTCTACTTTTCTCTATTTTGATATCTTGTAAATACCTTGTTTTCTTTTTGACTGGATTTACTGGTTTTGTTAATGTCTCTGTCTTTGCAATTTTTTTATCTGTTTTTTCCTGTTTAATCGGTTTAACTGGTTTAACCGGATTGATATTTACAGGAGAGTTTTTATGCTTGAATTCAACAACTAAACTATTTGAAGTTGTATATACTCGATAGGGAACAGATGTTTTCATTTTTATTTCAGCTCTACCAGAAATCAAAGAAGTAGGTTGAATTCTAATTTCAGTGACACAAGGCGATTGAATATTATAATTTCTTTTTGGTGTATGAATTTTTACATTATCAAATTCTATTATCAAAATTTGAGGATTTTCCCTGGAATTGTAAACTGTTGGTAAAGGAAGCAAGGCTGAAGTCTGGAATATTATTTTGGTCTTATCCGCTTGGACTGAAGAATAGATATTGAGTATTTCAATAGGGTTTTTTTTCAATTGTGCATAGATTAATGGGGAAATACCCAATATGGTTATTATCAGAAAAATTGGAATTAATTTTCTTCCTAAACTCATTTAAAGCCTCCTAATCCGATTCCAATTTTTTTATTATATCCTTATATTTTTTCCCACCTATTGGTCTCGGTAATAATTGTCTTAATATAATTTTATTTTCATCTATTGATAAAACATATCCATCATAGAATTTATCACCTTTTTTTACAAAATAAGGGAAACCATCGGGTCCATTTACAATAGCAATATATTTTCCCTTTACTTTTGCTATTCCTCTAAGAACAATTTCTCCCACTGAAAGACCTTCTCTACCAGGTTTTTTTGGTCTCTCTTCTAATACAGGACCTTTAAGGAGATCTCTAAAAGGATCTCTTCTTCCAGCAGGATTATAAAAGAATTTCTTAATTTTTATTTCCTCTTTTTTTATCTCAGATTTTTTCTCCTGTAGAAAAAGAAAATTTGATATCAAAAGGATTGAAAGAGATAAAATTATAAACTTTCTCATATTATCCCCTCTTTTTTTCTTTTTCAGATTCCTCTGGAAGTTTCTCCTTGAAAATATAAGTCTTAGCTACACAGTCAACTGAAATAGTGTTTATTTCTGTCTGATCCCTCAAAGCAGATATTGTAATGTCTTCTACATTGAAAAGTCTCGAAAATCTACTTAAATGGTCGAAGAATATAGCAAGATTATGATAATTCCCGTTTAATTTCATTGAAATTGGCCATTCAAGATAATATTCCTGTTCAATCTCTCCTTTAGGAGCAAATTTAATAATTGTTAAACGGGAATCTGAAGCCAGCTGTTGAATCCTTCTTAAAATTGCGTCAATTTCTTTTTTCTCTGGAATAATTAACTCCAGTTCTTCTAGTTGCATGTTTAACTTTTTAAGTTCAGCTTTAAGTTTTTCCAATTGTCTTTTTTGCGCTTTAGCTCTTTGGACTTCCCTTTCAACAGCCATCCTTTCTTCTCTTAAAGTATTAAGCTCTTCATTTTTTGGCTTATAATAAAAAAAGTAGAATAAGCCGAAAATTAAAAGAGCTATTATTAAATATCCATACCACGGTAAATTTCTCATTTTACTTTCCTTGTTCAATTTTTTGTTGTGAATAAGGTTGATAAATGAATTCTGAAGTTAATGTGAATTCAAGGACAGGTTCTCCGCCAATCCTTTTCTGAGTTGAGTCAATTAAATTTACATTTATGAAATAGGGACTTCTATTCAGATTAGTAATGTAATCAGCTATAAGGTTATTGGAAAGAGCCCTTCCTCTTATTTCGATTTTATTTGCACTGAATTTTAATGACGTGAGCCAGACCCAATCAGGTAAATTTCTACTGAGTTCATCCATCATTATAACAGGAGCTTCCTGTTTTGCTCTCAAATTATTAATGAGCTCTATTTTTTTCTCAACAAGTAACTTTTTTTTCTGTAATTCTTCAAGGTCTCTAACAATATATGCCAATTTTCTCCTTTCTTCTCTGGCCCTTTCCAACGCCTCCCTTTCGTTTTTTATTGCTCTGTTCTGAAAGAAGAAAAGACCTGCAATCACAATCAATACAGCTAAAATTATGTAGACAGAATAATTTTTTACCTCCTTTTTGACTTCTGGTCTAACAATTTCCTCAATTTCTTCTCCAGGTCGTATAATTTCCTTTTTTTGAGGCTTTAATAAATTTATTTTTATCATTTTTTATTCTCCCATTCTTCTTAGGGCTGAGCCTAAAGCAATTCCGAATAGGGGAGCCATTTCAACTGTATAAAAAGGATCAAATTTTTTTAGGTCATAGTCTATATTTCTAAAAGGATTTAATACCTCTACATCTACTTTAAACCCGTCTCTAAAATAATCTACAATACCTGTTAATTTTGCTGTTCCTCCACTCAAAAATATTTTTTCAATTTTGCCTTTTGTTATTTTTTGAGAATCCAGAAAAGCAAAAGTTTTATCAATTTCGTCTTTAAGATCCCTTAAATTGGCATCAATTACAGCCTTTGCATCAGAATAAGAAATTTCTTTTACTGTCATCCCTCTTTTCAGTTGTTCAGCTTCTTCATAATTCAGGTTGAACTCTTTCTGGATGTTCTGTGTAAGATAATTTCCTCCCATTGCAAATTCCCTAACAAAAATTGGGATACCTTTTTCCACTACATTTATTGTGGTTAAATCAGAGCCAATATTTATTAATGCAATTCTCCAATTTCTATAATCATCATAATTTATTTCCAATGAATTCAAAAGAGCGAATGCATCAACTTCTATTACTTCTAGATTCTTACCTGCTTGAGTAATAACGCTTCTATAACTATTAATTTTATCTTTTTTTACAGCAACTAATAACACATCCATTTTTCTTTCTTCTTCAACCTTAGGAGTTTCTAAAATGACATAATCTATGGTAACTTCATCTAAAGGGAATGCTATATGTTGTTTTGCTTCCCATAGTATTGATTCCTCAAGCTCTTCAGGAGTAAGATAGGGAAGGGAAATCTTTTTAATTATCACTCCACTTCCAGAAAGGGAGAGCGCAACATTATTGTTTTTTATATTATTCCTTTCAAATAGCCGATGAATTGTATCTATTACTACTGTAGAATCCATAATAACACCTTCAACTATGCTTTCATGTGGAAGAGTTTCATATCCAATTTTGGACAGTTCAAAGCCTCTATTTCCCCTCTTTGGTTTCAGTTCTACAGCTTTAATTGAGTGAGAGCCAATGTCCAAACCGACTAACTGCTTACTTTTTTTAATTTTAATCACTTATAAACCTCTTAAATCTGTCTTAGTTTGTATTAAATTTAATTAAAAAATTTTTTAATGTCAAGTATTTTTTTTATAAAAAATTTTTTTTCTGATTTATTTAAGTTGAATTTTCCCTGATTTTTCTCTTTAATTCTTTTTCAACGACTGCAGGAACCAGATTTTTAATACAGCCACCTAATTTAAAGACTTCTTTAACCAATCTTGAGCTTAGAAAGGAATACTCGATGCTTGGCATCATAAAGAGGGTTTCAATTTCTGGATTTAATTTTCTATTCATCAAAGCCATCTGGAATTCATATTCAAAATCAGAAATTGCTCTTAATCCTCTTATTACCACCTTTGCCTTTTTCCTTTTTACAAAATCTACCAGAAGCCCCTGAAAAGGTTCCACTTCGATTTCCTCCCTATCTTTGAAAATTTCTTTAATTATCCTCACCCTTTCCTCAATGGAGAAAAAGTAATTTTTTTCCGGATTTTTGAGTACTCCTATAATTATCTTATCAAATATCTTCAATCCCCTCTCTATTATATCAATGTGACCATTTGTTATAGGGTCAAAGGAGCCAGGGTAAATCGCTATTTTTTTCATTTCTTATTCGAATGAAAAATATCATAAAAAAAGAGTTTTTTCAAATTAATCCCTTTTATAATGGCAATAATAAAAAAAATGGGTAAGAAAATTATTAACTCAATTCCAATAGCCTTTAAATTCGAAATAGAGAAAAGTTCAGATAAATTACCTTTGCTTATCCCAGGAAAAAGCCCAAGATAAAAGGTTTTATTCCAGAAAGGATAGAACATAGGAACACCTATTGGCTCTCTGTAATCTGTGACAAGAGAGTCAATTAAAAAGTGAGTACAAATTATTATAAATGAGAGGATTGCGTATTTTTTATTTTTGTAAATTAAATAAACAAGAAGAGAAACAATAAGGGCAAAGAGAAAATTATGAGTGTAAATTTGATGAAATTTTCCTCCTTTTTCTAATCCCATAAAGAGTGTAGGTAATAAATCCATATCCGGTAGAAGGCCCAAAAGGAGAATGAAAAAAATATACTTGATGTTATAATATTCATTTTCTGCAACTAATCCAATACTGAGGCTTGCTAAGGAATGACCTAAGGGGGAGGGCATTTTTTATCCCTTTTTAACTAAGTTAATGAATTCTTTTAAGTTATTTCTTTGCTTGGAGTTTACTTCAATAAATTCAAAAGCTATTTTGAAAATTTCCTTGTCATTTCTTATATCTTTTTCTATTCTTTTTACAATACCCTTGATTGAAAAATCCAGTTCTTTATAAGATATTCTCAAAAAATGGGTTGAATTCAATGGAAGGGAATAGGTAGCTTCAATTAATATTCCTCCTTCACTTATATTTTTAATAATGAAATCTCTTAAAAATTCAATTTTAGTTATTTTTTTATTATTCATTTTCTTCCTTTTTTCCAGATAAATCTTTTAAATACTCATTCAGTAATTTCAATTGGTTGTTGGTTATATTCTCAAATTTAATACCTGCTCTATAAATAATGGCATCTTCTTTCAAAGAATGGACAAATACCCTTTCTACCTTTCCTTGGGCAATGAATCTTTTTCCATTTAAATCAATTTCTAAGTTGCATTCGCTACCAATTTTAATTGGAGTTGTTATCTCAACTAGAACACCGGACTGGCTTATATCAACAATGGTTCCCTCTATTCCAGTTTTAATTTTTCCCGGCACTCTTTTTTTTAATTCTACCCTCGGGTATTTTCTTCTCTCTATAAAGCTTGTTTTTTTCATAGGTATTGAAGATAATTAACATATAATTAACATATATGCAAGCTATTTTGGTGTTTTAGAAATGAAAAGTGCTAAAGAGCTGAAAGAAATTCTTATTAATATAGATGGAAAGGGTTATAAAGCTTATAAAAGAATAGAAGGAATTTACAGATTTGATAATTATAGAATTTCCATTGACCATGTTCAGGGAGACCCTTTTGCTTCTCCCACAAAAGTTAGAGTATTTGTGGATGAAAAAATAGCAAATTTTCCTAAGGATACTTATTCAAATAAAAGCAGAGAGATTGCTTTAAGAGATTTTTTAACGAGAAAATTTTCGATAGCGATTAAAAAATATTCTAAAGGCAAAAGGGGATCTGGAAAAAGCGGTTTAATAGGCATTGATATTCCTGGTCAGGAAATTTTAGAGCGGAACTCGATTTTAATAAATAAAGGTTCAATAGAAGTTCGTTTTACTGTAGGACTACCTGCTAGAGGGAGAAGAATACTCTCGAAAATAGCTTTTTCAATTTTCTTTGAGGAGATTCCCAGGATTGTAATAGAATCATTATTTTATAAAAATTTGGACAAAAAAGAGCTTTATCGACATATTGAAATTTCAGAAGATGCAGATTATTTAAGGTCTATTCTGGATGAATTAGGTCTTGTGGCCTTTATTGGAGAGAACTCAATTCTTCCTCGTAGAAGTGGAATTGATCCACGTCCATTATCAGCAGAGAAAGCAATTAGGTTTCGAGCACCTGAGGAGTTAAAGTTTGAAGTCAAACTCCCAAACAAAGGTCTAATCAAAGGCATGGGAATACCCAAGGGAGTAACACTTATAGTTGGAGGAGGTTATCATGGGAAATCCACACTTTTAGAAGCTATTCAGTTTGGAATTTACAATCATATCCCAGGAGATGGCAGAGAATATGTTGTTTCTAATCCTGATACAGTAAAAATCAGAGCAGAGAATGGTAGAAGAATAGAGAAAGTAGATATTTCCAATTTTATTAGTAAGCTCCCACTTGGAAAAGATACTCGAGTCTTCTCCACCGACAATGCAAGTGGTAGCACATCCCAGGCAGCAAATATAATAGAAGCTCTGGAAATGGGGGCAAAAGTTCTCTTAATTGATGAAGATACTTCAGCAACTAATTTTATGATTCGGGATCATAAAATGCAGGAATTAATATCAAAGGATAAAGAGCCAATAACTCCTTTTATAGATAAGGTTCAACAGTTATACAAGGATTATGGGGTTTCGTCCATAATTGTGATTGGAGGAGCAGGGGATTACCTTGATGTTGCAGATTGCGTGATTTCAATGGTTAATTATGTCCCATTTGATTTCACTCAGAAAGCCAAGCAAATTGTTGAGAGATTTAGAACAGAAAGAAAAAGAGAAGGAGGGATCCATTTTGGGAGAATAACTAAGAGAATTCCTTCTTCATGTAGTATAAAAAGATGGAGAAAAATAAAGATTGACCCATATGAATATAAAATTATCTCATGCAATGGTAACAAACTGGATCTAACTGCTCTTGAACAATTAGTTCATCCAGCTCAAACAAAAGCCATCGCACGAGCATTAAGTTATTCTATAAAATATATGGATGGCAAAAGAACACTAAGAGAGATTGTAGAAAGGGTTATTGAAGATGTAGAAAAGAATGGTCTTGATATTCTTTCAAGAAGAATTACAGGAGATTTCGCAAAATTCAGAAAATATGAACTGGCATTTGCTTTAAATAGACTAAAGAGCTTTGAGATTAAACAGATGCTTTAATAAATTGCGGAGCTTTTTTACCTATGATGATCTGTATTTTATACTCTGGTTTAAGCCATTTTTTAATATAAGTATTGAACTCCTTTAAACTTATATTCTCGATTATATTGAAAAACTTGTTTGGATATTCATAACCGAGCCCGTGAATTTCAAAATAGCCAAAAGTAAATGCTTTTTTAGATTTACTCTCATTTTCTCTAAGAAAGGATGCTATTGAATTTATTTTGGCAATCTCAAGCTCCTCTTCTGAAACCCCGTTTTCTATTAATTTTTTAAATTCATTTTTCAATAGTTTAACGGTTTTTTCCTGATTATCATGGTGTGTTTCAATACAAGCGCTGAATGTCCCAGCAAATAACATGAAATTTACTTTTGAACGAATTGAATAAGCTAATTTCTCTTTCTGTCTTAATGCCCAGAGTCGAGAATAAGTTCCTTTTCCAATCAGGACATTTAAGAGATAACCTAAAGCAAAATTTTTTTCATTGATTTCACTCTGGGGATAGGCGATCATAATAAGAGATTGCCTTCTATTTTTATATATAAATTTATCTTGAGCCTGTAAAATTATCTGTGCTTTGTTCTTCTTCAATTTTGATTCGCCTGCAGGAATTTTTGAAAAATACTTTTTAATTATGTCGTATACGGCATTGGAATCTAAATCAGTAACAACTGATATAATTAAATTTTCCCCTCGAAAATAGGCATTATAAAAATTTTTAATATCCTTTTTGTTGATAGATTTTATTGATTCTTCATTTCCATAGACTGGATTTCCGTAGTGCTTTTTCCCAAATCTGAGGTTATTATGAATATTTTCTATTAAAAGCCAAGGTTCTTCCTTCTCTCGTTTTTGTCTTGCCTCCATGATTTTTTTTATTCTATTAATTCTTATTCCACTGAATAAAGGTTTTGTGAAGGATTTTGAAATTATTTTGATTGTTTTTTCAAAGTTTTTTGAAAGACATTCAATTTCGATTGTTGTATAGTCAAAGCTTCCATTTACTGATATTTTAGATCCCATGGTTGCTATTTTCTGTACATCGTTTGAACTCCCGGGATCCACTGCAAGACGAGTGGTAAGAAAAGAGAGCCCACTTTTCCCCTCTGGTTCAGCAAGTTTTCCTCCTTTAATGAAAATTCTGGCTACTGTGAGGCTGGAGGTCGAGTCTTTTTGACAAATTATTCTTATTCCATTTTTTAATATGAATTTATTTAGTGATGAAAAAGTAGTTTTCTGAATATTAGTTGTAGATGGAATTGCAAAGCTAAAATTCACTAGAAAAATCAATAATAGAGAAATTTTATTTATTCTCATTTTCAGGATAAATAATTACTATTGAATATCTATCTCTATAAAGATATTTTCCTGCTACTTTTCTTAATTGTGTGGGAGTCACATTTTCAATTTTCTCAATGAAACTACCATTTTTAATGGTTTTTTGTTGAAGAATTAGAAATTTTGAGACAGCAATTGCAACATTAAGTCCTATTTCAAAACCTGCATATTGAGCTATTTTCGCTTGATTTTTAGCACTTTCGAGTTCATCTAGAATGGGATAGTAAATTTCACTTGGCATATATTCCTCTATGGAATAACGGGAAATTTTTGCTTCTTTTAGAACTTTTCTAATGATTCTTTCAACTGTTTTAATTTTTTTAGAAGGTGAACTTACGATTAAAGTTATTACACCACTATACTTATATGGAATATAATACATTTTTAGGTTATAGATTAAGTTGCCTCTTCTCTGTAAAGCATTCCAGAGTCTTGGGCTTGAACCAGAACCAATAATTCTGGTTAGGATTTGTGTAGGGATTTCATCTTCATCACCGAGAGGAGGCGCTGGGATGCCAAATATAATATATGCCTGCTCAGTACTTTTGTAAATAATAGATTTTATGGATTTAGATATGGGTTGAGGGGGATTTATTTCCTTATGAATAACTTTATTTGCTGGTATATTCTCATAAATTTCTTTTATTTTTTCAATGACATAATTCTTATCCACATCTCCTACCACACAAATAGCAGAGTTTGAAGGATTGAAATATTTTTTATAATATGAGTAAATTTCTTCAATAGAAGCTCTCTTTATGTTTTCTTTGCTTCCATATACTGGAAAACCATAAGGATGTGTTTTAAATAACTGCCTATACATTAATTCTATTCCATATTTTTCAGGATCATCAAAATAAGAATCAATTTCATCCAATACGATTTCTTTTTCTTTTTTAAGACCTTCTTCTGTGATTTTAAGGTCAAATAGCATCTCTTTATGGATTTCAATTGCGAAATCAAAAAATTTTGATGGAAGTGAAATTTCAAAGGTAGTCACATCCCTTCCTGTATGCCCATTAAAATAAGCTCCATGAGCTTTCATTTCATTAACTATTTCCTCGCCACTTCTTTTCTCTGTTCCTCTAAATAAGATTAAGTGTTCCAATAAATGAGTGAAGCCATTAGTTAATTCATCTTCATCTTTTGAACCAACATTAATTGCAGTTACTATATTTACAAGGGGCAAATTATGCCTTTCCATAACAAATACTTTCATTCCGTTCTTTAATTCTATGAATTCAGTCTGCGGTTGATTTTGTGGGAATGACAGATTAGAGAGGAATAATAAAAGGAATAGTAATATAAAAATAAAAGAAGAATTTTTAGAATTCATAACTCTATTATAATTTAATAACAATCCATTCAAAAAACAAGGAGAAGAAGATATTAAAAATTTAAGAAATAAAAAAATTGAAAATAATTAACTCAAAAAGTTAGTTTTAAAATCCTGAATTCCTTTTCCATTTCCGAGCACCAGCAAGGTGTCACCCACTTCGATTTTTGTTTCAGGTGCTGGATTAAAACAAATTTCTTTCCCTGGCTTCCTTACAGCCATTACAATTACATTGGATTTTCTTCTGATGTCAGCTTCTTTTAAAGATAGACCTACAATTTTAGATTGTTTACTTACAACAAATTCCTCCATAAAAAGGGAGAGTTCCTGTCTTCTAATTATAAGATCTATAAAATCAACAAGAGTGGGTCTTATCAATCCCTGAGCTATTTTTAATCCTCCAAGTTTGTAAGGACTTACAACCTTGTTGGCTCCAATTTGAAGAATTTTTTTCTCTCCTTCCTCATCGAGAGCTTTTGAAAGAATATATAATGAAGGATTGAGTTGTCGAGCAGTTAGAACAAGATATAAATTATCAGCGTCAGTAGGAAGAAGGGCAGCGAGTCCCTTAGCTCTCTTAACTCCAGCTTGAATAAGGACTTCCTCTAAAGTTGCGTCTCCCTCTATATATAAGCAGTTTTTTTTCTCAAGGTTGTGAATTTTTTCTCTGTTATTTTCTATAACAACATGAGGAATATTTTCCATCATAAGTCTTTCTTGGACTATTTGTCCCATTCTACCATATCCACAAACAAGATAATGATTTGATATAGTTTTTAATTTTTTTTCATTCATTCTTTTCCTCCAGAATTTTCTAATCCCTCCTTCAAAGGCTATTTCAGCGATTTTAGTAAATGCATAAAAGGCAGTGCTAACTCCTGAGAAAATTATAAATATTGTAAAGATTCTGCCAGTTGGGGTAAGAGGTCTCACTTCTCTGAATCCAACAGTGAATATAGTAATTACAGTCATATAAAGACACTCCAGAATATTCCATTTTTCAATTAAGAAATAGCCAAAAGTGCCAATAATTATGATTAGGAAAAATAAAATAATGGGTTTTATCATAATCAAATATATATATTATTTTTTTTATTGAGACAAGCCTCTTATTATAAAAACTTTATAATATAAAAACTTGACAATATTATACTCATATTTTATAATAAAGTTGAACTAATAGTTATTCTCATGTAATAAGGAGGTGAAAAATGAGTAAAATAATTGGGATCGACCTTGGAACAACAAATTCAGTTGTTGCAATTGTTGAAGGTGGAAAACCAACAGTAATTTTAAATGAGGAAGGGGGGAGAATAACACCATCTGTTGTTGCCTTTACTGATAAAGGGGAAAGATTAGTTGGTCAGGTTGCTAAAAGGCAGGCTATTACAAATCCTGAAAATACTGTTTATTCAATAAAAAGATTCATGGGTAGAAGATATGACGAAGTTTCAGAAGAAATTAAACAGGTCCCTTATAAAGTGATAAAGGCAAAGAATGGGGATGCATGGGTTGAAATAAGAGGAAAACAATACTCTCCTCCCCAGATTTCAGCAATGATTCTCCAGAAACTGAAAAAAGCTGCTGAAGATTATCTTGGAGAAAAAGTTCAGAAGGCTGTTATAACTGTTCCAGCTTATTTCAATGATGCACAGCGTCAGGCAACTAAAGATGCTGGCACCATAGCTGGTCTTGAGGTTGTAAGAATTATAAACGAACCTACTGCAGCTGCTCTTGCTTACGGGATGGAAAAGAAAAAGGATCAAACCATTGCTGTTTTTGACTTTGGTGGAGGAACTTTTGATATATCCATTTTAGAGGTTGGTGAAGGCGTTGTTGAAGTTAAGGCAACAAATGGTGATACACATCTGGGAGGAGATGATATAGATCAAAAAATTATAGAATGGTTAGTTGAGGAATTTAAAAAAGAAACAGGTATTGATTTGAGCAAGGATAGAATGGCTCTCCAGAGGTTAAAGGAGGCTGCAGAGAAGGCAAAGATTGAGCTTTCAACCACTATGGAGACAGAGATCAATTTACCATTCATTACTGCAGATGCCACTGGTCCAAAACACCTCGTTAAAAAACTTACAAGAGCAAAATTAGAGCAACTTGCTGAGCCTATTTTCCAGAGACTGATTCCTCCATGTGAGATAGCGTTAAAGGATGCGGGTTTAAAGCCCCATCAAATAGATGAAGTAATTTTAGTTGGTGGTTCAACAAGAATACCAAAAGTCCAGCAACTGGTCAAAGAATATTTTGGTAAAGAACCACACAAAGGAGTGAATCCTGATGAAGTAGTTGCAATTGGAGCTGCAATTCAGGGAGCAGTTCTTGCAGGAGATGTTAAAGATGTTCTTCTTCTTGACGTGACTCCTTTAAGCCTTGGAATCGAGACACTTGGTGGAGTGTTTACAAAAATAATTCCTCGAAATACAACAATTCCAACAAGAAAAAGCGAAATTTTTACAACCGCCACTGATAATCAGACGAGTGTAGAAATACATGTGCTTCAGGGCGAAAGAGAGATGGCTGCTGATAATAAGTCTTTAGGGAGATTTCATCTTGTTGGTATTCCTCCAGCACCAAGAGGAGTTCCAAAAATTGAGGTTACCTTTGATATAGATGCTAATGGAATTCTCCATGTTTCTGCTAAGGATTTAGGGACAGGGAAAGAACAGAAAATTACGATTACTGGGAGCAGTGGATTAACCAAAGAAGAAGTTGAAAGAATGGTTAAAGAGGCAGAAGAACATGCTGAAGAAGATAGAAGGAAAAGAGAGGCAGCAGAAGCGAGAAATAGGGCGGATAATCTGATTTATACAACCGAAAAGCTCATTAAAGAGAATAAAGATAAGATTCCACCCGAAGATTTGAAGGCTATTGAAAAAGAAATTGAAAATACCAAGAAGGCGATGGAAGGTGGGAATGTCAATGAAATCAATAAAGCTGTAGAAGCTTTGACTCAGGCATCTCATCGTATAGCTGAGGTAATTTATCGTGGAGCAACTCAGCAAGAACAGGCTTCCTCTCAAGGTGGGACATCCCAGCAGAAAAGTTCGGGAGATGATTATATAGATGCTGAAGTTGTAGATGAAGGTGATGGTAAGGATAAAACTAACTAATAAAAATGAAGGATTATTATAAGATCCTGGGTGTAAGTAGAAATGCTACACTTGATGAGATAAAAAAAGCTTATAAAAAATTAGCCAGAAAATACCATCCTGATCTAAATCCTGGGGACAAGGAAGCAGAAGAAAGATTCAAAGAAATCCAGGAGGCATACTCAGTTCTAAGTGACCCGAAGAAAAGAGAACAATATGATAGATTTGGATTTGTAGGGGATTTTCGGCAAGCTGATTCCCAGGATTTCTACACAGGATTTGCAGGTTTTGATTTCTCAGAATTTGGCACATCAACTTTTAAGGATTTCTTTGACGCATTTTTTGGGAGGACAACACCAAAATGGGGTCCAGAGAAAGGAGAAGACCTTCATTATACAATGACTATAAGTTTTGAGGATTCGATAAAGGGCTTGAGAACAAGGATTAAATTGTTCAGAAGGGATACTTGTCCGAGTTGTGGAGGGTATGGATACTCAAAAGGAAAAGAAATAATTTGCCCTGCATGTGGAGGAAGTGGTAAAATAAACCTGCAAAGAGGATTTATGAAATTTTACACTACTTGCTCAAATTGTCATGGCACTGGGAAAATTCCAGGAGAACCTTGCTATTATTGCAAAGGTGGAGGTTTAATAGAGAAGGAAGAAATAGTAAATGTAAGGATTCCTCCTGGTGTGGATAATGGATCAATTGTAAGAATTTCAGGAAAGGGGAACGGAGGTCTGAGAGGAGGTCCTCCTGGTGATCTTTTCATAACAATACAGGTTAATCCTCATCCATTTTTTGAAAGAAAGGGTAAAAATATTTATTGTACGATCCCTATCACAGTAACAGAAGCTGCACTTGGAGCAAAAATTGAAGTACCAACTCTCGAAGGTAAGGCTACTATTAAAATTCCTCCAGGTACCTCAAGTGGTCAGAAATTCAGATTAAAGGGTAGAGGAGTTCCCTTTCTAAAGGGAGATGGTAGAGGAGATTTATTTGTGGAAGTTAAAATAGTTCCTCCTCCATCAGAGGATGTCAGGGTTAGGGATTTGTTAAAAGAGCTTGATAGAATTACCAATTTTAATCCAAGAAAAAATTTAAAAGTGAGTTAAAATGATGGAAGATAAGAAAAAAAGAGAAGAAAGAAAGAAATATTACATGATTAGTACAGTAGCAAAACTGTATAATATTCATCCTCAAACTTTGCGGCTCTATGAGAGAGAGGGATTACTTAAACCATCTCGTACAGAAGGGAATACAAGGTTGTATTCAGAGGAGGATTTAAGACAGCTCGAAATTATTCTAAATTTAACGAGAGAATTGGGAGTTAATTTAGCAGGAGTTGAGATCATTCTAAATATGAGAAAAAAAATGGAGGAAATGCAAAAGGAGGTAAATGAATTATTGAATTATATAAAAAGAGAATTTTTTGAGGGCAGAGAAAGAGAATTTGAATTTTTAAGAAAATCTCTTGTAAAAACAACTCCAGCTAAGGTAATAAAAATAGAAAAAATAGAAGAAAAAAATAATGCCTAAAAAATCCAAAAATTTATTTATTTCCAATAATTTAAAAATTTATTTAAAGGAAATCTCAAAATTCCCTTTGCTAAGTGAAGAGGAAGAGAAAGAACTTGCAAAAAGAATCAGAAAAGGAGATAATGGAGCTTTAAAAAAACTGGTTGAATGTAATCTTCGCTTTGTTGTGCATTATGCAAAAAAATATAGAGGTTTTGGACTTTCCTTTCTTGACTTGATAAATGAGGGAAATAAAGGATTGATAGAAGCTGCTAAAAGATATGATCCATCAAAAAATGTAAAGTTTATATCCTATGCTGTATGGTGGGTTAGACAGGCGATTATTCAAGCACTTTCGGAGTACTCTCATATTTATACTCTTCCAACAAAGGTTGCAAACCTAAGAAGCCGTGTAAGAGAAGCAGAGGCTAAGTTAAAAAGGCAATTAAGACGTGAACCATATAGGGATGAAATAGCTGATGAGCTCGATCACCCTTTGGAAGAAATTGATGATATATACGACCTAAGTAAAGAAGATTTATCATTAAACGATACATTTATTGATGAAACGAGGGAACTGGCAGAGACATTGAAAGATGAAACTACCCCTTCAGTTGAATATCAGATCATTAAACTATTCATTGAAAAGCAGATTCGCCAAGTGCTCAATGAACTTGATGAAAGGGAGGCATTAGTATTAAAATTAAGATTTGGAATTGAAGATAATCAGCCAAAAACTCTAAGAGAAATAGGAGAAATGTTAAATATTTCCCGTGAAAGGGTTAGACAGATAGAAAAAAGGGCTAAAGAAAAATTAGCTCGTCTTAAAAAAGTTCAACAATTGAGAGGTTATTTGAATTAAGATGAAAGATAAAACATGTGAAATCTGTCAGGGAACAGGATGGATTATTGAGGAAAAAGATGGAAATACATTTGCAAGAAGGTGTGACTGTTTTGAAAAAGAGAAGATTAACTATTTATTGTCTTCAGCTCGGATTCCACCTCGCTATCAACATTGCACTTTCGAAAATTTTGATCCTCAGAATGCTTCCCAGAAAAGAGCATTAAAAATATCTAAAAAATTTGTTGAAAATTATCCTATTCAAGATATTGGGCTTTTATTCTTAGGCCCTTGTGGTGTTGGGAAAACGCATCTTGCTGTTGCAATATGTCATGAATTGATTAAAACAAAGGCGGTTCCTTGTCTGTTTTATGATTTTAGAGAATTAATCAAAGATATTCAGTCTTCGTATTCTTCTGAGTCTGAATTTACTGAATCAGAAATTCTTCTTCCAGTAATTGAGACAGAAATTCTTGTTCTTGATGAACTTGGTGCTAAAAGACCGAGTAGTTGGGTAGAGGAAATGCTCTTTTATATTATTAATCAGAGATATAATAAGAAGAAACTGACTATTTTTACTTCTAATTTTCCAGATGAAATAGAAAAAGAAGAGACTACTTTTACTCCAGATTTGATAAAAAGTAAAGACGAAGAAACACTTACAGACAGGATTGGCTATAGACTTCGTTCAAGAATTTATGAAATGTGTAAAACAGTAGAAATTGAAGGAGAGGATTTTCGAAAAAAAGTTAGACAAGGAAGTTATCGCTTTTAAAAATAAATCATAGACTAAATTTCAAAGATGGGGGGTTCAGAGATGGGGGATAAAATTAAAAAATTAATAGGTATAATCTCTTTCATGTGTGTAACAGCTATTTTATTTTGTCAAATTGAATGGACAAAATTTTCTAATCCAGTATTGACTAAAAGCACCTCATCAAAAGGTTGGGATTTTATAGCAATAGGGCAACCTACTTGCTTGGTAGATAATAATATTTTCAAAATGTGGTATGTGGGGGCAGGAATTTTTAATAATAAATTAATTAGTAGCATTGGTTATGCTTACTCTTTTAATGGTATAAATTGGATAAAATATGGTAAAAATCCAATCTTAAAAGTAGGTCCTTCTGGTTCTTGGGATCAAGGATGGATAGATACTCCTACAGTATGTAAAGATAAATTTGGTTACAAAATGTGGTATTTGGGGATGCCTTCTTTGGAAACTCCTCCTTTAAATGCTAAAATCGGCTTAGCTATATCCTCGGATGGTATTAATTGGGAAAAATATTCAGGGAATCCAGTATTTTCTAAAGGATCTGAAAATGATTGGGATGGTTTTTGGATTGAATCTCCATCAGTAATTTGGGATGAAGAAGACGGATTATATAAAATGTGGTACACAGGTGTGGACAGGAACTGGAGATGTCGAATTGGATACGCTTATTCGCCTGATGGTATTAATTGGACAAAGTATAAAGATAATCCTATTTTAGATTTAGGTGAAGAGGGCTCTTGGGAAGATTTATGGGTTGCAGTTTGTTCTGTAAATAAACGGGGAAAATTGTATGAAATGTTCTATTGTGGAGTTTCTAAAACTGACATGCTAGATGGTAGAGTAGATTCCCCGAAAATAGGTCTTGCCATATCATTTGATGGTGTTCATTGGAAGAAGCACCCTGATAATCCAATTCTTTCTGATGCTTGGGCACCAACTGTGGTGTTGTATGAAAGTAAATATAAGATTTGGTATGAGCTGAGTACCGGAATATATTTAGCTGAATCGAAACTAAGAAAAGTGGCAAAAGGTAGAAGATAAAATTATCTTTTTAAATACGAAAAGCTATTCCTCCTCGCAGTAAAAACCCATTCCATATTCCAAAGTCAATTAAGATATAGAATCCATTGATAATTTCACCTTTTATTCCTAAATTAAGTTGAATAATTGGGATAATTGGAAGGAATTCTTTTGTATTTTTTAAATCCTGCTCGCCTTTCAAACTTTCTGGTTTTGTTTTTTTCTCATTCATATCAAAAAATTCCCCACTTCCTGAATAAGAAACTTCTCCATTAATAGGAGCTATTCCTAATCCAATAGTAAAATAAGGCCGTATTTTCCATGATGGTTTTATATCCCAGCGAAAACTCAGATTATATGAAAGAGACTCTATAATAAGATTACCATTTGTTTCTAAGTCTATATAGGAACCATTAGTAAATTCTTCTTTCACTTTTCCATTCATTAAAAGTCTCATTTTTATTTTGTCAATAGAAAATCCTATGCTAAATGATCCTTTCTTCCCACTAGGATAAAATCTTAATTCAAATCCATAATTATTCCCCGAAGATTCAAAATTTATTTCCTGATTATAATTCAATTCATTTAAATTCGGATATTTATTTGAAATCTCATTTCTAAATTCTTTTTCAAATGTATTTTCTGCAGGATATTGTAGTAATTCCCATATAAAGTTCATATCCCAGGATGAATAATGCACACCAATCTCCCACTTTCCCCCTTTAGCTAATAAATTTTGGGTATTAAAAATAAGGCAAAATAAAAAAATTAAAAATATTTTAAATTTTAAAAAATTTTCATTCTTGCTGAAAATTCTCTTTCTTTTGAACATCACCCCACCATACTTAGGAAGCTTATATCAAAATAAAAAATTAATGTCAATTAGAAAAAATATTAAAGACAAGATGTTATTAAAAAATTAAATAAAAGTGCTACTGCTTATAATTTTAATTTCTTGAACATGACTAAGAACTGGATTAAGAATTCCTGTAAAAAGAAAGAACATCAGTCCCTATTGCAACTCTACGAAACAGTTTAAAATATTTTGGATCGAATTCTGTTTTTACAAAATGCCTGAGAATTATAAAGCCATTAGGCTTTAAAATTTCTCTCTTTTTTATAACCTTTAAAGGATTTCTTTCCTCAAGCAATTGATAGGGAGGGTCAAGAAAAATTATATCGAATTTTTTCTTTTCCTTTGCAAGTTGAATTACTCCAAGATTGAACTCTTTGCAGATTATTTCAAAATTATCTTCAATTCCACATTTAGCGAGATTATGTTTTATAATTTTCACTGCCTGATATTTATATTCAATGAAAACAACTTCTTTTGCACCACGACTGAAAGCCTCTATACCAACTGAGCCTGTTCCTGCAAATCCATCGAGGAATATACTACCTCTTACATCCATTTGAATAATATTGAATAAGGTCTCCTTCACTCTATCAGTTAGAGGTCTTACTTCAGGGTCTTTAACCTTTTTCAATTTTCTCCCTTTATACAATCCACCAATTACTCTTATCATTTTCAATAGTAAATTATGATTTTGCCTTTCTCGGTTTTAATATTTTTTATTCCATAAGGGAGTTCATACCAACTGAAAATTGAAAGAGGTTCATAGCCTTCTAATTTTGACAGATAATCAATGATAAATTCTAAGAAATTGACTGGAATAGGCTGTTCCTCTAAAAAGAGTTTTTCAAAGTCAAATTTTGCATACCTATTTTTAATCATTATTTTTCCCCTGAAATAGATATTAAAAATTTTAGACCCGTTAACATTTTCTAATTGAATGGTTGCTTTTCCCTCAATAACATTTTTATTTAAAATTTTTAATTTAATTTTTTTTAATCTCTTTATATTTTCCTTCCTGATACGATAATCAAGATAAGAATTTATTTCATTTTCACTCACTGAAATTTCCTGTGTTGTGGTATTTTTATTGTTTTTTATTTTCTCAATAATTTCTTTGACTTTAATTACTTCTTTATTTTCACTTTTCGCCCATGATGAAAAAAGTATAGGGATAATTATTAATAGTAATATAAATTTAATTTTTTTTTGAAATTTCATTTCAGACCAATTTTGATGTTAACATTTAAAAAATTAATTCGCAATATTTACTTTGCCATTCCAATTCTATAAAATATTATACACAATGATTCCGGTTTTTTCATTTATTGGAGAGTCCAAATCTGGAAAAACATCTATTATAGAAAAGGTAATTAAAGAATTAAAAAATAGAGGCTACAAGGTAGGTATTATAAAACATTCCTGTTGTGATTTTGAAATAAATAAGAAGGAAAAGGATACCCGGAGATTTCAGGACGCAGGAGCTGATTCAGTTGCATTTTCTTCTCGAGATAAATTCTTTTTATTTAGAAAAAATAAGGAGGAAGTATCTATAAAAGAGATTATCGAGAAATATTTTGATGATGTTGATATTATTTTAACTGAAGGGTATAGCAGGGAGAAATTTCCAAAAATAGTTATCTCTAAAGAAGTAAAGGAGGAAAATTTAATTTATGATAATCTGATAGCTGTTGTATGTGAAAAGCAAATAAATAAGAGAATACCTGTTTTTACTTTTAATCAAATTAATGAACTTGTGGATTTTTTATTAAGGCGTGTTAATCTTTAAAACTTTTAATTTTTAATTTAAATTGTTAAAATATTTTTTCCAATGAAAGCGCATGATTTCTTGGAATTGTTAAAAAAACAAGGCTTTAATTTCTTTACAGGTGTTCCTTGTTCTTATTTTAAACCTTTGTGTGAGATTTTGAATAAAGAAAATGATTTATTTCATATTCCAGCCGTGAGAGAGGATATTGCAGTTGGATTATCTGTCGGAGCATATTTATCTGGAAAAATGCCTGTAATTTATATGCAGAATTCCGGTCTTGGATACTCCCTTGAGGCTTTTGCTTCCCTTCATCTGATTTATTACATACCCACTCTTGTTCTTGTGAGTTATAGAGGCCCAGAGGACAAAGGATGGGAAGAGCATTTGATTATGGGAAAACATACAGAGGATTTATTTAGGAGTTTTGAATTAAAATATTCTATTTTTAAAGGGAATATAACAGAGGAGGAACTAAAGGAAATTAAGGATTACTTAATTGGAACACAATTACCTTATTTCTTGCTCGTTACAAAAGGAGCCCTTGAATGAACAGACTTGAAGCTATAAAGATTGTTATTGAGAATCTTTCAGGAGATGAATTATTGGTTCATGCTAATGGAGCGATAAGTAGAGAATCCTTTTTCTGTAAAAACAGGAAAGAAAATTTCTATCTGCTTGGATCAATGGGTCTTGCTTCATCAGTTGGTTTTGGTCTTGCACTTAATCAGCCTAATAAGAAAATTGTTATTTTGGATGGAGATGGAAATGTCTTAATGGGTTTTGGAAATTTAGCTTTAATAGGTGCATTCAAGCCCAAGAATTTAATTCACTTAGTTTTTGATAATCAGGTTTACGGAACCACTGGAAACCAACCAACTATTTCTAAATATATACCCTTTAGTGAGGTCGCAAAGCTTTTGGGTTATAGAACCTCACACTATATAGATAAAGAGGATTCTCTAAAGAAAATTTTTAAAGAAATTCTAAAAGAGCCAGGACCTCACTTTTTACATATTAAAGTCAGTCCAGAGGTAACCCAGATCTGTCCTCGTATTCCATATTCAGCGAAAGAAATAAAGGAAAGGTTTATTTCTTCGCTTAAATAAATTTATCCCTTGAATTTAAATTCATTGAAACAAACAATTTCCTCGATCTTCTTCCGTTTTTTTTCTTTTAATGGTCTTTTTTCATAATATCCCATGGCAATTAAGGAGACTATCTTGTATTTTCTTGGAATTTTGAAAAACTTTCTAACCTTTCTTGCATTAAACCATCCAATCCAACAGGTTCCAAGTCCAAGTTCCTGAGCCTGAAGAACAATGTGTTCTCCTGCTATTCCGATATCTATTAGATAATAATTTATTCCTTGAATCTGTTTTCCTATTCGATTTGCAATAATGTCAAGACGAGCAAGTATGAGAATAATTACAGGAGCTTTTGAAGCAAATTTTGATGGAAAATAAATACCTGAAAATGCCTCTTTTGAGAATTTTTCTTTTGTTTCAGGGTCGTCAATTACAATAAATCTCCATGGTTGGACATTTTCTGCGGACGGAGCAAGGCGAGCAGCCTCGAGACATGTAAGAATCTTTTCTCTTTCAACTGGTTTGTCTATAAATCTTCTGATACTTCTTCTATTTCTTATTAATTCCTGTAAATAAGTCATTTTCTCAAAACCCATAATTCAAAATTCATAACTCAAATATGTGTTTTCCTTCTCCGTAAACTAACATTTTATAAGTCTTCTCAATTCTATCCCAGTTTTCCTCTCTATCAAGAGCCCAGTATCTTCCAATAACTGAAACCACTTTTCCAACACCGAGTTTTTTTACCTCATTTTCAACCTTTTCTATATAAATTGCTCCACTCTCTGGTCTTTCGCCTCTTCTCCCAAGAAAGGAGTGAATATAAACATTTTTAAGATTTAAATTCTTAACCATCTTTAATAATGCAAAAAGATGTTTTATTGTTCCATGTGAACTGTAAAAAGATACAATTCCCATTAGATGCAGGGATTTATTGCTGTCTCTTGCCTTATTCATTGCCCGTAGCAGAGTCTTGTTCTGGAAGAAAGAACCATCCTCAATTGCTTTATCAATTCTCAATCTATCTGAATAAATTATTCTTCCTGCTCCGAGATGCAGATGTCCTGCTTCTGAATTTCCAACAGTTCCAGCAGGCATTCCTACCGATTCTCCTGATGCATTCAATTTCGTAGAAGGATAATTCTTCCAAAAATAATCAAAATTGGGGGTATTTGCTTTTGCAATCATATTCCCGTGCTTTTCCTCTCTCAGTCCCCAGCCATCAAGAATTAAGAGCAAGATCCTGTTTCTTTTTTTTAAAATAGGCGAATTATTTAATATGAGATTTTTTCCGGTCATTGATTCAGGTTTTGGAATGTTAAAAAGTGATAATATTGTAGGTGCAACATCTATTAAATTTCCTTCTCTCTCTAAAATAATTTCTTCCTTTGAGTCATACAAAGGATCAATTAGAATAAAAGGAACTGGATTTTTAGTGTGACCTGTATTTATTGTTCCTTCAGGATAAAGCCATTCCTCCACTGTTCCATGATCCGCAGTAACAATAACAGTTATTCCTGAATTCAGTGCTTCTTTTACAACTTTTCCCATATAAAAATCAACAGCCTCCACTGCTTTTTGGACTGCTTTTTCGTCCTCAATGTGTCCAACTACATCAACATTTGCAAAATTTACAAGAAAGAAGTCATACTTTTTATCTTTTAACTGTGCTATAGCTGTTTTACTCACTTTCTCGATGCTCATCTCAGGTTTTTCATTATAATTCTTAATATTCGATGGTGATGGTATGACAATTGTGTTTTCTCCTGGAAAAGCTTTAATCCTTTTTCCATTAAAAAAATAACTTACATGAATGGCTTTTTCTGATTCTGAAATTTTAACCTGGTTTATCCCATGTTTGCTTAAGACTTCACTTAATGTATCTTTTGTTTCTCCAAGTGGTGGAAAAGCGACCTTTGTTTTTAAATCCGGATGATATTCAATCATTGTGACCAAATTTATTTCCAAATCCTTTTCTACTGGAAAGTGATTAAAATTTTTATCAATTAAACTCTGTGATAATTCTATTTCTCTCTCTCCTCTGATGTCATAGAAAATTACATAATCACCATTTTTTAATCTTCCAATTGGATTTCCTTTCTTATCTGTGAGAACTATTGGCTCAAGAGTCTCGTCTTCTTGACCAGATTTATAGGCATCCCTTATAGCCTGCGCCATAGGTGAAAATAATCTATTTTCTTTCATGAATCTATTAATATAAATTTACTTCGAGCAAGTGTCAATCGATTAATGTTTTTTTGGTTCAGGTGCTTTTAGAGTGAAAACTGATGCTACAAGGAATAATAAAATACTTGCAATAATGTACATTATTTTAAATCCATATGTGTCTGATATCTTTCCAAAAAGTGGAGAGCCAATTCCTATTCCTATATCAAAAAGAGTCAGATAGAGGCTTATTGCAAGACCTTTATTTTCATGTCCGAGAAAATCTATTATATATGTGCTTAATGCAGGAAAAAGCAATCCCTGTCCAAACCCACCTATAAGACCAGTTAAAATTATCATGTATAGATTATTAATTTGGGTTATCAAAAGTAGATTTAATGAAATGATGATTACTGCAGGAAAAATCACTCTTTTTCTTCCGTAGCGGTCTGATATGCCTCCTATGCCAAGACGAGTTAAAACAGCGGCTATTGAAAAAGCCACAAAGAAGGGGCCCACTCTCTGCAAATTTAATGATTTAATGAAAAGTGAAATAAAATAAACAATTGTTCCCCTTACTGCTCCGTGAACAAGAGGTAGAGCACAGATTATAATGAAAATTATTTTATTTATTTCAATAATCTTCATTGGATTCTTTCCTGAACTTTTATTTTGATTGGAGAAAAAATTAAGCGGTTCTGGAATAAGATAGATGCAAAGAAATGAAGCTAAGACAAAAATAATGCATGTAATAAATAGAGCATTAAAACCAAATTCCCTAATAATTTCTTCTCCAATGAATGGTCCAAGAGCCTGAGAGGTTAAACCTCCTATTCCAATTATTCCCATAGAATGAGCAAGTCTTTCTGCTGGAGCCAAATCAGAGCATAGGGTCATGGTTGCTGTCATGCTTATTCCCCAGCCAATGCCCGTAAGTGCTCGAAGTAATAGAGGTAACCAGCCAGCGTCTTTAACAAACAGGAAGAAAGGAAAAATTAAGATTAAAATTATAATCCCTAGAAGAGAAATCTTTTTCCTCCCATGTATATCTATCAAACGACCAAAAAGTGGTCGCACAAAAATCACAACAAGACTGTTTATCCCCATTATCAGTCCAATTTGACTTTCAGAAGCACCAAATCTCTTTAAAAATAACGGAAACAGGAAAAACAGAGAAACAGTCATAAACAGGAAAAAATAACCGATAAAGGCTATTATAAAATTTTTATTCCAGATGCTTTTGGGTTGTGAGTACATGAAAAACTGCTCCAGATTGAAAGATGAGAAGTAAGAGAGATAATTTTTTGATGAAAGCTAAATGAAAAAAGGAACATATATTAATATATCTCGTTTTACTGTTTTAGTAAAGATTTGTGTGGAATTTTTTAAACGATTGTTATCCAGTCAACTTTTGCTCTTTTCCAGTCCTGAATAATAATATTTCTCTCAAGGAAAAATTTTCTTATTTCCTGAATACTAAAATCCAATATATCTTCCATTATAGGTATTAGAAATGCTAATGCATCATCGCTTATAACTGATCTCTTTGCAATATGACCGAGATAGTCAGATTTTGAGGCAGCTATTGGATAGCCATCAAGAGTGCGAAGATGAAGCATGACATTTACATCAGAGACACCATCTCCTACATATAAGATTCTGTCATAAGGTATTTTTTCTTTTTCATGGAGTATATCAATCGTTCTTACTTTACCATATCCTGCATTTACATTTTTAATTCCCTGCACAATTCCTCTTTCATCAAAGTTGAACTCTGTCCCGTATATATATTTCTCATTAACCATGCCTCCTAATGCTGATACAATCATTTCCCTTGGTGCAGCTGAATTAATATAAAATTTAAATTTTGCATTTCCGATTCCCTCTTCTAGTATTGACACAAGCTCCTTAATATGATTTTTAAGTGTTATTTTCTTTCCAATCTTTATGAAATCCTCTCTTTTTATTTTTCCTTTATAATCTGGGTCATATTCTATTAAGTAAGATAATTCTGCTCCCTGCTGGACAAAATATTTATTTGCTATGGAATTTACTTTTTTTTCAAATTCTTCCCTTGAAATTCCAATCAACTCGCTTAATAAAACACCTCCATCGTCCAGACTTAATGTTCTATCAAAGTCAGAAACAAAGAGATATGTAGTCTTACTCATTTTAAAGCCTATTATACCTCAAAAAAGAATTTTTGATAAACTATATAATTTTTTATTCTTTTGGCAGAGGCAGTTCAATCACTTCTCCCATGTTGAGAGCTTTCAGTTGTTCTTCAATTTCTGACTTTTTTCCCACAACAAGTATCACCAGCTCCTCAGGATGAATTGTTCTCTTAGCCATTTCAAGGACTTTTTTCTTATCCACTTTAAGTATTCTGGGGATATAAGTTTCAAGATAGTTATCAGGAAAACCCTGAAGTTTAAGAGATAAGAATTCATTCAAGAGAGAAATTGCTGAATCAAATCTATGGACAAAGGAATTCTGCTCATATTTTTTTGCTACCTTAAGTTCTTCCGAAGTTACGGGATTTTTTATTATATCATTCATTATCTCCAGCATTGTGGAAATAGCCTCTCCCACAGTTTGGTTTTTTGTCATACAGAAATTGAAGAATAGACCTCGATTCCTTCCACTCCCAACTATTCCAAATGTTGTATAAGCAAGACCTTTATGAGACCTTACCTCTCTCATCAATCTTGAATTAAATCCCCCGGTTCCGTAGATGTAGTTTAAAACATTTATTTCAACATTGTCAGGGTCAAGTCTGTTTATTCCAAGGTGTCCCATACATATTACAGCCTGGGTCATATCCTCTTTATTGATAAGATAAATTCCGGGTTTTGCTGCAAGTTTGGCTTTTGGAAGTTCTAATTTCTCGGGTGTTTTCCCTTTCCAATTTTTAAAACCGGCTTTTAAAATACGAAGGATATTTTCTAATTCGAAATCTCCAGCAATAGCTATTGTTAATTCAAGGTCCCTTATGTTTTCATAATAGAATTTTTTCACATCTTCGAGTGTAATCCTATTAATACTCTCAGTTGTGGTTCTTCTAGCATCAGGAAAATCTTTTCCATAGATAAGTTCAGTGAAGAGAATCATTCCTGTTCTCATCGGATTATCCCATCTTCTTCTAATTGACTCAAGCTCCCTCTTTTTCTCCATGTCAAATCTTTCTTCGTCAAAAACAGGGTTAACAATAATATCCATCAGGATTTTCCAGGTTTCTATAAAATTCTTTTTTAAACACCACATTCTTATCATTGAAAATTCAGTTCCTGAACTTACCGATATAGATGAACCAAGAAAATCTAATCTTTCCTCGAGTTTTCCCGGAGGAAAATTCTTAGTTCCACCGCTCTTCATCAGTCTGAACGTTATTGATGAAAGTCCTTCTTTTCCCTCTGGATCCAGCAGGCTTCCAACTTTAAAGAATAAGAACATGTTGATTACTGGGTTTTCCCTATCAACTTTATAATAGAGGTCAATCCCTTTTTTGATTTTGGTAAAATCTGGTTTAATAGGTTTAAATTCAAGATCCTTAAATTTAAGCTTTTTTGGGTCTTTTTGGGCTGAAGAAGGAATTGCTATTAAAATTGAAAATATTAAAAACAGGATTAAAAGTTTTAATTTTCTCCTCATTTTTACCTCTCCTAAAAATTTATTTAGCTTTTTCTTTTCTCAGTAAGACACCGACTGTTCTATTGCTTTCAGTAAAATATTTTCTTGCAACATTCATTATGTCCTGAGGCGTAATTTTCTTCATTTCAGAAACTCTCTTGAAATCAGCATCTAAATCATTGAATAATAGAACATTTCGAAGAATTCTCATAGCTAAAAATACATTTTCTGCAAAGCCAAAAGACCTGTAAAGAGATGCTTCAGCCTGATTTATTGCTTTTTCAATTTCCTCCTTTGAAACAGGTTCTTTTTTTAATTTTTCAAGATGCTCATAAACGGCTTTTTCAAGTTCTTCTGGAGTGTGAGGATGTCTTGGCTGACAGTAAATTGTAAATAAAGAAGGGTATCTCACTCCAGGGTCATTTATAGAAGTATAGACAGTAAGTGCCATCTTTCTGTCTATTACAAGGTCCCTTCTTAAGCGGGATGAATCTCCTCTGCTAAGAATATAACTTATGAGTTCAAGAACAATATTATCTCTTTTAAACCATGAAGGAATATGATAGCCTATTAGTAAGCGAGGTTCTGCATCAAATTTAACAATCACTCTTCTTTCTCCCTTTTGGTGAGGTTCTATAAAATGTGGTCTTGGAGGTTCAGGTCCAGCAGGGATATCTCCGAAATACTCCTCTGCAAGTTTTTTCACTTCTTCAAAATTGACATCACCCACAATGGCTGCAACCATATTATTTGGGATGTAGTATGTTTTATAAAAATTTAATGCTTTCTTTTTTGTTAAAGTAAGGAGGTCCTCTAAATATCCGACAACTGGATGACGATACGGATGAAGAATAAAAGCAACATGGTAAAATTCCTCTTGAAGAAAACCATCAGGATTATTGTCCTCGTACATTCTCCTTTCCTCACATACAACATCTCTTTCCGAGTAAAATTCTCTTAAAGCAGGATATTTAAATCTTTCAGATTCAATGAGGAACCAGAGTTCAAGTCTATTAGATGGAAGCATTACAAAATATTGAGTTGTGTCATTCCCGGTGCTTGCATTTAAGAATTCTCCTCCATTTTCAGAATAAATCTTGTCAATCTCATCTTTTACAACATATTTCCTGTGTTTATTCTGTAATTCAGCTAATTTTTTTCTCAAAATTTCAATTTTTTTCGAATCAGCTTCCTCTCCCTTAGCGTATTCCGCGGCAAGTTCATTTCCAATCTTGTCCATTTCTTTAAGAATTATTTTTTCTTTTTCCCAGTCCTTTGAGCCAATTACTGGAGTTCCTTTAAATGCCATATGTTCAAAGAAGTGTGCTATGCCTGTCTCTCCCTTTTTCTCATCAACACTTCCAACTTTAACCATTATCATTCCAGCAAAAGTTGGAACCTGATGTCTTTCCAGCACAAAAAATCTCATCCCATTTGAGAGAGTGAAACTTTTAACCCTTTTTGAGAATTCTTGCCCTAAAATGAAAGGAGAAATAATCAGAATAAGAATTAGTAAATAAACAATTTTTTTCATATAATCTCCTCCTATGTTAATTGACTTTATTGTCTTCTGATAGAAGTTATTTTATTTTTTGTCTTTTCAATTGTCAAACACGTGTTTAATTTATGCATTTTTAAGTTGACTCTTTTTATTATAATTAATATATTGTTAGAGAAAATGTAAAGGAGGAAAATATGAGAAATAAAAGTTTTATCCTCACAGTAATTTTAAGTTTATTATTAATTTTACCTGCCTTTTCTGGTGAAAAGCATGCAATAACCTTTGATGATTTTATTAAAATTAAAAGAATAGGTGATTCTCAACTGTCTCCTGATGGAAAATCAGTTGCTTTTGTAATAACAGAGATGAATAAAGAGGAGAATACAAGCAATAGTGATATCTGGCTTGCATCTATTGATGGAAAATTGCTTCGGAAGTTAACTTCTTCTCCAAAGGCGGATTACAGACCTCGATGGTCACCAGATGGCAAGAAAATCGCTTTTATATCCACACGCAGTGGTTCTCCGCAGATTTGGATGATTAATTTGAGAGGAGGTGAGGCATATCAAGTTACTGATGTTCCAACCGGAGTTTCAGGATTTATCTGGTCACCTGATGGTAAGTATCTGATTTATGCTTCAAAGGTCTATCCAGATTGTCCTGATGAAAAGTGCAATAAAGAGAGAGAAGAAAAGAAGAAAAAAAGTAAAGTAAAAGCGAAAATTTTTGATAGTTTGTTGTTCAGACACTGGGATGAATGGAGAGATGAGAAGAGAAGTCACCTGTTTTTGTATTCAATAGATGAGAAAAAAGCAGTAGATTTAACCCCTGGTAATTATGATTGCCCTCCAATAGCTCTGGGAAGTGCTCATGATTACGATTTCTCTCCGGATGAGAAGGAAGTATGCTTTGTGATGAATACAGATCCGGTGGTGGCAACCAGCACAAATAATGATTTATTTATTGTTTCTCTTGAGACAAAAGAAATTAAGAGGCTCACTGAAAATAAAGCTAACGATAATTCTCCTCATTATTCTCCTGATGGTAAATATATAGCCTATCGTGCTATGGAAAGACCTGGTTTTGAATCAGATAAATATTCATTAATGATATATGATAGAGAAACCGGGAAGACAATTAATTTAACCGAGGATTTTGACCTTTCAATCGGAAATATTGTGTGGTCACCTGACAGTAAATATATTTATTTCTCATGCCAGGAAAAAGCTCGTCGACCAATTTATCGGGTGTCCATAAAGAAAAAGAAAATTGAGAAAATTCTGGATGGAGTAACAACCGGAAATTTCATGTTAACTCCTGATGGTAAGACCATTATTTTTGAGAGAGAGGCGATTAATTTACCTAAAGAGATATTTAAATATGATATTAAAAAGAAAAAAATAGAACAGATTACCAGAATAAATGAAGAGATTCTTTCAAAATTAGAGATGAATTCCCTCGAGGAATTCTGGTTCACTGGAGCAGATGGAGATAAGGTCCATGGTCTTCTTCTTAAGCCTCCTTTCTTTGATCCTTCTAAGAAATATCCTTTAGTGATGCTAATACACGGAGGGCCTCAGGGAGCATGGGAAGATGAATTTCACTATCGCTGGAACGCACAGATGTTTGCCTCCCCTGGATATGTGGTTGTAATGATAAATTTTCATGGAAGCACGGGTTACGGACAGGCTTTCACTGATAGTATTACAGGAGATTGGGGAGGAAAACCCTTTGAAGATTTAATGGCTGGATTAACATATGTCCTTGCAAATTACGATTTTATAGATCCGAATTTAAAAGCTGCAGCTGGTGCGTCATATGGCGGATATATGATAAACTGGATAGAAGGTCATACGAATCGTTTTAAATGCTTGATTTCTCATGCAGGAGTTTTTGATTTAAGAAGCATGTATGGAGCAACAGAAGAATTGTGGTTCCCTGAATGGGAATTTAAAGGAACGCCATGGACAAATCCTGAAATGTATGAGAAATTTTCACCGAGCTATTATGTTCGGTATTTTAAGACTCCATGTCTTGTGATTCACGGTCAAAATGATTTCAGAGTTCCCGTCACTCAGGGTTTCCAGATGTTCACCTCTCTTCAAAGGATGGGAGTTCCTTCAAAACTTGTTTATTTTCCTGATGAAACCCATTTCGTGCAAAAACCGCAGAATGCTGAGCTGTGGTGGAAAGTAGTTCATGAATGGCTGGCTAAATACTTAAAATCTGGAAAATAATAATTTATTGAATTTATTGAGTTTGTTGAATTAACATTAGTAGAAAGTCAAAAGTCCTTAGTCAAAAGTCAACATTTTATAATTCATATTTTACAAGTAGAATAACGCTTTCCGATTTGTGAAAATTTTTTGACATCTTGTTTTAATCATAATATATTTTAGAAAGCGAGGTGATACTATGAAGTTAAAAGTAATTATTCATGAAGCTGAAGAAGGGGGATATTGGGCTGAAGTGCCATCTATTCCTGGCTGTGCCACTCAGGGTGAGACATTTGAAGAACTTCTTGCCAATATTTATGAAGCTGTAGAGGCATGTCTGTCCGTTGACATAAAAGATATAGAAATTACGGAAAAAGATAGAGTTTTGGAGATTGTAGTGTGAAAGCCATCTCTGGGAAAGAATTCGCTAAGCTACTCGAAAGGAAAGGCTGGGTATTAAAAAGAATAAAAGGAAGTCACCATATTTATATGAAGGAAGGAATTAATGTCCGAATTTCTGTTCCTATACACGGTAATAAGCCACTAAAGCTTGGTCTTCTTAAATACTTTATGAAAGTTGCTGGAATTGATGAAAGTGAATTGTGAAATAAATTACATAAAAAATAGTTATCAATATTTTCATTTAAGGGAAAAACTGGATTAGAAAAATGAATTTAAAAGCGGATTTTCCGGAGAAAGATTTATTTGTGAAGCTTTTTGGAGAGAATGTTTATGCAGTTGGGGGATATGTGCGGGATTTGCTCATGGGTATTCATTCAAAGGATGTGGATATTCTGATTACAAAACATACAGTTGACGAAATTGTTAATAAAATTTCAAAATACGGTCGGGTGGACCTTGTTGGAAAAAGTTTTGGAGTTATAAAATTTACAACAAAGGGTAGAACCTATGATGTTTCTTTACCCAGGACAGAGGTTCTTGATGAATCTCGGAAAAAAGACCATAAGAATTTCATTATTTCGGCTGATCCGAATTTACCTATTGAAAAAGACCTTGAGAGACGAGATTTCAGATGTAACAGTATAGCACTTAGATTAATAGATGGAAAAATCATTGATCCATTTAATGGTCAGAAAGATATTAAAGAAAAAATAATTCGGATAACAAATCCAAAAACTTTTCCTGACGATCCCTTGAGAGTCTTGAGAATTGCCAGATTTGCATCAATTTTGAATTTTAGAGTTGATCCTGAGTTGTATTACATATCTCAACGAATTGATTTAAAGGGTCTCAGTGTGGAGAGAATTAATGAGGAATTATTTAAAATCCTCCTTCTCTCGGATAGACCCTCAATAGGTTTGAAAGAGTTTTTCAAACTCGGGGTTTTATATCAATTGTTTCCAGAACTTTACAAACTTACTCTGACTATTCAAGATTCAGTTTTTCATCCTGAAAAAGATGAGTTTGGTCACCATACTGTATGGCATCATACCTTGATTACAGTGGATCAGGCAAAGAGATTGTGTAAAAAATTTAATTTGAGCGAGGAAAAAAGTTTAGCATTATTATTAGCAGCCCTTTATCATGATGTAGGAAAAAGTGAAACTGCAAAATGGGAATATAAAAATGGAAGAATGGTTATTACAAATAATCGCCACGATGTCATAGGAGCAAAAATAACTGAAGAGGTTTTCAACAGATTTAAAATATATTCATGGAATGGCTATGATTTGAGGAAAATGGTTTTAATTCTTGTAAGGACACATCACCGTTCAACTGACCTATGGCAGAACAGGCATAATGTGACTCGCAGAGCTTTTAACAGGCTTGCAGCAGATGTTGAAGGTGAAATCGAGCTTCTCATACTTCTGGATGCAGCTGATAGGGCAGGTAGATATGAGGAGTTAATAGATGATTTAGATGAACAAGGAAAATGGCTTTTTAAAAAATTCGAGGAACTCAGAGTATCAAAGGAAACGATTAAACCTCTTGTAATGGGGAGGGATTTATTAAAACTTGGTTTCTCACCCGGACCTAAACTCGGAAAGATATTGAAGAAGCTTTATGAAATGCAACTTGACAATGAATTTCAGACAAAAGAGGAAGGCATTAAACTAGCATCCAAAGTATCAAAAGAATTATTCGGGAAAGAAAAAGTATAAGAATTCAAATGAGAATTTTAGTTACTGGTGGAGCAGGGTATATAGGCTCCCATACTGTAAAAGAACTTGAAAAACAGAATTACGAAGTAATTATCTTTGACAATCTTTCTACTGGAAGAAAAGAATTAGTCAAAGGTAAAAAGCTAATAATAGGAGATTTAAAAAATCTTGATGAAGTTAGGGAAGTTTTTAGGAAATATAAGTTTGATGCAGTTATGCATTTTGCTTCCTTGATTCAGGTGGGAGAATCCTATAAAAATCCATTGAAATATTATAGAGAGAATATTTTAAATAGTTTGAATCTTCTTCAGACAATGGTAGAAGAAGGAGTGAATTATTTTATTTTTTCCTCAAGTGCAGCAGTTTACGGTATTCCTAAATTTACGCCAATTAGTGAAGATCATCCATTAAATCCAGTTAATCCATATGGAGAGACGAAATTTTTTATTGAAAAAATGTTACAGAATTTTGATAGAGCCTATGGATTAAAGTATGTTTCACTGAGGTATTTTAATGCTGCAGGTGCAGATCCTGACGGAGAATTAGGAGAGCTTCATGAGCCTGAGACTCATCTTATACCGAATATTCTGCTTTTTCTTCTTGGTAAAAAAGAGAGATTTGAAATTTATGGGAATGATTTTCCAACACCTGATGGCACAGCCATCAGGGATTATATTCATGTAACTGATTTAGCAAGAGCACATGTCCTAGCTCTAAAAAAACTTTTTAAGACTAAAAAAAGCGAGGTGTTCAATTTAGGAGTGAAAAAAGGGCATTCTGTTCTGGAAGTTGTAAAAGAAGTGGAAAAAGTAACAGGGAAAAAAGTGGAGTATACTATCAAACCAAGAAGGGAAGGAGATGTTCCAATTCTGATTGCAAGCGAAGAGCGGGCAAGAAAAGAGCTAAACTGGAAACCTCAGTATTCTGATTTAAAGACCATAATACAAACTGCCTGGAACTGGCATAGAAAACAAGTTATTTGACTTAAGATTTTACAAGTGTTATAAACTTTTTTGAATGTTGGAAATTTTTAACAGCATTTATTTTAAGAAGACCATTCATAATTCACATTTTACATTTCACAGAATAATAGGAAAGGAGGGAGCATGAAATTAAAAAGCATATTTGTTTTTATTCTGGCATTTATTTTATGTTATGGGATTGTTTATGCTCCTCAGGAAGCAAGAGTTCTTCGTTTTCCAGCAATTTATAAGGATCAAATAGTTTTTACCTATGCTGGAGATTTATACACTGTTTCAGCAAAGGGTGGAATAGCAAGAAAGCTTACAAGTCATGAAGGTTATGAAATGTTTGCTCGTTTTTCTCCTGATGGAAAGATGATTGCTTTCACAGCAGAATATGATGGAAATCGAGAAGTTTATGTGATGCCAAGCAAGGGAGGTATTCCAAAAAGAGTTACCTATACACCTGTTTTAAGGAGGGATGATGTTGCGGATAGAATGGGTCCAAACAATATTGTAATGGGATGGAAACATGACAACAAACACATTGTTTTCCGTTCACGAATGAGGGAATGGAATAGCTTTAATGGTCAACTTTATCTTGTCCCATGTGATGGTGGAACTCCTGTTCAGTTACCTCTACCAAGAGGAGGATTCTGTTCCTTTTCTCCGGATGATAAAAAGCTTGCTTATAATCGTATATTTCGTGAATTCAGAACATGGAAAAGATATAGGGGCGGAATGGCGGATGATATATGGATTTATGATTTTGAAACTAAAAAAGTAACAAATATTACAAATAATCCAGCACAGGATATTATTCCAATGTGGAGTGGAGATAAAATTTACTTCCTTTCTGATAGAGACGAAAACAAGAGAATGAATTTATATGTATATGACCTGAAGACAAAACAGACTCGGAAACTTACAAATTTCACAGAATATGACATCAAATTCCCGTCTCTGGGTCCGGACGCAATAGTTTTTGAATATGGTGGATACATTTACCGCTTTGACTTAAAAACAGAAAAAGTTTCCAAGGTTCCAATTTTTATTGCTGATGATATGGTTACTGGAAGGGATAAGATAATAAATGTAAAGGATTATATTACAACCTTTCATGTCTCTCCAGGAGGGAAAAGAGCACTTTTTGGTGCAAGAGGAGAGATATTTACAATTCCAATTAAATATGGAAATACCAGAAATTTAACAAATACCTCTGGTGTTCATGAAAGAAATCCCCGATGGTCACCTGATGGAAAATGGATTGCATTTATTTCAGATAAAAGCGGAACAGGGGAAATTTATATTATGCGACAGGATGGTTCAGGTAAACCAGAACAGCTTACCTTTAATGGAGATACATATAAATATGAAATTCTCTGGTCTCCGGATGGAAAAAAGATTATGTGGAGTGATAAAAAACTTAGATTGAATTATGTTGATGTGGAGACCAAAAAGGTTGTGCAAGTGGCAAAGGCTGATATTTGGGAAATTCGTCAATATTGCTGGTCTCCTGATAGTAAATGGATAGCATATGCAAAGCCAGAAGTTAAAGGCATGACAAAAATTTATTTATATAATCTGGATACAAAGAAGACATATGAAGTGACAGAAGGGTGGTATTCCTCATATGCTCCTTGTTTCAGTTCTGATGGAAAATACCTCTTCTTTGTTTCTGATAGAGAATTTAATCCTGTTTATAGCAGGGTGGAGTGGAATTATGCCTATCTTGCAATGGCAAAAATTTATTTTGTGACATTGAGGCGGGATATAAAGTCTCCATTTGAACCTAAGAGTGATGAGGTTGAGATAAAAGAAAAGGAGAAAAAATTGCCTGAAAGTAAATCCAAGAAAGGTAAAGAGAAAAAAGTAAAAGAGAAAAAGAAAGTAGTAGAGGTTAAGATTGACCCTGTTGGACTGAAAGACAGAATTATTGCACTTCCAATTGAAACCGCTAACTACTGGCATATCACATCAATTGGAGACAGGATTTATTATATGAAAAGAAAAGATCTGGAAAGGAAGTCATATTTGATGATGTATGACCTGAAGGCGCAAAAAGAGACAAATCTTGGAAATATTGATAGATATGAAATTTCTCCTGATAAGAAAAAGATGATTATAAGGAAAGGGAAAGACTATGCAATAATAGATTTGCCCGTTTCTCCAATAAAAATAAAAGAGAAACTAGACCTTTCTCATATGGAGATGAAGCTTAATCGGAAGGAAGAGTGGAATCAGATTTTTAATGAGTGCTGGCGTCATATGAAATACTTCTTCTATGACCCAAACATGCATGGAGTGGATTGGGAAGCAATGAGACGCAAATACGAACCCCTGGCAAGAGCAGTTAATCATCGCGCAGATTTGACTTATGTGATAGGAGAGATGATTGGAGAGTTAAATGTTGGTCATGCTTATGTGGGTGGAGGAGATGTGCCAAAAGTTAAAAGGATTAAAGTTGGTATGCTGGGTGCCCAGTTTGAGCGGGATCCAAAAACTGGATATTACAAAATTGTAAAAATTCTGAAAGGACAGAACTGGAGCAAGAGACTCAGGTCACCTTTAACTGAGGTTGGTGTTAATGTTAAAGAAGGGGAATATTTAATTGCAATTAATGGAAAGCCAACAAATAAGATGAAAGACATGTATGAGGCTCTGGTTAATACAGTAGGGAAGCAGGTTAAGCTAAAAGTAAATAGTAAACCGACGGAAAAAGGTGCAAGAGAGGTTGTGGTTGTTCCGATTGAGAGCGAACAGGACCTTTATTACTATAACTGGGTTCAGAAAAATATTGAAAAGGTTAATAAAGCGACAAATGGAAAAGCGGGTTATATTCATATTCCGGATATGGGAAGAAGAGGCCTCAATGAATTTGTGAAGTATTTTTATCCTCAGCTGAGAAAAAAGGCTTTAATTATAGATGTTCGTGGTAATGGAGGAGGAAATGTTTCTCCAATGATAATTGAGCGTTTGAGAAGAGAAATTGCAATGATTGGGATTGCAAGAAATACTGTGCCGAGCCCTGACCCAGAAGCTCTAATACTCGGTCCAAAGGTGTGTTTGATTGATGAATTTTCAGCCTCAGATGGAGATATTTTCCCTTATAGATTTAAGAAATATAAACTTGGAAAGTTAATTGGAAAACGGACATGGGGAGGCGTTGTTGGTATCAGAGGCACTTTACCTCTTGTTGATGGTGGATATTTAATGAAACCTGAATTTGCTATTTATGATACAGAAGGGAAGAAGTGGATTATTGAGGGTCATGGTGTGGAACCTGATATCTATGTGGATAATGACCCAGCGAAAGAGTATGCTGGAATAGATGAACAGTTGAATAAAGCTATTGAAGTTATTCTTGAAGAGCTGAAGACAAAAGAAAAAGAATTACCTCCACCACCACCTTATCCAAAGAAAGATAAATGAGAAATGTGAAATGTAAAATGAAAAGCTGAATATCGAAAAACGGAAACCGGAAATCGGAAAACGGAAATTAAAAATAATCTTTCATTCAATTTTTTCTGCATTTTCGATTTTCTTTAAGTCATCAATAAAGGCGTCATACGCCTTTATACAATATTTTTGACAGTGAAGGGCATATATAAAAAATTCTTTAAAGACAAGTATTTAGAAGAAAAGTAAATCGTATACCATAGAAGAAAACGACAGAGTTTTCCGCATCCTCAGAGGTTACAGAGTCTTCTGAAAAAAATGATTTTTTTCATAATGGATAATTTTTCATTGGAATTAATATTTTATCTCATTCCAGTTTTCAATTTTTAATCTTTTAATCATTATATTTCCTGTTTCCTTGGAGCGAAGAAGAGAATAGATATAACCTCGCTTGATTACATGCGGATAGCAAGGTAACTTCGTATAATACAAGAACTTCCCTTTTGAACTGAAAATATCTATGTCCCATTCCTCTCTCTTATCAGATGGTGACTTAAATTTAATTACCCATATTCTTCCTTTCTCGTCAGTAAGTATATCAGTAAAAAATGGACAGTATTCAGGAATATACATCCTCTTTAATTTTTTGGCTTTCCTTGGAACAGGAATCGGATTTTCATCTTTTTTTATTTCAAAAATTAAATTACCTTCTTTATCAAGAACAAATAATCTATATTCATCTGACTTTGCATATATAATTTTATTTTCAAATGAAGCGAGAACTAATCTTAGAGCATATGGGCTCAAAACTCCTCCAAAAACTCCTCCACCTCCTTTGCCTTTTATTTTTATATTTCTCTCAATTAATTTATCTATTTCTTTTATCAGTTTGCCTTTAAAATCCAGCATAACAAGACAGTTGTATGCTCCGCTTTCCTCAAATTGAAGAACTGGAATAAAAATTCTCTGCTCAGATGTAATTACAAAGCGAAGACCTAAATAAGGAGGGATTGAAAAATCAAAAGTCGAATAATCACAGGGAATTCTCTCTACAAAATCTCCATTTTTATTAAACTTCTCAATCTCTCTTCCATCTTTAACATATATGTTATCTTCAGTGTCAATAAATATAGAAACTGGAAATTCAAACTCACCAGGTCCTTTCCCTCTTCTTCCAATTGTTTTAAGGTATTTTCCATTTTTATTAAATACTTGAACTCTACAATTTCCCCTATCAACTATATAGATGTTTCTCCTGCTATCAACCCCAATATCTGAAACCCGATAAAACATATAATTCTCATCTATTTCTGATTCCTTGATTGTTAAGTCTTCCTTTAATTTAAGTTTTAATTCACTACATTCAGGGTTAATCTCAGAACTACATATTTCTATAAAAGCAAAAAACATAAAATAAAGAAGACATAACAAATAACCCTTTTTATTTTGTGTTCTCATCTGATAATTTTTTATAAAATAATTTTCGAATTTCAAGCTATGTTTTAGTGTAGGGGCAGCATCTACTATAAGAAGCTACTGGCTCGTTATTAATAATGCACTGGCATAAAACGCATTCTCTTGAACCGCCATCAATTCCACAAAAAACGTCCTCGCAATAACCAAATGTCTCACAAAAAATAATAAGAAATCCTTCTCTGCTTCGTTCGCAAATAAGGGAGGCTCGGCAGTGTTTTCTTTCTGCCGCATGAACAAATTTTACCACCATAAGTATTGCTAAAATTAGTGCTATCCCAATGCTTAAACCAATTAAAAGATGTTTGTTTTTTGATAAACTTTTCATTTTAATCCCCTTTTAAAGTTTTGGAATTTTAAACTTTATAAATTTTAATTCATATTTATCCTTTAAATGTCCATATTCAAGAACATATTTCCTATTTTTTCTATCTAAAGCAAAACCCCGGAGAATAAAAGGAACATTTTTTATAAATAATTTAATAAATTTATTTTTATAATTTCCATTTAAATCAAAAATATATACTTTTCTCCTTATTCCACATAATAAATTATTTTCTATAACTTCTATTCCAAAAATGTATCTAATAGCATATATTCCATCCTCACTTATTACATTCTGAGGGGTTTCAAATGGAAGTTTTGATTCTTTTATAAATTTATCAATTTCTAATACACCCCTGACTTTTAATTTTCTTAAGTTTCTAAAAAAGACTAACTCACCTTTTGAAGTATATTTATATATTTAAATATAACTGGATAAAAAACGAACGCACCGTATATATTGTCTTTGTTATCTATTATTAATTTTGCTTTATTAAAAAAACAATATGCTTCTATATCTTTTGTAGGAATTATTTTTCCAAAGGTCTTTGTTAGTTTACCGTTTTCATTAAAACCAGAAATCAATTTTTTATTCAAGAATTTGCTTTTATTTTTACTATCAAGAAAAATCATTTTTTTAGAACCAACTACAATTGAACTCACCCCATATAATTCCTCTTGAATGGAAATTTTCTTTTTAAATTTTCCGCTTAAATCATATACTTTAATACTGTTATCACCATTTATTATGTAAATTAATCCTTTTTTAATAAAAAAGGCTTGAGGCTTATAAAGTGATTGCTCATCTTGACCTATCTGTCCAATTTGTCCAATTATTTTACCTTTCTCATTTAACTTTAAAATTCTGTGATTCTCTCTATCCAAGGCATAGATAATACCGTCATTGTAAGCAAAAAGTGTTTGCGTCAAATAAAAATTAAGATTCATTTTATCAAAATCTTCTGTCTCTGTGTCAAAAAGCACCTTTGCATTAACTTTGATTTCTTTCTCAAAGGCTGGAGAGGAGATTAAAAGGTGGAACGATATTATTAAAAGATAAAATAGAATTAAAAGTAATTTAAATATTCTCTTCATTTACTCTTCATAAGCAATTTTAGTATCGCATTAAATATATACTCTTCGCTCATTCCAATTTTCTCAACGAAAATTATTTTTTTATTTTTTATTAATACGGTAAAAGGATCATTCTTTAAAAAATCATCAGTAATATATTTTTGCTCATCTGGTAATAAATTGAAATTGGGGCATTAAATATATCTCAAAAGGTATTTTTATATATCCTTTAATTTCCTTTACATCATTACTGTTAAATGGATCAAGAAAAGTAATCAACACCCTGCTTTTAATCTTTTCTTTTTTCAATCTGTCCCGTAGCTTAATCAAGGTATTAATTCTTTTCCCTGTCTTGCACAAGCTGCAAAAAGATGAAAAAATAGTTAAAATTATATTATCTCCTCTTGAAATATTTCTTAGGTAAATTTTTTTTTCTTCCTCACATCGTAAAGAATTAAATCAGGAACTTCTTTCCCTTTAATAAATATCGTCTGCTCAGACGGTTTTTTAAATATATAATTAATTTTCCCAAGGATACTCTTTTCCACCAATTGCCTCATCTCTTCTTCACTGATTAAACTTTTTGAATAAAATTCAATTTTCCATTTTTAAAATCTTTGTCTTTATATCGCTTAAATAATACTTCTGCATAAACTAATTTGAATTTGTCAGATATGTATAGGGGGTCAAAAAATAGAATAAAAAGATTTTTCACTTTTTCTTCACATAAAACAAATAAGTTTCCATTAATATCCTCAGCGTAAAAGTCCGGAGCTCTGTCTCCATAAGAAAATGCTTTTTTCTCCACTCCCACCAAGAAAGACCAGAGGAAAATTGTTAAAATCATTGCTGAAATCAGCAATGCACTCAATACGTTTATTGACTTCTTAAATCTCGTTATCCCTTTGCACTAAAAAATTTATTTATCAAATATCATAAAGTCAATTAATTTTATTCGTAAATTTTCCGATTTGATATCTTGCTCTATATTCGGAAGGAGTGACACCTTCCATTTCTTTAAAATCTTTATAGAAATTCTGAACGAATTTATATCCAACTCTATATGAAATCTCTTTTATACTCAATGAATCACCTTCTAAAAGCTTCTTTGCTTTTTCAATTTTCCTTCGCTTTAAATAAGCTTTAAAAGTCATTCCAATTTCTTTTTTAAAAAGCTCGCATAAACGAGAACGACCAAGACAACAGTATTTTGTAATAGTTTTTAGACTTATCTTTTTATCTAAATTCTTTTCTATAAACTTAAGAGCTTTTTTGACTCTTAAATCCATTTTTCATAAAATTTAGGACTAAAAAGAGGAAAAACTTAAACTAATTATTATAAATTAATCTTTAATTTTTAAAGAATATACTGCAAAACTTGGAGTTACTTCATCAATGCAAAATGTATAAATATTATTATTTTCATCAATATCCATTATCGTTTCTGGGCCAAATTTTATATCCTTCTTTATTAAAGTCCCATCTAAAGAAAAAATGTCCAGATAATTTCTCGTCTTTTTAATTCCCTTTTCTCTATAAGTCTCGGATAATTGAACTACTACATGGTTTTCTTTTGTAAAATGAACTCCTGCAATTACAATTAATTTTTCAATAGAATCCATGATTCTCTGAATTTCTGCAACACTTTTAATTTTTTTTACGCTTAATTCGACTAGTTTTTTAGGAAATTTATAACCTGGGATTTTTCTTCCAAATTTTCTTATCACTTGTCCATTTGTATTCAGAATATAAATTATATAAGGATTCGAGGGTTCAAAATGTGCAAATGCAATTAGATTATTTTTAACATCTATACTCCCCATATAAGGCGTATGCAAACTATCCTTTCTTGGTTTTGGCCTATCCGGGAGAACTTCCTCAAAAAATGATTTAATGTATTTTCCAGTTCTATCATAAACATGAATATGATATTTTGACATAAGTTGTGGAGGGAAATAATAAATTACAATATTTCCATTTATGTCAAAATCCATACTTCGAGGATATTTCCAAGGCATGAGTTTTATAGATTTAATAAAATTCAAAGAATTATCAAAAATGCTTATTCTTCTGTTTCTAATTTCAGCTACCCAGATATTTCCTTTCTCATCAATTGCAAAATGAGAAGGAGAATCAAGCTCTCCAGGTCCTTGTCCTTTTCCTCCTGCTTCTTTTATAAATTTTCCATCCTTTGAGAATTTCTTAATTGTATGTCCTTTAAAATCAAGAACAAAGATATTACCATCTCTATCAGCTTTAATATCAGTTATCAGGAAAAAAAGCTCTTCTTTCTTTTCTTCACTTCCGATTTTGAATTTTTTTTCAATAATTACTTCTTTACCTAAAATTCCATTTGTTATAATAATTAAGCTTAGAAAAACCACAAAGATCTTCCTCATTCTTTCTCTCATTTTTTCATCCCCTGTTTGATATTTATCTATAATTACTATTGAGCTATCTCTATGCATTTTTCGTAAGAAATTCTACATCCTGTTGTGCATTCATGAAATAAACCAAAAGGAATATAGGCAACACACATTAAAACGCAAGCCTCATATAAATCCTCGCATTCTTCTTCTGTTATTGCTAAAACCGGTTTTTGTTTAGTAAGAAATAAGTTTAAAATTAAAATGAAGGAAATAATAATAATCAATAATTTTTTTACCATCTCTTACCTCCTGCTTTATTCTAATTTATTAATTAAGCGGTTACTCCTCAGCCATACTCATGCAAAGTTCAAAGAAAATTCTACATCCTTCTTGACATCCATAATTCGAACCACAACTTTCTTGACATGCAGAAAAAATTTCAAGGCAATCTTTTTCTGTTACTTTTGCAATCATTGATTTTTGAAAAATAGTTAAGAAACCAAAAACAAGGAACATTAAAAGAGCACTCGTTAATAAGAATACTTGAATTTTTTTAGACATCCTTACCCCCTGAATTTTATTTTTAAAAAATTAATTCTCTTAATTCATAATAATCACTCCCATCTAATTCACCTGTTTTTATCCATTCAACTTTGCCTTTCCCATTAATTAAAATAGTCTGAGAAAATTTCGAAATTCTGTAATCTCGAATAAATTTTTCTCTATTTTTAGGAGTATAAACTGGAATGTCCACTTTTAAATATGATTTTAAATTTCGTGCATCTTTCAGTTCCCTTAAACTGATTAATAGTACCCTTGCCTTATCTTTAAGTTGGTAACTTAACCTTCTCCAAAATATTAAATTTTTATCACAAGGAATACATGAATTTGTTTGAATGAAAAGCAATGTTTTCTTATTATTATTGAAATCAATAAATTCTATTTTGCCATCTAAATTAACTGCTTCTATAGGAGGTGCATAATCGTCTGGGATTAGATGAGGAATTTCTTTTCTTAATGCTATTATATGAGCTTTAAGCCTTCTATTTTGAATTATTAATATCACTATTTCTAGTAAAATCAACAAAATTAATATTCCTATTAAAAAATTAACTAATTTTTTATATTTCATTGTATTATCCCTTTGCACTAAAAAATTTATTTATCAAAAATCCTAAAGTCAACTAATTTTTATTCGTAAAATTTCCGATTTTGTTAGTAAATTTTCCGATTTGATATCTTGCTCTGTATTTGGAAGGAGTGACACCTTCCATTTCTTTAAAATCTTTATAGAAATTCTGAACGAATTTATATCCAACTCTATATGAAATCTCTTTTATGCTCAGTGAATCGTCTTTTAAAAGCTTCTTTGCTTTTTCAATTTTCCTGCGCTTTAAATAAGCTTTAAAAGTCATTCCAATTTCTTTTTTAAAAAGCTCGCATAAACGAGAACGACCAAGACAACAGTATTTTGCAATAATTTTTAGACTTATCTTTTTATCTAAATTCTTCTCTATGAACTTAAGAGCTTTTTTGACTCTTAAATCCATTTTTCATAAATTTCCCTTTCCATTAATTTAGTACTAAAAAGAGGGAGAAACTTGAAAATTTTTGAAATTTTTATAAGTTAAGTAAAGCCAATAAGTTAAATAGATAGTTTTCTATCCACGAATCAAAAGATTTTTTTTATATTTTGAGGAAATCATAAAAAAATTCGATAAAAAAAATGACAAATTTCTCATTAATATGAAAAGATGTTTAAATAGTAGAAAGATGCTTTCTTTAAGTTAAACTGTTCGGAATAACAATTTGTCCAAAAATTTTGTGAAAGAAAAGATAGACAGGCTACTTTTTATTACCTCTCTTTTTAGTCTCTCCTCTATTTTTATCATTTCGAATCAGATTCTATATGAATTTTTATAATTATGACGATCGGTAAAGTAACCTATTCTTTTTTATTTACCATCTCATTCCTTTCTAATTTAAACTTGTTTCCCCCTACCGATTTCTTTTTACCCAGAATATTATATCTTAGGAATCAAATTAACGACAGCAAGTTCTGCGATATTCGTCACAATACCAATAAAACCATTCCCAAGGCCCTGTACATTCTATTAACCATTCAGAACGACAAATGCAATAACCATCACACCAGGCTTCCTCTAATGTGTAGTTTTTACAATTTCTTTTTCCTCCACAATCTTCAACACAATGTTCACGAGCAAGACTTTTACATAATATTGTGGGTGTGCAAGATTTTGGTTCATCTGCAAATAGATATTTAATCAAAATTAAATCAAAACATAAAATTAAACCTAAAATAATTAAAAGAAGAAGATTTTTCTTCATTTTTGACTCCTTAAATTAAATTTTTTAAAAATCTTATTTTGGTCAACTTGTTGCTTTTTCTTTTTATAGATTATTATTTTTGTATTACTTAAAACTGCGTAGATATTTTTAATGTTATTAATACAATAAATTCCATCAGTAGTATTAGGAACTTCTATACAAGAAACAAAACTTCCATTTTTTCTAAATATATATATTTCTTCTTTTTTGATAGAACTATTAAAATAAAAAAGATATAAATTTTCGTTATTATCCGATAAAAATTCATGAAATGCTACCCTATATCTCCCTTTGGATAATGATTCTTTCAAACCTTTTTTATAGTCTTCCTCAAATTTTTTATTTTTTATTTCAAATTTTTTTACTAAATTTATTTTCTCATCATAATGATAAATCCTAAGTGAAATATTTGAAAGTATAAAAATATGGTCTTTCTTTGAAATAACTTTTTTTAATTTTAAATGATTTATTGCTTTTGAAAAACGCTCCGGCTCTTTGTAAAACTTATATTTATAAAATATTTTTCTGGGTAGAATGCTATTCAATAATTTGAATTCTTTATTATAAACATTTACCACATAATCACCATATTTTGAGATTAGAAAAATCTCTCCTCTTGAATTAACTACTAAAGAATCATCATAAACAAAAGACGAAGGTTTAAATTGGCCTTTAAATTCGCCATTTTTACTGAATTTTGTAATTCTCCGATTTCCACTATCTAAAACATAAATAAATCCATCATTTCCATATGTTATTGCTAATCGGTACATCCTTGGCTTAGCAAGAAATTCCCCTGGTCCCTGCCCTTCTCTCCCAAAAGAAGTTATATAATTTCCCTTTGAATCAAATTTAAATATCTTATTCCATCCTGCATCCGCAACATAAAGATTACCCTCATCATCACAGCATATATCATCTATATGCCAGAAATAATCAGCTTCTTCCTTTGAAAAATTCTCATAAATTTCTCCAATTTTCACAAGTACATTAGTATCACTTGGTTGAGCATCCGGTAATGTTAAATTAAAATACAAACAGAAGATGGCATATAAAAGAAATAATTTTCGCAAATAAAACATTTTCATTTCATTATGTCTATTAAAAAATTAAAATTAATCTTTCTTTGGTTCTTTATGGTTTCTAAAAATACTACTTTTCCCTTTTCATTTAAAATGCATAACCTCGAATCTAATTCCATATCAAAAAGTTTATAGTAATCATCCTCATAATCTTTGACCCCTTGAATTATTCCAACTTCAATGTTTTCTCCTATTAGTTCATTTCTCATTGAATAATCTTCTATTAACAATGGATTATTCCCCCTTCCAAAAAGAAAAAATACCTTTATTTTCTTTGAAGGAATTTTCGAAAGAATATCTTTGATTAATCTAATTTTTTGCGCTTCTGGACACCCTAAACATGTTGAAATGAATAGATTTATAATAGTGGACTTGTTTTTATTAGATTACCTACTATCTCAATGTTTTTATTTTTTAAACTTAAAAATGTAACTCTTTTTATTAATTTCTCATAATTTTCCTTTGATAGAAATTGAGATGATTGAGGTTTATTATTTCCCAATAATCTACTAACTATATGATAAATAGTCTGATTTCGTGCAATATTGCTTTTAAATTTTATTCTGAAATCTTTCCCTATAATAATAGTATCATTTATTTTCGCATTAAATTTTGAAATAACAAATGAATCTCCTTTTAGAATAGGGAGAGAAGTTTTAATAAAACTTAATGAAAAATTTTGGTGTAAGAATTTAGAAGAATAGATAAGGAAAACATGCAATCCACAATTTTTAAATTTTCCTAATAAATGCTCTAGATAAAGAATAGATGGAAGTTCTTCAAAATAGAATTTTGTGAATTTCAAAATAATAACGCTTCCAATTAAACTTGAAAGAGGAATTTTTTTACCTTGAATATCTGTTATTATAATATTCGGACATTTTTGATTGTAAAAAGATATTTGCTCTTCCTTATCTGTGCTCGATAAATTTATTTTTCTTTCCTTTTTCTCAAAGATTAAATAAGAAATCAGGAATATATTAACTAAAATTAATATTCCTATTAAAAAATTAACTAATTTTTTAAGCTTCATTATCCCTTTGCGCTAGAAAAAATTTATTTATCAAAAATCAAAAAGTCAAGGATTTTTTATTGGTAAATCCAAAATAGATATAGACATATTTACCAGTTAGAGAGGAAAAAGTTAATAAAGAGAGTTGAGGCTGCCCATCACATCCTGGG
>MTON01000025.1 GCA_002010665.1 Candidatus Aminicenantes bacterium JdFR-78
TTGCAAAAAGAACAGCACAGCGTTTCCCTCGAGTCTATAAAATTCTCTACAATAAATATTACGTTGATGAAGCTTATAATTTAATATTTGTCCAGCCAACTCTAAATTTTGGAACATTTTTAGCAGAATATGATTTGAAAATAATAGATGGAGCTGTTAATGGCTCTGCTTTTATTACAAGAAATACATCTGCTTTTTCTGGTATATTTGATCTAAAAATAATTGATGGTATTGTTAATTTCATTGCATGGTTCTTAAAACAGAAAAGTTTCATTTTTAGAAAAGTTCAAACTGGAGCGATTCAGAATTATGCACTTGCGATAATTATCGGTTTATTAATCTTTATTACATTAACACTGTTTTTATAGGAGATAAATCATGAACATACAAAGTCTTCCGCTTCTAACGATCATAACATTTTTCCCTCTCATCGGGATATTTATAATCTTTTTTATCTCAAAAAAGAAAGAAAATTTGATTAAAGTAATTGCAAACATAGTAACAGCTCTTACTTTTCTGATTTCTTTAACTCTCCTCCTCGGCTTTGACCCTCAGGCTGAAGGCATGCAGTTTGTTGAAAAGGTTTCCTGGATCCCAGCAATTGGTGTTCAATATTTTATGGGAATTGATGGAATCAGCCTGCTTCTTATATTACTAACAACCTTACTAACCTTTCTTGCCACTCTTTCATCCTGGCGAGTGATTGACCATCGCATCAAGGAATATTATATTTTTATGCTCCTCCTAGAAATTGGAATGGTTGGAGTTTTTACTTCCTTAGATCTCATTCTCTTCTATGTCTTCTGGGAAGTAATGCTTGTTCCCATGTATTTTCTAATAGGCGTGTGGGGAGGAGAGAGAAAATTATATGCAGCCATAAAATTCTTTTTATATACCCTGTTTGGAAGTGTACTATTACTTTTGGGAATTTTAGCTCTTTATTTCTATCACCACGCTGTCACAGGAGTTTATACGTTCGATGCCCTTCAAATGATGGCAGAGGGATTCACAATTCCTCCAAAATTACAATTCTGGATTTTCTTAGCGTTTTTCTTTGGTTTCGCTATAAAAGTTCCAATGTTTCCATTCCATACATGGTTGCCTGATGCTCATGTCGAGGCACCAACTGCAGGTTCAGTAATATTAGCAGGTATTCTCTTAAAAATGGGAACTTATGGATTCATAAGATTTTCCCTCCCTATTCTTCCTGATGCTTCGCGGAAATTTGTTCCTGTAATAGTAGTTCTTTCAATAATAGCAATAATTTATGGTGCTCTTGTTGCAATGATGCAGAAAGATTGGAAGTCCCTTGTTGCATATTCAAGTATTAGTCATATGGGATTTGTAACCCTTGGAATGTTTGCTTTAACACCCATAGGGCTTCAGGGAAGCATTATTCAGCAAATAAATCATGGAATAAGCACAGGAGCCTTATTCTTGATAGTTGGAATTGTTTATGAGAGAAGGCATACTCGATTAATTTCAGAATATGGTGGATTATCAAGAATTATGCCTGTTTATGCTGCAGTATTCGCCATTATGATGCTTTCATCCATTGGGCTGCCTGGATTGAATGGATTTATAGGTGAATTTCTTATTTTGGTTGGAACATTCCAAGTGAAATGGTGGTGGGCAGCTATTGCTGCATCTGGAATCATTCTTGGCGCTGCTTATATGTTGTGGCTCTACCAAAGGGTTATGTTTGGGAAGGTGACAAAGGAAGAGAATTTAAAAATGAAAGATCTAAATGCAAGAGAGATAGCTTATTTCCTTCCTCTTATTTTCTTAGCATTCTGGATTGGATTATATCCCAAGCCTTTCTTAAAGGTTTTGGAAAAACCAGTGAATAAAATAGTTCAGAAAGTAAATCCAGATTATTCTCAAAAAAAGCCTGATATAATTAAAAAACTTTTTGACCATCAGGAGAGGGAAGGTGAGCTACCTTATTGATTTAAAATCAATTAGTTCAGAGTTAATTTTAAGTTTATTTGCTGTTTTAATTCTTGTAATTTCTCCTTTTATAAGAGAAGAAAAAAGGAAATTTATTACTTATTTCAGCATAATTGGTCTTGTAGGTTCTTTTATAGCACTTTTTATTCAGCCAATGAAAGAAAGCCTTTTCTGGAAGACCCTTACTGTTGATAGATTCTCCCTTTATTTCAAGGCTCTATTCCTGATTGCTACTTTTCTTGTTGTTCTAATATCGAGAAAATTTTTTGAGCATGAAAGATATCATAAAGCTGAATATTATTTCTTTCTTCTCCTTACTACAGTGGGATTGATGTTTATGGTTTCATCGGTTGATTTGATATCATTATATGTTAGTTTTGAATTAATGGCGATCAGTTGTTATGTTCTTGCAGGATTTTTGAAGAGGGATTTACGCTCAAATGAAGCAGGAATGAAATACTTTGTTCTTGGTGTGTTTTCTTCAGGAGTTCTCCTTTTTGGTTTTTCCTTTTTATTTGGTTTAACGGGTGAAACAGGATTTAATAAAATATTTCAGAATTTATCAAACAAGGGAACAGACTTTTTCCTAATCATTGCAATGCTTACCATTGCAGGAGCATTGTTTTTCAAAATCGCAGCAGTTCCCTTTCATATGTGGACTCCAGATGTTTATGAAGGTGCACCGACTCCAGTAACTGCCTACCTTTCAGTAGCTCCAAAAGCTGCGTGTTTTGCCATTTTTATCAGATTATTTTTAGAAGTTTTACCCATGCTTAAAAATGAATGGCAAACACTCATTGCTTGGGTGTCTCTATTTACAATGACTTATGGTAATATTGCAGCTCTTACTCAGAGGAGTGTGAAAAGGATGTTTGCATATTCAAGTATTGCACACGCAGGATACATACTCATTGGACTTGCTGCAGGAGGAGAATTTGGAATATGGGGAATGCTTTATTATTTACTAATTTATACTTTCATGAATATAGGAGCCTTTAGTATTTTTATATTTATGGCGAAAAAGGAGCACTTTGGAGAAGAATTTCCTGATTTTAGTGGTCTGGCTCAGAGAGCTCCCTATTTTTCAGCAATAATTGTTTTAATTCTTCTTTCATTAACCGGCATACCTCCCACAGGAGGTTTTATTGCAAAGGTTTATATTTTCTCTGCTGCTATTAAACAAAAATTATATTGGTTAGCTATTGCAGGAGTTTTAAATAGCGTAATTTCTCTTTATTATTATTTCCGTTTAGGAATGGCAATGTATTTTAAAGAACCGCCAAAAGATATTGAGGTAAAATATTCGCCTTCCTTCTTTCTTCTTTTAGCTATAACAATAATTGGTTTAGCCATCCTACTTCTTGGAATTTTTCCTCACCCCTTTGCCTCCATGGCAAAAATTTCTGCTTTTCAGTTTCTAAATTAAAAAATTAAATTTGACACTTAAATAAACGGATGATATATTTTTTAGTAATAAGGAATAATAATCATAATACTTTTTAGGAGGTTTTATAAGTGAAATTAAAAGAAAAATTAGTAAAGAAAATTGGGCCTATGAGGGAGGAAGTCCGCTCAGTGATTGAAAAACATGGCGACAAGACAATATCAGAAGTGACAGTAAAACAGGCTTATGGTGGAATGCGGGGAGTGAAATGTATGGTATGGGAACCTTCTGCTCTTGATCCCATGGAGGGAATCCGTTTTAGAGGATATACCATTCCTGAAGTAAGAGAAAAATTGCCCAAAGCTCCAGGAGGAGAAGAACCTTTGCCAGAAGGGATCTTTTATCTTCTATTAATCGGTGAAATCCCAACAGAAGAGGATGTAAAGGAAATTACACAGGAATGGCAGAAGAGGGGCGAGTTACCTCAATATATTAAGGATGCTCTAAGAGCACTTCCTGAGGATACACATCCTATGACACAATTTTCACTCGGCATTCTATGTATGCAAAGGGAATCAATTTTTGCTCGTCGGTACAGAGAGGGATTAAGTAAAACAGAATATTGGGAACCTGTTTTTGAGGATGTAATGAATCTACTAGCAAAGTTGCCTCATTTGGCTGCATTCATTTACAGGAAAACTTATAAAAATGATGAACAAATACCACCTGACCCAGAGCTTGACTGGGCCGGGAATTTTGCACATATGCTAGGAATTGAAGATGATGAATTCAAAGAATTGCTAAGGCTTTATCTTGTTCTTCACAGTGACCATGAAGGTGGTAATGTTTCTGCACATTCAACACATCTTGTTGGTTCAGCCCTTTCTGATCCATATTATGCTCTTTCCGCTGGGATGAATGGATTGGCTGGACCACTTCATGGTTTAGCTAATCAGGAGGTCATCCGCTGGATATTGAAAATGAAAGAAGAATTGGGAGGAGGGGTTCCAACAAAGGAACAGATTTCTCAATATGTATGGGATACATTGAATAAAGGGCAAGTGATTCCTGGATATGGTCATGCTGTTTTAAGGAAGACTGATCCGAGATATATTGCTCAGAGAGAATTTGCCTTGAAACATCTTCCAGATGATGAAATTTTTAAGATTGTAAGCCTTCTTTATGAGGTTGTTCCAGGAATTTTAATGGAACATGGAAAAGCAAAAAATCCATGGCCCAATGTTGATGCTCATTCAGGTTGTTTGCTCTTGCATTATGGGTTAAAGGAATATGATTTTTATACTGTGCTTTTTGGAGTTTCAAGAGCTCTGGGAGTTCTGGCTGCTTTAATCTGGAGCAGAGCTCTTGGATTACCAATAGAAAGACCCAAATCTGTTACTACAGAATGGATAAAACAGCAATTTGAGGGAAGCTGAATAAGTTTTAAAGCTTCATAATAACTTAACTATCTTTTCAAGCCAGAAGCGGTCAATTTCGCAGAAAGCGTTTAATTCTTTACTATCAACATCCAGCACACCGTAAACTTTATTGTCTTCCCATAGAGGAACTGTTATTTCAGACCTAGAGCGGGGATCACATGCTATGTGTCCCGGGAATTTCTCAACATCTGGAACAATTATTGTCTCTCTTCGATTAATGCATGCCCAGCAGACTCCTTTGTTTTTTTCTAAAACCTGACAGGCAAGAGGCCCTTGATACGGACCAACAATAAGCTCCCCATTTACAATTCTGTAGAATCCAGTCCAAAAGAAATGGGGCATTTTATGATGAAGTAAAGCAACTATTGTTGCCATACGAGCTATCCTGTCATTTGTTTTTAAAAGTAAATCGCTTAATTGATTATAAATTCTTTTATATCTTCTTTCGAGCAAATCCTTGTTCATATTGACCTCCTCACTTCTAACAGTATATTCACATCAATTTATAATCTATAGCATAGTTTTAAAAAATTAAAAATAGTTTTAAAATCTTGACCTTTTGGAAAAACTCTAATATAAAACAGTTTATGAAAGTTAAAAATTTTGCAAGTGAAATTTTTTGCATTGTTTTTATTTCAATTATTCTCACATTATTTTTTCTTCTCTATTTTCAAATTCCATCCTATACGATTTCCAATCATAAATTTAAATTTTCCATCGTAAATTTTATCTTAATTTTTTCAATTGTTCTTTTTATATTTACTATTTTTGAATTGTTATTTCAGAAATTGACCCTTTTTTCTATTTCTAATTTCAATAGAATCACAAATATTCTATCTTTCTCCCCTTTTTTACTTTTACTATTTATTCCCCTGAGCCTGAAATATTATCTTACAAATAACGACCTTTATTCCAGATTTAAATTTTTTCTATTTTTAATTCTGTTTTCTTTTCTTTATCTGAAAATAGTGCTCTTATTCAATTGTTTAAGATATAAACTTCCTGATTTTAAAAAAATCATTGATCGCTTTATATTAATTTCTTCTAGAAAAAAAATTCTTTATCTTTTTCTATTTTCGTGGTTTATTTACATAATATGCTCAGGAATATTAATTTCTAAAGGTATTTATTTTTCAGGAGATGAGCCTCATTATCTATTAATTACTCATAGCTTAATAAAAGACTTTGACATTAATGTTGGAAATAATTATTCGAATAAGGATTATAAGAATTATATGCCAGAAAATATTAAGCTCAGACCTCATGCAAGATTTGGGAAAAAGGGGATCAAATTTCTTTATTCGATACATCTCCCTGGAGTTTCCTTTCTATTAATACCCCTGTATTTTATAGGATTAATTTTAAAAGGAAAATGGATTTTATTAATTTTAAGAGCTGGTATTGGTGTATTTGGAGCATTACTCGGGGTGCAAATCTATCTATTCTTAAAAGAAAATTTTGGAGATGAAAAAAAAGCGCTTTTTGTATGGATTATCTATTCCTTTACAATACCAATACTATTCTATTCAATTCACATCTATCCAGAAGTAGTAATTGCCCTTTTCTCTATTTTTATTTTCAGAAAAATTTATTCTAAAAATAAAATTTCTAATAAATTATTACTTTTATTGGGTTTTCTTCTTTCTACTTTTTTGTGGTTTGGCGTTAAATATAATCTCCTGTTCTTTCTTTTTTCAGCTCTTGGTATTTATTTATTGTTAAAAAACAAAGGAATAGGATTCAGAATTATTTATTTCCTGATCTTTCCCCTAATTTCTTATCTCCTGTTTGTGCTTTTTTTACATCATCTTTATGGTTCTATCACACCTCTTTCTGTTTATGAAGGGCCTGTATCTTCTGAATATATTAAATATTATTACAAAATGGTTTTAACTGAAGTCCCTTTTTCACAGAGAATTGAAACATTATTGAATTATTTTCTTGACCAGAGGGATGGCTTATTACTATATTCTCCAATTTACCTTTTCTCATTTCTTGGTTTCTTAGAGCTTCTTAAAAGGAAAAAACAACTTGTATTTTCACTATTATTTATTTCTCTCCCATATATTTTAGGATATGCTTTTTTAACGCAAAGGGGAGGCTATGCACCACAAGCTAGGCCTTTAATTGCGGTTTTCTGGATAGCAGGAATTTTTTTAGGAAGTTTTTTTGTTTACAATAAAAAGAATTTTTTTAATTTCATTGCTTATTTGTGCTTAGGAATAAGTTTTGTAATGGTTTTTCTAATGTTGAAAGACCCCTATGCTCTTTATCAAGCAACAACTCACGATGTGACAACAAGGGAAGGAAGACTCTTTTTGACGAATTTTAATAATTTGCATTTTTCTCTCACTTCTTTATTACCTTCTTTTATCAAAGTGGATAATTCAAAATATCTTCCAAATTATATATGGACTGCCTTGCTTTTAGTTTTTATAATCATTTATATTATTTGGAGAAAAGAATTCCTTTCAAGAATAAAGTTCACAATGCACTGGTTTACAATAAATCTCATTATAATTTTTCTATTTTTCACAAAAGTGCTTTATCCAAATGTAATTTTGGGAAATCCTAAAGTAATAGATGACTTTTATGGGAGGAAAATCGCATATTATTCTCTGAGCAGAGAAGCACAGTTTTTCCCACCTTCCACTTTTTATCTTAAGAGAACAGGAGAATTTTTGCTCCCTTTTACTTCCCGTAAACCTATAAAGAATTTGAAGTTTTCTTTTGGTTCAAATGCAGGAAAATATAAAGTAAAAGTTAATCTTTTTGATATAGAGTTGTTTAATAATATCCTGGATAGAAAAATAACTGAAATTAGTTACGAAAGAGTGCCTTATTATCCGTTCAGACATTTAAAACTTTATTTCATCAAAGTTTATATAAAGAAGCTTTCTCCTGAGTCAATTAGAAAAAATCCCTTTTATTTCCATTTCTTTCCTTTTGCGGATTGAATTCTTGGGAAGGCATCGAGATTTAAATCAAATTTCTTCTGAGCCATATATTTTTTATAAGCCAAGGAAGCAACCATTGCTGCATTGTCAGTGCACAGCCTTGGAGAGGGTATATATAAAGGCATTCCAGTCCTAGTGCAAAAAGCAAGAAATTTTTCTCTTAATCTGCTGTTTCTTGCAACCCCACCGCATACTATGAGAGCATTAATTTTTTTGTAAATTGAAAGGGCTCTTTTTACATTTTCTATTAAGAAATTAATAATTGCGTCCTGGAAGCTTGCCAATAAATCATACACCTGAGGGCTGTCGGCTTGTATATTCATTTCTTTTATATATTTCAAAGCTGCAGTCTTAAGTCCACTAAAACTGAAATCAAAGCTTTTATCCTTAATTTTGGGTAAAGAAAAAGAAAACTTTTCAGGATTTCCTTTTTTTGATAGTCTGTCAATTATTGGACCTCCTGGATAACCCAAATTAAGGAATTTTGCTATTTTATCAAGTGCTTCACCAGCAGCATCATCCCTGGTTTTTCCAATTAATTTGAAATCTAATTCTTTGGACATGTAATAAAGGCTTGTATGTCCTCCTGAAACAACAAGGGCAAGAACAGGAAAAGATATATCTGGATTTTCTAAAAATGCGGCTTCAATATGAGCTTCAATATGGTTTACACCGATTATGGGTTTGTCAAAATAAAAAGCTAAGGACTTTACAAAAGATAATCCAACCAGCAGAGAACCGATTAATCCAGGTCCCTGTGTCACTGCAAACAGATCAATATCCCCTAGATTCACTTTTGCTTTGAATAAACTTTCCTTCACAATTAAATCTATAGTTTTTATATGCTGACGCGAAGCAAGTTCAGGAACCACTCCTCCATAGGGAGAATGAATTTCATCCTGTGAGAGGATTACATTGGATAATATTTCCTTTCCATTCCTTAAAACAGCAGCTGAAGTTTCATCGCATGATGTCTCAATACCCAAAATTAGCATTTTAACTTACCTCTTTTAATTTTTTTAGTGATTTTAAATAGGGTTTCCTTACAACTCCCTTTTCAGTTATTATTGCTGTAATAAATGAAGAAGGAGTCACATCAAAGGCTGGGTTCTCAGCCTCTGTTCCTTCTGGTGCAATTGAGATAGAATTTATTTCAAGAACTTCCTTTTTATTTCTTTCTTCTATAGGTATTTCCTCTCCTGTCCCTATTGAAAAGTCAATGGTTGAGAGAGGTGCTGCGACATAAAATGGAATTCCGTGTTCTTTTGCCAAAATTGCAAGGGAATAAGTTCCTATTTTGTTAGCTGTATCACCGTTTGAAGCAATTCTATCAGCCCCTACAATTACACATGTTATTTTTCCTTTTTTCATCAGCCAGCCTGCCATATTATCTGTAATTAAAACATGTGGTATGCCAGCTTTTTTCAATTCCCAGCAAGTGAGTCTCGCACCTTGGAGGAACGGTCGAGTCTCATCAACATAAACTTTTATTTTCTTTCCATTGTAGAATGCTGACTTTATTACTCCAATTGCAGTTCCAAAACCTCCAGTAGCTAATTCACCTGCATTGCAGTGAGTTAATATTTTTTCTTCCTTTTTTATTAACCTTTCTCCATTTTCACTTATTTTTTTATTGATTTCTATATCCTCTTTTTCAATTAGCAGTGCCTCTTCAATTATTTTTTCCTTGATAACTTTAAGCGGTAAATTTTTGTTGCTTTCAAAAACCCTTTTGATTCTGTCTATTGCCCAAAAGAGATTTTTTGCAGTTGGTCGTGTTTTTTTGAAGACCTCGCATATATCATAGAATTTCTCAATATAATTTTCTCCATCATTTAATTTTAAAACTCCAAGAGCAATGCCAAAAGCAGCAGCTATGCCAATTGCTGGTGCACCTCTAATTGTCATATTTGAAATGGCTTCAGCAACTTCATGATAACTGTTCAATTCTAAATAAATTTCCTTAAAGGGTAATTTTCTCTGGTCAATCATTATGACTTTATTATTTTCCCATTTTATTGTGGGTAACATCTCGTCTCCTTATACTTTTAAAATTTCAAGAAAGGCTTCCTGTGGAATATTAACCTTTCCAATTTTTTTCATTCTTTTTTTACCCCTTTTCTGCTTTTCGAGTAATTTCATTTTTCTGGTAAAATCTCCTCCGTACAATTTAGCAGTGACATCTTTTCTCAGTGCTTTTATAACTTCCTTTGCTATTACTCTTTTACCTATAGCAGCCTGAAGAGTTACCTCGAACAATTGTCTTGGAATTACCTCTTTTAATTTGTTTAATAAGGCCCTTGCCTTTTGATATGCTTTATCTTCATGTGCAATAATTGATAGTGCATCAATCTTTTGTTTATTTATCAGTAAATCAATTTTTACAAGGGAAGATTCTTTATATCCAGAAAATTGATAGTCAAGGGAGGCATATCCATGTGATACTGATTTAAGTTGATTGTAAAAATCAAATATTATTTCATTTAGGGGTAAATCATAGGTTAGAAGAACTCTTTTTGGTCCAATATATTCAAGACCTTTTTGTTCTCCTCTTCTGCTTTCTACTAACTTTAATATATTACCCAGATATTCGTCAGGTGTAATTATGTAGGCAGTTATATAGGGTTCTTCAATTTTCTCTATTTTTTCAGGTGATGGAAATTTACTTGGATTATTAACTTCTATGATTTTTCCGTCATTTGTGTAGATTTTATACTGGACATTTGGAGCTGTTGAGATTAAATTTAAATCGAATTCTCTTTCCAATCTTTCCTGAATAATTTCTCTATGCAGTAATCCGAGAAATCCACATCTAAATCCTGCTCCAAGAACCGGAGAATTTTCAGGTTCAAATCGTAACGATGCATCATTTAGGCTTAATTTCTGGAGAGCATCTCTTAACATTAAATAGGTTGTCCCTTCAATAGGAAAAAAGCTTGCAAAAACCATTGGTTTAACTTCTCTGAATCCTGGAAATGGCTTTGAAGTGGGATTTTCCTCTTCTGTAATCGTATCTCCTATCCGCGTGTGACTTAATTCCTTTATTCCTGCAATCATATATCCAACTTCTCCTGCTTTTAAAACTGATACTTTTCTTGGTTTTGGTGTTAAAACACCGATTTCCTCAACTGTGTAGGAGACTCCTGTGGACATTAATTTGATTTTCATTCCTGGTTCAATAATTCCATTAAAAATCCTGATTAAAACAATTGCACCGCGGTAAGGATCAAACCATGAGTCAAAAATTAGAGCTTTAAGAGGAGCATTTATCTCTCCCTTTGGCGGAGGGATTCTTTTTATAATACTTTCCAGGACTTCCTCTATTCCATCCCCGTATTTAGCACTTATAAGTATTGTTTCATTTTCCTTAAAGCCGAGTAAATTTTTTAATTGCTCCTGTGTTCTTGATATATCAGCATTTGGCAGGTCAATTTTATTTATTACAGGAATTAGGATTAGATCATTTTCAAGAGCAAGATAAGTGTTTGAGAGTGTCTGAGCCTCCACTCCCTGAGAAGCATCAACAATGAGAAGAGCTCCTTCACATGCAGCTAGACTTCTTGAAACCTCATATGTAAAATCAACATGTCCTGGTGTGTCTATAAGATTGAGAATATATTCATTATTATCTTTAGCTTTATAAATAAGACGAACAGTGTGGGCTTTTATGGTAATTCCCTTTTCCTGCTCAAGTTCCATACTATCAAGCACTTGATCCCTCATTTCCCGAGGAGGAAGGGCATTGGTTATTTCCAGTAATCTATCCGCAAGTGTAGATTTTCCATGGTCAATATGTGCTATCAGAGCAAAATTTCTGATTTTTTCCATTTTATGTCACTCTTTTAATATTTTCTGCTGCCCAAAGTGCTGAACCAATAATTCCAGCCTTGTTTCCAAGTGATGCCTTTCTTATTTCACAGCATTCTATGGCTTTTTTATAAGCTCTCTTCTTAGCCTCTTCCAGAGCAGGCTTTAGGAGAAGATCTCCTGCTTCCATAACTCCTCCACCAAGTATGATTTTTTCAGGATTTAAGAAATTAATTATAGATGCTAAGCCGAGTCCAAGAAAATATCCTGCTATGGAAAATGCTCGAAGGGCTTCTTTCTCTCCTGCTTTTGCTCTTTCAAAAACATCTTTTGAGGTTAGCTTTTTAAATTCCTCCTTTCTTCCTTTCAGCTTTATGTAATTATCTACAATTTTGGTGGAGCAAACTTCAGTTTCAAGACAGCCCCTTCCTCCACATTCACACTCCTCCCCCTCAGGATTGACAATAATGTGTCCGAGCTCACCTGCAAAGCCACATTTACCTTGCCAGAGCTTTCCACCCATTATTATTCCAGAACCAACTCCAGTGCCAATAGTGAGTAAAACCATACTTTCTGCATTTTTTCCTGCACCAATTTTGTATTCTCCCCATGCTGCTAAATTAGCATCATTATTGATAAAAAATGGAACATTTATGAATTCTGAAATTGTCTCATGTATTGGATAATCATCTAAATAAGAAAGGTGTGGTGATTGATGAATTAATTTTTTTTCAATGTTATAAATACCAGGTAATCCAAAACCAGCAGCAATTATATTTTTTGAAAATTCTTTATTAAAGTAATCCCATAAATCCTTAAAACTTTTAAGTAAGTCAGAAATGTTGTCCGGTGTGGGAAGGTATTTATAGAATAAAAGTTCACCCCTTTCATTTACAACACCAGCTTTTATATCTGTTCCGCCCAAGTCAAAACCAGCAAATAAAACCATTTTTGATTAAAGAGAATTGTAATTATATTTTTTTCCCGATTACAGCATAATCAGATGGCGCAAAAAGGAGTTTATTTAATCTATCGAAATTTTCATTAATTATAGCAGAATTATCGTCTTTTACAGGTATTTCCTGTAGTTTTTCTTCATCCAGGGTGGAGAAATACTTTATCTCAACTTCTTCAAAACCAGATATCTCAAATAAAAATTTTAAAGTTTTAGGATGAATTGGTTTTTGATGTGAAAGGTCTAGAAAAAATGTATTTACTAAGGAGAACAGAGATGCAGGATTTATAGTTTCAAGAATAAGATAGCAATTTTTCTTTAATTTAAAATAAGATTTTCTTATTAATTCAATGAGATATTTAGGAGGCAGATGTTCAATTACTTGAGCAGAAAAAATTCCTTCTAATGATTCATCTTCAAGCGATGCAAGATGCTGTAAAATATCAGCCTTTATACATTTCAATCCTTTTTGATGGCATATTTCTACCATCTCCTCATTTGAATCCACCCCATAGCTATCAATGTTATTTTCTTTTAAAATTTGAAGAAATTCTCCTCTCCCACATCCTAAATCTACTACATTCTTTTTATTCAAAAAGTAGGGGAGATATTTCTTTTGTGCCCTTAATAAATTTTCCTCATAACCCCTGAATCTATTTTCAAATCCAGCATATTTATAATCCCTTAAAGGTTCTATTATTTCCTCTATCTGTTCTGGAGAAAGTTTCTTTTTCTGGATAGAGGAAAGAAGAGAATCCAATTTGTCCTCCATTAAAAGGAATTTTTTCATGAGTAATTTTACATCCTGATACTCATTTATCAATTTATCTATTCTCCATTCCATGCTTTTAAAAATTATATTCACATGATTATTACTTAGAGCATCCCACTCTCTATCCTTAGCGTCCACAATCTTTAAGACCGAGGAAAAAAGCTTTAAAGTAGAAAGTAAGTTTTCATTTATCTGTTTAAAAATTTGTTCTATTTGATTTCTATATTCCTTTAAAATATCCAGAAATAGCAGATGGTCCTTTTTAAATTTGCGATAGAAAAATCTTTTTAGGGGAGAATGAATCTGCTTGAATTTCTCAAACTGATTTTCTAATTGGATTAAATGATTTTTTGAAGTTTCTAATTGTTTTTCAATCTCTTTGTGCTTTTCTTCTAATTCACTCAGACTTTTTTGAAGTCTCTCTTCTGCGCTTTTTCTTTCAGCTGTTAATTTCTCTATGATTCGTCTCATTCTTCTTTCTTTTCATTTTTCTCTGTTTCTTTTTTTTCTTCTTTTGAACTCAATGACCTCTTGAAATTTTTTATTCCCTCTCCCATAGCTCTTCCCAGCTCTGGAAGGCGTTTTGCACCAAAGATAATAACTATAATTAAAAGAACCAATAAAATCTCTGTAGGACCTATGCTTCCAAACATTTCTACCTCCTTAATCTCAATTAAAAAGGTAACTTAGTATGTTAAAAAAGTCAACTTATAAAAAATTCTTCAGGTTGTAAACGTCTTCATATTTAGATAAAATACTCTTAAGATGAAAATAAGAGTAAGATTTGCACCAAGTCCCACCGGTTATCTTCATGTGGGGAATGCGCGCACAGCTCTTTTTAACTGGCTGTTTGCTCGTCAGAAAGGAGGAGTTTTCATTTTAAGGGTGGAGGATACAGATATAGAAAGGTCTTTACAGGAATATGAAGAAGCTCTTATATCTGCTCTTAAATGGCTTGGACTGGACTGGGATGAAGGCCCGGATATTGGTGGTGACTATGGCCCTTACAGACAGTCAGAAAGGCTTGAGATTTATGATGAATATACAAAGAAATTACTTGAAGAGGGGAAAGCCTATTATTGTTTTTGTTCACCTGAGGAATTGGAAGAGGAGAGAAAAAGAGCTCTTGCTCAGGGCAGAATGCCAAAATATTCTGGAAAATGCCGTAAAATTACGCTTGATGAAGCTTTACAAAGAATAAAAAAAGGTGAAAAAGCAGCAGTTAGATTGAGAACACCAGATGTAGGAGAAATTAAATTTAATGATATGGTGAGAGGAGAGGTTGTTTTTTCTCTTGAAGGGATTGGGGATCCAGTTCTGGTTAGATCAAATGGTCTGCCCTCATATAATTATGCAGTTGTAATTGATGACCATTTAATGAGAATAACCCATGTGATAAGAGGTGAGGATCATGTATCTAACACTCCGAGACAGCTGCTCGTTTATCGTGCTTTTAATTTCAAACCTCCTAATTTTGCTCATCTTTCAATGGTAATGGGAAAGGATAATACAAGATTGAGCAAAAGACATGGAGCAACATCAATCGAACAGTTTAGAGAAGAGGGTTATTTAGCTTCTGCATTGATTAATTATTTGGCACTTTTAGGATGGGCACCTCCTGAAGGAAGAGAAGTTCTCACAGTCGAAGAGCTAATAGAACTTTTTGATTTAAACAGGGTCAGTAAATCATCAGCAATTTTTGATTATGATAAATTGAACTGGATAAATCGTCAGCATATAAAAAGACTCACTTCGAGAGAAAAAGCAGAAAGGGCATATCCATATCTGAAAAAAGCAGGATATTTACCTGATAAAATGACTTCTGAGCACTGGAAATGGCTTGAAAAAGCGATTGAGGGTTTAATTACTAATGTAGACCGTTTTCCTCAACTTGTTAAAGAATTTTCAATTTTCTTTAATTTTTCTCCTGATGACATGGGCCAGGAAGCAAAGGATATTATAAAAAGTGAGGAAGGAAGAGAGGTTATAAAGTATTTTTATGAGGAATTATCAAAATTAAATAATATTGACTATGAAACTTTTATCAGAATTGTTGAAAGTATAAAAAAGAAATCGGGTTTTAAAGGTAAAAAACTTTACCATCCTTTGAGAGTTGCTTTAACAGCGCGCGCCTCGGGTCTTGAGTTGAATCAGTTCATACCTCTTGTTGAGGAGGGTTCCCAGCTTGATTTTCCATTAAAGATTAAGAATTGTAAGGAGAGAGTAAAAGAAATTCTGAAATATTTATAAATCATGGAATTTGACTTTTTTTCGAAATTATAGTAGAAATTAGACTTTAAGAGAGGTGAAAAGTGGCAAATAGATGTGAGATATGTGGAAAAGGTCCCATGTTCGGGCATAATATAAGTCATTCCCATAGAGTAACCAAAAGAAGATGGTATCCTAATCTTCAAAGGGTTAAGGCTAATATGAATGGAACTGTTAGAAGAATATGGGTTTGCACCAAGTGTTTGAAATCTGGGAAGATAGTAAAAGCTATTTAAATTTTAAACCCTTTCAACTTCATTAACTTCTTTAATTTTCTTCAACTCATTAATTATTGAATTTAATTGGTCTATATTCTGAATTTCTAGCCAGAGCTTGATTTGAGCTTTTTCATTCGCAAAAGTATCCACTTGAGCTTTTTTAATATTACTGCCTGTATTTGCAATAGTGGATGCAATTTCTGCAAGCACTCCCTTTTTATCCTCTGCTTTAATATTCAGTCGAGCTAAATAATTTGAGCTGAATTTTGAATCCCAACTCACTTCAATCATTCTCTCGCTATCCAAAATTTCTTTTTTTACATAGGAACAGCGTATTGAATGAATAGTTAAGCCTCTTCCTTTTGTCAAATATCCTATAATTTTTTCTCCTTTTACAGGAGAACAACATTTTGCAAGACGAATAGAAATATCACCCTCATCTTTTATTTTTATACCCGTTTCTTTCCTCAGAGATTTTTCCTGTCTTGGAGAGATAATTTCTTTATAATCTTTTTTAATACTATTAAAAAGTTCTTTAATAAAATTTCTGTCAACAATTATATTCCCATATCCAATTGCTAGATAAAAGTCATTAATTGATGTAAATCTTCCCTTCCTGAATTTTCGAAGAAATTCGAGGATTTCCTTTTCTTGTATAGAAGAGGTTTTTAAATTATATTTTTCAAGTTCTTTTTCCCATATCTTTTTTCCTAAATTAATACTTCTTTCCTTTTCCTTCAATTTGAGCCAGTGTTTTATGTTAGACCGCGCTTTTGAAGTTGTCACTATATTTAACCAGCTACGGTGTGGTCTACCATTTGGAGAAGTTATAATTTCTACGATATCACCGGATTTTAATATTGTTTTTAAGGGCGAGAATTTACCATTTATCTTTGCTCCAATACAATGGTTTCCGATTTCTGTATGTATCTTATAAGCAAAATCAATTGGAGTGGAGCCCATAGGCAGAGGAATAACCTCACCTTTTGGGGTAAAAACATAAATTTCTTCTGAACCTAAATCTGATTTTAAATTTCTTAGAAATTCTTTTGGATTTTTTTGGCCTTCATATATTTCAACAAGTTCTCTTAACCATTTAACCCTCTCATCGTCTTTTAAACCTTTATCGTCCTTGTATTTCCAGTGCGCAGCAATTCCATTTTCAGCTATTTCGTCCATTTCCTCTGTTCTAATCTGAATTTCAAAAGTATTTTTTTCAGGAGTGATAATTGTTGTGTGTAAAGCCTGGTATAGATTTGGCTTTGGAAGAGCAATATAATCCCGAAATCTACCAGGTATAGGAGTCCATTTTTTATGAATCAAACCTAGAATTGTATAGCAATCTTTTACAGTTCTTGTAATTATTCGGAGTGCCATAAAATCGAATACCTGATCAAATTCGATATCCCTCTTTCTCATTTTATCGAAAATGCTATAGAGCCTTTTTATTCTATAAAGAATTTTCGCCTCAATATGATTCTCGGATAACAATTTTTCTAATTCTTTCTTCATTTTCTTCAATTCCATCTCAGCCTTTTCTCTTCTTTCCTCCACAAGACTGAGTAGTCGGAAATATTCATCCTGATAAAGATATCTGAAAGAGAGGTCCTCGAGTTCAGCCTTTATTCTTCCCATGCCCAATCTATTTGCAATTGGAGCATATATTTCAAGTGTTTCCCTTGCAATCTGTTTTTGTTTTTCCTCTGGTAAAAATTTTAGTGTTTTAAGGTTATGCAATCTGTCAGCTAATTTTATAAATATAACCCTCAAATCATCCACCATTCCTAAAATTACTTTTCTTATATTCTCTGCTTGATGAACTTCAGGAGATGTGAACTTAATCTGACTCATTTTTGTAACGCTTTCTACTATTCGAGTTATTTCATTTCCGAAAATTTCTCTTAGCTGGTCAGGTGATACATCTGTATCCTCGAGTACATCATGAAGAAGGCCTGCAGCTAAAGTAGTCTCATCCAATTTCATATCAGCTAATAAGCTTGTGACCTCAAGGGGATGACTTAGATAAGGTTCACCGGATAGCCGAGTTTGCCCCTTATGTGCCTTTGCTGAAAATACATATGCTCTTCTCAATAGATCTATATCTGCTTTTGGATTGTAAGTCAGAACCTTTTCAACAATTTCATCAAAACGTATCATCAAATTTAAATATGATTGTTTTCTTTATTCAAGTCAAGTTAATCTCTGGAAGGAAAATTAAATCACTCTAAATTATTTCTTTTTTTAAAGGCTTTTAATGTATTTTTTAAAAGCATTGCGACTGTAAGAGGCCCCACACCTCCAGGCACTGGTGTGAGATAAGAGGCTTTATTTATCACCTCTGGATGAACATCACCGATTATAATATATCCTTTTTTCTCAAATTGTTCTTCCTTTTCTTTATTATCTCCAAATAATTCTTTTATTTTGTTCCTGTCACTCACTCTATTTACGCCCACATCCACTACAACAGCGCCTTCTTTTACAAAATTCGAGGTTACAAATGCAGGTTTACCAATTGCCACAATTAATATATCCGCCTCAGAGGCTACTTCAGATAAATTCCTGGTTTTAGAATGACATATTGTAACAGTTGCATTCTCATTTGTTAACATTGCAGCCAATGGTTTTCCAACAATAAGACTTCTACCAATTACAACTACTCTTGTGCCTTCAAGAGGAATATTATTTGATTTTAAAAGTTCAATTATCCCAAGTGGAGTGCATGCCCTTAATCCTTCTTCATTATGTAATATTTTTCCCAAATTATGCGGATGAAATCCGTCAACATCCTTTTCAGGTGAAATCGCACAAATTACTTCAAAGGTGTCTAAATGGGATGGGAGGGGAAGTTGAACTAAAATTCCATCTACTTCATCATCTTTATTCAATTTATTAATTTTCTTTGCCAGTTCATTGAATGAGGTATTTTCAGGTAAATAAAAAATTTCAGATGAAATCCCCAACCTTTCACAATTTTTTGCCTTGGTCGAGAGATAAATTTTAGAAGCAGGGTCATCACCTACAAGAATACCCACCAATTTTGGAACCTTTTTAATTTTTTCCCGATAATAGGCAACTTCTTTCCCTATTTCTTCTTTAATTTTTTCAGCCAATGTTCTACCTTCTAACCATTCTCCCATTTTTTCCTCCGCGATTATATTAACCAGCGATTCCTTTTAAGTCAATTATTTTATCTTTTTTAATTTTTTCCTAGCATTTTCGTTAGTGGGATCCGCTTTTAAAGCTTTTTCATAAAAGTATCTTGCTTTTTTCAAATAAATTTCTGCAATTCCATAATAAAAACTTGATTCTTTTGGAAAGAATTGGCTTGCAATTTTTAATAGATTCATGGCTTCATCAAATTTTTTATACATTATAAAATTATGAGCGTAACGGTTAATGAATCGTGGAGTAACTGCGAATTTGTCTGTTTTTGCACTTAGTGCTTTTTTATAATATTCTCGTGCTCTCCTTAGGTCTCCAATACATATATATGCATTTCCTAAATAAACTAAAGGAATTGCAGACTCTGGATACAATTCTAATGTAGATGATGCAATTAGAATAGCTCTTTTTTCATCACCATTCAAGTATAAATATTCAATTGTAGACCCAAAATCCTGTGCAAGATTTGGATAGATTGTATGGCTAGAAAAAATTCGCTTTAATTTTTTAATAATACCATCCAGATCACTATATGGAGCAATAAACACAGTTCGCGTATATTGATTACAGGTTTTTTCCCATTCCTTATGCCAAAGACTTATCTTTTGCTCAGTCGAGTTCTGTAATTTAAACTCTTCGGGAAAGGAGGATTGAGTCTTATAAAGATTAATATAATCATTGAAAAAGCAAATAGCACCCATTTTATGGTAATAGTTAAGTTTCTTCTCTCCAAAATTTTCAATTAATTTATAAGCAATGAATGAGCCCACCTTTACAAAGGCCTGGCCTGCAATGGGATGTCTTCCATGCAAAATTTTTTTATAAGTTCTTACATAATCCGAATGAATTGATTCAGGATTTACATATTTATTGAAGTAAAGAAAAGCTTCTTTAAGAGAATTTTTATCTAAACTCAGTGGTTTTTTATTTCTATCATAATAGCTGAGTCCATAATTAAAGGTATCCCAGATTGCTCTGTATAGAGCGTCATCTTCTTTATTTCCGGTATAAACTCTCATATTCCACGCTTCATCAAAGAGAATCTGGAACAGGCGGTGAGAATAAATATGAAGATTTCCTCCCTCAAGGTTATATGCCAATGCAATAGCAAAATTCATAGTTGGAAATCTTGCTAAAAGGGTTCTCGTCTCAGGCTGGCCGCCAGTATGATAAGCTTGGAATCGTCCATTAACTGGAATAATTCTCCATCCCATACCATAATCTGTGAATTTCCCATCTCTTGTAGCCATTGATGTTTCCATTAAATCAATGCTCTTTTTTGAAAGTATCTTACCTGAATGAAGTCCTTTTGCATATTTCAATAAGTCAACAACTGTGGAGCGAGTTCCTCCTGCAGCGAATCTACTGCTTATATCCACATATTCTGAATTTTTAAGCTCACCGTCAATTATTCTATAACCCTTTGCCCTATTCGGAATAATCTCATCTGGGTTGTCCATATATGTATTAGTCATGCCAAGAGGTCCCCATATGTGCTCTTTCATGTAATCGCCATATGGCTGTTTAGATGCACTTTCAATTACTGCGCCAAGAAGATTGTATCCATAACTTGAATAATTGTATTTTGTTCCTGGTTCTGCAACTAAATCAAAATTGGCAAAGATTTCAATTGCCTCTCGCGTATCTTTATGAACCTTGATATGTCCTTCCTTATCGTAATCCCTATAATGACTTATTCCTCCAAGATGTCCAAGAAGTTGTCTTATTGTTATGGGCCATCTTTTCCACGGAAAATAGGGGACATATGTCTGAACCTCAGCATCTAGATCAATTTTTCCCTTTTCGGCAAGTTGAAGAATCGCAACTGCTGTCATTGATTTTGTATTGGATGCAAGGCGATAGGCTGTTTTTTCTGTAGCAGGAACTCTATTCTCAAGGTCAGCATATCCAAAACCCTTTGCCCACATAAAATTATCTTTAATAAATCCAATTGATAATCCTGGAATTCTGTCAACTTTCATTTGTTTTTTAACAAAGTCTTCTATGGATTTAATCTTTTCAGCATATTTAGAATCCCGAGCAGACAAATATGGAGAGGATAGAATCAGGATAAATAACAAACCAAAACAAAATTTTTTAAAATAATTTTTCATTTTTACCTCCAAACTTTATTTTGAAAAATTACTAAAAAAAATAATTTCGAAATCCGAAAAATAACTGAATGTTTACTTTTGAGTTTATGGTCCATCTCTCACTTGTTTTCATTCTATTATAAACACTTTTATATTCTATTTCCCTTGTGTATTATTTGTAAAGTCTTAGTAGCTTAGTATTGTTGAGGTCTTTTTAACCAATTTAAATAAAAGGAGAATTCTGCTATAATTAGGTTTCATCAATTATATTAAAGGAGTAAAAAATGATTGAAATTAAATTAACGGATGAGCAATATGAAAACCTTATTAAACTCATATACTTAGGCACCTGGATGATTGGTGGCATTAGAGCCCGAGATAATCTTATAGAAAAATATGAGGATTTAGCCCAATGTATATATTCAAATGCCAAAGAGGATATTCGAGAGAAATATTTTGAATTTGATGAAGAAACAAAAAGATATATACCCAAAAAAGAGTTTGAAGAAGATCCCGAATTAGATGAGATTATAGATGATTATAATGAAGAAGTTTTCTGGAATGAGTTGATATTTCGGCTAGCTGGGCGAGATCTATTAAGAATATATGGAGAAGACGCAATAAGGAACATGAGTATAGAGGAAAGAGCAGAAAAGGAATATCCTTTATTACAGATGTATGAAGAAGAGTTTATAAAAAATGGAATAAAGAATTTAGAAATTAGAAGGACTAATTAAGTTATTCGCTTTGAGCTAATCTTTCTAAACTTTTTAATAAATATTTATATTTTAAAGGTTTTCTAAAAAATTCTAATATTCCAAGTTCAGTAAAACTTTTTTCAATCTCTTCTCCCGACACTACAATGATTTTTATATCTATATTCTTTTTTTTAATATTTTTAATTAGTTCTAACCCATCCATTTTTGGCATTTTGTTGTCTGTTATGAGTAAATCAAATTTTTTACATTGCAGAAGTTTAAAGGCTTCTTCTCCATCGCTTGCACATTCCACTTCATAACCACTTATTTTTAAAATATCATTAAGAAAATTTCTTATTTGTTTGTCATCATCTACTATTAGTACCTTTTTCATCTAAGCCCTCCTGTTCTTATTATTTTATAAATTACAACTATAAGTTGTGTTTGTCAAGATGTTTTTACAACTTTTAATTTATAGATTAAATGCAAAATAAATAGTAGTATAAAAAGTTAAATTTAATATGAAAAAATCATGGAATAAAAAACTCGGTGAAAAAATAAAAGAATTAAGAAAATCTCGTGGAATTTCCCAGATGGAATTAGCAGAAAATTTAGGAATTTCTTATCAACAGATCCAGAAGTATGAAAAAGGTAAAAGTTCTCTTTCAGCTTATAGACTTTACCAGATAGCTTCTTTTTTAAATATTCCTATTTCCTTTTTTTTCGAGGAAGAAAAAGATTTAATTTCAGAAAATAAAGAAAAATATGAAATATTGCCTTCACTAAATAAGGAGGAAAAAAATTTGCTAAAAAAGTTTAGGAAAATAAAGAACAGAAAAATACATCAAATAATTATAAAATTGTTAGAGGCTATAGTAGAGGTAGAGGAGAAAAAAACCTTTTAATTCTCCCAGAGTATTTTAAATAAATTATACAGGTTGTTTAATATTCTTAAAGACTGCAACGCTCAATGCACCAAGGCCTATAATAATTGTGATTAATTTGATTATCCATCCAATATAAGGAATATTGTATAGAACCGTAAAAATACCTATTCCAAGGATTAAAGCCCATATTGAAAATTCAGCTTTTTTTCTTAATATTTCTTCTCCAATTACCAGACTTACCAAAATTTTCCCTATATAGAGAAATAAAAAATAAAATAAAAGGAGAATGAGCGATAATGGAATTCCAATTACTGTTATTGCAATTAGAACTGATGCAATTGGTAGGCAAATTAAAATCACAAAACCTATGCCAAGGCTTTTCCAGTAGTGTCTTATTTGTTCAACCGTAATCTTTGAGAATCCAGGAAATAATTTAATTAATAAAATTCCAACTATTATGGCTCCAATCATGAACAGAAGTTTAAAAGTATAAAATTTCCAGCTTAGCCATTTACTTCTTTTTTTCTTGTAAGGGAGTTTTTCTATTTTGCCTTCTATAATTACTCCTTCTTTTTTTTCAAATTTTCTTGCTCTATATTTTAAATTTCCATGAATTAGAGAGGAAGAATGCAAAGTTATTTCCTTTGCCTTTAGAATAGCACTGTTAATTTCTCCAGAGATTTCGATAGCTTCAGCTCCTATTTTAGCTTCACCAAAAATTTTTCCATTTATAGTAATTGTTCCTCCACCAATTAGAGCATCTCTTCCAATAATGGCATTGCCCGTTAAAGCAATATTATTTCCCATAGCAGTAAGACTTTTATTAATTTTTCCATTAATGGTAACCGACGCACACCAAACCCGGACATCATCACCTGCTATTCCATTTAATATAAAAGAATTTCCTCCTCCAATAATATCACCTTTTACTTCTCCATTAATTATTATTGTGTTTCCTCCAAACAGTAAATCTCCTGTTACAATTCCATCAACTATTATACTGCCTGCTCCTATAAATAAATCACCTTCTATAATTTCATCCTTCGAAATATTGACAGAATTTCCACTTTTAGTTGTAATTGCAAGGCAATCTGCGGTCAATAAGAGAATTAAAATCAAAATCGAGACAACCAAAATAATAATTTTTTTAATCATTTTATTTCCTCCTTCATTTTAAATTTCTCGACTAAATAAATAATTAGGTTTATAAGGAGAAATGTGATTAAGAAAATCTGCCCGATAATCACTTTATTTAAATCATATCCTGAGAGAAGAATTTTCCTTATAAGAAATGAGATCGATGAAAAGAAAAAGAAGATCGGAGTAAAAATATAGGATAGAATACTATAGAAAACAAAGGTAGATTTTATATAATTAACCGTAAAATAAGGAGCTAATATCCCAGCAATTATAAAAAATCCATAAATAAAATAAGACCATAAAGTTTTCTTCCATAAGGGAGAAAATTTTTTTGATACTATTTTCTCCATTATGATTCCTGTTAAATCAGGTGCATTGTAATCGATTTTGAAAGATTTCTTTATTTTTAGATTCTCCAATCTTAAGATTTCAACCGTTATTCTACACTTTTCACATTTTTTAAGATGGAAAATGACCTCTTTTTTCTCTTCTGAATTTAATTCATTATCCAGAAATAAAGAATATATTTTTTCACTAAAACATTTCATTGTTTCCTCCTTTATTTTTTGATTCTTTTTCTTAATTCTTGTTTACCTCTAAAAATTAAACTGGCAACAGTATTTCTTGGTATATTCAGAATTTCAGCAATCTGCTCGTAAGAAAAATCATGGTAATATTTGAGCATTAAAACAATTTTATATTTTAAGGGTATTTGCTTCATAGCATTTCTTATTCTATTTATTTCAAGTTTCTTAAAGAAAATAAATTCAGGGGTTACAAGTTCATTATGCTTCATTTTTTCGAGAAATTCTGAAAAAAATATTTTTTCTCTCTTCCTTTTTCTCAGAATATCTATTAAGTGATTGATTGCGATTTTGAATACCCAATTTGTAAATTTATAGTCTGGATTATAAGAATTTAGAGAGCTATAAATTTTTAAAAAAATATCCATGGTTGCATCCTCTGCATCTTGAGGTGAATTAAGAAATTGTAAACAGAGGATGAAAACTTGTTTTTGAAAATGACGGACAATTTTAGTAAAAGCTTCTTTATTTCCATTTAAACATTCCCTTATCATGGGAATTAATTCATCCTCTTTCATTTGCCACTATTATAATACGCTTAAAAATAAAAAAAATTGCAAAAATTATTACTTAAAATTTGACAATCATTTAAAATTATGGTTTATTTAAAAAGAGGAAAAATTCCTCGTAAGAAAATTATGAGGTAATAAAATTACTACCCGCCCTACAAATCATATTCCTTCTGCAATTAAAATAAAGAAATTGAAAAATTCAACTTAAAAGGGGTTTCTATGAAAAAAACGATTTTAATTTTTGGGATTTTATTGGTTTTTATCTCCCTAAGTAGCAATGCCCAGGTTTCTATTAAACATCAGAAAGCTTTTAATGCTCCTGGGAAAGGGAAAATCAGCGCATGGATTGATGAAGAGCTTAATTCTCATGGAACAGAATTTACTATTGCTCAAGGCCTTGTAGCAAGAAATTTTAAAACAAGTTACTTTATGGACGGAGACGCCTTTGATAGTTATAGAGGATATACCATATACAATTTTGGAAATAATAGAATAATTTATCAGTGGACCAAGTTTAAAACAAATAAGCCATCTGAAATTGGTGGACCTCTTGAAAATTTGAGACTTCCTCCAGGGAAATATTTACTTGCTATAAGTGGAAGAAAAGGGACGCATGTAGGGATAGAGTTTGAGCTTATTAAATGGCCACCCCCGATTACCACTCCAACTCCGTCAACAACTTCTCAATCTTCACCCAAAACCTCTTCTCCACCTGCTCAACCTTCTCCTACGGCTATTACTCCCCAAAAACCTCTAGGAGTGAAAATATTTAATGCACCAGGGACTTATTCAATTAGTGCCTTAATTGATCCCGATTGTAATCCTCAAAATACAACATTTCGGATTGCACCGGGGTTTATTGCTAAAAACTTTGAGGTTACTGAATTAAGGTCAGGTAGAAATTGTTATACAAAGTTACCTATTGATTCTAAAGGATTCACTTTATTAAAATTAGTAAAAGAAAAGGGAAAAACAAAAAAAGGAATAATCTATAGGTGGTATAAATCCAAAAATGGAACAATAGATGAAATTGGCGGTCCTTTTAATAATTTAACTCTTGGAGCAGGAACCTATATTCTTTCTGTTGATGGAGGAATAAACGCTTATGTTGAGTTAAAGTTTGAAGTTGTAAGTCCAGCCCCTGGTAAAGGGAAGCAAACTGGAACATTTACTGGCTATGTGAGAACTTCAAGTTATCCCTACACAATAATCAGAGGATTAAAGGGCTGTAGAATAATTATTCTTAATGCGAATGCTCCTGGTCTTTTAACTGGTGGTCAACCAGGTGCCCCAGCTCAAGTCTGTGATAGGGTATTGGGCCCAGCCACAATATTTGCAGATTATTCCACTGATTCCGAGGGTTTTTATAAAATATCTTTACCTATTGGAAAGTACAAAGTATTATTCTGGGCTCCAGGTTATGTTTATAAGATATACACTATAAACATTAAGAGAGGAATAAATGCTCCTGTGCTAAGTCATTATGATTCAGAAAAGCCTCCTATAAAACCAGGTGTAACATTGAATAAATTTCAAGGCACTGATGGTCATCTATGTTTAGAATTTGATAGCTCGGTTAAACACCTAAAAGCAGGAAAGCCTGCAATAACTCCTCCTTCCCCTGCCTCAACTAAAACTAAGCCAGCTGCACCTCCATCTGAACCGAAGACGCCTGAGAAACCAGTTGTTCCATCAAAGCCTGTTCCAAAAACAACTGGCAAACCTTCCTTAACCGAGGTCAGAGGGCCTTTTCCAGGTGGAAAGCATTTCGCGGCACTTTCGAGTTTTGAGGATTCAGGTATATGGGTATCATCTGGAAGAATAGCTAAGGATTTCGAGATCACAAATAGTAGTACCCAATTGAGTTTTGAAATAACGGATCCAAAAGGGAGGGTAGTTTTTAGTTTTGAACGAAGTTCTTCCGGAAAGGTGATTGAAAAGCCATGTTCCCTCAGTGAATTAATTTTAAAGTCTAATAAAGAAGGCTGGTATAGAGTTCATACAATTGCAGGTACAGGAAATCTGATGTATCGTCTTTACGAGGCAAAAGGAATGGAGACCGGACAACCTTCCCAGCAAATACAGAAACCTTCTATTAAACCTTCTAAACCCATTACACCTCCTAAGAGTGGCATCAAATATGGTAAAGAAGCTGACCTAGTTGTTTTAGCAGGTGATATTGATAATTTGGGTTTTGGGTGGCCTCCAGGATTTGATGTTTTCTCCGGAAACTCTACTCCAATTCACGATTACCCTTGGAAGCCTGACCCAAATGAGGCAAGTGGGACAGACAGGATTATGGTAGGAACAAGCTATACAGGACATTCACCCATAGGTGCGGATGGCTATACAAATACCACTAATCGCCCTGAAAATTTACCCCAACCAATTTTTATGGAGTACAGTCTTGCTGGTATCCAAGTTAACTCAGCCGTTATCCAAATGTTTGTGGATGATTTTCAATCGCCTCATTTTAAAAGTAAATTTCAAGTGAAACTGAATGGGAAGCGGGCTCCATTTCTGGAAAATATATTAAATTCCTTAGATCAGACAGGTCCCATTGGAAAACTTATAACTGCTAAGGTTCCGGTAGATTTTTTGGATTTAATCCGTAGTGGAAAATTAGAAATTTATATAGACGACCCCACAACAGGAGCAGGAGATGGATTCGCTATAGATTTTGTTCGACTGTTAATTAATCCAGCTCCCTTTAAATATACTGGGCGTATATCCGGGCATGTATTAGATGTTTCAACTGGTGAACCAATTCAAGGAGCAATGGTATCTGCTTCTGGGCTTGTAAGTATTAGAACAGATAATAATGGAGCCTACATTCTGGATAATATACCCGCTGGTCTTTCTATAGTTACAGTCTCCAAAGCAGGATATATTTCACAAACCCTTTCAAAAGACTTGCCGTCTGGAGCGGAATTAATTTTAGACTTTAAGTTATATCCTGAGAAAAAACCATCCGCAAAACTTATAAATGGAAATTTCTCTCAAGGATTAAAAGGATGGACTATAAAATCTCATGGATATGGAAGTTCGCCCGATTCTCGAGCAGAGATTTTTGGACCTGATTACAGCAATGGATTTCTAAGGATAGGAGTTTGCGGAGGTTATCATTCTGCAAGTCAGGAAATAGCTGTCTCTAATTTGGATATTAAATTTAATGCTAAACTTAGAGTGCAAAGATGGTCAACCTTCTGGGGACAGAATGGAGGTTGGGCTGCAGTAGCCCTAACTTATCTCAATAAAAGTAACAATTCCATTGGCATAATCTATTATTATCTCAATCCATATAGTACTTCTGAAAATAGACCTGGGATATACTGGGTTAAGCTTGGGACAGGTCTTCCAGTGCCAACAGATTGGATAAATGTAAATGTGAATCTTGGGGAAGTGGCAAGAAAACTGCTTGATATTAATCCAAATAATGTTACCAAAATTAGAATTACTGCGGTTGTTTTTGGCACCCATGAAGACGGGACTTATACAATAGCTGATTTTGACGATTTTTATTTGAATTATCCAGAAAGTAAAGCGGTTTCCAAGCCAACTGGAGAAAAATCGGAAAAACTTGGTTCAGGCCAAATATTTTCTATTAGCGGTATCTGGAATACTAATTTCGGGCAAATGAAAATTATGCAATCAGGGAACAGGGTTACTGGAACTTATACTCACGATAAAGGGAAAATAGAAGGAATACTTAATGGAAATATTCTGATTGGGAAATGGTCAGAGGCTCCTTCTTATAGTCCTCCAAATGATGCTGGAGATATCAAATTCATTTTTTCAAAAGATTTTAAATCTTTTACAGGATATTGGAGATATGGATTTGGCGGGAAAGATTGGAGTGGTCACTGGTATGGTAGTCGCGTGAAATAATTTTTATATGTTTTAATTTATTTTATATGTTTTGAAGGAGGACAAGAATGAAATGGTACATTAAATTGGCTCTTGTATTTATAGCCATAATTGGGTTAGTGATTGGGTTTATAATTTATGACCGATTAACTTCTGGTAAAATAATTTACAAGACAATCATAGATGGAACCCAGTATAAACAACAGGTTTTAAAATTTAATATTGAACAACCTAAGTTAACTCATGTTCTAATTATTAATCCATCAATAGAAAGTGGATGGGGAGATCCTGATGTTTTTATTATCGCTACCCTTACAGATCCTCAAAATAATAATCTTGTAACTATTGGAAGAGATATAGTTTTTGGTGGAATAAAACCAAGTCCTGCATATCAGAGAAGTTATTCAGATTATAGGGAAAAATTTCCCTTTAAACCAACTTTAGTCGGAGAATACACTTTTAAGTTAACTGTTTTAACAGAGCATGTTAAGGATGTTTATATTGCCGTAGGAAGAAAGGGTAAATAGAATGGCAGAGAAAATAGCATTCCTCATTATTGGGGCTCTTGTGATTTTTACTTTTATTTTATGTTTCTGGTTAAATTTTTATTTAGGCCTTTTTATGTTGATTTTCTCTATTTGCGTAATCTGGTGGATTTATGGAGTGAGAAAAAAGAAGATTGATAAAGTATTGGCTGATGTGGCAAAGGATATCGGGCTTTCCTGTAATAAAAGTTTATTAAAATATGCTTCTCTGCGAGGGAAATACAAAGGATTTGAAACAGAGATAGGGATTTACAATGATATAGATGCTTTTGGGGGTTTAGGGACAATTTTAGCTTCAATTACTGGCTCAGGAAGTATGGCTACTTTGAATATTCGGAATTTTACTGGTATAAGGATAAAACATAATTTGCATTTTAAAAAAAGCAAAGTTATTTCAGAAACTTTTCCAAAAATTATTGCACATGGTAATGAAATTTTCTTAATTTTTCCGAATATCTCAGATAAAAAAGAAGAGATCAAAAAACATCTTGAAAACTTAATCAATATTTTACGTGATTTATCAAATGAATCCATGAAGTAAATTAGTTTGGTTTTATATTGAAATCCACATCCTCAATCATTATATTTTAAAAACGGAGGAAAAAATGAGAGATTTAAAAGTAGAAGTAATTAAAGTTAAAGAGCGATGTGGGGCTAAACATAAACCAGGTGATGTTTTTTATATAAGGGGATTAGGAATGGTAGAGATTCCTGGAAATAAGAAAGTTTGTCTTTATGCTTTGGCAAGTCTTGTCCCATTTCTTACAGCTAAACAAAGAGAGGACGAACTTCCCCAAGATGACTGGATTGCTGAGACTACTGAATTAGCATGCCCTGACCCAAAGGGTGTTATATTTAAAATAACAACAATTTAAATTTTATAAGCATAAAAATCTCCTACTAAATTTTATTTGACCCCTTTTATTTTTTCTATTATTAGTTTAATTATGAAAAAAAGAAATTCTCAATTGTTAGAAGATTTTTCTCTTGTAAAAGTTCCTCTTAATGAAAGAAAAAATTGGGTAAATTTAGCAGTAATATGGATTGGAATTGCTGTTGTAATGTCTGCAATTTTTAGAGGGATGATGATAGGAATCGGCCTCGGGAGAATATCAAGTGTGATAATTTCGTATATCCTTGGAGAAATAATTCTGATAGGAATGATGGGTCTTACTGGCTATATAGGTTCAAAAACAGGGTTCTCAACCCCTCTTATTGCTAATTTCTCCTTTGGAAGAATCGGAGCAATAATGATTTCTCTATCCATAGCTCTCTCTTTAATAGGATGGTTTGGAGTACAAGCTGCCTTTTTTGCCAGAACTGTCCAGTTTTACTTAAACACAAATTTTTCTTTACCCATGTTTTCCTTCATCTGTGGAATATTAATGATGATACCTGCGATTTTCGGTATAAGAGGGCTAAGTGCTCTGAGCTGGATAGCTTCTCCTTTTATGATTTTAATTTTTTTATTTGGAATTATTAAAACTGGTTTTCATTTTTTGCCACCAGATAAATTAATTTCATTAGCTCTTAATCATAAACCAGACCCATATCCGATAGATATAGGTTCTGCAGCATCAATTGTTGCAGGAGGATTTATTGTTGGAGCAACAACAAGTGCTGATATTTTTCGATATGCAAAACCTCGATTCAGGGATATTTTTTCCGCTGCAACACTTGCAATGCTGGCAAGCGCTTTCCTTCATTTTGTTGGTTCAGTTTTAGCAATGAATACAGGTGTTTATCATGAAAGACTTCCAGAACTTATAATTAGTAATAAATATCTTGGACTGGGTTTCATGGGTTTCCTTGTGCTATTATTAGCTCAATGGACAACCAATGATAGCAATATTTATTCAGCTGTTTTAGCTCTGAATAATATTTTCAGAACAAAAAGATGGAAAATAACAATAATAGCTGGAATCTTTGCTTCTCTCTTTGCTGCATTAGGAATACTTGAAAGATTAGAATTGTTTTTAATAATCCTGACTGTTAGTATTGGTCCAATTGGAGGAATCTTTATATGTGATTATTACATTTTAAAAAAGAATTTTTCTGAAAATAGAAATTTTTCCAAAATAAATTTTAAATCATTAATAGTTTATTTTATTTCATTTATAATAGGCTGGATTACCTCAGGGCACCCCTTTAAAATAAAAATTTTCCCATTTTCTATATTTGCATTTAATGGGATAATTTCTTCAATTTTATTATATTATACTGTAATGAAAATTTTTCCTGATAAGGAGTAAAAAAATGCCTTTCAAACAAATTATTGAAATTTATGAATTTTTGGATAGTCCTCTTATAAAGGAATCAGAATTAAAGGAACTTTTTATAAATAAGGGTCTTGAAGAATCAGAGATTGAAATCCATAGAGTTAAAGGAGAAAGGGGAGAGACGATTTTCATTAAAATTAAAATTTGTGGGAAAGACGGGAAATTAAAAGAGGGAAAGGCTCCAACATTGGGAATTATAGGACAACTTGGAGGAATAGGTGCAAGACCTCATAAAATTGGTCTGGTCTCTGATGCAGATGGAGCAATTACTGCTCTTGCAAGTGCAATGAAAATTATTGAGATGAGAAAGAAAGGGGATATGTTGAAAGGAGATGTTATTATAACAACTCATCTCTGCCCGAACTCTCCAGTTATTCCTCATGAGCCTGTTCCTTTTATGGGAGCTCCTATTTCAATTGAGGTAATGAACAAATACTGTGTTGATAAACAAATGGATGCCATTCTTTCCATAGATACAACAAAAGGTAATAGGATTATTAATCAGAGAGGATTTGCAATTTCTCCTACTGTTAAGGATGGTTATATATTAAGGGTGAGTGAGGATTTATTGGATATTATGGAAATTGTAAGTGGCAAATTACCTGTTGTTTTTGCAATAACAACTCAGGATATAACCCCTTATGGAAATGAGATTTACCATTTAAACAGTATTATGCAACCGTCTACTGCAACAACTGCTCCAGTGGTTGGAGTGGCAATAACTACTGAGATTCCAGTTCCAGGATGTGCCACCGGAGCAAATCATTGCCTTGACATAGAAATGGCTGTTAGATTTGTTATAGAAGTAGCAAAGGCTTTTGGGGAAGGAAAATGTTCTTTTTATGATGAAGATGAATTTCAAAAATTACTTTCTTTATATGGTTCTATGGAACACTTAAAAACTTTAGGAAGGAGGAGTTGAAAGTCATAAAAATATGTCTTCTAACAATTGGTCAATCTCCTCGGAGGGATATTGTTCCAGAGATAAAATCTATATTTTTACCAGAAATAAAAATTATGGAGAAAGGACTACTTGATAATCTAAGTGAAGAAGAAATAAAGAGATTAAAACCTCAAAAAGATGAGGATTCCCTTATATCAATTTTGAGAAATGGAAAAACAGTCCAACTTGCTGTTAGAAAAGTAGAATCTCTTTTGGAGGAGCATATTAATAAAATAATTAAAGAAAATATTAAAGGAGTAGGGATTTTATGCACACATGATTTTATGGAAAGTAAATATCCTGTTCCAGTAATTTTTCCGTGTAAATTTATAAAATTCTTAATTGAACAGGTCTATAAAATAAATAAAATTGGAATTGTAATTCCTCTGGAAAATCAGATTAGAATGGTCAAAGGGAAATTCAGATGCAGAGAAGTTATTCTCCAGGTGAAATCACCATATATCAAAGAAAAAGGATGGGAAGAAATCGCTGACATTTTTAAAAAAAATAGGGTGGAGGGGGTAGTTCTTGATTGTATAGGATATAATATAAAAGACAAAGTGGAAATAGAAAAATATGTTAAAGTACCCGTATTTTTACCACGTTTACTTCTTGTTCATCTTATCAATTTAATATTTTCATGATTTTATTTCAAAAATCCTTTTTATTCCTATTGACAAAACGAATTTTTTCAATTAAATTTAAAGGTAATAAATGTTCATAACCAAATCATTAAAGTGGGACTTATACTAAACATCTTATCGAGTAGACCGCTACATTTAAATAAATCCTTTCATAACATTTTTAAAAAATATAGTATTACTATAGATTTAATCAACTTTTATAAAAATATATATCATACAAATTTTAAAGGAGGAATAAATGGAGATTGAAAGAAAGGTAAAATATGAAGCTGAATTGGACAAAAATTTTTTAAGGGAAATAATCGAACTATCTCATTGCGAAGAAATTGAAAGGTGTATTCAATGTGGAACTTGTAGCAGTTCTTGTCCAATGGCAGTTTATATGGATTATCCACCAAGAAAAATTATGGCAATGGTTAAAGAAGGTTTTAAGGACGAAGCACTGAGGAGCTTTACTATTTGGCTCTGTTCCTCCTGTTATACTTGTACTGTTAGATGTCCTGCTCAAATAAAAATCACTGATGTTATGTATGCACTTAAGAGAAAGGCTATTGAAGACGGGGTTTATCCCGCTCGCTTCTCAATTCCTGTGCTTGATAAAGAAATGACTAAAATTATTCAGTCAACTGGAAGAAATTGGGAAATAGGAGTTGTAGTAAAGCTCTACTTGAAAACAAATCCATTTGGTTTGCTAAAGATGGCTCCTATTGGATTGAAACTAATTAAAACTGGAAGAATGAGTTTCAAGAAAGAGTCAATTAAGAATAAAAAACAATTGAGGAAATTGCTTAATTTAATGAAGGAGGAAACAAATGCATGAATACACATATTATCCTGGTTGTTCAATAAAGGGAACAGCAAAACATTATGATGAGTCATTAATTTCAACTTTTAATGCTTTGGGAATAAAAATGAAGGAACTTGAAGATTGGAATTGTTGTGGTGCAACTGCCTACTTTTCTGTAGATGATAAAATGGCTATAGCTATTTCAGGAAGAAACATTGCATTAGCTCAGAAACAAGGAAAGGATATAGTTGCTCCTTGTGCTGGATGTTATTTAACTTTAAGAAAATCTCTTGAATTTCTTAATGATAACCCTGATAAAGTTGAAAATTTAATCAGAGAATTGGCAATTATAGGAGGAGAATTTCCATTTAATATTAAAGTTAGACACCCCCTTGAAGTTTTAATTAATGATTACGGCCTTGATAAAATTAAAGAGAAAATTAAAAAGAATTTAGGTGATTTGCGCATTGCCTGTTATTATGGATGTCAGGTTGTAAGACCTTTTACTGATTTTGATGATCCTGACTATCCTACTTCCCTTGATAAGCTAATGGAGTTAACAGGTGCCACACCAGTTGATTATTCACCAAAGACAAGGTGTTGTGGTGGTTCTTTAACAGGCACATTAGAAGAAGTTGGACTGAGGTTAAACTATATTCTTCTTAGAGAAGCTAAAAAGAAAAATGCAGATGTTATTGTGACTCTTTGTCCATTATGTCAGTTCAATCTCGAAATATATCAGGATAAAATAGTTAAAAAATATGGAGAGGACATAAGAGTGCCAATTTTTTATTTTACTCAAATTCTTGGACTTGCATTGGATATTCCAATTAAGGAATTAGGATTTTCCCGATCAGTAATACCTTTAAATGAATTTTTTGCAAGAGTATAAGGAGGGAAGAAATGGGTAAAAATAATAACAATATAAAGATTGGAGTTTATATTTGCCATTGTGGAAGAAACATAGCTGAAAAGGTAAATGTTTATGAGGTGGTGGATTTTGCCTCCAAATTGGATAATGTTGCTGTGGCAAGAGAATATAAATTTATGTGTTCTGATCCTGGTCAGGAATTAATAAAAAAGGACATAAAGGAATTAGGGTTGAATAGGGTGGTTGTAGCATCATGCTCTCCATTGATGCACGAACCGACCTTCAGAAATACTACCTTTGAGGGTGGAATAAATCCATTTTATTTTCAAATGGCTAATATTAGAGAACAGTGCTCATGGGTTACAGAAGATAGTCAGAAGGCAACAGAGAAGGCGAAAGCTCTCGTTGCAGCTGCAGTTAAGCGAGTTATTTATCATCAACCTCTGCAAAAGAAAGAAGTTCCTGTCCGACCAGAAGTTTTGATTGTTGGAGGAGGAATTGCAGGAATTCATGCAGCATTAGTCTATGCTAATTCCGGAAAAAAGGTCTATTTGGTGGAGAAAGAGCCCTCAATAGGTGGTCAAATGTCATATCTTGACAAGACTTTCCCAACTCTTGATTGTGCAGCATGTATTTTAACACCCAAGATGACAGAGGTTGGAAAACATCCAAATATTGAATTATTGACTTATAGTGAAGTGAAAGAAGTCTCAGGATATGTTGGAAATTTTAAAGTTAAGATAAGAAAAAAAGCAAGATATGTGGATCTTGAAAAATGTAATGGGTGTGGAATATGCTGGGAGACTTGTCCTACAGTAATCACACCTAAAAGAAGGGTTATCAGGAAAGGAGATATGATAATAAAAGAAGTTAAAGGAGAATAATGAATAGAAAAATTAAAAAAATGACTCTTAGGGAAATAAAGGATTTGTTGAAGTGCGAGGTTATTACAGGAGATGATAATCTTGATCTTGAGGTTCTCTCAGGTGGTGGATGTGATTTGATGAGTGATGTACTTGCATTTGGGAAGCCTGGGATGTTGCTTCTCACTGGATTAACTAATGCACAATCAGTTAGAACCGCAGATATTGTAGATATAAAAGCCATTATCTATGTCAGGGGAAAGAGGCCTGATAAAGAGGGGATTGAATTAGCAAAAAAGAAAGGAATTCCTCTACTTACTACAAAACTCATGATGTTTGAGGCATGTGGCATACTTTATTCAGCAGGACTCCCTGGCGTTAATGAAGCTGAGAAAATTAGCTAAAATGGCTATTGAAAATCGAATTGAACATAGCTTTGTAATCAAAGGAAAGGATTTTGGAAATGCTGGAAATGTTTCAACAAAAATTAAAGATTTACTTAAGGAAATTGGCATCCCGCCCTCTATTATCCGTCGTGTTGCAATTGCAACTTATGAGGCAGAAATGAATGTAGTAATGTATGCTAATCATGGAACTCTGAATTTTGCACTTACTCCTCAGAAAATTGAGATTGTAGTGGATGATAGAGGCCCAGGAATAGAGGATATTGAATTAGCAATGCAGGAAGGGTATTCAACTGCCACAGAGGAAATGAGAGAAATGGGATTTGGAGCAGGGATGGGTTTGCCAAATATAAAGAAAAATTCAGACGAGTTTGAGATAACTTCTGAAGTAAATAAAGGAACAAAGCTGAGAATTGTAATTTATCTGGATAGTAAAAATGAATAAATATTACCATTCAATCTATATTAATGAGAAAAAATGTGAAGGTAGAATGCGGTGCATGAGAGTTTGTCCAACTCAGGCAATAAGAGTTAGAAATGGAAAAGCAATAATTTTAGAAGAAAGATGTATAGATTGTGGGGAATGCATCAATGCTTGTCCAAATAATGCAATAATGCCTCTAACTGATCCATTTACAACAATCTCTAAATTTAAATATACTATGGCTATTCCATCTCCTGCATTATATGCACAATTTGGGAGGGAAATTCTTCCCGACAAAGTTTTGGAAGGATTGAGAAGAATAGGTTTCAATGATGCTTATGATGTAGCTCAATCGTGTGGAGAGGTAAGTTTTGCAATTCAGGAATATTTAAGAGAGTATAGAGGCCCAAAACCTCTTATTCTATCTTCTTGTCCTCCTGTTGTTCGACTTATACAGGTGAAGTATCCTGAATTGATTGATCTAATTATGCCCATTGAGACCCCGAGAGAAGTTGCAGGAAAAGAGATTAAAGAGAGGAAATCAAAAGAATTGGGACTTAAGAAAGAAGACATAGGGGCAATTTATCTTACACCCTGTCCTGCGAAAATGATTTCAATCAGGCAGCCTGCAGAAGGTGGAAAATCTCACTTAGATGGTGCTATTTCAATTAAAGATATATATGCTCCGCTATTATCTGCAATGGAAAGTTTAAGCAAATCAGACTATAAATCGTCTTTAGAAAGTCTTTGTATATTGGGAATAGGATGGGCAATTGCAGGAGGTATTTCAAAAACATTAAGACTAAGAAATTCACTTGCAGTTTCAGGATTAAGGAATGTGGTTAGGGTGTTGGATGATATAGAAAATGGTAAATTGAAGAATATAGATTTTTTAGAAGCATATTCTTGTTTAGAAGGATGTGTTGGAGGTTCTTTAACAGTTGAGAACGTTTATATTTCATATAATAAAATTTTTCAATTAATCGAGGATCTTGAATTGCGAAAAATAAAAGCATGTCCTGACATAAGGGAAGTCAGGAGGAAATTTAAACAAAATTATTATTTCAGAAAGGAGAAGATATCCCCTCGTCCTCTTAAGCCCCTTGATACATATATATCAAAAGCAATTCTCAAAATGAAAGAAAAAGATGAGATTTATGAAAGTTTACCAAAAATTGATTGTGGCGCATGTGGTTCTCCAACTTGTGAAACTTTTGCAGAAGATGTTGTAAAAGGAGAAGCTAAAATAACAGATTGTATTTTTAAAGTTCCTGAGAGATTTGAGGAGATATCAAAGGAATTAATAGAACTATTGAGGAAATCTCCTTATCAGAGATTAGGAATTGAGAAGGAGGAACAATGAAACTAAAGGAAATAGTTGAAAAATTAAATTTAACAATCATAGCAGGTAAAGAAAAGCTAGAAAATGAAGTTACTGGTGGATATGCAAGTGACCTTTTAAGTGATGTAATTGCAAATAGTAAGGAAGGAAATTTGTGGCTAACTCTTCAAACCCATCAGAACATAATTGCTGTCGCTACATTGAAAGAATTAGCTGGAATTGTAATTGTAAATAATCGCGAGCCCGATGAGGAGACTGTTAGAAAGGCAGAGCAGGAAAAAATCCCGCTTTTAGGGTCAAAATTAACAGCTTTTGAATTAGCAGGAAAACTTTATGAGCTTGGGATAAAAGGTTAGGGAAAATGTTAAAAGAATTTAAAGCTGATCTTCACATTCATACATGTCTTTCTCCATGCACAGATTTTGAAATGGCTCCATCAAGAATAATTGAGAAAAGTAGAGAGAACAAACTGGATCTAATTGCTATTTGTGACCATAATTCTTCTGAAAATGTTGATGCACTCATGAAAGCTTGTCATGATCAGAAGATTAGAGTAATTCCAGGAATGGAAGTTACCAGCAAGGAAGAAGTCCATATTTTAGCTCTTTTTGAAAATAGAGATAAAGCCATAGAGTTTCAAGAAGTTATTTATGATAACTTACCTGGTAAAAATGAAGAAGATTTATATGGAATGCAAGTGGTAGTGAATGAGAAGGGTGAAGTTATTGATTTTAATCAAAAACTTCTTATTGGTGCAACAACTTTATCAGTAGAGGATATAGTAGAATATATTCATTCCTTTAATGGATTGGCCATTGCCTCACATATAGATAGGGAGGCTTTCAGTATCATAGGACAACTTGGATTCATTCCTCCTGATCTTGAACTAGATGCATTAGAAATTTCACCCAGAATTGATTATTATGAAGCACAAGGGAAATTTAATTTCAGTTTTCCTTTAATTTGTTCTTCAGATGCTCATTATCTGGATGAGATCGGTAGAGGATTCACCATATTTTTAATTGAAAGCGCTAATATATATGAGATAAAAAAAGCACTAAAGGAAGAAAATGGCAGAAAAATTTTGAAGGTGAGTAGAAATGTTTGAGGATTTATCATTGCACATACTGGATATAGTGGAAAATTCAATAAGAGCTGAAGCGAAAAATATTAAAATTAAAATCACGGAAAATTTGGAAAAAGATTTACTCAGTATTGAGATAGAAGATGATGGGAAAGGAATGAATGAAGAGATGGTAAAGAAAGTACTTGATCCCTTTGTAACCACCAAATCAGGACATAAAGTGGGATTAGGTCTTCCTTTTTTAGCCCAAGCATCTAAAATGGCTAATGGCAATATATTTATTAAGTCAAAACCAGGGAAAGGAACAAAAATTACAGCAGTATTTCAGCATAGTCATATTGATCGACAACCCTTGGGAGACATTAAAGAGACTCTAATGACTCTTATTATTGGTAATCCAGAAGTTAATTTCATTTTCACTTACAGAAGGAATGGTAAAAAATATCATTTGGACACAAAAAAATTAAGTAAAAATAATCTTAAAAATTTATTAAATAATTTAAATAAGATTTTTGAAAATTTTCCTCGGGAGGTAAAAAATGAATAGAGAGGAAATTAGAAAAATACTTGAAAAGTGGGAAAGAAGAGAGGACGCCATTATAGAAATACTTCATGATATTCAGAATAAGTATAATTATTTACCCAAGGATGTCCTAATAGAGATTTCTAAAGAACTGGATATGCCTCTAAGTCAAATTTGTAGTGTTGCAACTTTTTACAATTGGTTTAGTCTTACTCCGAGAGGTAAACACAAAATTGGTGTTTGTATGGGGACTCCTTGTCATGTAAAAGGAGCTCCTTTGATTATTAAAGCCATTGAAAAAGAACTGGGTATAAAGGAAGGACAGACAACAAAGGATTTGAATTTTACCCTCGAGATTACTGGTTGTGTTGGAACTTGTGGGCTTGCTCCTGTGGTAGTGATTGATGGTGAACTTTATGGAGATTTAAATCAAAATAAAATTCTTAAAATATTGAGGAAATATAAAGAGGGTGGAGGAGGTAAAAATGCCTAAATTAAAATTAGAAGATTTACAAAAAATTAAGGAAAAGGTAAGAAGAGAAACAGTTCTTAGAGAGGGTGCAGGTAAGGCAAAAATAACTGTTCATATGGGGACCTGCGGAATTGCTGCAGGAGCAAGAAAAATAATGAGTGTTATTTTAGAAGAAATAGAAAAAAGAGATGTTAAAGACATTATAGTAACTACTTCTGGATGTGCTGGGCTTTGCAGTCGTGAACCAATGATAACAGTGGAACTATTAGGAAAAGCTCCTGTAAAATATGTGGATTTGACAGAAGATAAAATGCGAAGAATATTTGAAGAACATGTTCTTAATGGAAAGATAGTAAAAGAATATATGTTAGCAATAGGAAGCGAAAGAGTGGATTAAAAAATGAAAGGAGGTGTTTAAATGCCTTATAGAGCTCATTTAATGGTTTGTGCAGGGACAGGATGTGTTTCTAATAATTCTCTCAAAATAAAAGAAGCTTTGGAAAGAGAAATCAAGAAAAGAGGTTTGGAAAATGAAATTCTTGTAGTCTCAACTGGTTGTAATGGCTTTTGTGGCCATGGTCCAATAATGGTTGTTCAACCGGACGGAATATTCTATCAATTTCTAAAAGAAGAAGATATTCCTCTTCTTGTAGAAGAACATTTATTAAAAGGAAGACCTGTGAAAAGATTAATGTACATTCCTCCTGAAGAGAAAGAGCCAATACCGAGAATGAAAGATATTAGGTTTTTTGGTGATCAGTTATTAGTTACTTTGAGAAACCGTGGTCTAATCGATCCAGAAAAAATTGATGATTATATAGCAAGAGATGGATATGCAGCCTTAGCCAAGGTTCTTACAGAAATGACACCTGAACAAGTAATAGAAGAAATTAAAAAATCAGGTCTGAGAGGAAGAGGAGGTGGAGGATTTCCTACTGGTTTAAAGTGGGAATTCTGTCGTAAAGCAAAAGGTGAGCCAAAATATGTAATCTGTAATGCAGATGAAGGTGACCCTGGCGCATTTATGGATAGAAGTATTATTGAAGGCGATCCTCATGCAGTCATAGAAGGTATGACAATTGGTGCATATGCTATTGGTGCGAAAAAAGGATTTATTTATGTGAGAATGGAATATCCATTAGCTGTGGAAAGATTTTATATTGCTGTTCAGCAGGCAAAAGAATATGGCCTCTTAGGAAAAGACATTCTAGGAACAGGATTTGACTTTGACATTGAAGTTAGAAGAGGAGCAGGTGCATTTGTAAGCGGTGAGGAAACAGCTTTAATTGCTTCAATTGAAGGAAAACTAAGTGAACCAAGGCCTCGACCTCCATATCCTGCTGAGAAAGGTTTATGGGGAAAACCAACGAACATAAATAATGTGGAAACTTGGGCAAATATACCTGTTATAATTTTAAGAGGGGCAAAGTGGTTTAGTTCTATTGGGACCAAGACAAGTAAGGGAACAAAGGTTTTCTCTTTAGCAGGTAAAGTTTTTAATACTGGTTTAATAGAAGTTCCTATGGGAATTACCTTGAGAAAAATAATCTTTGATATAGGAGGAGGAATTCCAAATGGCAAAAAATTTAAGGCTGTTCAGACAGGAGGGCCTTCAGGAGGGTTCATTCCAGAAAGTCTTCTTGATCTTCCAGTGGATTATGAAAGTTTAACAGAAGCTGGAGCAATAATGGGATCAGGTGGTATGGTGGTTATGGATGAAGATAATTGTATGGTAGATGTTGCAAAATATTTTGTAGATTTCTTAAGAAATGAGTCATGCGGAAAATGTACTCCATGCAGAGAAGGTCTGCCAGCTCTTTCCAAAATATTAACTGATATTACTGAAGGAAGAGGCAAAGAGGGAGATATTGAATTACTTCAAGAAATTTGTGAGACAATGAGAGATACCGCTCTTTGTGGTCTTGGACAGACTGCACCAAATCCTGTCCTGAGCACTATTCGATATTTTAGAGATGAGTACGAGGCACACATTAAACAGAAAAAGTGCCCGGCTCGTGTTTGTCGGGAATTAATTAGGTATTTTATAGATGAAGAAATATGCGTAAAAGAAGGCCATGGTTGTGATGTCTGTAGAAAGAATTGTCCTGAGAATGCCATAAGTGGTGAATTAAATCGGGCTCATAGAATTAATCCTGAGCTGTGTACAAAATGCGGATTATGTTTTGAGTTATGTCGATTCAATGCTATAAAAATTGAGTAAGGAGGTATAATATGGTTAAAATTAAAATAAATGGAAAAGAAACTAAGGTCGAGAAAGGTACAACTATTCTCAAAGCTGCTGAAAAATTAGATATTAAAATTCCTACACTTTGTTATCATCCTCTTTTAGAGCCCTATTCAGCCTGTAGAATTTGCATGGTGGAAATTAAGATAGGCAAGCGCAATGAATTGGTAACAGCTTGTAATACTGTAGTTGAAAATGGAATGGAGATATTTACAGATTCAGAAAGGGCATTGAAAGCGCGAAAAATGAACATCGAGCTTCTCATGGCTCGAGCTCCTGCTGCCGAGCCAGTAAAGGAGATAGCAAAGGAACTAGGCGTTGAAAAAACAAGATTTGAGATTAAAGACCCAAACGAAAAATGTATTCTCTGTGGTTTATGTGTCAGGACGTGTGAACAAGTAGTGGGAGCAAAAGCTATAAGTTTTATTGAAAGGGGTGCAGATCGAAAAGTTTCTACTCCTTTTGGTGAACCTTCTGAAGATTGTATAGGCTGTGCTGCCTGCGCCTATTTCTGTCCAACAGAAGCAATAACAGTTGAAGATTTGGATAAAAGAGAAGTAATTCATGATGAAATGATACTTGGTCCAAATTCTGCTATAAGGGTGCCCATTCGTCAGGCAGTTCCAATGGTACCCTTTATAGACGAGGAAAATTGTATTCACTTTAAAACCGGAAATTGTAAGCTCTGTGAAAAAGTTTGCGAAAAGGAAGCAATTAATCATGATATGGAAGATGAAGAAATTGAGTTAGAAGTGGGTACTATTATTATTGCTACAGGATTTAAAGGATTTGATGCCAAGAAGGTCCCGGCATATGGTTATGGACGATTTAAAAATGTTCTTACAGCCTTAGAATTTGAGAGAATGGTTAATGCATCAGGTCCTACTGGTGGACAGATTAGACTGGCTGATGGTAGAGAGCCGGAGTCGGTTGGAATTATTCACTGTGTTGGCTCGCGAGATGAAAATTTCAATGAATATTGTTCAAGAGTTTGCTGTATGTATTCACTTAAATTTGCCCATATAATTAAGGAAAGAACTAATGCAGAGGTTTATAATTTTTATATTGATATGCGGGCTTTTGGAAAGGGATATGAAGAATTTTACCATAAGTTACTTGAGGAAGGAGTCCATTTTATTAGAGGAAGAGTTTCTGAGATCTCTGATGTCGCCCTAACACCAGAAGAAGAAGGAAAATTAATAATTAGGGTAGAGGATACACTTGTGGGAACTGTAAGAAGGATTCCTGTTGATATGGCTATCCTCTCAGTGGGTTTAGAGCCTAACTTTGGTTCAGATGAAATTACACGAATGTTCAATCTCTCGTGCAGTCAGGATGCTTTCTTCTTGGAAAAGCATCCGAAACTGGCTCCTGTATCAACAGCTGCAGACGGTATTTTCCTGGCTGGAACTTGCCAGGGGCCAAAGGATATTCCTGATACTGTTGCTCAGGCAGGTGCAGCAGCTTCAGAAGCATTGGCACTCGCAGATAAAGGTAAATTTGAACTTGAACCTGTCACTGCAGAAATTAATGAAGAACTTTGCTCTGGATGTCAATTGTGTATTGCATTGTGTCCATTCAGTGCAATAAGTTATAATAAAGAGAAAGATATTTCTGAAGTGAATGAGGCGCTCTGTAAAGGATGTGGTACATGTGTGGCTGCATGTCCAAGTGGAGCTGCTATGCAAAATCATTTTCGTGATGAACAGATTATTGCTGAAATTGAGGGAATTCTCAGTGTTTAAAGGAGGTTAAAATGAGTAATGAAAAATTTGAACCAAAAATCGTTGGATTTTTATGCAATTGGTGTTCCTATACTGGAGCCGATTTGGCTGGAACATCAAGAATGACATATCAGCCAAATTTGAGAATAATCAGAGTAATGTGCAGTGGAAGAGTTGATCCGCAATTTATTTTTAAAGCATTTAAGGAAGGAGCGGATGGAGTATTGATCGCTGGTTGTCATCCTGGAGATTGTCATTATAAAGAGGGAAATTATAAAGCTTTAAGAAGATATAAACTCATTAAAAAGCTACAATCCGAATTTGGGATTGAGGATGAAAGAATAAGATTAGAATGGATTTCAGCTTCTGAAGGAGCTAAATTTCAGGAAGTTTGCAATGAATTTACTGAAACAATTAGAAAATTAGGTCCCTTTAATTCAAAGAAAGGAGGAAAAAATGAGTAAGCCAAAAGTTGCTTTTTATTGGTGTGCCTCTTGTGGTGGATGTGAGGAAGCTGTAGTTGATTTAGCTGAAAATATTTTGAAAGTAGTTGAAGCAGTGGATATTGTTTTTTGGCCTGTTGCATTAGATTTTAAAAGAAAAGATATTGAAGCAATGCCTGATAAATCTATAGCTGTTACCTTTATAAATGGAGCTATTAGATTGTCCGAACAAGAGGAAATGGTAAAACTGCTCAGGAAAAAATCCCAGTTAATAGTGGCTTTCGGAAGTTGTGCTCATTTAGGTGGTGTTCCAGGACTAGCCAATTTCTGGGATAGAGAATCAATTTTCAATAGAGCTTATAAGACAACTCCATCCACCCATAATCCAGAGGGGATTGTTCCTCAGGAAAAGGTTACAGTGGATGGAAAGGAATTGACGCTCCCTAAGTTCTATAATACGGTATTCCGTCTCGACCAGATAATAGATGTAGATTATTATTTACCAGGATGTGCACCACCGCCGGATTTAGTAATGAATGCAATTAATGCTATTCTGGAGGGTAAGCTCCCACCAAAAGGTACTGTTTTATCTCCGAATAAATCTTTATGCGATGATTGCAAGAGAAATGAAACAAAGCCTGAAAAATTAACAATTAAAGAAATTAAAAGACCTCATGAAATTATGCTCGATCCTGAAAAGTGTTTTCTTGCACAGGGGGTAATTTGTATGGGACCAGCAACTCGGACAGGTTGTGGTGAAAGATGTATAGAGGCAAATATGCCCTGTAGAGGCTGTTTTGGCCCTACTGACCAGGTGATTGACCAAGGAGCTAAATTTCTTTCAGTTCTGGCTTCAATAATAGATGTAAATGATGAAAAAGAAATAGAGAAGGTCATGGATACTATTGTTGACCCAGCTGGAACATTTTATAGATTTAGTCTTCCTTCTTCATTAATGAGAAGAAAAAGAATGCCTTCTGTAGCAGATAATGAAAAATAATAATTTTGGAGGTTAAAATGAGCAATAATAGAATAACAATAGACCCAATAACTCGTTTAGAAGGTCATGGAAAAATCGAAATTTTTCTTGATGAAAAAGGTAATGTAGATAAAGCTTTTTTGCAAATTCCTGAATTAAGGGGATTTGAGCAGTTTGCAGTTGGTAGACCTGCTGAAGAGATGCCAAGAATAACTCCCAGGATTTGTGGTGTTTGTCCAACTGCCCATCATATGGCATCTACTAAGGCCCTGGATGATTTGTTTAAGGTGGAGCCCACCCCTGTTGCAAAAAAAATAAGAGAATTTATTTATAGTACTTTTATGTTAGAAGATCATACCCTTCATTTCTTTTTCCTTGGTGGTCCAGATTTTGTAGTGGGTCCTCAAGCACCAGCAGCGGAAAGAAACATTTTAGGTGTATTAAACAAGGTTGGCTTGGAAATAGGGAAAAAGGTTATTGAGATAAGAAAGCAATGCAGGGATATTATTAGTTATTTAGGTGGAAAAGTAATTCATCCAGTATGCGGTTTGCCAGGTGGAGTTTCAAAGGGGCTTACAGAAGAAGACAGGAAAAAATTCCTGGAAGTGGCTAAAGCAGGAGTTGAATTTGCACAATTTGCTTTAAAGATATTTGACGATATTGTTTTGAAAAACAAAGAATATGTGGATATTGTTACAGGAGATGTGTATTATCATCGCACGTATTATATGGGATTGGTTGATGAAAATAACAAGGTAAATTTTTATGATGGATATATTAGAGTTGTTGACCCAAATGGGAAGGAATATGCGAAATTCAAATGTCAGGATTATTTAAATCATATAGCTGAACATGTGGAGCCATGGAGTTATATTAAATTTCCTTATCTTAAAAATGTTGGTTGGAAAGGTTTTGTGGATGGAGAGGATAGTGGAATTTATAGAGTAGCTCCTCTTGCTCGTTTAAATGCTTCGGATGGGATGGCCACTCCTCTTGCTCAGGAAGCTTATGAGAAAATGTATGAAACTCTTGGTGGTAAACCTGCTCATAATACTCTGGCTTTCCACTGGGCTCGTTTAATAGAGGCTCTATATGCAGCAGAGAGAATGGTTGAACTTCTTGAAGATAAGGAAATCACGGATCCCAATATTAGGAATATTCCAACAGAAACTCCAAAAGAGGGAATTGGAGTTGTTGAAGCTCCAAGAGGAACATTAATTCATCATTATAAAACTGATGATAGAGGAATTTTAACAGAGGCAAATCTGATAGTTGCTACAGTTAATAATGCAGCTGCAATAAATATGAGCATTAGAAGAGCTGCTGAGAAATTAATAAAGAATGGGAATGTATCTGATGGAATATTAAACATGGTAGAAATGGCATTTAGAGCTTATGACCCATGTCATGCCTGCGCAACTCATTCATTACCAGGTGATATGCCCTTAATTATAAATATATATGATGCTGATAGAAAATTAATTCATCAGTTTAAGAGAAATGTAAAATAGGAGTGAAAACACTTATTTTAGGTCTGGGTAATGAATTATTTGGAGATGATGGTGTTGGTATCCATGTAATTAGAGAATTAAAAAAAAGAGGTGGGTTTAAATCAAATATAGATTTAGTTGAAACCTCAGTTTCAGGATTAGCCCTTTTAGATATAATTGCAAATTATGATCGTCTGGTTATAATTGATACAATAAAAAGGGAAAACCCAAAACCTGGAAGCATAAGATTAATAAATCTCAACCAGATTCGTCATGTTCCCGGCCCATCACCTCATTATGTTTCTTTCCCTCAGATTATTACTCTTGGGAAAAAATTTGGATTGAAAATGCCAAAATTAGTTAAAATTATTGCAGTTGAAGCAAAGAGTATTTATCATTTGGGAGAGGAACTTTCCCCAGAAGTAAAAAGTGCGATTCCAGAAATTATTAATAAAATTAATGAATTAATTGAAGAATGGGAAAAGAAATGAAGAAAAAAAGGGAATACACGGTTCTTGTGGAACTACTTGGGTCAAATCAAAGGGTTGCAAATGAAATAAGAAGGAGACTTACAGAAAATGGGACTCTTGTTATTAATTTTATGAGTTCTCCTGGTGCAGGAAAGACCAGTTTACTGGAGATAATAGGTGAAAATTTAAAGAAAAATTATAGATTGGCTGTAATAGAAGGGGACATAGAAACGGAAAAAGATGCTGAACGCATTAGAGCAAAAGGAATTCCAGCAATTCAGATTACAACAGGAGGTGCTTGTCACCTTGAAGCAAAAATGCTCGGTAAAATTTTTGATAAAATTCCCAAAGACCTTGATTTTTTATTCATTGAAAATATAGGAAATTTAGTTTGTCCAGCTAATTATGACCTTGGCGAGCATATTCGTTGTGTTCTTCTATCAGCACCTGAAGGTGACGATAAGCCAAAAAAATATCCCAAAGCTTTTATTACATCTCAGTGTTTAATTATAACCAAATCAGATTTATTTCCTTATTTACCTTTTGACCCTGAAAGGGCTAAAAAAGAGGCGCTTTCAATCAATCCAAAAATGGAGGTTTTTATTACATCTGCTATTAATGGGGAAGGAATAGACGATTTGATTGAGTATTTTAAAACATCACTACATGAAGTGAGGAGTAAAGAGTGAGGAGTAAGGAGATATTTTTAAGTTTTTTGAATTTGAGATAAAAATGCATGAACTTTCAATTGTAGCAAACTTATTTGAGATACTAAAAGAAAAGGCCAAGGAACAAAAAGCAAAGAGAATAACAAAGGTTAAACTAAAAGTTGGAGTGTTGTCAGGAGTTGTTCCAGAACTACTGGAAAGCGCTTTTGATATTTATAAAAAGAAAACCATTGCAAGTGAAGCAAAATTAGAAATAGAAAAAACACTTGTAAAAGTAAAATGTCAAAGTTGTGGTTTTGAATTTTCTCCAGAAGATTTTACAATGATATGTCCTTCTTGTGGTTCTTTTGAAATAAAAATACTTTCCGGAGATGAGCTTCTTTTAGAAAAAATGGAATTAGAAATTTAATTAAAATTGTAAAACTTTCCCCTTTTTATTCGTCATTTGGAATTTGGTATTTGAAATTTTAATCTTTAAGTATTCCCTCAGCAGCAAGCAAACCCGAGACCGCAGCTCCTACTATTCCTCTGCTTAATCCAGCTCCGTCTCCAGCTACATAAATTTCAGGGATTGAAGTTCTAAGAAATTCATTTGTAAGCACCCTTAAACCATGAAATTTTATCTCGGTTGCGTAAAGGAGAGTACCATCATCTGCAACTCCAGGGATGAGCTTATTTAAAATATCCAGACCTTCAATAATATCCCTTACAAATCGATAAGGAAGAGCCATTGCAATATCGCCTGGAGTCACATCAGTTAATGTAGGTTTAACATGACTCTTTTCCAATCTGCTCCAAGTGCTTCTTCTCCCTCTCCTTAAATCCCCCAATCTTTGAAGAATTGGCTTATTTCCTCCAATTGTTGTTGCCTGAATGGCAATGCTTTCTCCGTAAAGATTTGTGTTTTCAAGAGGCTCTGTTAATTGAACTTTAACTAAAAAAGCAAAGTTAGTATTAGAACTCTTCCTATCCTTCCATGAATGTCCATTTACAAGACAATATTTCTCATTTTCCTCTTTAACCACATATCCATAGGGAGAAACACAAAATGTTCTTACAAAATCGTCATAGGTGGGGGTTCTTATATGAACTTTAGGATCCCAGTTTATCTCACATATTTCTTCCATGATTAATGCAGGAACTTCAACTCTAACTCCAATATCAACAGGATTATAAATATATTTCATCCTTTTTTCTTTAACAATTTTCTCTAACCAGCGAGCTCCACTTCTTCCAGGTGCTATCAATAATTTGTCAAATTTAAACTCTTCTTTTTTCGTTGTAATAATTGAATTTTTCCTTATTTCTTCAACTTCTGTATTAAATATAAATTCAACGCCTTTCTTTCTCAGGTCATTACTCAATTTTGAAATCACTTCAGGTAAGTGATCAGACCCAACATGAGCCTGTCTAATGGGCAAATATTTCATTCCATTCTGAACAGCTAAAACTTCTAATTCATGAGCCTTTTTTCTGTTAATTTCTTTAGTCTTTATATTATATTTTCTAAAGATGCTTTCAACTTCATTTATAAGTTCTGAAAGTTTTGAATAACCTATTAATTCAGCCAAGTTATTTCCAATTTCAGGGGAGAAATTTAATTTCCCATCAGAAAATAAGCCAGCTCCACCCTCTCCATGAAGTAGATTTGATTTGTCTTTTATTCTTTCCTCAAGAGAAGGTCCTTTATCTAAGATTAAGACTTCACATTTTCCAGCTAATTTAAAGCCTGCAAACAAACCAGCAGGACCGCAACCTATTATTATTACTTTCACGAACAAAATAATGCATTAAATTTCTTAATAAGTCAATATTTTGGGTAGGAAAATGAGTAAAGCGATCAGGAAAACAGTGTATAGGGCTAATATAGCATATGAAATTTTCCATATTTTTTTCTCAAGAGGTATTTGTATCTGATTGATAGGGTGAGGCTCGGATGAGAGATAACTTCCGACTAAAATTATTATTATAGCAATCAAAAATCCTATGGCATTCCACCACAGCCAGGATACTGAGGGAACAAAAAACCAGAGATAGAGATTAAAGATGACTCCTGTCCCCAATCCTAAAATAGCAGGAAAGGATTTGCTTCTTTTAAAAACAATACCAGCAAAAAAAACAGCGAGTACAGGACCATAAAAGGCAGAGCCTATTTTATTAATTGCTTCTATAATGGTTGGAGAAATGTTTTTTACAAAAAAGGCAAATCCTATACAGAACATACCCCAGAGAAAAGTAAAGGTCTTTGAAAGTCTCATTTCTTTATCAGTATCAATCTTTTTCTTTCTAAGCCTTTTATAAATATCCTCAACTGTTGCAGCACTCAGAGAATTTATAGATGAATCAAGAGATGACATTGCTGCAGCCATGATTGCTATTAATATAAAACCAACTATTCCAGGAGGCATCTTCTCTATTACAAAGGTAGGGAGAAGATAATCATAATTACCTTGAGGGAGTTTATTTAAAAAGGCTGAATTTTGAACAACATATGTGCCAAGGATTAAGCCTACAAGACAGTAGCCAAGGACTATAGGAAAGCGAAAGATACCGTTAAATAAAAGAGACTTCTTGCAGTCATCTAAATTCCGAGCAGAAAATTCCCTCTGAACCTGACTCTGGTCACATCCATAATAAGATGCATAGAGAAAGAATCCTCCAAAAAATAATGGCCAGAATCCAAAATCTTGTCCATCACCAAGCCCATGAGCTGAAAAATTTATTGCAGTGAGCCTTGCAGGATCTAAAAATTTTCCTATTGCACTCCAGCCTCCAATTAAATTGAGTCCAACCAGACCGGTTATTAGAATTCCTAAAATAATTACTAGCATTTGTATAGTGTCAGAGATAATATCAACATGAATTCCTCCGAATAATTCATAAATCATGGCAACTGCACCAATCATTAAAATGGTAATCCAGAGAGGAGTCTGGAACACAACAGATACAACAATAGCAGCAGCATAGACTGTTACTCCTGTTGCAAGACCTCGACTTATCTGAAAAATAAGGCTCATCAGGACACGAACTCTCACATCATATCGTCTCTCAAGATATTCATATACACTGATAATTTTCAGAGAATGGAATACTGGAAAAAAAAGAAACATAAGAAGTGCCATTGCAAGGGGTAGTCCAAGCTCATANCCGAGCCATATTAGTCCACCGTTTGGTCTTAGAGCAACAAAAGCTGGTGCAGAAATAAAGGATACTGCGCCAAGCTGGGTTGCCATTGTGGAAAAACCAATTGGAAACCATGGTAATTTTCTTCCAGCTAAATAGTAATCTTCAGATGTTTTTTGCTTTAAACCTAAAAACCAGCCAAGAAAGATCAAACCACCAATGTAGAGAATTATGACAATCCAATCAAGTAATTCCATTTCAATCCCTCATTTTAGCTTTTTTACCTTAGCATATGAAAAATCCAAATTCAACTTTTGATTTCAAAATATTGACTTTAAATCTTTCTCCAGGTATAACTGGAAAAAATGAGATTTTAATTTTTATAATGATCGTTCGAGAAGCAAATTTAGAGGATAATTTCGATTTACTCGAGCTTTCTCGCGAAAGTCCCATGCAAGGATCGCTTTCAATTTATGTGGATCGATCACCCGACTATTTTTATCTACCAGCTCTTCAGGGTCATGATTCTAAAGTTCTCGTTGCAGAGAGAAAGGGAGAGATTGTTGGTACAGTGGGATATTCTTTTCGCAATGTCCGTTTATTCGGGAATGGAATTAAAATCGGTTATATTGGTGGATTAAAAATAAAAGAATCAGTTAAAGGCACCTTTACTTTATATAGATTGATGAAAGAAGTGTATAAGAAAATGCTTGAAAGAAATATCCGTATTGGTATCCTTTTTGCTCTTAAAGAAAATCAAAAACTTCTAAGAGTAATATCAGGAAGATTAAATATTCCTAAATTTCATCCAATTGCAATTTTTAAGATATTCCATATTATTGCACTATTTTGTCCTAAAAGGAAAAATAAATACAGAAATAAATATAGAATAGAAAGACCATCGCAATCTGATTTAGAAGAAATCCAGCAACTCTTTTCGAAATTTTTTAAAAAATATGAGTTGATTGAAGATTTCGATGATAAAAAATTCAGGGAAATTCTTAATGAAAGCAGGGATTTTTCTTTGGATAATTTTTTGGTGGCGAGAAAAAATGGGAATATTGTGGCTATTCTGTCTTATTGGAATCAGATAAATTTTAAAAAAACAATTGTTCAAAAATATGGAGGCACATTAAAATTTTTATACCTCTTTTTAAAACCTTTAAATCTCTTTCCTCAAGCAGGAAATCCCCTTAAGGTTCTGGCAATAAGATATTTAGTTTACGAAGAGGGTTTTATGGACGCAGTAAAAGAATTAATCAGACATGTCTGTAAGGAATTTCATTCTCAGTTTAAATTTATTCGGATAGGTTTACATGAGAGAGACCCTTTAATTCAATGTCTTAAAGGCTTCCCAAAAATTCAAACAGATCTTGTGCTTTATGCTGCTTTTAGAGGAATAAATAAAAATTTAGTGAATAAATTAAGAAATTCTTTAATATGGGAGGATATAGCCTTACACTGAAAATGAAAAATCTTAATGATACATTTATTATCTACAATCCAAAAGCTGGAGGAGGCCTGGCTCAGAAAAAATGGGAGGAATTTCAAAAAGTTCTTGAATCATCCCAGATTAAAGTTGGATTTAAACCAACATCCCATGCTGGTCATGCCACAGAAATCTCTGTTGATTTGGTAGAGAAAGGATACAGAAGAATAGCTGTGTTTGGAGGAGATGGCACCCTAAATGAAGTTCTTCAAGGAATAATCAACAATGATAAGGTTAAATCCGAGGAATTGACACTTATTTTTCTTCCAGCTGGTAGCAGTTGTGATTTTGAGAAGATGTTTGATAGAAGACAGAGTCTGCTTGATAGGTTATTAAGTAAAGATTCTTATTTAATTGATATTTGCAAAGTGGAATGTGAAGATTTCGATGGAAAGAAAATAACACGATACTTTGTTGCTAATTCAAGTGTGGGAGTGATAAGTCTTGCCATACAGAAGTTCGACACAGCTACAAAATTTATAAATTTTTTAAAAAAGATTAGTGTGGATATTGCTGCTTTAAGTGTGGGGGTGAAAGCATTATTAAAATTTGATGAGTTGAATTGTGAACTTAAACTTGATGATAAACAGCTTATAAATCTCAGGCTGAAAAACCTGACGGTTTTTAAATGCTCTTACTTTGGTGGAGGGATGAATTATGGAATAAAGACCAAAGCAGATGACGGAATCTTGCATATTGCTTTTATAGATTATGTCAGTCGGTTAAAACTCTTTGGTTTAATACCAAGTCTTTATACTGGAAAAATTCTTTCAAAGAAATCTGCTCATTATGAAAAATGTAAATCTCTTGAAGTAATTTCAAATCAAAAAGTTTTTATTGAAACAGATGGTGAAATTATCGGATATCCTCCTGCGAGATATTCTATTCTTGAGAAAGCTTTAAGGATAATAGTCTAAGGAAAGATTAAATCCATTTCATTCTCTTTAAATAAAAAGCAAACGAAAATTGCTATTTGATTTCATGTAAATTATAATTGATTAAAAATGGAAGAGAAAATAATTCTTCGTGGAGTAAGAGTTCATAATTTAAAGAATATAAATTTAGACCTTCCTCTATATAAATTAATCATTGTCACTGGAGTGAGTGGTTCTGGTAAATCCTCTTTGGCTTTTGATACTTTATATGCAGAAGGACAAAGAAGATATATTGAATCTCTTTCCTCCTATGCAAGACAATTTTTAGAAAAAATGGACAAGCCTGATGCAGATTTAATAGAAGGAATTACACCAGCAATAGCAATTCAGCAAAAAGCAACTACAAAAAATCCAAGGTCAACTGTAGCAACTGTTACAGAAATATATGATTTTCTCAGAATTCTATACGCACGAATTGGAATTTTGCACTGTTTGAATTGTGGTGAACCTGTTAGAAGAGACAGTATAGATTCAATTATAGAAACAGTTTTTTCTTTTCCGGAAAATTCAAAATTATATATAACTTTTTCCTGGTCGAAGGAAAAGGATAAAATCATTCTTCAGAAAAGAGGATTTCATAGAATTTTACTGAATGAAGATATTGTCCCTCTCGAGGAAATTAACCTTAATGAATTCGATAAAATTGATGTTCTTGTGGACAGACTTTATTTAGATTATGAAGATAGGGAGAGGCTTGTTGATTCAATTGAAATAGCCCTTAGAGAAGGAGAAGGAAGATGTAAGGTTGTAATATATAAAAGTGGAGAAAGAGAGGAATTATTTTTCTCGGAAAAGTTGGAATGCAAAAAATGTAAAATTCCTTATAGAGAACCTTTCCCGAATCTCTTTTCTTTTAACAGCCCTCATGGTGCATGTCCTCGCTGTCATGGTTTTGGAGATTTAGCTGTTCTTGATGAGGATAAAATTGTTCCTGATAAAAATAAATCTCTGGAGGAAGGAGCAATAGAACCATGGACAAAGCCAGCCTCTCAAGAATTGATGGTGGAACTTTTGTACGAAGCAAGAAGAAGAAAAATTCCAACTGATGTTCCCTTTAAAGATCTTACTCCAGAACAGCAAAGATTTATCCTTGAAGGTGATTCCCGTTACTACGGAGTAAAAGGCTTTTTTAATTGGCTTGAAACAAAAAAATATAAAGTGGAAGTGAGAGTTTTTTTAAGCAGGTATAGAAAATATATTCCCTGTCCTGAATGCGATCGAACAAGATTAAATAAAGAAGCTCTCGCCTATAGGATAAATTCTCTTAATATTGGAGAGTTAATGAAGCTTTGTGTAAAAGATGCATATTCTTTTTTCTCCAATCTGACATTATCTTCACATGAAAGGGAAATTGCTCAAAGATTGATAGATGAAATCGTGAACAGATTGAAGTTTTTAATAGAAGTTGGGCTGGATTATATTACTCTTGATAGAATGACTTTTACATTAAGTGGTGGTGAAGCTCAGAGAATAAATTTAGCCTCTGCTTTAAGTGCCTCATTAGTGGGGACCCTCTTTATCCTCGATGAGCCAAGTATAGGTTTGCATCCAAGGGACAATAAAAGATTGATAAAAATTTTGAAGACACTTCGAGATATGGGAAATACGGTTGTTGTTGTAGAACATGACCCTGAAATAATAAAATCAGGTGACTTTGTAGTTGACCTCGGTCCAGGTGCGGGTCCATATGGTGGTGAGGTCATTTTTTCAGGTTCCTTTCATCAATTTTTGAAAGATAAAAAATCCTTGACTGCAAAATATTTGAGGGGTGAGGCGAAAATAAAAATTCCCGCACGGAAAAGGAAAATAGGACCTGAATTTATTGAGGTTACTGGCGCAAGAAAGCACAATTTAAAAAATATAAATGTAAAATTCCCTCTAAACGCGTTTACATGTGTAACAGGTGTATCCGGTTCTGGAAAGAGCACTTTAGTTTATGAGGTATTATACAGAGGAATAATAGGAGAAGAAAAGGAGGGCTTCTTAGAGATAAGAGGAAAAGAAAAAATAGATAAAGTAGTTATGGTTGACCAATCGCCATTAAGTACTTCACCTCGTTCAATTCCCGCTACATATGTTAAAGCAATGGATGAAATAAGAAAATTACTGGCAAATACAAGGGAATCAATTGCAATGGGTTATAAGCCCGGGTATTTCTCATTCAATGTTCCAGGTGGGAGATGCGAAGAATGCAAAGGTGCAGGTCAGCAAATTGTTGAAATGCAGTTTCTATCAGATGTTGTTTTAACCTGTGAGGAATGTGGAGGTAAAAGATTTAAGCCAGATGTTCTTAAAATCAGATTTAAGGGTAAAAATATTGTTGAAATTCTTGATATGACTATTTCTGAAGCTATTGATTTCTTTAGAGAATATCCAGAAATTACGAGGAAATTAAAGCCCCTTGAGGAGGTTGGACTTGGATATTTAAAACTGGGTCAACCAACCACAACGCTTTCTGCTGGTGAGTCCCAGAGAATTAAATTAGCACATTATTTAATTCATGAGAAAGGAAAAAGAATCCTTTATCTTTTTGATGAGCCAACAACAGGTTTACATATGGCTGATATAGAAAAGCTATTAAGGTGCATGCAGAAACTTGTTGACGAAGGAAATACAGTAATTGTTATAGAACATAATTTAGATGTCATTAAATGTGCTGATTACGTAATTGACCTGGGACCAGAAGGAGGAGAGGATGGGGGAAAAGTTGTTTTCCAAGGCAGGCCAGAGGAATTGATAAATAGCAAGGTCTCTTACACAGGAAAATATTTAAAAAATTATCTTAGTAAAAGAAGAAAAATTTCGTGAAGAGATTCTTTGAAAATAATTCTTTTCAATTGATTTTATAAGTTCAATATGATAAGTTAAGCGAAAATAAGGAGCAAAAGTGGAAGAAAGCTGGCAAATTCGGGAGGGATTTAAAGTAGAAAAAATTGTCTCAGGGTTATCTCTTCCTGTAAACATAGCTTTCGTGCCAAATCCAAAATCGGAAAAGGACGCCCCCTTCTTTTATGTCACAGAACTATATGGCTCTGTTAAAGTAATAACAAATGAATTTAAGGTATTTACTTTCGCTGACAATCTTTTAAATTATGAACCAGATTATTCAATGCCAGGAACAGGAGAGTCAGGGGTAATAGGAATTGCTGTTCATGAGAATGGGGACGTGTTCGTCTCTTTGATTTATAAAGAGGATAATTTATTTAAAAATAAAGTCCTAAAATTCAAATCTAAGGATGGTTTAAAAGCAGAAACTGCTGAGACAATAATTGATAATATTCCTTCTATAAATGCAGCCCATCAAATTCAGGCACTTACAATTTATGAGGATAAATTGTATGTAAATATTGGGGATGGAATGGTAAATCCTGAAGTCGCCCAGGACGATAATGATTTAAGAGGAAAAATTTTGAGGATGAATCTCGATGGTTCAATACCAGATGATAATCCTTTTCCTAATAGTTATGTATATGCAAAGGGCTTTAGAAATCCCTTTGGTGCTACCTGGAGAAAATCGGACAATCATCTTTATATATCAGACAATGGTCCTGCTGTTGATGACAGGATAGCAAAGGTGCTACCAGGAGAGAACTACGGCTGGCCAATGTCAATGAGAACCAATTCAATTTTTGTATGGTGGTATACCCAGGCTCCAACAGCAATTGATTTTGCAGGTTTACAATTTGGTCCAGAATATGAAGACCATCTTTTTATTGCTCTTTTTGGCTATGCGTATGTTGAAGGTAGGGGAGTAAAGGGCAAGAAAATAGTGGAAATGGTTATTGACGAGCATGACAATGTTGTTTATTTAAATGACTTTTTGAGATATGTGGGTAAAGGTCCAGCGAGTGTATGTGGTCTTGCATTTGGTCCTGATGGACTTTATTTCACTGATTTACATGGAGAAGTGGGTTTTAAAAGGGGAGAAAAATCAGGGGGAAATATTTGGAGAATTGCAAGAATTAAATAAAAAAATAATTAAGGAGGAAAAAATGCCAGTTATTCCTGATACAATGGAGAATTTGAAAAAGTGTATATGTGGAGGCTGTCCAACTCATAATCAATGCATGAAGGACAGAATGGAGGGACTTTTTTGTGCAAGGGGTAAAACAGATTGTGAATTCACAAAAAAAGGGTGCATTTGTGGTTCATGTCCGATTGCTTCAGAATACAGGCTCGATAAAAGTTATTACTGCGAAATTGGAGCTGCATGAAGACTCTCTATTATTGAGACTTACTAAACTTTTGCGCAAAAATCGCTCAAGATTGACAAAATATTTAAAAGTCTTATATTATTTAAAGAAGAAAAAATGAGGAAGTTGTTAATTTTATTCTTTTCATCTCTTTTACTTAATAGTTTAGTTCTTTCCCAGGATTTGGTCGAGGTTGCTAAAAAGGAGAAAGAGCGAAGAGCAAGATTAAAAGGTAAAAAAGCGATAGTTGTGACAAATCATAATTTACATAAATTCAGAGGAAGAGAAGCAATAATTGTTAGATCATCAGGAACTGTTCCTGGAAGAATATCAAGAATCCCTCCAGTTTCTCCTGCTCCAAGAACCTATCAGCCTCGGAAGGTCTCTTCTGTATCTGTATCCGAACTTGACAGACAGGAAATGTTCTGGAGAGAGAAGAAAAAGGAATATGAGGAAAGATGGAGAAAGGCAAAGGAATATGTTGATTTACTAACACTGAAAATGAACGGTTTATGGCAGGAATTTTACTCACTTGATGACATGACAAGCAGAGACAAAATTCAGAGAGAAATTAGTGAAACCTATCAAAAATTGCTCAAGGCAAAGGAGGAAGAAGCAAGGGCTAAAAAGGAATTGGAAAATTTCTTAATTGAAGCTAGGAAGCAGGGAGCCCTTCCTGGATGGCTCAGGGAGAAAGATTAATTAAATTTTTCTAAAAAGATCAATCAGAAAATATGAAAGAGCAGAGAAAACTCCTGCTCCAGGAATAGTTAAGATCCAAGTTAAAACTATATGTAAAACAACTCCCCATTTCACAGCAGATAATTTTCGGGTAGCTCCTACCCCCATTATAGCTGTGGATATAACATGAGTTGTGCTAATTGGAGCACCAATAAAGGAATTAAATAAAATAACAAAAGCTGAGGAAGTTTCTGCACTGAACCCATGAACAGGTTCAAGCTTTACAACTCTTTGCCCAAGGGTTCTTATAACTTTCCAGCCACCCATAAAAGTTCCAAAACCCATAAAAAAAGCTGAGCCCAAAATTACCCATAATGGAACATGAAAGGTTTTCATAAATCCTCCAACAACCAGAGCCATGGTTATAATACCCATTGCATTCTGGGCATCATTAGCTCCATGGGAAAGGGCTACTGCTGAAGCAGAAAATATCTGGCATAATCTGAAAAACTTGTTGGCTTTATTTGGGGCAAAGTCTTTTGAAATCCAAATTATTACTACCATAAATATAAATCCGATTATAAATCCTGCTATTGGAGATAGAATCATTGCATAAAAAACCTTTTTCAAACCAGCGAGCTTCAGGACAGAATAACCTTTTGCAATTATTACAGCTCCCATTATTCCGCCTATCAGTGAATGTGTTATACTAATGGGGATTCCATAAAAAGTGCAAAAAGCGACCCATATAATAGCTCCTATTAGGGCACATATTACAACATTAGAACCTATTATTTTGGGATCAACTATTCCTTTGCCAATTGTTTTTGCAACCTCAGTTGTTAGCAATGCACCAATAATATTTAGCACTGCAGCAAGAAGAACTGCTGAAAGGGGAGACAAAGCTCTTGTTGAGATTGTAGTTGCTATTGCATTTGCAGCATCGTTCATTCCATTGAAAAAGTCATATAACCAAGCTAAGGCTATTATAATTATTATTATCCACAAATTAGACAATTTTATAACTCCTAATTATTATATTATTTTATGAATTTTTTATTACTATTCCTTCTATTGTATTCGCAACATCCTCACATTTATCAATTGCCTGCTCCAATGAATTGTAAATTTCTTTCCATCTAATGAGCTCGAAATAATCTTCCCTATTATTTATTAATTCTTCCATAGCTTTTCTAAGTATTGCATCTCCTTCATTTTCTAACCTATTAATTTCAATGCAAAAATTCATTAGTTTTTTTGGGTGTTTAAAATCCTTAAGAGATTTAATTGCCTCTGCAACATGACTGAGTGACATAATCAAAACATCCACCATTTTCTCAAAGTGAAAAGTTGGTTTCTCTATTTTATAAAGGATTGTATAATGGAGTCCCTCATGAATAAGATCAATTATGTCGTCAAGTTGATGAGCCAGTGAATGAATATCCTCTCTATCAATTGGAGTGATAAAAGTTCGGTTTAACATTTCAATAATTCTGTGGGTGGTATTGTCAGCCTCGTGCTCAAGATCTGAAAATTGTTTTGAGTACTCTTCTAAATTCTCAAAATTTTGGATAAGATTTTTTAATATTTCGGAGGCTTTTATTAAATGATTTGCCTGCTCATTAAATAATTCAAAAAATTTTTTACCCTGAGGCAAAAATTTCATTATCCTCTCCTTTTAAAAGAATAATTAGGCTGTATTATAACAATTAATTTTATTAAGTCAATATAAAAATTAATTTAAGATTCTAAATATGCTTTTTTCAGAGTGTCGCCTCTAAGGCCTTGGCGCAGGGCTTCTAAAGCTAAGACTTCTTCTGGAGGAATATTACCGAGATTAACATTTGGTCCAAATCTGAGAATCAAATATCGTTGTTGATTTTTTTGTGGGGCTTCCCATATTAGATAATTTATATCTTTTATTCCAGAGATTATATTATTGATTTCATCTTCTTTTATTTTCCCTTCATTATCATATATGCCCACGCCCTTTCCAGCTTCCCTGGCCTCCACAATAACTTTAAAAGCACCTGATTCAAGGTCGTTAAAAATCACATTTTGCATAAGAGAAACTGGAATCTTTTCGCTTGGATCTTTTTTCCCAACTTCTGAGACCACTTTAAAACCTTCGTCAATTGCCCTTTTTATAATTTCTTTTCTTTTATCCAAATCCATCTTTATTGTTCCATCAGAAACCTCTATCATTGTAAATCCAAGTTCACGTGCCCTTTCTAAAAATCTATCATAAACATTCTTCCAAACTGCAACTTCAAGAAATGTTCCACCTGGCATGACATCTATTCCTGCCTCTGTAATTAATTTATTTTTTTCCTTTAATAATTCTTTTTCATAGAAAGCAGAGGTTCCAAAGGTTAATTTTATTATGTCAATATAATCTCCTGCTGTTAAAATTAAATCTTTTATTTCATTCAATCCAAGCCCTTTATCAATTACCATTGTAATTCCATTTTCTCTTGGTTTCTTAGTTCTTCCTTTAATCGGTGGCTCAATAATATTTTCCCAAGCTTTCATGTTTACCTCCATATAAAACTAAAAACTTAAAATCATAAATAATAGTTTTTCATTAATTTATTATTCCTTCCCAGCAGTTTCTTGCTCCCGCAAAAATTTTTAAGACCCTTTTTATTTTTCCTTTCTCAATAAAGTTTTTAATTTTCTCAATTCTTCTTAATCCAGCTTCAAAAGTATCAATAAACTTCACAGGAATGGATTCATATATTAAAAATTCTTCACCAATCTTCTCTGTTGCATAATCAAAAAGTAATTTTATAATAGTTTTCTTCCTATTGGTTATATCAGTTAAATCTATCCTCTCTCTGTTCTCTTCTATTCTGGGAAAGATTATTGTTATTTTAGGGTTAATGAGTTCATTAAAAGAAGTTTCATATTTACTTAAATTAATTGCTATTTTCTTACCCCATTCATCTTCTGCATCAGGAAGTTTTAATGAAAGAGATTTTATTATTTCAGGGAAATTGTATTTAAGATTTCCAATTCTTATATTGTCAACCAGTGCTCCTTTGAAGAATTTTATCTCATTTTTATCAATCTTAAAGTGGGTCATTTCCGCAGAGAAAAGTTTCAAACCAAGTTCCAAGCCCCTTAAAAGAAGACATGTTTTACCACTTCCTGCTGAGCCACAAATAATATAAAATTCTTTTAACTTTTCGTCATACAAACTGCAAGCATGAAAACTATAAATATCTCTTTTTTCTTCAAGAAGAAATAAGACAAATCGGAAAAAAAGTCCCTCATTCCCGAAAAAACTGTACCTTAAATCCTCGCACTCCCTTGTCAATCTTACAAAAGGACCGTGTGCAAAAATTCTGCTCTGAGTTATAAAAATTCTGGGTTTTAATTTTTCCTCATCAAGAATAATAAAATAAGCATCGAGATCTTGATTATATTCTATTTCTTTAATTTCATGAAAATCAGTTAAAAGGGATTTAAGTTCTATTTTTAAAGGAAAAACTGGAAGGAGTTCCTTTTTATTGGATAAAATTCCTATTTTTAAGCCAAGGATTTCAATGGCTTTTGTATGCATTTACTTAATCTTCTTCCATTTTTCTTAATTCCATTTCACTAAATCCAAAGTAATGTCCTATTTCATGTAAGATAACTTCTCTAATTTTTTCTTTTATTTGATCTTCTGTTCTACAAATTCTTTCAATTGATTCTTTATAAATCACAATAACATCTGGTGGGACATTTCCATAAAAGGCTCCTCTATGTTTAAGTGGTACTCCATGATAAATTCCGAGTACAAGATTATGAGGACTTGTATCAGGAGGTCTGTCTTCAACAATAATTGCAATATTGTTTAAGTATTTTTTAAATTTTCTGGGCAAATTTTTTATAGTTTCTTCAACAAGTTCTTCAAATTTATGTTTTTCCATTAATTATTTCTCAAAACCTTTTCTTGCCTTAACCCCCTTTTGGTAATAATGTTTTATTTCCTTCATTTCTGTAACCAGGTCAGCACGCTCAATAATAGATTCAGGAGCATATCTGCCTGTTAAAATAAGTTCAACCTCTTCTGGTTTTTGATTAATGAAATCAAGGATCTCTTTTTCAGTAAGAAGATTAAAATAAATAGCTACATTGATTTCATCTAAAATAACAATTTTATATTTTCTTGAAAGCATTGCTTTTCTGCATTTTTCAAGCCCTATATGCGCCCTTTTTATATCCTCTTCGTCTGGATTCTCCTTCTTTACATGTATAAAACCTTTTCTTCCAAATTGCTCAATAACAATATAAGGAGACAAATTTTTAATGGCTTCAAGTTCGCCATAATGCTGTCCTTTAAGAAATTGCCCAATATATGTCCTATAACCATGGCCTGCTGCTCTTAGAGCTAATCCCAAAGCTGCGGTTGTTTTACCTTTTCCATTACCAGTATAAACCTGAATATAACCTTTTTCCTTTTGACTCATTTACTGTTTAACTATATTTTATTTGTCAGAATCAGTCAATATGTAGATTCCTTAGAAAAATAATAGATTTTTGACTCAAAAGCCTGCTTGTGTTATAAGTTTTAAGTTAGTTGGAGAGGAGAAAATTGAAATATTTACAAAAGCAGAAAAGGAGGGGCTATGGATATATTTGAAAAGTGTAAGGCATTTTATTCAAAACCGGAATTTGCCCAAAAATTAGGATATCCAACAAATCCACGGACAGCTCAGGCAATGGGAGTTTATCCATTTTTTATCCCATTAAATGAAACAGAAGGAACAGAAGTTGTTATAGGAAATAAAAGATTAATTATGATTGGTTCTAATAATTATCTCGGCTTAACAACACATCCAAAGGTTCGTGAAGCAGCTATTGAGGCAATCAAAAAATATGGAACAAGCTGTACAGGGTCAAGGTTTTTAAATGGAACTCTTGAAATGCATTTAGAGTTAGAGGAAAGGCTTGCGAAATTTGTTGGAAAGGAGAAAGCTCTTGTTTTCAGCACTGGATTTCAAACAAATCTTGGAACAATTTCCTGTATTCTTGATAAAGAAGATGTGGTGATTACCGACAAGGAAGTGCATGCAAGTATTGTTGATGGGGTGAGAATGTCAAAAGCAGAAAAGAGGTATTTCAAACATAATGATACAAAGGATTTGGAGAAGATTTTACAGAGTTATCCAAAAGAAAAAGGGAAACTGGTAATAGTTGATGGTGTTTTTAGCATGGGAGGAGACATAGCTCCACTTCCAGAAATAATCCCTCTTTGTAAAAAATATGGTGCAAGATTAATGGTTGATGATGCTCACTCAGTAGGTGTTTTGGGAGGAGGAAGAGGCACAGCCTTCCATTTTAATTGTGTGGATGATGTTGATTTAATAATGGGTACTTTTAGTAAGTCATTTGCATCAGTGGGTGGTTTTATTGCTGGAGATAAAGAGACAATTCACTGGATTCAACATTTTGCCCGTCCTCTAATTTTTAGTGCTAGTCTCCCTGCACCTAATGTTGCTGCTGTTCTTGCTGCCTTGGATGTTATTGAAGAGGAACCAGAAAGAGTAGTGAGAGTGAATAAGATTTCAGAGATGATGAGAAGAGAACTTAGAGCAATAGGATACAATGTTGGAAACAGCCAAACACCAATTATTCCGATTATAATTGGAGACCAACTGAAAACAATGCAGGCATGGAAAATTCTATTTGAGGCAGGTATATACACTAATGTTGCTTTACCTCCTGCTGTTCCACCAAATATGTCTCTGCTTAGAACGAGCTATATGGCAACTCACACAGATGAACAGCTTGAAAAAGTCCTTGAAACCTTTAAGCATATAAAACAAAAATTAGCGATTGATTAGCTTCTTTAATTTTTAACTTTTTTTATATCTTTTTTTGAAGAAGTAACATCAAAAAGAAAGTTTTCCTTCCTCTTTTCAATTTTTATATAAAGATATAAAATGATAATGTGATAGAAAGGATAAAAATTAGAGGAGCTTCACAGCATAATTTAAAAAAAATTAATGTAAGTTTGCCTCGAAATAAATTTATTGTAATTACTGGACCAAGTGGTTCTGGTAAATCCTCCTTAGCTTTTGATACTTTGTATGCTGAAGGGCAACGACGGTATATTGAATGTCTTTCAACATATGCCCGTCAATTTATTGAACAGCTTGAAAGACCTGATGTGGAATTAGTCGAAGGTCTATCTCCTTCAATTTCGATTGATCAGAAGACAATATCCCATAACCCTCGCTCAACTGTTGGCACAATGACCGAGATTTATGATTATTTAAGATTGCTTTTTTCAAAGGTTGGAACTCCACACTGTCCGAATTGCAATAGAATAGTTGAGTCCCAGACAGCAAAAGAAATTTTCGAGAAAATTTCAGAAGAATATAGAACTCAAAAAATTAAAATTCTCTCTCCTGTAGTAAGGGGGAGAAAGGGCGAATATCACAAGCTTCTTGAAAAAATGAAGAAAAAAGGTTTTTTAAGAGCCAGAATTGATGGAGAATTCCGGGAACTAGAAGAATCAATTCGGCTTGAGAAAACAAAAAAACATAATATAGAGATTTTAATTGATGAAATTATAATTTCTTCTGAAGAGATAGAAAGATTAAAAGAAGCAATCCACTATTCGTTGGAGTTAGCTGATGGTAATTTATTGATAATTGATTCTGAAGGAAATGAGCGATTCTTTTCCCAAAAACTTTTCTGCCCCTATTGCGAAATAAGCCTTCCCCAGCTTGAACCGAGAAATTTTTCCTTTAATAGTCCATATGGTGCATGCAGTGTATGTAACGGGCTTGGCTTTGAAATAACTTACAATGAATGGGGAGAAATAGAGTTGACTGATAAGTTATGTTCTGCCTGCAAGGGTCAGCGATTAAAACCTGAGAGTTTAGCCGTAAAAATTGGAGGGAAAAATATTTATGAGTGGTGCTCATTACCTGCTGGAAAGTTGCTCAAAGAAATAAGTTCCATAGAATTTCCTTCAAATAAGAAAATAATTGCTGAAAAAATTTTAAAGGAAATTCGTTCCCGGCTTGAAATTATGAATGAGCTCGGACTTTCCTATCTTGATTTAAATCGTCCGGTTACTACTTTAGCAGGAGGAGAAGCTCAGAGAGTGAGATTAGCAACACAAATTGGAAGCAGGCTTAGAGGGGTAATGTATGTTCTTGATGAGCCAACAATTGGTTTACATCAGAGAGATAACAGAAAACTTATATCAATTCTAAAGGGCATTAGAGATCTGGGAAATACAGTTATTGTGGTTGAACATGATGAGCAGACTATAAGGTCTGCAGATTTTATTCTGGATTTAGGACCTGGAAGTGGTGAGCAAGGAGGATATAAGGTAGCAGAGGGAAGTGTTGAAGAAATTTTAAAATATTCAACTCATTCACTCACTGCCTCATACTTAAAGGGTGAAAAATATATACCTGTACCTTCCTCAAGGAGAAAACCAAAAGCTTGGCTTATAATCAAAGGAGCTCGTGAGCATAATTTGAAAAACATTGATGTCAGAATACCCCTTGGAGTTATGGTTTGTATAACAGGTGTGTCAGGTTCAGGAAAAAGCACGCTTGTTTACGATATCTTGTATAAAGCGCTTGCAAAAATATTTTATAGGGCAAAGGAGACACCCGGCGAACACGATGAAATAATTGGGCTTGAAAATATAGATAAAGTTATTTCAATTGACCAGAAGCCCATTGGGAGAACTCCCCGTTCAAATCCTGCTACTTATACTGGCTTATTCACCCATCTAAGAGCATTATTCTCTCGAGTGCCAGAGGCAAGACTTAGGGGATACAAGCCTGGAAGATTTAGTTTTAATGTAAAGGGAGGAAGATGTGAAGAATGTAAAGGAGCAGGAGTGAAAAAAATTGAAATGCACTTCCTACCTGATGTATTTGTTACCTGTCCAAGGTGCCAAGGAAAAAGATATAATAAAGAAACTCTCGCAATATTATATAAAGGGAAAAATATATCAGACTATCTTTCAATGACTGTAGATGAGGCATTTTCATATTTAAAAAATGTTCCTGTTCTAAAAGAAAAGCTTCTTACTTTAAAGAAAGTCGGACTTGGTTATATAAAACTCGGTCAACCAGCACCTACTCTTTCTGGAGGAGAAGCTCAAAGAATTAAGCTGACAAAAGAGCTTAGTCGGAAAGGAACAGGGAAGACACTTTATATTCTTGATGAGCCTACCACTGGACTTCATTTTGATGATGTAAAAAAACTTCTTGAACTTCTTTCTGAACTTGTTGATAAGGGTAATACTGTTATCATAATTGAGCATAACCTGGATGTAATAAAATATAGCGATTATATAATAGACCTTGGTCCTGAAGGAGGAGAAGAAGGTGGAAAAATTGTAGCTGAGGGCACTCCAGAGCAGGTTGCAAAATGTAAGAATTCCTATACAGGACAATTTTTGGAAAGAGTACTGAACTATAAAAGAGTGATTTAGAGCTTGATGAGTTAATATAAAAATGACAAGCTAAAAATTATTAATGGTTATTTGTTATTGGTTATTTGGAGAATCTTTCACAATTATACCATTGACCAATAACAAGTTAGTTTTTATATTTTAATTTTAAAGAAAGATGGCTTTTTCTAATATTCCAGGAAATGAAAGAGTAAAAAAAATTCTTCAGGCTTTCATAGAAAAAGAAAGGCTTCCTCATGCTCTGATTTTTGCTGGGCCAGAAGGATCTGGGAAAAAATTGATGGCCCTTGGTCTTGCAAAAGCTCTTAACTGTGAAAAAAGCAAGATTGAACCATGTAATGAATGTTCTCAATGCAATTCTATTGATAATGAAAATCATCCTGATGTTATTATTATTTCTCCTGAAGGACAATTTATAAAAATAGACCAGATGAGATTTCTTATACAGACCGCTTATCTTAAACCAATGGTAGGTTATTATAGAGTTTATATAATAGATCAGGCTGAAAAACTTAATGAAGAAGCCTCAAATGCAATTTTAAAAATACTTGAAGAGCCACCTTCTTTCACCATAATTATTCTAATCACGAATAATCCATCATTCCTCCTCCCAACAATTCGTTCAAGGTGTCAAATAATTCCTTTTTCCTCCATTAAAAGGGAAGAAATTGAGTCCATTTTAAGGGAAAACGGCTATGACGAAGAAAAAGCGAGATTGATTTCGCTCTTAGCAGAAGGCAACCTTGAAAAAGCCCTATCCTTTGATTGGGAAGTGGTTTTTGAAAAGAAACAAAAGGCATTCGAGATTTTTAAGAATTTAATAAAGAAGGAAAATATTTTCCAGACATATAAGAGACTTGAACGGGAAAGCTATTCAAGTGGGTTTAAGGAGGAATTCAGAGATTTTCTTGAACTCATGATTTCTTTTTGTAGAGATATTATCCTTTTAAAAGAGGGAGGAGATACCAGATATCTTTTAAATCCTAATTTTCTTTTAGAATTCAAGGAAATAGAAAGATTCGTGGATCAAAATGAGATTCAAAAATATATGGAAGAAATAGAAAATCTTATTTATTCATTCGAAAAAAATGTTAAAATAAGAATGTTGATGGATTATTTATTTTCGATTTTTGCTTTTAGAGAGGAAGGTAGAGATGCCTGATAATATAGTATGTGTGAAAGTAAGAAGCACTGGTAAAGTGATGAGACTGAGAACAAAGGAGAAACTTTCCCCTGGAGATTTTTGTATTGTGCCCTCCTCTCTTGGTGGGGAGCTTGGTATTGTTGTGAATGAATCGCCTGTTATTTGCGAATATTATAAATCCAAGGGAAATATACAAGAAATAATCAGAAAAGCAACACCAAAGGACCTTGAAAAATTTGAAAAATTAAGATTTAAGGAAAAGAAAGCATTTGATTTTTGCTTGAAGAGAATTAAAGCTCGAAAACTTCCAATGAAGCTGGTTGGAGTAAGATATTTCTTTAATGAGAGAAAAGGGATTTTCTATTATACAGCGGATGGAAGAATAGACTTCAGAGAACTGGTTAAAGATTTAGCCAAGGAATTGAAAATGAGAATTGAGATGAGGCAGATAGGGGTCAGAGATGAGGCTAAAATGGTAGGAGGTATAGGAGTTTGCGGAAGAACATTGTGCTGTTTCACTTTTATGAAAGCATTTGAGCCAGTAACAATTCAGAAAGCAAAAGAACAGCAGGTTGTAATAAATCCAACTAAAATATCTGGGTTATGTGGAAGATTAATGTGCTGTTTGACCTTTGAGTTAGAAAGCAAAGGAAGACTTTATGTTGAGGAAGAAGAAATCCAGGAAGACTAAGTAGTAATAATTTTGAATTATGATTTTATTCATTTATTCTTTTTAACCAAGGTATATTATCAAAATCTTTATCAAAACTAACGATATTTTTTACCTCAATATTTTTAGCTACTAATGCAATTAGTGCATCATGGAAATTTAGTATTCCCCCATATTCTTTTATAATGGATAAAATGTCTCTATAATAATCTGTTATATTAGGATACGCCCACACTATTTTATCCTCAGGGATTGCTTTACTTATGATATCTATAATTTCAGCAAGTTTACTATGTTCCTTTTTCTCGAATCTTCTGCATAGGACAGAAAATACTTCAATCAATACACAATCCAAAATTATCCCTTCAATATTCTCCTTTTCCATTTTTTGTTTTATTTTTATCGCCTGGGTATGCCAGATATCGTTTCTATCGAAATAGGCTACCAGAAAGTTAGCATCAAGAATAGCTTTCTCACTCATAATATTTTTCTGTGTCTTTGAGGGCATCTCCTCCAAGTTCCACAATTCCTTCTAAATTGTCCAAGGTTTTCATTTTTATAGAAGGAATAGGCTCCTTTATCATATTTAATAAAGCCTTCTCTATAAAACTTGACAAACTCATCCCTTTCATTTTAGCTCTTCTTTTTACTTCCCGTAACAGAGGTTCTTTTATATAAATGGAAATGTTCATGATGATTCTCCTTTAATATAATATATTATATTAGATTAATAAATTGTCAAGTAAATTATTGAACGAGAAAGATTCGGATATCCATTACATTTGTTTTTGTTGGTCCGGTTTTAATCAGCCCATCTACTTGTGAGAAAAAACTATAAGAATCATTGTTATTTAAATATTCAACAGGGTTTAATTTCAGTTTTTTCGTCTTTTCCAAAATTTCTGGAGTAATCCAGGCTCCTGCTGCATCTGTTGGTCCATCAGTTCCATCTGTTCCTATGCTTGCAATCAACCAGTTTTTATTTGTTGAAATTTTACTCATCTCAATCAAGCAGGCTAAAACGAATTCCTGATTTCTTCCTCCTTTGCCTTTTCCTATTACAGTTACGGTTAATTCGCCTCCTGAAAGAAGACATTTGGGTTTCTCAGATTGAATTAATTTTTTGAAGATTGAAGCATAATAAGTTGCTCTTTCTCTTGCTTCTCCTGAATCTGAATCAGTTAAAATTTCTGTGTTGAATCCTAATTCCTGTGCTTTTTTCATGGCAGATTCAAGGGCAGTTCTATTATTTCCTATAATAAAACTTGAAGTTTTTTCAAAAATTTTAAAATTTTTCTTTGGAGTTTCAGGAATTTCCCCTTTTATTCCCTTAAGAATTACTTTTTGAACAGAAAGAGGCACTTTATCCCATATCTTATATTTTTTCAAAACAGAATATGCATCATAAAAAGTTGTGGAGTCCCAGTAGGTTGGTCCTGAGATAATATCTTCTAAGGAATTTCCAATAACATCAGAAATAGCTAAATTAATAATTGAACCAGGAAAAATAGCACGAGCAAGATTTCCTCCTTTAATTTTTGAAAGATGTTTCCTCACTGTATTGATTTCAGAAATATTTGCTCCTGATGCAAGCAAAAGCTTTGTAATTTTCTTTTTATCTTCAAGGAAAATTCCCTCAAGAGGTTTAACCATTAATGCAGAGCCTCCACCAGAAATTAGTATAATAGCTAAATCCTCCTCACCCAATTGTCGGGCTAATTTTAAAACTTCTTCTCCAGCTTTTAAACTTTTCTCATCAGGAACAGGATGGGAGCCGGGTAAAAAAGTTATATTTTTTAATTTCACTTCATGTTCAGGAAGATAGACCACAATTCCATATGTAATTTTATCCTTTAAAATTTCAGAAAGAGCCTTTGCCATATAAGAGGAGACTTTTCCTATTCCAATAACATAGATATTCTTAAATAAGGATAAGTCGAATTCCTGTTCTTTAATAAAAAATTTGTTGTCCTTAAGAAAAACTGATTTTTCTATTAATTTTTCTGCATCTACCTCATCAAGGGCAGATTGAAAAATCTGTGTGGCTATATTGTAAAGATTCATTTTATAAATTTTTATTCTGAATTTATTCTGGGCAAAACAATGCCTTTTTGTTTCTGATATTTTCCCTTTCGGTCTTTGTATGAAATTTCACATTCTTCATCGGATAAGAAAAAGAGAATTTGGCAGATTCCTTCATAAGCATAAACCTTTGCAGGAAGAGGTCCAGTATTTAAAATTTCAAGAGTTGCATAGCCTTCCCATTCAGACTCAAAAGGAGTTACATTTACAATTATTCCACATCGGGCATAAGTTGATTTTCCAAGTGCTATAGTGGTAACTTTCCTTGGAATTCTAAAATATTCAAGGCTTCTTGCGAGAACAAAGGAATTCGGAGGGATTATGCATTCCTTTCCCTTAAAGATTTCAAAAAATTCAGGCTTTAAATTTTTCGGGTCAACAACTCCAGAAATTTTATTTCGAAAAATTTTAAATTCATCTGCTAAGCGGAAATCATAGCCATAGGAAGAAAGTCCATAGCTTATAACTCCTTTTGTCACCTGATGGTCTACAAAAGGTTCAATCATTTTTTTCTCCAAAGCCATCTTTTTTATCCATTTATCCGGCATCAACATCCCTTACCTCCATAAAAAGCTAAAAACTTAAAACGAAAAACTAAAATCTACAATTTAAAATTAAAAGCTATTTTTTAAAATAATTTTTAGTTTTTTTATGCTCCTGAGCATCTATTCCATCCGCAGACAGGGCAGGTTGGACATTTCTCATCTGGTAAAGTTGCACCGCAGTTTTTACAGATATTCACATACATGTCCTTTTTTCGCTTGTTTTCTATTTTCCCAATATGTCTTTCAAGAACCTGGGCAATTGCATCAGGAATAGATTGAACTAATTTACCACCATGGAAAATTGGCTCAGCTCCTCCTATTCCTTTTAGCTGGTCAACTACTTCTCGCGGATCAACTCCACTTCTAAGAGCAAGGGAAATCAGACGCCCGATTGCCTCTGCATCAGCCATTGTGGAATATCCGCTTTTTCCTATGCTTGCAAATACCTCAAAGGGTTTACCTTCATAAAAGGTAATTGTTACATAGAGATTTCCAAAGCCAGTTGTAATTTTATCAGTTACAGACTGCAATGAATCCGGCCTTTCCTTTGGAACAAGTCTCGCTAACTGGTCAGGCCTATAAAGAACTTGTTCTGCTCTGCAACCATCCCGATAGACAGTGATTCCTTTTGTTCCCAGTTCATATGCAAGTAAATAGGCTTTTTCAATATCTTCTACTGTTGCTTTATTCGGAAAGTTTATTGTTTTGGAGACAGAATTGTCTACATATTTCTGGAAAACTGCCTGATGTTTAATGTGCCATTCGGGTGGAATTTGATGGGCGGTTATAAAATAGGGAGGGAGAGGTTTATCGGGATTTTTCTCTTTCCATTCAGCATAAAGGGGATGGATGTCTTTTATTTCCTGGTCAATTATTTTTGATACAATCTCAAAGGAGAAAATTGGTTCAATAGATGACGAACAGCCAGCTATTCTGGAGATCGTTCCAGTAGGAGCAATGGTGAAAACCGTAGCATTTCTCATCTTTTTGCCTTTGTAAATTGATTTATCTATGTTTGGAAAACTTCCTCTCTCTTCTGCAAGCCTTTGCGACTCTTCCATTGCGACTTTTCTGAGAAAAGATGCAATTTTCTCTGCTAATTTCAGTGCTTGTGGGGTGTCGTATTTTATTTTCATTTTAATGAGAAGGTCAGCCCAGCCCATTATTCCAAGACCGATTCTTCGATTTGCCTTGGTCATCTGTTCAATTTGAGGAAGAGGATATTTATTTACCTCAATAACATTGTCCAGAAATCTTACTGCAGTGCGTATTACATCAGCAAATCTTTCCCAGTCAAATTTATCCTTTTTCTTTGGGTCATAGAAATTTGAAAGATTAATTGAGCCAAGATTGCAGGACTCATAATCATGAAGCGGTTGTTCTCCACAATTGTGACATACAATTCCATTAGCAATAAAGGAGTGAGTTATGGGTTCTGTCAAGTCATATACTTTCCGTTTACCAATAGGAATTATTTCTTTAACAGTGGCATAAAATTTTGATTGATAATATGTTTTATTTTGCAATAACTCAATCTTAGATTGATGCTTGGTGCCTAAAAATCCAATTTCTTTAATAAATTTTGGTACTGAATCTTTTGAAATTTCAAGTTCATATAAAATCCCGTCAGAAATATATTCTTTTTGTTTACCTTTTGTAGTTTTATATTTAAAGCTTTTTCTTGGAGCTCTAAATCGCTCATAAATTTTTGAGTAAATTCCTAAATTTAAAAGAAGCAATTGGACATCTTTTAAAAGTTCTTTTGATTTTGAAGAGAGTCTTATATAAGCAGATTTACCTTCGTGGAAGTTAACTGTTCCATCCGCAGTAAAAAGTGCTTTTAAAAATCCTATTACTGCCTCTTTGGAAGCGGTGAAAAGAGAATTAGGAACTCGTTTTTTATCTGCCTTAACAGGCTTTACTCCTAATTTTAGGAAAAATTCGACAAAATATTTTGAATGATAAGAAAGATGTATGACAGAATTTGCCCTTTTTACTTCTCGAATGTTTCGGGTGTAATATTTATTTAAGATGCTTTTTAAAACTTTAAATGATTCAGCATCATCTTTTCCGAAACTAAATCCCACTCGTGAATCCTTTTTAGATTTTCTGAGCCATCCGTCTCCAATTAGCCATCCTAAAACAATTCCTAAGTCTTCTGTCCACTGTTGAGGAAGTGCAAACTTAATTTTCTTGCCATTTTTTCCAATAATTTCATTTTTGGGTTTAAAAGGAAGATTACTTTGGATAGGGAAGTGACCTTTTCCCGATTGGATAAGAATTTTTTCTCCAGGTTTTATGTCTTTTACTTCTTTCCAGCCAGAGGAAGTAGCTATTTTATGATCAGATGTAACTATTAATTCAAACCCTTCTTTTGTAACCAATTTTACAACAGGTTTTATCCCTGTAAAGAGGACTCTAGATATATTAAACAATTCTGTTCCGTAAGGAATTTCTATTTCTTGCCTGTATGTACCTTCCATAATAGAAAGGAGTGGATTAACTCTAATATCAGTTACAGCCTTAATTCCTCCTGAAGGGNATTTTTTCATTAATTCTTCTATCTTTATTAATCCCTTTTCGGTTGCGACTAATGTATCTCCAACCACACAAGGATTTGTTGCGCGGATTGGTCCGAGATATTTTGTTGGATTAAGTCTGTTAATTCTATCTATAAATACAAGTCCTGGGTCTCCCACTGCCCAGGCAGACTCAACTATCATACGGAAAATTTCGCGTGCCTTCTTTTTACCCACAACTTTTTTAAGATGAGGATTGTAAATTTCATAATAACTATCATTTTTCACAGCACGCATGAATTTATCAGTTGCTGCAACAGAAATATTAAAATTGGTAAGAGTTCTGCCATCCCTTTTCATTGTTATGAATTCCTCAATATCTGGATGGTCAACTCTCAAAATTCCCATGTTTGCGCCTCTCCTCGTATTGTGCGAAACAAATCCATTGGCAATGTATGTATGAGAACCAGGTACTGAAAGGTCAAGAGTCAAGGAATAATCTTCTTTTATTATCTTTACTCTATCATAGAACTGGTTTTTCTTTAGTAAGGACATAAGAGCTTGGTTCTCCCTGAGTTCTGGATGCTTTTCTATGAGATAATTCAATCTTGAACGGGTCAAATTCCTTGGAGAAACAATTCCTACAAGATAATGCTGGATATCTCTATAAAGAGCTCTGTTTGCTCCTTTTTTGGTTCTTCCAGCACCACATCCTGCACCCACATATTTATAGCAGGCAGTAATTATATAAGCTTGATTAGGTATAATATCATTAAATTCCCATGGTTTTTTTGACATGCTCTGCAATCTTTTCCTTTTCAATTTGCTTGTAAAACCTATTCTGTTAATAAAGTTTTCATATCCGCTCTTGGTGATTATATTTAATCTATACAGAGGATTACGACCAAAACTATCCTTTCTCTCTGTCTGATAAAATTTACGGGAAGGAATTCCAAGACTCAATAATAAAATTTGAATTTGATCAATCAGTTTTTCAGAAATCGAGGAGAAAGAAATATAACCTTCCTTGGATACAGTTCCGTCAGCTTCAAAGAGACCTCTGAGAAAAGCACATGCATTTTCCCTTGTTGTTTTGAAAATGATTTCTGGTATTTCTGCTTTTGAAGAAGATTCTTTAACTATTCCAATTTTCTTAAACCATTTTTCAAGAATAGGGCTCTGAAAAATAAGTTTCATGCTTGCATCATTTGATTTCTGTTCAACTCGACCCTCAATGCCAAATTCTTTTTTTACTATTTTTTCAAAGTGTTCTTTTAAATCAAGTTGAGAATGGGAAATTGAAAGAATTAATCTTCCATTATGAAAACATCCATCTCCAATAAAATACCCGAATAATTCGCTCAATTCAGGGGTTAATTTTTCAGGAAGGCGAATTTTTTTTGCATTAAAATGAGGTTTTATTTCTAATTTAGGCAAAGATGTAGAAGCATCAATGTATGTATCCTTTTGAAGGGCGACCCAATCATCTTCATTGATTTCACTCAGTTTTTTCCAGACATATTCGCCTCTTTCATTAATTACTCTAATTCTATGGTCTGGAGTAGCTGTAAGATGATATCCGCATTCTGTGATAATAGTTTTAACTAATACTTTGCCATTATTATAAAATTCGTCGGTTTCCATTAAACCTTCATCAGTCTGGACTTTTATTTTTAAAGGATACCAGCCCGGTTTATTAGTAGGACCTAATTCTCTGATTTCTACCATACCTCTATCAGTGGGGACAATAGTATCTGGTGCAACGCATCCACCTTGTTTTACAGCTTCTGTTGCTGCGTCAATAACCTTTAGGAAGGAGACAGGACCTGAGGCAATTCCTTGAGTTTTGCGGACAAAACTTCCCTTAGGACGCAAACGACTGAAATCGAAACCCGTACCGCCACCCTCCTTATGGACTAAGGCTGCATTTTTAACTGTTTCGAAGATAGATTCCATTGAGTCTTCAATTGGAAGAACAAAGCAAGCACTCAGACACATGCCTCTTCCTGCACCAGTGAGGGTTGGACTGTTTGGCATGAAATCCCGATTCATCATGATTTCAAAAAATTTTCTCTCCCAGTATTCCTGCTCCTTTTTAGTTTTTTCAGCAGAAGCAATATATTTCGCTACCCTGGAGAACAGGTCCGAAGGTTTTTTATCAATGAGCTCTCCTTTCTCAGTTTTCATGAAATATCGAGCTTTTAAAATCCTTATGGCATTTTCTGGGAAACCTTCATTCTTATCTTTACCCATATTTCCTCCTCCTTTACCCCTATATGTTGAGGCTTATTAAATATAATGCACAATATACTGTATGTCAAGAGGAAAAATCAAAAAATTTAAAAAATTTTTAAATCCAAATATCAAAGCCCAATGTAGCTACAAGATTTAAATGAGAAAAATACAAGGTTTCGATGAGAAATTTTTCCTTGACATATTAATAGTAGTTATAATATATAAACTATAAAAAATGTCTAAGCAACCTGCGGAGTTATCTGCTGATACAATTATTTTGGGTTTTACAGGTTCAATTGGAAGTGGTTGCACTTATATTGCCAAAGGGATTTCATCTCTTTATCCATATAAATATTTTTCTCTTTCTGATATATTAAGAGAAATTGCTTGAACAAAGAAATCTTAGAAATCCTACTGTAGAGCAACTCCAAGACTTAGGAAATGAATTAAGAGCTGAGTATGGAAATAGTTATTTAATTAAAAGATTATTAGAAAACATTAAAGTTGAAGGAAATTATAGAGGAATTATTGTTGACAGTATTAGAAATGATGGGGAAGTGCATACATTAAAACAATTCCCTTATTTTTATTTGTTTTCAATTCAGGCTGACCAATCAATTAGATGTGATAGAACAATTAAAATTGGGAAATTTAAAAATAAAGAAGAATTTTATAAGGCTGATGAACGTGACCAAGCTGAAGATATACCTTATGGACAACAGGTAAAAAAGTGTAATTATTTAGCAGATATCATTATTATCAATGATAAGGATATACATAAAGACGCTGTAAAAGATAAAAATCAGTTTATTAATGATATATACAATAGATTTATTTTATTAATTGAACTCAAAAAAGAAGGAAAACCTACTCCTCAACATATACCATCTATAGATGAAACGTTAATGACAATGGCTTATGTAGAAAGCCGACGGTCATCTTGTCTAAAAAGAAAAGTAGGCGCTATTATTGCATCTATTGATGTAATCCCGCAAGAGAGTTTTTTTGATAAATCTATTTGTGAATCTGTGCATGTAGTGTCCTCAGGTTATAATGAAGTTCCTTTTGGGGCAGTTCCGTGCATTTTTACAGAATATGGAAAATGTTATAGAGATTACTTATTGGAAGAACATGCAAAAAAGATTAATTATTGTCCTACATGTGGGAAAAAAGTTGAACTTCCTCTTATAAAATGTAAGTGTGGATATGAAACCGCTAATTATTTAAGAGTTTGTCCACAATGCAAAAGAGAATTAGAAATCGAATATTTCTGTCCAGATTGTGATACTGAAGTGTTTAAAGAGTACCTACAGACAGACGGGAAACTTCTTGATATGTGTAGAGCGTTACATGCAGAAGAGAATGCCATATTAAATTTAATAAAAACAGGTGGTAAAAATTTTCATAATTTGGTTTTATATACGACTACTTATCCATGCAACCTTTGTGCCAATAAAATAGTAGCTGCAGGAATTAAAAAAGTTATTTATGCTGATCCATATCCAATGAGGGAAGCTAAAGATATTTTAGAAAAAGGAGGTGTAAAAACAGAAAAATTTCAGGGTATTAAAAGTTTAGCTTTTTTTAGACTTTTTTATATTATGTAATTATTAGGGAAGGAGAAACGTAAATGAAAAAAATCAAATCTTCAAAGAAAAACATTATAAAAGAGAAAAAAACGGGTGAAAAAAAATTACATACGAAAAATAAAACTATTCCGATAGCAAAAGAATCAGAAATACCAAATCTACTGAAAGGTCGACCTTTTCATATAAAATATTACTGATTGTAAAAATTAAATTCTTTTTTCTCTTTGTAGTTATTAAAAAACAAATTTTCGATGAGAAACAAATTTATTTTGCCATAAATATTTTTTTGGTTTCTCTGTGTGGAAGATTTCTCACATCTTTAAAGAAAATTTTCATTAATTTTTATGCCAAGGCTCTAAGTAGAGGGTCTAAGAGCATTTAAACTACACTCAATTTTAGTTAAAGATGAAATTAAACTCTTTAGATCTGATAGACTTCCCATGATGCATCCTTCAAATTTTGGTTCTTCAAGTTTTATATACCAGGCACATTCTTTCTCTAAACATTGTACTATTCCTGAAGTTTTTATCGTTTTTATAAAATTTTCAGATGTAATTCCTGCACTTCCATTAGAAGCAAATGCTCCAACCAATAATAAAGGACAAATTAATTTCTCTGGCATTTTATCCTCCTTAATTTTTCTCCTCCATATATATAAGTCGCCATTTTTAAAAATTTTATTGGGTTTTTTTATCTTGTAAAACTCTTGACAATTTTTTACAAAATCTTATATTAAAAATGCGGGGTTGTGGCTGTATAAAAATAGTAAGGGTAGTGAGAGAATAACCCCTCATGAGGCACTGCATGAGGGTCTCTCAATAACTGTCCTGAAACTACCGAAAGAGTCCGAGTGCCCGGATTAACCTTTCGGTAAGTTTTATACGGCAGGCCCCGCATTCTCACCAAATAAAATAATTTTAATTTTTAGTTAAATTTCAATTGGGTGTGTTTTTTGATAATTTGTAAACTGAAACTGATTTTACAATTGGAAAGTTTCTGATAAGTAATTGAATAAGTTTTCTTGATATTAATTTACATTTGCAGGGACTTGGTAGTTGGATCTTACAATATTACATTTTGTTACACAGATTCTTGTTGATAATTCTTTTTTAATAAAATTTCCTTACGACCAAGAATTTTAATTAGGATTCTATTTATTTTCTTTTGATTGTAATTGTGCCACCAAGTATGCTGAGCTAAGAATAGATAAGCCAGAGAAAATTCCTAAACCAATTGCAACTCCATCATTTGAAGAGTCAACTCCCCCNCCCCCACCTGCACCAGCGATTTGTATTGGATGGTCACCCCAAGCAGTTATCTCGCTTCGAAAGTCTGTCTTCACTTCTCCATAATGAACCAGATTTTTCATCTTAAAAGTCGAATATGCACTAACACACCCTATTATAAAAAGAATAATTGAAAATACGATTTTAAATACATTCAAAGTTTTTTCATTCATTTGCTCCTCCTTTCAAAATATATTTAATATTTTCAGTTTTTCTGATATATTCCCTTTACAAAAAATGTATTTAACTTCAGAGTCAGGGTGCCCATATATAGTCTAATAAGATGGATTTATAATAAATTCTATTACTATCTCAGGTATTTTTTTCTTTCAACTTTTACTCTTATATGGATTTCATTCTTTGCTATGTTTTTAGATTTTTAATATTCAATCAGTATTTTACTCAAACTCGATCATCGAAATTTAGCAACCACTTTTTGAGCCATTTGTTGGGCTGCTTTTTGTATGGAATATCCATCATCACTTGCATTCGCTGATACGATTATTTCTCCTGATTGTGTACTAACCATTTTGAATGAAACTTCTATGAAACAAGGAGGAAGCATTGCAAAGTCACAAAAAGCATTAGTTACTGAGCCAATAATAATCGCATCTACTCCTGTTTCCTGTTTAATTCGAGAGAGAACGCGAGGAGTCAACATTCCAGAGTCGAGGGCCATTCCCTCTCTAAATCCAATTTCGACGGAAAGAACCTCTCTAATTTGGCTATAAGGAACTATCCTATATCCTCTTTCAATTAAGGCGCTCTCTATTGCAGTGGTTGCTATATCTCCAGAGTTTTGGATTCTTCCACCATCCCGGAATTTCCAAACAGCAATTTTTTTAATAGCTGCTAAATTAGCAGTTGGAGAAATGACCACGTTTGAAGTTGGAATAATACAAGCTAAAAAAGTTAAAATCCAGATAACCAATAATAAAATTAATGTTTTCCTCATTTTTACCTCTTTTATAATTTAGTTAATTTATGTTAACTATTTTGAAAAAATTCTCTCTCTATCTCTTTTTCCCTAATTGATAGATTGATCTGAACTTTAACCCTTTTGTCTTTCTTATAGATAGCTGATATTTTTACCAGCAAAATTTTCTCCTCCATATACATATGTCGTCTTTTCCGAAAATTTTATTGGGTTTTTTGGAAAAAAAAGAGACTTGTTGAGATTGATTGAGATTGGGAGAGAGCGAGAGATTAAAATAATTTGACTTTAATACAAAATAATAGTATTATTGACACAAATAAATGATTCATATCTTCTAAGAAAATAAATCATTCCTTGGAAGTTATGAAGAAGGAAGTGAATTATGAAAATACTTTTAATTTATCCAAAATATCCTGAGACATTCTGGAGTTTTAAATATGCTCTGAAGTTTATTTCTAAAAAAGCTTCTTTTCCTCCCCTCGGCTTGCTGACAGTAGCATCAATGCTCCCAAAAGAATGGGAGAAAAGACTTATTGATATGAATATTTCCCCTTTAACAGAAAAAGATATAGATTGGGCTGATTATGTATTTATCAGTGCCATGGCTATTCAGAAAAATTCAGTGAAAGAGATTATAAAAAAATGTAAAAAATGCGGAGCAAAAATTGTTGCAGGAGGACCGCTTTTTACCATGGATTATGAGGAATTTCATGATATTGATTATCTTGTCCTTAATGAAGCAGAAAATACTCTTTTCCCCTTTTTAAATGACCTTGAAAAAGGCAGTGCCCGTCATATTTATATTTCGAATGAATGGCCAGATATAAGAAAAACTCCCCTTCCTGACTGGACACTCATTGACATGAAAAAATATGCTTCTATGAGCATACAATATTCCAGAGGTTGTCCCTATAATTGTGAATTCTGTGATATCCCAGTTTTAAATGGCCGTGCACCAAGGACAAAAGATAAGGATCAAGTAATAGCTGAACTTAATGCAATATATAAACATGGGTGGAGAGGGGGAGTATTTTTTGTTGATGATAATTTTATTGGCAATAGAAAGAAACTAAAAAAAGAAATTTTGCCTTCAATAATCGAGTGGATGAAGCGATATAAATTTCCTTTTTCATTCTTTACAGAGGCATCAATTAATATTTCTGATGACGATGAATTAATGCATTTAATGGTTGAAGCAGGATTTGATAAAGTTTTCATAGGTATTGAGACCCCTAATGAAGAGAGTTTAACAGAATGCAATAAATTTCAGAATAAAAGCCGAGACTTATTATATTGTGTAAAAAAGATTCAAAATCAGGGATTGGAAGTTCAAGGTGGATTTATAGTTGGATTTGACAATGACCCTCCTTCAATATTCGAAAGACAGATAAATTTCATTCAGAAAAGCGGGATTGTAACTGCTATGGTTGGACTATTAAATGCTCCAAAGGGAACAAGACTTTATCAAAGGCTTAAAAAAGAAAATAGATTATTAACTGAAATATCAGGTGATAATACAGATTTTTCTCTTAATTTTGTCCCTAAAATGGATTATGAGACTCTTATTGAAGGTTATAAGAAAATTCTTCACACAATCTATTCTCCCAGATATTTCTATTATCGAGTAATAACTCTATTGAAACAATATAAGCCAAGAAAGAGAAAAGCTAATTTTAAATTTCATCATATAAAAGCTTTTTTGAAATCCGTTTGGCTTTTAGGAATAAGAGAAAAGGAAAGATTACATTACTGGAAGCTTATTTTCTGGACATTGCTAAGGCGACCTCGCTTTTTTCCCTTAGCAATTACATTTGCAATTTATGGATTTCATTTTCGAAAAATTGCTGGCGTTTGAAATAACTAAATTGAATAAGTAATAAGGGGGCCAGACACTGTTCTTTCCTCGGAGAATTTTATTGGATTTTTTAATGAAAAATGAGACTTATTGAGACTGATTGAGATTGAGAGATTAAAAAGATTTTTGTTGAATTGAAAAATGGCACTTGGTAAAGACATATTTACCACCTTGATTAACTCTAAGAATCTCTGTAATAATACCGACTTTTCTCATTACATCTTCCATCAACACCACAGGAT
>MTON01000031.1 GCA_002010665.1 Candidatus Aminicenantes bacterium JdFR-78
ATTTTCGATTACTCTGAGGAGTTTTGTTTGAAGGAAAAGAGGTAAATCTCCAATTTCATCAAAAAAGATTGTTCCGTCATTTGCTTCTTCTATTAATCCCTCTTTATCTTGTTTTGCATCTGTGAATGAACCTTTCTTATGTCCAAATAACTCTGATTCAAAGAGATTTTCAGGAATTGAGGGGGAATCAACTACTACAAAAGGTCCATTTCCTCTTATGCTTTGCTTGTGTATTTCTCTTGCAACAAGTTCCTTACCAACTCCTGTCTCTCCACTTATCAAAGCACAATTTTTACTTCTTGAGGCAATGTTAATAAATTTTCTTATCTTTCTTATAACTTTACTTCTCCCCACTAACATCTCCTCCCCCTTTGTTTTCCTCTCTATCAGCTATTTCAATTTAAAATACTCCTTAAATATTTTTAATTTTTGCCTCCCCCCCAAGGACAGGTTTCTTCTAAACCCTGTCCCCTGGCTCCTTTAAAATAATACAATCAGTTAAAACTCTCTGTTAAGAAAAATTAAAAAAGTGGAAAAATGAGCAAGAAACAGCAGAACAAAATTAAGGAAGATTATTTACACCTCAGGGGTATAATAAATTCACACTTTTCGGCCCATGGAATTTTAAATTTCTTGACTTTATTTAGATTAAATTATATAGATATAGTCTTATTTTAAAAAGTGGAGGAAGGAATGAAATCAGAAAATACATGTGAAATTGGAATTTTAGGCGGAACAGGATTATATGAGATAGAAGGGCTTGAAAAAATTAAAGAAATAGAGCTTCATACTCCTTTCGGAAGACCTTCAGATTCTTACATTATCGGAAAATTAAATAATAGAAAGGTGGCTTTTTTAGCCCGTCATGGAAAAGGGCACAGACTAATGCCCTCGGAGATAAATTATCGGGCAAATATATATGGATTTAAAATGCTCGGTGTCCAGAGAATAATTTCTGTAAGTGCGGTAGGCTCTTTAAAGGAAGAAATAAAACCTCAGGACATTGCTTTCCCAAACCAATTTTTTGATAGAACAAGGCGAATAAATACTTTTTTTGGAGACGGGATTGTTGCTCATATAAGTTTTGCTGAACCGGTTTGTCCTGAACTTATGGATATTCTATTCAATGCTGGAAAAGAATTGGGCTACAGGGTTCACAAAGGAGGAATGTATGTATGCATTGAAGGTCCAGCCTTTTCAACAAGAGGAGAATCCCTGATATACCGTAAGCTGGGTGGAGATGTAATAGGAATGACAAGTGCAACAGAGGCAAAATTAGCGCGGGAAGCAGAAATATGCTATGTTACTATGAATGTGGTGAGTGATTATGATGCCTGGCATTTAACAGAGGAACCAGTGTCAGTAGAAATAATTCTTGAAAATCTTGAGAAAAGTATTGATAAAGCTAAAAATATAATTAAAAAAGCTCTCCCTCTTATTCCATTATCAAGGGGAGAAAAATGTGAATGCAGTAAAGCATTAGAAAATGCAATAGTAACAGCTCCTCAACTTATTCCTTCTGAAGCAAGGGAAAGATTGAAACTGATTGTGGAGAAATATTTAAAATGAGTCTTCTTGTAGTTGGATCAATAGCTCTTGATACAATTCATACCCCTCAAGACTCAAGAGAAAGAATACTCGGAGGGTCCTGTGTTTATTTTGCTCTTGCATCCAGTTTTTTTACAAGACCAAGAATTGTGGGTGTGGTTGGAGAAGATTTTCCGAATGAATATTACAATCTCTTAAAGGAAAGAGATATAGATTTAGAGGGTCTCAAAATTTCTCCTGGAAAAACTTTTTTCTGGGAAGGAAGGTATGATGAAAATCCTGATTATCGAGAGACCATCAAAGTTGAACTGAATGTCTTTTCTACTTTTCAACCAGTCTTACCAGAGAAATATCAATATTCAGATTTTGTTTTCCTTGCTAATATTGATCCTGACCTCCAGGCAAATGTCTTAAATCAGATTAAAAAACCAAAATTGATTGCTCTTGATTCTATGGATTGGTGGATTGAACATAAATTGGAGTCTTTACTCAATGTAATAAAAAGAATTGATGTTTTTTTCGTAAACGAAGATGAGGCAAAAATGCTAACACAGAGAGCTAATATTATTAAAGCTGGAAAAGAGTTAATAAAATTAGGTCCATCATTAATAATCTTAAAAAAGGGAACCCACGGCGCTTTAGTATTCAGCAAGGAGCGTATTTTTGCCTTTCCAGCTCACCCAGTAGAAGATGTTATTGATCCAACAGGCGCAGGTGATACATTTGCTGGTGGTTTCATGGGCTTTCTTGATAAAAAAGGTAAAGCTAATCTATCCACTATATGCAAGGCGCTTATTTACGGAAGTGTTCTGGCTTCTTTTGTTGTTGAGGATTTCGGAGTAAATAAATTACTTACTCTTACCTATAAAGATATTAAAAAAAGATACAGGGAATTCAAAAAATTAGTTGCATATTAAAGCTAAATCCTGTAAAACCACATCAGAGGAATCCATAATTGATGTGCATATGGAAGTTTTTTATGATTGATTAGTATCTCAAGGTCTTCAAAATCATGAACTAAATTAAATAACTGGAACAACTCTTCTACTTCTTCTGGAGTAAAAGTAACATAGTGTTTCAGCCCTTCAGCACATTCCTCCTCCCTGTAAGTTGGGCTCTTTTTAGCAAGCTCAACTGCCTTTTTGTATTTCTCGGAAAAATGGGTTCTAAAAATTAGTGTAATTTTAAATTCTGGAGTTTTTTTTGGATATAGAATTTCCTCTAATTTGTCTTTAATCTCCTGGCTTCTCTCTTCCATTCTTGTTTCTCTCCTTCATACACAACTAAAAATTTCTATGTCTTACCTTTTAAAATTTGGTCAGTTGTAATTAGCTTTGCGCCTTTATTCTTTAATTCCTCAAGAGCCTTTTCTCCTTCTTCCTTTGAAATTTCTTTTATAGCATCAGTAACTATAAATACTTTATAGCCTCTCTCAAGAAATCCCAAAGCTGAAGCACGCACGCAATATTCGGTCGCTACACCAAAAATTACTGCAATAGTCCTCCCGATTTTTTTAAGTATATTTTCCGTATTTATATTTTCAAATAAACTGAATGCCTGCTTTTCTATTATTATTTCTTTTCCTGGTGAAACTTCTATCTCCATAGGTTTGTTCTCAATAATTTCGTAATCCTGAACCCTAGTTTCAGGTATCTTTTCATATCCTGGCTTACCTTTAATACAGTGCGGAGGAAACTTCTCAAATTCAGGGTCATTTTCCATATGGGCATCAACAGAGGCTATCACGGGTATTTTATTTTTTAAAGCAAAATCTATCAATCTTCTGATATTTGGGACAATTTTCTCTGCATTTTTAATATAAAGACTTCCCTCAGGATTCATAAAATCAAATTGAGTATCAATATCAACAAATACCGCACATTCTTTAAATGACATTTTACACCCCTTAATTTAAGCTTTATTCCTTTTTATTTCTATTCCATATGCTCTTATCTTTTTATACAAATTGCTTCTTTCTATCTTCAATTCTTCAGAGGTTTTTGTTATATTCCAGTTATTCTCTATTAATTTTCTTCTGATAAACTCTTTTTCAAAAGCCTCCCGAGCCTCTTGAAAACTATTAAATTTTTTTGTCATAAAGGTATCCTGAGAAGGAAAGGGAACCATTATTAAAGATAAATCGGAAAAGTCTATCTCATCCTTCTGAATCATTATCACTAATCTTTCAATCAAATTCTTTAGTTCTCTTACATTTCCAGGCCAGTGGTATCTCATTAAAAGCTCCATAGCTGAGTCAGTTATTTTTTTTGGCTTTTTGCCATACTCTGTAGAAAAGTATTCAAGATAATAGTTAACAAGAAGAGGAATATCCTCCTTTCTTTCTCTTAAAGGAGGGATATAAATCGGAATAACATTTATTCTAAAAAACAAGTCCTCTCTGAACCGCCCTCTCTCAATTTCTTTTCTTAAATCCTTATTAGTTGCTGCAATAATTCGGGTATCTATGGATATTGATTCTGTGCTTCCAAGGGGTTCAAATTTTTGCTCTTCAATTACCCTCAATAACTTAGCTTGAGTTTTTAAGCTCATATCCCCTATTTCATCAAGAAATAATGTTCCTCCATCTGCTAAAAATAATTTTCCCTTTTTATCCTTAAAAGCATTGGTAAAGGCACCTCTTACATATCCAAATAACTCACTCTCCATAAGATCATCAGGAATAGCTGCACAGTTAATCTCAACAAACCTCTTGTCTCTCCTATGACTGTATTCATGGATTAATCTTGCAACCAATTCCTTTCCTGTCCCATTTTCTCCATAAATTAGAACCCTCCCATTGGTTGGAGCAGCAATTTTTATTTGTTCTCTTAACCGCTTGATAGCTTCACTCTCCCCAATAAGAACATATCTTGATTTTAGTTTTTCTTTTAATTGGATATTTTCTTCCTCTAATTTTTTATGTTTTAAGGCATTTTTTACGGTTAGATTAACCTTTTCGAGGGAAAGGGGTTTTTCTAAGAAATCATATGCCCCTAATTTAGTTGCCTGGACCGCTGTTTCAATTGTGCCATGTCCAGAAATCATTATTACAACAATGTTTTCATTAATCTCTTTTATTTTTTTAAGAATTTCAATTCCATCCTGTCCAGGAAGCCACACATCAAGAAGAACGAGGTCGAAATTTTCTTTTTTCAACAGATCTAAGCCCTCCTCTCCGCTCTCCACCGCCTTCACCATGTATCCTTCGTCTTCTAAAACCCCAGACAGAGATGATCTTATTCCTACCTCGTCATCTACTATTAATATTTTCTCTTTACTCATGATGGTATCTGAATTATAAATTTTGCACCATGTGGGATGTTATCTTCAACTTTTATAGTTCCATTATGCTCTGTGATTATTTGATGCACTATTGATAAACCAAGCCCCCTGCCTTTCTTTTTTGTTGAAAAATATGGTATAAAAAGTTTTGCTTTATCGCTATCAGGAATACCAGGTCCAGTATCACTAATCTCAATCCGAATAGTTTTTATCTCAGGATTATATGAAGTCACAATAGTCACTTTTCCTTTCTTGTCCATAGCCTCAACAGCATTTGAGATTATATTCACAAAGACTCTTTTTATCTGTTCAGGATCAACATAAACTTTTGATGGCACCTCGCTTGAATAGAGAACTTCAAACTCAATTTCCTTATAAATCCCTCTGAAAAGGGAAACAGTCTGTTCAATTATCTGGTGTAAATCTGTATATGATAATGAGATAACTGGTAAGCGTGCAAAATTACTGAATTCATCCACAAGATTTTTAATAGTTCTGGTTTCCTGAATAATAGTTTTAGCGCCTTCTTCAATAATCTTTTTATTCTCTTCCTTTCCAAGACTTTTTATTATTCTTTCTGCTGATAGTTGAATTGGAGTGAGAGGATTTTTAATCTCATGAGCAACTCTCTGAGCTACTTCTTTCCAGGCTGCTATTTTCTGAGCAGTAATTATTTGTGTTACATTATCAAGGGCAACTATCAATCCCATAAAATTATTATTCATATCCTGAAAAGGTGTAATTGTCAAAGCCAGAGTTACGGTTTTATTTTCAAATTTTAGGTGTATTTCCTTTTCAGTTATCTTATATTTTCCTTCTATTGCTTTATCAAGAATATTGACAATTTCTGAATAAGTTGGGTTACTAAGAAAAATTTTGTAATTCTCTCCTATTGGATTTTGAGAATTCAACTGAAGAAGATTTATAGCTGCTGGATTAATGGTAGTAATGAATCCATTAGCATCTACGGTAATAACTCCTGTAGAAATATTATCAAGAACGGTCTCAAAATATTTTTTCCTTCTTTCTATCTCTTCGGTCTTTTGTTCGATTTTTTTATTACTCTCCTTTAAATCCGAAACCATCTGATTGAAAGACTCAATAAGAATTCCAATTTCATCCGAAGCAGGATCTTCCACCCTCACATCAAGGTTCCCCTTTGAAACTTCTCTCGTAGCCTGAGCTAATTTCTCAATAGGGTTTGTAATGCTTTTGGCAAGATGAAAGCCAATCCAGCTTGCTGCAAAAATAATTAATAAAGTTACAAACAGGAAAATTAAAAGATAGGAAGTCTTTATAGGATCTTTTAATATCTTCAGAGACTTATATTTTTGAATATAAGAGGAAATTCTATTTATGCTCTGATAATAATTCTGAGGCAAAAATTTACCCGTAACTATTAGAACTCTACCAACTTGGGGATGATTAAAAGAAATTCCTCTTCTTATTAGTTCGCCCTTTCCCATAGGTTCTATTCTCTTGAAATTTTCTCCAAGAAGAGCTCTTTTTATAATATTCTCCTTTAAGTCCTGATAATCCTGAAGCGGTAGATTCGGATTCAAAAAGGTGACCAATTCCTTTTCACCAATGTAGACACTTATTAAGTCCAAACGATACTCTCTTATTTTCTCTTTTAAAAAATCAAGAAGAGCCTGAGTATTTCCTGGTAAAAGAAAATCCTTTTCGCGAATTTCTATTCCAAGTTGCTTGGCATAATGATATGTTATAGCTTCTTTGTCAGAATAAAATCCCTCTGCAACCTGCTGAGTATCTTTTAATATCTGATCAACTGGACTCCTAAACCAGTGTTCAATGCTCCTATTTATTAAATCACTTGCAAAGAAGAATAGCAGTAATGTCGGGATTAAAGACAAACCAATGAAAAAGAAAACTAATTTAGTTTTAAAATGAGAACCAATAACCTTCCTCTTTCTTTCCAAATAAAGTTTTGTTAAATTCCTTCCAAGCACAAACAATAAAATGAGAAATAAAAGAAATACAATATTCCATAGAATCCAGAGAAGAACCCTCGAAATATATTGAGGACTGAATTCCTGAGATTTAGTGATTGCAAATTCTATTCCTAAAAAAACAATAATTAATAGTATAATTATAGAGATAATTATCCTGTTCGTTTTTTTTCTTTTATCCCTCGACATTTCTAAATTTTAAATTCCTTTTTAAAAGTAATTTTATGATTTCGAGGTATAATTTTAAAATAGTATTTCGGAAAAATTTCACCGACAATTTGAATGGAATATTTTGAACCAGAAATAAATTTATCGAGAGAGCATAAATTAATATTTACAAATTCTCTTAACCACTTCTCCATTTCCTCATCACTATCTGTTTCTATTGCAGAGAGAACACTCTCATCTATCATTTTTACTAACTTATATTGTTTTGTAACAGGGTCATAATTTATTTTTGCTGTGAGTAATTTATCAACTATTTTTTTGTCGAACCAAAATCTCCTTTTTTTTACAATTTTAATTCTAAAGGTTAGTATAGTTTCGACTCCACTCTGAATTGACTGAATTAATTCAGTTGGAAACTCATCTTCCAAATAAAAAGAGACAAGAAGCTGATTTCTAATATAAGGCTTAATGTCTATTTTAGATATTTCAATTGCACTCAATAAATTAATAATAATAAAAATAAACAATATAATCAGATTAAGTCTTTTCATTTATGGCAATTATACCACAGCTAATTTTTAGTGTAAATAATACATAAAAATAAGAATTATATGGTTGACTCCGTATCTATAAATATGGTATTTCATTGAAGTAGAATGGCATTTTTCAATCCACTTACAAAATTTCTGGCTATTAAAATTGTTTATTATGGTCCTGGATTAAGTGGAAAAACTACTAATTTAAAGTATATTTATAGAAAACTCGATGAATCTTCGAGGGGCGAACTTATTCTTCTTGAAACCGATGTTCAAAGGACTTTTTTCTTTGATTTACTCCCTGTTAAAGTTGGAAAAATAAATATTTTCAATACTCACCTTCAACTTTTAACAATTCCAGGACAAGTGTTTCATGAGGAGGCAAGAAAAATAATTCTTAAAGGAGTTGATGGGATAGTTTTTGTCGCAGATTCTCAGCTTCCCCTTCTTGATGCAAATATAGAGAGTTTTAATAAATTAAAAGAGGATCTGATGGAACATAATATCGATTTATTTAAAATCCCAATTGTTTTTCAATATAATAAGAGGGACTTAAAAAACCTCATTCCTGTTGAAACCTTTAATAGGGTATTAAATACTTTAAATGCTCCCTATATAGAAGCTTCAGCTCTTGAAGGCTGGGGAGTCCTTGAGACACTAAAGGAAATAAGCAGACTTGTCATTCCGCAATGGGTAAAAAAAATCTCAAAAGAGCATATAGAATCTCAGGAACCGCGTGAAAGAGAAACTGTCATATTTTCACAAAAGAAGCAGATGGAAGAATTCGTTCCAATAAAAAAAATAAAATTAAAATCAGATAAGGATTTTGAAAAAGAAATTGAAAAATTAACAAAAGAATATATATCAAAGAAAAAGTAAAATGCTTTCAAAAATTTATTCATCTTCCCTAATGGGTGTTGATGCGTATTTAGTTGAAGTTGAGGTTGATGTGTCACATGGAATGCCCTCTTTTATTACTGTGGGACTGCCTGATGCTGCAGTAAAGGAAAGTAAAGAGAGGGTAAGAGCAGCGTTAAAAAATTGTGGATATCATTTCCCTCCAAAGAAAATAACTGTAAATCTTTCTCCTGCAGACAGAAAAAAGGAAGGTCCTTCATTTGATTTACCTATTGCTCTTGGTATTTTAGCATGTTCAGATTTATTCCCATCTGAAAACATGAATAAATTCTTATTTCTCGGAGAACTCACTCTGGACGGAAGATTAAAACCTGTAAGAGGAGTTCTTCCTTCTGCTGTTCTGGCAAAAGAGAAAAAACTGGAAGGTATTGTAGTGCCAAAAGAGAATGAAAAAGAAGCTGTTCTTGTGGAAAAAATAAAAGTTTATGGGATGGAGAATATTGTGCAGACTATCGAGTTTCTAAGGTCTCCTGAAAATTTTTCACCCGCAAAATATAAAAAAGAAGAGATAATTCCCTCTCCTTCATATTCCATAGATTTTCGGGATGTTAAAGGGCAAAATCATGTCAAAAGAGCTCTTGAGGTTGCAGCTGCTGGAGCTCATAATGTCTTGATGATAGGCCCTCCAGGCGCTGGAAAAACAATGCTTGCCAGAAGAATTGCAACTATTCTTCCCCCAATGACCTTTGATGAAATAATAGAGGTAACAAAAATTCATAGTGTTGCAGGTTTATTACACGGAAAGGGTGCGGTTACTGAGAGACCTTTTAGAGCTCCTCATCACACTATCTCAGATGCTGGACTTATAGGAGGAGGGCACATACCAAAGCCAGGAGAAGTGAGCTTAGCCCATAACGGAGTCCTCTTTCTTGATGAATTACCCGAATTCCAGAGACATGTGCTCGAAGTTTTAAGACAGCCACTTGAAGATGGAATGGTAACTATTTCAAGGGCTTCTGTGAGTGTTACTTTTCCTTCAAGATTCATGTTAATTGCAGCTATGAATCCATGTGAGGATATTTACAGGGGGTTAACTAAGGACGACTTTGATTGTACACCTGCTCAAAGAAGAAAATATTATTCTAAGATTTCCTCCCCCCTTCTCGATAGAATAGATATTCAAATTGAAGTCCCTGCAGTGAAATTTAAGGAAATTATTTCAGAGAGAGAAGAAGAAAGCTCAAATGAAATTAGAAAGCGAGTAATAAAGGCAAGAAACATTCAATTACATAGATTTCAGGGCAAGAAGATATTTTCTAATTCTCAAATGACAACAAAAGAAATAAAAAAATTTTGCAAGATTGATGAAAATTGTAAAAAATTAATGGAAATAGCAATTACAAAATTTGGATTTAGTGCAAGAGCTTATGATAGAATATTAAAGGTTGCTAGAACAATCGCTGATTTAGAGGGTGTGGAGAGTATTAAAGCTTCCCATTTATCAGAGGCAATCCAATATAGAATAATGGATAAATACTGGTAAAGGAGTAAAAATGGGGACAGGAACTAAAATTGGCTGGTTATTTATTTTAGCCTTGATTGGCTATTTAATTTTTGTTGGCATAAGAGTGGCTAAGATCTACATAGATGATTATCATCTGAGGGGAGTTATAAAAAAAGAAACCATCATTTATTTTGGAAGCGATTCAGATCTTATAAACAGAATAGTCACAAGAGCAAATCAGATTAATATTCCAATAAAAAGAAAAGAAATATCAATTATCAGAAAAGAAGAGGATTATGCGTTTTTCCGTATAAATTACAGCCGAATATTGGACGGGCTAATTTTTGAATATGAAATTAATTTCAACTATCAATTAAAAGCTCGACTTTATTAATTTTCAGTCTTCTCTATCAGAATTGGCTGTTTTTCTTAGAGAGGCGTGCTTATTCCTCAGAAAAGGTGGAGTCTCATATTTTTTCCACTCTCTATCCGGTGTTTCCATGCCCCATAATGCATTTGAAATAGGAGGTTTCGACTCAAGAATAGGGGTTTTGTTTTTAACAGGAAATGGAGTAGGAGTCCTAAAATATGGAGTTTGATAATCCTCCTCGAGCCTATAATTTTCAAAACCTGTTGCTATAACTGTAATTTTGATTTTCCCTTTTAGACTTTCATCAATTAATGCACCAACAATTATATTGGCATCAGGATGAGCATAACTATGAATCAATTCTGCAGCTTTATGAACCTCGAGAAGAGACAGGTCATTACCTCCTGAGATATTTATTAAAACCCCTTTAGCTCCTTCAATTGAAATATCCACTAAGAGGGGGCTTGAAATTGCTTTCTCTGCTGCCTCTAATGCTCTGTTTTCTCCTGTGCCGACCCCGGTTCCCATAAATGACATTCCTTTATAACTCATTATTGCCTTAACATCAGCAAAATCCAAGTTAATCAATCCAGGTCGTGTTATCAAATCAGCTATTCCCTGAACAGCCTGACGAAGAACATCATCTGCAAGCTTAAAAGCTTCTTCCAAAGTGGTATTTGCATTAACTGTTTCAAGGAGTCTCTCATTTGGTATTGCAATCACTGTGTCTGCTGTTTCTTTTAACTCTTTTAAACCCTGAATAGCCTGCATTGCTCTTACTCTTCCTTCAAAATTAAATGGCTTTGTGACAATTGCAACTGTTAATATCTTCTTCTCAGAAGCCAGATTTGCAATAACCGGAGTTGCACCTGTCCCTGTGCCTCCACCAAGCCCAGCTGTAAGAAAAATCATATCAGCACCATCTATTAGCTCTATCAGTTTTTCTGTATCCTCAAGAGCTGCTTGTCTCCCTACCTCTGGATCTCCTCCTGAACCAAGACCATTTGTCAACTTTGCACCGATCTGAACTTTAATTTTTGCCTTATTTTGATTTAGAGCCTGTAAATCTGTATTTACAACAGCAAATTCCACTCCTTCAATTTTCTCTTCAATCATGCGATTAATGGCATTCCCTCCACCTCCCCCTACTCCAATAACTTTTATTTTTGCTCCTATATTTTCTTCTACTAATTTAAATTTTAATGTTCTTTTTCTAATTTTCTCTGTCATTTTCGCCTCCTAAAAATTTTCCTTTAACCATTCAAATATATTCTTCAGAAACCCTTTTTTCTCTCCTCTTTTTGCACCTGGTGCAAATTTCTGCTTATATCCATATAATAAAAGCCCTATTGAAGTGGCATACTCTGGGCTTTCAATTCTATCAACCAATCCCACAACACCAGTAGGATTTCCTCTCCTAACAGGAAGATCAAAAATCTCCTCTGCTATTTCTTCCAAACCTTCCAAAAGAGCTCCTCCTCCTGTAAGAACTATTCCTGAATTAAGAGATTTCTCAAATCCCATCTTTTTTATATCCTCATTTATTAATCGAAAGATTTCTTCTGCTCTTGGTTGAATAATATCTACTATTATCTTCTTTGGAAGTATTCGAGGTTTCCTTCCCCCAACACTCTTCACTTCTATTGTTTCTTCCTCTTCTGAAAGGGAGCTGACAACACACCCGTATTTTCTCTTTATCTTTTCTGCCTCAGAGATAGCTGTTCTCAGTCCTATTGCGAGATCGTTTGTGAAATTATCTCCCCCTATTGGCATAACCGTTGTATACCATAAACTTCCTCTCTCATAAATTGCTATATCAGTAGTACCACCACCAATGTCTATAAGACCAACACCCAATTCTTTCTCATCAGGAGTCAATACAGATAAAGCAGTTGCTACATGGCTCAGAACAACATCTTCCACTTCAATCCCTGCTCTATGAACGCAAGTAATTAGATTCTGAGTAGCAGTTATTGAACTTGTAACAATATGAACATTTACCTCAAGTTTTATTCCACTTATTCCTGTTGGATCCTTTATTCCATCCTGGTCATCCACAATAAATTCCTGAGGGAGAACATGAATAATTTCTCTGTCGGGTGGAATTGAAACAGTTCTTGCCTGTTCAATTACCCTATTAACATCATCTCGTGTAATTTCTCTATTCTTTCCTGAGACTGCAATTACTCCTCTACTATTAAAACTTCTTATATGTGCGCCAGAAATACTTACATAAGCTGAATCAATCTCAATACCAGCCATTAATTCAGCTTCCTCAACCGCCTTTTTTATTCCCTCTACAGTAGCCTCTAAATCCACTACCACTCCTTTCCTTAATCCTCCAGAATCTGAAACTCCAATTCCAACAACTTCTATTTTCTGTTCTTCATTTACTTCTCCTATAATAACTTTTGTTTTTTTACTACCTATATCAAAACCGACTATATAATTATCTTTTTTTGCCATTGTTTTCCTCCCTAAAAGGCTTGACATATATTCTATCTTTAAATCGTAAATCAATATATTCCAATTCTCCAAAGCTTCTTTTTATGCGGGGTATGAGTTTAACATAGCTTATAAAATTCTGGTAAAGGTTTTTGGTATCAAAAATTAAATAAAATTTTTCATTATTCAATCTGAGATAAATTTTATTAGATGAGAAAATTTCTATTGAGTGGATTTGTGACCTATTTTTGATTTTTTTCAAGAAAGAAAGAATTTCAAATAATTCTTCTTTTTTTGTCTCTTTATTAAAGAAAATTACAGGAAGCAATTTATCATTTTTACTCAATTTTTGAAATGCTACTCCTTTTTCATCTATTAAATAATAATTTCCCTTCTCCGCCAAAACAGCAAATGGCTTTCTCAATTCAATCTCCACAGATAACTTGGAAGGTAAAATCTTCCTAATACTCACATTTTCAATTCTACTGTCTTCCATTAATTTTCTTTTTAATTCATCTAAACTAATTAAAATAATATTCTTCCCCTTTAATTCACTCAATTTTTTTTCAAACTCTTTTTTTATACTACTGTTATCAAGGAAAATTTGAATTTCTTTCACATTTAAATAATCCGAATTAATAAGATATAAGTAAGTTTGTCGGGCTAAATAAAATAACATAGAAATCAAAAGAAATAATATAAAGAAGCTTCGTAATCTCATTAATATTGTCTTTTTAACCCTTTCCTTCCTTATTTCACGATTTCTCCTTCTTCTATAAAAATGCATCTCTTCTCGCCAGTTTATATTAGGGCGAGATTCAAAAATTAAAGTATTTCTATTCATCTCAGATTCTCCATCAAGTCTATTATTTCTGGAATTATCCTGTATATATTTCCTGCTCCCATTGTAATTATTAAATCACCGGGGTTTATTATTTTTTTTAATAATTCTGGAATCTTATAAAGGTCTTTCTCATAAAGAACATTTCTGTGACCATGTTTTTTTATCTCTTCATATAACTTATATCCATTTATTCCCTCTATTGGCTTTTCTCCAGCGGGAAATATTTCTGTAATTATAAGAACTTCTGCAAGGTCAAAAGAGTCAGCAAATTCTTCCATCAAATAATAAACCCTTGTGTACCTATGGGGCTGAAAAATAACAACTACTCTTCTTTTGCATTCGTGTTTTGCTGCCTGAAGGGTTGCTTTTATTTCATTTGGATGATGCGCATAATCATCGATTAATAAAACATCATTTAATTTAGCTTTTAATTCAAATCTTCTCCCGATTCCCGGATAATTCTCAAGTGCCTCCAGAATAATTGAGGACGGAATTTCCAAATCAAGACCAACTCCTATAGCAGCTAATGCATTTAATATATTATGCTCGCCGGGCACATTTAATTTCAATTTTCCGACTTTCTTGTTGTTATAATAGACGGTTGAAACAGATCCAAATTCTTCAAATTTTATATCCTTTGCATGAATATCTGCTTGAGAAGATAAACCATAAGTTATAATTCTTCTTTCTATAAATGGAATAAGATCCCGTGTATTTGGGTCATCCCAACACAATACCACAGAACTATAAAAAGGAACTTTTCTTGCAAAATTTACAAAAGTTCTTTTGATCTCCTCTATATTACCGTACTGATCAAGATGCTCTTCATCCACATTTGTAATAACAGCAATATATGGGAAAAGATATAAAAAGGAACGATCACTTTCATCTGCTTCTGCAACAATATAATCTCCTTCACCCAACTTTGCATTAGCACCTATTGTTTTTAATCTTCCACCTAATATTATTGTTGGATCAAATTCAGCCTTTTCGAGTACATGAGCTATCATTGAAGTTGTTGTAGTTTTTCCATGAGAACCCGCAACTGCTATTCCATATTTCATCCTCATTAATTCAGCAAGCATTTCTGCCCTCGGTATCACGGGAATATTAAGTCTTTTAGCTTCTTTAACTTCTATATTGTCTTCCTTAATAGCAGAGGAAATTATAACCACATCCGCCTCTCTTACATGCTCTGGTTTGTGTCCTTTAAAGATTTTTGCTCCAAGCCGTGCGAGTCTCCTCGTTATCTCTGTATCTCTTAAATCTGAGCCTGAAATTTTGTATCCTAGGTTTAACATAACCTCAGCAATCCCACACATCCCTTCTCCCCCAATTCCAACAAAGTGCATATTTTTTATTTTTCCATATCTTCTCTGATTGGCGCTCATCCTAATTACCTCTCATCAATTCAAAACATAATTCAGCAATTTTTTTTCCTGGATTGTTTATTTTCATGTTTTTTAGATTCTTCATCATCTCATCTAATTTTTCTGGGAAATCCATAAAATTCATAATCTTTTCAGCTAATATCTCAGGTGTAAGATCATCCTCAAGAATAACTTCAACAGCATTTTTCCTTTTAAGTTCAAGAGCATTTATCTCCTGATGTCTATCCGAAGCCCTTGCAAATGGAATTAAAATAGCTGGTTTCTTAGAAGCAACTATTTCTGCAAGTGTTGAAGCACCAGCTCTGCAGATTAATAAATCAGCCCTCTCAAAAAATTTATGCATTTCATAAAAATAAGAAGAAACTTCTGCCGTTATTTTGTTCTTTTGGTAGAAATCTTTGACCCATTCGAAATCCTTCTCCCCTGTTTGATGAAACAGAATAAGTCTATCTTTCTTTTCTTTCAATAATGCAATTGCTTGTGTAACTATATTATTGATAAATTGAGAGCCCTGACTACCTCCAAAAATAAGAATGGAAAATTTTTTCTTTTTTTCTTTTTCCTTTAACCCCAAAAACTCTTTCCTGACCGGATTTCCTGTGTATATTCCTTTTTTTCCAAAATAACTTTTTGAAGCTTCAAAAGAGAGAAAGGCTTTTTTAACAAAAAACCTTAATATTCTATTTGTCAGACCTGGTCTCAAATTTTGTTCCATGAGAACAGCAGTCTTTTCCATTAAAGAAGCAACCAATACAACCGGTCCTGATGAGTATCCCCCAAGTCCTATTATAAGGTCAGGTTTTTCTTCTTTTATAATTTTAAATGAATCTATTAATGCTTTTGGGACTAATAGAAGCGATTTTATTAATTTAAAAGGATCTTTTCCTTTTAAACCTTCGACTCGAATAGTAATCAATTTATATCCATGGTAATCTAGAATCTTTCTCTCTGTCTCTCTCCCTGTTCCAACAAAAATAATCTCGATTTCCGGGTTTAATTTTTTCATTTCCTCACAAACCACTATTGCAGGATAGATGTGTCCTCCAGTTCCTCCACCTGCAAAAATAACTTTCTTCTTCATTTTTTAAATCTTTTTATTATTTTTCTTTGAGAAATATTAAGAATAATTCCAACAGTAAATAGATTACAGACCAAGGAAGATCTTCCAAAACCAATAAAAGGTAAAGGAATGCCCTTTGGAGGCAAGAGTCCCAGTGTCATACTGATGTTAATTAAAGCTTGCGTAACAATGAGGAAAGTAAGTCCTGCAACAACCAGTTGAGAACATAAATCAGGAGCTTTCTTCGAAATTACAAGTCCTCTCCAGAGAAAAATTAAGAAAAGAATTAGAACAGCCATACCACCAATAAAGCCCAGTTCCTCACCTATAATGGAATAAATAAAATCCGTATAAGCGTAAGGTAAAAAGAACAATTTCTGAGTGCTTTCCCCCAATCCCCTACCTAACACACCTCCTGAACCCACTGCAATTAATGATTGAATTATTTGAAATCCCTTTCCAAAGGGATCCTGTTCAGGATTTAAAAAATAAGTTAATCTTTTCAACTGATAGCTTGTTTTCAATATTGAAAATATAAGAATAGGGAGAAAAAGCAAGCTCAAGGTTAGCAAATGACGGATTCTCGCTCCTCCTATAAACAGCATCAATCCTGCTATAAATATTAAAATAGCAGTTGTTCCTAAATCAGGCTGCCTAATAACTAAGAGAGAAATAATTAGTAATGATACAATTGGGAAAGAGAGTGATAGGAAATCATGTAATTTTTCTTTCTTTTTATCAATTTGGTATGCGAATAATAAAATTAAAGAAATTTTGGCTAATTCCGATGGTTGAAAACTCAACCCAAAAAATCTAATCCACCTGTGAGCTTGATTTATGGGCGGGCTTATAAGAGATAAAATTAAGAAGAAAATAGAAATTATAAATAAGGAATATATAAACAATGGATTCTTATAAAAGGGATATTTTATTTTGATAACTATAAAAAGAACACTAAAACCTACTACTATTCCAATAATATGATTAATTAGAAAATGAAAGGAGTTTCCAAATTTTTCCTCTGCTACAATAGCAGAGGAACTGTAAATCATTATTGTTCCTCCCAAAACCAGTATAAGGGTAACTATAAATAATGTCTTGTCAAAATCAAAAACTCTAAACATTTTTAATCAATTGCTTTTTTAATTTAAAAACCTCTTCTTTAAAAACCTTTCCCCTATGTTCAAAATTTTCGAACATATCAAAACTTGCACAAGCTGGTGCAAGAAGAACAATATCTCCCTTATCAGCTGAGTTAAAACTTATCCTTACAGCCTCTCCAAGGGATTCTGCATATTGAAGGCTAACAGCTCCTTCAACCGCCTTTCTAATCTTTTCCTTCGCTTCACCAATAAGAACTACTTTTTTTACTCTTTTCTCAATCTCCTTTTTAAGCTTCGTAAAATCACCGTGTTTATCTCTTCCTCCTAGAATTAAAATAATATTTCTTTCAAAACTCTGAAGAGATTTTAAAGTTGCATCTACATTTGTCGCCTTTGAATCATTGTAAAACTCAACTCCATTAATATCTGTAACTTTTTCAAGCCTGTGTTCTAATCCTCTGAAATTATAGATCGCCTTTCTTACGAGCTTTTCTGAAATTCCCAATAATGAAGAGACTATAGCACTTGCCATTATATTTTCTTGATTATGTGGCCCCCTTAATAAAATATTTCTGATATTCAATCTCATTTTAGTTCCATTAGTTGAAATAAAAATATACTCGTTTTCTAACCATGCACCTCTTTTAAACTTCTTTTTCCTGCTGAATGGATAAACCTGCGCTTTAATATCTTTTCTCAGACTCCACACTTTATGGTCATCAGCATTTAAAATTGCAAAATTTTCCGAAGTTTGAGATGAAAATATATTTTTTTTACTCTCATAATAATCTTCAAAATTTACATGCCAATCGAGATGGTCGGGCGCAATGTTAAGGAAAACAGCTACATAAGGCTGAAATTTTTCTATGTACTTCAATTGGAAACTACTCAATTCAACAATATAAAATTCATCTTCTGAAGATGAAGATACATAACTTATGAGCGGAAATCCAATATTACCAGCTAAATGTGTCTTCAATCCTGATTCTTTTAAAATCATATAAATTAATGTGGTAGTGGTTGACTTCCCATTAGAACCAGTGACACCAATAATTTTTCCTTTTAAATAATAAAAAGCCAATTCTATTTCTGAAATCACTTTTATTCCCTTTGCTTTAGCCCTCTCAATCTGTGGTATTGGAGGTATTCCAGGACTTAGGATAATCAAATCTGAGCGTAAAAATGTCTCCTCTTTATGCTCTCCAAATTCAAATTCAACACCCATTGACATCCATTTTTTAATTCTTTCCCCCATCTCTTCTTTTCTTTTTATTTCGCTAACCATTACATTTGCATTCTTAGAGACTAAGAATTCAACAAGTGCCTCTCCTGTTCTCCCAAAACCAACGACCAGTATTTTCTTATTTTTTAATTCCATATTACCTCAACTTCAAAGTTGTCAAACTGAATAATGCAAAAATAATTGCTATTATCCAGAATCTCACCACAATCTTACTTTCAGGCCACCCTAACATTTCAAAATGATGATGTAAAGGTGCCATTCTGAAGATTCTCTTACCTCCTGTTAATTTAAAATAAAAAATTTGAATGAGTACTGATAAAGCTTCCACTATGAAAAGACCTCCTACAAAGAAAAGAAGGAGTTCCTGCTTTGATAGAACAGCGAGAGTTCCAAGTGCTCCTCCTACTGCTAATGCTCCAACATCTCCCATGAAAATTTGAGCTGGATGACAGTTAAACCAAAGAAATCCAAGACAAGCTCCGGCAAGTGCACCGCCAAACACTGCTAATTCTCCTGCTAAAGGGACCTTTAATATATTCAAATATTCTGACCAGATTGCATGACCTGCTATATAACATAGAGCAGTATAAGCACTAACTGCGATTAAAGATGTTCCTATAGCAAGTCCATCTAAACCATCAGTAAGATTAACTGCATTTGAAGAGCCAACAATTATAAAAACTATGAAAGGAAGATAAAACCATCCAAGATAAGGAAGCCATTCTTTAAAAAACGGGAAACTCAGTCTTAAATCAAACAATTTTAATTTTGAAAGATATATTAAAAATAAACCAATAAATACTGCTGTTACAGTTTGAAATATCAATTTAGTTCTAATTATCAAACCCTGAGATTTTTTCTTTTTATATTTTAAATAATCATCGATGAAACCAATCAAACCAAATGTGACAACTGAAAAAATTGCCACCCATAAGTATATATTACTGAGATTTCCCCAGAGTAATGTAGGAATTAAAGTTGATCCAATAATAAGGACACCACCCATTGTGGGAGTTCCTTTTTTTGAATAATGGGTAGTAGGGCCCTCTTCCCTTATTTCCTCCCCTATTTGATATTTTTTTAATTGTTTGATTACCCAAGGCCCAAGAATGAATGACATAAAAAGAGCAGTCAAACCTGCAAGAGCAGTTCTTACGGTTATGTACCTGAATACATTGAAGAAAAAGAAATATTGTTTTAATGGAACAAGTAGAAAATATAACATTTCACTCACCTATTTCTTTTAATTTATCTATAATTTTTTCCATTTTTATTCCTCTCGATCCTTTTATTAGGATTAAATCACCTTCTTTTATAAATTCCGCCAGAAATTCGCCAGCTTTTTCCGAATCTTCGAAATTAAATAAGTTATTATTGCCCATTCCTTTTGAAAGTGCACCATCGAGCATTTTTTCACTTTCTTTACCAACTGTAATCAAATAATCGTATCCAAAATCAACTACTTTTTCTCCAGCCCTGAAATGAAAATAGGGAGAGTCTTTTCCAAGTTCGAGCATATCTCCAAGAACCGCAATTTTTCTTTTTGCTGGAAGATGGGAATAGTCTTTCAATGCGAATTCTAATGCCTTTGGATTTGAATTATATGAGTCATTTATAATTGTAATGCTCTTCTTTAATCTGATTATTTCACCACGCATGGAAGCAGGTTTAAGTTGTGAAATAATTTCTTTGATGTTTTCCAATTTTATGTCCATGAAAAAAGCGACTCCTAAAGCAGCAAGTAAATCATAAAGATAACTAATACTTAATAATTTAAAATTCACTCTTTCTTTTTGCTCTCCATAAATTAGGTCAAAATATATTCCATTGAATCCTTTAAATTCAATATTCTCTGCTCTTACAAATGCTCCAGGTTTTAGTCCGAAATAAATTTTTTCACCATTAAAATCTTCTGATATTTTTATAACCAGAGGGTCATCAAAATTTAAAATTGCAACCCCATTTTGTCTTGTTCCCTCTAGAATTTCCTTTTTAGCAAGAGCAATTTCCTCTAAGCTTGAAAAAAATTGCAGATGAACTGGATTGATATTTGTTATCACGGAAATGTCAGGTGGAGCAATTTCAGTTAATCTTCTAATTTCTCCTCTGCTACTCATGCCCATTTCAAGAACCGCAATTTCATGGTTTCTTTCCAGCTTGAGTAAAGTGAGAGGAACTCCGAGATGATTGTTATAATTTTTTTCTGCCTTTAAAACTTCAAAAGAAGATTTTAATATTTCTGCTGTAAATTCCTTAACTGTGGTCTTCCCAGCACTTCCAGTGATCCCAATAATTTTAGGTCTATAGATTGAAACAACATTTTTTCCAAGCTCCTGTAAGGCCTTTAATGTATCAGATACAAACACAATAGCTCTATCTTTATATTTAGTAATTACATTCTCACTGATAATAGCTCCCTTAGCTCCTTTCTCAAAGGCATCATTTACAAATTCATGTCCATCACGTCTCCCTTTTATTGCAAAAAACAACTCTCCCCCCTCAATTAAACGTGAATCAATACAAAATTTTTTGAATCTACTGGAAAGGTCTCCTTGAATTAACTTTCCATTCACAAAATTAATTATTTCATTTAAATTTAATTCAGCCATTTTTCTCATTTAAAAATTGTGATGCAACTTCCTTATCATTAAAAGGTATAATTTTATCTTTAATTATTTGATAATTCTCATGCCCTTTCCCAGCAATCAAAACCCAATCACCTTTTTGTGCCATGTTTATTGCTTTGCAAATTGCCTCTCTTCTGTCAGGAATAATAGTATAATTTTTCTTCTGAATTTTTTTAAAGCCCTTTTCGATTTCTTCTATTATTTTAATTGGATCTTCACTACGAGGGTTGTCAGATGTAATAATTGAAAAATCACTAAGTCTCCCAGCAACCTCACCCATGCGTGGTCTTTTACTTCTATCCCTATCTCCACCAGCCCCGAAAACAAGAATGATTTTCCCTCCTTTTATCTGATTTACTGTTTTTAATAGATTCTTTAAAGAATCATCTGAATGAGCATAATCTATTATAACATTTATACCATGTTTGTTTTCCACCTTCTCCATTCTTCCCGGAATTTGTCTTATACTCGCTATGCCTTCCTTTATTTTCTCAACTGGGACATTAAAAATCATAGAAACACCAATAGAAGCCAAAATATTGTAAAGATAGGGCCTCCCCAGCAAGGGAGAACGAATCTCAATTTCTCCCTTTGGGGTTTTTATAAGTGCATCTATTCCCTCTTCCATTAATTTATATTTCTCCACCTTTATATCAGCTCCTTCTTTAAATCCATAAGAGATATATCCTATGGATATCTCTTTTCTTAGCCTTTCTCCCCAAGGATCATCTATGTTAATTACTGCCTTCATGTTATTATTCTCAGGAATGAATAATTTCTTTTTAGCCTGATAATAATCCTCCATATCTTTATGGAAATCAAGATGATCACCGCTTAAATTTGTAAAGACTCCTGCCCTGAATACTATTCCTAAAACCCTGTCAAGAGCTAATGAATGAGAAGAAACTTCCATAAAACAATAAATGACTCCATTATCTTTCATTTCTTTAAGAATTCTTTGAAGGTCTGGGGCTTCTGGAGTTGTTAAAGTAGAAGAATATTCTTTCCCTGAATACCTATAATTAATTGTTCCTATTACACCTGTGGGGAAACCCGTTTTTAAGAAGATGTTTTCAAGAATAAAGGTTACTGAAGTCTTTCCGTTTGTCCCTGTAATGCCTATTACATTAATTTTTTTTGAAGGAAAATCATAAAATTTAGCAGAAATTAAGGCTAATACTTTTCTAGCTTCTTCAGCTTTTACCCATGTAACTGGAAAATTTGATTGAGGATTCTCCTCAGATAGGATAGCTCTCGCACCTCTATCAATCGCCTCCATTATATATCTATTACCATCTGTTTTCTGTCCTTTTAAAGCAACAAAAAGATATCCCTTTTCAACTTTTTTTGAATGATAAGCAATACCTCTCACATCTTCATTTTCATCTCCAATAATATTTACTCCATAAATATTTGAGAAAAGCTCTTTAAGTTTCATCATTTAAAATTCCATTCATTTTTATTGCATATTTCAGAATTTTTCTTCCATCATTTTTAGGAAAAATCTTCATGTATCTTAAAATTTTTTTTGCCACCTCTCTAAAACAAGGAGCAGCAACTTCCCCTCCATAATATTCACCTTTAGGTTCATTTATCACAACAATCATTGAAAACACAGGTTCATCAGCTGGAACAAAACCAACAAAAGATGAAATATGTGAATCAGAAGAATATTTTTTCAAATCATTAAGCTTTTGTGTGGTTCCTGTTTTCCCTGCAATCTTATATCCAATAATCTTTGCTTTTTTTCCAGTCCCAAATTCCACCACTCCTTCCATAAATTGGGTCATTTTTCTAGCCACATCTTTAATTAAAATCTTTCTTGGTGGAATCAAAGAAATACTTTCTTCTCCATTATCCGAAATTATTTTCTTCACTATCCGAGGTGTTACTAAATATCCTCCATTTGCAATAGCAGATACTGCCCTTAACATCTGTATTGCAGTCACACCTATCTCATATCCAATTGAAATCTCTCCTACTGAAATGGAAGACCACTTTCTAATATCTCTAAGTATCCCATTCTCTTCTCCTGGCAAATCTATCCCTGTTCTTTCACCAAAGCCAAATGATTTTAAATACTTGTATAATTTTTCCTTACCTAAGCGAAGTCCCACTTTTATTGCTCCTACATTGCTTGAATAATAAACGATTTCTGGCAAAGTTAACAAAGAAAATCTTTTATAATCTTCAATTTTTATACCTGCAAGAAAAATCCTTCCATTCTCGCAATCAAAAACATCTCTTTCATTTACAATATCTTCCTGAAGAGCAGCAGCTACTGATATAATTTTAAAAGTTGAACCTGGCTCATAAATATAGGCTATTGAATTATTCCTTTCTAGAGAGGGATTAGTGGGATAAGAATTCGGATCATAGGAAGGATAATTAGCCATTGCCAATATTTCACCAGTCCATGGATTCATTATAATCAACCAGCCTGATTTTGCTTCAAATTTTTTCACAGTATTTTCAAGTTCCTTTTCAGCTATGTACTGAATTATCTCGTCAATTGTCAGCATAATACTTTTGCCAGGAATAGGCTTTTTGAGAATTTTTAATTGATATCTTCTTCTCTTAGCATCTATAAGAAAAAGGGCTGTCCCTTCTTTTCCAAAGAGCTGGATGTCATACTGCTTCTCCACTCCATTTAATCCATGTTCATCTATATTTACTCCTCCTAAAACATGAGAAGCAAGATTTCTCTGGGGGTAGAACCGTCTATATTCCTTTTCAAAATACACTCCATTTATATTTAACCTTTTTACTTCTCTCGCTTTTTCTTCTTCTACTTTTCTTTTTATCCAAATAAAAGACTTTCCTTTATTAATCCTTTCTCTGATTTTCTTTAACTCGCTATCGCTTAAACGAATTATTTGATTTATCATATCAATTTTTCTTAACTGTCTTGCTTTGGACTCTCCATCAGGGGGAATAAAATAAATCGAGTCCTTGAGAACACTTGAAGCAAGAATTCTTCCTTTTCTATCATAGATAAATCCTCTTTTAGGAATTATTTTTACTATTCTCTGGTTCTGGTTTATTGCTCTTTTTTTCATCAAATCATGTTTAAAAATCTGTAAATCAATTAGTCTTAAAATAATTATTCCGCTCCACAGTAAAAATAACACAGCTAAAAAATATATTCTTGTTCTTGCTCTACGTTGATAAAAATTATTCATTTTCCCTTAAGCTTTTTTTATCCCATACAATTATCTGACTGGATTTCGGATAAACCAATTTCAGCTCTTCTATTGCAATTTTCTCAACTCTTTCTAAATTAAGATAATTCATTTTTTTTAATTTTAATTTTTTAATTTCTTCATTTAATATTTCCTTCTCTTTTCTCAATTTTTCTATTTCGTAACCCAGCTTAACTCCTTCCATATGACGCCAAATATAAAAAATAAATAGAATAACTATTATTATTCCAACCACAATTACTTTTAAAATTTCTTTTTTCTTAGTTTTTTTACTCATTTAAATTTTTTCACAAGCTCTCAGCCTAGCTGATCTTGCCCGAAAATTTTGCTCTACCTCTTCTTTTGATGGAAAAATCGGCTTTTTAGTAAGAACTTTAATAACAGGCTTTTTTTTGCTATTTTTACTCAATTTTTGAAAAACCCTTTTAACAATTCTATCTTCTAAGGAATGGAAAGAGATTGTAACAACCCTTGCACCAGAAAAAAGTTTATTTATCAATTCCTCCAAAAATGAAGAAAGATTCTCAAGCTCCTTATTAACTTCAATCCTTATTGCCTGAAAAACTTTCGCTGCTGGATGGGTTTTTCCTCTTACCGGCCTCCATGGAATCACCTTTTCAATTATTTGTCTGAGTTCAAATGTTGTCTCAATCTCCTTTTTATTTCTGATTCTGATAATCTCTCTTGCGAGTTTTCTTGCACTTTTTATTTCTCCATATTCCTTTAAGATTCTGATTAGTTCTTTCTCAGGATATCTATTTACAACATGATAAGCTGTAAGGCTCTGCTTCCTATCCATCCTCATATCAAGTGGGCCTTCTAAATTAAAACTAAATCCTCTTCCTGCATTATTCAATTGAAAGGAAGATAAACCAAAATCAAAAAGTACTCCTATAACTTTGGAAAATTCTATATCCATTTCCAATGAATTTTTAAAATCCATATTGTATAACTGAACCCTCTCTTTGAAAGCTTTTAACCTTTCTCTTGCTATTCCAAGAGACTCCTCATCTTTGTCAAATCCTATTAAAATTGGCAAATCAGAGCTTTTTAAAATTGCCTCAGCATGTCCTCCTGTACCCACTGTAAAATCCAATATTATCCCTTCGCGATTCGGCTCTATAAAATCTATTACTTCCTTAACCATAACTGGTATATGCTCAAATCCCTTCTCTATCACTATTTACTAAGTTCTTAAATGCCAAATTCGGAAAGAGTCTTCAAATCTTCCATTGTAATTGGTTCTAACTCCAATTTTTTCTCGAAGATTTCTTTATTCCAGATAACCAAATGATTTATACTTCCGAGAACAATTACCTCTCCATTTATCTGTGCCTTTTCTCTTAAAAGAGGCGGAACCAATATTCTACCCTTTGAATCTATTGTTATAATATTGCCAAAGTAACTTGTTCTTTCCTTAAATTTGGTTATACTTGGATGAAAAAATGAAAGCTTAGTTACCTTCGCTTCAATTTTCTCCCAAACTTTAAGGGGATAAACCAAAATGTTTTTGCCATCAATTGATGTAATGAAAAGTTCTTTACCATACTGGCTTTCTATTATTTCTCTAAACTTTTCAGGAATCCTGACTCTCCCATTTTCATCTACTTTAACTGGTTGACTTCCTCTTAGGTAGAAATTTTTCCCAATTTTTCCCATTTTTTCCCAGCTAAAGAAAATATATGTGATTAAATTTCAAATGTCAAGTAAAAATTTAAAATTTTTTGTTAAAAAAAATTTATATATATGTTATTAATTTCATAGAATGAAAAAAACATTATTTTTGTTCCTTTTTATTTGGTTTTCGCTAACTACTCCATTTCAATCAATTGCCGAAGAATATAAATTGAACAAGGATTTTATACCTAATTTATTTAGAGATAGTGCAGAAGTATTCACTTCTCCAAAAAAATGGGGAAAAGAAGATCTTATGAAATTTGGTGCTGTTACTGGTATTACCTTATTTTTATATATAAGTGATGAAAAAATCCAAAACTGGTTTATTTCCAATAGAACTAACACAACTGATGAAATTTCAAAATTTGTTAGAAATTTTGGAAATGGCTACTATTTAACAGGAATTCTTGGAGGAATTTATGTAATGGGTGAAATATTGGATGAAAAATCACTAAGGAGGACTGCATTACTAGGCCTAGAAAGTTTTATTATATCAGGAACGATTGTCTCAGGGATAAAAATATTAGTAGGAAGAATGAGACCGTCCGCTACTAATAATGCAAATGTTTTTTCTCCCTTCAGATTTAGCTCAAAATATCATTCCTTTCCATCAGGCCATTCTGCCACAGCTTTTGCTGTTGCTACGGCGATATCAGAACAGAGTAAGAATGTGTTGATTGATATAACTGCATATTCTATTGCTTGCCTTGTTGCGCTTTCCCGGGTAAATGATAATTACCACTGGGCTTCCGATGTCTTTTTCGGTTCTGCCCTTGGTTATTTTATTGGAAAAAAAATATCAAGTATTGATCTTAAAAGAGAATCATTAAATGCATTTTTCAATATGGGTAATAATAAATTTTATTTTACGGTAAAGTACTCTTTTTAGGGTTGAAATTTTGTTTCAAATTTTATATTATTCTTTCACATTATTTAAAGGAGTAAAAATGGGAAAGAAAATTTTAGTGTATGGAATCACTTTTCTATGGTTTACTTTCCTCGGTTTTTCTCAGGACTGTATAGAATGCCATAAAAAAGTAACACCCAATATTGTAACTGACTGGATGTTAAGCAAACACAGCAAGAATGATGTGAAATGTTCTACTTGCCATGGAAGTGAACACGTATCTGCTCAAGATGTAGAAAAAGTCAAAATTCCAACCCCCGAAACCTGCGCCCTTTGCCATGAGGAAAAAGTAAATCAGTTTAAAGCCGGAAAACACGCCTATGCATGGGCAGCAATGAAGGCTATGCCAACTACACACTGGCAGCCTATGGCTCTAATTGAGGGAATGAAAGGCTGTGGAGGGNGTCATAAAATTGGATTGAAAAAGGAAGAAGAAATCAAAGAATTAAAAAATAAAGGTATCAAATTTGGCATAGCATCATGTGATGTTTGCCATACTCGTCATGTTTTTTCAGTTAATGAAGCTCGCCAACCACAGGCTTGTCAAACTTGCCATATGGGATTTGACCATCCTCAATGGGAAATGTATTCGTCCTCTAAACATGGAGTTAGATATTTATTGAAACAAAATCAAATACTTCCAGAATCTGTGTCTGCACCGACCTGTCAAACTTGTCATATGCAGGAAGGAAATCATGCAGTTCGAACAGCATGGGGATTCTTAGCTGTAAGACTTCCGTTGCCAGAGGATAAACAATGGGCAAAAGACAGAGTAACCATACTTCAGGCATTAGGAGTGCTGGATCCTGAAGGTAATCCAACCCCTCGTCTTGATATTGTTAAAGCTGCAGATGTTGCCCGTTTAACACAAGAAGACTGGCTAAAGGAAAGGGAAAAAATGTTGAATACCTGCGGGAAATGTCACTCCAAGAATTTTGCAAAAGCTGAACTTGAAAAAGGAGATAATATGATAAAAGAGGCAGACCATTTAATGGCAGAGGCAATAAGAATAGTTGCAGATTTATATAAGGATGGAATCCTAAAGAAACCAGAAAATTATGCCTATCCGTTCCCTGATTTACTTACCTTTCATGATGCTCCAACAACTATTGAACAGAAATTATTTATAATGTTCTTGAAACATAGAATGAGAACCTTCCAAGGCACATTTCATGCAAATCCGGACTATGCTCTCTGGTATGGTTGGAGTGAAATGAAACAGGATTTAACCGAAATTAAAAAATTAGCTGAGGAATTGAGAAGAGAATTCAACAAAAAATAATTATACTCTGAATTTTTCAATTTCTTCCATACGGAAGGGAGAAACAATAATCTTCCGTATGGGTTTTGATTTCCCATATTTAACCAAAACTTTTTCTGTTTCAGCATCAGAATAAAGGGCGGTTAACTTCGCAGAAAATTTAATTGCATCTTCATCTTTTTTCCCCTGAAGCAAAGTCAGAGGACTTCCATAATTCGGAACTTCAAATATATAATCCGTTTTATTTTTAAGCCTCAATAATAGTTTATTCTCCAATTTATTTCTTCCCACGATTATTTTACTCTCATTAAATCGAAAATGTCTTCCTATTTTTAATAATTGAATATCTTTGAAACTTATTCTTTTCTTATGTTCAAACAAGTCTTTTACTTTTCTTGCAAACTCTTTATAGGTCAATAAACACCCTCCTGCTGGACATGGATAATCATTTATACCAAATTTTTTAGCAAGGGAAATTTGAGGTTTTCTACTTCTCCCCTTTATATCCAGAAGCTTTTCCCTATTAATCCATTTTTTTCTCTCTGCCTCTGTCTCAGGTAAAAGTTTTGCAGATAAAGGTCTCACTATTTTGCCTTCGAGACCAGCTTCCTTTTCAATAATTTTTAAAGCTCTATAATGCTGGCTCATTGGTCTTTCATTTAAAACTTCCCCTGTGATAATAAATTGGGCTCCTATTTCTTTTGCATATTTTTTTGCTTTCTTCAACATAAAAATTCGGCAATCAATACATGGATTCATTCCAGAGCCATATCCATATTTTGGATTCCTGATAACTCTAAGATATTCCTTACCCTTGTTTATTACTTTTATTGGGATTTTAAGCTCTTTTGCTATATTAACTGCATAACATTTTCCTTTTTGGTCACATAGACAGAAGGGTGAAGTAAATTTCAATGCAACAACATCTATCCCCTGGTCTAAAATTAATTTTACTGCAAGTGTGGAATCCAAACCACCTGAAAGTAATGCTAACGCTTTCATCTTCCCATTGACAAAATAATATTAAAACTATAAATTAACTAAGAAATAATTATAATATGCCTTGTATAAAAAATGAATATTATCTTAAAAAATAATTCAAAAGTTGCTATTATAGGAGGTGGACCTGCTGGTTCATTTTTCGCCCATTTTGTTAGAAAATTCGCTGAAAAAAGAGGAATTGAAATTTCAGTAACTATTTTTGATGGAAAAGATTTTTTACATCCAGGTCCAAAGGGATGCAATCTATGCGCTGGAGTTATCTCTGAAACATTAATTGAAAAATTAGAAGAAGAAGGCATTTTTTTACCAGAAAAAAGAGTTCTTAATAGAATTGAAGGATATTACCTCCATATAAAAGAGAAAAAAATTCATCTCATTCATCCTTATAAAAAGGCAAAAATAGCAACTGTATTCAGAGGAAATGGGCCCCGATATTCTTCCTTCCCTGAAAATATCAGCTTTGATGATTTTTTGCTGAGCTTTGTAATTGATGAAGGAACTAAGATAATTCCATATCCAGTATGGGACATTAACATTCCTCAAGATAAATCAAACCCTATAAAAATCTTTTATGGCGATAAAAATAATCCTTTAGAATTTGAGGCTGACCTTGTGGTTGGAGCCTTTGGATTAAATCTCCATTTAATGAAAAAAATAGCCGATCTTGGCTTTGGTTATACACCTCCTCACACTCTAAATACATATCAGGCAGAATTACGAATAGGAAAAGACGAAATTCTAAAATACTTTGGAAACAACATACATGTTTATCTCCCTCGATTAAAAAGAATTAGATATGCTACAATAGTTCCTAAAAGAGAATATATAACCGTGAGTGTGATAGGAAAGAGGGATACAACAAGAATGGAATTTAATGAATTTCTGAGATTCAAAGGGATAGAGGATAAAATTCTTAATGCCAAATCCCATTGTTTTTGCCGCCCAAGAATTCCTGTTACTCCGTCTAAAAATCCTTTTACAAATAGACTGATTCTTATAGGAGATGCAAGTTTTTCAAGATATTATAAAAATGGAATAGAATCTGCATTTATAACCGCTAAACTTGCATCCTATACAGCTGTAAACTTAGGAGTTGATGCCAATTCCATATATGAAGGTTATTACAAACCATCAAAAAACTTGATAATTAAAGACAATTATTATGGAAGATTACTCTTCTTCCTCAATGATGTTATTTCATCCTCCACTATTCTAACTCAAACTCACCTTTCATTGACTAAAAAAGAAAACTCTTCGTCAATTCATTTAAGAAAAATTTTATGGAATATGTTTACAGGTAATGTGCCTTATAGGAAAATTTTTAAGGATGCTCTTAATTTATCCCTCCAAATTGAGCTTTTTAAGACAATGTTAGATATTTTGATTAAGAAAATTACAAGAAGATTTAGCAAAAAATGAAGGATTTAGGCCCAATATCAGATAATTCAACAGTTGTAATAATTGGTGGAGGACCAGGTGGTGCAAGTTGTGCAATTAAATTGAAAAAACTGTGCAGGAAAAAAGGCATAAATCCAAGAATAATTATTTATGAAGGGAAAAGATTTGAAACTGGAAGATATTACAATCAATGCTTGGGTGTTCTTTCCCCACCTCTTGAAAAAATCATGGAAAAAGAATTAGAAATACCATTCCCATGGGATATAATTCAGAAAAAGATAGAAGGTTATTATATTTATTCTGATAGAAATATCTTAAAGTTAAAGGGTGAAGAAGAGCCCTCCTATGCTTTAAGGAGAATAAATTTCGATAATTATTTACTTCATAGGGCAAGGGAGGAGGGCGTTGAAATTATCCATGCGAGAGTGACTGAAATAGACTTTAACTCTGATGGAGTAATGATTTTTAGTGAGAGTAATAATATTAAGGCTGATGTTGTTGTTGGGGCCTTTGGTTTGGATGATGGAATGATAAAGATATTTGAAAGAATAACGAATTACAGACAACCAAAATTCCTATATTCAATAGTCACAAAAATACATCCTGGTATGGATTTTATGGAAAAATTTGGAACATATATTCACGCCTTTTTACCTTCCTTACCTTTAATAGAATTTGGGGCAATTACTCCAAAATTTAATCATTTGAGTATTAATATCGCAGGAAAAAGAGTAAATTCTGAAATGATGGATAAATTTCTTAATCTTCCACATGTGAGAGCAATATTACCTAAAAATTTGGATAAATTCTTACCCGAGCTTAATTATTTTAAAGGAAAATTTCCCACACATCCTGCAAAAGGTTTATTTGGAAATAGATATGTTATGATAGGAGATGCAGCAGGTTTAATAAGACCATTTAAGGGAAAAGGAATTAATTCTGCAATTATTACAGGAATAAAGGCAGCTGAAACAATAGTTGCGGAAGGAATTTCTGAAAAAGCATTTCAAAAATATTATAAAAATTGCAGAGAACTAACTGACGATATCCCATATGGCAAAATCTTAAGATTTTTAACCATTAATTTCGCAAGATATGGATTATTAGATAATATTTTAGAAATGGCTAAAACTGATCAATTACTTTCTCGAGCATTTTTTAATATTGTTTCTGGTCAAGAAACTTATAAAAATATTTGGAAAGAAACCCGGGATTTCAAATTGATTCTCAAATTAATCATAAAAACAATGAATTCTCTATTTCAGACGAACTCAAAAAATAAAATTTGAAAGGAAATAACTATTAAATAACCTCAAAAGCTTTTTCAAGATCTGCAATTAAATCTTCTTGATGTTCAATCCCTACTGAAAGTCTTACAAGCTCATCTGAAAGACCGGATTTTATTCGTTCTTCTTTTGGAATAGAGGAATGTGTCATAGTAGCTGGATGTTCTATTAAAGATTCAACTCCTCCTAAACTCTCAGCTAAAGAAATTATTTGAGTTGAACTAACGAATTTCTTAACCTGCTCAATATCACCTTTGAGTTCAAAAGAAACCATTCCTCCAAATCCTCTCATTTGTTTCTTAGCTAATTCATATTGAGGATGAGAAGGAAGGCCAGGATAATATACCTTCCTTACCTTAGGATGACTTTCTAAATAACGAGCTATTGCTAATGCATTTTGATTATGGCGTTCCATACGAAGAGTTAAAGTCTTTATTCCCCTCAAAACCAACCAGCAATCAAATGGTCCAGGAACTCCACCTACTGCATTTTGATAAAATGCAAGTTGATCATAAATTTCTTTATTAGAGGTCACAATTGCTCCTCCTATTAAATCACAATGCCCTCCTAAATATTTTGAAGTACTATGAACAACTATATCTGCTCCCAAATTAATAGGTTGTTGAAAATAAGGTGTTGCAAAAGTATTATCCACTACCAATAGGCAATCATTTTCTTTTGCAATTTTGCTTATTGCTTGAATATCTATAATTTTTAACAAAGGATTAGTCGGAGATTCCAACCATAGAAGTTTTGTATTTTTTTTAATTACTCTTCTAATTTTTTCTAAATCTGTCATATCCACAAAATCAAATTCTATCTCATAATTTGTATATAATTTAGTAAATAATCGATGGGTGCCTCCATAAAGATCCTGCTCCGCCACTATATGGTCACCGCTTTTTAAAAGATTCATTATTGTATTTATGGCTGCCATCCCACTTGAAAAAGCTAAACCATATTTTCCATTTTCTAAAGCAGCAATATTCTTCTCTAAAGCAGCCCTTGTAGGATTTTGTGTCCTAGAATATTCATAACCTTTATGTTTTCCAGGTGCTTCTTGAACATAAGTTGAAGTCTGATAGATGGGCACAACAATAGCACCTGTTGATGGATCAGGCTCTTGCCCTATATGAATAACTTTTGTTTCAAATCTCATTACTTCCTCCTTTAATTCTTATATTTTAAGAAATTATAAAATTCGAACTTCCTGTCTTTTCACTCTGGTGCATTGTCTTTTTTATATAAACCCTTTTTCCTTCATCCATTTATCATTAAATATTTTGCTCAAATATCTTGAACCTGTATCTGGCAAGAGAACCACTATTGTTTTATCCTCAGATAAACCTTCAGCTAATTTTAAAGAAGCCCAAACAGCAGCACCACTTGAACCACCAGCAAAAATTCCTTCTTCTTTAACCAATCTTCGAGCCATTAAAAAAGAATCTTTGTCATTAACTTGAATAAAATCATCAATGACATTAAAATCCACTGTTTCACATAACATATCTTCTCCAATTCCTTCTACTAAATATGTGTGCGGTTCAATTAATTTTTTATTTTTAAAATAATCATAATATATTGACCCGATTGGATCTACTCCTATAATTTTTACTTTTGGATTCTTTTCTTTCAAATATCTACCAACGCCAGAAATAGTTCCTCCTGTTCCAACTCCAGCAACAAAGTAATCAATTTTCCCTTCTGTCTGCTTCCAGATCTCAGGACCTGTAGTAATATAGTGTGCTTCAATATTTTTAGGATTGTGATATTGATTAACATAAAATGAATTTGGAATTTCTTGAGCAATTCTTTTTGCTACCTGATAATAACTCTCAGGGGAATCAGGTGGTACTTCAGTAGGACAAACAATTACCTCTGCTCCAAAAGCTTTCATTAAATTAATTTTTTCTTCGCTCATTTTATCAGGAATTGTAAAAATTATTCTATATCCTTTAACTGCAGCATAAATTGCAACTCCAATTCCTGTATTTCCAGAAGTACATTCAACAATTGTCCCTCCAGGTTTAAGCAAACCCTTTTCCTCTGCATCTTTGAGTATGTGTAAAGCCATTCTGTCTTTAACACTCCCTCCTGGATTAAAGAACTCAATTTTAGCTAAAATAGTTGGTTTAACTCCTTGAGTAATTCGATTCAATTTGACCAAAGGTGTCTCACCGATGGTTTGTAAAATATTTTCAAAATACATTTTATACCTCTCATTCTTGCTAAATTCTGAAGCTTTAAAGTGCTTAGAATTTTAAAACTATTTTTTCTGTCACAAAACATGGTATAATTTCCTACTATTTCTGTCAAGATTAAGTAATTTTAAAAGGAAATAATTATAAGAGGGAAAATTTAAAACAAATTATTGATATTTCTTTTCCCATTTATAAAATTCCTCGCTAAAATATTTTAATCTTTTTTTCTTGTATTCCTTCTCGCTTAAAAGAAGTTTATAATTTTTTATTCCAGTTTCTTTAAGAATCATATTAACAATTAAATTACACTCATCCTTTGAACGACAATGAATCATTGAATAAAGAGAATAAGGCCAGTCAGGATAAATTGGTCTTTTATAACAATGAGTTACAGCCTTAAAAGATGAAATTTTTTTTCCACATTCATCTACTTTTTGCTCTGGAACTTCCCAAACAGCCATTATATTATGCACATAACCAAGTTTCCTATGAGAGAGTATAGCACCAAATCTTCTTATTATTCCTTTTTTTATTAAATTATTTATAATTTCTAAAAATTCAGCAGAAGATAGATTTAACTTTGATGAAAAATATCTAAAAGGTTCTTTAGTAAGGGGGATACTATTTTGAATTTCTTCTATAATCTTTTTTTCTATAGGAGAAATTTCAACTGAAATATTCTTCTTCATTAATGGAACTACCCTTTCTTTTAAAACCCTTTTCCTTCTCTTTTCTGAAACATCTAAAATAACACCTATTTTGTAAATTTTTAAAGCAGGTAAAAGAAGATATCTTTTTGCTTTTGAGAGATTCCTTAAGATTTCTATTGTCTTCTTGATGTCAATATTCTTTGGTGTTGCAATTGTAAACCATAAATTATATTTATCATTTCTTTTATAATTGTGAGATACTCCTGGATGAGAATTAATAATTTCAGCTGCCTTATCAATTTCTTCGGGATCTATTTCAAAAGCAACCAACAAATTATTAAAACCTAAGGAAGCTGTATTAATAATAGCGCCTATAAATCTTATGTATTCTTTACTCTTAAGTTCTTTAAGTCTTTCGATTACTTCTTCCTCTGATAACTTTAATTTTTTCCCAATTTTCTTAAAAGGACGTTCTACTAAAGGAAAATCTTGCTGAATAATATTCAGAAGGTCTTGATTAATTCTATCCAATTTCATCATTTTAACCTTTATAAATCTAAATTTCAAATTACTAAAGCAATGTTTTCTTTGTTTGGAAATTTTGTATTTTAGTCATTTGAGCTTTAAAATTTGACATTATGCAAATATAGTTTTTAAAGAATCAAAATTTGCTTGAATTGTTTTTTCTATATCCTCTTCAGAATGTGCAATAGAAATAAATATAGTTTCAAACTGAGAGGGAGGCAAATATATACCTCGTTTCAACATTTCATGAAAATATATAGAAAATTTCTTTAAATCTGATTTTTTCGCTGTATTTAAGTCTTTTACTTTTTGTTCTGTGAAAAATAAACAACTCATAGAACCTATTCTATTATAAGAGAAATTGAGATTTAATTTTTTCATATTTTCTATTATTCCTTCTTCAAGAATTTTTCCCAAGATATCCAATTTTTTATAAAAATCTTTATCTTCTTTTAAAATTTTTAAAGTTTCATACCCGGCGCGCATGGCCACAGGATTACCAGAAAGAGTCCCTGCTTGATAAACTGGTCCCTCTGGTGCAATAAGTCTCATTATTTCTTTTTTTCCACCATAAGCTCCAACTGGAAATCCTCCCCCAATTATTTTACCTAAGGTAGTTAAATCTGGATTTATCTTATATAATTCCTGAGCGCCGCCTAAGGAAACTCGAAAACCTGTTATAATTTCATCAAAAATTAGTAGTATATTTTCATTAGCTGTAATTTCCCTTAATCCTTTCAAGAAGCCTTCTTCGGGTGGAATACATCCCATATTACCTGCTATTGGTTCTAAAATTACAGCAGCAATTTGTCCTTTATTTTCTGATATTAAATTCTTTACTGAATTAAGATCATTGAATTTGGCTACTAATGTATCAATAGCTGAACCTTTAGTCACTCCTGGACTATCAGGCATGCCAAAGGTAAGAGCTCCTGAACCAGCTTTAATAAGAAAACTGTCGCTATGACCATGATAGCAACCCTCAAATTTTATAATTTTTTCTCTTCTTGTGTACGCCCGAGCTAATCGAATAGCACTCATTGTTGCTTCAGTCCCTGAATTAACCATTCTCACCATTTCAATTGAAGGAACTATTTCTGTTATTAATTTAGCTAACTTTACTTCGATTTCAGTTGGGGCACCATAACTTGTACCTTTCTTGATTTCTTCCTTTATTGCTTCCACTATTTTCGGATGTGAATGGCCTAAAATCAGAGGTCCCCATGATAAGACATAATCTATATATTCATTTCCCTCCACATCCCAAATTTTAGAACCATTCCCCTTATGAATAAAACAAGGATTTCCACCTACTGCTTTAAATGCCCTAACAGGAGAATTTACTCCTCCAGGAATATAATTTTTTGCTTCTTCAAACAGAAATAAACTTTTTTTCATTTGAATACCTCTTTTTATTTTGTATTTTTTCTTTTTGGCTGATAAATACAATAAGGTTCTTCATCAAGATAATTTCCAGAAATTGCAAAAGCACGGGCTCTACATCCACCACATATATATCTAAATTCACAATAACCGCACCTTCCATTATATTTATCAATATTTCTAATATCTTGGAATAGTGGAGAATTATCCCATATGAATTTAAAATCATAATTTTCTTTTCTTAAATCTCCTGCTTCTACTTCTAAAAAACCACAAATTTGAACTTTTCCTACATGAGAAATAAAAGCGAAGGACTGACCACCCATACATCCTTTACTCATGAAATCTAATCCATGATAAGAATTTGATCTTTTTTTGCCTTTCTCCCTTTGTCTGAAAATTCTATAATAATGAGGAGCACAAGTAGGTTTAAATTGAATAGGAACTCTTTGTCTTTGCTCATAAATCCAATTCAGAATCCTCTCATATTCTTCAGGCGAAATTTCTTGATCAGCTAAATTTTTTGCTCTTCCAGTGGGAACAAGAAGAAATGGATGAAAAGCTTTTGCACCAAGATTAACTACTAATTCTAAAATTTGAGGTAATTCATGGACATTATTTTTTTGGACAGTGGTATTTATCTGAAATTCTAATCCGCTCTCTTTTGCTAATTTAGCAGCTTTAATTATTTCATTAAAAGCACCTTGTCTCTGTCTAAAATCATCATGAGTTTTCGGATTGGCGCCATCAAGGCTTAAACTTATTCTCTGAATTCCGGATTTTTTCATTTTTTCTATTTCTTCCTCTGTAATAAGCATACCACAAGGGGCCATAACCATTTTAAGCCCTAATTGAGTCCCATAAGAGGCAATTTCATATATATCTTCTCTCAACATAGGTTCGCCACCAGTTAGAATAATTATTGGTTTGGAAAAAGAAGCTATATTTTCTAAGACTTTAAAAATCTCCTCTTTTTGAAATTCATCTTCATAAAACTTATTAGTGGCACCTGCTCTACAATGTTTGCAATTTAAATGGCAGGTTCTTGTAACTTCCCAAGCAATAAGTCGAGGAACATATTTATTTTTTTTCATTTTTAGTTTTTACTTTTTAATTTTTTAGCGATATCTTTAGCAAAATAGGTGAGTATTAAATCAGCACCAGCTCTTTTAATTGAAATTAAAATTTCATACATTATTTTCTCCTCATCAATCCAACCTAATCTAGAAGCGGCTTTAACCATTGAAAATTCTCCGCTCACATTATATGCAGCAATTGGAACATTAAATCTTTCTCGTGCTTTACTTATTATATCAAGATAAGATAGAGCTGGTTTAACCATAATTATATCTGCCCCTTCCTCAATATCAAGTTCAATTTCTCTTAAAGCTTCTCTAGCATTTGGAGGATCCATCTGATAAGACTTTCTATCTCCAAATTTTGGAGCAGACTCAGCTGCTTCTCTAAAGGGTCCATAAAAAGAAGATGCATATTTTGCTGAATAAGCCATAATTGGAATATTAAAAAATCCATTTCTATCTAATATTTCTCTAATTGCTTTCACTCTTCCATCCATCATATCAGAAGGAGCAACTATATCTGCACCTGCTTCTGCAAAGGATAAAGCGGATTTAGCTAAAAGTTCAAGAGTTTTATCATTGTTTACATATCCATTCTCTACAACTCCACAATGGCCATGGCTTGTATATTCACACAAACAAACATCAGCAATTAGAATAAGATCAGGCACCTCTTTTTTAATTGCTCTCAATGCCCTTTGAACTATACCATTTTCACTATAAGCTTCAGATCCAAGTTCATCCTTAGATTCAGGTATCCCAAATAAAATTACTGCTGGAATTCCTAATTTAAAAATTTCCTCACATTCCTTTACTAATAGGTCTACTGACCACTGATAATTTCCAGGCATTGAACTTATTTCAACTTTAATATTTTTTCCAGGCCGGACAAAAAGTGGGTAAATTAAATCATCCACTGAAATTTTAGTTTCCCTAACCATTCTTCTTAAATTTTCATTTTTCCTCAAACGCCTCATTCGATTTATTGGAAATCCCATTTATACCTCCCTATAAAACTAAAAACTTAAAATATAAAAGCCAAAACTATATGATACGCAGTAGAAGAACAAAAAAGTACATCCGAGTACCAAGACATTGCGAATCAGATCAGTTTTTAGTTTTACATTGTAGTTTTTCATTTTTAGCTTTTACTTTTTAGTTTATTGGAGCCCAATTTCTTCTTCTGTTAGATAACAAGCAGGATCTTCATTCCATACATCACCTGTTTTTGCTTCTGCTCTAACTCTCAAATTACCATTACAAATATCCAACCATTTGCATCTTGCGCATCTCCCTTTTAAATATGGTTTTCTGTTTTTTAATTTCCTCATAAGAGGATCAGAAAGATCAACCCATACTTCGCTAAATTTCCTTTCTTTTACATTACCAAAAGAATAGTGCCTCCAAAATTGATCAGCATGAATGTCTCCATTCCAGGAAATACAACCAATACCTTTTCCAGAGCTATTACCCCCATTCATTTTTAATAATTCAAGTACTTCCTCTGCTCTCGGATTTTTTTCTTTCTTCATTCTCAGATAGAGATAAGGTCCATCAGCATGATTATCAACTGTCAGGACTTCCACCTTTTTGCCCTTTTGATGAAGTTCATATGTCTTATCAATAATTAAATCCACAACTTGTCGAGTTTGCTCTTTAGAAAGATCTTCTTCAATTAGTTTTGAACCTCTTCCTGTATAAACCAAATGGTAAAAGCAGATTCTTGGGATGTTTTCCTCTTCTACCAATCTAAACATTTCTGGAATATCTTTAAAATTTCTTTTATTTATGGTAAATCTCAATCCCACTTTTATCCCGAGTTCAGTGCAATATTGAATTCCTCTTAAAGCATTATCAAAGGCTCCTCTAAATCCTCTAAAACGGTCATTTGTCTCCCTCATTCCATCAAGACTTACTCCAACATAGGATACTCCAATCTCTTTTAATTTTTTAGCAATTTCCTTTGTGATTAATGTTCCATTTGTTGAAATTACTACTCTTAATCCAAGTTCTTTAGCAAATTTTCCAAGCTCGAATATATCTTCTCTCATCAATGGCTCTCCACCTGAAAAAAGAATTACTGGCACGCCAAAAGAAGCAAGATCTCTAAGAAGTCCTTTACCCTGTTCTGTAGTCAACTCCCCTTCGTATCTTTTATAATCTGACTGAGAATAACAATGAATACAATGAAGATTACAAGTTTTTGTCATATTCCAAACTACTATTGGTTTTTTATCTACAGAAAACTGCAAAAGATTGGAGGGAAGATTCTTTGATTTTCTTCCATATCTTAGAACATCAGAGGGTTCGACTGTCCCACAATATAATTTAGAAATGCCTATCATTTTTAACCTCTATAATAATTTAAAATGGCTTTTACTAGTCCAGGAATAGTGTACTCTTCTGCTTCTACATCTGGAGAAAAACCAAATTCTTTAATTGTTTTTGAAGTTATTGGCCCAATACTTGCAATTTTGAATCTTTTCTGTCCTTTATAAATATTGAAAAAATTTTTTACGGTTGTAGAACTTGTAAAAGTAACCCAGTCTATTTCACCTTGTTCCAAAATTTCACATATTTTTGAAGATTCCAAATTTTCTGAAAGAGTTCTATATCCAATTACAGAAGTAACATTAGCACCGAATTTAACAAGTTCCTTCTCTATATAATCTCTTGCTTTATCCGCATGAATTAGAAGAATGTTTTTATTTTTAATATTATTTTTCTTAATGAATTCTTCAACAAAACATTCAGCAAAATATTTTGATGGCTGGAAATCAACTTTTATATAAAGAGATTCTATTTCATTTTTTGTAGCTGGACCAATAGTAGCTATTTTTATATTAGCCAATTCTCTTATGTCTTTTTTTAAAGAAAAAAATCTTTTGAAAAAAGATTTTACGCCATTTATACTTGTAAAAATAAGCCAATCAAACTTTTTAATTTGGTTTATTGCCGTAGTTAGTGAATAAGATTCTTCCAAATATTCAAATCTTATGGTAGGAATTTCAATTGTTTTAGCACCATATTCCTCTAATAACTCAACTAATTTACTAGCTTGGCTTCTACTCCTTGTAACTACAATTTTTTTCCCAAATAATGGTTTAGATTCATACCAGTTCAATTTATCTCTGAGTTTTACTACATCTCCTACAATTATTATAGCTGGGGGTTTTATATTCTCTTTTTCAGCAATTTGGACTATGTTTTTCAAGTTACCAGTAATTACTTTCTGTTCAGGAAGTGTGCCCCACCTAATAATTGCAACCGGAGTGTTTTCATCTCTTCCATGTCTTATTAAATTATTAATAATATTTTTCAAGTTTTTTATACCCATAAAGAATACTAAAGTACCTATGCCAGTAGAAATTTTTGACCAATCAATGTGAGATTTTTCTTTTAAAGGAGTTTCATGACCAGTAATAAAAGCCAATGTTGAGGTAATCTCTCGGTGAGTTACGGGAATTCCTGCATAAGCAGGCACAGCTGTTGCTGCTGTGATTCCTGGAATTATTTCAAATTCTATATTATTTTCAGACAAAGCAAGTGCTTCCTCCCCTCCTCTTCCAAAAATAAAGGGATCTCCTCCTTTCAATCTAACTACAACTTTTCCTTCTTTTGCTTTTTTTATTAAAAGCTTATTAATCTCCTCCTGATCAAGGGTATGATGGCCTGATTCTTTTCCTACATAAATAATTTCAGCTCCATTTTTCACATTTTTTAACAATTTTTTATTTACTAAATTATCATAAATCACCACATCTGCCCTTTTTAGATATTTCAATCCTTTTATTGAAATTAACTCAGGATCTCCTGGCCCAGCTCCTATTAAATAAACTTTTCCTTTATTCATCCTTAAATCTCTTTAGACTTAAAGTTTTTATTTTCAATTTTCTTTTGTGCCTCTACGCCTTTCTTATTTGTAATTTGAGATTTTAAATCCTCGAGTATTTCCTTCCCACCAGAATTCAAAATTTCTTCAGCTAATTTAATCCCAATTAATTCAGCTTCCTCTATTTTCCCTTGAATTCTTCTTCTTATGATTTTTGTTCCATCTAAATTAGAAATCATACCTTCCAAAGTTAAAGTATTATTGTTAATATATCCGTATGCTCCGATTGGAATTCTACAGCCTCCATGCATTCTCCTCAAAAAACTTCTTTCAGCACTAACTGCTTGAAAGGATTCTTTATGATTTAAATTTTTTATTATATTGTAAATTTTTTCATCTCCCTTTCTCACTTCAATTCCCAAAGCTCCTTGCCCAATTGCTGGTAGCATAATTTCAAAGGAAATTATTTCAGAAATTAAGTCTTCAAAACCTAATCTCTTTACTCCAGCATAAGCAATGACAATTGCATCAAGATCAGTTGTATTAAGCTTTCTTATTCTTGTATCAAGATTTCCTCTTAAATCAATTATTTTCAAGTCATTCCTAAAATTTAAAATTTGACACTTTCTTCTTAAACTACTTGTTCCAATTTTAGCACCCACTGGTAAATCTTTTAAAATCTTTTTTTCTTTAGAAATCAAAACATCATTTGGAATTTCTCTTTTAGTAATAGCTCCAATTTCTAATTCCAAGGGAATCTCTGTTGGTAAATCTTTTAAACTATGCACAGCAATATCAATTTCTCCTTTTATTAATGCTTCTTCAATTTCCTTTGTAAAAAATCCTTTATCAGATTGTTCGAATAATCTCATATCAAAGAATTTATCTCCTGTAGTCTTTATTGGCACAATTTCACATTTTATATCTTTAAAATTATCTTCAATCCTCTCCTTTACCAAATTTGCCTGCCATAAAGCTAATTTACTTCCTCTTGTGCCTATCTTAATTTTCTTCATTTTCTAAATACTCTTCTAAACCAAAAATTTCTCTGACTGTATCAAGTCTTAATAATCCCATTTGAGAGTCTTCATTAAATTCTTTTATTTTTATCATCGTAATATGGAATAGCTTATTCATCATACTTTTAGTTAATAATTCAAGATTTTTCCAATCTTCCTCTTTAAAATATTTTCTATTTTTTTTTAATTCAGAAATCCTTATTTCCTCAATTTTTCTTTGGAGACCTTTAATAATTGGAGTTACTTTTAATGATCTATACCACTGAAAAAATTTTTTAACTTCTTCTTCAATAATAGCAAGAACTTTTGGTATCTCGCCTTTTCTCTTCTCTAAATTTTTATCAACTATCTTTTGAAGATCATCAATACAATGAAGAAAAACATTATAAATTTTGTTTATTTTAGGATCAAAATCCCTTGGAACAGAAATATCTATAATAAAAAGAGGTTGATAATTTCTAAAATTCATAATTTTTTTCATATAATCAGCAGTAATTAAATATTCTTTAGAACTGGTGGAACTTATAATTACATCAACTCTTTTAAATATCTCCTCCATATTTTCAAAAGGAATTGCCTTAGCCTTTAATTTTCTAGCTAAAACTTCTGCTTTTTTGAAAGTACGATTTGTAATATACAATTCTCCAATTTCTTTTTCTTTTAGATGTTGAGCAGTTAATTCTCCTGTTTCTCCTGCTCCAATTAATAAAGCACTTCGCTTTGATAAATCTTTAAATATTTTTTGGGCTAATTCTGTTGCTGCACTACTTACTGAAACAGCTCCTATTCCTATTTCAGTCTCAGTTCTCGCTCTTTTTCCAACTCTAAATGTCCAATGGAGAAGCTTATTCAAAATTATTCCATTAGCCTTAGCTTCACAGGATAAAGCATAAGCTTCTTTTACTTGACCAAGAATTTGGCTTTCACCTACAATCATTGAATCTAATCCAGAGGCTACTTTAAAGAGATGTCTTACTGCCTCTTCTGAATTAAGGGTATAAAAATATTGATTATTAGTTGAAGTATCTATTTTTTTAAATTTCCTTATAAAATTTTTAATATATTCTTCACCATTTACTTCATTAGTATTCACACAACCATAAATTTCAGTCCTATTACACGTTGAAAGAATAAGACTTTCTTTTAAACTATTTTCCTTTTTTATTTCTTTTAATGCATTTAAAATTTCAGAACGAGAAAAAGAGATTTTTTCCCTAAATTCAATAGGAGCTGTTTTGTGATTTACACCAGTAACAATTAAATCCATTTTTTAATCTCTTTTTTTATTTCATCTAAGGTTTTATTTTTTAAAGAAAATAAAGATTGAGAATTAACTATTTTTGAAAAAATTTCTCTTCTCTTTTCCTCGTCAGGAAATTTCGCTTTAATTTTCTTTCTCAATGAACCAAGGAGATTTAAAAATAAAGCTACCTCTTTTCCATAAATATTTGCCAACTCTTCTCTAATTTTTCTTGCTAAAGCAGGACTTTTACCATTTGTTGAAATAGCTATTTTTAAGTCTCCTTGAGTATAAACAGAAGGGACATAAAAGTCGCAATTGGAAGGGTCATCCACAATATTACATAGAATTTTTCTTTTTTTAGCTTCTTTAATTACTTTTTTATTTATTTCCTCTGAATTTGTAGTAGCAAATACAAGGAAATATTTATCTAAATCTCCTTCTTTATATTCTCTTTTTATGACTTTAATAGACCCATTTTCAGCAAGCATTTCTAATTCTTTAGTTAATTTTGGGCTTATAACAGTAACCTTGGCTTTTGCTTCAAGGAGAGCTTTAACTTTTCGTGTCGCAGTCTTTCCTCCTCCAATAACTACACATTTCTTTTTATTTAATTTTAAAAAAATAGGATATAAAATATTCAATTTAATCTTCCTTCAATAAAATATATGGAATGTTGGTAAAAAAATGTTTACAATAGCCATCGAAAAAATAATAGCCATAAAACCAAAAAAAGATAAATAAGAAGTTATAATTCCTCCTCTCCCAAAATATTTTTTAATAACACAACTAATTCCAAAAATAATCCAAGTGAAAAGTGCAACAATTATTTTGGGATCCAAAATTGATTTTTGATGGATTACTTTCGAAAGCCATATTGCACCTGCTATAAGAGAAATAGTAAGAAAAATGAATCCAATATAGGAAGCTTTATAATTCATCTCTTCTAATATTTCTAAAGAAGGAAGTCTTTTGTAAATTATTCCAAAATGTTTGGATTTTATATCATAAAAAAGCATTAAGTACATAATTCCATAAAGAGCAGCAATACTGAATGCAGAGTAACCAAAAGCAGCAAATCCAGAATGAATCATTACATAAGAACTCCGCAAAATAGGATTTATTTCAGAAGAATAATTTATATTTGCTGAAGATAGTGTTTGGAAAAGGAATACTATAAAGAGAACAACAAAACCTGTAGATTTTACCCCTATTTTATATTCAATGTAGAAATAGATAAGAGCTATTGCTAAAGCTAAAACTGAAAGTAGCTCAAATACTGAAGCAATTGGGAAATGTTTGAATGCAATACTTCTTAGAACAGTGTATATAATATGAAATGAGACTGAAATGCATAAAAGGGGTTTTAAGGTCTTCTCAAAAAAAGGATCTTCCTTAAAAAAATAAAGTCCATAGTTAATAGTTAATACAATGTAAAAAACTGGTAAAAGGGTGTTCAATAATTTGATAATAAACATTTTGATAGAAATACCTTTTGGGTAAACTGCATTTTCAAACTATATATTATAATTTCCAATTATTCCTGTCAAGATTATAAATTTTTATAGACTTAGAAGGGAGGGCGGGGAATTTAACCCAACAAGTGGGTTAAATTCCCCGTTTTAAAAATTTATTATTTTTATAGAAAAAGTAAAAGATTAGAGAAAAGGTTTTTTTATATTTTGGCATGGATTATGCATAAGGTCTTAGTAAGGAGGTATATTAAATGAGAATGTTGAAGTTATTTATTCCATTAATGTGTTCACTACTTATTGCACAAACAACTTTTGCTCAGACTAATGCTAAATATATAGGAGCTGATACTTGCAAAACGTGTCATGGCAGTATCTATGTCCACTGGAAAGCATCTGGTCATGCTAATATGCTTCGAAAGGCTGAAGATGCGAGAAAAGCAGGAGTACCTAAACCTGATTATGTGGGATGGAGTGATATCCTTTATGTTGTTGGTTTTAAATGGAAAACAAGATATTTGAACAATGAAGGCTACTTTATTACAGAAAAAGGCAGAAATCAATTTAACATTGAAACTGAAAAATGGGCAGACTATCATGCAGGTGAAGTAAAAAAATATACTTGTGGAGAATGCCATACCACAGGATATGATGAAACTGGAAGCACAGGATATCCTGGTATTGTAGGAAGTTGGGCTTTTGAAGGAATTCAATGTGAAGCCTGTCATGGTCCTGGTAGTATTCATACAAAAACCCGATCTCCAGCAGATATAATTGTGGATAGGTCTTCTTCCTTATGCGGTCAATGTCATATTCGAGGGGAGGACCCTACAGTTATTCCTGCCAAAGGGGGATTTATCCGTCACCATGAACAATATCAAGAATTATTGCAAAGTCCACACAAAAATATGAATTGCGTGACCTGTCATGACCCGCATAAAAGGGCTGGTTTATCAACCTATCGAAAATTTGATTGTAGTTATTGTCATGCACCAGAGGCTGAGGAATTTAAAGAAACAGAAATGGCAGAGGCTGGAGTAACTTGTACTGATTGCCATATGGCGTATATTGTAAAAACAGCAGTTAAAAGAGGTCCCTGGGAGGGGGATATCAAAACTCATTTATTTAGAATAAATATTGATCCTAATGCTCCACAATTTACTCCTGATGGAAAATATTCAAAAGGATGGATTACGTTAGGTTTTGCTTGTTTAAGATGTCATGCAGACAGGAGTGTTGAGTGGGCTGCAAGCAGAGCTCCTTATGTTCATTGACGGATAATAACGATAATTTAATAAAAAATAAGAATTTAAGAAAGGAGGTGATACAAGGAGTATTAGTACTTAAAAATTAAAATTCTTTTCGGGTTAAAAATTGAGTAAGGAGGGAAAAATGAAGGTAAATAAGAACATCATTGTAGGAATTTGCATAATAACATTTTTCGTCTTTTACCTTTTACTAATAAATAATACAAACTCATATGCTAAGAAAAAATCCATTGAAGCTACCTATGTTGGTTCTGAAACCTGTAAGGAATGCCATGAGGATACATTCAATAAATTCAAGTCCACAATTCACGGTAGAATAGCTGATTTTGAAGCAAAAGGCCAGGTATTAGGGTGTGAAGCTTGTCATGGCCCAGGAAGTGTGCATGTTGAAGAACAAGATCCTGAGAAGATTGTTTCATTGAAAAAATTAACGCCTCAAGAAAGTTCAAAAATCTGTCTGAATTGCCATAGAGAAGAACCTCAAATTGCATGGCCGAGCAGTACTCATGCTTTAAGTGGAATTTCCTGCACAGATTGTCATGATCCACATCAAACAAGGGGTAAATTCCTACTTAAATCAAAAGACCCTAAATTATGTTTTCAATGCCATAGAGAAAAAATAGCTTCAATGAATTACCCTTCTCATCATCCAATAAAAGAAAAAAAGATGAAATGTTCTTCTTGTCATGATACACATGGAACTTTTAGAGCTAATCTTAGGGCAGAAACCATTAATGAACTCTGCTTCAGTTGCCATGCTGAAAAACAGGGTCCATTCACATATGAGCATGCTCCAGTTGTCGAAAACTGTTTATTATGCCATGATTCCCACGGAACAATTGCAAATAATTTGTTAAAACAGAATCAGCCTTTCCTTTGTATGCAATGTCATCCAGGACACGAAGATCACTATCATCCTGCAGTAACTAATCCTGAGTGGCGGATAAGCTTTTACACAAAATGTACACAGTGCCATTCCCAAATTCACGGTTCAGATTTTCCATCACTAAGCGGTCATGGAAGATTTACTCGATAAAAGGAGGTGAAGAAAATGAGCAAAAAAATAACAATTATTTCTTTCTTAATTTTATTTGTTTGGATGATTAATCCCCTATTAGCAAATTCCGATAATTTAGTATTATTCAAAAATGAATTAGCTAAAAAATTCTCTCTTGCAGAAAAAGAATCTAAATCTCAAAATAAATCTGAATTCTCCTATTATATTGCTCCCCGGTATCGCTTTTTAGCCTCAAAAAAGGAAGATTTACCTATTCTTGTTTCAGGTCTTTCAGGTGGAAGAGTAGCAGAATATCAAACCGTTGAATCTTCTCCAGGAGCTGATTTCTATATTAAGGGAAGTTTTGGAAAGAGAAATTACTTAGACCTAAGCGGTTCTTTTATCCACTCAGATGAACAAAAATATTATGCAAATCTTGATATTGGAAGAGTAGTAAGAAACACAACTTATTTTAATAGATTTATTCATCGCCTTGACCACGACCCCTTAACAAATGTTGAAGATTACCATGAATTTGTTTTTGTAGATAGTAATCCTACTGATGAATACATAACTAGGAGAACTGAAATAAGAAATAGAACTGAACTTGTAATTCCTGATTTTCCTCAAGTAAAGTTTAAGGCAAATGTTAGGTATATAATTGAAAAGGGACATCAACAAGCAAGAACCTTAGATCAGTGCTTTGTCTGCCATATTGATGCACAAACTCAGGAGATTGACCAAAGGACAATGGAGTTTATACTTGGAACAGAAGTGAATGTAAAACCAGTGACAATAAGTTATTCTTTCATGTCAAGGAGATTTGATGACAGAGCTACACCATTAACCCATGTTTATACTGGATTGCCATGGTTTGCTTATTTAGGAGAACAGGAATTTGCCCATATACCTGATTCAGACAAAACTGCACATAATGTAAAGGCAAGGGTTAAAGTTCTTAATGAAGCACACTTATTTGGAAGTTATACAGTAGCGAGTGTAAAAAATAAACATAATGACGGAAAACTTGATTTGAAAAATTTTCTTTCCCGTTTATCTGCAAATCTAATAAAAGGATTAAGAATTGCAGTAAATTATCAAAAAGAAAAGTACGATAATCATATTGAAAATACTATTTCAAGAGATACTTCAATTGGTGTAGTTGATCTTTTCTATCACATTCCAAAACAGAAAATCAATCTCAGAGGAAAATTTGAGTGGCAAAAGGTAAAGAGAAGTCACTTTGAGATTGAAGAAACTAAAAAATATATCACTTATCTGAGTGCTTCCTTTTATCCTTCTTCTAAATTCAATGGCTATATTAGATACAAAAGAAAAGATATAAATAATCCTTTTGCAATGCTTGAAGACGAATCTCCATTAGAACCTACTCAGGAGCTTTTGATGACCAATCTTTATACTGATGTAAATGAAGTGATATGTGGTTTGAATTTGACTCCAACTTCGAGATTTTCTCTTGGAGGAAATCTCTTCTGGAAATCGGGCAAGAATGAAGATATAAATTCTAAAGAGAATACTTATAACTTTATTATAAATATGTGGATTGCTCCAACTAACAAGCTGAATTTAACAGCCTCTTATGGATTTCTCGATAGCGAGATTAAAAACAATCTGATTTATGGAACAGACTATGGTTATGCAATGGGTGATGAGGATGTCCCTTATAACAGAAAAGCTAACACATTTTTAATTTCCCTTAATTTCAATCCTATTGAAAAACTTAGTTTTTTGGTTGACTTTTCAATTACTAAAGGAAAATCAAATTTCGATTCATCAGATATTGCTCCAGATATCGCTGAGCTAACAGACCTCGATATAACACATACCAGACTTTCTGGTGGATTCAGTTACTCACTAACAAAGAATATGGCTTTTATTGCAAAGTACAAATATGAAAATTACAAGGATACTGCATGGGTGCCTGAATATAATGGAAAGTTCCATATCATATATTTTGGATTTGGGTGGAAGTTTTAAGGTTTAAAGAAAATAACTAAATCTAATATTCAACAAATTTTTAAAATTAGATTTATAAGTGGGTAATTTCACCCAGTTAAAAGGGGATTTTACTTAAGATGTAAATTTAACATTCATACTATAATCCAGTAAAATCATAAAAAAAAATATCTTATGATTCAGGCATGATTTTTGCATTAAATGGAGGGTAATACATTTTTACATTATTTATAAACTATATTAAAATTAAATTGAAAATTTTAGGAAGATGAGAGAAGCAGTAATAATAAAAATACAGAAAGTCCTTCTCACCTCATTTTTTATTTTTATCTTTCTCATTCAATTGTTACCTGCTCAAACCAACGAAGATTGCAAAATATGTCATGCAGATCCTGAGCTAACGACTAAAAGACGTGGCCGAACCATTTCTTTGTTCATTGATTTCCAAAAATTCTATCGTTCTGTCCACAAAGATTTGGATTGCATTGATTGTCATGAAGAAGCAAATGTCAAAGAATTTCCCCACCCTGAAGAGTTATCTCGTGTTAATTGTGGAAACTGTCACGAAGATGTAAATAAAAAATTTATGGCAAGTATTCATGGAAAGGCTTTAAAGAGAGGCGCTCCCTATGCTCCAACTTGCAAAGAATGTCACGGATATCATTATATTCTACCCCATACTGATATTCGCTCTCGAACCTATAAAATGAATATTCCTGTTCTCTGCGGGAAATGTCATCGAGAAGGTGCTCCTGTTGCCCGTATTTACAATATTCCTGAAAAAGACATCCTTTCTAATTATTCTCAAAGTATTCATGGCGAAGGATTATTCAAAAAGGGTCTTATAGTAACTGCAACATGCAATGATTGTCACGGCAACCACCTGATTCTCCCTCATATTTACAAAAACTCCTCTATTTCCCTTTATAATATTGCAAAGACTTGCACAAAATGTCATGCTCGAATAGAAGAGGTTCACGCCAAAATTATAAAAGGGGAACTCTGGGAAAAAGAACCTGGAGCTATCCCTGCATGTACAGATTGTCACCAACCTCATAAAATTAAACGAACTAATCTGGTATTAAGAACTTCTGATCGAGAATGTCTTAAATGTCATCAAAAATCAGAAGTTTTTAAAATAAAAAATGGAGAAAAAATCTCTCTGAAAATCAAAAAAGAAGATATCCAAAATTCTGTTCATAGAAATATTCCTTGTGTAAAGTGTCATGCGGATATAGATCCTCAGAGAGCCAGACCATGCGAGACTGCAGGGCGTGTTGATTGTTCTAACTGCCATGCTCAGATTGCAGAAAATTATTTTGAAAGTGATCATGGACAAGCTTATATACAAAATAAACCTAATACGCCCTATTGCACTGACTGTCATGGCAAACATATTATTTATTCTCCCCGTGATGAGCGAGCAAAAACTTATAGAGTTAATATTCCTCAATTATGTGGTGAATGTCATGCAAAACTAACCCCACCTAAACCTTTAGAAATCTCTGAAAAAAGCCCCTTAATTGATTATTCAATGAGTGTTCATGGTCAGGGCTTGATAAAAAAAGGCTTATTACCTAGTGCTATATGCACGGATTGTCATAATACTCATTATATCTTAAACCATAAAATGGAAGAATCATCCATTTATTATAAAAATATTCCTGCAACATGTGGTTCTTGCCATCAGGGAATTTACAAGGAATATGCTAATAGTGTTCACAATATATCTGCTCCTGGAGTGGATAAAAGACTTCCAAATTGTGAAGACTGTCATTCTGCCCACCAAATTAAAGAGATACGGCAGGACCAATTTATGAGAGAAATAACCTTTCAATGCGGTTCTTGCCATCAGAAGTTATCAGAAACTTACATGGAAACCATTCATGGTAAGGCATATACTCTCGGTTATTTAAAAGCTGCAAAGTGCTCTGATTGTCATGGAGCACATGATATAAGAAAAGTGGATGACCCGAACTCTCATGTTGGATTTAACAATATTGTTACAACTTGTAAGAAATGCCATGAAGATGCTAACCGTAAATTTACAGGCTATTTAACACATGCTACCCACCACGATAAACAAAAATATCCAGTTTTATATTTTACTTTTTGGGCTATGACATCCCTTCTTATCTTTGTTTTCTGTTTCTTTGGTTTACATACTCTATTATGGTTACCTCGTTCTTTTAAGAATTTGAAGGAAAAAAAGAAAGCTCAAAAGAGCCATATAAAAAGATACTACATTAAACGTTTCACAACAGGACAGCGAATTACACATATTTTTGTAATTTTAAGTTTTATGGGTTTGGCACTTACTGGAATGATGTTAAAATTTGCAAGCATGCCATGGGCTCAAGCACTGGCTAATTTCCTTGGAGGAGTGGAAGTAGCAGGACGCATCCATCGTATTTCTGCTATAATTACTTTTGGATATTTCTTCGCACATCTTTTTAGCTTAATACGTATGAAAATCAAAACAAAAACAACCTGGAAGGAGATGATTTTTGGAGAACGTTCTCTCTGGTTTAATAAAAAGGACTGGCGCGACTTTATTGATTCAATAAAATGGTTCCTTGGTTTAGGGCCGCGACCCCAATATGGAAGATGGACATACTGGGAAAAATTCGATTACATGGCAGTTTTTTGGGGAGTTGGAGTCATAGGACTTTCGGGATTGATTCTGTGGTTTCCAGAATTCTTCACAAAATTTTTACCAGGCTGGCTTATTAATGTCGCAATGATTGTACATAGTGACGAAGCTCTATTAGCAGTTGGATTCATTTTCACTATCCACTTTTTCAATACACATCTTAGACCAGAATCATTCCCTTTAGACCCTGTTATTTTTACTGGACTGGTTCCATTGGATCAATATAAAGAAGAACGGCCACTTGAATACAAGTATTTAAAAGAAAGTGGAAAATTAAAGAAATGTATTGTATCAACTGAAATAAATCCTAAACAAATGCTACTTGTACGTATATTTGGATTCCTTTTTCTTTCAATAGGTATTAGTCTTATTCTTCTTATTATCTACAGTATGTTATTCGGATATAAGTAAGACTCTTCCTTTCTTTATTTTAAATTTCAAAAACTTCTACTTTTTAATGAAACGTTAATTCTATTTAACGTATTAGGGAATTACTTCTTTATATTTTTAAATCCTTTAAAAAAGTTTATATAAATCTGCTTCTATCTTAATTTAATTATTTATTGAATTCTTATTCAGCAGGTTTTTTATGTTCAATTTTTGACCAGAATTCCTGGAGATTAAAAGGTTTTATCTCATGATATTTGTGATCAGCCTTATGGCACTTTGTGCAAAGTGCTTCTTTTTTAGCATCAGTATCCAATAGAACTAAGCCTTTCTCAACAGCCAAATTTCTGTCTTTCATTGCCTTTAATGACTTATATCCGCTTCCCGGACCATGGCAAGCTTCACATCCAACCCCTTCTTCTTTAAATTCTGGTGCTGAGGAAGCATAAGGAGAATGGCATTCAAGACACTCTGCACTTTCTGTTGGGGGAGTGGTTACTCCTGCTTTCTTTGCTATTTCTGCAGCCTTATCACTTTTCAAAGCTTCAAAAGCTTTGGAGTGAGGACCTTCCAACCACTTACCATACTGATTTCCTCTTTTCTCTGCTTTGTGACAGATTTTACATTTATTAACCCCCACATAAGTAAACTCTTGTGCCATTAGACCAATTAAAATAACTCCCATGGAAACCAATAATACCAAAATCCATAAACTCTTCTTCATTTTACCTCCTTTCATTTTTATAAATAAAATGTTTTTCAACTTTTATCAAATTAAATTTATCTTATAAAGCCATTTATATGCTCGTGACAGCGAGTGCATGTTCTACCTTGTTGATGTTTATGTTTTTTGGGAACAGGATATCCCACATGCTTTCCAGTATTTGTATGACATGTATCACACACACCATCCCATACTCCATTTCCATCCATGTCTCCATCACAGAAAGAATGAAGTTTTGGATCTCCTACATCAATGCCTCTGCTTTCAAAAACCACTGGACGGGTTGCGCCATCTTGTCCTGTAACATAATCCAAAACAAGTTTTATATTTGTGCCACCAAGCCAGTTTGTAACATTATCATGAGGGTCATGACAATCCAGACAAGTATATGTCCCTGGTATATGATTTGCAGCTTTGAGAGATGAAGCTCCTCCAGGTGCATGACAGGTCAAACAGGTATTTTCAGCATCTATTTCTTTTAATAATTTCGGTCCCTTTGTAGAATGCATACCATGACAAAAATTGCATTCATGAACAGGAATTAAAGCCTCTGTTTTCGGTGCCTGAAATATTATTATGAAAATCAAACTTAATCCAAATATAAAACTAAATAAAATTATTAATTTTTTCCCTGTCATTTTACCACTCCCCTAAAAATCTCAATTCTTGAATTTTGGTAAGAGGTAACAAAAGCATCGCCCTTTTTATTTATCACTATATCAAGGGGAATTCGAAGCTTTCCCTCATCTTCTCCATATTCTCCAAAGGTGGTAATTAATTTACCATCGCGGCCAAAAATAAGGACACATGCCTGTTTTGGATCAACAACATATATCCTTCCTTGTTCATCCACTGCTATACCTTGAGGTCTGTCCACTACACTTGAAAACCAACCTCCCCCAATTGTTCTCAACCAATTTCCTTCATAATCAAAAATCTGAATTCTCTTATTAAGAAAATCACTGACTATTACTTCCATATTATTCTCATCTATTGCTATACCAGTTGGAAAATTAAATTGACCATATCCTTTCCCTGAACCACCAAAACTTGAGCGAAAAGAACCATCCGCATTATAAATCTTAACCAAATTTTCATCACTTGCAACCACATAAATTAAACCATTAGAAGCAATAGCAATATCATTCGGTCGTTTGATTTCACCTTCAAGAGTATATTTAAATTTTCCTCCTGGAGTGTAAACTTCTACTCTGTTTTTATTATTGTTCCCAACATAGATCCAGCCTCTCCGATCAACTGCAATACCCAAAGGATTGCCATCTATCTGGATTGTTTTTAATAACTTAACCTTTTCGTGTTTTATTTTCATAATTGCAATAAGTCTGTTCTTGAAATCACTCACATAAATTCTCTCCCCAGATCCTATTGCTATCCTTACAGGTGAAGTAAGACCTTCATCTTCTTCATCATCTTCATGATGTCCGTACGTAATTATCTTGTCCACTTGTCGAGAATGAGCGAAAATATTTTTATTTGAAAATAAAACTGATAGGAATAGTAGTATAAATAGAATGATCAATCCTTTGTATTGTTTTCTCCACCTCATTTTTTCCTCCTTCTAAGTAAGCATTTTAGGAAATATCAAAATTTCTAATAAATTTCAAGTATATTTGTAAAATTTTTATAATAAGTTTATTGGTCGTCTTATAAGAAATCGAATATCCCACCACCTCCCTCTATTATTATAAAAAGAACTATATATTGAAGTGATTAAATATAATTGAAACTCTCCTATATTTTTATTCAATCTTGCACCTCCAATACCATAGTAAGTGTCATTCACATATTCAAACCTTCCATATATATCTGCTCTAAAAAGAAATGCATTTATATCTCCAATTGTTAATTGTCCAAATCTTCTTTTAAAAGCGACATTATTCCAGGATAGATCAATCATTCTTAATTCTAGAGTTGTGCGTAAACTAGGAAAGGTAATTAACAAACCAGAATTACTCTGATAGAAACGTATTGAACTATTCAAGAATCTGGTGATTTGAACTGAATGAAAAGAGCTTATATCTATTCTCATCTTATCCCAATTCTGTGACCAAAAAATCCCTCCCGAGAAATTACGATAATTAAGAGATGGCTTGAGAAGTTTTTTCCCATAATCAAACCCTAATTGAATACGAACTTCGCCTCTTCCTAATTTTCTTCTTGTTATATTTCGAAGTCCTATCCCGGCACCAAAACCCTCCTCACCCTCTCCTTTCATGTACATAATCCTCACTTGCGGAATTAATGTAAAATTCCACTTTCCTTTTGTAAAAGCACGTGCAAAAGAGGTCTGCAGAAATTCTTCTGTATAATAAAAACCAGGAATCCCTTGGAATCTAAATCCTGGTTCAATCTGAAAAGAAAAATTTTTGCTTCCCCAATATTCGTATCGAGCTGAACTTTTTAACCATTTATAATGAGGAAGTAAATTAAAATTACCATTTAAATAAAATCTATGATTTTCTTTTATTCTATTGAAATTAATACTATAAGTATTTAAATCTCCGAATTTATGGAATATAAAAATTGCATTTGATAGAATTTCACGCGATAGATATTTTAAATTACCCTGAATTCTCAGTGAATCATACCATAGCGAATTATCATAATCTGCATAATTTCCTATTAGATTGGTACTGATCTTACCTACTTTGTAATTTAAACTGGCAAAGTATTGTTTTAATTTGACTTCTTTGGTAAGGGAATTTGCTCCCTCAAAGGAAAATACTGAACTTGTATATCCAACTCTTATTTTTGGTAATTTCGGAAAACTAAGTCTATGGGAGATTGACCACCTTTTCTCAATACGAGAAATATAGAAATAAGGGGTATCATTTCTACTAACCCCTCTGAATGCACTGAACGAAAAAGAAACAGGACGATTCTGAAAGAGATTAATTTGAACATTATAAGGAGAATAACGGGAAGACTTTAAACTCTCATAAAATGAAATTCCTTTATATTTTTCACGGAATAAATAAAATCTCGTTTTAAATTTAAGAAAATTTGGATGATATATATATCCATCTATGTTTAGAGAAATATTACCAATCCTTCTAAAAAAATCTTCCCTTTCATAAGCTCCTGAGAATTTAGTAAGCTGAAATTCTTGGGAAAGAAAAATTCTTATACTTTCAATTTGAGGCCAACATAACTTAGTTATGGACAGACTTATTAATAGAAATATAAATATACTTTTTATACTCCTTTTTCCCATCACAAAATGGAGCCCAGGAGAAAAAGTTCCCCCGGGCTTTAAATTTAATTTTATGCTTATAAATTATGACAAGTAGTACAAAGTTGGCTGCTGTCTGCTGTTATTCTCAATAAGGATGATAAACCAGACTCATTATGAGGTGCATGACAGGATGCACATGTCATAACATTAGTATTGGCGCCAAAAGTGAAAAGTTTAATTCCAGCTGTTGTTACAGAACTTGAGCTATTATAAGTACTGGAGGGCAATGGGCCACCTTCGCTATCATTTTTATAAACGAGATCAATCGGATGATCATTTGTCAAATCTGTTCCTAAATTTGCATCACCAGTAACATAGACAGTATTCTGAGAGCCATCATAATCACTGGGTGTATTAATCATTCCACCGATTGCTGTCGTAGTACCATCGTGACAGGACATGCACATTAGGGTATGGGTGGTGTTATTTGCCAAGGGATCCGTGTAAGTTCCATCATAAACACTATAATCTGTTGCCCTAACATTTCTATTCCATAGGTATGAGGTACGTGCACTAGTATTTGCATTGTGAGGGGTATGACAGTAAACACAAATTTGACTTGTCGCCTGAGTGCCACCTGTGCCATATGTCCTGAGATCGTGACTCGAGCCACTGATTTGAGCTAAAACAACTCCAATTGCACCGATTACTGAGATCGCTAAAAACAGAATTAAAACCTTTTTCATTTGTACCTCCCTATAAATATTTTTATATTATTGTTCACATTAAATTTTAATGCAAAAAATATGCCAAAATCAATCGGAAAACTATGTTTTTTATTTCCCTCTCCACTTAGTGTTTTTTCTCCCACATTCAAACTTTTGTGGGAAATATGTATTATATCATAAGTGAAATTTCCCAATCAAATGGGTTATTTTACCCACTTAGATATTAATATTTAGGGAGAGGAGCTTTTTCCCCATAAGAAATATATTGAAATATTTGCAATCTTTTATTTACCTGATCTAAGACATATATCCTGTCTTTTTCATCTATATGGATGCCTATAGGTAAAAGAAATTCTCCTGGATTAACTCCAGGAGAACCAAAAGCAAGATAAACTCTCCCATATATATCAAAAATCTGTATATTATTAAACCATGCATCTACTACGTAAATATGATTTTCAGAATCAATTGCAATACCTTTTGGCCTCATCAAATTACCAGGTCTTCTTCCAGGTTCTCCAAACATATTCAGAAATTTACCGTCTGGAGAGAGGATCTGTATTCTAAAATTCCCCATGTCACTTATATAAATGTTTCCTTTTTTGTCAAGGCATATATAATTTGGAAAATTAAAAGTGCCTGGTTGATCTCCTCTTTTTCCTATTATTTTTATTAACTCTCCTGATAAATTGTATACTTTTATATCGTGATTCCTAACATCAACAACATAGAGCTTTTCTCGTTTGTCATCTACTGCTAAACCCCCGGGCCGTTGAAGTTTTTCCTTTATCTCCATTATAATTTCACCCTTTTTACTAAATCCAAAAACGCTTCTCAAATGTGTATCAGATACAAAAATTATTTTTTCTTTTTTTGAAAATGCAATTCCAGCAGGTGAAACTAGCTTTATTCTTCCCCCTGTCCAAAAATAAACCTTTTTCTTCTTGATATCAAGCACTACAATTCTTTTTCCTACTGTATCTGTAACATAAATATTTCCTTCATCATCTGTTGTGACACTATTTGGATAAAGAAATAAACCTTTCATTTTTATTCCAGCAAGTTTCCTTATTAATTTTTTTAGCTTACTTTCTCCTCTAAACTCTTCTATTGTTCTGTATTCAGCAATCCATCGGATTCTCGGTTTTTCAGGAGGTAGCGGCCATACAAATTCTTTGGTTCTTTTTTTAGAATACATTAAGCAAGGAATGTAAAGGATAATTAGTATAATTATAAAGATTTTTATAATATTCAAATTTCGAATCATCATTACCTCCTCTCCATATTTAGCATTTTCAACTCAAAAACTCAATATTAATAAGGTTTTTTAATCCTTTAATAGAACTAAAAACTGAAAAGCAGCTATTAAAAATCGATTTCCATTTAAAATCCTTTTATTACTTTTTATTATTTTAATATTAAAAGGATCCGAATCCATCCATTTTTTTGTGAAATTTATGACATTTAAGACACCCAGAATTTTTTTGTTCCTGTTGTATAAATGGATTATTAAAATCGAGAATGATATCTTTAGGGTTTAACTTTGGAAATATTCCTATATGGGAATTAGAATGACAGTTTAAACATTCATTTAAAGTTTTTTTAACAAAAATAAGTGATGAATTGGAAGTGTTATGTAATTGATGACACTTACCGCAATCCTCATCTCTATGAGCATATTCAAAGGTTAAATTTGCATTTTCATGACAGGTTAGGCAAAGTTCATTTTTAGGTAAACGAAGTAAAGGAGGAAATGTATTCTGATGTGGATCATGACAAGTAACACAGAGTATAGTTTTGTTTTTCCCGAGGGGAAGGGATTTTTTATTTCTTATAAATGTAAAACTCTCACTAACATGAATACCTACTGGGTGATCGTCAATCATATTTTTACCTAGAAAATTGGATTTTGATATATTAGTAATAAATCCAGGAAATTCTATCTGCAAAGTAACATTATCTGTATGACATTTCATACATAAAAGATCTCTTTCAGATAAATTTCCCCGTGGAGTTGTAAATTCTACAACTGTTATACTTTTTGGAGGGGGGGACAGATAAACGGATTTAGCTGAATGAACTATATGGCATACTTTACATGATGAGGAACTACTTAAACCTGGTTTATCCTTGTTTGTTACAATTAAGGATAAGTGAGGTGATTTTCCAGAGTATACTAATTGATAAAAAATCAAAAGATAAATTAATCTTTTAGCAATATTCTTAATCATGGCATTTGGTACAAATAACTTCAGGTGCATACTGAAAATAAAAAGAATACGGAGAACCATGAGGGTTGTGACATGTAATGCAGGATATATTCCTAGATTCCATTGGATGCCTATGGACAGGATGTACAAATTCTCTATAATCTTCACTCAGATGGCACTGAGTACACAGTGAACGAACATCACTAATTAGCAAAGCTTTCTGAAATGTTCCATGTGGGTCATGGCATAGAAAACATTCATTAATTGCATATGGTGAATGTAAGTGACCAGATTTTTCCTCATGACAGTCAAAGCAAGAAACAACTATCTCTTGTGTTTCCTCTTCATGACATCCTGAACAATCGCTTGGATCAAAAGCCTCGTGCTTGTAAGATTTTTCTTCTTTTTTTTCTAGATGGCAGCTTAAACAGATATTATCCTGCATTTTATCTGACGCATGACATTGGGAGCAAAAATTTTGAATTTTTTCATCTTTATGAAAAAAGTATTTTTTTCCTTCGCCTTGATAATTATCTGATCGAAAATAATGAAGAGTTAAAGTTTTCTTGTAAGCTTTTCCATCTTTTATTATAAAAAGAGGAATTTTATTCTCCCCTGATTTTAGATTTATTAACAAATGAAAATAGGGTTTGGTCTGAATAGAACGGACTACAGGAAAGGAGGTTTGAACAGATTCTGCTTTTACAACAATAGTTACCTTGGAAGACTTAAAAAAAGATTTATCAGGAGGGAATAAAACAATATCATCTAATGCAGAAACAGGGAATAATATAATACTTATAAAAAATAAAAGTAATAGCCTTCTCATTTTCCGTAATTCTCCTTTTGATGACAACTTGGTAAACATGATTTCTGACCGTTTTTCTCTTCCAGCTTTAACTTTATAAACCAGAATTTACCAAATGGAATTCTTTCTCTTAGAAGATATCCTTGATCGCTTGCATGTGGATCATGACAGACAAAACATGTGCGACCCTTTCTCTTCTGAACATGAACCTTATGTAAATTTATATCTCCTTTTACAAATCCGCTATTGCTCCCAAAAATATCTTTTCTATCATGGCATTGAAAACACAATTGATATTTCAAAGGTGTATATAATTCATAGAATCTCAGAGAAATAAAATCCTTTAATAATTTTGGAAAATCTGAGCTATGAGGAGAATGACAAGTGGTACAATCTTCTTCAACTGGAGGATGAACAAAATTTCTTTCCATTAGTTCATTAATTTCTCCATGACATTCAAGACATATATTAGGTAAAGATTCTGCGAGAAAATAATCTTCCTTATTTCCATGAGCAACATGACATTCCAGGCACTCCCCCTCTGAGAAAGGAAAATGCTTTGATTCCATCTTTACATTTTCTTCATGACAATTCCAGCATAGAGCAGGAATTTTATCTAACAGGAGCTTAGGCGAACCTGAGGAATGGTCAGCATGGCAATTAGAACAATCAGCCTCCTCTGGATGATATAGTCGAATTGATGTATGACAGGTTTTACAGTCTGATTCCTCTTCTTGAATTAAGTTCAATGAATTAAGAAAAAATGGAACACTTAAAATTAGTAAAAGAACACCCAAACTTAACAATAAATAACATTTTCTGGAAAATCGATAAACCATCTTACTCAATTATAACAGTAGCTATTTACTCAGTCAAATTCGTATTTTTAGGTGGTTTCTTCCCTTTCAAATACTTAAAAATCTGTATCCTTCCATTCAATTGATCTGCAACATAAATGTAATCCTGTTCATCAATGTAAATTCCAACTGGCAAATCAAATTCTCCTAATTCCTGCCCAAGCTGTCCAACACGAAGAAGAAAATTTCCATTTATATTAAAAACTTGAAAATTGCATAATTCAGAATCAACCACATAAATATAACCATCAGAGTCTAATGCTATTCCCTTAGGCCGGGAGAAATTGCCTGGACCTTCCCCAAAGCTACCGAAATCATTAATAAAATTGCCCTTGGAATCAAAAATTTGAATTCTGAAATTCCCAAAATCCGTAATATATATTCGGCCTTTATTATCTACTGCTATAAAACTTGGAAAATTAAATTCTCCTTTACCACGACCTCTTTTTCCAATTTTTCTTACCAATTTACCTGTCTTTAAATCAAAGGCTAAAATCTCATGATTATATGTATTTGCAACCCATATCAAGTTTCTCATTTTATCAAGAGCAATTCCAACAGGCCTATTGAGAATTCTATCTCCTCCAAAGGCGGTTTCAAAATCTCCTTCTTTATCATACACGAAAATTCTATTCTGATAATTGTCACTAATATATACAAAGCTATTGTCTACTTTAATTCCCATTGGCCTTATCAGTCTGACTCGCCCTTTATTTCCAATAAAATATGATTTTTTATTAGGCCGATCAAAAACCAAAATGTTATTGTATTCTAAATCAACTACAAAAATTTTCCCATTATTATCAACAGCAACATTCACTGGTCTCACTAATTTTTTAATGGAGCTTTTCTCTCCTGTCAATATTTCAGCTAATTTCTTTCTAAAAGAAAGTCCTAAATCTCGTTCGCTTGAGATATATCCAATTAATGCAATTTTTGGATTTTGCGGTGGTTGAGGCCAGATTAAATTTTTGATTTCTTTCTTTGAAATCTCATTCTTTGTAATACAATTATTAATAAATATAATCAATAAATAAACTAACAATAACTGAAAAGCTTTTTTGCTACTCTTCATACCTTCTTCATTGCAAAAATCATACCATAAATTTATTTTATAACAATTATTGAAGATACAGAATTAACTTGCTATTAAATTATACTTCAATTATACTTTATAGTAAAAATGCCATATACAGGTGGGTGTTTTCACCCAGTTAAAATAAATTCAATTTTTCTTCTAATTATTATATAATTGCCATTATTTAAGAATCTTAGTAAAATTCACTACTCTGGCATGTAAATTGCAAGGAGAAAGTGAAAAGCCTTGAAAGGAGGGAGGCTGAATATAAATGATAAAAAATCCAAACACGCAACCAATTAAACCTGATTTTCAAATTAAATTTATCCTCAAATTTTCAATTATTATGTTTATTGCTTTTTTAGTTGCTTCTCTTCTCCTATATTTATTAATCAATGAGAAAATAGACGTTTCTTATTTTTATTCATTATATTTTTTACAGCAACTTAATCGCAATTTAGCTAAATATTTATTATATTCTTTCTTTTTTCAATTAATATTAATTACAATTACTACCATTATAATAACCCTTTTCTCCTCTCATAAAATTGCGGGTCCTTTATTCCGATTAGAAAGAATAATCGAACAAATAACCCGAGGAGAAATCCCTAAAGAAGTAAGAATTAGAGCCAAGGATCAGATTAAAAGCTTTGCCAATTCTATGGATAATCTGGTCAAAGAAATCAGAAGAAAAGTAATTACTGTCAAATCATCCTTAGAGAATATAGAAAAAAGAAAGAAAAAAATTGATTTATTAATCAAGGAGAAAAAAATAGATGCATTAAAAGAAGAACTTAACATTGTTAATGAAGAAATAGATATAATTGAAAGAACTCTATCTTCATTCAAAACAGAATGAATTTTAAAAAGGAATTTCTTAAGTTTTTACTAATTATAACAGGACTATTAATACAAGTATTCCTTATTGTTTCCATTACGAAAAATTATCCTCATACAAGAAAGGGAGAATGTAATCGCTGTCATTTAAATGAGCCGCCAGAGAAGACAGAAGAGAAAAAAATGCTTTTTGTGAAAGACATAGACAGCCTTTGTGAAGATTGCCATCAATTGTCTCGAGCGACCTCTCATCCTACAGGCATAATTCCTTCTATGAGAATTCCAAAGGATTTCACACTTGACTGGATGGGGAGATTAACATGTGCAACCTGCCATGACATTCATCAGGAAAAGGAGAAAAATCCTTATCCGTATCTTTTAAGACGCCCAACCGCAGGAAGACTTTTTTGCATTTCTTGCCACCGTGAATTACCAGGTGAAGAAAAATTTTCCCAGCATAAATTGGCTATTGAATTAGCACATCTTGAGCCAAAATACTATATAACTGATAATAGATCACCAATAGATTCTCTATCGCGAAAATGTCTCAGCTGTCATGATGGAACTATTGGAAAAATGGCAGATAATGTTATTGTAGGAGCTGGCAAATGGCAACATGGTCCTGGAATTGGAATTACTCATCCAATTGGAGTGGATTATGAACTTGCTTATATTCGAAATAGTGAAGGATTAAATCCTCCGGAAAGCTTAAATCCAGCAATTAAGCTTTTTGATGGTAAAGTTGGATGTTGTTCATGTCATAATCCATTCTCTGAACATCCAAATTATCTAGTAATGGATAATACTGGAAGTGCTCTTTGTCTCGAGTGTCATCGAAAATAAGGAGGAATTAATGAAAAAGAAAAAACCTTATAGAAGAAGACATTATTTTGTAAAGAAAGAGCTTCAATTATCCTTTATTCTAAAATTTTTTGTATTGGCAATAATATCATCGATTACAGGTAATATAATACTTTATTTCTTGTTAAATAAAGAAATAAAGAAAACTCTCTATTCAGCTCATTTAGCAATTGAAACCTCTGGAGAAATAATAATTCCACATCTAATTCTTATAAATTTAATAATTATTCCATTAATTGTTCTAATTTGTATTATTATTACCAGATCTTATATTAAAAGAATCTCAGGCCCTATATTTAGATTTCAAAAAATAGCAGATGAAATTACTAAGGGAAATCTGTCCTTAAAGGTAATTTTGAGAAAAGGAGATCGATTAATAGAACTTCAAGATAAATTCAATTTAATGATTAATGAATTAAAAAATACAATTAATAATATGAAATCTCCTTTAAATGAGATTAAAGTACCTCAAAATGAAATAAATAAACTCTTGCTCAAAAAGCCTGAAAATTTAAAGGAGATTCAAGAATATCTAAATTTAATATTTCAAAGTATTGAAAGCCTCAATAAAAAAATAGAATTTTTTAAGTTTAATTAGTATCAATCACAATTACCTAAAGCACTTCTTGCCACAGTTTTAATCTGTTCTGCCTTAAATGGTTTATCAATAAATGAAAAAGCTTTAAATTTTAATGCCAGCGAGCGAACCTGAGGTGTTCCATAAGCTGTGATGATCACAACCTTTGTTTTTGGAGATACTTTTTGAATTTCCTTTAAAACTTCAATCCCATCAATTCCAGTCATTTTTAAGTCTGTAAAGACTAAATCATAAGAAGTCTCGTCTATCTCTTTTAATGCTTCCTCCCCACTTTCCACTGCTTTCACCTCATAACCACTCTGCGTAAGAATTTTGGTTAAAGACCACCTAATTAGTTTTTCATCATCAACTATTAAAATTTTCTTAGCCATATTTCTATTACCCCCCTTGCATATTTTGTGCCAAGATAAAAATTTCTTTACCTTTTTTTATCTGTTTTATTTTCAACAACTTAAAATTCATGAATCATTATATAAAAATTAAATTATTTTAATATATGGGTGAAATAACCCATGCATTTTTGAAACAATTGATTGAATTTTCTGATAAAAGTTCCCCTCCCATATATTTGTTTAATTCAAGTTGAATTTCTTAATTTTATAACGAAGAGCATCACGACTTATACCCAGGAGTTTAGCTGCTTTTGTCTTATTACCTTTAGCAAGCTCTAAGGATTTTATAACTAGTTGTTTTTCTACTTCTTCAAGTGAAATACCTGTCTCAGGAAATTCAAAGAGCAAAGCCTCCTTTTTAACATGAATATGGTTTAGTTTTATTGGTAAATATTTTGTGCTTAAATAATCATCTTCCTCAAAAATCATAGCTCTTTCTATTGCATTTTTCAATTCTCTTACATTTCCTGGCCATGAGTAATTCAAAAAAAGATTTCTTGCCTCTTTACTTAGGCCTTTAATATTTTTTCTGAATTTTACATTGAATTCAGATATAAAATGCTCTGCCAGCGGAATAATATCTTCTTTCCTTTCTCTAAGAGGTGGAATATAAATTGGACAGACATTTATCCTGTAATACAAATCCCATCTGAATTTCCCCTCTTTACATAAATTTTCTAAATTCTGATTTGTTGCTACAATAATTCTCAAATCCACTTTTATATCTCTAACACCACCTAATCTTTTAAAAGTCAATGTTTCGAGGAATCGTAAAATTTTTGCCTGGAGAGAAATCTTCATCGAGCTTATTTCATCTAAAAATAAAGTACCTCCATCTGCAAGCTCTACTAAGCCCTTTTTTTGAGACTTTGCATCTGTAAATGCCCCCTTTTCATAACCGAAAAGTTCACTTTCAAGAAGAGTATCAGGAAGAGCTGAACAGTTTATAGCAACATATGGATAATTATTTCTTCTGCTCTGATAATGAATTACCTTTGACACCAAATCTTTACCTGTTCCACTTTCCCCTTCTAATAGAACTATTGATGCTTCACTCTCAGCAATTTTCTTTATTAAATTTTTGATTTCCTGAATCTTTTTTGAAACTCCGATAATCTGGTCAAGACTATATTGTCTCTTCTCCTTCTTACGATATGATGCAATTTCCTCTTTAAGAGAGAAAGCTTCGAGAGCATTTTTTATTAAATTTCTAAGTTCCTCAAAATTAAATGGTTTAATAATAAAGTCATATGCACCAAGCTTAAAGGATTTTACTGCATCTTCAATCACTCCATGAGCAGTTATCATTATTACAGGCAAATTCTGATAGGTATTTTTCACCTTTTTTAAGACTGTAGTTCCACTATAATCAGGAAGCTTAACATCAAGCAAAATGAGGTCTGGATTTTCTTTTTGGCACATATCCAATGCTTCTCCACCTGTTCCTGCTTCTATTACCTCATAGCCCCAGTCTGTAAGCTTCTTCCTCAAGGTCCATCGAATTACCTTTTCATCATCCACAATTAATATTTTTTTATTCATTTTTTATTTAAAGGCAAATAAATTATAAAGGTTGCTCCCTCTCCCTCCTTGCTCTCCACTTCAATCATTCCATTATGCTTTTCTATTATTCTTTTACAAATTGACAGACCAAGACCTGTTCCTTTATGTTTAGTTGTGAAAAAGGGCTTAAAAATTTTATCAAGATTTTCCTTTTTTATACCTATTCCATTATCTGAAATTATTATTTTAAAGAAATTTCTTTCTGAATCTCTTTCTATTTTTATTTCAATTATTCCCTTTGAGGGAATAGCCTGAATGCTATTTAAAAGAATATTAACCAGAACCTCCTGTATCTGAACAGGATCAAAATATGCCTTTTTTATCTCCTTAGATGGAGAGAAGGATATCTTTATTTCCTTTCCTCCAAATTGGGTTTTAACTAAATTTATTGAATTATGAATGCACTCATTTATATCCGCATAAATTATTTCAGGTTCTTTTGGCCTTGCATAATTCAATAAATTTTGAATTATTTCTTCAATCCTGCTGGTTTGATAAATAATCTCATTGATTATCTCTCTATGGGAGTTCTTCTCTGGCATTTCATCTCTTATTACTTCTAAAGCTCCTTTTATCCCTGCTATTGGGTTTTTTATCTCATGAGCGAGTCCTGCTGCCATTTCACCAATTGTTGCAAGATGTTGGGCTCTCTGAATCTCTCGTGCATGCATCTCTTCGATTTTCCTCTGGGCCTCATCGAGTTTTGTAACCATTAAATTAAAACTTTTGGCTAATTGTCCTAATTCATCATTTCTGTTGATATTAACTCTAACATTCAAATTTCCATCCTGAAGTTTTCTCATTTTACTCTCTAATTCTGAAATAGGTTCATTTATCAACTTATCTGATAGATGAATTATAATAACTGTCAAGATAGCAAGAGAGAAAATAGCTATCATAATACCAATTTGCTGATTTTTCTGAAGTAGGGAAAGTGTTGACCTATAATTTATATCAACGTTTAGAAATCCATTATATTTTTCTTTTGAAGAATGGCATTTATAGCATTTTGGTTTATTTAAAATAGGCTTATAACTTTGAATTATGGAGTTTGATTTATTTATATAAAATTTCATGTCTCTATCATTGAAATCTAAATGCTCTGGATTAATTATCCTTTTCCCTATTTCCTCTTCTAATGAGGATCGAAGGATTATTCCATTTGTGGATATTATTCTTATTCCACTTATATCAGGATAGTTTGCAATCCTCTGAATAATATTCTGCACTTCTTCACTTTTCCCTTCTTCCATAGCAAGTGAAAGGGAATATTCTATTACAGAATCCAAGAGTTTAATTTTCTCCTCGGTCATATTCTGTATGATATTTTGCTGAGTCCTTATATAAATATAAAATAATGAAAGTGCACATACGCCCCCTATAATGAAAATGAAAAAAATTATTTTTGTTTTTAAATTCCAGTTTTTGGTGGAAATCATCTTATTTCCTATCAATTAAAACATTTTTGATTGACATAGTCAAGAACAAAATAATAAAATAGAAGAGTGTATTTTGAGGTTGAAAAATGAAAAAAAATTTTTTTAGAAGCTTTTGGAAATTTTTTAGTTCAATTAATCTGGCAATTATTTTAATAATAGTGATTGTAATAGTCTCAATCATTGGCACACTAATTCCCCAGCAATTACCAGAGACTGAATACATCCATAAATACGGAGCTTTTTCAAAGATTATTATTTTTCTAAATTTAAACAATTTATACCATTCCTTTCTTTTCATATTTCTTATTACATTTTTCAGTTTAAATATAGTTGTCTGCACAATTAATAGATTAATTCCAAGCTTTAAAATTCTTTCCAGTTCAAGAATAATTTTAAATGAAGAAGAAAAAAAGAACTTCCCATTAAAATACGAATTTAAACTGAAAGGTGATTTTAAAGAAAAAATATCAAAAATAATAGATGTCTTAAAAAAACATAATTATAAACTAAAAAGTGTAGAAAAGGGAGAGAATATTTATTTTTACGCACAAAAAGGAATTCTTGGAAGATTTGGAGCTGATATTGTTCACCTAAGCATTTTACTGATATTAATAGGCGGAATTATAGGTGGAATAAAAGGATATAAAGAACATGTTACAATTCTTGAGGGTGGAACAATTAAAGTTCCTCATGAAAATTTTTATTTAAGAGTTGACGATTTTACAACAGAATATTATCCAACTGGACATGTGAAAGACTGGAAAAGTACGTTGACAATAATTGAGAATGGAGAAGAAAAGATTACAAAGACAATCGAAGTCAACCATCCATTAACTTATAAAGGGGTAAGATTTTATCAATCAAGTTATGGATGGGACTGGCGTAGAGCCCTGCTAACTATCAATGTGAAGGAAAGAGACAGTCAGAATCTTGTCACCCGTGTAAAAGTAAGGGTGGGAGAAAAATTTTCTATACCAAATAAGGGTTTGGATATATATGCGGAAGCCTTTGTTCCAGATTTTGTAATTGGAGAGGGAGGCCAGATATTTTCGAGGTCCAATCAACCAAATAATCCTGCTGTTTTACTCGAAGGTAGAGAAAATAATAAGATAAAATTTCACATTTGGATTTTCGCAAAATTTCCTGATACACACTTCTCCTCTCAAATGGACTATAAATTTGAACTTATTGATTTTGAAGCTCCTGAATATACTGGAATTCAGATAACAAAGGATCCTGGAGTGATTTTTGTATGGATAGGCTGTACACTGGTCATGTTGGGTTTACTTTCAAGTTTCTATATTTTCCATCGTAGAATATGGGTCTCCCTTAAAAAGAGCAGGGATTTCACTTTGGTCTGGATTGGGGGAACTTCAAAAAAAGGAAGAAACCAATTTGAAAAAGAGTTTAAAAGAATAGTTGATAAATTAAAACAAGGAGAATAAATAATGAGTGAAAAAGATTTGATTCTAATCACCTTTATCATCTATGGAATTTCCACTATTCTTTATTTTCTCTACTCATTTAAAAGAAAATCCCTGGTTGGAAGACTTGCAACAGTTGTCTTATTTATCGGGCTTTTGTTCCATACCATCAGCCTTATCATTAGATCTATCTCTGCAGGACATCTCCCTTTTTCTAATATGTTTGAATCACTCTCTTTTTTAACATGGATTACTGTTGTTGCTTATTTAATAATTGAATTAATTTACAAATTGAAAACTGCTGGTGGATTTGTTTTACTCATAATTCTCGGGTTGATGGCAGTTATATCTTCTCCATTAATTCCAAAAGAAATTAGCCCATTGGTTCCTGCTCTTCAGAGTCATTGGCTTACCCTTCATGTTTCAGTCACATTAATAGGTGAAGCTTTTCTGGCAATAGCTTTTGTCACAAGTATTCTATATCTAATTCAGGAAAGAAAATTTCGTTCAGGAAAGAAAAGTAGACTCAGCGCAACACCTGAAGAATTGGACAATATAAGTTATAGATGTATAGCGATTGGATTTTCAATTTTTACACTTGGAGCCCTAATCTTTGGAATGATCTGGGCTTATCAAGCGTGGGGTTCCTACTGGTCATGGGATCCAAAAGAAACCTGGACTCTTATTACTTGGTTTATTTATGCTCTTTACCTTCATACAAGAATTGTTATGGGCTGGAAAGGAAGACGTTCAGCCTATATAGCTATACTTGGATTTCTATCTGCATTATTTACCTATTTTGGAGTAAATTATCTTATTTCAGGACTTCACAGTTATACATAAAGTCTCTAAAACATATTTCTTGACTTAATTTTTAATTAATTAGATCAATTGGAGGAAATTTTTACTTTTACTTGCCAAGGAGGTAATATTTTAACAAGTACATACAGAATTAGAAGAGGTAAAATTAAAAATCCTAATGATACAAGGAGACCTTCTGCTCCTCCAAGAGTCATCTTATAAGCTGTCAACCCTCTAAAACTCTTGGAAAATAATTGTCCTCCTATGACTACATTCCATCTTGTAGCAAATATACCTACTTGGATAAGTAATGTTGAAACAAAGTATATATGTTTTCTCAGCTCTACTGGTAATTTAAATAATTTTACTGAGGCAAGTGCTATTAAAGGCAATATCATTCCAATAAGGAGTTGAATAACCACAAGGCTTGTGAATAATTTACCAGAAATTAATTGTGCTAATATTTTAATAGACTCCTCTGATTCATACAAACGATGAAGAAAATCCAGTGCTTCAAGAGAAAAGTCAACAATCATTACATAGAATAGAAAACTTGCGAGTTTGTCCAAACAAACTATATCCAGTTCCTCTCCGCGAACGAGTGTAACAACCATGTAGATTAACAATACCAAAGCAATACCTGAAACAATAGCTGAAAAAAGAAAAACAATTGGCATAAGCACGCTTGACCACCACGGATTAGCCTTTACAGAACCAAATATGAATCCAACATAACCATGAAGTAAGAACGCAGATGGAATTCCAATCACAGTTATAGCCTTCACTGCTTTTTTATCAAATTCCACTGATTTTTCTGAAGTATCTGTGGAAAACAGAGCAATAAATCTTTGAATCCATTTCTTTAATCCTTTTCCTTCTTTGGCCCAGATAATTAAATCCCTTCTGTACTCAAACCATATTTCGAGGAGTAATACAGCCATTAAATACCACGCATATACAAATCCAAACATAGCCATTGCAGAACTCCGATTTGGAGTAAGAAATATCTCTAATGATCTTTCAGGGCGTCCTAAATGAGCCAATAGAGGCATAGGAGCTACTATTAAAAAGGCAAGAGCTGTAAGGAGAGAAAGACGATAAGTGGGCTGAACTTCTTTAACATTAAATACTTTTACAAGAGATGCAAGGATAAATGCTCCTGCAACAAGACCCGTTATATATGGATATATAACTATTAAAATTCCCCAGTGTAATTCAATTTCATTAGGATATATATAACCGGTAATTTGTTTAAGAATGGGCCATAAATGCTCAATAAGCTTATCCAAAGTTATTTCACCTCCATATCAAGGTCTGCATAGAAAACTTTTGGTTCTGTATTGAGATAAGGTTTAAGAACCCTTATTTTATTCATACGCATAAATCTTACAAGGGGGCTGGCTCTTCCTTTTGTATCACCAAAAATCCTTGCTTGAGTGGGGCATACTTCAACACAGACAGGCACCAGCCCTTTCACTATTCGATGATAGCAAAATGTACATTTTTCTGCTGTACGAGTTTCTGGATGAAGAAATCGAGCTCCATAAGGACATGCCTGAATACAATAACGACAGCCGATACAGTATTTGGAATCCACCAGAATTACTCCATCATTTGTTTTAAATGTTGCACCAACTGGGCAAACCTGAACACATGGAGGTTTGTCACAGTGATTGCACAATTTTGGGACAAAGAAACTTTTTATAATTTTTCTTTCCTCTGCACGCGGCTTGAATCCATTCACTCCTCCATTAGGACTATCCACAATTACTTCTCCACCTTCTAAGATAATGTAACGCTCCACCCAAGTTCTGAAAAAGAAGGGATAAGGTGGGACATCATTTTCTTTTTTACAAGCATCTGCACACCTCCCACAACCTATACATTTATCAATTTCTATTCCCATTCCCCATGAAACTTCTCTTAGAGTATTTCTTACAAAATGACCCTTTTCATCCTTTTTCCCTTTAAGTGCACCTGGAAATAAAACAGATACAGCCACGAAAAAGAATTTCCCAAAAAATTCCCTTCTTTTAATTTTAAAATCTATTTTATCCATTTAATGAACCTCTGGTAAGTGAGGATAATGACATTGCCAGCACATATATCTCTCGCCATGGGTCGCCATATCTACTCGAGGTATTTCTTTTGGACTTGGAGCATCTTTCGAATGACATGTTCCGCAGAATTCCCTATTATTGGGTTTCTTAGGCCGAAACTCTCTTGGCCTTACTTTATGTTCGGGTGGAGTTTCATGACACTGTGTGCAAGAAAGATAAACATGATGGGATAATGCCTTTGCTCGAGCAATATCAGCATGACAAGCTTCACATTCTTTTGGCACTGTAGGAGGTTTCGGATCATGAGGATCATGACAGGAGATACAGGCTCTCATTGGGTTATGAGATTCTGAAACTATCTGAGGAAAACCAGTAGGTCTGGATGGTAAATATTCATGACATAAAGGGCAATAACCTCTTCCTGTTGGAGCTAACAGTTGATTACCTTCAGGATCTTGAGTATGAGCAGCAGCCGGGCCATGACATACCTCACAGGCAACATTTCTATGGTAAGAATTTTTCTTTATTTCCACTATATCATCATGGCACTCTTCACAGACTCTATGTCCACTGTATTTAATTTCTTTTGATGCTACTTCTTCAACAGCGGATGCTCTATAATGCCCATATTTACCAAAATCAGAAGGAACAAATAGATGTCTCATAGCTATGAAAAGGCCGATTACTAAAATTACAGGTATTAACAATCGTTTCAATTGATCAGGAATTCTATTCCATAACAGCTTTACCTTTCTCATAGTTAAAGGTGTGACATTATAACTAAATTCATAGGAATTGTCAAAAAAAGAATTAAATTTCGAAAAAAATATGGCACTTGGTAAAGACATATTTACCACCTTGATTGACTCTAAGAACCTCTGTAATAATACCGACTTTTCTCATTACATCTTCCATCAACACCACAGGATATAATAACACATGATGATGGATCATTGAGCTTTTCTCTTTAAGTTTCA
>MTON01000032.1 GCA_002010665.1 Candidatus Aminicenantes bacterium JdFR-78
TTTTTTTTTTTATTTATTTTACAATTACAAAAGGTGAGAAAAATAAAAGAAATTTTTAGATTTATAATTGCTTTTGCAATTATAATTGCAGTTTTAATAATAATTCAATTATTCAAAAAAGGAAATAACATCATTGAAAGTCAATTTAATTCTAAAAAGTTTATTATGAAATTACCTAAATTTGATTCAATGGATGTGAGGGGAAAACTAGTAAAAAGTGAAAATTTCAAAGGCAAAAATTTATATGTTCAGTTTGTAGATCCTCTTGATTTCGATGACATTGATTTAATTAAAAAAATTTATGTCAATTGGAAAGATGAGAATTTAGAGATTGTTGTAATTACTAAAGATTTTGAAAGATTTAAGGCGAGATCAGGAATAGGAACAGAAGATATTATTGTTTTAGCTAATGACTACGAAAAATTAAAATCAAAATTTAATTCCCCCCAATGTTGTGGAACTTATTATTTATTCAATAAATCAGGGAGAGTTATTGCTGCAGGAAAGAATGTTATAGGTTATGAAAATGGGGTAAAAGTTTTCTTAAAACAATTGATTAGAAATGAGTATTTTTCTATGTCAAATTTCATAAGAGCGAATGAAAATATAAAGAATATAGAATGGTTCGATCAGATTGCTGAAATCATTGAAAAAGAAGATAAAAGATATTTTATCTTTTCATTATTTACTTCATTTTGTGAATCTTGTTTGAGTGGAGCAATTATTAATAATTTGAAAAAAATATATTCTAAAAATAAAAATTTTATCTATGTAATGTGTATTTTAAATGCTGATTTCCACACTAAAGAAGATATTGAAAGTTTACGCTCTCAATCAGGAATTAATTTTCCTATTGTCATTGCTGATTCTCTCTTAAATCAAAAATGGGTTTCTTTAATCCATGAATTTCGTGAAGCTGATTTAACAGATATTGTGTTTATCGTGGATAAAACAGGAAAAATTTTAAAAGTGTATCATAGAAACTGTAATTGTTATAAATCATTTTTCGATTTTGTAAATTCATTAATCTAATATTTAAAAACTATTAAAATGAAAGGAGCTGGATTATTAAGAACAATTTTAATAGGCATTTTAATTATTAATTCGTCTTCTCTTATAATGTGCCAAAAACAGAAAACATATGATGAAGAATACCAGAAAAAAATGAGAATGAAATGGCTAAAAGAAGTTCCCCTTCCACCCAACTCTATTGAACTCAAATTTAAATATTCATTTCCATCAAAAGATTTGGAGAAAAAGGGAATTTATTTGTTTGGTGCAAATTTTATTTCCAATGATTTTTCTGGAAATATTTTTGTAACAGATACTCGAGCTCATCAAATTTTTAAGTTTGCCCCTTCTGGTCGTTTCCTTGCCAAAATTGGAAAAAAGGGCCAAGGCCCGGGCGAATTTAGTAGACCTTCTTTAATTATGCATACAGAAGATTATATTATTGTTTATGATAGAGGTAATTATCGGATTCAATTTTTTGATAGAAATGGAAATTATGTAAAAAGTTTTAAATTATATAAAACTTATTTTGATATGGTTATTAATAAGAATGGCTTAATTTTCGCTGCACCTATTCTCAGAACTAAAAAATCCTTTTTAATTGATGTTTTGACTCAAGATGGTAAATTGCTTTATTCTTTTGGAAAGCCTAAGGATTTCAAATATGGTTGGATTCAGCTTAATTTCATTAAGTTAGCAACTAATGTGAAGGGAGAAATATTTGCTGCATTCATTCACTTTCCGATTATTCGTAAATACTCCCCAGAAGGAAAATTCCTTGCTGAATTTAGGGTGCGTCATAAAGCTGTAGATTTAGCGGAGAAAATGAATCAAACCCGTATTTCAAAACAGATGAGAACAGGATTTATAGCAATAATAGATGGAATAAAAAGTCTCGGAAATAAAATTTATATTTCACATTCTGCACCACGATGGAAAATATTTGAATTCGATTCTTATGGGAAACAGAAAAGATTATACTGGCATCTTCCATCATGGGATGTCCATTATACAGATTTTCTAATTCAAAAGAAAGGGAATAAAAAAGTTTTTTATTTTTTACAATCAACACCTGAAAATAAAATTTGTGTTTTTATACCAAAAATAATAAAAAAACCAAAAGGGGGTAAACCATGACAAAAAGCATAAAAATTGGTCTTTGGAGTGGGATATTAATTTTAATCATTATGATTACTGCTATACAAGCATGGGACTGGTGGTGTTCTCCTATTAAATGTGGAGGAGGATGTTATTGCGAGAGTAATTTAGGCAAAGTAGTTGAATTTGATGACTGCTGTGGTTGTTGCAAATATGAATTTTGGTGGGGTGAAGATTGGCTCTGCTGTTGTTATGATGTATGCCCTCCATCACAATAAAAACTTAAGTTACAATTGAGCTTCATTGCGGAGTAATTTCCAATAAATTAAAGATTTAATTTGAGGAGCAAATAGGTTATAATAAAAGTGAGAAAATGGATTTGATGGAATTAAAGAATAAATTTAAGGAGATTGATTTAAAAATACAAGAACTCAGAGGTTTTCTTTGAAGTAGATAAAAAGAAAAAGGAAATTAAACTCCTCGAAAAAGAGCTTTCAAATCCTGATATTTGGAAAAACCCTCAAAAGTCTGCCCAACTTTCAAAAAGAAAAAAAGATTTGGAAGAAGATATTAAATTAATAAATGAACTTAACAAGAAAAAAGAGGAAATAGAAGTTCTAATTGAATTAATGGAAGAAGGTGAAAATGTGGAAGAAGAAATTAAACAGATTTTGGAGTCTACAGAAAAAACTTTAAATGAGCTGGAAATGAAAACCCTGTTTATAGATAAAGACGACCCTAAAAATGCAATTTTAACCATTCATCCTGGCGCTGGTGGAACAGAATCACAGGATTGGGCTCAAATGCTTCTGAGAATGTATCTCAGATGGGCTGAGAAGAAAGGTTTTAAGACTAAGATAATTGATATTTTACCTGGAGATGAAGCTGGAATAAAAAGTGTTACGGTGAGAGTTGAAGGGAATTATGCTTATGGTTATTTATCTCAGGAATCTGGAGTGCACCGTTTGGTAAGAATTTCTCCTTTTGATGCAAACAGAAGAAGGCATACTTCCTTTGCAGCCGTATTTGTTTATCCTGAAATTGATGAAGAAATAGAAATTAAAATAAGGCCAGAGGATTTAAAAATTGAAACTTTTCGTGCAAGCGGACATGGAGGACAGCATGTCAATGTTACTGATTCTGCAGTTAGAATTACCCACATTCCAACAGGAATAGTGGTTCAATGTCAGAATGAAAGATCTCAGCATCAGAATAAGGAAACTGCTCTGAAAATTCTCAAATCTCGTCTCTATGAATATGAGAAAAGGAAACAAGAAGAGAAATTGAAAGAAATTGAAGAATCAAAAACTGAGATTGCATGGGGAAATCAAATTCGTTCTTATGTTCTCCAGCCTTACCAGTTAATAAAAGATTTAAGGACAAATGTTGAGACAGGTGATGTGAATAGAGTCCTTGATGGTGATATCGATGAGTTTATAAAAGCAAGTTTGATAAAAAGAAAAATGGAGTCAAAAGGTGAGAAGCCAAAAAGTTAAGTTATTTCTTTTTGGCTTCCTCCCAAATTTTATCTAAGTAATCAAGGTCAACATCAGAAAATTCTTTTCCCTCTTTCTTCAATTTTTCTTCTATATATTTAAAACGCTTAATGAATTTTTTATTGGTCTTTCGGAGTGCAAATTCAGGATTTATTCCTAATAATCGAGACACATTTACTAAAGAAAAAAATAAATCTCCAATTTCTTCTTCAATTTCCTTTTTGTTTTTATTTTCAATGCCCCTTTCTAATTCTTTTATTTCCTCTTTTACCTTCTCAATTGCCTCTTTTGCTCTTTTCCAGTCAAAACCATGTAATGATGCTCTTTGCCCGATTTGATATGCCTGAAAAAGAGCAGGAGATATAGATAGTTTATTAAAATCTTTATTTTTTTTCTCTTCTTTCTTTATCTTTTCCCAGTTCTTGACAACTTCTTGGGAAGTTTTGATATCTTCAGAGCCAAAAACATGGGGGTGTCGACGAATCATTTTATCTACAATTGAGGAAAGAGAGTCTAAAATATTAAATTTATTCTTTTCACTATATATTTGAGCCAGAAATACTACTTCCATTAAGACATCTCCAAGTTCTTCCTTTACACCTTCAATATTTCCTTGCAGAACAGCATCTATTGTTTCAAAGACTTCTTCTAAAAAATAATTAATAATTGTTTCTTCAGTTTGTTCTCTATCCCATGGGCATCCCTCTTCACTTCTGAGCTTTTTAAGTATATTTACAAGTTGTTCAAATTTCTCTCCAACACCCATTTTTAAGTCCTTTCTTGAACATTTTTTAAATTAGTGATAATATAATTTTCCTCAAGATACTTAAGTTATCCCATTAAATTTAAAAAATCAAATAATAAGAATGAAAGGGAAGGAAAAAGATAAAGAGTTTCTTCCACTCGTTGATTTTAGTTCTATAGTTTTACCCTTCTATACACAAGCTCTGGTGAAACTCGGTGAAGTTGAAGATCCTATCACTAAGAAAAAAGAGGAAAATCTTGAATTTGCAAAGAGATTGATCGATTTACTTGATTTGCTGAAGAAAAAGACTGAAGGGAATTTAGAGAAAAAGGAAAAGGATTTTTTGGAATCGAGCATATATCAACTTAAAATGCTTTACCTTAAAAAAGCAAATATTATAAAATTATAAGATGGAGATTATTTATGGCCTCGAAAATATTTCCCCTTCTACTTCTAAAGCCTTCCTTACAATAGGGATTTTTGATGGAGTTCACTTAGGGCATCAGAAAATTTTATCCTCTTTGAGTAAAAAAGCCAGGGAAGATAAAGCAATTTCCCTTGTTTTAACTTTCTCAGAGCATCCAGATAAGTTGCTTCACAAAAAATCCATTCTTTTGATACAGACCCTTAATCAAAGATTGGAGACTATTAGTAAATTTGGAATAGATAAAACAATTGTTATTGATTTTAAAAAAGAAATATACTCTTTGAAAGCCGAAGAATTTATCGAAAAAATTTTAGTTAATAAATTGAATGTTGATGAAATATTTGTTGGTGAGAATTTTCGGTTTGGAAAGGATAGAGCAGGAAATATCAATATTTTAAGAGAGATGTCAAAATCATTTGGATTCAAGGTCAATTCCTTTCCATTAATTGAAAAGAATGGTAAAAAAGTGAGTAGTAGTATAATCCGAGACCTTCTATTAAGAGGTGAGATTGAAGAAGCGAATTTGTTTCTTGGGCGTAATTATTGTATAGAAGGAGAGGTAATAAAAGGACATTCCAGAGGAAAGAAACTGGGTGTTCCGACTGCAAATCTTACGACTGATAATGAAATATTGCCGCATGGAGTCTACATTACTTCAACAAAATTCGAAAATAAATTTTATCCCTCTGTAACGAATATAGGTTTCTGTCCCACTTTTGAACAGAAAAGTTTGAATGTTGAAGTTCATCTCTTTGACTTCAGTGAAAATATTTATGGAAAAAAGTTAAAAATTTATTTTTTCAAAAAGATCAGAAATGAGATAAAATTCAATAATCCTGCACATTTGCTCGAACAAATCCATTCTGACTTCAGAATTGCTAAAGATTTTTTCTCACAAAAAAGCTATATTATTAATCAGGATTGACCTTTTTTAAAAAGTTCTTCCCATTCTTTGATTGCTTTTTCTTTAATTTCTTTCTCTTCTTCTTTTTGTTCTAAGAATTCAAAAAACTGACATGAATTTGGTTTCTCTTTATCCATTATTATAGGAGCGGCAGGTTCTTTGCATTCGTGGGGGGCGAAGTGCGAATAAAATTTACAATTAAGGCAAACTCTTAAAAAAGCGCCACATTCTCTACAAACTGCACTTTTATCAATAGGAAAATTTATCTCTATTTTTTTTCTGCAATTATAACAAAAATACATTTCCTCCCTATTATTAAAAATTAAAAATAAAATGTCAACAAGTCGAATTATTATTTATTCAGCTTGAATAATTGGAAAAATTTCTGGTAGAATTCAGGTATGAAAAATCAATTGAGAGATATTCTTGAAAAATTGGCGAAAGGGGAAATTAATGTTGAACAGGCTCTTGAAAAATTGAAGTTTTTTCCTTACGAAGACCTTGAATTTGCTAAAGTTGATCATCATAGATTTTTAAGAAGAGATTTTCCAGAGGTAATTTTTGGACCAGGAAAAACAGATGAACAAATAATATCAATAGCAAAAAAAATATCAGAAAAAGAAGGTAATCTTTTGATAACAAAGGTCAGTCAATCAGTCTATGAAAAAGTAAAAGAGATCTTTCCAGATGCAAAATACAATTCATTAGCTAAATTAATTTATGTTAAAAGAGATACATCAATAAAAGGGAAAGGGAAAATTCTGGTCATTACTGCAGGCACCTCTGATATTCCTGTTGCTGAGGAAGCCTATTTAACCGCTGATGTTATGGGAAATAAAGTGGAGAAAATATATGATGTTGGAGTTGCAGGTCTTCATCGTCTTTTCGGAGAATATGAAAAGGTAAAAGAAGCAAGGGTAATTATCTGTGTAGCTGGAATGGAAGGTGCTTTGCCAAGTGTAATTGCAGGAATAACAAGTGTTCCAATTATTGCTGTTCCAACAAGTGTGGGATATGGTGCAAGTTTTCATGGCTTATCAGCTTTACTCGCTATGCTTAATTCATGTCCGGGTGGAGTTGCAGTTGTAAATATTGATAATGGTTTTGGTGCCGCCTATCTGGCGAGCATGATTAATCGTCTGTAATTTTGTTTTCTTTTTTCTCTATAAATTTTCCAATTATCCAGCAAATCACACTTAAAATTCCTCCAATAATACCAAAAAACCTCGAAAGGAAGAAAAATACTAAAATAAATGATAGAAAAAGTAATATTGCTATCCCCTGAATATTCTTTCCTTTTCTTGAAATTTTTATTTTGTTTTTAGAAGATGTTTCAAGTGATGCACCACAATTTACACAAAATGGATAATCTGGAGAAGCCTCTTGAATATAACCGCATATTTTACATTGAACTTCCATTGGTGGCTTTTTTAAGCAAAATAATGTGTTGTGAATGTATTCCTTTTAAAACTGGAAATATTTTTATAATTTTTAATTTTGCATAATTTACTTCTGATTCCAAATCCTCAAGAGAAATGATTTTTATTTTTGTTTTTTTCTTCATTAATTTCTTTCTTATTTTTCTTTGAATCGAGTGGATTTTATTTTCTATATAACAGGATATTATAATCCACTTTTTGGAAATTCGCTCAAGCTCTTTGAGCACCTTTACTCTTTCCTCTCTATAATGTAAATGGTGGAAGAATCGAAAGCAAAAGACACAATCTATGGTGTTTGATTTAATAGGGATACCAAGTTTTAAATTGCTTACAAAATAAAAATTTTTATAATTTTTTTCTCTTGCCTTTTCCACCATTGAAAAAGACAGATCACTTGCGAAAATTTTATTTCCATTATTTTCAAGAATATTGATAAACCTACCGTATCCACATGGAATATCAAGAATAGAAAAATTTTCCTCTGAAATATTTTTTAGAATTTTCTGGACAATACTTTTTTCTCTCCAGTTCACAATTTTCTGGTCCAGGCCTTTATATCTTTTTCTTTCGTATTTTTCTACTTCTTCCCTTCCAAAAATATGATTTTTTGTACCTTCACTCATTGATAATCTTTTCTGATAATTCTTTATCTTCAAAATATATAAATTTTGGAGAGGAATTTATTAAAATTTTTTGAGAAGGAGAAATTTCATTACCCTCTCCATCCAGAATCTTCTCAATTTTTGGTAAAAATTGGATTATAGAGGAACTTCTTGGATTCCAAGCAACTATAAAATATTTGTTTTTTTTATTTTTAAACAGAAAAATATAATTTGAAGAATAGTTGATTTTTCTTAAAAAAATAGAACCTTTTAAATTATTTAACATATTTTTATAAGCCCAGTAACCTGGACGAAGCCTCCATTTTTTTTCATCTCTATTGTCTATTAAACCATAACCTGGTGCTATTAATTGCCACCAGAAAATTTTTCCTATGAAACCAGAGCAAAGGCATAGGATGTGATATCTAATAAGGAAATCCGCATAATCTTTTTCACTAACATTTGGACGACCAGAAGCAGGTGAATATTTCCCTGTTCCCTTTAGAGGCCAATTTACCTCTGTAATCCAGCATTCTTTATTTTTGTTTTTTGAATAGTCAATGATTGCTTTCAAGAGACATACCTTTTTTGATGTGTCCCATCCAAATTGAGTATTTTCAGGAGCTCCGAGTCTATCAACATAGAGTAAAGAACTTACTATATCAAAACTGAAATATTTCAGGACAATATGTATAAGATGAAATTCAAAGTCAATTACTGCAGGTCCTATAAATTTAATATCAGGAAATTCCTGTTTAAGTTTATAGGCGCAATCGAGTAGTTTGAGATATTCTCTATAATCCCATACTCCCCATTTTGTTCTATTCCATGCATGTCCTATTTCAAAGTAAGATGCAGATTTATAGAAAGCTGTGAAAATTTTCTTTAAAGCTTCCTCCCATTTTTGGGGATTTAATACATCTTCACGATTCTGAAGAATTGCAATAATAAATGGAATTTTTTTCTTTTCTAAAAGTTCTGTTAATGAAAGATATTTATTAAGTTGATTTACTTCCCATGAAGGAACTCTAATTAAAGTATAATCCACACCAAGAGAAAGCAATCTTTCTATAACCTCTTTATTTCTATTCTCAATTGGAGAGATTGAAACAGCAAATCGAGATTTTATTTCCACAGGATTATTATACATTTCCTTTTTTAGTTCCTGATATTTTCGAATTACTGGGATTGCATCTTGAATTCCATATTTTAACTGACTCAAATAACTCCCAAGATGATGAAAATGCATTAAGAATCTTTCCTTTTTTGGAGCAATATTATGAGGCTGGTCCGCATATGGATTCCAGATGAATTTATCTTTCATTTTATTGAATTCTCAATAATTTTGCCAGTTTTTTGAGCCCGAGTTTCTTTTTTATTTGAATTTTCTCCCAATATAAAAATTTATTGAATTTGTACCAAATCCAATAAAATATTGGCAAGTCATCTTTTCCAATGTATTCCATTAAGAAAAATTTTTGATGGGATGGAGGGACTCCAAGTCGGATTAAATTTCTTATTCTTTTTAAAATTCCGATTTTTTTTCTGAATTTTATTCTATTAACATCTACTAAATAAAAATTAAAATTATCATTTTTTTTACTTACAAGAACATTTCCATCTGATAAATCACAATGTAATACTCCCTTATTATGGCAATGCTTTAAAAAATCAGCGAGAGAGGAGAGTAATTTTTCAATATATATGGATTTATAATTCATGAATATATAACGAATTTCCTGAACATGATTTAGCTTTTCAGTAATAAAAAAGCCATCTTTTGTGAAACCCTTTCTTCTTTTTTCAAAAAATGCAATCGGAAAAGGAGTTGGGATATTCAAGTCTATAAGTTTGTTTGCTGATTCCCAGGACTTGATTGTCTTGGAAGGTAGAAAAAAGGTTTTTAGTTTGTTTAAACCAGAAAAAGAAAACTTTTTAATGAGAATTTCTTTGTAATTTTCTCCATTCAATTTGATTTTAATTGCTCCTATTTTATTTCTGCTATTTAGTAAAATTTGACATTCAGGTTTTTCTAAAAGAGAATTACAATCAGAAATTTGTCTGAGAAAGGATGGAAAATTATATTTGGAATTAATAAAACCTTTATATTCTCCAAAGGAAACTGATGTAATATGTTGCATTTCCAAATAAGCTCAAGAAAAAGATTAGCTAAAAAGAATAATAGTGTCAAGCCGTTAACTTTTTTCCTGAAAAGTGTTTTCAATTATTTCCTTGAATTTTTTGCCAATTTGTTCTGTTGTAAAATTTCTAAATACAAATTGATAACCGTTTTCAGCTATTTTTTTCCGTAATCTACTGTCATTTTTTAGTTCAAGGATTGCACAGGCCAATGAGTTTCCATCACCAGGTTTACAGAGAAAAAGATGTTTTTTATGCTCAAAAATTTCTTTTATTGCATCTGTTTCAGCAGTAATTAGAGGTTTTTTCATGGCTAAAGATTGATATATCTTATTGGGAATAACTCTATTCGCTTTTTCTCCTTTACTAAATACACCGAGACAAATATCTGCTTTTGCAATTAAGTCGGGTAATTCATAGACATCTACCCATTTTCCTTTTAAAATTATATTATTTACGTTCTTTTTCTCAATTAATTCTTTAATTTTTGGTAGAGTTCTACCACTGCCTATTAATTCAAATTTTATCTGATTGTCTTTTTTCTGAACAATATGAGCAGCTTCAACAATATATTCAATTCCGTGAAGAGGAAGAAAAGAACCAAAAAATTGAACCAGGAAAAAGTGTTTTTTTATTCTATCTTCGCGAGGATAAAAAATGCTTTCATCAACTCCAACAGGAAGACAATTCATTTTTTCAAAAGGGACATTGAATTCTTCATAATAATACTTTATATGATTCAGAGTGTCACTCAGAATTAAATCGGACATTTTAAATGAAATTTTATCTATAAGATAATTCCATTTTGCTTGTAATGAGCCCTTTTTTAATTTGCGCCAGTCTAAAACTATAGTTTCATACCTTGAGACTAAAGGGTCAAAGATCAGAGGTTTTTTGGTAATCAGAGAAAGAAATTTTGCAAGAGGAATGTCCTTATGCCTGAAAGCAGGAACAAGAAAATAATCATGTTTTTTAAAGAATTTTAAATATTTAGCAAAAAGCACAGGATATCTAAGCCAAAACTTGTATTTCACATTTGTAAAACATTCTATAATTTCAATTCCATTTTTCTTTAATCCTTTTTTAATGATTGTAGTGCGTGTATCGTCTTGTGCATATGCTCCGAATAAACAAATTTTCATTTTTGAAAATTTATCACTAATAAATTTTACTGTCAATTAGTAATGCATATTTGACTAACCAATTAATTAATGCTATATCATACGAGGAAAGGAGGAGAGGAATGGACATTGATCCTCAATTATTAGAAATATTAGCTTGTCCTTTGTGTAAGGAAAGTGTGGAATTAACAGAAGATAAGAAAGGTTTAAAATGTGTTAAATGTAAGAGGATATATCCTATAAAGGATGGAATCCCGGTAATGTTGATTGAAGAGGCTATTATGGAGGATGAGAAAAAAGATTAATATTTCTTCGATTAAGAAAATTTTACTCATTCGGTTGAGACCCATCGGAGATATTGTAATGACCACGCCTGCTATAAAAATTTTAAGAGATGAATTTCCAGATGCTTTTATTTCTTATTTAATTGAACCACCGTATATAGAATTAGTGGAAAATCATCCTAATATTAATGAAGTTTTAGTGCTCAGACGAGATTGGACATTTAATGAATTTCTAAAATTTATAAAAAAAGTAAGGAATAGAGATTATGACTTGTTAATTGATTTTCACTGTGGACCGAGAGCTTCTTTAATTTCGTTTCTATCAAATGCAAAATTAAAAATTGGTTTTAAAGTTAAATATCGCCACTTTGTGTATGACATTAAAGTTCCGAGAAAAAAGGAGAATGGATATTATCACAGCGTGGAAAGTCATATTAATTTGGTGAAAGCAATTGGAATTAAAGATTTAACATATGAAGAAATTCCTTCGCTTAATCTTCCTTCACCTTCAGAAGAAGAAAGGCAAAAAATTGAAAAGTTTATGAATGATAACAACCTATTAAAATATAAAAAAATAGTTCTTCATATTAGTGCCGGAAATGAATATCGTGATTGGGGAATTAAAAATATTGCTGAATTAATTCAGCTTTTTTCAAAAAACTCAGAAATAAAAGTAATCTTAGTGGGAGATAATAAGGATAGAAGAGCAGAGAAAGCCATTTATGAGAAAGTCGGAAATAATTTTCTTTCACTTGTTGCTCAGATAAATTTAATGGAACTTAGAGAATTAATTTCACGGTCCAATCTTTTCATTGGTTCTGACAGTGGCCCCATGCATATTGCTGCGACAACCTCTACACCCATAGTTGCTCTTTTTGGTCCAACATCACCTGCAATATTTGGACCGTGGAAAGCAAAAGCGAGGATAATTGAGAAGGAATTCAATTGTAGGCCTTGCAGGCAGAAAAAATGTATTTACAGAGATTTCAGATGTCTTCGAACTATTACCCCAGAAGAAGTTTATAAAGCAAGTGTGGATATGCTGGAATGAGAGGAATTGGATTAAATAATATCTTACTGGTTTCTATAATTTTATACATTTTTTTTATTCCCATTTCCATATCAGTGTCTCAGATATTTCTTTTCAGTGGAATAATTCTATGGGTTATTACAATAATCAAGAATAAGGAAAAGATAAGATTTCCAACTTTCTTTTGGTGGTTAATTTGCTATTCTCTTTTTACCTTGCTTTCAGCTTTATTTTCAAAATACAGATTATTAAGTATTATAGATAGCAGAGAAATTTTTTTATACCTTTCGGTGCCTTTACTATATATGGGAATAAAATCTTTAAGAGACATTGAATTTGTAAAAAATGCTTTCCTCATTAGCGCATTGATTTCATCATCATATTCTATAATGTACTATATTTTAAAGGCTGAGCCAGGAGAAAGGGTTCGCGGATTCATGGGACATTATATGACCCAGGCAGGATTAATGCTCCTTGTAATTTGTTTCTCTCTTTCTTTATTTTTCTATTCAAAAAGAAAAAATAAAATTCTCTGGTTAATAGTTTTTCTTTTTTCTATAATGGCTCTTTTGCTAACTTTAACCAGAAGCTCATGGGTAGGAGTGTTTTTTGCCTTTGCATTTATTTTATATCACTATAAGCCCAAAACTCTGGTTATTCTTCCCCTTATAGTTGTTCTATTTTTCCTCCTGGCTCCAAATACTATGAAACAGAGAGCGTTGAGTATTTTCAGTCTTAAGGATAAATCAAACCTTGATCGCATCTATTTAGCGAAAAGTGGACTGAAAATAGTAAGAGATTATCCTCTCCTTGGAATCGGTCCAGCTACTTTTCCGCTTATTTATGAAAATTATAAATTACCGCAAGCAGAAAGAAAAGGTATACATTTGCATAATAATTTACTTCAAATTGCTGTTGAAAGAGGTATTTTTGCAATGTTAAGCTGGCTTGGATTCATTCTCTTCACATTTATCTCATTATACAGAATGCTTGGATATCATGATTTAAAACCATATTCCTTAGGCGCATTAGGTGCAATTGTTGGTTTATTTATTGCAGGGTTATTTGAATATAATTTTGGTGATTCTGAGATTAAAATGCTTTTTTTATTTTTGATTACACTACCGTTTTGTTATAAAAGTTTTTTGGAGTAAAGAGTTGAGTTTTAGAAAAACACTAAAATTTTTTATTTTTTCTATTTATATTGTTTTTTTTATCTGGATAGGCTGGCATGGTTATAATGCATTAAAGTTTAAAAAATATACTTATTCTTTAAAAAAACCAACTTTTGAATTAAAAGGAGCCTATCATTTACATACAATTTACTCGGACGGGATAAGGACACCAGAAGAAATTGCTAAAAGAGCTTTAAGGGCTGGTCTTGATTTTATAATAATAACCGATCATGGTAATCTAAATGAAAAATCATTGAATCATCAGGGCTGGATAAATGGTGTTTTGGTTCTTAGGGGATCAGAGGTTTCTGTAAGAGAGGGACACTTTGTGGCTTTAAATTTTGAAATTTCCTCTGATGAATTTCCCGCAATTGCAAAGTTAGCAATGAGAAAGGTAAAAAAATTAAATGGTTTTTCTATAATAGCACATCCCTATAATCTTAAAAATCCATGGATAGGATGGGACACAAAAGATCCCCTTGGAATTGAAATAATAAACATGGACTCAGCGTGGCGAAGTAGATTTTTTTTATCAATTCCTTATTATTTGGTATTTCCTTTTAAACCCCAGTATTCTCTTTTAAAAATGATAGATTTTCCTGAAAAAAATTTTAAAAAATGGGATGAGATCTGTTTAAACAGAAGAATTTATGGATTTTTTGCAGTGGATGCACATCTCTTCTATGAATCTTTATTTAAAATCCTAAATTTACATGTTTTAGTAGATAAACCACTTCCCTCAAATTTTCCAGAAGCAAAAAAATTGATTTTTGATGCGCTTTCAAAAGGAAAATTTTATAATGCTATAGAGGGAGCCGCTCAGGCTGATGGATTTAGATTTTTTGGGAAAATAGGGGAAGAGAAGATTCAAATGGGAGAGCAAAAAACTGTCAAACTTCCTGTTGATCTATATATAAGGGCTCCATTCCCTTATAAAATAGAAATAAAATTAATACATCGAGGTAGAGTGGTTTTACGAACAAAGAAAAAGGTGCTGAGTTTTAGAGCGAAAAAATATGGGCCTTATCGTGTGGAAATACATCTCCTTGAATCATCACCATTAAGTAGAAAAATACCCTGGATTGTTTCAAACCCTATTTTTTTAAGAAAAATGAAAGGTAGGAGGAAATGATACATGAATAAAATTAATTTTGAGAGGGCACATTCAATTATTAAAAATTTTGAGAAGAAAAGGATTGCAATCCTTGGGGATATAATGCTTGATCAGTATATTATAGGAAAGGTATCACGAATATCACCTGAAGCACCTGTTCCAGTTGTTGAAATCACATCTGAAAATTATTGCCTCGGAGGAGCTGGAAATGTTGCTCATAATTTAGAAGCTCTTGGTGCTGAATATTTGCTGGTGGGAGTCATTGGTAATGATAACTCTGGAAAGAAAATTTTAGATAGGGTTAAAAATAAAAAGGGCATTTTTATTGATAAAGGTAGGCCTACTATAGTGAAAACAAGAATAATAGCCCATCATCAGCATGTAGTTCGGGTTGACAGAGAAAAAAAGCTACCTATTCCTGAAAAAATAGAAAAAGAAATCATTAATTTTTTAAAAAAAGAAGATTATGATGGCATAATTATATCAGATTATAGTAAAGGAACTATTACTAAATCTCTAATGAAAAGTCTTCTTAATTTTACTTCGAAAAACAATATTCCAGTTTTTGTTGATCCAAAAGTTGAACATTTTAATCTTTATTCTCCTATAACTTTAATGACTCCAAACCAGTTTGAAACAGAGGGGATTGTAAATAGAAGAATAAATAGCGATGATGAGATTGAAAATGCCGGGAGGGAAATATTATCAAGAATTACATGTGAGTATTTGATAATAACAAGAGGAGAAAAAGGAATGTCAGTTTTTATGAAAGATAATAAAGTTATTCATATTCCAACAGTGGCCAAAGAAGTATATGATGTAACAGGTGCTGGAGATACAGTTATTGCCACAGCAAGTTTGAGTTTATTGTCAGGTGCCAATATTCTTGAATCAGCAATTTTAGCAAATTATGCAGCAGGAATTGTGGTTGGAAAACTTGGCACAGCTACAGTCAGTAGAGAAGAGCTTCTTAAGGAAATCGAAAAGGAAAGTAAAATGTTATTGTAATTTTAATTTTTTTTTAGTAAAATGAAAGAAATAATAAGGAGGGAGGAAGTAAAGGGTGGCTTCCGAAGCTAATTCTCAAGAGTTAAAAAAGAAAATTCAACAAATGAAACTTCTTCACCAAATTGGATTAAAAATAGTTTCAGTTTTTGATTTGAATGAACTCCTCTCATCTGTTGTTAATTTGACGAGGGAAATCCTTGGTTACGACGATTGTGCTATTTTCTTAGTTCAGAATAGGAAGTTGGTTTTAAAAGCTCTGGCTGGATTTCCTAATAAAGTTCTGGGAAAAGAAATTCCTTTTGGAAAAGGTGTTGTTGGCAGATGTGCTGAGAAAAGAGAAATAATTAACATAGGTGATGTTTCTAAATGTTCTTTTTATATTCCATCTGGATTAGAAAATATAAAATCTGAAATAGCTCTTCCAATTGTATTTAGCAATAAACTTCTGGGAGTTCTAACAATAGAGAGCAGTAAAAAGAATGCGTTTACTAAAGATGACGAGGAGACTTTAGATATATTGTGTTCTCAAATAGGAGTAGCTATTCAAAATATAAATGTAACTCAATCCAAAATTAAAGAAATGGAGTTTCTCCATCAAATTGGGTTAAAGATAGTTTCAAAGGTTGAACTTGATGAATTATTGTCTTGTGTGGTTAATCTGATAAAAGATAAATTAGGATATAGCTTCACTGGCATTTTTCTTCCTGTGGGAAAAAAACTTGTTTTAAAAGCTCATTCAATGGGAGAAGAAGCACACCTTGGATTTGAAATTAAATTTGGAGAAGGAGTTGTAGGGAAAAGCGCAGAGAGTAAGGAAGTGATTAATGTGGGAGATATATCAAAGTGTGACTTTTATATTCCTTCTGAGCTAAAGGATGCTAAATCTGCATTAGCAATTCCTATATTACATGAAAATCGTCTTTTCGGTGTTCTTGCAGTGGAAAGTAGTGAGAAAAATGCTTTCAAAAAGGATGATATTAAATTATTAAAAATTCTTTGTTCCCAAATAGGAATTGCATTGCGAAATGTAGAAATGCACGAAGAATTACAGAAATTAGCTATAACAGATAGTCTTACTGGTCTTTATAATTATCGATTCTTTCGAAATCGTTTAGAACAGGAAATTACACGAGCCAAAAGATATGGAAGACCTCTTTCTCTTATTTTTATTGATATAGATGATTTTAAATTTATAAATGATAATTTTGGACATTTGAAGGGAGATGAGGTTTTAATTGCTATTGCCCGATTAATCCTTGATAATATTCGAAAAGTTGATAGTGTGTCTCTATCATGAAAGAAGTTGAAATTGATATAGCTGTTCGTTATGGAGGAGAAGAATTTATGGTTATTCTCCCAGAAACACCTCTTCAAGGCGCAATTTCAGCAGGAGAAAGATTGAGAAAATTAATAAAAAAAGAAGTTAATGAGAAAATCCCACTGATTTATAATGGGAGAAGATTCATGATAACAAGTAGTGTGGGAGTTGCCAGTTTAAAAGAAGATGATACAAGCAATGACTTAATTAAAAGGGTTGACCAGGCCATGTATGATGCAAAGAAAAAGGGCAAAGATCAGGTTTGCTGGATAGAATAAGGGGGTGCAGATGAAAAGAAGAAATTTTTTAAAATTTTCTGTGGGAATATTGGCTTTCTTAAGTATCCCATATAGGAAGCTTAAAGGGAGGAGCAGAATGAAAAAAGAAATAAAAACTGATAAAGCACCAAAGGCAATTGGTCCTTATTCACAAGCAATAGAGGCAAATGGATTCATTTTCGTCTCAGGCCAAATTCCAATTGATCCAGCCACAGGAGAGATAATTAAGGGTTCAATAGAGAAACAAACAGAGCAGGTATTAAAAAATATAAAAGCAATATTAGAAGAGGCTGGAAGCTCTATGGAGAATATTGTAAAAGCCACTGTTTATCTTTCAAATCTTGAGGATTACTCAAAAGTAAATGAAATTTATGGAAAATATATTCCGTCTCCATACCCAGCACGTGCTGCCTTTCAAGTTGCACGTCTTCCAAAAGATGTTGGAATTGAGATAGAAATAATAGCATTAGCCTTAAAAAAATAATAAAAAAAGCCGATTTTTGAAATTGACATTTTGACAGAAAGGATTATATTTAATTAGATGAACTTAATTAGCTGAAGATTTAGTATGCAAGGGGGAATGCAATGGTTTTACCAAAGAAAGCACTTTTTATTACAACTGGAGCATTAATAGCTCTTATTTTAGTTTATTTTATTTTTATAAATCCAAAAAATGGTTCAAAAAATAATAACAATGAAAGTTTTGCAGATGAACAGAAAAAAGTTGAGGAAGCACCAATTCCTGTAAAAGTAAAAAAGGCTCAAAGAGGAAAATTAATAATAAGAATTAGTTCTCCTGGTCAGGCGGTTTGCAGAAGGGTAATAGTTGTAAAAGCAGAAGTCTCTGGTGTAATAGAGGAACTTCTTGTGGAAGAGGGGAAAAAGGTGAAGGAAGGGGATTTATTAGTTAAATTAGATGATGAAAAATACAAATTACAATTAAGAGAGGCAGAGAGTAGAAGACTTGAGAAACTTTCAAGATTTCTTATAGAGGGAGAGGAATACACTTTTTTGCCTAAAAAGAAGAAATCACAATTCAAAGATAAAAATAAAATTAAAAAAGAATATCAAAAAGCTCTATCCCTGTATCAGCAAGGTTTAATATCTGAAAAAGAATTTGAGGAAATTAAGAGAAAATATGAATTAGCCCTTATTGAGTCTGGAGAAAAAAGAGAAGAAATTAGAGCATCAGTTGCGGGTTTGACTCAAGCTGAACTGGAAGTAAAGAGGGCACAAATGGAACTTGAAAAAACGCTTATAAGAGCTCCTTTTTCAGGTGTGATTACAAATATAAAAGTTTCTCCAAAAGAGCATGTTCAGGCTGGGCAGGAACTATTCACACTTGTTGATTTAAATTCGATTTATGTAGAAGCTAAAATCCTTGAAAGTGAAATCGGGAAGATAAAAGTTGGAAGAGAGGTGAATATTCGATTCACAGCTTATCCTTCAAAGATTTTTAAAGGGTATGTAAGAGCAATAAGTCCAATAGTTGATCCTGAAGAAAAAACATGTAAGATTCATATTAATGTAGCTAATCCAGCAGGAGAGATTAAACCAGGTATGCATGCAGAAGTTGAAATTGCTTCTGATATATATGAAGATAGACTAATTATACCAAAGGAAGCAATTCTTGTGAGAGGAGGAAGGAAGCTGGCATTTGTTGTCGAAAACGGATTAGCTAAATGGAGATATATTAAAACAGGACTCGAGAATGAGGAATATGCAGAAGTTTTGGAAGGTATAAATGAGGGGGAGTTGGTTATTGTTGAAGGACATTTCACCCTTGCTCATGATGCAAAGGTTAAAATAGTTGAATAATGACTGATTCTTTCATATAATATCTTTTCATTTTAATAGGAGGATTAATATGAGAATAGGAATCATAAATGAAAGTGAAAAAATAGAAAATAGAGTCGCACTAATTCCTGCATCTGTTTCTGAATTAGTCCAGAAAGGACATATTGTCTATTTTCAGTCAAAAGCAGGTGAGAGGGCTGGCTATAGTGATGAAGACTATTTAGAAGCAGGAGGAAAAATTGTTTATACAAAAGAAGAAGTATTTGGAAGAGCTGAAATCATACACAATATTTCACCTTTAAATGATAAGGAATGCGATTTAATAAAGGAAAATACTATTTTATTTGGATTTCATCATCTTGCAGTTGCAAGGAAAAAGAATATTGAAAAGCTTCTTAACAAAAAAGTTACTGTTATTGGGTATGAAATCATTAAAAATGAAGAAAATAGACTTCCATTTATAGAGGCTTTAAGTGAAGTCGCAGGCGAATTGTGCATTGTGATATCAGGTCACTATCTCCAGACAAATTTTGGAGGAAGAGGAATAATTATAGGAGGTGTTACGAGTGTTCCTCCATCAACAGTTGTTGTGATTGGTGCTGGTGTACTTGGAAGAAGTGCTGCTCGAGCAGCATGGTGTGCTGGAGCCCATGTGATTGTGCTTGATGAGGATATGAACTTACTCAGAGAGATAGAGGAAATGACATCCCGTCAGGTAATTACTTTAATAGCCAATAGGTATAATATATCACGGATGGTAAAAGTAGCTGATATTCTGATAGGTGCTGTTCTAATTCCTGGAGAAAGAGCTCCAATTATGGTGACAAAAGAAATGGTAAAAACAATGAAAAAAGGTTCTGTTATAATAGACCTTTCAATTGACCAGGGAGGATGTGTTGAGACAAGCAGACCCACTACATTAAGGGATCCGATTTTTATTGAAAACGGTATTATTCATTATTGTGTGCCAAATATAACTTCTGCAGTAAGTAGAACTTCTACAAGGGTTTTATCAAATGTTTTGATGCCCTATCTTTTAAAAATAGCAGAGATAGGGCCTGAAAAAATCTTAAAAGAAGATGAAAGTTTAGCTGGGGGGGTTTATATGTACCGAGGAAAAATTGTAAAAAAGACTTTAGCAGAAAGATTTGGAATGGAATATTATGATTTGAATGAACTCCTCGGTTAAATGAGAGATTCTGAAGAATCTTCTTTTGGGGGTTTATTTTTGTTCTTTATGTGCATAATCTTAATCTCAATAATATTCCAGAATTTATATAAATTTTTTATAATCTCAAATAACTGGCAAAATCATTTATTATTTAAATTGCTGATTTTCTCTCTTGCTTTAAACGGTATTTTACTTTGTTTTCTGTTTAAAAAATATATAGTCAGATATCTTTCCTCTCCACGATTAAATTTAACATTACTCATAATGCTCGGAATTTCATTGATTTTGAGGCACTTTATTCCGCAGGGAGACAGCTTTAATTTATATAATTACAATTTGAGCGAAATTCAAAGTGTACTATTCCTGAACAATATTTTTAGAAGCTGGTGGTTTACCTCAATTCTTTTTCTTTTGTTTCTTTCATCAGTAATAACAATTTTTATAAGAGGTAAATATCAAAGGAACAGAATAGCATTCTATTTGATCCACTTCGGTGTTTCATTTGTATTAATTGGAATATTTATTTTCTATTCACAAGGGTGGAAAGGTGAGTTGATATTAAATTCTGATAAAGAGGAGAATGAAATTAGAATTATATCCGGAAATAAAAAAGAAAAGAATTATCAATTAAATTATAAGATTAAGCTCCTTGATTATAAAATTGATTATTATCCAGAAGAATGGAGACTTAATCTTTATCAAAGAAATGATAGGACAGGAGATTATAAGATAATATCTTCTATCGATCCCCATGAAAGAAAAACTTTTATCATTCCTGGCACAAACTGGAAATATCATATTGTTAATTACTACCCTGAGTTCAGGGCTGAGAAAAAAGTTGTTAAACTCTCCACTAATGAACCTGTAAATCCTGCCTTAAAAATTAGAATCATTTCAGATAAAGAGGAAAAAGAGGAATGGCTTTTAGCAAAAGAGAAAAATACATATTTAGACGAAGAAGATAAATTTCAAGTAACTTTTATATGGCAGTGGAATAAAGAAATTCAAAAAAGACTTACCTTCAGAGGTGAATCAGAAAAACATTTCTTAAGAATAAATATCAGGAATAGGGAAAAAATAATCTCTGTTCAAGTTGGGAAAAAATACAGGTGGAGAAATTTTTCTTTTAGTATTTTAAAATTCCTCCCACACTTTCGTTATGATTTAAAAACCAAATCTCCTTATTCTGTTTCTGATAAGCCTGAAAATCCAGCTCTACTTATAAAGGTTGAAAAAATTTTCCCAAAGGAGAAAGGTATTCTTATCTGGCTTTTTTCTCGACTTCATAGATTTGAATCAACTTCTCTTTTCAATAATGAATTAAAACTTGAATATTCGTATGTTCGACCTAAAATAGGGGTGAATCAACATATTGTAATAACTGGAGAGGATAAAACAATAAGATTTATTCAAAGAAGAAGTTTTTTCATTATTCCTTTTGAATTTGGAATTAGATATAGAATAAATAAGAAAGATATACAAATTCTTGAAATGCATCCTGCTGTAGATACAAAGATTGAATTTATGAGTGTCTCTGATTTACCGAAAAATCCAGCAATATATCTAGTTTTGGGTTCTCCTCGTAGGGAAATTCCATTTTTAAAGGAGAAAGGAGATGAGCCAATAGTTCTTGAGGGCGGGAAATACATATTAAATTTTGAAAATGATAGAAAGGTCATAAAAAATATAAAATCAAATTTAAAAATAAGATTTTCGAATGGCGTGGAAAAGAGATACTGGATTGACAGAAACCATCCAGTTAAAATTGGAAAAATCTATTTTCTTCAGGATAAAATTTTTGAGTCCGAGAAAATCATGTCAAAAATTCATGTTTTTTATAAACCTGGAATAGAAATTTTTTATACAGGGTTCTTGCTTTGTTTAATTGGTCTTTTGATTCAATTATTCGGACGGCGTGAGGGAGAGGAGAAATGATCTGGTTTTTTATTGTTCAGGCGAATATTTTCTTTAAATTAACAATTCTCTTTTACTTAATTTCATTTTGTGCATATTTATATTTCGCTATATCCAGAAAGCACAAATATCTTCCTACTTTCCTTTTGTTATTAGCTTGGATTTTTAATGCACTTTTAATAGCATATTATGGGATTATTTATAAATCTTTTCCTGCATTTACCCTGCATCAAAAAATAATCTTATTTACATTAATAACAATTTTCATTTATTTAATTTTAGAAAATCTTATAAGATTTAGACTCCTCGGAATTGTTTTTTCTTTGTCTTCAATTTTTCTGCTTCTTTTTTCCTTGAATTTCTATGATGCAAAAATCTTCCCTCCTTTCTGGGAAGAAATTTTATGTTCTGCTTTTGAAATTTTTAGTTTTAGTTTTCTTTTTGTCTCTTTTTTCTTCTCTCTTTTATATTTATTTTTTCCTGAAACAAGAGAGCTTCGAGGGCACTGGATAAGCCTGAGAAATGTAAATTTTACATTATATGTCAATCGATTCGTGAATATTTCATTAATTGTGCTTTTTCTGACCATATTTTTGAATTTGCTTTTTATCGAGAATACACTATGGAAATTGACTTTGAAAAATGAAATTTTCTTGCTTTTTACTATCTTATATATGTTTTCGTTTCATTTGAGAAAATTTGAGAGATGGCGCGGAAAAAGACTTGCTTGGGCTATAGTAATCGGTTCTCTGATTATAATCGGATTAAATTTTGTATAATTTTATTTCTGTTTTTAGTATAATAAATTCAGAAACTTAGAATATGAAAAAAATTATTAATCTTCCAGAGCCTCATTTTAAGAGCTCGATTTCAGTGGAGGAAGCTCTCCTTAAAAGGCGTTCAATTAGAAGTTATAAGAATGAAAGTTTAAGTCTAGAAGAAGTATCCCAACTTCTCTGGTCAGCTCAGGGAGAAACAACTTCATGGGGGGAGAGGACAGCACCTTCTGCTGGAGCGACCTATCCTCTTGAAATCTACTTAGTTGCTGGCGATGTTGAAGGACTTGATTCAGGGCTTTATCACTATAATCCTTCAAATCACAGTTTAATACTTGTAAAGGAAGGCGACTTGCGTCGTGAATTAGCTCATGCAGCTTTGGATCAGTATATGATTGCTCGTGCTCCTATAACAATTGTTATATGTGCTGAATTTAAAAGAACTACTGGAAGATATGGAGAAAGGGGAATCCGTTATGTTTTAATGGAAGTAGGACATGTAGGACAAAATATTCATCTTCAAGCTGAAGCTCTTAATTTGGGAACAGTTGTAATTGGAGCTTTTTATGATGAAGATGTGAAGGAAATCTTAGGCGTGAAAGAAGAACCTCTCTATCTCATGCCCGTCGGGAAAAAATAAGATTAAAAGTTTAAATTTCAAAGTCCAAATGACAAAAGTTTATAAAAAGTAAATAAAAGTTGGTGTTTGGATTTGCTTTTTAAGCTTGTTCAGCTCTTTTCCAGAGTTTAAGAATGTTTAAGGCAAAATTCATGATAAAAATATAGATAATGATAATTCCTGAGAAAATAGTTACTAGATTAAAAGGTGCAAAAATTAAAATTAGAATAAGAAGGGAAGGAAGGGCTATTATTCCAAGTATTTCTTTTCTCCTTGTAATGAAATAAACTAGAAAAATAAAAACAAGATAAAGTAAAAATACATAATAAGGAAGCCATTTATTACTCATTAAAACATAAAAATAATAGAAAAGAATTCCCATTCCTGTTGCAATCCCCTTGCCTCCTCTAAAGGAAAGATAAAAAGGAAAAACATGTCCTGCAATAGCAGATAAACCTGCTAAATGGATAAAGAGATTACTTGCTCCAAGTTTATAAGCGAGATACATTGAAATTAAACCTTTTGACATATCCGCAAGAGCAACCACAATAGCTGGCTTCAAACCGAGCACATAATAGACATTTGTACCTCCAGCATTTCCATCACCATGTTCCCGTATATCAATTCCTTTGAGTAATTTACCAAGAAAGTATGACGGAGAAAATGAACCTATTAAATAACCAATTAAAAGACTGATTAAATTTACAAAACTCATCTCAATTCCTTAATCAAATTATCCTAAATAGCTTTCAAAGTCAATAATATTAAGTTGAATACTTTTAAAAAATAAAATAATATTGAATAATATTGAAACTAATGGATAATAAAGCCCGAAAGATCCGGATACTTTTTGATTCTATTTCTGATAAATATGATTTTCTTAATCATACATTAAGTTTTTTTCAAGATATTTATTGGAGGAAAAAGACTGCTCGAATTTTAAAAAGAAAATTTCTTAATCATAAATCTAAAATTAAAATACTTGATCTATCAACTGGAACAGGAGATATGATGAAGGCTTTAAAAAGAGAATTTTCAAAAAATGCTGAAATTTATGGTCTTGATTTTTCAGAGTCCATGCTTGAAATAGCGAGAAAGAAGTTGAATAAACTCTTTTTAATTCAAGGAGACGCGAACAAGCTTCCTTTTTACTCAGACACTTTTGATATTGTTGTTACAGCTTTTGGTATTAGAAATTTTATTAATTTTGAAAAAATATTAGAAGAAATAATTAGAGTAACCAAAAGGAGAGGGAAGATAGTATTTCTTGAATTTTCGAAACCAACCAATTATTTTTTCAGAAAAATTTATTATTTCTATCTTTCCCGAATAGTTCCTCAAATAGGTAGACTTATTGCAAAAAATTATGGAGCTTATTATTATCTATATTCTTCAATCTGGAATTTCCATTCAAAGGAGAGAGTAATATCATTACTTTCCAATGCAGGGTTGAAAAATATTGAAGTTTATTCATTCACTCAAGGAATTGTTAGCCTTTATATAGGGGAAAAGGAATGAAGAAAACTAAAACTGATTTGATGAGTTTGATTAGATCAAAAGATCCTAAGATTTTAGATGAAGTTCTGGAGCATCCAGATATAAAAGAAAATATCATAGTCCTTCTTCTCAGAAATCCATATATTTCTTCTAGCACAATTATGAAAATCAGTGAAAATAAAGTTTGGATGCAGAGTCTTAGGATTCAGGCTGAAATAGTTAATAATCCAAAAACACCTCAATCCCTTTCCTTGGAACTTTTACCAAATCTTCATTCAATGGATTTATTAAAAACAGCCAAGAACAATAGAATTTCGCCATTTATCAGAAGGAAAGCTGAAATAACACTTCTTGAAAAAATGAGAAAAATGCCCGTTGGAGAAAAAGTAAATATTGCAAGAAGGGCAACGATATATATGCTTAAAACTATTGCACAGGATAAAAATTTAAAAGTGTTGAAAGCACTCGCGGAGAATCCAGTATGCACTGAACAGATTATCTGTCAGGCTGTGAGCAGGGAAGATATTCCTCAGGAATTTTTTGAATATCTTATGCAGCATTTTAAATGGAAAAACAGGTATTATATAAAATTGCTAATTGTGAAATCTCCCTGTTCTCCGATTAAATTAGTTTTAAAACTTCTGGATGACTTAAAGAAACATGATTTAATCGAACTAAGCAAAGACGAAAAACAACCCGATATAATTTTAAAGAGGATTAGGGAGATTTTGGAGAGTAGGTGAGAAGAAAAAGCAAAAGGGGAGTTTCTATAAGTTAATATCTAAGTCGATTACTATTTAAGCATAGATCCTAATTTTTTACTACAAATACCAAAAAGTAGCCTTGATTAAAAAGAGATAATGTGATAATTTCTCAAAGAAATTTTAAATTTTTAAAGGAGAAGATGAGTAGGCTTCATAATAATTCCTTAAAAAAGTTTTTTAAATGTAAAAATAAATTTTCTCCTGAGTGTAAATTAAATAAAAATAAGCAATTTAAAACAGATCCTAAAATTAAAGTTCCTCTTATAAATAGCGAGTTTATTGAAGACGTGGAAAAATTTTGTCCTGAATGTCCTAATTTTAAATAATTATCTAAAACAATCAAATCATTTAAGTGAAGAGAAAAATAATATTAAGATTTTAGTTCTCATAAATTCATCTATAACTTTTTAATTTAAATCTTGCCATTTTTTCTTTTGATCAAGCTTTTTCAATGTAAGACTTAGATAAACAACTCTTATGCAGTTTTTATTTTTGAATGAAAAAAATAATCGTAAGTGTCATATATCATATTTATTCCTAAATTTTTATCTAAGTAAGATACTAACCTAAGTCTATTTTATTCACAGAAGTGATGTCTTGGACTTTTTAAATAATGTAATGAGCTTATTTTTTTCTTTTTCTAATTCTTGAAAACAAAAAATAGCTTTTTTCAATGCGTTTTCTCTAAGTTTATATTGTTTTTCATATGTATCTTTAATAGCCTGTTTAGGAATATCTACATTTTCTATGATGGTTCGAATTGAGCTGATATCTCTTTTTATTTTAAAAATGGTATCATAAAAGCTAATGAGGGCTTTTTGAGTATTATTTTTAAATAAATAAATCTTATTCTTATAAGATTCGTAAATACTAGTTCCATATACACTCGGAGAAAGTAAAAACGCGCCAAGATAGAGTTTTTCCTTTTGAATATTTATTGGACTTTTAAGAAACTTGAAACTTCCCACATACTCAAAGTCTTTTTCAATATCTTTACATATAACCTCTATTTCATTTTTGAATATCTCAGCACTCTTTTTTCTCACCCTCCCTTCTTTTATTCGTTCTAATATATAACCGATAATGAGTCCCAATATCAAGCCAATTATTAAAAATAAAATACTCGAATTCATTGTTAATATTTTCCACAATTGTTTAATCATATTTATTTTTTGCTATTTTTTGCACTGTATTAAAGAATTTTTCAATATGCTTAATTTATTTATGCTTATTTTTTCATTAAAATTATTTACTTTCCCTGTATTTTTACAATAAAAGGCATAAGTAATTCAATTTGTCTTTCTAATGTTTTACCTTTTAATTGATTCTTTCTGTGTAATATCTCATCGCCTTCGGGAAGCATAGAAATTAAGTTATTCAAATAATCTGACTTTATTGCAAAGTTTACATTTTGAGGAATAATTCCTGTAACTTCATAGAAATATTTCGCATTTAATGCTGCTAAAACTATTCCTATAAGTTCCCCATTTTTATTAAAAAGAGGGCTGCCACTATTACCTGGTTGAACCGGATTACTGATTTGTATTAATCTAGGATCGTCTTGTATTCCAGAAAGAGAGTTAATTCTTCCGGTTGATACTTTCGCCGATTTACCGAGAATTTCACCTAATGGAAAGCCTAATGTAAAAACTTCTTGACCTAATTTCATTGAGCCTGAAGAAGTAATTTTGTAAGGAATATTTGTATTAAAAATTTTTGAAAAATTAAAATTAGCTAATCGAAGTATTGCAATGTCATTTGATGAGTCTTTTAGTACAAGTTTAGCTTCAAAAGTCCTATTAATTTGTGGAAATATTATTTTGATGTCAGATTTACCCTTAATGATATGATAATTAGTGACAACAAGTCCAGATTTTGACAGCAAAAACCCTGTCCCTTCAGATGGATACATACTTTTAGAAGTTTCAGCTCTCATAAGTTTTGGATAGTTTTTAATAAACTTAGTTTCAATAATTTCACCAGTTCTTATATTTTTTAATCCAATTCTTAATATTCCATTTTCATCTATAAATGCAGTTGTTTTTTGTTCAGAATGATCCGCCATATAATATGTAACGGAATATACAGAATCATATGCAGTGAGTTGAAATTCAATTTTTACTTGTTTAGGTTGCCAATGAGGGATTTCTGATTCAATGATTATAGCGACAAAATCTCTTTCGTCTGATTTTTGGTCTTTTATGATTCCTATTTTATAATAGGTATCACTTGTATTAAAAGAAGACCAAATTCCTTCAATTGGATCAAGATTATCTATATTTTTATTGTAATAATTTATTAACTGTTCTTTAGTAAGATCGATTTTTTCCCAATTAGCATATTGTCGTTTTATCTCTTCATTAGCTGCTTCTGCAAGACTGGGATCAAAGCTTTTATATCTTTCAACAAAGCCTTGAAATGCTCTATTAAGCGCTCCATTAAGATCATCCGATATAGTCATCCCCTGATATTTACCTATTCCATAATATATTTGGCGATTAAAAGCATCATAACAATCAATTATCACAGTGGCATAAGATCCCCCTAAGCCTCCAGCCACTGGAGAATGGAAATGTTGTATTCTACAGTATAAAATTTGACTTAATTTGCTTTTTGGAAAATTTTTTGCTTCGGTCTCGCTCAGGACTTGTAGTCCTAGAGAACTAAACATCATTGCAAGCTTACTTCCAATCCCATATTTATCAATTGTGCCATCGGGATAGACTGGAAGAGCTATATATACATATCCAAACCTATTAAGATTTGTACCTGGTCGAATGCGAGTATGCGTCGTGGAAACACAGCTAGATATTGTAAAAATGATAGAAAAGAGAACTAAAATCAAAAATTTTCTAGATATTTTTCTTCGCATTATTCATACCCCCTTCTTTTTGCTTAAATAATAAGAAAAACCTTTTCGTTTGTCAATTATTTAATTTAAAAATGAATCTCTACTTTAAAATTCTGTGTAGAGTGTGGTGTTTTGGACTTCTGGTTGAAAAATGTTTTCACTTTTTAACTTTCTGCAACATTTTAAGAAATTGTTTCACAACTGTAACATTTAATTTTTGAAAAGCAAGGAAAACTCATTAATTTTTCGACTAATAGCCCCAAACTATTTTACTTAAAATTTTCTTTATGCCACTGCGTGGTTTTCTATAAGTTTTTCCGCCATAATATAAATCCATTAATCCTTTGGGTTTATATTCACCAGAAATCATTTTTTTAATACATTCAACTCTATTCTTATTTGCCTCGGGATTTGCCTGAATATTAAATGTTTTTGGAGCAATTATCATAGCAACTATTGATATGTACTCATCTCTGCTCAATTCAGAAACAGATTTTCCATAGTAATATTTTGCTGCATCAAAAAATCCGTAAACAGGTTTTCCATTAGCTTTTCCTAAATAAACCAAATTTATAAAAAGTTTAAGTTGCTCATTTTTAGACAATGATGGATTTAATGTATACCGTGCCAAAAGACACAACTTTATCTTATTTATTATTCCAGGTTTATAATGTTTAAAATATAGCATCTTAACTAATCCTTGAGTTATAGTTGTTAAACCAGCACCAGGAGTTTTAAAGTCTATACCTTTATGATTATAGAAATTTGGGTCTTCTACCATTAACAAAATTTTTATTTGTTCACTTGATAAGTCTTTTAAATCTAATTTAATCTTTTTTGAATTTAAGGCATTTTGGATTATTTCAGGAGTTTGTTTCTTAGCTTTAATAATAATTGATCCAGTATAAAGAATAATACTGATTCCAAGCAATAATATAATAGCAATAATTATTTTTATTAAAGATATTCGAATACTTTTCTTTGTATGCTTTTTCATATTTTTATTCTCCTTTCCTTTTATCATATAAGAAAGGATGGATAATAACAAGTTTATTTATTTTCTAATTTGGAAATTTGAAAAATTTGTAATTTATATTTGGAGGGAAGTATGACCCGTGGAGGACTCGAACCTCCAACCCGCGGATTAAGAGTCCGCTGCTCTACCAGTTGAGCTAACGGGCCAGCTCACTTTTTAAGTTTAAGAAAGTCCTCGTTTTTTGTCAATATTTAAATTAATACGTTATTTGAAATAATTTTATGAAATTATTCAATATAATTTCAGAGAGCTCTTCTACATTAATTTCTTTTATTTCTGCAAGTTTTTTCAATGTTTCAATTACAAATGCAGGCTCATTTCTTTTTCCTCTATATGGAACAGGCGATAAATAAGGACAATCTGTTTCTATGAGTAATTTATCTACTGGAAGATTTCTAATTACTTTTCTGAGATTCTCAGCTTTAGGAAAAGTAATTATTCCAGAGACTGAAATTAAAAAATTTAGATCAATCATCTTCCTTGCAATTTCCTCACTTTCTGTAAAGCAATGGAGAATTCCTCCCTGAGAAAAATTTTTCTCTCTAATTATTTCATATATTTTTTCTCCAGCATTCCTGCTGTGAATTATAATAGGGAATTTTAAATTCTCTGCAATTTCTATTTGGCATTCAAAAGCTTTAATTTGTTCTTTAGGGGAAGAAAAATTATAATGAAAATCGAGTCCTATTTCTCCAATTGCGAGTATTTTTTCATGTTTTACAAACTTAAGTATTTTTTTCTCAATTTCATTCGTGAATTTATTTGCCTGATGGGGATGTAAACCAAGTGTAAAATATATTTTTCCGTATTTTTCGCTTAGCTTTAAGGTTTTTTCAACACTGATTTCATCGGATAAGTCGCCAATTGTAACTATGTATTCGATTCCACTTTTAAAGGCTCTATTTATTACAGTATCAATATCAATTTCAAATTCTTTAGAATCTAGATGAGCATGGGAATCCACTATTTTCATTTTTTATTTAGATAAAATTTAATGAACTTAGATGAAGATTCAGTTTTTTTCTGGTTTAATAATTATTTTTATTTCACCTTCCTGAAATCCTTTGAGAGTCGAGAGCATTCCTTTAATTGTTTTTCTTATAATTTCTTCAACAAAAGGATTTAATGGAATTCTTTTTTCATCTATGTATATTTCCACTATTTCTTGTTCTTTATCCTTTTCCATTTACTGTTCGTGAAGAATTAACTCCCTTAAATGTCTGATTGGAATTGAACCGTAGCTTATAAGTTTCTGTAAAAATTCTTTCTGATTATAGTTTTTACCTTTTATTTTTTTGTATTCTTTTTGAATTTCTGAAATCTCTTCTGAGCCAACAAAATAAGTGGAAAGTTGAGTTGATGTCAGACATGCTCTTCTCCATTTTCCTTCTGCCTCAGCAAGTTCCTGAAACGCGCCTCTTGTCATCAGTTTAATTGCCTGATCCTTTGTCATTCCACCAAGATGGACATTGAAATCGAGTAGGCAATTGACAACTGCTCTTAAGTAGAATTTAAGCTGGATTAACCTGAGCTTGCAATCCCAATTGCCATATCCTGATTCGATCATAATTCTTTCCGTGAAAACTGCCCAGCCTTCAATAGTTGGTCCGCTTGGAAATACATTACGAACTATTGACGGATATTTATTTGAATAATAAAGTTGGACATAGTGTCCAGGAAGTGCTTCATGAATAGTAAGAATTTTAATCATGTAATTGTTATATTCTCTTAAAAAGGATTCAACCTGTTCATAGTCCCAGTCCTCTGGAATTGGAGATACTTGATAGTAATATTTGCCTTCTGGCTCATATGGGCCAGGGGGTTCAAGCCCTGCTACTGCAATTCCCCTTGCATATTCAGGAGTCAACCTGAGATATAATCTATCAGGTTTTGGAAGGTCAATTATATCTTTTTCGATTATGAAATTTCTAATTTCTTCAACAGTTTTTTTTACATAATCAAAAAATCCCTCTTTAGTAGGATGTTCCTTGGAAATTACTTTTAGCACATCCCCAACTATTTTGTTTCTCTTTTGTTCATCAGTTAATCTTGCAAGTTCTTCCTCTTTTACCTCAGGATACATCATTCTGAAAAGAGGAAGCGCTGCAATAGCCATTTCTCTTCTTACATTCTTATAGGCTGCCTGAGCTCTTGCAACAATATGTTCAAGAGGAATAGTGGACTGTAAAGTGTATCTTGCCTTCCTTTGGAAGAGAGCAGTTCCTAATCTAAATTCACCTGTAGAACGAGGTAATAATTCTTCCCGCAGAAATTTGTCGTAATCTTCAAGTGCTGCAACAACTTTATCAATCTGTGCCTGGAGCCGAGCTTTTGTAGCCTGGGAGACTCCTTCTGCTAATTTAGGTAAAGTATTTTTGAAATAGTTTATATTTCCTTGATTCTGGGTTATGGCAGTTTCTGTGAAAATCTGAGGAGGATTTTTAAGATTCTTTTTAGCCTGCTTGATCAAATCAGGAATTTTTTCCATTCTTGCAATTGCATTTTTTACCCTTTCCTCAAGAGGAGCAAAATCTCTGCTCATCAAGCTATTTATGGAACCGCCGATTATTCTATTGTATAAAAGTGGATTATTTTCCCAAGGCTTTAGATAATCATATTGCAATTTTTCATAATCTATTGCGTCAACGATTATTTCATAATCTATTGCTTTATCCTTGCTCAGTTTAAATTTATCTATTTTCGAAGCAAGTTCTTTAGAGAACTCGTCAAGCTCTCTGATTCTTTTCTTGATTCTTCCTTCGCTTAAATCCTCGAGTTTGTTATCATATTTATGATAACCTGCAAAAGTGGCTGAAGTTGGTTTATATTGCCAGAGTTTATCAAGAAATTTAGCCACCCATTCGTCGAATTTCTGGTCTTCTTTGTTTGATTGAGAGAACCCCTGAAATATTAGGAGTATTATAAAAGAAAAAATAATAAATAGACCAATTTTCTTTTTCATATCAACCTCCTACCTTTAATTTGTTGATGACTGTTGATAGATGATTGTTTGTGATTGTTTGACATTATTTCTCTTAAAATTCTTTAAGTTTAAAATGCTAACACAAAAGAATTTTAATGTAAATATTAAAACCTCGTTTAAATCCCTATTCACATCTTTATTACAGCAGAGCCCCATGTATAACCAGAGCCAAAAGCAGTGAGCACCACAATATCATTTTTCTTTAATCTTCCACTTTTTATTGCTTCATCAAGAGCAATTGGAATAGAAGCCGCAGTTGTATTCCCGTATTTATCAATATTGCTCATCACTTTATCCATTGATACACCTAAGGAGCGAGCAACCAGCTCAGTTATTCTGTAATTTGCTTGATGAGGAATTATTAAATCAACATCATCAATGGTAAGATTATTGTGTTTAAGAGCGATTTTTACAGCTTCAGGCATCCTGACAGTAGCATTTTTGAAAACAGATCTTCCATCCATTCTTGGGAAATAGCGTTTTTCTTCAATCATTTTATTGGAGAAAACCGGATTATCCTTCGGAGATGGCTTTTCCATCCACAAATCCTTTAAAAATCTTCCATCTGCAAAAAGATGAGTGGAGAGAATGCCTCTATCATTATCTTCTTCATTAGGACCTACTATTACTGCTCCTGCTCCATCACCGAAGAGTACTGCCATGTCTCTCCCTTCTGTTGAGAAATTTAGATTTGACGATTGCACTTCAGCTCCTACCACGAGTATTCTTTTATACATTCCAGTTTTTATGTATTGATCTGCTACTGAAAGGGCATATATGAAGCCTGTGCACTGGTTTCTTACATCAAGAGCTCCAATTCCAGCAAGACCAAGTTTTGCTTGTAAAATTACACCAACTCCTGGAAAATAATGGTCAGGAGAAAGGGTGGCAAGTATAATAAAGTCAATTTCTGATTTATCAATTCCAGCATCTTCTATTGCTCTTATAGAAGCCTCATAGGCAAGGTCAGAACTTCCGATCCCTGGTTCTACAAAATGTCTTTCCCTTATTCCTGTTCTTTGAACAATCCATTCATTAGAGGTGTCCATCATTTTTTCAAGGTCAAAATTTGTTACCACCTTAGGGGGTACATAATGACCTGTTCCCAGAATTACAGTTCTTTTCATCTTATTCATGATTTAAAAATATTAGCATATTTTGTAATTATTGCAAATTATTTACTTTTGATTTTTCATTAGTTAATATAAAGACAATGTCAGAATTAAGATTTGATCAAATTCGTAAGAGGTGGGTAATTATTGCTCCTGAGAGGAGGAAACGTCCTTTTGCTATATGTAGAATAGATGAATCAGAAGAAGGGGAGTGCCCTTTTTGTGAAGGAAAGGAAAATCTTACGCCTCCAGAGACCTTTGCTATTGGTTTTTCAGGAAGAAAACCAGATACTCCAGGCTGGAGAGTAAGGGTAGTGCCAAATAAATTCCCAGCATTAAAGTCAGATATAAACTTAACTAAATTACATGAAAGTGATTATTTTTTATCACTCAATGGGTTCGGATACCATGAGGTAATAATTGAAACACCTGTACACAATTACCCACTTTGGGAAAGGAAAATTGATGAAATTATGGATATGTTCGTGGCAATAAATGAAAGAATTAAATTTTTCTATAAAGATAGAAAAATAAAGTATGTTCTCCTCTTTGGTAATTATGGGAAAGCAGCAGGAGCTTCCTTATCTCATCCACATTCTCAGATTGTTGCTCTACCAACAATCCCAGAAATACCAAAAAATGAGATGGATTCAAGTAGAAAATACTATATAAAAAATAAAAGATGTCTCATATGTAATATTCTTAAAGAAGAAATAGAATCAGGGGCCAGAATAGTGGAAAGGAGGAATGGTTTCATAATATGGGAACCATTTGCATCTTCTTTTCCCTTTGAAACATGGATTATTCCTGAAAATCATGAATGTGATTTTTCAAATCTCAATAATATAGAATTTGAAAAGATGGCGTTTATTTTAAAAGATGCTCTTTTAAGAATAAATAAATTTCTTAAAAGTCCCCCATTTAATCTGGTACTCCACACATCTTGCAATTTAAATTATATCAATAAGAAAGAAAGGGATATTATTAAAAAAAGTTATCACTGGCATTTGGAGATTATTTCAAGAATGACACAGGCTGCAGGATTCGAATGGGGAACGGGTATCAATATAAATCCCATTCCTCCAGAAGAAGCTGCTGAATGTTTAAGGGAAGTAAAATTATAAATTAATCAGGTAACATATGTTTTAATGTTTTCGCATCAGTTGTTATATACATATCGCTTCCAAGATAAAGAAGGGGCTTTACCTTTTTGGTGTTAAGCACACCATTTTCTTTAAAAGCTTCTTCATCGTGATGGACTGCTACAACTTCGCCTACAAAAAGGTCGTGGTCTCCATAGGTTCTTATCTCAATTAATTTGCATTCAAGCGCAACATAGGAATCTTCAAGAATAGGGGAAGAAATCACTTTAGATGGTAGTAGATTTATTTTGAATGCTTTTATTTTGTCAATTTCCTTTCCTGTTTTTCTTCCCATCTGGGCTGAAATCTTTACCTTATTAAATGGCAAAAAGTTTGCTGTGAATTCCTTTGCATTACTTATAATATAATGCGAAAATCTTTTCTTAGATATTAAAACACCGAACAGAGGAGGTGAAAAAGATAAAGGAGTGTGCCATGCAGCAGACATAAAATTTATTTTTTCTCCAAATTTAGCCCCAACAATTGCAACTGTATATGGATAAAAATATTGGAAATGTTCGAATTTTGTCAAAATCTTTTTCATCTACTCCTCCTTACATAGAATTTTTTAATAATGGAGAAATGCTCCTACTCCTCCATATTTTGCTAATTTTTTAGCAGGTATCCCCTCTACTGGAGTAATATTTGTGTTATTCTCCAACGCCATATCAATCATTTTCTCAATTAAATAAGGTTCCTCTCTAATATTGTTTTCACCTTCTGGTGGGTTTAGTACATAATATCCGTCTGGCCGTATATAACCCTTTATCTCGAGGTCTTGACAGAAATAGAGATGAGCAACCCTTCCCTCAGATAATAAGTTTATACACTCTATTGGTCCAAGACATGCTCTTCCTCCAGACAGCGCACTGCTAATTAAGAAATCTACTTCTTTTTCTTCAACTTCTTGTTCCCATTTAGATATTAAATCTGTCACTGCTTCAGCTAACTCAACAGGAGATTTCTTTATAAGAATCTGGTCAAGAGATCCAATAATTTTTTTCTGCCAGGATGGTTCAATTACATTTTTAATAGTTTCTATATATTCATTTTCTCCTGAAAGGATGATATATTTCCATCTGTATTTCTTTGCATAATTCGGGATTTTTCCTGCAATATCCCTTAAAAATTTATCAATCTGTTCATTAAGCCGATGACGAAATAGATCCGTATGCGTACTGGTTTGCTGAGCCATAGCTGAGATAGAAGGAGCAGGGCCTGCGTATCTTCTCCAGCTTGTCTTATCAATTGCTATTTCCTCAATGAATTCCTCATTGATAAACCCCTGTCTCCAGGTGAGAAATTTAATTTTCTCTGATGTTATCAGTAAAATCCCGGTATCTGGATTCTTTTCAAGGAGACCAACGAGTGGTCTTAGAAAGGGTTTTTTCTGCCATACGAATTTTGTAATCAATGGGATTTGAAAGCTTTTTTGCCATTTCAATTCCGGATTTTTTGATAGAAAAAATACAATGCTTTTCTTTAGTTCTTGTAAAGGAATTAAAGAAAAAGTCTCCTTGGCATCTTCAATTAAATCCACAAGATTTTTGTCATCAGGGTATTTTTTATATAATTCATTTAATCCAGATTTTAATTCAATTTTTACACTTCTTTCCCTTCCCCTGCCTTTCGAAGGTATATTAAGATAAATGCTCAGAACCCCTGTCTGTGAGTTGAATTTGTGAAGCTCTATTAATTCTTTTTTTGAAAAATAAGACATTTTACCCCCTAATTTGGAATAAGAAATGTTTGAATTTTCACTCTTTTAATAATACAGGAAAATAAAAATTAGTCAATATGTAATAAAAAATCATAGGAATAATAAAGATTTTTTGAGAATCTCAGAAGCTTTTTCCATCATATGAGGAGGAAGATTTCCGAAACTCAGCCGTAAATAAGCTTTCTCTCGCATCCCAAATGGTTCGCCCGGCACTGTGGCTAATCCATATCTATCAATTAGAATTTTAGCAATTTCCCACCCACTTCGTTTTTCTTTTCTGAATTTTATAAAAATATAAAATCCTCCCTCATTTTTTGGAAAATCTATAACACCTCTTTCCACAGCGGGCAGTAAATTCTGTATCAAAATATCTCTTGATTTTTTTATGTCTGATAAGAATTGGAAAGGATAGTCTTTGAAATTAAGCATAACTTCCTCAGCTAAAATTTGGGAAGGAACAGGAGGACAGACATGGAGGGTATCAGCTACTTTAATTATATGTTGAACTAAGAAATTTGGCACTTTCATCCAACCTAAACGCCATCCTGACATTCCATAAGATTTTGAAAAAGACCATAATCCGATTGTAAGAGTATCATCAAATGTAAGAGGAGAAAAATGCTTTTTCTCCCACACAAAATGAAAATATGGCTCATCAGATATTATATAGATTCCATATCGATATGCGATTTCTAAAAGTTCACTTAATATTGAAAAATCAATCATTGCCCCAGTGGGGTTTGAAGGAGAAACTAAAATGATTGCTTTTGTTTTATTTGAAATTTTACTTCTTAGAACATCAGGATCAATGTGATAATTGTCATCTGTTTCCACGATTACTGGTTTTAATCCAAGAATCTGAACAGCCATCAAATGATTGAAATAATAAGGTCTGAATAGAATGATTTCATCACCTTTATCAGATATTGTTGCAAGAGCAAGAAAGGCAGCCTGATTTGCACCAGGAGTTATTATAATATTTTCAGGTAATGAGCCCTTTATATTTAGACTCTTTAAAAAATTTGAAAGTAGAAACCTTAATTTATAATTTCCTTCATCTGGGCCATATTTATGTCCTTCTCCTTTTTGAATTCTTTCAACAGCTTTTCTCAAGGCTTGAGGGGGTGGACCAAACCACGGTAATCCCTGAGCAAGGGAAATTATATTCTTTTTATTTTTGCAATACGATTTAATTTTTTGGATTGGAGCGTCCATAATTTTATTAATTGTATTTGAAATAATCATCTTTATTTCAACTATCCATTATAAAAACTAAATTGTTGAAAAGTAAAGCCCTATTTGTTGAAATACACGCTTCTTTTCTTGACAGTAAGTCAGATTTGATATATCCTGAAAAATCGAGAAGGGAAATAATATGAGAAAAATTTCAATTCTTTTTTTCCTTTTATTAATCACCTTTTATACTGGTCTTAATGCTTCACCCCCCCAAATAATGAATTTAAGTGAAATAAAACCTGGCATGATTGGCAAAGGGAAAACAGTACTAAAGGGTAACAAAATAGAAGAATTTGAAGTGGAAATAATTGGAGTTTTAAGAAATTTCGCTCCTAATAAGAATTTAATTCTGGGGAGAATTAAAGGCCCTTTCTTTGAAAAAACAGGTGTTATCGCGGGAATGAGTGGTAGTCCAATCTATGTAAATGATAAAATTATTGGAGCGATTGCCTATCATTTTCCCTTTTCCAAAGAGGCAGTTGCTGGAATAACTCCAATTGAAGAAATGATAGAGATTTCGAAAAAGAAGACATCAAAGACCTTGCCCTCACTTGGTTATTTGCCTGTACAAGATATGATAACTGCAGGAAATTTTAAAAAAATTCTTAATAATTTATTTCTAAAAAAAGCAAAGACTTTTTATAGCAATAGCATAGTAACTCCTGCAATTATTCCTTTAGTTTTTAGTGGTTTCTCACCGCAAGTGGTTGAAAAACATAGAAATCTCTTTAAGAATCTGGGATTAGAGCCCATAATGGGTGGAAGTGTTCAAAGAAAACCCTCCATAAGAAGATTTTCTCTTGAGGATATAAAACTTAGAGAGGGAGAACCTGTAGCTATTCAACTTATAACAGGTGACCTTGAAGTAAGCGGTGTTGGAACTGTAACCTATGTAGATGGTTCTCGTGTTTTAGCCTTTGGACATCCCTTTTTTAATCTTGGAACAGTAGAATATCTTATGAGCAAGGCTGAAGTTTTGACAGTGGTGCCGAGTTTAGAGTCTTCCTTTAAACTTGCTAATACAGGAGATATTGTTGGTAAATTCACTCAGGATAGATTTTCAGGTTTATTGGGAGAAATTGGTAAAATGCCATATCTGGTCCCTCTGAATATTGAGATTAAAAATGCAGGAAAAAGTTCGAAGAGTTTTCATTTGAAATTCATAAATGATAAAATCCTAACCCCTACCTTTATATACATAGCATTACAGAATTTAGTCGTAGATGTAGGAAGATCGATTGGGAACTTATCTCTTGCTTTTAATGGAGATATTTATCTCGATAATGGAAAGAGTGTTCATTTAGAGGATCTCTTCTCAGGAAGTTTGGATTCATCTGCAGAAGAGTTTTCTAATCTGATTGCAGCAGTTGTTTATTATCTTGTAAATAATCAATTCAAAGAAGTTAAGATTCATAAAATAGATATAAAGGCTTCATGCGAAGAAGATTTGAATGTAGGTTATCTTGAAAAGGTATTTATTGATAAGTTTGAAGCAAGGCCTGGTGATATTCTGAGTATAAAAATTTATACACGGACCTCAAAGGGAAAATTAGTTGAGAATAGGGTAAACCTGCAGGTTCCCTACTTGCCACCTGGTACTGAATTCAATATTTTGATAGGAGATTCTCGTTCAATTTTTCAGATAGAATCAGCACAATATCGCAAAAGATATTTTATGCCAAGGAGCTTAGATCAGCTAATTCGATTATTAAATAATTTAAGGAAAAATAACAGGATATATTTTAAACTGTTTACTTCAAAAAAAGGCATTTTTTTAAATGGAGAAGAAATGCCAAATCTTCCCCCATTAATTCAAAGAATGCTTCTTTCTCCTCGGGCATCCTCTTCACCTTCCATAACTTCCTTTTCTACGATAAAAGAATACCAATTACCAGTTCCTTTTGTTTTTAATGGCTCAACCATTATTCCCATAAAAGTAAAGGAGTAAAATATGAAAAAAAAGATTTTTATCGTTGCCTCGATATTACTTTTTGCTTTAGGTTTATTTTCGATTTCTCCAACTAAATGGGTAGTTGATAAAAAGGAAGATTTTCTAAAAGGAAAACTAAAAGGTCTTTCCATTTCTTCAGATGGGTTTTTATTTCTTGCTCCAGAACACAAAAAATTGAAAGCTCCTCCAGAAGAATTTTATCTTTCTTTATTAACTGATTCAGAAGGTAATCTTTATTTAGGTACTGGGCATAATGGAAAAATTTATAAAATTGATAGATTGGGTAATTACAAGCTTCTTTTTGACGCCCCTGAAATGGATGTTTACTCTCTTGCTATGGATAGTAAAGGAAATTTATATGCAGGAACGTCACCAAATGGTAAAGTTTATAAAATAACTCCAAAGGGGAAAGCATCTGAATTTTTTAATCCTGAGGGTCGCTATATATGGGATATGTTGTGGCATAACAATTATCTCTGGATAGCAACAGGAGAAACTGGTGGAATATATAAGGTGGATATTAATGGAAAGGGAGAAATATTTTTCAGGTGTCCACAAAATCATGTCTTGTGTTTAAGAACTAATAACAAAGGAGAAATTCTGGCGGGAACAGCAGGACAAGGGGTTGTTTATAAATTTACATCATCAGGCACGCCATCAATTCTTTTTGAATCTCCATATGAAGAAGTCAGAGATTTAATTATAGATAAGGAAGGAAATATATTTGTTGCAACAGGAGGAAGACTTACAGAAAAAATTAAGCCTTCTTTAAAAATTGGTTCATATTTTGAAGAGAGTTCAATCACAGTGACTGCAAACACCAGCGCTTTATCTTCTAAAACAAGAATTAAAGCTCCGGGCTTAAAAGCTCAGCCAGGAGCCCTGTATAAAATTTTCCCAGATGGTAGAAGCAAATTATTATGGAATTTCTCAAATAATTCAGTATATTCAATAGCTTTTTTATCAGAAGGCAAAGAAATTATTCTTGCAACTGGAAATGAGGGACAAATTTTTTCTGTAAAAATAAAAAGTAAAAATGTTGATTTGATAAGTCAGCAGGAGTGTGAACAAATATATAAAATCTTGAGATCAGGAAATAGAATTTATTTTATAACAAATAATCCTCCATATCTTTACTCCTTGCTCCCAGAGCAAGGTCTTGAGGGAGAATATTTATCTGAGGTAGTAGATACAGGTGCACTTTCCAAATGGGGAAAAATTACATGGGATGCGGTAATACCACAAGGGACAAACATTCAGATCTTTACCAGAACCGGAAATTCAACAAAACCAGGACCTGGATGGAGTGACTGGTCACCTCCTTATCAAAAATCATCCGAGAAAATTTTCAATTTGAATGCTCGATTTATTCAAGTTAAAGTAAATTTGAAAAGTTCCATTAAGGGTAAAACTCCTCTTCTGAAAAAATTGGAAATATTCTATCAACAAATGAATCTGGCTCCGGAAATAGTGAAAATTGAACTTCTTCCACCAAATAAAGTTTATAGGAAACCTCCCCCCTCAGATGAAGAAATATGGGGCTTAGAAGTGTCTTCTCCTAGCAAGAAATCCTCAAAAGTAAAAGTAGTTCGTAAGATGATAACTAGAAAAGGGTTTCAGACTATAAAATGGGAAGCAGAAGATGCGAATGGAGACAGGTTGATCTACACTTTATATATAAAGAGTGAAGGGGAAAATAAATGGCGGATTTTAAGAGAAAATTACAGAGACAATATTTTTGTTTTAGAAACCATTTCTCTACCAGATGGGAAGTATAGAGTAAAAATAAAAGCTTCTGATTCTCCTGATAATCCTCCTGGATATGAACTTTCGTCAGAGAAAATTAGTGATCTATTTGTAATTGACAATACTCCACCAGTGGTGGAAAATCTTGCAGTAAATAGAAAAGGGTCAAAAGTGGAGGTGTCATTTATTACAAGGGATGATGGCTCTTATATTAAAAAAGTAGAATACATGATAAGACCTGATGGATGGAGAGTTATTTTCCCAGTTGATGAAATTTGTGATTCTCAACAAGAACAGTTCAATGTAATCCTACCTCTTAAGACTAATTCGGATAATATGATTGTTGTAAAAATCACTGATGCCTTTGAAAATGTAAAAGTGGTTCGTAAAACCTTTTGATTTTTTTTAGAGTTATTTTTTTACTCTCTCCAGATATTTATTTTCTCTTGTATCAATTCTAATGATGTCTCCCTCTTCTATAAAAGGAGGGACATTTATAGTAAGCCCTGTCTCCAAGGTAGCTGGTTTATAACTTGCAGCTTGGGTAGCACCTTTTATATAGGGCTCTGTTTCAATAACTTTTAAATCAACAGTTGTGGGTGGTCTGACACCAACAGGTTTTCCTTCATACATTTCCATTGTGAAGACCACATTTGGAATAAGATAGTATTTATTATCTCCAATCATCTCTTCAGGCAAGGATATCTGTTCATAGGTTTCAAGATTCATAAAAACATATTGATTGTCACTTTCATATAAATATTCCATTTCAACTGTTTCCAGATAAGCCTGTTCGACTCTGTCATCAGAATTAAATCTATAATCGAGTAAGGTTTGATCCTTTAGATTGCGGAGTTTAGTTTGAATATAAGCTTGTCCTCTTGCAGTTCCTACATGAACTGCTTCGAGAACCTTATAGAGTTGTCCATCAAGCACAATGGTCATACCTTTTCTTAATTGTGTAGCAGTTATCATTATCTCACCTCTCCTTTTTTGAGTTTCGGCTTATTTTTATAGCAAAAAATGGAGAATAAGGCAACTTAGAGATTTGGGATTAGAAAATTCAAATCTTTACAAATTAATCTTTTTTCTGTTCCTTGGAAATTTTCTAAATTGTAATTTGAATTTGTCTTTTGAGTGTGGTAAAAATTGCCTTGAAAAAGGAGTGGGAAAAATGAATTTAAAAAGAAGAGATTTCATTAAAAGTTTAGGGGCAGGTTTTTTAATTGGGACTCTAAAAAAGCCTCTTGATTTGAAATCATCTGGTGAGTCTGAGAAACTTTTAATAAAAAATCCCGAACACCCTGAACCAGCAAACTTTGATAGGTTACCATTAAGTTGGTATAAGAAAACTGTAAAAAGACTCAAAGAAAGAGTTGAGCCAGAAGGTATTAAGGCTGTATTGCTTCAGAATCGCTGGAATCTTGTTTACTTTACTGGGCTCTTTTTCACATCCACAGAGCGACCATTTTTTGTTTTAATCCCTATGGATGAAGACGCTATATACTGGTATCATCCAGGTCTTGATAGAGACTTAGTAACTACCTGGTGGTGTACAGAAAATGAATATTATTTTGATTATCTTCATGCAGAAGGAGGATATCCAAACAAGGGAAAGGTTGTACAAGGAAAAACAATTGATATTTTTGAGTGGATACTTGAGGGAGTTAAAAAGAGAGGGTATGGAGATAAATTAATAGGAATTGATTGGGAAATGACACCTTCTGAGATGAAAAAATGGAATAGGATAATTCCAAAAGCTAAGTTTAAAAACATTAGCTCTGTATGTCTTAAAATGAGAATGGTAAAAACGAAAGAAGAAATTGCTCTTACCCAAAGAGCAATGAATTATTTTAGCAAAATACATGCTTTTGCAAGGGATTATATATTAGAAAGAGGAACAGATGCAACAGATTTCGAGATCGCACACGCTGCGACTGAATATGGAGTGAATCTTATTATGAAAGATATCAAGCATGATGGAAGACCTCATTCTGCGGTTGGAATTACTGTGAGAATTGTCTGTAGAGCAGGAATTGCAACTGCATATCCTCATCCGAATCAGTTTTTTTATAAAAAAATCGAAAAGGGAGATGCTCTTCAGGTGGCAGGGGTAGTAAGAATTGGCGGTTATGGAGGAGAGCTCTATCGCTATTATCAGATTGCTCCGTGGGATAAATATAGGGAAAAAGTATGGGATGTTGTTACAGAATGTGTTCGTATCCAGGAAAGGGAGTCCAGGGCAGGTGTAACCTGTTCCTCAGTTGCAAAAAAGATTCATGATTACCAGGTTAAACATGGATTGGCAAAACTTATTTACCATCGTCCAGCTCATGGTTCAGGGATGGAGGGGCATCAAGCTCCGTGGATTTCACTTGGAGACTACACTGTGCTGGAGAAAGGAATGATGTTCAGTGTTGAGCCAGGTCTTTATGACCCAGAAAATGGGTTTGGGTACAATCCAAGTGATAATCTTTTAGTTAGCGAGAAAAAAGGAATTCTAATGAGCAGTGTCCCTTATTCAAAGGAATGGGCTTTTCTAAAATTATGAAATGAATTTTTATTTAATCTTATAAATTCGATGAAGTTGAAGACCGAGTCTTATATTTGAAAAGCCTTTTTCAATACATTCTTGCAGAAGTTTTCGGGCTAAGGCATAACTCCAGCTTTGATTTGAACAGGGTTGAAGGAAAAGGGGAATTTTTTTTGGGAATTCTTTTCTTATTCGAATAATATTTTCTGATTTCAAATTTCTTATAACAATTAACTTGACTTCTTTTGCTATCCCTTTGTATTTTGGCTGATAAAAATATTCTTCTGGTTTTGGAGAGAGAGAATACCAGTCAACTGGAATATCTATATATCTCGTTCCATTTGTTTCAATTTGAATCTTGAAATTTTCTGATTTTAACTGATGCACGAGAGTTCTTATATCCTGAATTAATGGTTCCCCACCCGTCAGGCATATCCATTCTGTATTATGTTTTTCTTTTAGATTTCGAACAGTATTTAAAATAGTCTCTACCTTTACCTCAATGCCCCCTTCCCATGCATATTTTGTGTCACAGAATTCACATTGGAGATTGCAACCTGTAAGACGAATGAAAATAGTAGGTTCCCCAATTCTAAGCCCTTCGCCCTGCACAGACCAGAATATTTCACTAATCTTCAAAGTACTCAGCGCAAGCCTCCTCTGATTCCCATACTATTACTTTTTTAACTGGATAAATTTTCTTTAATTCTTGAAAGAAGTGTCTTGCTAAATTTTCAGCAGATGGATTAAAATCATAGATTTCATTTAAGAGTTCATGGTCTGGCAAAATCTTATTGAGTGTATTTTTAATCTCAATAAAATCAATTCCTATACCGGTTTTATTTAGTTTATCAACCTTTACATGAACTTCTACACAAAAGGTATGTCCATGGACTCGCTCACATTTACCTTTATAATTCTTTAAAAAATGTGCTGCCTGAAATTTCTCCTTAACCCTTAAAATCCAACTCATAAATACCTCTTTTACATAATAGTCTTTATAGATTTAGAAATCAACTCCTGCCACTTTAATTTTTAGAATTTGGATTTTGACATTTGGATTTTGTTAATAATTATATTTTTCCCTCTTTTTCAAGTCTTTCAATTAAATGGTCCTTTATACCTAGTGTTTTCCAAGCTTCTCGTCGAATAACACAAGAGGAGCATTTATTACAAGGAATTTCATTTCCTTGGTAACAAGAAATAGAATAGGAATAATCTGCACCAAGTGATAGACCATATTTTATGATTTCAGCTTTTGTCATTCCAATAAGGGGGGTATGGAGTTTGAATTTCCAGTCCTCAAAACTTGCTTTAGTCCCGGCATTTATCGCTTTTTCCATTAATTCAACGAATACTTTTCGAGTATCGGGATAATTTGGTGAATCAATCACATTAAATCCACATACAATATCCTTTATGCCTTGAACTTCAGCATAAGCTGATGCCATGGCGAGGAAAATGCCATTTCTAAAGGGAATGTATGTTAGAGGAATTCCTTCTCTGATTTCTTCAATTTTTTCAAATTGAGGAAGAGGAATCCTCTCATCGGTTAAACTCGACCCTCCAATTTGAGTTAAATCAATTCTCAAAATTTTATGATTTATTTTTAATTTATTAGCGATTTTTCGAGCCATTTCTATTTCGATTCTGTGTTTTTGACCATAGTCAAAAGTCAATGCAGTTACTTCTTCGAAATTTTTTAAGGCCCAGTAAAGAGCAGTAGTAGAATCTATTCCTCCTGAGAAAAGCACTAAACTTTTTTTCATTGCTTTATCTCTATTTTTTCTTCAGCTTTTGCTTTTTTGGTTTCAATTCGGACAATATAAATTCCAGGTTTTGCAAATCGCTCTTCCCTCTTTTTGCTTTCTGTAGTTAGATCCCATTCAACCTGATTAAATCCTTTATCTCCTGTCCCTTTTAATTTTTTTATAATTTTTCCTTTTGAGTCAAGAATTGAAATTTTTACAGGCTGTGATTCTTTTAATACATAGGTAATTACAACTTTTTCTCTCGGTCGCCACCACTCTTTAGGAATTTTAACCGGTTTAATTTTAAATATATGGATATCCTTTGCTTGGATTTTTTCATTATATTCCTGAATAGGAGATACGTCCATTACCCAAATGCTTCTTCCATGAGTACCAGCAACTAGAATATTATCTCTTGGATGAACGACTAAATCATGTACATAAGCTGTTGGCATATTTGAACCGAGTGTATGCCAGTTTTTGCCTTCATCTATGGAAACATAAACACCAAGGTCTGTTCCAACATAAAGAATTTTTTTATTTTTTGGATCCTCTTTAATTACATTAATAGGCCCACAGGGAAGATTATTGCCTATATCAATCCAGGTTTTTCCATAATCAATGGATTTATAAATATATTTATCAAAATCATCATCACGATAGCCATTCAATGTTACATAAACTGTTGTTTCATCAAATGCAGAAGCAATAATTCTGGATACCCATTTTTTTGGCGGAAGCCCTTCTGTGATTTTTTCCCATTTAGCTCCGCCATTTTTTGTGACCCAGACATTACCGTCATCTGTTCCCACATAAATGAGACCAGGTTTTAAGGGTGATTCTGATATTGTGGTTATTGTGCCATATGGGACATCTCCTTGTTCAGGATTCGTTGTCAAGTCAGGACTTATTTTTTGCCAGCTGTCACCTCGATTGAGGGAACGGTAAAGGTATTGAGCACCAAAATAAATAATGAAAGGATTATGTGGTGAAATAATAAATGGAGTTAGCCAATTACATCTAAGACGTGGCTCTCCTTTTTTAACTTTTGGCCTTATATTAACAGTTGTATTATCCCTTAAATTTACTCTCATCAATCGTCCATAATAACCTTCAGTATAGATAATATCTGGATTAATAGGGTCTATCTGAATATAACTTGCTTCTCCACCAGGAATTCTTTCCCATTCCCAATAAGGGTCTGTCTCAGGATTGTGTGTTACTGGTCCCCTGAAGCATCCATTGTCTTGTGCAGATCCATATATATTAAAAGGTTTTGCCATATCAACATTGACAAAATAGAATTGAACAACTGGAAGATTTTTAAAGTCTTTCCATGTTTTTCCTCCATCATAAGAAATATTTATTCCGCCATCATTTCCATCAATTATATGATTTGGATTTTCAGGGTCAATCCACATTGCCTGGTGGTCTCCGTGAAAATCCTTGTAAGACAATCTCTGAAAGGTTTTACCTCCATCAGTTGATTTCAATAAAGGAACTCCAAGTAAATAGACAACATTTTCATTTTTTGGGTCAACCCTTACTTCTCCGAAATAATAACCATAAGTGTAATAGAGATCTTCAAGATCCTGCTTATTAATCTTTTTCCAGGTTCTTCCTCCATTATCCGAGCGATATAATTCAGCTCCTTTTATTACCTTTTTAAGAGGTAATCCATAGGGATCAAGTTCTCCTGGCTTAACCTTTCTTTTTGAAGCATGGTTATCTATTAGAGCATAAATTATTTTTGGATTTGAAGGTGCTACAGCAAGGCCAATTCTTCCCATTTCACCTTCTGTTGGAAGTCCTTTAGTTAATTTTTTCCATGTTTTACCCCCATCTTCTGTCTTATAGATTCCACTTTCTGGTCCATATTCCCACATATTCCATGCTTTCCTTAGTCTCTGCCATGCAGCAGCATAGAGGATATCAGGATTAGAAGGGTCCATTACCAAGTCAATAAAACCTGTTTTTTCACTTATATAAAGGATTTTTTCCCAGGTTTTACCTCCATCAGTGGTTTTGTATATTCCTCTTTCTTCATTATAAGTGTAAAGATGACCTAAAACAGCTACATAGACTATATCAGGGTTTTCTGGATGGATAATTATTCTTCCAATATGATGGGAGTCATTTAGACCCATATTTTTCCATGTTTTACCTCCATCTGTTGACTTGAAAACTCCAGTTCCAGAATAATTGCTTCTACTACTATTATTTTCTCCTGTTCCTACCCAGATTATATTTGGATTTGATTGAGAAATTGCAATATCACCAATTGTGGCAGAGGATTCATTTTCAAATATTGGTTCCCAGGTTGTACCTTCATTTTCTGTTTTCCATACTCCTCCAGAAGCTGTAGCAACATAAATTGTATAAGGTTTTCCCTTTGGGACTTCAATATCTGTTATTCTCCCGCTCATCCATACTGGTCCAACAAATCTCCATTTAAGATTCTTAAAAATTGATTTTTCCTTAAGAGCAAGATGGTCTTTCCACCATTTAAGCCGAAGGGATGGAGGTGTTGATTTAATTGTTGATTTTTCTTGTTGTTGGCCTTTGGCTAAAAAATTCTGGCCAGAACTAAATACCATGATTAATATAAGAATAAAAAGCAAATTAAGCCTATTTTTCATTATTCCCTCCTATTCTTGTTATTTGGATTTTGAAATTTGACATTTTAAATAAGCATATTCTTAATTTTTCCTTTTAAATGGCTCCAGAATAGGAAGGGATAAGCATCCATTAAAAGTTCAGGTCGCATAAGTGGAGCTCTTACCCCGGTTTTTAAAAAGAAATGGAGAATTAAATCCCTATGCCTCGGGGGACAGCCCTTTATTTTTAAAACTTTTTTAGCCTGAATTTTTCCACTTACTTCTGTGCAATCACCTAATAAAATAACTTTTTTTGAATTAATATTACCAGAATATTTTCCAATAACCACAGTTACATCTTTTTTTCGATTGAATTTTGAAGGAGCTCTATCTTTTAACATATACAGCCAATCAAGCATGATGCCCTGACATCCTCCAGTACAATAAGGTTCACCGCTTAAAATTTTAAAAGGTCCATTAACTGTATCAACTCGAACAAAGCCATTATTTACATTTTTTGTTTTGTTTCTTAGTTTTTCAATTGATATATTGGTATTGATTTCAATATTTTTAAGGTTAAGAGAACCATAGCCTCGATTTGACGCCTCTTTTAAGGACGGAAGATTTTTAGGATCGAGATTTAAGATATGAGCACATACAACATCATGGGCAAGAGAACTATCCGATATTATAACTATTCCAAGTTGAAGCGGGTGCTCAGTCATTTGATTTCCTCCAATTGCTATTTCAATAGCATCAGTGACAATGAAATCCGGGAATCCGATTTCAAGTAAATCAACGATTTTTTCCGGAAGCTTCTGAGTATGATATTTCATTCTTTCTTTATCACTTAGAATTCCTATATTTAATTTAAGAGCTGCAGTCATACCAAAGTCAAGTACATTAGTTTTTAATTTAGGAGTGTATATTAAAAAATCATTTTCAATAAGGTCTTTTTGGACAGTTATTTCAGAATGAACTTTTCCCTTTTGAAGTTTAACTTTTACTTTTTTTGATTCCTCATATGGGATCAGTTTTACAGGATACTTTTTCTCTAAATTCTTATAGCCTGCTCTTTTGAACATCCTCGATGTAGGAACCCCGACTCCTGAATTTTCAATAATTCTGAAGTATGTATTATTTTTGCTTTTTTCAATAAGTGTTGATAGTAAAGCATCCAGAAATTCAGGTCTTGTAAATGCTGATGGCGCTACTTTTGGATGTGCAAGTACAACATTTGGTTTTATTACAATTTTGCCTTTAATTTTACTCTCTAATTCCAGTATTTCCAGCCCTTCTGAAAAAATTTTAATTAATTCTTTTTTATCATAATTTTCACATTTTCTTATGATTACTTTTGGTCTATTCATTTTTTATTTGTAATAAATGAACCACTTTAACATAGCTGGGATTAAACGAATTCTTTTTAAAATTCCTTTTCCAAAAATAAAATCAAAACCCTTTTTTAGTATCTCCACTTTGTCTTTTGTGTAAGGGAACCACCAGAATTCTCCTTTTTTTCTTTGTTTTTCCATGCATATAAGTTTAGGATTAACTGCTTCAAGAAGTCCGTATTTTCCATGAACTCTTCCTATACCACTCTCTTTTACTCCACCCCAAGGACACTGCATTGCATTAAAGGAATAAAGAACATTATTTATCCACACAGTTCCAACTTCTAATTTTTTAGCTATTTCTTTAGCAAGAGGAATATTCTTTGTCCAGATGCTTGCACTTAAACCCATTTTAGAAGAATTTGATAATCTTACTGCTTCTTCCCAATTTTTTACCGGAATAATTCTAATCAAAGGGCCAAAAGTTTCTTCAATCATTGATTTTGTATCAGGTCTTAAGTTTGTCAGGATAGTGGGAGGGAAAAACAATTTATTTAAATTGTGACTTCTCATTTGGATTACTATTTTTGCTCCATTGTCTAAAGAATCAATTAAATGTTCTTTAACTTTATTATATTGCTGTAGGTTTTGAAGAGGCCCGATTTCAATATTTTCATTTATTCCATTCCCGATTTCTAATTTTTCTAATCTGGATTTTAATCTTTTAATAAAATCTTCTGATATATCTTCTTCAATGAATATTCTTTCAACAGAACTACATGTCTGACCACAATTGAACAGGGTTCCAAAGATTGCTCCTTCTACTGTAAGATTAAGGTCTGCATCCTTAAGAATAATCATTGAGTCTTTTCCTCCTAGTTCAAACACGAATGGTTTTAAAGATTCAGAGCAATCTTTCATAATTTCTTTTCCTGCAGATGAACTTCCTGTGAAAAAGATTTTTTTTACAGGAGTTTTAATAAGAACTTTTCCGACTTCTGCTCCACCATAAAGGATATTTAACACTCCTTCTGGAAAACCAGCAGTATCAAAAATATCCTTTATTTTCTTACCTACCAGAGGAGTATATTCTGAAGGTTTAAACAAGACGGTATTTCCTGCAAGTATAGCAGGTATAATGGTGGCTAAAGGAAGAGATAAAGGGTAATTCCATGGAGAAATAACAGCGATAGGGCCTAAAGGTTCATATTCAATCCAAGCTCTTTTCCCCCATAAAAAGGGTTGATAAAATTTTATTTTCTCCTTTTTAAGAATTTTTTTTGCATTCTTGATATAATATACAAGGGCATCGAGGGATGCACATATGTCACTGGAGAATGATTCCATTAAAGGTTTACCGGTTTCAAGAGTAATAAGTTCTGCTATTTCATCTTTTGTTTCTAAAATTATTCTCTTCACTTTCTTCATTAATTTTAATCTTTTATTCAATGGAATTTCCTTCCAGGTTTCAAAAGCTTTTTCTGCTTTTTCATAGGCTTTTTTAACATCTTCTTTGGAAGATACTATTACAGCACCTATTTTTTCACCCGTTGCTGGATTAATGGATTCTAAAATATTTTGATTCAAATTCATGGCCATTTTCCGTTCCTTCCATTAAATTCTGAGGAAATTATACAATACAGAAATATGAAATGTAAATAAAATTTAATAGGATTGATCAGTTTTTAACTTGTATTTTCAAGAGTTTCTCGCACTATTTTTGAAAATTGTTGGACATTAAATGGCTTTTGAATCCAAGAAATTTTGTTCTTTTTGAGAAAATTTATTTCATTTTCTCTAAGAGGATATCCAGTAATAATAAGTATTTTTAATTCAGGATTTTTTTTCCTCAAACTTTTAATTAACTCAATTCCACTTAATTCTGGCATTATTCTATCACTTATAACTAACTTTATCTCATTTTTGTATTTTTCATAAATGTAGATACCTTCTTTTCCATTTGAGGCTGTTATAGCTTTATATTTTAATTTTTTAAGAGTTCTTTTCATCAATTCAAGAATTGATTCATCATCTTCCACAATTAATATTTTCTCTCCTCTTCCATTAATTAATTTCTTTTCTTCCTTTCTTTCAATTTCCATTTCTTTAGGTGATTTATAAATGGGGAGATAGATTGTAAATATTGTTCCTTTTCCAACTTCACTTTCTACTTTTATATATCCATTATGTTGTTTAATAATACCATAAGTTTGAGATAAGCCAAGCCCCGTACCTTTTCCAGGAGGTTTTGTTGTAAAAAAGGGTTCAAAGATACGAGGTAAAATTTCTTTAGGTATTCCAACCCCTGTATCTTTTAATTTCAAAACCACCCATTCTCCATCCTTCATTTCTGGAAATGGTTTTTTTAGAATATCAAAATATTCTTTCCAGATATCGATTTTTAATGTTCCTCCCTTTGGCATTGCATCATAACTATTTATTGCTAAATTAGTGATAACTTGCTGGAGTTGGTTAATATTTGCTTTTACCTTATATTCATCTTGCTTGTAATTAAATTCTATATTTATATTTTCTGGGATCGTCCTATTTAAAAGTTTGACTGTTTCTTTTAAATGTGGAAGTATGTCAACAGGAAATTTTTCAGTAATTGAGCTCCTACTAAAATCAAGAAGCTGTCGGATAAGAGTCGATGCATGTTGGCATTGAGAAATTATAATTTCCAGTTTTTCTTTAATTTGAGGGGAATTTGAAGATGTCATTTTGATTAAATCAGCATAACCCATTAATGTTGTCAAGATATTATTGAAATCATGAGCAATACCCGCTGTTAATCTCCCTAAACTTTCTAATTTTTGTGACTGTATTAATTGATTTTCAAGTTCCTTTTGGTCTGTGTAATCTCTTATGATTCCTTCGTAAGCGATTATATTGTCTTTTTCATCTTTTAGGACATTGGAAGAGATATGCCCTATTATTCTATTTCCCTCTTTATCTTTCAAAATAAATTCATAATTTTTGATTTCATTTCTTTTTTCCATAAGCTTTTGATATTTATTCCAATCCTCGATATAATAAAAAAGACTCTTTGCATTTATTTTCATTATTTCTTCCTTGGATGAATAGCCAAATAGCTCAACTCCAGCTGGGTTAATATCTATAATTTCACCATTCGGAGAAATTACAAAAATAACATCTTTTGACCTTTCGAATAAACTTCGGTATTTTTTCTCGGATTCTCTTAACAAATTGAAATAATGAGCTTTCATAATAGCTAATCCAGCATGTTCTGCAAGAGTTAACAAGAGTTTAATTTCATTGGAGGTAAACTTTCTTATTTCTTGAGTCATTATATTTAATACACCTACTACTTCTTGATTTACTTTAATTGGTATACTAAGATGAGACCTTAAATTGTATTTTTTTATTATGTTTTCTTTTATTTCTTTTGGGATATCAATATTCATAAGGTTATGAATGTAGAAAGGCTTTCCTTTTAATGCGGTTAATTCACTTATATCATAATTATTTTTTTCAAAAGGAATAATTTCTCTATATTTCCAGTAGTCTTTTCCAATTCCCCTTGTTACTTTTGTTACAAGAGCATTTTTTTTCTTATCTATTAAACAAATTGAACAATAGTGGTAGTTAATTACTTTACCAATAGCTTCAACAAGTCTTTCAAGAATCTGGTCTACATTTAAACTTTTATTTAGAAGAGAAGATACCTCATAAAGAATCTTCAATTCTTTTTCCCTTCTTTTCCTCTCAGTTATGTCTCTAAGCGTTCCAATAGTTATTTTTTGACTCTCGACTTCAACTACTTTAATATTTACATCAAAAAGAATTTTTGTTTTTCCGTCTTTATGGAGAACAGAGATTTCATAATTTTTTGGTACATTTACACCTTTTACTCTTTGATAATAACGACGAATCACTTTTTCCTGATCTTCGGGAGCAACGATTTTATAAAAAGGATGACCAATAATTTCATTTATTTCATATCCTGTTTTTTCGATTAATGCTTTATTAACAAATTTAATCTTTCCTTTTTCAACAACAAATACACCATCTTGAATATTATCAAATAGAAAGCGATACATTTCTTCTGATTTTTTTAACTTTTCTTGTTTGTTTTTTAATCGTTTACTTAAATCTCCTACAATTCCTATTAAGCATCCGATAACTATTATTGCTATAAATCCAGAAACTGTTCCGCTTCGAATTATATTTTCCCATTGCAATCCAATAATAGAATTTAAAAGAAATATATCTATTAAGCCGATTAGTAAACCTACTAAAAATCCTCCTTTTAAACCAAAAAATAATCCAATAATAATAACAGGAATTACGGATAAAGGAAAAATTCCTGCTCTCAATAAATGACTGAAAAGAATGAAGATAAATATATATATGAAAGTTATAATTAATATTAAAATAATACTTTTGGTTGAAAGAGTAATATTTGAGGGGAGTTTAAAAAAATTTGAGAACCTAAACTTTTTCATTCTACCCCCCTTTACAATTTCTGTTTTTCTATTTAATTAAACTCCTTAATATTTGTTCGAGCCTATCAAATTCAGTTGATTTACTCAAAAAATAATCGGCACCGAGTTCCATGCATTTTTTAAGATACTGACTTCGTGGATAATTTGTGAATATTAAAATGATTGTTTCTGGATGATCTTTTTTGATTTTTCTTAAAATATCAATCCCACTTCCTTTGGGTATTCTTATATCTAATATAACCGCATCCGGTTTTAATTCCTTAATAGAATTTATTACTTGAGGCGCTGTAAAAGCTTGTCCAACAACTTCAATTTCTGGAATCTCTAAAAGCATTTCTGTTATTCTTTCACAAATCATTGCTGAATCATTTGCAATAAATACTTTCATTAATTCTCCTTTTCTTTGTAAAATTACTTGACACATCTAAAAATTATCCCTTTTTAGAAGGACAAGACAAAATTAAATATATAAAAATTTGAAAGGGAAAAATATAAGGATTTTTCTGAATTTGTTGTAAGTATTTATCCTACTTTTTACTTTATAAGACCATGTTTTATTGCATAATGGATTAATTCAGCATTATTTTTCATTTTCATCTTTTCAAGAATACGCATCCTGTAAGTACTTATTGTTTTCTCACTCAAACAGAGTTCTTCTGCAATTTTTTTTATTGTTTTACCAGATGCTATCATACATAAAACCTGATACTCTCTATCCGAAAGATTTTCATGAAGGGGTTTTTCATTTTTTCTACTTAACTCATAAGCTAATTTTTCAGCAAGAGAGGGAGTTATATATTTTCCACCTTTAAAAATTTTTTTTACAGCTTTTATTAATTCATGAGGTGTTTTGTCTTTAGTTAAATATCCCGAAGCCCCAGCTTTTAATGTTCTAATTGCATAATTTTCCTCTGGATGGATACTTAAAATGAGGACAGGAAGATTTGGTTTTAGCTCTTTTATTTGTTTTAAAACATCAAGTCCATTTCTATCAGGAAGAGAAATATCCAAAATGATTAAATCAAGCTTTTCTTTTCTAACTTTTTCTATTGTTTCTTTTCCTGTTTTTGCCTCATTTACAACTTTTATATCTGAAAATTCTGAAAGAATTTTCTTTATCCCTTCCCTTACAATTGCATGGTCGTCAGCGATTAGTATTTTGAACATTATTTTTACTTTTTATTTTATCGGAACACTTATTCTCACGGTTGTTCCTTTCCCTTTAATTCCTTTGATTTCAATTTCTCCTTCAAGAAAATCAACCCGTTCTTGCATTCCAATTATTCCTAATGATTTTGAATCATTGATTTTCTCTTTAGGGATTCCAATTCCATTATCCTTTACATTTAATATTAGATTGTTATTTTTCCTTTTGATATCTATTTTTACTTCAGAAGCTTGAGCGTGGTGAGCTATATTTCTAAGGATTTCCTGGAAAATTCTAAAAATAGCTAATGCTCGGTTTTTATCAAATTCAATATTCTCACATGATAGTGAAAGAAAACATTTAATTCCTGTCCTATTTTGAAATTCTTCTGTTTGCCATTTAATTGCTTCAAAAAGACCTAAGTCATCCAACACAGATGGTCTTAAACGCGTTGAGATTTCCCTTATAATTTTAAAAGAGGAATCAATAAGTTCTTTCATCGATTTTATCTTTTCTCTTAAAATTTTGAAATTTTTAGGTAACTTTTTTTCTAACCAATACAAATCCATTTTTAAAGCAGTTAGATTTTGACCCAAATGGTCATGAATATCCCTAGCAATTACTGTTCTCTCTTCTTCTCTCACGTTCTGTAAACGAGAAATAAGTTTCTTTAATTTCTCCTCTACAGATTTTTGTTCGGTTACATCTATCCCTGAAATTAAGGTTCCGATAATTCTTCCAGATGAATCTCTTAAAACAGTGTTTTTCCATGAAATAATTTTTTCTTCTTTACTTCTCGTTAATACAGGATTTTCTAAATAATCAAACTTTTCAATTTTTCCATTCATTAAACTCTGAAAAACTTTTTTTGCTTTTTCTCTTATTCTAAGAGGAATAAAATTTTCAAACCAATCTTTTCCAATTATTTCTTTTTCTTCATATCCTAATATCTCACATCCGTTTTTATTTATAAAAAAAACTTTTTGTTCAAAATTAATTCCTACAAGGATAACTCGTGTAATATCAATAAAATCCTCGACTTTTAACTTTTTTATTAGCACTTCTTTGCTTTTTAATTTATAAAATGAAATATATCATTTCACATAATTTAATAAACTTGACAAAAATTGTCAACCTTTTCAAAAGCTTAGAAAGAGGCTGAATTTGAAGCGATGAAAAGGGTGTGATAAAATTGAAAGCAAATAAGTATGTTTAAAGAGGAGAAAGGTGGTTAAGAAGAATAAAATTTTAGTAGTTGATGACGAAGAAAGCATAAGAAAATCATTAAAGATGATTTTGGAGTACGAAGGCTATCAGGTTTATGAAGCTGTTGATGGTTATTCTGCTCTTGATTTAATTGAAGAAGTTTTTGACATTGATTTAGTTCTTCTTGATATAAAGCTACCAGGTATGGATGGAATAGAAGTTCTTTCCGAAATTAAGAAAAAACCGTATTCTCCGGAAGTTATAATGATTTCCGGTCATGGGACAATAAAAGTAGCAGTTGAGGCGACAAAATTAGGTGCTTTTGATTTTCTTGAAAAACCTTTACAAAGAGAAAGAGTTCTTTTAAGTGTGAGAAATGCTTTGAATCATTCAAGATTAAGAGAAGAAAATATTGATTTGAGAAAGAGAGCAGAGAAAAAATATGAATTGATTGGTGAACATCCATTAATGAAAAAATTATGGGAGCAGATTTTAAAAGCTGCTCCAAGTAATGCAACAGTGCTGATATATGGAGAGAGTGGGACAGGGAAGGAACTAATTGCCAGAGCAATACACAAACATAGTCTAAGAGCTAAGGAAAGATTTGTCCAGGTAAATTGTGCAGCAATTCCAGAGGAGCTGATTGAAAGCGAACTTTTTGGGCATGAAAAAGGAGCATTTACGGGTGCTACTGAAAAAAAAATCGGGAAATTTGAACTTGCTAATCACGGAACAATTTTCCTTGATGAAGTAGGAGATATGAGCTTGAAGACACAATCAAAGGTTTTGAGAGTTCTTGAAGAGGGTGAGGTTCAGAGAGTCGGTTCTTCCCAGATAATAAAAGTGGATGTTAGAATTATTGCTGCGACAAATAAGAATCTTGAGGAAGAAATTAAAAAAGGAAAATTTAGAGAAGATTTATATTATCGCTTAAATGTAATCCCGATTTATTCTCCGCCTCTAAGGGAGAGGAAGGAAGATATTCCGCTTTTAGTTAATTATTTTATAAAATGCTATTCTGAGGAAAATAACATTAAACCTAAAAGGTTCTCTGAAAAAGCAATTGAAGTAATGATGAAATATCCATGGAAAGGTAATGTAAGAGAACTGCGGAATGTTGTGGAGAGGTTGCTTATTATGACAGAAAGGGATATAATAGATATTGAAGACTTGCCCGAATACATTCGAGGGGATAGTTCGATATATTTTCCAGATGCAAAGAATATTAAAAGTTTAAAAGAGTTCAGGGAGCTGGCAGAAAAAAGATTTATAATAGAGAAATTGAAAGAAAATAATTGGAATATTTCAAAGACCGCTCGGGCTATTGGGACTCCACGAAGTAACCTGTATAAGAAGCTTGAACAATATGGAATAAAAATAAAGGTCGGGGTAGGTGAGGTGATCGCTCCTCCTGAGAAAGCAGGAGGGGAGGAAAGTCCGAACTCCACAGGGCAGGGTGGTCCGTAACACGGACGGCTCTTCCGGGAAACCGGGGGAGTACGGAAAGTGCCACAGAAAATACACCGCCCCGTAAGAGGAGCGTTAGCTCTTTACGGGGTAAGGGTGAAAAGGCGAGGTAAGAGCTCACCGGCACGGTGGTGACACCGTGGCCTGGTAAACCCCACTTGGAGCAAGACCAAATAGGCCCCGTTGCTTCTGGCTTTGACCAGAAGCAGGAGATGGCCCGTCTCCAAGGGGCGGGTAGGTCGCTAGACCCTGACAGCAATGTCAGGGCTAGATAAATGATCACCACCCCGTTTCTGGTAACAGTAACGGGGCACAGAATTCGGCTTATCACCTGCCCCGACCTAAATTTTGAAATTTTAAAAATTATTTAATACATTTTTAAGGCTATTCATGAAAGAAAAAGGGAGGACTTCTGAAATGTTAATACCATCTGCTATTATGGGTTCTATTGCATTTATTTTATTATTTGTAGGATATTTAAAGGGAGAAAACAGGCATCTTATAGGGCTGAAATTTGCTTCTAATATGATGATTAAGATTCTTCCTCTATTAATTTTTGCTTTTATTATAGCAGGTATGATTCAGGTTCTAATTCCTAAAGAATTATTGTCAAAATGGATTGGTATTCATTCTTGATTTAAAGGGATACTTATCGGGACAATAGCAGGAGGATTGTCTCCTGGAGGTTCTTATATAAGTTTCCCCATTGCTCTCACACTTCTGCGCTGTGGAGCAAGTATAGGAACTATGGTCGCTTTTGTTACTGAATGGTCTTTGTTGGCTGTTAGCAGGATACCTCTTGAATTAGGAATATTAGGTTGGAGATTTACCCTTATTCGTTTTATAACCACTTTTTTGTTTCCTCCTGTAGCCGGTTTATTAGCTCAAATCTTATTTTCAAATGTAAAATTATAAAAGCCTCTAATTTTGATTTGTTAATTTAAATCTCTATCTTTCTGAACTTCCTTTCTTGTTCAAGCCAATAGAAACATCTTCTCTAACTTCTTCAATTGTTCTCATCCCCGGTATTGCTGTATGGATATTAGGATTGCTCAGAACAAACTTCAATAGTTTTTCAACCCCGTATTTTTTGATTAATTTACCAGCACCCAGTGGTTTTTTACAAATGACCCCCACATCATATTGTCTTGCGAGCTCAAGAAGTGCTTTTATTGAATCATTCTGAAATTCAATATGATAGGATACCATGATAGTATCAAATTCACCTGTTTTAATTGCCTCAGCCATAACTCTAATTTCTTTTTCAGAATCTATACGCCAATACCCATCTATGGGACTGTGAGCACCAGTAATCCCAATGAAATCTATTTTTCCTAAAGCTCGATATTCTTTAACTTTTTTTAGAGCTCCATATTTTTCATTAAGTATAAATTCCAAATCCCACATGGAACTTACACCGTGCATTTGAAGAATGTCTATTTTTTCTACTTGAAGACGAGCGAGACTTTCTTTGATATCCATTTCAGCTCCCTTAGCTTCCCTTCTTACAGTTTTAGTTGCAATGTATACTTTATCTCTTAATCCTTTTATAGCTTCTCCTATTACTCTTTCACTCATACCATCCCCATATTTGTGAGCTGTGTCAATAAAATTTACCCCCAGTTTAATAGCTTCTCGAATAATTTGTGCTTGCCTCCAATCTACTATTCCACCTCCTCCATAGCCTATAACTGATACCATTAAATTTGTTCGCCCTAATCTCCTTTTTATCATATCTCCATTTTGTGATTCTGTTTCTCTTAAATAATTTGAAGATTTAAGCATAATAAATGTTGCACCTAAACCTTTTAAAAATTCTCTTCTTTTCATGAAATTCTCTCCATAAAAGATTCTATCCATCTTTTTAGACAATTTTTTCGTATAAATCTTTGATTGAATAATCAAAGAAAACAGATTAAAAATTGTCTAAAAGAATGGACAAGAATTTGAAGAGGAGAGTTTGAAATGAAAATTTTTAGAAAAATTAAGAAATTTTTAGTCATAGGAATAATTTTTGGAATAATAGGGACAGGAATTAGCTGTACTGTTTTTGTCCGTCGTCCTCCAAAACCAGCTCCAATTATTGAAGTTAGACCTCCAAAACCTCATCCACGAGCAATTTGGGTTCCTGGACATTGGAAGTGGAGTTATAAATATCACAAGTGGGTGTGGATTCCTGGTCATTGGGAGATAAAATAAATCAGGTAAAAAATTTGAAAATGCAAAAAGTAATAAAATTAAGTTTCCTTTTATTTTTTGTATTCTCTTTTTCTCTTCGAGCGGAAATTGTTTTGAAGAATAATCATGTAAAACTCATTTTTAATGAAAATACTTATGCATTAAAAAGAATAGAAAAAAATAATGTAATTTATCGTTTTAAAATAGAAGAAAGTCCATTATGGGCAATAACCTTACTTGATGCATCTTCTTATCCAGTGACTGTGAATACCTTATATAGATATAATTCATTTCAAGTTAATGCTATTAAGTCCTATAAAATTACTGGATATTCTGGAGAAAAAATTCTCGAATTAAAATGGGAAGATATAAATGTTTTTGAAACAGGTAAAATTTCTGTAATAGTTACAGTAAAACTTGAAGAAAATACTTCACTATCTCATTGGAGAATTCAAGTTAAAAATAAATCATCACAATTTAGTATATTCCATTTGGATTTTCCATATATATCTATAAATCCTTCATATTCAGGAGGGAAACTTGATACACTTGTTTTTCCTTCTTATGGTGGATGTATCTTCAATAACCCAGAAAGAACTGCTAAGATTTCAATAGATCTTAATAGTGATATTAATTCTAATGCAAGCAATTTTAAAGGAACCTATCCTGGTAATGTCTCAATGCAGTTTAGCTATTTATATGATGGGAGAGCTAAAAGAGGACTTTATTTTTCTTCACTTGATAAAAGAGGATTTCTCAAAAGATATAATATAGTCGGAAAAGGAAACTTTATAGAGTATTTCATCCGCCAGTATCCTGAAAATAATAATTTGCCTGCACAGAATTATATCCAACCATATGACGTCATTATCTTGCCTCTAACAGGAGACTGGATAGATGCTTGTAAATTCTATCGGAACAAGTTTGCTAAATATACTCCCTGGACTTCTCAGGGGAGGATTTATAAACGAAAAGACGAAAGAAAATATGGGCCAAAAATTCCTCTTATTTTATGGTGGGAGATATCTTCATCTCTCAATGAAATGATAAATATAGTATTGGATAACAAGAATTTTTTTGGCGTTGATCTTGGTGTGCACATAAGGAATAATGGTTGGGATAAATTTCTTTCCACAGGTTATCTTTCCTCTCATTTTATAGACTTTTGCAAATCTTTAGCCAGTTATGGAGTCAGAACTATACCTTATACATCAACCCGAGACTGGCGAAATAGCATTTGGCCAGATCCAAGAGCAGAGTCTGCTGTGGCACGCACTATAAATAATGAACCCTATTACAATGCAAGATTTAACTGTTACATTATGGACCCCTCTTCTTCTATTTGGAAAACTCTCTATCCTGAAAAAGTCAATTATCTTTTAAAAGAAGCTGGGGCAACTGATGTATATTTGGATAACTATCCTATTCCAAAATTATGTTATCAAAAGACTCATAATCATTCTCTTGGGGGAGGAACTTATTGGCTTGATGGCTATAAAATTATGTTTGATCGAATAAGGAAATCAAATCCTCAGGCAAGTATGGCAAATGAGAGCAGGGCAGAAATGCTTATTCCATGGTTAGATATTTTCCCTGCTGGATACTGGGAAAATCCAGAAGGAGTAAAACCTTTTTCAGGAAAAGGCTCTTATCCTATACCTATGGTTGCTTGTGTCTATCATGACTATGTAGGTTTTTTTGGAAGCGCATCAAAGGATTGGGAAGAATATAATACATATCAATTCGCTTTTCAGCAAGCATATGCTTTTGTAAATGGTAATAAACTTAGTATAAAGGCTTGCGAACAAAGGATTGAGAATTTTTCAAATAAGAAATTAAAAGACTGGAATTATGTAAAAACATTAGCTAAATATATTGTAGCTGGAGCAGATTATCTTTACTATGGGAGTTGGGAGCGTCCTCCTGAACTTAAAAATTTTCCTAATGTGATTGTTCATTTTCCTAATTCCTACCCAGAAATGTATAGAAGACTAAATACTTTATCTGTTTTAGCCGGGGCTTTTAAGTCTCCAGAGGAAAGACTTGGCTTAGTTTTTACTAATTTTACTAACCATGAAGTTTCTGGGTCTTTTTCAATTAATCTTGATTTCTATAATATGCTACCAGGTTTTTACCGTGTGTATGAACTGTTGAATTCAGGAGATATTAGGCAAATAGATAGTTTCTCTGGTAATTATTATGAAAAATATTTAATCTTTCCAGAAAAGAGCGTGAGATTTTTAATAATAACTAATGAATTAATTGGTTCAGAAAGTAAAAAAGGTAAGAAAAGAAGATAAGCCTTATAAAACTTAAAATGCAAAATTCAAAAATAAAAATGACAACTTAAAATTCAAAATTAATAAAAAGGGTTCAAGGATTTGAGTTTGATTTTGAAAGAACTTAAAACAATTCGAAGAAGGAGATAAGGAAAAAAAATCTCTAATTTTTAAGGAGAGAATAAGATGAATCAAAAGATACTCTTATTAATCGGATTAACTTTTTTTGTGGCGTTAATTATATTCAGTCTAATACCAGAAAAAATAGCTTCAGGTACTATCAAGACAATAGAACAGGGCTCATCAGCTTATTATGAGGATTCTCCCTTTGGATTCCACACTTCTTTAATAAGAAATGAATATCCACCATATAAAAGTGCTCAAGATTTAGGAGTAAAATGGGAGAGGCCTGGACTTTATGCTTTCTGGTTTTTAGTACAGCCAACTCAAACTGATATAGATAATGGTATCTATCATTGGGAAAAACTTGATGAACAATATAAAAAAATTCCCAAGGGTTTGAATATCTTAGGAAATATTGCTATAGAACCTCATAAAAAGGAGTCGGATATTCACTCTTTTCCTCGGTCTTTTCTTCCTCGAAATCTAAAAAAATATCAAGAATTTGTAAAGAAATTAATTGATAGATATGATGGTAATGGTAAAAATGATATGCCCAATCTCTCAAATCCAATAAAATATTGGCAGATAGATAATGAACCGCCTGCTGGAAAAAGGGATTATGCACAGTTTCTAAAAATAACTTATCAAGCAATAAAGGAACAAAATCCTGAAATAAAAATTCTTATTGGAGGAGTGCCTGGATTTCCTAAAACTTATCTTTTAAATTTTGAATTAAATTATAAACCAATTCTTCAAGAACTTAACGGCTATGGATTCGACATTTTTGATTTTCATTGGTATGGAAATGCAACTGGGGACTATAAAAAGATGGAGGAAGTTTATTATATTATAAGACAGGAACTAATCAATAATAAATTCTCAAATCCTGAAATTTGGATTACTGAAATGGGTTCATATAGTGGAAAACCAAAATATTTGCCATTTCAAAGCGAGGAGCAGCAAGCATTAGATTTAATTAAGCGATATGTCTATTCAATCGCTTTAGGAATAAAAAAGATTTTCTGGGCATGGGGACTAATGGAAGGATTTAAGCATGATAATGGTTATTTTGATCATACAGGACTTATTTATGATGGTGAATTTGGAGATGATATGGGCAGAAATGTTAAGAAGTTGGCTTATTATACTTATAAACTTATGGTAGATAAGTTAGAAGAGAGTAATTGGAATAAAATAGAAACAATTATAAATGGAATTGACAATATTTATGCTTATAAATTTATTAAGAAAAATACAGGGAAGTCTATTTATGTTCTCTGGTGGGATTATTTTGATGATATTGGAAGTAGCAAAACTATTACTTTAAATGTTGACTTTACTGGATATGCTTTAGTAACTAATGCTATTCCTAATGCAGAATCAGGAGCATACTTAAATGAAAATGATTATCCTAATTTCTTTGAAACACAAATTAAATCCGTAATCGATAGAAAAATCACTTTAACATTAGGTAAGATACCTGTATTTGTGGAAGGAATTAAAGCAATTAGAAAAAGAAGGTGAAAATAGTTAAGAAGGAAATAAAATGAACAAGAAATTATTCCTTTTACTATTATTAATTTCAGTAATTGTCTTTGTTAACGGATATGACCATCAATTTGTTCAAAAACCTCCTGAGAGTCAATATTATGGAGAAGAATCAACAAGAATAAGGATAAACTTTCTTAAAAAGGTTCACATAGGACCAGGAGCCAGACCTGAAGTGGTTGCTACAAAAGATAGAGTTTTTATTGTTTACCTTGACACAGCAATAAGAGGTGAACAAGCTTTTTCCGTTAAAATTTATGATAAGGATATGAATAATGAAATCGCTTACAAGATACTAGTTTCAACATCAGTAGAATATGGCAAGCCCACTGATATTAGAGTTGCCTCAGATGGTCAGTATCTTTATGCCTTTTATGAGACAGTTAATATGAATAGTGGTAAAGCTTATCTCTGGGGAGCAAAATATAGATTAGATGACAATTTTGATAAGGTGGCTTATACCCCAAGCCCAATTTCCGCGGGACCAATCTTTACTGCAGCTCAACTAGGAGATGAAAAGGTTGATGACCCCATAGCTTTAATAGCACCTGATTCTGTTTTTGTTATAACCAGAATAAAACAAGTGTCATTTTCTAAAGAGGTGCCCATGGTTTATCGAGTCAGGGAATTCACCTATGATCTACAAACCAAACTTTCCGAGTTTGATCTTGATTTGTCCAGTGTAGCAGGTGGCCAGGGAAGACAAGCCAGCGCTCTATATTATAATAAACACTACTATATGGTAGTACCGACTACAACAAAAAGCGGTTATTATTTTGAAAGCATGACTACTCCTTCTGATTTACTTTTGATAAAATTTAATCAAGATTGGAAGATTGTAAAATCTTACCCCATCTCTGAAGACCCTGACGATGTAGAAACTTTTGTTACTGGTTTCCAAATATATGGCAGTTATTTTTTCATAACATACAAGCAAGGATACAAACAGGGATCAAAATGGATTTTCTTTTCCCCTTTAAAGGTCTATGACCAAGATCTTAATCTTGTGCTGTCTGAAATTGTTAAAAAAGCCTCTGGGAAGGGAGAAAGTTTGAGGTCATCGCTGGAAGTCACTGCTGACAGGATTTATGTTGGACACTCTGCAGGGCAAGGTCCTCCGCCTCCCAACTTTCCTGAAAATAACTATTCTACCGGCAATATTGGAACACAAACAGCTGAAATCTATATTTACGAATGGAAGGGAGATACCAAAAAAAGCAAAAAAAGAAGATGAATCTTATAAAATTTAAAATGCAAAATGTAAAAATAGAAAAGTTCACGGATTTGAGCCTACTTATAGAAGGGAATGAATCAAATTAAAGGAAGGAACTGACAAAATATTGTTTTTAAGAAAAAAATGAAATCGAAGCCAATTTTATTAATGAAATTAACTTTGTTTATTGGGTTAATTATATTCAGTCTAACAAGTGGTTATGGAATTGGCAAGGAAAGGGAAACGAGAAAGAATTACTCATTAAATTGTAAAGAAACATCTTTAATTGATAAAAAAAGTGAATCTGGGGATATAAAATTGGGGATAGCTTTTGGTGATAACTTCAAAGATGAGATATTCATGCCTTACATAAGAGATCTAAGTGCTGATGTCACATTAATAAAATTAAGGTGGTATGATATAGAACCCTACTCTCCAAATGATCCAAGATATGTGTTTGATACAACAATTTTAGATAATTTTCTTAATCAATTACAGGATGGTGATGTTGTATTGATTAATATATTTACTGCATCAGACTGGGCTACTGATCCAACATGCGAAAACAATACTCAACGAAAAGGTTGCCCTTTAAAAGATGATGCAACATGTCTATTAGAATATGGTATAACATGCAAACAAGCATATAGGGATTTTATAACTAAATTAGTGACTTATGCAAATAATTATTTAGCTTCAAAAAATATTGATGCTAAAATAGAATATTGGCAAAGAGATACAGAGCCAGCTACTGCAAGACATTTCCCTTCTGATAGTCCTAAGGCTTATGTAGAATTACAAAGATTATTCTATGAGTCTGTGAAAAGTGCTGACCCTGATGCAAAAGTTGTTGGGGTTTGTGCAGCGGGTGGTGGCACTAAAAAAATTAATGAAGTCATTGTACCTTCAAATTCTGATTTCTTTAAATATGTAATTGCAAATGCAAGGGACTATTTTGATTTAATAGACATTAGATTTTATCATGATGTCTATAGTATTCCTCAGCGTTTGAAATGGTTTATTCAGGAAATGAGAAAAAATAACTATATAAAACCAGTAATTAGTACTGAGGGTGGTGGCCCAACAACTATGGAATTCAGAAAATACTATGGCACTATATTATCTTGGTGTATTAATAATGGATATACAACTGAAATAGAACTCTATGATTGCTTATACGATATGGATAGGCGGGGNTTGCTTCCTGAAGAAATTGCAATATTTCTACCTTATGATCCGCGAGACCAAAAAAGTGTTTTAAGAGAAGAAAAAGTCGAGAGAATGCATTGTAGGGATATTACACAAAGGACATTAATAATGCTGGAAAATAATATTAAAAAACAGTGGAGATGGGAGATTAGGGCGGATAAGAGAAATTTCTGTGCAGGACCTAACAAAGACATAGATGTTTATGGTAGTATTGTTTTTAACAAATTAGCGTTTTTAAGATATCCAGGTGTAATATGTAATGAAAATAGTCCTATTGTTCCAGAAAAAAGAAAAACTTCCTATAAATGCTATCAAAGAATGCAAGAAAAGCTTAATGGTGTTAAAAATGTTGAAAGACTTTATGCAGGAAATCCAAATATTTTCTTTTACAAAGTAAATAAACTTGATGGAAGTCATATTTTTGTTATCTGGGAAAGACGAGATATTTTCTATGGTGAAGAAAAACCACCAACACCATTTGAAATTCAGGTTGACTTTATGAATGTGAAGATAACTGATGTTTTTGGTAATGAAAAAATAAAGTCTACTAATAATGGTATTTTATTTCTAAATATAACTGACACACCATTATTTATAGAAAGAACTAAAGCAATCAAGAAGAGGAGGTAAAATGAGAAAACTTTTAGTTGCGATTTTGCTTTTCTGGACATTAGTTAATTTGGGTATTGGAGCTGAGATAAAAGGAATAGTCACTGACAAAAATGGAATTCCTATTGAAGGAGCGGATGTTTATATTTATGGAACAGATAAATGGATTAAAACAGATAATTGGGGTTATTATATCTTTACAAATATTACTCCGTCTGCACCAAGGTATATTATCTGTGCAGAAAAGGATGGTTATTTAATTAGTAGAAAAGGCAATATAAATGTAAGAGAGAATGAATCTGTAACTGTTAATATTATTTTAGAAAAATTTGAAGAAAATAAATCTTATAAAACTCAAATTCTTGATGTTAGACTTTGTTACCTTATAGAGCATAGAAAAATAGAACAGGAACCTGTTCAGCCTGCAAGCGATGCTGTTCTCGATACCAGCCTTTATCCTGATTCAGTTAAGCCGTATCTTAAATCAGGAAAATACATGAATAAAGACAATCCCAAAATAAAGAATCTTGCCCAGCGAATACTCTTTTCTATTCCCAAAGAAAAAAGAAGTAATCAAACAGAGGTAGCCAAAGCAGTCTATCTCTGGGTAGTGAAGAATATAGATTATGATTTAATGAAACGCTATCCTGGTGATGTCACTTGTGGAAATTGGCAGACAGTAAATGGAGGATGGGGAAGAAATTTTGCAGAATGGTGCTACCTACCCCAAGAAGTTGTTAAACAAAAAAGAGCAATATGTATCGAATATGAACGTCTTACAGCAACATTACTCAGGGCTCTTAATATTCCTGCTCGACCAGCTCCTCTTAAAGCTCATCCTGTAACTCAATGGTGGGTGCAATTGCCAGATGGTTCTGGTTACTGGGCAAACATGGAGACATCAAGAGGTCATATTGAGTATGAAAAAGGCAATACTTATGCAGGATTTCCATCCAGGCCTGATAACTTAATAGCTTTCTGGTGGCCAAACTCAGATGCTCCAATTCATAATAATTGGGATTTAGGAGATCCTTGTCTCTGGCGTGAGGTTACAGAAGCAGGGCATGCTAAGTTAGAGCATACTTCCATGGGACTATCTCAAGCTCGAAAACTTTTAGAAGAATTTGAACAGACTGGAAGAATAAAATACAAAGGGCCTACTTTAAAACCGCAGCAGTTAAGTTATGAAGTCTATACCAGAGGTTTTCAGATTGACTTATCAACCATAGGAGACCAAAAGGAAGTAAGGGCGTATTTTCCATTATTTATTAATAATGAATATAATACAACCATTGACTACACTTTTTGGACGAACCATCCAGAATGGGTAGAGAAAACTTGGGTAGAAATTTTAACTAATGAGAGAACCAAAGAATCACTTCCAATTTTCTATATTAACTTTCTTCTTAAGCCTGTAAGATTAAAAAAATCTGAGCTAATGAATGCAGATTTTGAAGAAGGAAAAGATTTTCCGAATAATTGGAAGAAGGTAAGTGTTCCCCAAGGAAATGCTATTTTTTCTTTATCAGATGATGCAAAAAGAGGTAAATATTCAGCATGTATTGAAAATCTTGGTAATGGAATCAGTTCTATTCAGCAAACTATTCCTGTGAAAGAGGGCGACGTTCTTAGGATAGATGGATGGATAAAATTGGAAAATGTTCAAGGAATAGCAAGTATAGAGGTGATATATCCTGGAAGTTATGATAATATTTATTCTTATCCAATGCTAAAAGGGACACAAGGGTGGACAAAGGCATGGAATTCCATTTTTGTTCCTCCTGGAGTAAATAATGTGTTAATCCGTTGCACTCTTGCTGGAATAGGGAGAGTATGGTTTGATGATATTAAATTACTTATAAGTACTCTTCATAAAAAATCAATTAATAAAAGATAAGGAGGAAAAATGAAAAAGGAAAATTTTTTGAGATTACAAAAAATCATTTTTTTAAATTTGTTTTTGATGGTTTTCTTTTCCTGTTACATTTTCGCTGAGAACAAAAACCAGATAACCATTTTTGGTGGATTGAATCATGTTATGGAATATGGTTCTGAAGATGATTATGTCTTTGGAGAGAATGATTTTCCAGTGACTCCAGCTCATACTCCTCCAGCATTTGGCTTGTCCTATACTCATTTCTTTTTTAAAAAAATAGGTTTTGAGGTAGATTTCAGGTATTTTTTGAGTTCGAAATTGACTCTTGAAGACCCCTCAGATGGAGACAAGGTAAAGATAGATAGTTCTAAATATTATGCGATAACTGGAAATTTTATATATCGGATTCTAAGTGGAAAATTTAGGCCTTATCTTTTATTAGGAGCAGGGTTTGACACTCTTGTTGATGTAGAAGATCAGGAGTTGACCACAGAATATGGATTTCCATTAATACTTTATGCACCAGAAAAGAAAACCGATTTTGTAGCCAATGCAGGAGTGGGGGTTAAGTATTTTATTAGTTCAAGTTTTGGGACAAGATTTGATATAAGATATATTTTTATGCCAAAAACTAATGACCATCCTGCTATTAACAGTTTTAACTTTGTTTTTGGAATTTTTTATGGATTTTAAGTAGGCAATTCTATAGAAATTGCCAATTTCCAGAATAATTAGATTGTTTCTTACCATACATATATCCTTTCAAATTTCTTGACAAAAGATTAGTGGATTTTTATAATATAGAAAATATTAATTTTAAGAGTACAGTGGGTAAGTTTTTAGTTAAACTTACTGATTTAAAATTCAAAATATATAAGAAAACTTTCCTTGTTCTCTTAAAGTGGTGGAGCCCCTCTTTGAATTATTGTCCTTCTAAAACGATTTTTTTGTATCTCAATCCAATAATTGATTTATTGATTTTTCGAACTCTGCACACACGCCTTAGTTTATGTCAAAACCAAGGAAGTTTTCTCCCAAAAATAAAAAGGAGTAAGTAAATTCAAAGGTAAAAAATTTTTACAAATCCTTTTATTAATTAAAAGGAGGATTTTATGAAAAAATTATTTTATGGGTTTTTTATTTTACTTTGGTTTCTAAACATATCTTTTGCGTTGGGAGAACAAATTGAAACTCTAACTCAAACTCACAAAAAATTTTATAGAAGTGGTAGCATTTTAAATTTGAATCAGATATTAAGACTGGATGTGTTCGATACTGGAGAAATTAAAGATGTAAGTATTTCCTATAACATGATTTTTTCTCGTTTAGAAATTGACTGGCTTTATAATGGAGAAGTAATTGGACATACAGTTTTACAAAGAGGATTGAATAAAAAGATATCTTTCTCTTATAACAGACCGTTTCCAGCTACTTTAGAAGTAAAATTTACAGGTCCAACCGGACAGGTGCAATTGATTGAAGTCAGTGTCACAGTAAAGAGAGAGGAAATCCCGTCACAGAAGGAAGTTTCTCCTGTTTATAAGCCGTTCATAGAACAAAGTAGTCAAATTCAAAGCACGGATTATAGAGGAGTTATCTCCAAATTTATACAGGTTAATTCATCAATTAAAGAAGAAGATAGAAAATTAGCAGAAAGAATTAAGGAAGATCTAATAAGGAAGGTAATTGAAGTAAACATATTTGATCCGAAGGTTATTGAGGTAAATATTAAAGAAAATAGACATGTTGAAATTTCTGTTTCAGAAAATAAAGTTTTAGTTTTAGGACTTACTCAGATTGCAGAAAGAGGTGTTAAACTTCCAGAAGAGACGAAAAATCTTTTTAAACAAATAGTTAGAGATATTGCGAGAGAATATGGAAATATAACTGTGGATTTTTCCGGCTCAAAATTTTTGAGAACAATACCTTCGCCGGTTCAGCCAAAAGAAGAATACAAGTCTGAAGAAGAAAAAAAATATAAAAATTTGGAAATGATGAAGAAACCTAAGGAAATTTATACTCCAAAATTTCCTCCACCCGTATTTTCACAAACAGTGGAGCTTTCCTATGATGATGGAAATTTAGATGCGAACAATGGGGCTGGTGTTGGAGGGGGATGGGCTGTAAGATTTAGTCCCCCATTTGAAAAGACAAAGATAGTAAAGCTTAAATTTTTTCTTACTGCACGCCCAATGCCTATTGAAGCAATAGTAATAGATAAGCACGGAAAAAAAGTCTTTTCAAAAATGGTTATACCAGAAAAACAGGGATGGTGCGAAGTAGATTTATCTTCTGAAAATGTCATTGTCTCAGGAGATTTCTTCGCTGGATTTATAAATTTAAGTCCATCCGAGCCAAATATTGGAGTGGATACCACTCCACCCTTAGATAATAGAAGTTATACAGTCTGGAAAAAGGGAGAAATAGCTGCTTTCATTCGTGACGGAGATTATATGATACGCGCAGTGGTTGAAAACGCAGAGCTCTAAAGCTCTCAAAATCAAAAATTAAAAGAAAGGGGGTAAAATGTCGCATAAGACACAAAATTTAATTTTATGCATTTTGTTAGTTTCTATGTTTTTTCTATTCCAAATAGTTGGATATGCACAGTGTCCATCCTTGGATTATTATCTTGATGGAGCGAATACTACAAAAATCATTTCATATTTAAATCGAATTACATATGTTGATTCTTCCATGAAATACACCGTAAACAAGACCTTTTCTCATATTCAAAACTCTAAATCCTTTTATAAATCCGAACATTATAGAGAAGCTACACAAGAATTGATTTACATGCTTCAAGATTATATTAACTACTTAAAACAAAAGGATGAGAGACAGGCATTAGCTGTTTTCGAGACAATAAGGGCTCAAGCAATTGCTGACCATGTAACTCCTCCAACAATAGCGGTTCTCTCTAATTTCTTTTTGCCCACAAAAAGTATAAGAGCAACCTCTTTATGGCAAAAATATTTGGATAACACAGCTCTTGATATGCCTGATAATTACTATAATAATAAGAGAACAAGTTTCTCTTTGATACCAATGCTATATTCAATAGAAAACGCATGTTTAGAAGGGACTTCATTTGTAAACTGGAAAATAGGTCCATCTATAGATCAGTATAATCACTTTGTTGGGCGATTTAATCGAGTTGGAGCAAGTGGAAAAGACGATGACGAAGAAGGATTTTGGGATACTATATTCGATTGGATTAAAATTGAGATAGCACTGTTCTATGTGAAGATTAATGCAAGAAGAACTAAATTTTCGGAGGACATACCTACAAGTGTAGCAGGTGTTAGAGGAATTGTTGGAGAAGAAGGTGGCATAGACACGAGTAGTTTTGGGCGTTCTATCTCGTCCATACTTGGCAAATACATGAAACCAGCCCACTTGCCCAGAATAAAAAAGGGAATTTTAGAGCCTATTATGGAATCACCTAATCTTACACCTATAAACAAAAGTGGATTTCAACCAGTCCAGCCGCAATATAAACCTTATACTCCAAAACCATCCAGAACTTCTCAATTCAAAAAAGTAAAACTTCTCAAAAAGATTGCTCTAAGAGCTTATAACGGCAAATATGTATGCGCGGATAAGGGTTTAAATGGACAAATGATAGCAAATCGCACAGCCATTGGTCCATGGGAAACTTTTGAACTCATTCCCCAGGGTGGAAATAAATATGCGCTTAAAACCTCTTATGGAAAATATGTATGTGCGGATTTAGGTTTAGGAGGAAAACTTTATGCAAA
>MTON01000008.1 GCA_002010665.1 Candidatus Aminicenantes bacterium JdFR-78
ATATATTTACAATTTTATTAAAATTTTATATCATTTATTATCAAGAAGTTAAAAATACAAAAATTTTTCAAGTTTTCGTTATTTTTTAGTACTAAATTAATGAAGGAGGAAATAACAAGGTGAAAAAAATATTAATTGTTGACTTCAATGAGGAGAGTCTGAATCATTTAGTAAATTTGTTTACAGAAAAAGGATTTAAAGTAATCAGTGCAAGAAATGGAATTGAAGCATATAAGAAATTTAATGATGAAAAACCAGATCTTGTGATCACAGAAATTTTGATTTCTGGATTTGATGGATTGGAACTATGTAAAAAAATTGCCTATGAAAGTGAGAGAAAAGTCCCTGTTTTAATATTTACAGAAGTTTATAAAGATTTTAAATTTAAAAGAGACATAATAAAATCCTACGGTGCCTTCTCATTTTTTATAAAGCCCTATCAGGAAAATGAACTTATTTTTGAAGTTACAAATCTATTAAAAGGGAAAACTGAAGAAGAATTACAAGAATTACTAACCACCTCAATTACTCTTGATTCTTTTCTTGAAAAATCTCCTTTTGAAGAAGAAAAGCTTAGTTCAACAGAAATCTTTCAAGATATATTAAATGAGAAAAAACCCGAAAAAGATACAATCCAAAAAGAGTTAGAGGAGGTGGATAGAAAATTAGAAAAAACACTTATTGATCTAGATATTGATATAAAAAAATTTAAGAAGGAAATGGATTTTGAAAGGAAGATAGAATTTGAAGACAACTATCTTGATGAAAACAAAGAATTTTTAATCATTAAAAAAATAGGAAAGGGTAAAAGTGGCGAGGTATATAAAGCAAAGAGAAAAGGAGTTGAAGGATTTGAGAAAATAGTTGCAATTAAAAAAATATATTCTCATCTCTTAGAAAAAAATGAAAATTTCCTGAAAATATTAATCCGAGAGGCTAATTTAGCAGCTCAATTCTCACATCCAAATATAATTCAGGTTTTTGATTTAAGAAAGGAAAATGACTTTTACTTCATTATAATGGAATATGTTTTTGGAAAAGATTTAAATTCTGTGCTAAAGAAGCTTAAAAAACTGAATAGAATTTTCCCCTATGTCTACACTGCATTTATTGGTACAAAAATAAGTGAAGCACTTAATTATTTATATAAGAAAAAAAGCTTTGTTCATGGAAATTTGAACCCATTGAACATCCTTATATCATATGAAGGTGAAGTTAAAATCTCATGTCTTGAATTGATGAAAGTTTTCTCTGAAATACCTCATACTCTTCCTTCAATTGACAAAAACAGAATCTCTTATATGTCTCCTGAACATGTTCAAGGCAAAGAAATACTTCATGCTTCAGATATCTTTTCCATTGGTTGTTTATTGTTTGAAATGGCAACAGGAAAAAAATGTTTTGGAGGAGAAACAGAAATAGAAGTATTAGATAAAATAGCAAGAGGTGAAATAGTACCACCTTCATTAAAAAATCCAGATATTCCTGATGAACTGGAGAATATTATTTTAAAAACTCTTCAATTCGAACCAAAAAATAGATATCAGTGTGTAGGTGAATTGAAGACGGATCTCGAGAAATTTATAAAAAATAATGCAAAAATAATTCCAAGTGAAAGAGAAATTGGGAGATTTCTAGTGAAATTATTTGCAGATGAAATTGAAGAAAAATGGGTAATTTCTGAGTCTTCTACAAAAAGCGATTATACCAGAAGTATCAATTTCTCGATAACAGATAATCCTCCTTTAAAACTGCCAGAAGATTACACTCGGGTAAATCCCTTTGAAATAACTTCACCTACTGGAATTGGGTTACCAGAAGATACAGGAAGAATGAATAGCGATAGAATTAATTCGCTTACAAAAACTAAAAATTAATTTGGAGGAGAAAAATGCCAGTATGTAAATTCATTGAAAAAATAGATGATTATTTGCTTGATAAACTTGGAAAAAAGGAAAAAGAGGAATTTGAAATACACTTTTTTAATTGTCCTATCTGTGCAGAGGAATTGATTTTGAGAAGCAAGGTTTTTGAAGCTATTAAGGAAAGGGGAAGGGAAATATTCAGTGATGTAATACTTCAGACTCATTATCTACACAAACCCTCGGTTATTACAAAATTTGCTTATTTCTTTAAAGTCAGAAAATGGGCGTATGCGTTTTTATTCCTATTTGTATTCATTCTGAGTGGAAGCATTTATCTTTCCTATAAATTAACTCGTTCCCAATTCCTTCCACCTTCTGAGGAAGCTTTTAGAGGTGAAACCCTTGCTCTTGTCGCCCCCCAGGGTGAGATCCAGGCCCCCCCTTCTATTTTTATGTGGGAAAAACGTAAGGACAATCCCGAATATATTCTCTCCCTCTACAATGAGAAAGGGAACCTTTTGTGGGAGATAAAAACTAGAAAAAATAAGATCAAATTACCGGCTCAGACTAAAAATTTATTAAAAAAAGGAAATTTCTATTTTTGGGAAGTGAAGGCTATTTCATCCCAAGGCTCAATTATTGCACGATCTCGACGTGCAATATTTAAATTCTGATTTATTTCTTAGAAGCTTTCTATAACTTATAATAATTAAAACAATTAAAACAATAGTAAAAAATTCCCACCTGTGATTTTTATTTGAATAACCTCCATCATCAGAGCTAAAGAATATAATGGTCATCTTTTATAAAAAGTATTTGCTTAATAATTCAAAATGTTTTCTAAAAATTTTTATGCTAAAATATTTCAAAAGAACAATGTTCGAGTTTTTTATTGAAAATAAAAATTTTAAGAAATTAATTACTGAGGTTGAAAAAGGAAAAAATGAAATAATAGCCACAGGTCTAAATTTACCAGGAAAATGTCTTCTCCTATCGTGTATAAAAAAGGTGCTAAATAAAAAGATTATATTTATTCAACCAGTTTTTAAGGACTTTTCAGTAATAGAAAGATTATTAAATTTTTTTTTCAAAGAACTTGGATTAGAAAAAGAATCTATCTCAGTCCTTCCTCCTTTATCTTCGGAACCTTATGACGAAATTCCTCCATCATTAGAATCAATATCCCGTAGAATGAGATTTTTTTATCAGTTAAAAAATAAAAAATCTGAAATTGTAATTACAAATTTGCTCGGGTTATTAAAACCTCTTCCCTGCGAATCTTTTTTGGAAAATAGTTTTTTGCATTTGGATATAGGATATTCCATAAAAAGGAATTATTTGATTGAAACTTTATCAAAATTTGGATATATAGCCCAGGATTTGGTTAATTTTCCAGGCGAGTTTGCCTATAGAGGAGCAATAATTGATGTTTTTTCTCCTTGGGAGGATTATCCTTATAGAATTGAGCTGAGTGGAGATGAAATTCACTCGATTAGAAAATTTTCTCCCACAACACAGCGCTCTATCAGTATTATAAAATCAATTACCATCCCCTCTCTCCTTGAATTTCCTTTAAATGAAGAATTCATTCCCATGTGGATAGAAAACGCTGAGTTAAAATGGAAGGGTTTAAAATTTCAGAATAATATAAACGAAATTAAAGAATCCTTAGAAAAGAAGACTCCTCTTCCGCGTTTATTTTATTTATCCTCTATTGTCCGAGCCTTTTATGTTTCATTTAAGAAATATTTTTCTGATTACCTATTTATTTTTGATGAATTAGAACAGATAGAGGAGGAATGGAAAAATAAAAAAGAAAAATGGAAAATTATGTATAGAAATGATTGCGAAGCTAGAAAAATTTCCCTTTTACCTGAAGAAATATTTTACGAAGATGATTTAAATAATATAAAAAATCAAAAAATAATTTTTCAATCTTTAATTTTAAGTCAGAAAAAAGATACAATATCTTTCAATTTCAAGGATCCTCCAAGTTTTAAGGATAATATTAATTTATTCGCTCGCGAGATAGAAAAATTACAGAATAAAAATGAAAAAATTGCAATTTACCTTTCAAGTAAAAGCAGATTAGAAAAAATGGCAGAACTTCTTGATTCTCATCAGTTATCCTTTTCAATATCCGACAAATCAAGAGCTCCTCTTCAAAAGGGTAATATTCTTTTACTAATTGGAGACCTTCCTTCAGGATTTTCATTATCTGAGGAAAAAATAACTATCTTTTCTGAAAACGATATAATTAAAAAAGATGAATTTGTAGCACCTAAACCTTCTTTCCAAATACCTTTTTCATATTTCAGAGATCTAAAAGAGGGAGATTATGTTGTTCATAATGAACACGGTATTGGGATATTTAAAGGATTAAGGGAATTAAAGATAGACGGTGTCTCAAGGGAATTAGTTGAAATAATGTATAGGGATGGAGATCGACTCTATGTCCCTGTTGAAAGACTTGATTTAATTCAAAAATATTCAGGAGTTGAGGGAGTGCCTGTGATAGATAAATTAGGTGATACTTCATGGCAGAGAACAAAGAATAGGGTGAAAAGAGCAATAAGAAAAATGGCAAAAGAACTTCTTGAATTATACGCTAAAAGAAAAAGCATTCAAGGATATTCTTTTTCTCCAGATACTCCATGGCAAAAAGAATTTGAAGAGAGTTTTCCTTATGAAGAAACAGAAGACCAACTAAAAGCAATAGAAGATATAAAAAAGGATATGGAGGCACCCTATCCTATGGACAGACTATTATGTGGAGACGTTGGATTTGGAAAAACAGAAGTTGCAATAAGAGCAGCAGTAAAGGCAGTATGGGATGGTAAACAGGTTGCTGTTCTTTGTCCAACAACTGTCCTCGCTACACAACACTTGAATACTTTTAGAAGAAGGTTATCAATGTTACCTTTCAGAGTTGAAGCATTAACAAGGCTCCAGTCACCAAAAAAGCAGAAAAAAATAATTAATGATCTAGAAAAGGGACTCGTAGATATTATAATCGGAACTCATAGACTCCTTTCCAGTGATGTTAAGTTCAAAAATCTTGGTTTATTAATTATTGATGAAGAGCAGAGATTCGGCGTTGCACATAAAGAAAAGATAAAAAAAATTAAAACTCAAGTTGATGTTCTTACAATGACAGCAACCCCAATTCCTCGCACTCTAAATATGGCTCTTTACGGATTAAGAGACTTGAGTTTAATTGAAACTCCTCCAAAGGATAGACTGTCAATTCACACAGTCATTACAAGATTCTCTCCAGAAATAATTTCTTCAGCAATAAAGAGAGAATTACTTCGAAATGGACAGGTTTATTTTGTTCATAACCGAATAGATGACCTTGATTCTATTGTAAAAATGATTTCAGGGCTTGTTCCTGAAGCCAAGATCATAGTAATTCATGGCAAAATGCCATCCTATAGAATAGAAAAAAATATGTTAGATTTTATTAATGGAAAATACAACGTGCTTGTATCAACAACAATAATTGAAAATGGAATTGACATACCAAAAGTTAATACAATAATTGTGAATGAAGCTCATCGCTTTGGACTGGCCCAGTTATATCAATTAAGAGGAAGGGTGGGCAGATCTAATCTTCAGGCATATGCTTACTTTTTAATTCCTTCTGAATTCTCATTAAATCCAATTGCAAGGGAAAGACTAAGAGCTTTACAGGAATTTACTGAACTAGGTTCTGGATTTCGTCTGGCCTATAGAGATCTGGAAATTAGAGGAGCTGGCAATCTGTTTGGAGTTGAACAACACGGGCATTTAAAAGCTGTTGGATTTGATTACTATCTTAAATTATTAGAAGAAACAATAAAGGAACTCAAAGGAGAAGCTGAGGAAAAAACTAGTGCAGAAATAAATCTGAAAATAAATATTAAGATTCCTGAGGATTATCTCCCCCAAATGAATCAGAGATTGAGTCTTTATCAAAAAATTTCTTCGATTAGCTCACTGAATGAAATAGAAAAAATAAAGGAGGAAATGGAAGATAGATTCGGACCATTGCCAAAATCTTGTTATAATTTATTAGATTATGGTGTCATAAAATATCTTGCAGAAAAAATAAGAATATTAAACATTGACAGGGAGGGCCAAATACTAAAAATCAAATTTTCCAAAAATCCAAACACATCAATAGAGAAAATCATTGGTATAGCAAGATATTATAGAGGAAAATTTACCTCTGAAAAAGTGCTGGAAATTAAGCTATATGTCTTGGAGGAAAGAAAAATACTTGAAGAAGTGAAATTAATCTTGCACAAATTAATTTAGTTGACTATAATTACATGCACAATGAGAAAAATTACAAATAAATTTTTAATAATTTTAATCATTATCCCTTTCTTAATTTTATTTTTTGTCTGTTCCAAGAAAGAAGAACCAGTTGATAATTATTTCGGGAGAGATTTTAACTCTAACAAAATAATATTGAAAGTGGAGGACTCCTATTACTTTAATTCTGATTTTGAAGAATATGTTGAAAGCATTGTTGGAGATATGGTTAAAAACTTGGACGCAGATGTTTTAAGCAGATTATATGACAAATTCGTAGATGAGATGATCCTCTTAGAAGCAGCAAAGGAAAAAGGCGTATCCCTCACATGGGAAGAGAAAAGGGACTATCTTGCGAAGATAAATGCAAATGTCCTAAATAATAGTGAAAAACTTGTCCTTTCAAAAACTCTGTTAAATCGCTTATTAGTTGAGAAATACGTTTCTTTATTAATTAGGGACATTAAAGTTGAAAGGAAAGAAATAGAATCATATTATCGGTCCCATTTAAATGAATTCATACAGCCCGAAAGATTGAGGGTAAGGCAGATACTTGTTGAAAGTGAATCTAAAGCAATAGAAATTTTAAATGAACTTAAAAATTCTCCTCCAGAAAAATTCATAGAAATTGCTAAAAAAGAATCTATTAGCCCTGATGCGGAAAAAGGGGGAGATATGGGATTTTATGAAAGAGGGCAGCTTCCAGAGGAGTTAGAAAAGGTAATTTTTTCCTTAAAGGAGGGAGAATTAAGTCAGGTTGTTCAGTCAGACTATGGTTTTCATATATTTAGAGTCGAAAAAAGAGAAAAAAGGCAAAAACTTCCTCTTACTAAAGTCTCCAAAAAAATCGAAATAGAATTATTCCAAAAGAAAATAAGTGAACTTCTAAAAAAACATCTCCAGGAATTGAAATCTAGATATAACTGGATAACCTCAACTTCAAATTTACCTTTTCCCTACAGTAAAGAGAAGGAGCAATAATATGTTTAAAAACCTCATACTTTTAATATTTCTTGTATTTCTCACTCTAACTTTAACTTTGATTTCAAGTGCGGAGGTTATAGAAGAAATAGTGGCGGTGGTAAATGACGATATTATTACACTTACTGATTTTAAGAATGCTGAATCAAGATTACTTTTTATGCTAAGCCAGAGATATAGAGGAAATGATCTTGAAAGAGAATTTAAAAAGGCAAGAGAAAACCTTCTTGATCAGTTAATCAATGAAATTCTTCTCCTTCAGGAAGCAAGGAAAAAAAACCTTGATGTAAAGGAGGAGTTAAAACTTTTTATAGAAAATTTAAAAAAAGAAAATAACATAGATTCAGATGAAGAATTAAAAAGAGAAATGGAAGCACAAGGAATAAATTTTGAAGCATGGAAAAAAGAAGTGGAAAAACAAATCCTCCAGCAAAAAATTATAATGATTGAAGTAGATTCTAAAATTTCATTAACAGATACAGAACTTGTAAATTATTATAAAGAGCATTCTGAGGAATTTACAAATCCTGCAGAAGTAAGATTAAAAGGAATTTATCTTTCAAAGGAAAATAGAGATGAGGATGAACTCGAAAAAGTTTCTCAGGAAATTCTTAGAAAATTAAATGAGGGAATTGATTTTTCCACTCTGGCTTCTCAGTACTCAGATGGCCCTGAAAAGGAAAAGGGAGGAGACCTTGGTTTTTTTAAAAAAGGAGAGCTGAATAAACAGTTTGAGGAAGCAGTTTTCAAGCTAAATCCAGGAGAAATAACACCATGGTTAAAAACTGATAGAGGATGGTATTTATTTAAGATAATAGAAAAAAAGGAAGCAAAAACCCTACCTTTTGAAGAAGTAAAAGACAAAATAAGAGAAAAACTCTTTATAGAAAAAAAACAGCAAAAGATAAAAGAATATCTTAAAAGCCTAAGAGAGAATAGCTATATAAAAATTTATAATCCAAGACCTTTTGATTAAAATTTGAAACTGAATAAATTTATTCTGCCCAAACTTAAAATAGGCGAATTAGAAATAAGTCCTCCTCTAATTTTGGCTCCAATGGCAGGAATTACAAATCATTGTTTTAGAAAGTTCATTGCCTCTATGGGTGGATGTGGTTTATTTTTTACTGAAATGATAAGTTCTGAGGGATTGATTAGAAATAATCAGAAGACACTCCATATGTTAAAATTCTCCAGAGATGACCAGCCTCTATTTTGTCAAATTTTCGGTTCAAGACCTGAAGTAATGGGGGAGGCCTCAAAAATTTTAAAAGAAATGGGAGTAAAAGGAATAGATATAAATATGAGCTGTCCAAAAGAAAAAGTAGTTAGAAAGCTTTCTGGTGTTTATCTGATGAGGAATATCAAATTAGCAGAGAAAATTTTAGTTAAAGTTGTAAAAGAGGCATATCCACTCCCTATTACTATAAAAATAAGAGCAGGATGGTCAAAAAAAGAAATAAACGCGGTGGAATTTTCAAAAATGGCTGAGTCAACCGGAGTCTCAGCTATAATTATTCACCCAAGGACTCGTTCTGAATTTTTCTCATCAAAAGCTAATTGGGAATTAATAGGGGATATTAAGAAAAATGTTTCTATCCCAGTTATTGGTAATGGTGATATTAAAAAACCAGAAGATATTTATAACATGTTTACACAAACAGGATGTAATGGAGTAATGATTGGAAGAGGTGCGATTCAGGACCCTCTTATTTTTAGAAAATTTATGAATCTAATGCATGGCGAGAGCTCACCTTTTCCTTCTAAAAAAATAATTCTTTTGAATTACATTGAGTTATTAGAAAAGGAGGATCTAACGGAAAGGGAAAAGATAAATCATTTTAAAAAGTTAATTGTGTGGGGTTCCAAGGGGTTTGAAAAAGGAAAGATCCTTCGAAAGGAAATTATCTTTAGTGGAAGTCTTCAAGAAATTAAAGAAAAAATTGAAAAAATTCTATGAGTCAAATTATAAAGACAGCTGCTGCAAGAACAGTTGTCCATAATCCTTTCTTTCCATCTGCTATCTGCGTGATATTTTTTGTTGTTACTAATTTATCAGATATACGATACATTTGCCTTTTTTCATCCCAGCTTTTTTCTGAATCAAATTCAACTCCGAGAGTAGTTGCTAACATATGGGCTGCCAAATCCTCTGCATATTCACCTGCTTCTTCCTCGTCCTGCCCGAAACTGTGATGTTCGGATAAATAGCCATGTAGATTTGGATCCTTTGGAATGGCTAATCCTATTGATGCCGATATTTTTCTATATGCTTCATTTGTAGCATTTTCACTCATTACAAGAAACACAATCTGTCCTGGTTTAAGAAGCTTTATTCCCTCTTCCTTGGAAATCAATTCACAATGAGGGGGGATTATGCTTGAAGTTTTTACTAAGTTAAAGGGAGCTATTCCAGCAACTCTCAATGCTTCTTCAAAACTTGCCAATTTCTCCTTGTGATGACCTACCCCTTTTGTCAAAAACATTTTTTTGGGAATAGGAATACTCACTTTATCCTCCTTTAGCTTGGAAAGAGGAATATATCAAATTTTTTACACATTAGCAATACCAAATATGAAGTTATAAAGCCTTGACAATTGAGTTAGAAATTATTATATTATATACGAACAAAATGCGAACAACAAATGAAAGAGCCGAAAAAAATTTAAAAGACTGTTATTTTTGTGATTACTATGGTTACTGGGTGACCAGAGAAATCTGCTTGAATAGACATAGAAAGGGCAGGAAATTCTGTTCCAAAAAATGTAAGAATCCGATTGTTCTGATAGAGGAAAAAAATGCTGACTAAAAAGCAGAGAAAGATTTTAAAAGTATTGGAAGAGTTTATTTTGAAAAAGGGTTACTCACCCAGTGTAAGAGAATTGGGAAAAGAATTAGGTCTTTCCTCGCCTGCCACTATCCACAGCTATCTTCTCGCTCTTGAGAGAAAGGGATATATTAAAAGAGCTGGGAGAGAAATAAAAATCCTTCACACTCCTTTGTTTTTTAAAGAAAAAATTGAAATTCCTTTGGTTGGTTTAGTCCCAGCAGGCTATCCAAAAGAAGTTTTTGAGAATCTGGGAGAAAATATAGAGATTCCAGAATGGATTTCAAGAGGAAAGAGTAAAAAAAATCTTTTCTGTATTCAGGTTGAAGGGAAAAGCATGATTGATGCTTATATTGATGATGGAGACATAGTAATTTTGGAAAAAGCCAATACAGCTTCATCTGGAGAAATGGTTTTAGCCTTGCTCGATGATGGGTCAGTAACCTTAAAAAGATTAAAACTGGAAAAAGATGGAATTTATCTTATCCCGGAAAATCCTGAATTTAAACCGATAAAGATTGAAAATCTTAAAATTATAGGAAAAGTTATAGGGGTAATAAGAAGGTATTAATTCTGCAATAAAAATCAGTAAATGAGGTCATGAAAAAAAGATGGATTGCTCATGTTGATATGGATGCCTTTTTTGCAAATGTAGAAATAGAGAGAGATTCTTCTTTAAAAGGAAAACCTGTTGTAGTTGGAGGAAATCCAAACAGTCGTGGAGTGGTATGTTCAGCCTCTTATGAAGCGAGAAAATATGGAATCAGGTCTGGCATGCCTCTTTTCAAAGCTAAGGAGCTCTGTCCTTCTGCAATTTTCTTAAAACCCCGGTTTTCTCTTTACAGAGAATACTCTGAAAAAATACACAAAATCTTGAAAAAATATGCTCCTGTAGTAGAGAAAGCAAGCATCGACGAATATTATCTTGATTTAACGGGATGCGAGAAGTTGTATGGAGATATTTGCACCTTTACTCTTTCTCTTAAAAAGATAATTTCCAGAAAAACAGGATTGCCCTGCTCCATTGGACTGGGAAGTAATAAATTTATAGCAAAAACTGCATCAAAGCGAGCCAAACCAGATGGCTTTCTTTATATTCCGCATGGAGAGGAAATTTCATTTCTCTCTCCTCTTCCTATAGGAGAAATGATCGGAATAGGGAAGAATATGGAGAGAAGACTTCAGGAAATGGGAATAAAAACCATAGGAGATATCATTAAATTTCCTCTCTCCTTTCTCATAAACTCCTTTGGCAGATTTGGAGAATATCTATGGGAAAAGGCAAGAGGGATAGATTTTGAAGAAGTTAAAAATTGTTCTTACAGGAAAAGCTTGAGTCATGAAATGACTTTTACAAAAGATTCAGAGGATAAAAATTTTTTAAGAAAAATTCTGGCCCATCTGGTTGAAAATCTTTGTTTCAGATTGAGAGAAGAAAACCTTAGAACAGGAACAATAACTTTAAAAATTCGTTATTCTGACTTTAAGACAGTTACTATTTCCAGAACCATTGAACCAACCAACTGTGACACCAAAATATACAAGGTAGCAAAGGAACTTTTAGAAAAGGCTTATACGCGAAGAATTAGAGTAAGGCTTCTTGGTCTAAAATTCTCAAAACTTCTCGAAGAAAATTTCTCAAGTTCTCTCTTCCAGGACAAGGAAAAGAAAGAAAATGCTCTTTTCAAAGGAATAGACTTAATAAGGAAAAAATTTGGAAATATTATTCACTTAGGAAGTTTTCTTTCTTAAAAATCGAAAAAATGTTTGTTCACTTGCATGTGCATAGTCATTACTCTTTTCTCTCATCGACCGTAGATCTTCCAAATTTGATAACCAGAGCCAAGATGTTTGGGATGAAAGCTATTGCCCTTACTGATACCAATGGATTATGCGGAGCTATTTCTTTTTATAAGTTAGCTATAAATAATGGGATTAAACCAATCATTGGAGTGGAGATAGATGATCCATCTTATCCATGTGTAAAAGCCATCCTTTTAGCAAAGAATAAAAAAGGTTATTCTGAAATATGTAAAATCGTCACAGAGCGAAATTTAAAAAATGATTTTTCTCTTAAAGAGCAGTTAGAAAATATCAAAAATGTAATCATAATTTCTCATTCTCCAGAGCTTCTAAAACACCTCGCAGGTGCATGGAGAGATAATATTCTTTACGCTGAATTAACATGCCACAGTGATCCAAAAAGCAGGATGAAATGTCAAAAATTGATCGAATTTGTTAAAAAATTAAATATTCCTCTGGTTGCCACAAACAATGTCCATTTTTTTGACAGAAGGGAGTATTACATTTATAAAATTTTAAAAGCAATTAAAGAAAACACCACTATCTCAAATCTCGAGCAAGAAAAGCTTGCTTCAGAAAATTGTTATTTAAAATCTCCGCAAGAAATGAAAATTCTTTTTAGTGAAATACCTGAAGCAATAATTAACACTAATTGCATAGCAGAAGAATGCAATTTAAAACTGGGCTTTGGAAAATATATCTTCCCAGAATATGATCCACCATCAAATGAAACTTCTTCATCTTATCTTAGAAAAATTTGTGTTGAGGGTCTAAGGAAAAGATATAAGACCTTGAATTCAAAAGCTCTAAATAGGTTGGATTATGAATTAAGAGTAATTGAAAGCCTTGGATTCAGTGACTATTTTCTTGTGGTCTGGGATATTGTGAAAAAAGCAAAAGAATTGAGAATTCCTTATATTGGAAGAGGGTCTGTAGCTAACAGTCTAGTTGCTTATTGCCTTCAAATAACAAATGTAGATCCCCTTAAATACGACCTTTATTTTGAAAGATTTCTAAATCCTGAGAGGAAAAATCCTCCTGATATTGACCTGGACTTTTCATGGAACGAAAGGGATGTAATTATTAACTACATTTTTAGAAAATATGGTGAGAAAAGAGTTGCATTGATTTCTACTTTAAACCGTTTTGCTGCTCGTTCTGCAATAAGAGAGGTGGGAAAAGCAATGGGCTTAAGCGATTCAGAGATAGGAGAATTTACCTCAAAAATTCCTCATATCAGAGCTAATGAAGTTAAATGTTTAAAAAAATATGCAGAGTGTAAAAACCTATCAATAAATAAATCACCTTATAGAATTATACTTTCAATAGCTCAGCGAATTGCTGATTTTCCATATCATTTTTCCATCCATTGTGGAGGGATAGTCATAGCTCCTGAACCTATTACTGAATACACTCCTCTACAAAAAGCAAATAAAGGTGTAATAATAACCCAGTATGACATGTTTGATATCGAAGAATTGGGTCTTGTGAAAATTGATATCCTGGGGAACAGGTCTCTTGGAGTACTCAAGGATACTCTTAAGAGAATAGAGGAAAATTATGGGAAATTGCCCGATATCTATAATTTTCAAAAAATTTTTAAAGATGAAAAGGTCCGGGAGTTAATAAAAAACGGTAGAACAATGGGATGTTTTTACATTGAATCTCCAGCCATGAGATCTCTTCTTAGAAAGCTCAAAGTGGATAATTTCGAAATGCTTACAATAGCAAGCTCAATAATTCGACCCGGAGTTGCTGAAAGTGGAATGATGGATGAGTTTATAAAAAGACATCTTAACCCTTCAGAAATCCGATATTTACATCCAAAATTGAAAGACTTACTTGGTGAAACCTATGGAATAATGGTCTATCAGGAAGATGTAATAAAGGTGGCTCATTATTTAGCTGGGATGTCTCTTGGGGAAGCAGATTTATTAAGAAGAGCAATGAGTGGAAAAATGCGTTCAGAGCAGGCAATGGCTCAGCTTGAAGATAAATTCATTTCTTCTTGTATTAAGAGAAAAATCAATAAAAATATAGCAAGAGAAATCTGGAGACAAATAAAGAGTTTTGCCGGCTATGCTTTTTGTAAGGCTCATAGTGCCTCTTTTGCCCAGCTTTCATTTCAGGTTGCTTACCTTAAAGCATATTATCCAGCTGAATTCATGGCATCAGTAATCTCAAACCAAGGAGGATTTTACGATACATATGCTTATATTCAGGAAGCAAAAAGGATGGGCTTAAAAATTCTACTCCCTGATGTGAACAGGAGTAATTACGAATACATAGGAAAGGGCAGAGAGATAAGAATAGGACTTGGGCAAATTAAGGGTTTAACTCTTCAAACAATAAATTCTATTTTAAAGGAAAGAAAGAGAGGAATTTTCAAGTCTTTATCGGATTTGATAAGAAGAACACAAGCTGGTTATCAAGAACTAAGAAATCTGATTAGAGTAGGGGCCTGTGATTGTTTCGGATATTCAAGGCCAAAACTTCTCTGGATCCTAGATATAGAATGGAAAAAATTGAAAAACAAAAACCTTGACATGCTCTTTAGTGATGAAAATATAAAAAATATAATTTATCCTTTGCCAAAATTACTCGAATATTCTCCGCCTGAAAAATGCAAAATAGAAACAGAACTATTAGGATTTCCTTTGACCCTCCATCCCCTTGAATTAATCGAAGATAAAATTAAAGAAATAAAGCCTATCTCAGCTCAAAAAATGGAAAATTACGTAGATAAAAATGTGAAAATGATTGGGTGGCTTATTGCAATGAAGAGGATTGTCAGCAGAAAATCAAACCACCCGATGAAATTCATGTCCTTAGAAGACACATCAGGAACCTATGAAGCAACTCTTTTTCCACATGTATATGAAAAATTCGGATATCTCACTTTCTCTCGAGGCCCTTACCTCATTGAGGGAAAAATCAAAAAACACTTTGGAGTCTGCTCTTTAATCGCAGAAAAAATTTCTCTGCTCAAGTAGGTCTCTACTTTTTCTCAAGAATTGGAATAATCTCAGGAGTTAAAAGAAAAAGTTTTATTTTATCTACTAGATCCTGTTTTCTCCTTTCAGGAGAAAAAGTATCTGAAAACTCCTCTGCAAGTTTATCCTTTTGAAGTTCAAAATCTGCATCAGATAAACTTCTCACCCTGTCAAAAAGCTTTGAAAGATAACTTCTCATTTTATTTTCATCTATTTCATCGTGTGGAAATAGAGTTATTTTAAATCTTTCAATAGTGCGAGAAATAATCAGTCTCTTATTCCACCTATAAGCCCTTTCTGGTATTTTCCTTATCCTTTCCATTAGGCGAGTAATTCCAGAATAATTATTAGCCTGACCAATTCTGAGTTCTCCCTTTGGAGGTATTATACATGGAATAAAATTGCTCAATTGATATTTTTGATGATCTTCTAATATATTTTCTATTTCTAAAGCAAGATTTTCTATTTCTTTGTCCACGGACATGAGTTCTCTTTTAATTTCAAAACTAATTTTATGATACTTCTGTTTTAACTGATCAGGAATTTCTCTGCCCTGAGAAAGATAATCCCTTATTTCAGTTAAAGTAGAAAACAACTCCTCTTCCCTTCTTTGTAATCTTTCTCTTATAGTTTTTTCTATTTTAATTCTTTCCTCAACTTTTTCTTTTATAATTTCCTTCTGCTCAAGTGTAAGATTCAAACCATTAACTAAGTTCAACAAATGTATTTCTCTCCTTAATTGTTTTAAATTATTATTGTCCTTTTCAAAAACCAATGCAAAAACTAAGGAATTGGCCAAAAATAAAACAACTATTAGATCAAAAATCTTTCTCCTCATCTCTTACCTCCACTTGATTAGACAAATTTTTTAAAAAATCCTTGGCTAAATTAGATTAATTTGACAAACATAAATTTCTTCCATATATATTAAAGTATGATTAGAAAACCTGCAGTAAGTGGTCAATTTTACCCTGGGAGTAAGGAAGGTTTAAGAAGAATGATCTCGGAGATGATTCTCTTGGATAAGAAAAAGAAAAAAGCTATAGCATCAATTTCTCCACATGCCGGCTACATCTATTCAGGTAATGTTGCAGGTGCAGTATATTCCTCAATTGAACTACCTGACAATTTTATAATTTTAGGCCCCAATCATACGGGAATTGGCTCTCCACTTGCACTATTTAAAGAAGGAAAATGGGAAACACCCTTGGGAAATGTTACAGTAAATGAGCAGCTTGCTAATCTGATTTTAGAAAAATGTTCATTTATTGAAGAAGACCCATCTGCTCACAAATATGAACACTCAATAGAAGTCCAAATTCCTTTTCTCCAGTACTTTATTTCTTCGCCTAAAATCGTTCCAATTTGCGTTTCACATTTAAGCTATCCCCAACTTGAGAAGACTGGCATTGAACTGGCACATGCAATAAAAGAGTTTGGCGAAGAAGTCTTATTAATTGCTAGTACTGATTTCAGTCATTATGTAGACCAGAAAACAGCAGAAGAAAAGGATAGTATGGCTATTAATAAAATTCTTGAATTAAATCCTGAAGGATTGTTTAAAACCGTTATGGAAGAAAGAATCAGTATGTGTGGTGTCATGCCAACAACAATTGTTCTGAAAACCGCCTTAGAACTTGGGGCAAAAAATGCGGACCTAATAAAATATGCAACATCTGGGGATGTCTCAGGAGATTATAGTCAGGTTGTGGGTTACGGTGGAGTAATAATTTTCTAATGAATTATCTTAGTGTAAACGGTTGTCTTTTTGAATGCTTCCACAATATCCTGAGGGAAGAGAACTCCTGAATATTCCTCTATTATTTTTTTCGCCTCTTCATCTGATTTTACACTTCCATTAGGCTTCTTTTCAATCAAATTATAATATTTTTCAGAAAGAGCAATTATGGATGCACCAAGAGGTATCTTATCAAAATCAATAAGTAGTGCCTCAGGTCGAGAGGCATAATATTTATGATATGCAGAGATAATGGGAGCAACTTCTTTTAAAACTTCATTCAAAGCATAAATTACAACTGCTTCCTTTTCACCATAATATTCCCGACTTTCTCTTTCTCTTTCAATTAGCTTTGCTGCATTTTTAAAAAGCTCCATTTTTTCCTTACTCTTCCCAAATTCAAATAGAAAACCTGCTACCCTTATATTCTCAATTTCTGATCTTTTTAAAAAAAGGTTACCTGCTATCTCAGCTGACAAATTAGCCACTTTAAAAGAAAGATTTTCATTAAAATTCTCAAGTGAGGTCAAATATTTTGACAAAATTTCAAGAATAATTAATGATGCTTCCTTTAATTCCTTTATTCTCTTTTCCTTTTCATCATATAGAAAACCTATTATTATTCCAGTCAACACAAGAAAACTAGCCCATGTTGTAAGATTAATTGCAAAATCAAAAATAGATTCACCTTCTTCTATAAAAGAAGACGGAAAGAAAACAATAAATACCACAACAGCAAGGACAGAAAAAACGCTTGTAAGGATTGCCATTCTTTTACCAGAATAATATCCAGCTAGTAAAACCGGCAGATATAAAATATTTAAGAAAACTAATCTGTATTTATAAAGAACAAAATAATTAATTACAATTAAACTCAACAGGACAATAACTACAATGAATTTATCTACATGTTTCAGAAAAAATTTTCTGAAGTTATCCATTGTTTTTAATTTATCCTACGGATTAAATAATGTCAAGTATCCGAATTCCTTCTTATTCATTATTTAAAATTTCAAGGATTTGGAAAATGTAAAAAATTAACTTCATGAACTCATAATTTCTCTTATTTTAATAAGAAGTTCATTTGGTGTAAAAGGTTTCTGTAGTATAGGGATATTTTTCTCTGAAGCCATGTATTTTGAAATTATATCTTCTGCATAACCTGTCATATAAAGAACTTTAAGCTTTGGGTTTGACTTAATTAATTTTTTGGTAAGCTCCCATCCATTTGTACCCGGTATAACTATATCAGTAAGAACTAAATTTATTTTCTTTTTATGTTTTTCCCATATACTTAAAGCCTCATTTTCATTTTTTGCTGATAAAGTCTCATAACCGTGTTGGGAAAGAATATTAACTATTAGCTCACGAACACTTCCCTCATCTTCGACTATTAGAATTGTTCCTTTCCCAGAAAAAAACTTGGATAATGATATTTTATGAGTAGTAGTTTTCTTAATTTTTTCTTCTACTTTTGGAAAGTAAATCTTAATTGTTGTACCTTTTCCTACTTGGCTTTCGACTTCAATATGACCATTACTCTGTTTTACAATTCCATATACGGTGGACAGCCCCAAGCCAGTTCCCATCCCTTTCTTTTTTGTTGTAAAAAAGGGTTCAAATATATGGGGAAGAATTTTATCATCTATACCATACCCAGTATCAGTTACGGATAAAAGAATATATTTTCCTGGAACCAAAGAAGGAGGTCTTTTTATATTGTCCAGATTGAATTCAATATTTTTTGTTTCAATAATAAGCTTCCCTCCTTTAGGCATAGCATCACGAGAATTCACAGCTAAATTCATTATAATTTGTTCAATTTGATGTGGATCTGCTTTTATATTTCCAAGTTCTTTTTCAAGAATAAATTTCAATTCAATATCTTCTCCAAGAATGCGTTCGAGCATGTCTTTAAAATTCTCGATTAGACTGTTTAAATTAATAATTTTTTGCTGTGTTACTACTTTTCGACTAAAAGTTAAAATTTTTTCAATAAGTATTTTTGCCCGTTCTGATGCATTCAATATTTGTTTTATACAATTGTAACTTGGCTCCTTAGGTGAAATTTTCATTTGTGCCATTTCAGCATACCCTATTATGGACGTAAGAAGATTATTAAAATCATGGGCTATGCCACCTGCTAATCTTCCAATACTCTCCATTTTCTGAGCTTGGAGAAGCTGTTGTTCGAGCAGTTTACGGTCTGTAATGTCATTTAAAAGTAAAATAGCTCCTTTAAATTTATTTTCTTCAAAGATGGGAACTCCGCTAAAAGAAATATAAATTCTTTTTCCTTTTGCAGATATGAAGGAAGTCTCACCAGATATTTTTTTACCCTTTGATAACTTATTAAGTACATCTGGTGTTCCAATTTTATTTAATACAGGAATTTCTTTTATATTTAATCCTATAATTTTTGAGACTTTTCCAGAAAATTCACCAATTAATCTTCTAAATTCCATATTTACATATACAATTCTCATTTTATTATTAAGTTTTGCTATTCCTGCAGGAGAATTTTCTAAAACACTTTTATTAAACTCAAAAAGGGATTTATACACTTTCTCTGATTTTCTTAATTTTTCTTCCATTTTTTTTCTTTCTATAATATCTCTTATAATTGCAATAAAAGTAGCAGTATCATTGTTTCTATAAATTGAGTAAGAGAATTCAATTGGGAATCTCTCGCCATTCTTTTTTAATCCTTCAACTTCCAAAGTTCCTTTAAGATGTCCCTTTTCCTCCAAAATTTTTCTAACCCCTGCTATGTGTTCCTCCCGGTATTCTTCTGGGATTAAAATCGTAACCGGCTTGCCGATTATCTCTTCTTTTGAATAACCAAACATTTTCTGGGCAGCCTTATTCCAAAACATAATTTTTCCTTTCTCATCCATAGATATGATTCCATCACTTGAAGTTTCAATCAATGTTCTATATTTTTCTTCTGATTTTTTTAATAAATCATAGAGATGAGCTCTTAGTATAGCTTGACCTGCTAATTCCGTAAAGGTAATAAGAAGTCTCATTTCATTCTCTGAAAATTCTTTATATTCCTGAGTCATAATACTTAAAACACCAAGTACTTCGTTCTTTACCTTAATAGGAATGCAAAGATATGATTTAAGATTAAATTTCTTAATAAGATTTTCCTTCACTTCTTTGGGGAAATTAAGGGTCATTAAATCTCGAACATAATGAGGTTTTCCTTTTAATGCTGTTAAACCACTTAAATCATAGTCATGTTTTCCAATAGGAACTTCTTTTCTATATTTCCAATATTCTTCTCCTACTCCTCTTATTACTTTAGTAACAAGAACGTTTCTTTCTTTATCAACTAATCGAATTGAACAATAATTGAATCCTAATACCTCATTAATTGTGTCAACTATTTTCTCTAATGTTTCTTCTAAATCTAATCCTGAATTTAATAATGATGCTAATTGAAAAAGTATTTTTAATTCTTTCTCTCTTTGTTTATGCTCTGTAATATCCAATAAGGATGCCACACTCTTTTTTGTCCCGGGAATCATACTAATAGTAATTAATATATTTTTGATTCTGCCATATCTATCAATAAAACGAAATTCATAGTTTCTTGGAGCTAATTTTTCATCTATTCTTCGAAGACGATGATATTCTTTCATTTTTTCTAAATCATCTTTTACAACAAATTCGGTCCAGCTTTTTTTACCTTCGATTTCTTCTTTTGAATATCCACTAAGCTTTTCAAACTCTGAATTTACAAGAGAAATTGTAGTATCTTCTTCTACTATTGTTGTGGCTGTACCAGTTGACTCAAAAGTTGCTCTGTATTTTTCTTCGCTTTCTCGAAGCGCTTCCTCTGCTTTTCTTCGCTTTATTTCTGCTTTTTCCAACTCAATAATCCGTTGACGTAATTTTGCTATTTCTTTTAAAAGTTGTGATTTTGTCTTATTAATATCACTAGCTCTGAATTCCCTCATATGCACTCCTCCATTAGGAATTAAATGCAATATTAATGCCAAATTTATTGCTTTTTTAATACTTTTTTTTTCAATAACTTATAGAAGGATGGATATAAGTAGGCTTTTGATTTTGACGAAAATTGTCAATTTAATTGACGAAAATTGTCACCAATAACCTTTCTAATAAAAAATTATCCCTCACCCAAATATTTATCTAAGTCAATTAACCTGTACTTTTTAAAATTATCATTTAAACTGATGGTTATTCAGAAATTAATATTCCCACCAACAATCAAATCTGTGGCGATAGGTACGGATCTCAACCAATGTTTCATTACAAATTTTTCCTTTTCTATTAGATAAAATAACATGGATTTCATTTATAACATTAGCGATAAAATCAAATTCTTTCTTGTCTTTATTATCTATTGAGTTATTTAGATATATATGAACTGTTCTGAATTTCAATACAGCTTTTGGCTTCCACATTTTACACAAAAATAATGCAATAGCTTGTCCATAAAGTCTGGAATATTCTGGGGTCACAACTATTGAGCCCCTCTGCTCATATAATTCGACCATTTTCTCAAATTCTCGCTCCTTGAAACATGTGGAGAATCTTTTATTATCTTTGATAATCTGGTCAGCAAGATTGATTAACATATTTTTCCCCTCTTTCAATTTGGACTTTAATTCAGGATTCATTGCTATTATCATTTTTACAATCTCTTCGCGAATTTCTTTCTCATTCCTGTCTCCGGAAAGACTTTTTACTTCAATTCCTGATAATATCAATATTGCCAGAACAAGAGCACACAAAACAGAAATATTTTTAATTTTCAAGGTTTTCTCCTTTCTTGGATTTTGAAAAAAATACTTTTTTTACCTCCTTTTAAAATTTTTATCCTAAAATTGAAATAAAAATTTATGGGACTCAATCTAAGTCATTAACTAAAATTTAAATTTTCATATATTTAATTAATCTCTCTTTATATTTCCTTTTTTCTTTTCCAATGATCTCCTGAAAACGGGGATCTCCGCGAAGATTATTATAAAATGGATTATTTTTTAAAAAGAGATATGAATATAAATATTCCTTGCGGTGTTCAAAACCTTTGTTGATTCCCTCCTTAATATATCTTATTGCTTCATCCTTCATACCCAAAAGAGAATAAATACTCGTTGGCAGATAATAAAAAGGAATTTTTCCCTTGATTAAAGCAAGTGCTTTACATTTTTCTCCTTTAATAGCAAATATTCGAGCTCTAATATTTTGGACTCGAGGGTCGTAGGGGTTAGTTTTCTCTATATTACTCAAAATGTTCTCAGCTTCATGTAAATTTTTTGTAAAAATGAAACATAAAGCGAGATGAGAAAGCAGTGAAATATTATTTGGCTCAATATCAAGGGCTTTTCTAAAATAAATAATTGTCCTTTCAAATTCACCAATATTAATGAAACAAACTGCACGAAGATAATGTGCCATAATATTGAGAGGGTCTGAATAAATGGTCTTTGAATAATATTTTATTGCTTGATAATACAAACCAATACTTCGAAAAAAGGAACCCGCATCAAAATTAACCTGAGAATTATAGGGATCGACTTCAAGAGCTCTTCTAAAAAATTTAAAGGCTACATCGAGATTCTCTCTATGAAAGTAAGCCCATCCCATTCCAAGATTCGTTTCTGCTAAATCCGAATTTATTTCATATGCCCTTTTATAGTTTTTAATCATTAAATAAAAATCTTTTTGATTGTTCTTCCTTACATAGTGAGATTCATATGCGTTACCTAAGCCCCAGTAGGCAAGAGCATAATTCGGATCTATCTCAATTGCCTTTTCGAACATTCTCACTGCAGATTTAAAATCTTCTTCCTCTCGAGAAAAAGAATATTTTGTCTCTATCAAATGTTGACCTTTCAGATAGAATTCATAGGCTCCCACATCAATTGGCTCAGCAGATTTTACTCCTTTAAATCTTCCCACCTTCAACTTAAATTTCAAGGCATTAGCTATAGCCTCTGATATTTCATCCTGAAGTTCAAAGACGCTTTTATATTTCCGATTATAAGTTTGCGACCAAATATGAAAGCGATCTTTTGTATTTATCAATTGAGCAATAAGGCGGATATTATTTCTTTCCTTTTGAATACTTCCCTCAAGAACAGTTGCAACGCCTAATTCTTTCCCAATTTCTTTAATATCTTTATCCGTATTTTTATAGCGCATGGTCGAAGTTCTTGATATAACCTTTAATCCTTCAAGATGAGAAAGCCTTGCTATAATTGCCTCTGTCATTCCATCACAGAAATATTCCTGATCCCTTTTAAGGCTCAAATCCTTAAATGGCAAAACAGCAATTGAAGATTTTACTCTGCGTCCAACATTAGCTTCTGAGGGAACTTTTTCAATTTGAAAAATAAAGAGTATATTTATAAAAGCTGATGCAATGATTATTATAGGAATAAGAATGAATTCAACCTTAATCTTTCTAATTTTCGTTTCACCAGTTCGATACCATCTCCAGATTAAAGTGCAAATAAGAGCTGAAACAAGAGTCACAATTGTTATATCTACAGACTCTTCTGGGAAATGATAATGATCAACTAATATCCAGTGGACAAATTCAATAATAAGCCATCCTCCTCCAATAAAAGCAGCGATAGTTTTAATTATCCCCTTTCTTCTGAGTTTCTCTAGAAACGAACTCAGAAAGGAATTTTTCCCTTTGCCGGATTTGGAGACAAACATAATAATAAAAAACCTCTTAATACTTTTTCCCAGCTTATAGGATATACTTTAAAATGTCAAATTATTGGACTGAATCCCATTCCTTGATCAGTTTACGCGCGGATTGACATGGATCTGAAGAGAGAACAATAGCAGAAATCACCGCAACTCCATCAACACCAATTGAGCATACCTCTCGAATATTATTCTCATTTATTCCTCCTATTGCCACAATTGGAATTTTAACTTTCTTTCTAATTTTTTTTAATCCTTCTATTCCAAGTGGAGCTCTAATGTCTGGCTTAGTTGTGGTTGGAAAGACAGGTCCCACTCCTAGATAATCAGCTCCATTGTTTTCCGCCTCCACTGCTTCCTCAATATTATTAACTGAAATGCCAATTATTTTTTCTTTTCCAAGGATTTTACGAGCAATTTGGAGGGGCATGTCATTCTGGCCAAGATGAACTCCATCTGCGTCAAGTGCCAGAGCAATATCTATTCTATCATTTATAATGAATGGAATTCCTTTTTTCTTTAGAAAAGAGTGAATTTTCTTACCAATATCTAAAAATTCACGAGTAGAAATACTCTTGGCTCTTAGCTGGACAACAGTTGCTCCACCCTTAACAGCTTCATTAACAATCCACACTAAGTCTCTTCTCTTTGAAGTTTCAAAATCAGCAATGAAGTATAATTTCCAGTTTACTTGTTTCATCTCAATAATTCCACTAAATGGATTGCTTTTTGAAAGGATTTTTTTTGAGTTAGAATATCATTTAGATGCAAAATACAACCTGGACATCCGGTAATAATATACTCTGTTTTAGTGCATTCTGCATTGTGGATTTTTCTCTGAGCTATTTTCTTTGAAATATCATAATATTTAAAACTAAAAAGTCCTCCTCCACCACAGCAGAAATCCGCTTCCTCCATTTCAATAAAATCAATTGAAGATATGGATTTTAAAATATGTCTCGGCTCTTCATAAATACCCTGTCTTTTTCTTAAATGACACGAGTCATGATATGTAACTTTTGTTTCTCTTGTTGGATTGAATTTTAAATCAGTAAATTTAACTAAAAATTCACTAACATCATAAATTCTCTTCGCCCAATTACTAACAGATAGTTTTGGATTTTGAATTTTGAAATCTGAATTTTCATTTTTCAATTTCCACTTTCCAATGAGTCTTTCATAGTCTTTAAGGGTTGAGCCACATGTAGCACATGCATTTATAATATAGTCAACATCAAGTGTAGTAAAAAGTTTGATATTTTTTCTTGCAAGAAATTCTGCTCCTTCTCTATCGCCTGATGTTAGCAAAGGAATTCCACAACAATATTGCTCCTTAGGTATTATAATTTCGATTCTCTGATTTTTAAGTAAATTTAATAATGAAATCCCAATTTCCGGATAAATATATTCAATTAAACATCCAGTAAAAAATGCAACTTTTAATTTTGGTTTTTTCACCATAATTTTTTCTGGCAATTGCTCACTTAAAGACTTTTTAGCAAAAGGAGGAATTATACGATTTCCATTTTTGCTAAGTAAAGAAAGGAATACTTTTTTAATAAAACGAGGAGAACATCTATTAAGCAATCTGAGAGTTTTTATTCCTGATCCTAATGTTTTTTTATTTTTTAAAGTTTCAAGACCCAGTTTTTGAATTAGAGGAAGTCCTTTTTTACCAATGTATTGCTCTCGAGCAAGAATAATGAATTCATCAACCTTAACTCCAACCGGACAATTTTTAACACATGTATAGCAATATAGACAGGAAAAAATAACATCTCTATAAAAAGCATTTTCTTTTATTCTCTTTTTTGTAACTGCTTCAAGAAGAGCCATTCTTCCTCGAGCAGAATACCACTCTTCATTTGTTTGTAGAAAAACAGGGCAATATGCTGTGCAGGTTCCACAGCGATTACATTTGCTCAGTTTTTTTTCAACTTGTATTAAAAGATTTTCATTCATCAAAAATTTTTCCTGGATTTAAAATATTGCTCGGGTCAAATATTTTTTTAATTTTTTTCATTAATTCTAATTCTTTCGTTGAAATTTCCATCGGCAGGAAAGGNTTTTTAGTTATTCCTATTCCATGCTCACCTGAAATTGTTCCGTTTAATTCTAAAGTAGCTTTAAAAAGCTTATTGACCACTTCTTCAACCTTTTCCCTTTCTCCATCTTTATCTAAATCAGTCATAATATTTACATGAATATTTCCATCTCCTGCATGACCAAATGATATGATTTTCAAACCACTTTCTTTTGAAAGCGAATTTATTTTTTCAATCATTTCTGGAATTTTATTTCGAGGAACGCATATATCTTCATTTATTTTATGCGGTGCGAGTTGATAAAGAGCTGGAGAGATGGAGCGACGAATTTCCCATATCTTTTCGCTTTCTCTTTCATCTTTTGCAATTTCAATTTTTTGAGCTTTATTTTGAATACATATTTGCTTTACTTTTTTAAGGTTCTTTATGACTTCCTCCTCTGAACCATCAAGTTCAATTAATAAAAAAGCACCAGCTTCTGGTAGTTCTGGATGAACATGGGCTCTCAAACAATTAATTCCCTCTTCATCTATAAATTCCATGGCTGATGGAATAATTCTGTTCTTTATTATCTCTGAAACCGTTTTTCCAGCTTCCAAAATACTTTCAAAAGTAATCATCATGGTTTTCTTAAATTCAGGCTTAGGAATTAGTTTCAGAGTGATTTCAGTAAAAACAGCTAATGTCCCTTCACTACCAACCAAAAGTCGAGTTAAATCATAACCAACCACGCTTTTCATTGTTTCTGAACCAGTTGTTATTATTTCTCCAGTAGGTAAAACAGCTCTAATTTTTAATACATAATCTTTTGTTGTCCCATATTTAAGACAACGAAGTCCTCCAGCTGATTCAGCCACATTTCCACCAATAGTGGAAAACTTCACGCTTGCAGGGTCAGGAGGATAAAATAACCCTAGTTTTTCAACCTCTTTTTGTAAATTTGCAGTTATAACTCCTGGCTCTACAGTTGCTGTTAAGTTCTCGGTATTGATTTCAATTATCCTGTCCATTCGTGTCATTACCAGAGCTATTCCACCTTTTATTGGTAAAGCTCCTCCACTCATTCCTGTTCCTGCACCACGAGGATAAATAGGGATTAAATTCTGGTTTGCTATCTTTAGAATTTGAGATATTTCCTCTTCGGATGCAGGTTTAATTACTATTTCAGGCAAGTATTCTAACCGAGTTGCATCATAGGAGTAACAAATTCTTTTTTCTATTTCCTCATAAACCCATTCTGAACCTACAATTTTTTTTAATTGCCTGATTATTTTCTTATTAATCATTAACCTCTTAATTAGATTTTAACTTTCTTTTTATACATATTTCAAGGAATATTAAACTTCAATCGTCTTTTCCTAAAATAGAGTCTTTCATTGTCTTGCTTTTCCTTACTTTTCTTGAAAAGCTATTTTCTATTAGATATAATTTAACATCAAAATGATAAACTTCGTTTTTCAATTACCTACAAAGATAATTTTTGGCTTTGGGGAAATTAAAAAAATAGGAAAAGAAGCAAAGAAAATAGGGAGAAAAGCTCTACTTGTAACCGGAAAGAAATCTATGAAAAGACTTGGTATTTTGGATAAAGTTATTAAACTTTTGGAGGAAGAAGGAGTTGATGTAATTGTTTTTGACAAAATTGAACCTAATCCCCGTCACTTGACAGTTGATAAGGGAGGGAAATTAGCAAGAGAAAAGAAATGTGACATGACAATTGGCCTGGGTGGCGGAAGTGCTATGGATGCAGCTAAGGCAATTGCAGTTGTTGCCAAAGAGGGTGCTTCAATATGGGAATTTGCACCAATAGGTGGCCTAAGTCAAAGAAAAATAACACAAGCCTTACCAATAATATTGATTCCAACAATAGCTGCTACTGGCTCTGAAGCAGACCATATTACAGTTATTACAAACTCAGAGAAAAAGGAAAAGGTGGCCTTTCGCTCCGAGCATATTTTTCCGAAGGTCTCAATAGTTGACCCAGAATTAACCATTTCTGTTCCTCCTGACATTACTGGTGATGGTGGAATAGATATTATATGTCATGTCTTAGAAACATATATAAGTTCCAAGGATTCAAATACTCCCCTTCAGGATAGATTCACAGAAGGAATTATTAAAACTGTCATGGAGAACTTGCCAAAAGCAATACAAAATGGAAATGATATACAAGCACGAGCAAATCTTTCCTGGGCAAGTACACTTGCTCTTTCAGGTTTTCCGAACTCAGGCCGTCCTGGCTTCTTTGTTTTACATGCAATAGAACATCCATTAAGCGCCCATTATGATATTTCTCATGGTAGAGGTTTAGCTTCATTATTGCCCAGTTACATGAAATTTATGGCTCATCTAAATTCAAAAAAGCTTGCCTTATTCGCTAAAAATATTTTTGGCTTAAGTTCATCAATTGAAGAAAAGTTAGCTATTCAAGCTTATGAAAAAATGGAAGAATGGATGAAGAATGTGGGTGTTTATTATAGGCTCTCTCAATTGGGAGTAGAAAAATCTCATTTAAAGAGATTAGCCTCTGATGCCATAAGAATAAGTGCAGGTAAAAAGGGTTACTTAGGAAATTTTGAAGAATTAAATGAAAAAGGTATAATGAAAATACTTGAAGATGCTTTTTAATTAAGGAGGAAGAATGAATTTTGGAGCAATTTTTGGTTTGATAATCCTTCCAACATTAATAATCTTAACTGCATTAATTTTAAGCATAGTTTTAAAAGAGGAAGGGGAATAAAATGGAAAATGTATCCCAAATAGCTATTCACGCCAATCCTTTAGCAATTTTATCTTTTATTTTTTATTTGGCAATTATAGTGGCAATAGGCGTTCTTGCAACAAAATTTTCCTCAGCTGGAATCAGTGAATTCTTTATTGGCGGAAGAAAAATGAAGGAATTTGTTGTGGCTCTGAGTGCTGTTGTATCTGGAAGATCAGCATGGCTCCTCGTTGGTGTTACGGGAATGGCTTATATAAGAGGTGCGTCCGCAATTTGGGCTGTGGCAGGCTATATAATTGTTGAACTTTTTTTATTTCTCTTCTTAGCTAAAAGATTGCGCAGATATACCGAGAAAATGGACAATCTCACCATTCCGGATTTCTTTGAATCAAGGTATAAGGACAAATCTAATGTTTTAAGAATAATATCGGTAGTAATTATTCTAATTTTTATGGTGGCCTATGTTTCTGCACAATTTAATGCAGGTGGAAAAGCATTTGGAGCAAGTTTTGGACTCGGCGAGTTCAATGGAGTTCTCGTAACTGCTTTGATTGTTTTAGCTTATACTATGATGGGCGGATTTTTAGCAGTTTCTCTAACTGATATGGTCCAGGCTTTTTTCATGATAATCGGTCTTTTAATTTTACCAGTAATTGCTATTATCAAATTAGGAGGGTGGAGTGACGTCTTAACAGCTTTAAGCACGATAGACCCAGAAGTGCTTGGCTCTTTCTCAATTGACCCCTTTGCCCTTTCAGCTGGAGGAATTATTGGTTTTTTAGGAATAGGACTTGGCTCTCCTGGAAATCCACATATTCTGGTTAGATATATGTCAATAGATGATCCTCGGGCTCTAAGAAAATCAGCTTTAATTGGAACTGTCTGGAATACCCTTATGGCATGGGGAGCAATTTACATAGGAATTGTTGGAAGAGCTTATTATCCAGCAAAAAATCTTCTTCCGAACTCAGACCCTGAAAATCTCTTTCCATATCTCGCTTCCACCCATCTCCATCCAATCCTTTTCGGAATAATAATAGCTTCAATCTTTGCAGCAATCATGTCCACAGCAGATTCCCAGCTCTTAGTTGCTGCATCCGGGGTTGTAAGGGACATTTATCAGAAAATAATGGTTAAGGGAAAAGAAATAAGTCAGAAGAAATTGGTCTTATTAAGTCGAGTGGTAATAATTCTTCTTGTTGTTATTGCCTTAATCCTTGGAGCTGTCGCTTCTCAGCTTGTTTTCTGGCTTGTGCTTTTCGCCTGGGCAGGTCTTGGAGCTTCTTTTGGTCCCACAATAATTCTCTCTTTATTCTGGAAGAGAACCACCAAACAGGGAGTCATAGCAGGATTTATTTCAGGAACTTTAATAACTATTATATGGAATCAGACTCCTTTTCTAAAATCATTAATTTATGAGCTTGTCCCTGCATTTGTAATCTCAACTTTAATGACGGTATTTGTGAGTCTCTTTACTACACCACCACCTGAAGCCTCGAAAGAATTAGATGAAATTTCAGCTAAATATAAAATGTAAAAATGAAAATAATAATTTAGGAGACCCAATGGTTGAAATAACAAATAAGGAAAGAGAAATTTTAAAAATTTTATTTGAGAAAGGAGCTCTCACTCCTATTGAGATTTCTGTGGAACAGCTTGAAATGCCAGATAAAATCAAAGAAGTAATCACCAAACTTGAGAAAAAGGGATATATATCTAAAAAACATCTAAAATCAGGGCCAGAAAATGAAGNAATCACTATAAGCGAGAAAGGTCTCAGGGTTTTAAAAGAATAAAGCAAGGAGAGTAGATGAATGGAGTGGGTTCCATATATTATTGTCTTTGGACTTGGTGCAATAGTAGGTATTGCTGAGATTATTGCAACCTTCTCTCAAAATCCAAGAGAGGCTTTTCGAACTTCATGGGCCTGGATTCTCGTCAGTGTAAATGCCCTTACAGCAACAGGAGTATTCGCTATTATCCGGTTCTACGCAAAAAATTTTAACACTTTTCTTCTTGCTGTTGGGATTGGAATTGGATTTCCTATGCTCATTAGAACTAAATTTACAATTGCAAAGAAATTTATGGGGGGAGAGGATCTGAGTATTAATATTGGGTGGGTATATGATCAGTTTTTAGGATGGTTTAAGTCCGAAATTGATATTGCAATTGTAAATAAACGACTAAAGATGGTGAGTAAATTAATTTCAAAAATTCCAGATATTCAAAAATTAAAAATTATTGCTCATACAATACTACAGGAGCGAACAATCCTGAGTTATGAGGAAATAAAAAAATACGAGAAATATATAAACGATATAGTAAATAGCTTAGAAATACCTGAAAAAGCTAAACAAGTGGCTCTTGCCAAGTTTATTTTAAATATGGGTGGCAAGGAATATGTAAAGAGCCTGATATAAGAAAAGGAAAAAGGCTAATAAAATGAGAAAAAGCTTAAAAATCTTATTTTTTTCTCTGCTTTTACTTATTATAGGAATCATTTTAATTCTAATTTATTTATTTTATTCATCGCTTCCAAAAATAAAAGGAGAAATTTCTTTATTAGGAATATCTGATAAAGTGGAAATCATAAGAGATGAATTTGGAATCCCTCATATCTTTGCTAAAAATGAAAAGGATTTATTTTTTGCGTGCGGTTATATTCACGCTCAGGATAGATTATGGCAAATGGAATTGATGAGAAGAACTGGCTATGGAACCCTTTCTGAAATTTTTGGAGAAAAGGGGGTTAAAAAAGACATTTTTATGAGAGCACTTGGTCTTAAGGTTGCTGCTAAAAAGGATCTTGAAAAACTAAGTCCACACTTGAAAGAGATTTTTTCTTATTACTGTAAAGGTGTAAATGCCTATTTAAAGAAAAAGAAAATTTTACCTCCTGAATTTATTATACTGAGATTTAAACCAGAAAAATGGACCATTTTAGACTCTCTTGTCATTAAACAAATAATGGATTTAACTCTTTCAAATAATATGGATTCAGAATTTTTGAGAATGAAACTTATGGAGAAATTCAATATAGAAGAAATCAATGAAATTATGCCAAGTGTCCCTGAAGCTAAATTCAATTTCTCCTTTAAATTCAAAATAGAACCTCCATCCCACAAATTAGAATTTGCCGGAAGCAATAATTGGGTAGTAAGTGGAGAACTAACTAAAACCGGGAAACCTCTTCTTGCTAATGACCCTCATTTAGCTATTACAATACCATCTATATGGTACCAGATTCATTTAAATTCCCCTGAGATGAATGTGATTGGTGTATCAATCCCTGGAACACCCATGGTTGTCATAGGTCATAATGAGAATATTGCCTGGGGAGTGACCTATTCATACGTTGATGTTCAGGACTTATATCTTGAAAAACTTGATAAGAAACAGAGGAAATATTTTTTCAATGGAAAATGGAGAAATTTAGAAATTCACAGGGAAGAAATAAAAATCAAGGGTGAAAAGAAACCGAAAATTATTGAAGTAAAGTGGACTCATAGAGGCCCGATTATATCTCCATGGATTTTAAAAAGCGATAAACCAGTTTCATTAAGATGGACAATCTATGATGGAGGAAGAACTCCTCGAGCAATTTATCTAATTAATAAAGCCCGAAATTGGAAGGAATTCTTAAAAGCGGTTTCCTTATTTGACTCGCCTTCATTAAATTTTGTATACGCGGATAGAGACGGCAATATCGGATATTATCTTTCAGGGAAGATTCCTATTAGAAGAAACCACAGGGGTTTATTTCCTGTTACAGGAGATACAGATAAGTTTGAATGGATAGGTTACATAGAAAAAGATGAAAAACGAATTATATTAAATCCTCCTGAAAATTTCATAGTAACTGCAAACAATAAGATAATTGAAAATAGTTATCCGTTTTTCCTCGGGGTAGATTATCTTGCACCTTTTAGAGCAAAGAGAATAAAGGAATTAATACTCACCAGGAAAAAACATGATTTAAATTCTTTTAAAAAAATCCAGCTTGATCTGGTTCTAACTCGTTCAAGATTATTTATTCCAATTATTAAAAATTTGAAAAATTTAAAAGGAAAGGCAAGAGAAGCACAAAAGATTTTGGAAAACTGGGATGGTTCAATGGAGAAGGGAAAAGAAGCTGCACTCTTTCAATACTTTCTTAGATTTCTAAATGAAAATACCTTTAAGGATGAACTAAAAAGTCTATTTTCTACGTTTGCAAAGAAAACAGCCTTGCGGTGGGCGGGCATTTTAAAAATAATAAACAAACCAAATTCAAAATGGTTCGATGATATAAATACTGAAGAAATTGAGGATAGAAATAAAATTATAGAAAAAAGTCTTCAACAGGCTTATGAGTATCTTGAAAATAAATTTGGGCAACCAGAAAATTGGGATTGGGCAAAAATACATAAATTACAAATGGAACATGCTCTTGGTGCAATTCCTATTTTTAAATTTTTAAACAGGGGGCCATATCCTATGAAGAATGATTCTGAAACTGTTAATGCAACATATGTTTCATACCGTCAAATAATTGACTTATCCAATTTTGATAATTCACTATGGGTGAATACATCAGGGGAGTCAGGACATTTCCTTAGTAAACATTATGATGACCAGATAAAATTATGGCTTACTGGAGGTTACTACAGAATGTTATTCACAAAAAAAGAAATAGAGAAAAAGGCAAAGGCAAAATTAATTTTAAAACCAGCAATCTAATTATTGTTTTCTTTAATTTCAAATTCTATCATATCAAGGAATTTATTGTCTAAAAAAATAGCTATTTTCCATTTTCCGTCTTTCTTTTCTCTGAAAAGAATAATACCATCCCATGCTATAAATTTTTCGTAAATTACGCCTTTCTCTCCTATTTTTATTCTTTCCGTGGAACGATATAGTTTACCTTCCGGATCATACCACTTCCATTCCAGAAAATGCTCATCTTCTATTTTTTTTAGAATAAGAAAACAATATATCCTTTTATCTTTTCCCTTTATAAAAACAGTCTTTATATCCCTAGGATATGCCCAATTTCTTTCTTTCATTATTTTTCCACATACAACAATCTCTTCCAGAATAGGGAGAGAAATCAATGGCATCTTTTCTGGTTTAAATTGAATACATGATAACAAAGAGGACATAATCAATAGAATCATTAAATTCTTAATTTTCATTTTGGAACAATTTCAACAAATATTTGTTTAGTTAAATATCTCCAAACAAATCTAATATCGAATTTTTTAACATCTCTTATTAAATAAAAATCCAGATTATTAATTTTCTTCATTAAAAAATCATACTGAAAATTTGAATTTATATACCAACTTCTTCCCAATTTGTAAATAAAAGTTGCAAAAGTATTGGTAACTCTTCCCATTTTTGGGTCAATATTTAAAGAGATATTACCATTTATTTTTTCAAGAAAAGTAAAATTCAGATATGTTAGAAAATTCTGATAATAAGTACCCTCAATGAACCATTTCTTATTTTTACGATGTGTATTGTACGAGTAAATACCATAAAGAGATAGCGTATTTTTAATTAATTCCTTTTGAACATTAATCATGATACCAGAAGAAAGGTAACCTTCTCTCCTCTCCCTGAAAAACTCCTCTGCTCTTAGGCTCAAAGTTAAATTATCTATAAAAGGCAATGAAGTAAGGGTAGAATTTAATTCAAATATAAGATTATCACTGTATTCAACTGTCTTCCCTGTATATTTATTTTTTGAAATATAATAATAAAAGTGATTTGATATCCCGATATTTAGCAAATTCTGATAGAGAGGAACAGAGGCAAGACTTAAAGAAAGTCTGGGAATGCTTAATGAATTTCTATTAATCATATCTGAGTTTAGAGAATAATTGGCTATTATATTAAAATATCCGTGTTTAAAAGAAAGAGAGGCATCTCCGGAGAATATTTTAGCTGGAGTTAGAACCTTGGTTTCTTTTGCAGTATTATAGGATGCATTAATACTTAAATTTAATTTTTTTAGAATATTTCTGGAATAAGAAACTGCTCCCTGAAACTGTCCCTGAATTTCGTATCCAATTGAAGAACTGATATTGCCAATCTCCTGTGAGGAAAAGGAAGAATCAACTTTGAACCAAGTCTCAGGACTAAATCCCCCTATGGGATGTATATGAGATATATCAATATTTACAAACCCAAGATTTTCAAATTGTCTATTATAAAATAATGAGGCTGTCCAGTTTGAATAACTGTCATAATTTGCATTTAAATTTAGATTAGAATTTTTAGTTAGGATTATTTTATTCTCACTTTGAAGTCGAAAAATTCTATCAGGTGGAAAATGTTCCTTTAATACAGATCTTTCCTCATAATTAATGTGAGTTTTACTATATGTTTTGTCAGACTGAAAAAGATGAAGTTCGGCATCACCAATAATACCTTGAGATGATGTATACCATATTTTGTTTATTCTTAATCCTGGATTTATATTAATGCTTCCTTTTTTTAAAGCAAATTTTTTTAAATAAATGGATTCTATTCCTTCCAGGTAGCATAAAACACCATAGCCTATTATTTTAAAATTTTCCAGCAATTCCATTTTTGTGAATGTGTAATATAAAAAAGAAGTTCGAATTTTATTTAGATTGATTTCAATTAGTGCCTCAATAGGAAAAGGTTCAATTTTGTTTAATTCCGAATCAAAAAACAGACTTATTATTTTCCCTCTGTAATTTGTTATTTTCCCTTGCTTCTTTTCTAAATCAAATATAAATTGATCTCCTTGTACTGATTTTGAAATTTTTTTCTCTAATTCAGAAGAAAATATTAAGTCTACTTTAACTTTTCCAAAAACTTCTAAAATATTCTTATTAAAATCAACTCTGACTCTTTCTCCCTTGATTTTAAGATTATAAAGAATGATATTTAAATTTCCCTGACCATAGAGATAGTTATAATCAAAACTATATGCAAGATAATCTCCTTCAATTTCCATTATCACCTTTAATTTCGCCTGCAATAGATTGGAGAGGATAAACAAAATGAGAAAAGAAAAAGCTATTTTTTTAATAACTGAGTTGATAAATTTTTCTATTTGAATCAACATTCCATACATAAAAACCATCAAAAGTTATCCCCCAGGGAGATTGACCAGGGGCAGAATAAGTGGATATTAGATCTCCATCCATGGAAAGCTGATATATGGAGAAATTATTTGGATCAGTTATCCAAATTGAATCATTAAAGATTTCCATCCCTCCAAAAGAAAATCCGGGATTATTAATACTCTTTAGAATTTGACCGCTTTCCTGGTCAATCCTATAAATTTTATTCGAAATTTTATCATAACCCCATAATTTTTCACCATCATAAGCAAGAGATGTAATTTTTCCTTTTTGTATATTCACCCTACGCAAAATCTCTCCACTAATTATATTAATTTTCACAAGTTGAGCACTTTGATAACTCGAAACCCATAGGCCACTTCCATCATAAATTAGTCCAGAAGCCTGAGGAAGAGGACTCTTCAAGCTCCGAATAATACTACCGCTATATTTGTTTATACTGTAAATTGTATCAACTGCCTCATCAATTATCCATAGAGTTGAACCATCCCATGTTAAATCCCGTGGTAAAGTCAATGAAATATTAAGAACACTTATTACTGTAAATTCTCTTTTGCTTGCTCGAGGATCAAAGGGATTGTCAAATATTCTTTCACCACAAGAAAAAAACATTTCCAACAAAAGTAAGATAAAAATAGATTTAAAAATATTTAATGATTTTGATAAAGTATCCATTTCTTTCACTATTACCAAATAATATAAAAAGATTTTTATTTTTTTTCTTATAAATAAAATACATGTCAAGAAGATTTAAAGCCCAAATTACACCAGCAGCAAGAATAAATTTATTTCTTTTTATATCATATTTTTCTGTAAGTTCTCTATATTTAACTGCGTCAGGAATGGTTTTTGCTTCCTTATAATATTTATAGTATTCATTTGCTTTTCGGGCATTAATTATAATTCCAGCTATTGCTCCTGCTTCAAGCGTAAGAAAAATAAAACCTTCAACATAATGCTTTTCTGATAACTGTCCCCACCCAGGAATAAGAATTGATTTTTCTAAGGAACTTATTTTTGATTTTTCTTTTTTATCCTTATCATTACTGAAAATATTCCCTGGAAAAGTTAACATAATAAAAATTACAAGAAAAATAAAATTTTTTATAAATCTGAAATTATAAATAAAATTAATCATTTGAGTTTATTTAATTATATATCTATTGTTAGATTTTGTCAGCTATGTTTCATTATTTCCCTGAGAAAATCCAGATGTCAAATATATGCAATAAATTATTTATTTTTAATTACTTTATTTCCTATCTAACTCTTATGGAACTTTCCCCTGGTTTGGCTAATTTAGGTATTACAAATTCTCCTTTTATCACACCTTCACCACTTCCATATGTAAATTTCACATCGTCAAATCCGGCAATATCCATTGAACTATATACATAGGTCCACAGACCTATCTTGCCTTTTGAAGGAACCCCTGATATAGTTACTGTTTTTAATTTTTTCCCATTAACATAGAAAGTAAAAGTATTTCCATTCGCGACAATCTTACATTTATTCCATCCATGTTCATTTATTGCAGTATCTTTAGTCCATGGCACAATATTCCATTCCTTATGCGTTCCTCTTTCATCTGCCTTCCATATAGACCAATTTTGCCAACCTGGTGCTATATCTAAAACATAATATACACTAAAATCATTATTTCCACCAAATGCAAGACCAAGCACATGATAAGCTTTACCTTGTAGTCTATTAATTTTCGCCTCATAAGTCCAATTGTTATCGAACTTCCCCAAATTGTAGTAAGCCCGAGCAAATTCTGTATGAGGCCCTTTACACTTGTAAACTCCTCCTTGTACATACCAACTTGCATTTTCTGAAGCGTTTTTCCAGTATTGAGCCTTTCCGTCATTAAAATTCTCTGTAAAACTTCCTGGCTTAAGTGTTGCATCAACTGTTATTGTCTGATTTTTTACAACATTTACTGTTGTCTCCCAGCTCTGATACCTTTCTTTCTCTAATTTAACAGTATGGGAACCAACAGAAACATTCGTCACTGTGGCTGGTGTCACCTGCCCTGTGTTCTGACCGTCCAGATATATAGTCGCACCACTTGGAGTTGAATTCACTTGAATCGATCCTATATCGGGCTCTTTCTCTTTTTCCTTCTCCTCTGCCTTGCTCTTTAAAAGCAAATAAGCTAAAACACCTACTGCTGCCAGTGCAATAACTGCTAAAACTGCCCATGCTGCACTACTTCCTCCTCCATTCCCGTTAGCAGGCATACCCATTGCCTCTGGTGAAATTTCTACCTCAACCTCAGCTTTCGCTGAATTGAATATTGTTTCTGCTTCCTCACTCATTAATTCTCCGCTGTAATCTCTATCAGGTGCAAATCTAATCGCTTTCTTGAACATCTCTTTTGCTATTTCTCTTTCTCCCTTTTTGATAAAGTTCAGCCCTTGATAAAAGTATATCTCAGCTAATCTTTCTTCCTTTGTCTTATGCTCTATTGTCTTATAATAGAATTCTGCTCTCTCGAGTCTTTTCAATGATTCTCCATATGCCCCCTTTTTGTAAAGCTCCTTGCCTTCCTGAATATAACTATCAGGCGACTTTGATTGTGAATAACTTATTTCTACAGCATTTAGATAGAACAGGAACGCTCCAATTAGCATGTAGGCTACAACCCTGGTCATTTTTAATTTCTTCACTCTTTGCATAAATTCCTCCCTTTATATATAAAAGATTTGAGAAGACAAATTCACACCTTGGAGGGAACAAACCTATCTTCTCATGGCTCAGACTATAACTTAAAATAAATTAATTGTCAATTAAAAATGACCCTATTAATTCTTGACTTTCGGACACCCAATAAATTATAGTAAAGACAATGAAAAATTAAAAAGTAAGGAGGATTAAATTGTACGATTTAAAAAAGACTTTTTTTTGCAAAGGGTTAGCTATTTTTCTAAGCATGTTTTTATTACTTGAAGCCTATTATCTTTTTCCGAATGAACCTGATTATCATGCGAACCTTCAAATTGCTAAACAACAATATTTAAATGGCGATTACATGGGAGCAAAAGTAATCCTGGAAAGAATTGCAGATTCCGTTACCAAAAATGAGCCCGATAATAATTATTTGTTAGCAAAGGTACATTTACTTCTTGGAGCATGTGATGAAATGTTAAATGACATTGATTCTGCAAAACAAAATTATAAAATTGCCAAATTGCTTATAGGTGAGGAAGAAACCATTGAACTAGAGGATATAGATACCGAGGAACTTATTCTCTATGGTCAAATATTTGACAATCAAATTCAAGAACAAGGAGAAATAGATGAATTGTTAACCCAATTTGAAAATGCAAAGAAAGCCTTTTTTGAAAAAGATTATGAAAAAGCGAAAGAAATGCTTGAAAAACTTGAAGAAAAGCTTGCAACTACTGAAGGTAGATATACACTTAAGGGTGAAACATTCCTCCTAATGGGCGCAACTTATGAGAAACTAGATTACAAAAAGCTTGCTATAAAATATTATTGCAAAGCTAAGGAAATATTAGGAGAGGGTAAAACAATTAAAGGCCTGAATTTAAATGAATTAAAATATTACAAAGAAGCATGTAAAACAGTTACTGGTGCTGTGGCTCAGGAAACTATTAAAAGGAAAAGTTCAATTGGTAAAGTAATAGGAGCACTTGTTTTTCTAGCAGCTGTCGGTGGGTTAGTATGGTATCTGTTCTTTTCTAAGAATGCTCCTTTAAAGAAAAAGGCAGAGGAAAAAGCTCCTGGCAAATACACGAGCATAACCGTTAAAATAGATGTAACATATAGTGGATTAAATTCAAAAGGAAGGAGAAAGTTGACAATTGATGGTAGTAAAAAATTAGATGAGAAATTTACCTATCCCCAGAAAGCAGATTCAAAATCTACATGCGATGATGCTACTAAAAAGGAAGATCGCTCTTTTACGGTTACAATAACATCCACATCAATGACCATCAAACAGGAATATTTGAATTGGGATTATTACACCTTCAAATCTCCTGGAACAAATTATAAGATTCTATGTACGAACTGGAACTTCTCGATTGTAAAGTATGAATATGAAAAGGGAAAAGCAGATCCAGGTCCTCCTGTTCCCCAAGGTCTTGATCAGCTCAGTATGGACATAGATAATGATTGTGTGCAAAAATCTCAGAGAGTCCATGATTGCACTACCATTGCAACAATTACTTTCAAAGCTCCAACTTCAAAATCAGAAATCCAACAAGTATATTCAGTAACACAGACTAAAATCAGAACTACACATAATTAACCATTCATTCGCTGAGAAAAGTTAATTTAACTAATAAAAACTAATAAAGAGATAAACTATAATTCTTAAGTCTATTTTCCCTACATTATAGAACTTTTGATTTCTTGACTGAGGGATGGATTAATGATATTTTTTGATTGAATTTTAAATGACCGAAATTCCTGAAAAATTATTTTACAAATTAAATGAAGTATCTCGTTTGACAAATCTAGACCCAAAAGTAATTGATTACTGGGAAGAAGAATTTCCGCTTCTCAATGCAGGCAGAAACAGAAAGGGGGAGAAAATATTTAGGCCAAAGGATATTAAAATAATATTAAGAATTAAAGAATTATTAATGAAAGAAGGCTTCACTCTTGCTGGGGCAAAAAGGAAAATTGAAGAAGAATTTGGTTCAAAATCAAAAACAACAACCCATCCTGATTTACTTAGAAAAGCTCTTTATAAAATCAAACAGGAGCTAGAAGAGATATTGACAATTATAGAGAGAAATGATACCAAATAGTATAGGTAGGACGGGACGTGGCGCAGCCTGGTAGCGCACACGCTTGGGGTGCGTGGGGTCGGCGGTTCAAATCCGCTCGTCCCGACCATTCTCCTTTTTAAAAAGAATATTGCTTTTTATCTCATTTTTTTATAAACTGTTTCTTTCTCTTAATAGTTTAAGAAAATGACTCTTATATTGATTACTAATGATGACGGCTTTTTATCCAAAGGTATAAAGGCGCTTGAAGAAAAAATAAAAGAGATAGGAGATGTTTTTATAGTTGCACCTGATAGAGAAAGAAGTGCAATCTCCTATGCATTAACACTTCATCGTCCGATAAAAGCTGAAAGAATAAAAGAAAATCTTTATGCAATTGATGGAACACCTATTGATTGTATTAATCTCGCTTTAGGAAAACTATTGCCCAAAAAACCTGATTTAATAATTTCAGGAATAAACAAAGGACCTAATCTCGGCGAGGATACCACTTATTCAGGCACTGTCTCTGGTGCAGTACAGGGAACATTATTCGATATACCTTCATTTGCAATCTCTGTTCTGCCTGATGAAAAGGGCAATTATCACTACCAGTTGGGAGCACAGATCGCTCTTAGACTCGCTAAATGGATTCTAGACAATAAACTTCCAGAGGAAACAACTTTAAATGTAAATGTTCCTCCACCTCCAATTAAGGGTTTTAAATTGACAAAATTGGGAAAAAGGAAATATCAGCCTGACATCATAGAAAAGATCAATCCAAGAGGTGAAAAATATTACTGGATTGGAGATGGAAAACCCCTATGTCTTGGAGATGAGAATACTGATATAAGAGCGGTAGAATGCGGATTCATATCAATTACTCCTTTAAAGCTTGACTTAACAGATTACAAAGCCCTTGAATATTTAAAATCAAAATTCAATCTACTTGTTGATGAAATATGAAATTTCTGAGAAAACTTTATGAATGGGTTCTACATTGGGCTGAAACTCCTTATGGACCCTTGGCTTTATTTCTTCTTGCTTTTGCAGAATCCTCTTTCTTTCCCATTCCTCCTGATGTCCTTTTAATCGCTCTTGTCCTCGGTTCAATAACAAGAGCCTTCCGTTTCGCACTTATCTGTTCCCTTGGCTCAATTCTTGGTGGAATGTTCGGATACTTTATTGGCTATAAACTTTGGTGGACATCACCAGGAATTTACTCAGATATTGCCCATTTCTTTTTTAATTATATTCCTGGTTTTACGGAAAAAGTTTTTTTAGCAATTAAATCAAAATATGATGCATGGAATTTCTGGATCGTGTTCAGTGCAGGATTTACTATTATTCCCTATAAAGTCATTACGATAAGTGCAGGAGCCTTTAACATAAATTTTTTCCTTTTTTTAATAGCTTCAACAATTAGTAGGACAGCGCGCTTCTTCCTTGTAGCAGGACTTTTTCGCATATTTGGGATTAAAATCAAAAACCTTATTGACAGGTATTTTGAACTTCTTGCTCTTTTATTTTTAGCTTTATTAATTGGTGGATTTATAATTATAAGATTAATATTCAAGTAACTTTCTGCTATAATTATAAAAAAACGGGGCGTAGCGCAGCTTGGTTAGCGCGCTTGCTTCGGGAGCAAGAGGTCAGGGGTTCGAATCCCCTCGCCCCGATATAGTCAACTACTCCCCTTTGCGTTGCCTTTGGTTTTATAAGCCTATTATTTCTTACTGATATCTTACGCTTTCTACTTTAATGACAGGTCTTAATATGTATTTCTCGCTCTTTCCAGCCCTTATAACCTTAATGGACTTTTCAGCATCGAAATCAAGAATAATCTGAACAGTACCCTTTTCTTTAATTTCAAAAACCACGGGAATTTTAATTTCACTGCTTGGAATTTGTAGTTCGTACTCTCCATCTTCAAAAACTATTCTCCCTGAAATTACTGCCATTCTGATCTGATTATAAAGGCCAGGCTCCATTTCTGCTTCAAGAATTGGCTGGGGATTGTTTTTTAAAGCAAGTAAATCAAATTCTTTTTCTTCTTCTGAAAGGACAATAAAATTTGATGGAGAGGCCTGATGAACCCTTATCTTGTTAATTGTGACGAAAATATTTAATGCATTATCAACTGGCTTATCTTTTAATATTAGTTGAAGAAAGCCTTGGGTGGTGGAACTTGAAACTTTATTAGAGACACTTTCAGATAGAGGTGTTTCTGGTGCAGTCGGCGTTTTTGAGCATTGAGAAAGAAATAATAACATTAGAAAGGCTGATAAAATTATTATAACGTTTCTTAATTTTTTCATTTTCCCCTCTCTAATTGAAATATAATTAAATAAATCTATTCTGTCAACCTCTATCAAATTTTTTATGCTTTTTCATCCGGAAAAAACCTAGACAGTACCTCTTTAGAAGGAGGTTTAGTAAAACGGGAAATTACCACCAAAGTGATAAGAGAAACTGCAAGTGCAGGATATATTATTGGTATACCAAAGGGATCTCCGTTCGGGTCACCCATTGGAACCATAATCTGCGGCCATATATATCCTGCTAATTTTAATGAAACTGTAATAACTGTTCCAGAAATAATGGAGACCATACCAGCAATTTTTGTCACCTTTTTCCAGGCGAGAGCAGCTATTAAAGCAGGAGTTATTGCAACTCCATAAACTGTGTAAGCAAAATATGCGCTTTCAAGCACTGATCTCATTTTCCACGCCATTAAAAATGCAAAGCATCCGAGCATAATAATTAAAACCCTCTGCAATATAACCATTCCTTTTTCAGAAACATTTTCTTTATCTGATTTCTTTCTAATAAATCTCAAATATATATCATGAATAAGGGTAGTAGTGGGAGATAATAGATAATTCATACCAGTTGAGATAACCACTACAGTGGCAGCACCAAGCAATAAAACTCCCACTGGAAGAGGTATCATCCTCTTGGCAGCCTGAATAATAACTGCAGCATGATCAATTCCTCCAGATTGTAATTCCTTCCAGAAATAAGAGGAAGCAAAAACAGCAATCACTATTGCAACTGTTTCTATTATGATTGTCCCTACCACCCAGAATCCAGCAGCCTTACGAGCTTCTTTTGGATTTCTTGCACTGTAAAATTTTTGATACAGACTCTGCACTCCTAAAAGAAGAAGCATACCCGATAAACCAATTGCGGGAATTTTAAGATATGGATTACCACCGAATTCAGGACTTATTACTTGGAAGTGAGAATCAGGTAAAATCGCTCTAATTTTATCCCAACCTCCACTTGCTAAAATTACAAGTGGAGTAGAGAGAATCATTGAACTTAAAATAATTATTCCATTTGGGAGGTCTGTGTTTGCAACTGCAATCATTCCACCAATTGCAGTGAAAATAGTAACAAATAGAAATGCCATGAACATTCCCTGTTCATTCGAAATTGCGCCGTCAGAAATTGCATTCAGAATGTACCCTCCGGCTTTAAATTGATAACTCACAATAACAGTGAAACTTATGAGAATAGCAATTGCACCAACTATTCTTGCAATACTTCCATATCTCACCTCTAAAATATCTCCAACTGTATATTGTCCAAATGTTCTAATTTTTGAAGCAAGAAAATAAATAACTATAATTCCTATCCATGCACCTGCTGGCTGCCAGAGAGCACTCCAACCTGCTTTTGCTGCAAATTCTGCACCTGCAATAAAAGTACCACTTCCTATCCATGTACAGATTAGGGTAAAAACCATCTTACCCCATGGTATCTGCCTGCTTGCTACCATCATATCATCCCGGGTCTTTACCTTTCTTGAGAGCCAGAAATTCATAACAGTTAATCCAATAAGATAAAGAAAAATAATTACAATATAAGCATTCATTTTAAACTCCTTTTCGTTATTTTTTTAAAATCACAAATTCCCTTCATCTTGCTAAATTTTCTTCCATAAATTCTACACTATTGAAATTATATTCACAAGTTTTAGATTTTTTAATAGCGAAATTTGAATAAAATTTTGAAAAAAAGAGTATATTAATATAGAATCAGAAATGAACTCAATGAAAGAAAACAATTTCATTGATGAAAAAGAAATAATTAAACAAATAAAGAATGGAAAAAAAGAAGCTTATCATGAACTCGTTAACAAGTATATGAGAAAAGCTTATTATTATGCATTGGGTTTTGTCCATAATGAACAGGACGCCCTTGATATTTCACAGGAGGCTTTTATTAGAGCTTATCGCAAAATAAAAAATTTTGACCCTGATAAAAAATTCCTTCCCTGGTTTTTTCAGATAATCCGAAATTTATGCATTGACTGGATAAAAAAAAGAAAAAAATCTTCTGAAATCCCTCTAAATGGCGTGAGGATATTAGAATCACCAGATAAGGATAGAGAGATGAAAGAAATTTTGTGGAAAAGTATTGATGAATTACCGATTGAACAGAAAGAAATAATAATTCTTCGTTATTTCCAGGGATTTTCCTATCAAGAAATCTCCCAGATTTTAAATAAGCCAATCGGGAGTATAATGTCTTCTTTATATTATGCAAAAAAGAAATTGAAGAAAAAGATAGAGAAGTATTTAAAATGAGACATCAAAAAATAAAAGAACTAATTTCTCTTTATTTGGAAGGAGAACTGGATAATAGAGAAAAAGAAATTGTTGAACAGCACATTAAAGAATGCGAAGAATGCAGAAAAGAATTTGAAGAATTAAATAAATTAGAGGAGGTATTGAAAAAAATGGAATTTAAAAAACCTTCTGATGAAATCTGGAAAACATATTGGTCTTCTATTTATAACAGACTTGAAAGGAAAATTGGATGGATTCTATTTTCAATTGGAGCAATAATCTTGCTTTTCTGGGGAGCATATAAATTAATTGAGGAATTAATTAAAGACCCAACTATTCCTTTGATTCTTAAAATAGGAATCCTTGCATTTTTTGCAGGTGCAATAATTCTCCTAGTCTCTATACTCAGGGAACAACTTTTTATGAGAAAAAGAGAAAGATATAAGGAGGTGGAAAAATGATATTAGTTAATACTGAGAATGTTCCTGGAAAAGAAATTAAAAAAGTTTTAGGATTGGTGAAAGGAAACACAATTAGAGCTCGTCATATAGGTAAGGATATTATGGCATTCTTTAGAAATATAACAGGCGGGGAAATCCGTGACTACACAAAAATGATGGCTGAAGCAAGGGAGCAGGCTTTAGATAGAATGATAGAGGAAGCAGAAAAATTGGGGGCTAATGCAATAATAAACATAAGATTTTCAACATCTTATATAATGCAGAGCGCTGCTGAAATTCTAGTTTATGGCACAGCAGTAATTGTTGAGTGAAATTTTTTAGGAGGAAAAAAATGAGCAAGAAATTAATTCTAATCATAATAATAATGATATTAATTTTACTTTTTCTCGTGACCACAATATTACCCAAGGTAAAAATCTCAGAAAAAGGGAAATTATTAATTTATTTTATGGGAGAGGAAGCAGGTTTTGAGGAATATGAATGGATTGAAGGCCTGCATAAATTTGTTCTTTCAGCTAAAGGAGAAATGAATAAGCCAATAAGTCTTATAACCGATGAAATGACAATCGAAGTGGATAAGGAATTTAAACCCATAAGATTTTATTTTAAGGGAAAAGTAAATGGAGTAAGTCAGGAGATAGAAACTACAGTTTTTAAGGAAGAGGTGAAAAATAAAATTAAAGTGGGTTTACAGGAAAGAGAATTTACAGCCAGAATTTCAAAAAATGCATTATTTTTGCCAAATGGAATTTTCTCTCCTTATGTGGTGGTCTGTAAAAAAGCAATAAGTTCAATAAAGGCAAAACAAACACTTCCAGCTTATATTGTTCCCCAAATGGAAGTTGATATAATAATAGAGCCTGATAAGGAAAAGAAAAATTCTTTCCATCTTAATTTAGCTGGAGTGAAAATAGAAATTCTTACTGATGGAAATGGAAAATTACATTCCCTTTTAATCCCGTCTCAAAGCATAGAGGTATATGAAGAATCCTATAAAAAGGAAGAAAAAACAAAAGAGATAAAAGGAATAGAATATGCATTACTAATCGGCGGGAAAAAATTGGGCAAAGGATATTACAACATTGAAGAAAAAGAGGGAAATATATTAATTAAAGGGGAAACTCAGCAGGTTCTTGGTCCAATCAGTTTTAATTTCTTCTTTGAAGAGAATTTATCTCCAGATTGGAATCTGAAAAATGCTGTTTTAAAGGGAAAATTAAATGATGAAGATGTGGAGCTAAGAGCAAAAGTTGAGAATGGAAAAATAAAAACATATTTTAAACAAGGAGATAAAAGCCTTGAGAAAAATTTTGTTTACTCAGATGATATTATTTTTTCCACTCAGAACTATCTTGCAGATTATTTAATTTTAATCAAAAAATTATCTAATCAGGCGAAGAAAAAATTTTATATCCTTACAAAGCCCTGGGGAAGCTTTTATCTTGATGAGGCTGTTTTAATTCCTATATTAATTGAAAAGACAGGAGAAGAAATCCTGGAGTGGAAGAGTAAAGAAATTAAGGCAAAAAGATATTTCATAGACTTAGCAGGAACTACAGGTGGATATATTTGGGCTCAAAAGAATAAAATAATAAAAATTTCCTTTCCTTTTCAGGCTACTGATATTTATTATTCAGAATTTAAGAATTTAAAAACAAAAGAAATAAAATCTCCTGAAATTAAATCAGAAAAATATATCTCTGAAGAAGTAGTTTTTCATTCAGGAAAAATAAAACTGGCAGGGACTCTAACTATCCCTAAGGATAATAGGAAAAAGCATCCTGGGGTAATTTTGATTTCAGGCTCTGGGCCACAGGATAGAAACGAGGATACAGTAGGTCCTGGAGGCTTGAAATTTGGAATTTTTAAACAAATTGCCCATGTACTAAGTGAAAATGGAATTGCTGTCCTGAGATATGATGATAGAGGAGTTGGAAAAAGTGAAGGAAAATTTAAAGGGTCTACCCAGGAAGATTTTGTTCAGGATGTAAAATCCGCAATAGAATTTTTAAGGAATAGGAAAGATATTTTAAAAAATAAAATTGCTCTGATTGGACATTCTGAAGGGGCTATAATTGCATTGAGAATTGCAAAAGAGAATCCTAATCTGGTAAAGGCAATAGTTCTTCTTGCAGGAACAGCAAAAACTGGAGATGAAGTTTTAATGGAACAATTTACTTATACTCTTAAGTGTCTTGAACTTTCAGAAAAGGAGAAAGTAAAATTTCTAAAAAATTATGAAAATTTTCTTAAATTTTTAAAAGGTAAGCCGGTTGATAAGACATTTGAAGAAAAAATTATGCCTTTGATTAGGCCTCAAATTAAATGGCTAAAATCATTTGTAAATTATGATCCATTAGCTGAACTCGATAAAATAAAAGCTAAAATTTTAATAATCAACGGAGGAAAGGACAAACAGGTCTTTCCTCATCATGCCAGAATGCTTTACAGTAAATTGAAAGAATTAAATAAAGATGTCACCTTAAAAATTTTCCCTGATTTAAATCATTTGTTAATTCCCTCAAAAACTGGCAATTATTCTGAATATTCTCGTCAGATGATGGAAGAAAAAAGAATTAGTCCAGAATTATTAAAATTCCTTCTCGATTGGCTAAAGAGAGTATTTTTTGCTGGGGGTACGATTTAAGATTAATTTAAATCGTTAAAATTCTTTTTAAAAATTTATTTTTTTGGTGGAATTATTTTTTCAGGTTCTGGATATTCTTTTCCCTTTAGGTCAACCTTAATTGTCTTGATCTTAGGAGGATTTAAAGGTCTATCCCTATTATCTCTTGGTAGAGAAGCAATTTTATGAGCTACTTCCATGCCTTTAATTACTTTCCCAAAGGCGCAGTATCTTCCATTAAGAAACTCTACATTTGCAAGGGTAATAAAAAATTGGCTTCCTGCGCTATCTGGATTTGATGTTCTTGCCATTCCAACAATTCCTTCTTTAAAAGAAATATCATTGAATTCGCCTTTAATGCTATAGCCTGGTCCACCCATGCCTGTTCCCAGAGGGTCACCACCCTGAATAACAAACCCTGGAACAATTCTATGGAAAGTTAGGCCATCATAAAATCCTTTTTTAGCAAGATAGATGAAATTGTTAACAGTATTTGGAGCTTTTTTAGGAAAAAGCTCAATTACTATTTCTGAGCCATCTTCCATTACTATTGTTGCAATTGGATTCTTTGTTTTTGCTTTACCAACGCTCAAGAATATTGAAAGAGAAATAAGAAAAATAAGTAGAATTTTAAAAAATCTCATTTTACCTCCTATAAACACAAAAAAATTTGATAAATCTTCTAAAATTTAATTAATTAGTATACAAGTTTCCTCTTCTGATTGCAACAAAAATGAATAAATTATTTAAATGATAAGCTCGACCATTTAGGTGCTTGCCAGATTCGAATGTAATCAATCTCAACTTTATTATTTGAACCGAGTTCTGCGAGACAGAGTTGACGGATTGTTCCTTTCCAGTACGGGTGTTGTCCTACATTTATATAATATGTATGCCACTCCCCATCTGCAATGACATCAATTGAAATACTGTTTTCTTCAGGGAATTTGAAGATCTCGTTAGAGAGCCGATTCCAGTAAAGGCGAATTTTATCAAGCATTGAACTTTCAAACCGAATTCGAATTTCAATCCAATCATAGTAATTGGCAAATAATTGAAATTGAGGACTAATAATATATGAACCTTTGCCTTGAGAGCTCCTTGCTATTAATCTCCATACTCCATTAATTACTCCAAATGTGTCATCAAGGGAATTTCTTTTGTTTTTATAATCCCAGCCAACAGCCCAACCTTCTCTATCATTTGGCTTATTGAATTCCCATCTAAGAATTCCAAATTCATTTGGTTCTCTGTATCTTTTCGTGAGTCTTCTAAGTCTTTGCCCAGAGGGGTAGCGAACTTTTTTATACACAAATTTACGGATATTATAGAGAGTATCAAGAATAAGGTAAGAAACACCATGGTGAACAGAATATGGTGGCACAGTAAAACGGGAAATTATACCAACATAATTAGTATCAAATGCATAATCGTCTGTTTTTCCCTGTTCTCCAACTCGAAAGGCAGTATGATACATCATATCCTGAGAAAAAACTCCTACACCAAATTGATATTCATCTGTCCATGCAGCCCAGTATTCAGTTGCCTGGTAATAGATATTCTTAGAAGGGGGTTTTAACACCGTGAGCCTGTCCCATGTAAATGGATACTCGCCTCCATAAAACCAGAGATTACTTAACTCAGTAATTACATAAACTGCAAGAAGTTCCTGATCCATCCAGCGAGAGTGATCCTCTCCTCCATTGGTGAATCTGGATTCAATTCGAACAGCTCTTCCCTCTAAATTAATCCATGTTTCAATTATGGAATCTGTTAATTCATTGTTACTTCCCCAGTTCAGAGGAATACATTTCGTATATATTAAATTCGCTTCTTTCTTAAAATCAATAACTGGAGACCCATTGTCAAAACAATCGCCACCCTGGACAGGATTCCATGGCCAGTTTAAAAAACCTGGGCAAGCATTGTAAATAAAAGGAGGTCCGAAACAGGAACGTTGGACCAAACGACCTGCATCAAAACGATTAATATAATTTTTCTCGGGATTTGAACTTTCAGCTAAATAATCAATTGCTCCCCCACGACTCAAATCCACCCCAACTCGAATTATTCCATTGTCTAAATATAAATGATTTTCTTCGTTTTGTGCTGATAGGAGAGAATTTAATATCAAGAAGAATATTAAAATTAAAAATACTTTTTTCATGAGAACTAATTTTTTCATTATCGAAAGACTTTATTTTTATTAAATTAAAGGAGTTCTAAAGTCAATAAATAGGATTCCTCATAGCTGGTTAACTAATTCTCCTTTTGCGATCATGATGACTTTTCCGCCTACAGATACATTTATTTTAGTTTCTTTTTCCTCTGCCCTTAAAAAGAGCAAAGAAGGTCTTCCTATTTCATAGCCTTGTTCTACCCGAATATCAATTCTATCGTTATCAAAGTAACGGTATTTCACCAGATATCCGGCTAAACAGCCATTTGCACTTCCTGTGGCTGGGTCCTCTGGCACACCATAGTAGTCAGCAAAAACTCTTACATTTAAATCATTTTCTCTCTTATAAGTTTCTGGAGAAAAAACGAGAATTGCTTTAGCATCAGTATTTTCAATCAATTCGAAATATGCTTCCTTCTTTATTTGAGCTTTTTTAAGAACATCCAAAGTCTTCAATGGAACTATAATAAAAGGCAGTCCTGTTGAAACCTCCTGCACAGGAAATCTATCGTCGATTTCTCTTTTACTGATGTTTAAAACTTCAGAAATTTGCTCTCTATCGAAAATCTTACCAAATACTGGAGCTTTTTGCTTCATCCATAAAATTTCTGCCTTTCCCTCCTTATAATTAACTGTAACGGGAATTTGCCCTATTCCAAGATTCAGGATTACTTTACTGACCGGTTCTCCAATAATTTCCCTTTGTATCACATAGGCAGTCCCTAAGGTTGGATGACCAGCAAATGGAATTTCCTTTTCAGGAGTAAAAATTCGGACATCATATCCTCCATTTCTTCTCTCCTCAGACAGAATAAAAGTTGTCTCTGAATAGTTCATTTCCTTTGCAAGACATTGCATCTCTTCATCTGACAGCTTTCCTGCGTTTCTGAAAACTGCAAGCTGATTGCCTTCATATTTCTCTTCTGCAAATACATCAACTATGTAAAAAGTAAGTTTACTCATTTCGGTTTCCTCCGTTACAATATATCAAAATTACTTAATTCTAAAATATCTTGGAACTCGTTTGCAGTAATCTTGATATTTCTTCCCATAAATCTTCTGCAAAAATTCCTCTTCAGTTAAAACCATTAAATGGGCAATAATTCCATAAGTTATTAACCAAAGCAAAGAATATAGTGAAGGATATGACAATGCAAAACCCATTAAGAAAAGAGTATAACCTATAATCTGGGGGTTTCTCGTGAATTTATATAAACCATTTGTTTTTAGTTCGTTTACCTTTAAGCCCATTGTCCTAAAATAACCAAGAGAAGCCATAGAAATAAAAACAATTATTAACCCCGAAATAATAAAAAATAAAGAAATATAATAAATTAAAGGATTCTTTGATAACGAAGGCAACTCTGGCCATTTTTCCGGAATAAAAAAGTATATAGAATTCGCATGAAGACCAAAAACAGCAATTTCTAAAAGGAGCGAGATAAAAGAGACTTTGTCCTTTCGCAAATAATCATGTCGAACAATAATTCTGAACACAATAAAGGAAAATAAGAGTAAAAATAGACTTGCTACTAAAAACCCTACATTCATATTTAAGGTTTTAAATATAATTTTTCTATTGTTGTTACTTTATTGTTATCAAATTTAACAATATCCAAGGAATTGATATTTCCTTTTATTTCAAAATCTTTTTCATTCCATTCCTCTGCCATTCTTTTGCATTCCAATCTGTCAGTTGAATTTCCTATGCCTATGTGGGGTATAAAATCTATGTCAAACCTCAAATAATCAAATAATTTTCCACTGTAAAGCTTGTCGTGTAATTTTACGATATCACTGTAGCCTTCATCTGGCACAAGAAATAAATGATAATAATCATTGAAAGCATCTTTATTTATAGTGGCGCATCTTATCACGAATTTTATTTGTTTGCTACCAATGGCTCTTTTTTTATTTCAGAAATAAATTCATTTTCTCCAATATCAAATATTGGAAAAACAATTGTAAAATGAGGCTCAACAACTCCGTAATATAGTTCATCGTTTTCTTTTCTATAATTCTGAATTGCTTCGTAATCATGCTTTGATATTTCAGGAAATGCTAAAACCAATAAAGCCATTAAAGTATTCTAATAGATTTCTATTAAAAAATCCATTTTTAAGAATAAAATTTAGATGAGATGATAAGATATAGGAAATCTCTTCCCTTAATATACCGAAGGATTATTATATTCAATATCAATGATTTCAACCTTATCATAACAAAAATCTCCAGTGCTTAATTTCCAAATTACATTAACTTTGCTTGGAACCACAATACCATTAAACATTTTGTATTCTATAATTGGTATTTCCCAGTCATCAAGCACAAACTTGCCATTTACTTCTCTATATCGTTTAGCTTTAATCTTTACTATCTTACCCTTCTCATTAAAGTAGAAAATAGCTGAAGCAGAAACACCTTTATAACTTATCGTTGCTTTTGCAGAATTGCTATCAACAGCCTCCCATTTGATATAAGGACTCAAAAATGCTGATGGAAACCAGACGCATTCACCAAGAAATCTCAGAATTTCTCCCTGGTCAACTTCATCCCCTTTTGCATCAACAGCTTTGAAAAGTCCAAGAAGTTTTACAACTAAATTGCCTTTACCATCAATAAATTCATCTTTTGCCCATATTGATAGGAATGGAAGAAAATTTACCTTTCCTATCCAGATAAACTCAACAGAATCAACATTATAATATTGCTCTGCCTTTATTGGCATCCATTTTTGATTCTCCTTTAATCGAAAATATCCTCCTTGTTTTAATCTGACAGTTCTAATTTTTTCCTTCCCTATAATTTGAGTATATCTCATGAACTTCTGAAGAGGTTCAGGTAGAACTTTTATATCTTCTTCACTGACGATTTCAGATTTTCTTTCTTTGTAGTTTTCAAAAAGTTCCTTCACTTCGCTTTTTGTCTTTTTGTTAAATGTAATATTTCCAATAATAATTGTTAGAGTTACCAGAACAATAAGCACTCCTAAAATAATTAAGATAATTTTTATCATTTTTACCTCCTATACCAAGGCCTTTTTAGTCTTTTTGGGGAATCCGCACAGGATAAAATAGGACTTTATATCTTACTGTTATCTCCAAAAAGTAGGATGATTTATAGACTCCTTTATTCATGTCCTATATTAAATTTTTTTGCCAATTGATAAGCATCGACTACTTGCCATATCCAAAATACTATTCCATAAAAAGCAAAAATATCATGAAGCAATCTCGGCAATGTATAAACAAAAAAAGTTGAATCAGTTACACTTGAGATCGCAAGGACACTTAGCCAGATTACATTAAGATTTCCCACAATAATCACAGCTATAAGAATTAATATGCCCCTTTCTGTTTTTCTGATATAAATTTGTCCTGATCCGGGAATTAATAAAGAGAACACACCTGCAATAAATGCATTTCTTCTCATTAAAGCATATACCTCCTTTTTATATTCTCAATTTCTTGAACTTTATAACTTTATACATATAAAACTTTTAATTCCTTCGAAAAATATTTTTCTTTCCTCTAAAATTTTGAATCCAGCCTTTTCCATTCCATTTACAAAATCAGACCATTCAAACCTTGCTTCTTTTGGATGAGTAAATCCAAGGCGATTAAAGAAATTAACAAATGATCCGCTTAATTCTTCAATTAATAAAACACCGCCTTTCTTAAGCACTCTTGAGACTTCATACAATGATCTTTTCCACTCTGGAACATGGTGTAATACTCCTATTACAAATACCCCATCAAAAGTACTAGGTGGTAATGGAATTTTTGTTATATCCCCTACAAAAAAATTTACTTCTCTTAGATTAAGTTTTTTTGCAAGTTTTATTTGTTCAGGCATAAAATCAAATGCATAGAGTTTGGATGGCTTAAATTCTTCCAATATAATTTTAGAACTGTATCCGGAACCACATCCGGCATCTAAAATTACCTTACCCGTTAAATCAATATTATATTTTTTTAAGTATTTTTTAAATATTTTAAAATCAATATTTTTTTGAAAAAATCTTCTAATAGGACTATTCATAACTAGAAATTCAATTTTATTAAGTTTCATGATGACTACTCTATCATTCCCTTAGACTATTCTGTAGCTCACAATATGCGCAAGAACATCTATCCTTTTCCCTTCTATCAGAAGAGTGTAAAATTGCCTTTGCAGGGCATTGCTTATAACAGGCAGAACAATTTATACATTTCTTTGTATCAAGAACTTTTGCTTTATTATTTTCGATTATGAAAACCCCTCCCGGGCAGACTTGAAAACATAATTCACATCCAGTGCAAAATTCTTCATTTATTTTTATATTAGGAGGCTTTACTCCCTTATAAATTGACTTCAAATTATATTTTACAAGCGGTGACCAGCCCTCAAATTCATTTATCAAATAAAAAATGCCAATCCCAATAGTAATAGTTATTCCTATTGACCAAGTAAAATTAAATAAATGAAAAAGGAGAAAAAAGCTTATTATAATTCCAGCAGTACAAAGGGAGTATAAAAGCGCCCATAAGGGGATTTTTTTAATTGGTCTGTATGGATAAATAATAGCATGAATCAGAGCAATAAAATATATTATTGGGAGGATAAGTAGATATTTTGATAAATCGATAAAAAGATAGATAAAAGCAAGTATATTAGCAAGAATAATTGGACTGCTTATTGCCATTTCAATTCTTTGTCGAAAATCAAATCTTACTTTCCTTAATTCAGATTCTTTTTTATTTTTATTGAGAAAATCCTTAATATATTCAATATAAACTGGACCAAATATAGGCGAAAATCCTGTTTTCTGTCTTATTAATTGTATATTTACACCTGGTGCACATAACTGAGGCAAAATAATTTTTTTATGAGAAATATATTTTGATAAATTGGTCAATTCAATTGCATGTATAATATTTTTTTCTGAAAAATGCCCGCTCAGGGATGAACACCACACATTAATACCACGACTGTCACATACTAAAAACCAACAATTTAATTCTTGAAGAGCTTTAGCAACTCGTCTCACAGTGAGTTCATAGTTTCCAGTAATTATTACAGGAGAATTTCTATTAGGATTATTAACCTTATATAAAGCAATAGGTTCTGGTAATGGAAATAAACGAAAAATAGTTTCTAATATTGTCCGAAACGGGTGAGGTCTCAAATATTTTTTTGGAAGTTGCTTTATTTCTGTAATAAAGTCGAAATCTTGTTCTGGCTTTAAAAAATTATCCAAAATAATAAAGAGAATTGAAATTAGGACGGTTAATATTAATTGGCTTTCAGAAATGAAAAAACGTTGATATGAATTAATTAAATTGTTCATTAATATAAGAAAAATAAAATATAAAATTAACAACTTAACAAATTGAATCTTTCTACGAAGATGACCTGTTGCTGTTATAAAATCAATTAAAAAATATCCGATAAGACCAACAATTAAAGAATATGAAATAAAAATTGGAAAATGATATGTATAAAAGAATCCTTTGATAATAGAATGGATAATTTGAGCTATAAAGATTATAAGAGAAATAAGAAATGGAACTCCAATTTTAACTTTTGTTAAAGTTTTCATTTATTAGTTTTCAATGATTTATTCTAACCCCAATTTTGCTTCTTTTCTACTTTTTTAAATCTGCGATAATCCAATTTATACCATATATGTCAAATCTTCAACTTCTTTTTTCATTAAATTTTTATTCTTTATAGGTCTCGCTTATTCTCAAAAACTCTCTTTCGCATTTTAGAAAAGCATCCACAATATCTGGATCAAAATGCTTACCACAATCGGCTTTAATTCTTTTAATTGCTTCCTCATGCGATAGTTCTTTTTTGTAAGGTCTTTTTGATCGAATTGCATCATAAGCATCGCATAAAGCAAAGATTCTTGCCTCTAATGGAATTTTTTCCCTTTTTAATCCTTCTGGATATCCTTGACCATTATATTTTTCATGATGGTAGGCACAAATATTTCTTCCAATAATGAAAAATGATTGTTTAAGTTTAAATGTATCGATGGCGTGTTGAAGTACCTTTTTTCCTATCGTTACATGTTTCTTCATTTCTTCAAATTCTTCCCTTGTTAATTTTCCTTCTTTTAATAAAATAGCATCAGGTATTCCCACTTTTCCTATATCATGCAATGGACTTGCTTCATAAAGATCCTCAATAAATTCATCGGTAATAATTTTTCGATACTTTTTATTCTTCCGCAATTGATTTGCTAACACTACACAATAGTTCCTTGTTCTTTCTAAATGTCGCCCTGTCTCTGGGTCTCTTCCTTCAGTAAGTTCTGCGAGAGAAGATATTATTGCTCGTTGTGCTCCAATTAGCTCTTTGAATCTCGAAATGTTTATATAGCTAATAACCATTATTAAGCAAAGAAATAGAATAAGAATTATCACTGATATAAATATTAGTTTATGTAAAGCTATTTTTAATGAGAATCGACTATGAAATATAGCAATTACAAGTTTCTTTCCAGGAAGAAATTCTACTGTGGAATAATGAATAGTCTCTACATCTGAAATATTTAATTTCCCAGAAGAGCCCCTAAACTTATATTTTGATTTAACAAAATTAATCGATCCATCTGAGTTTAAGGATATTAAATTTCCTTCTTCTGTCTGAATAAACATATTTTTAGGGAGAAGTTCTAAAACTCGTGAGAAATACATATTCAAAATTAAAATCCCTTTCTTTTCTCCATTAGAATTAAATAATGGAGTAGCTAATCTCACTACCGGAGTATAAGGTATTTCTATTTTCCCGTGCTCAATATTTAAATCTATTGGAGAGACATATATTTGATTTTTTCTTAGTTTGATAGTTTCTTGGAAATAATATCGATGTTTCTTATTCTGTAACTCAGAATCAGGAACAATTTCTGTGGTTCCATCTCGTTTGTTATTTATTCTAATTACTTCATTTCCTGAATAATCAATTATTCTAATTTGATAATAGTATTTACAATTTTTTGCAAAAAAATAAAATATTTCTTTAACTTTATTTTTATAATAAGTCGATTTAAAATTGCTATTCACAAAATTTTGGGTGGCAGGAAAATCTCTGAGGAAAATTAGATCATGTTCAGAATCAGAAAAGAAGACTTTAATAATCTCTTTAGCAGAAAGTAATTGAAAAATAGCATTTCCATGTATCCACTTTGATTCTCTTTTATATATCTGATTTCCGCCAAGATAAATAACTAAAATAAATAGAATAAAAAGAACTATAGTAATTGATAGAAATGTTTTATTTTGCTTTATAAGTTTTTTAATTGCAATTTTACCCATTTTTTAATTTTTAATTTATTACTTTTTATACCCCCTTTTCATTCTATTTAGAATAAATCAAAGATTTAAAAATCTAAAAAATCTAATTTTAAATAATTTTCAATATAATTTATTCTTCTTCGATTAATTTTCTTTTTTATACCAAACTTTTTAATTGCTATTTTGAAAACATCTTTAAAGGCCTTAATATATTCAGGATTATCTGCAACATCTTCAATTGTATCTCCCATATAATAAGATGGTATCCATGGATAATACATTATTCCGTCAAAATTATTACATTCAAGGGTCTTGAGACCAATTTCCCGAACCCAATCCGCTGTCGGTAGGCTCTCGCCCATAGCAGGATACTCATAAACAGCAATTAAAGGAATTATTTGTAAATCTGGATCGAAATCTTTCAGCTTTTCTGCAATAGCGTTTTCATTGGCTATATAATTTGGAAATTTTCTTAACTTTTTGGGGGTTATAGTAAATGCTGCTATATCAGTAATTCTTCCACCAAATGGGTCTTCCATAATAAAATTTTCCATGCATTCTAAATAACCAAAATTAACCATAATTTTTATATTAGAATCTACTGCCTTAACAATCTCATAAAACTGCCTGAATTCATCTAAAGTGATGTCCCATTTATTTTTATGGCAGGGCTCATCAATAATATAATATCCTAAAAAATCAGGATCACTTGCTATACCTGTGCCAGAGAATACCTTATTAATAATATTTTTCAATTTATCAAAATCGATTTTGTTTTCCTCAGTTTGAAATTTACTCCTTCCTTCTGCTCTTCCAATTAAAGTTAGTCCAATAGATTTGGCAGTTTCTAAAGCTAATTGCAGTTCCGAGGAAGAAAGGGGTCCTGGAAGTTGAACGGTTAAAGCATTTAAATTTTTTACTTTAATAAATTCAGATTGAGGAACAGCTGCAAAACCAATAGGTCTTTTGAGCTCAGTAGAATAATCGAATTTCATCTTGTATTCTTTACTATTAATAATTGTTAAAACAGAAAAAAGAATAATGCAAATAAAAATTAGTTTTCTCATTTTGACTTATATCCCTATAACATATTAATACTATTATTTCAATTTATGATAATTTTTGTATATTCCTCATGAATTTTTTCTGTCATTCAAATATAAAAATTTAAAAATTGTGGATCAATGTTCCTTTTGAATAAAGGAAAAGTTCCAAGAAAGAGCCAGAATATAGTTGAGAAAAACAAAAAATAGAATAATATTTCACCCTCATTTCAAAACCTATCAATCAATGGAGACTTGAAACAGATAAAGATTTAATTGAAGAAGTTTGGCGTTTTTTATAAAATACTTTCATTCAAATGTTAAAAGTTGGATTAACAGGTGGAATAGCAACAGGTAAAACCGTGGTTAGCAACATACTCAAGGAACTCGGCTGTTATGTTCTCGAAGCTGATAAATTGGCACATGAATTTTATAAACCAAAAACAAAAATCTGGGAGAAAATCGTGAATCATTTTGGAAAGGGAATTCTCAATCCAGATTTAACAATTAATAGAGCGAAATTAGCAAATATTGTATTTAACAATGATAAAGAAAGAAATTTTTTAAATAATCTAATCCATCCATTGGTCATTGAGGAGGAAAAAAAGATATTCAAAAAAATTGAAAAAGAAGGTAAATATCAAATTTTTATAACAGAAGCAGCATTGATAGTGGAGGCTGGTCTGGTTTCAAGTTTCGATAGGTTAATAGTGGTCTATTGTGATGAAGAGACTCAGTTAGAAAGATTAATTGAAAGAAATAATATCGAGAGGGAAAATGCAATTAGGCGAATAAAAAGTCAGTTTCCACTCAAGGAAAAACTTAAATATGCGGATTATATAATTGATACATCAGGCACTTTAAGAGAAACAGTTGAACAGACAGAAAGAGTTTTTCGCTTCTTATTACAAGATTATTATTTACTGAAAGGAGGTTCTAAGAATGAATAATAAAAATCTTTCCTCCAAAGAATTAATCGAGCTTTGTGAGGTATATGGAGCTCACAATTATCATCCATTGCCTGTGGTTATTTCAAAAGCTGAAGGAGTATGGGTCTGGGATGTTGAAGGCAAAAAATACATGGATATGCTCAGCTCTTACTCTGCAGTAAACCAAGGACATTGCCATCCCAAAATTATCAATGCCCTGAAAAAACAAGCTGATAGAGTTACTTTGACTTCAAGAGCTTTTCATAATGACCAGTTAGGCCCATTCCTTAAAAAAGTAACGGAATTCTGCAGAATGGAAATGGCATTACCAATGAACACTGGAGCAGAAGCTGTAGAAACAGCCTTAAAGACAGCAAGAAAATGGGGATATTTAAAAAAGGGTATTAAACCCGATAAGGCCGAAATTATTGTCTGCGAAAGAAATTTTCATGGAAGAACAATTACAATAATTTCTTTTTCAACAGAAAAACAGTATAGGGAAGGTTTTGGTCCATATACTCCTGGATTTAAAATTATTCCATATGGTGATATAAATGCATTAAAAAATGCTATTAATGAAAATACAGTTGCCTTTTTAGTGGAACCAATTCAGGGTGAAGGAGGAATTATAATTCCTCCAGAGGGTTACCTTAAAGAAGCAAAATTTATATGCAAGGAAAATAATATTTTATTCATTCTTGATGAAATTCAAACAGGTCTGGGAAGAACAGGAAAAAATTTTGCATTTGAATACGAAGATGCGAAACCTGATATATTAATTTTGGGAAAAGCTCTTGGGGGTGGTGTTGTTCCGATTTCAGTTGTTGTATCGAGTAAAGAAATATTAGGAGTTTTTAAACCAGGTGACCACGGCAGTACATTTGGTGGAAATCCATTAGCCTGTGCAGTTGCAATCGCCTCCTTAGAAGTTATTGAAGAGGAAAATTTAGCTCAGAGAGCGTTTAAAATGGGTGAATATTTCATGAAGAAATTGAAAGAAATAAATAGCCCTAAGATTAAAGAAATCAGAGGTAAAGGGCTCTTAATCGGCGTGGAAATAAAAGAAGAATACGGTAAAGCAAGAATATATTGTGAAAAACTAATGGAAACTGGATTGCTCTGTAAAGAAACTCATGAAACAGTCATCAGATTTGCTCCTCCGCTAATCATCAGAAAAGAGGAAATTGACTGGGCTCTGGAAAGAATTGTTGAGGTTCTCAGTTAGAGGATTTAAAAGCCTCAATTCTTGAAGGTATATATTTCTTAAATTTTAAAGCCATAATTAATGTTTCAAGTAAGGTGAGAAAATTCAATTTAGTCTTCCCTTTTCTTCTATCAATGAAAACAATTGGAACTTCATAAAAAGAAAAATTCATCAAATACGCCTTATATAAAATTTCAAGTACTATGGAAGGTCCCACAGAAATGAGATCATCAAGGTCAATCTTTTCAAGCACCTCTCTTTTGAAACACCTATATCCAGAAGAGACATCCTTTACAGGAACTTTAAATAACCTTCTTATGAAATTTCTAACAAGAAAGGTAATAAATCTCCTTATTAAACTTCTATTGAGATCTTTACCACCTTTTACAAATCTTGAACCAATAACAATATCATAATCTTTGCAAAACTTTACCAGAAGGGGAATATATTTTGGTTGATGAGAGAAATCCCCGTCCATTTCTATTATATAATCAGGATTCGATTTCAATGCTTCTTTAAAACCATCAATTCCTCCTGCACCTCTCCCCCTTCTTTTTTTACGAACCAGAAGATGTACTCTATTATCTTGCTGTGAAATTTCCCTTACGATTTCATGAGTTCCGTCAGGAGAATTATCATCTGCCACAATTATTTCTATATCGAAATCATCCAATTTTAGATTTAAGATTTCATCTATCAATTCTTTTATATTTTCCCTTTCATTATAGGTTGGAATCATAACTACTACTTTCTCTTTTTTACTATCCATTTTTCAAAAGTCCTTTTATTTCACTAAAAACTTCCTCTGGGGTTATTTCTTTCATGCATTTTAAATCTTCACAAGTCTTTTTATAACATGGGGAGCACTCCACACCTGCGAATAACTTCCTTCCTCTCGAGTAAAGCTCTATTTCTTGAGGACACGTGGGCCCAAAAAGGACTATCACTTTTTTCTTCAATGCAATTGCTAAATGCATTGCCAAAGAATCAGAAGTTACCACAAGGTCCATTAATGAAATAAAACCCGCAAATTCCAGAAGTGTGTTATCTGTGCCAGTATCATAAATCTCATAACTTGAATTTTTTATAATCCAGTTATTTATTTCCCTTTCTCTCTGTCCTCCCAGAAGAAAAATATTTACATCTAAATTCCCTTTCAGGAGTTCTATAAGGGACAAGAAGTTTTCTTTCGGCCATCTCTTTGTTTCAAATTTTGTTCCTGCACCAGTATTTAAACCAATGCATTTTTTAGAAGGTACTTTGTTATTTAAAAAGAAATTTTTTGCTTTTTGCTTATTTTCTTCTTTAAGTGTAAAAACATAATCGTCTCTTTCATATTTTATCTCACAAATTTCATATATAATTTCTTGATAGGTTTTTTTATTTCTATAAAATTTTAATTCATCATCCACCCCAAGTCGAAATGCGTACTTGCTTGCCTCATTGAATATGGTCAAATTCCCATGCTCATTCATCCCGAAACCGAATTTTTTTTCCGCATTAATTTCACTTGCCAGAGCTATGGATTTTGTCTCTTTATCAAGAGATATCAGGACATCATATTTTTCCACCAGGAACCTCGGAAGTTCCTCTATGCTATACGGTATTACTCTGTCTATGTATTTATTGTTTTTAAGAAGTTCCTCACTTTCTGGATCAACGACCCATGTAACATGGGAAGAAGGGTATTTTCTTTTTAACCCAGAAAGCAGGGTAGTGGTTCTCAGCACATCTCCCATTGCACCACATTTTATAATTAGTATCCTTGTCCCAAATTCTGTGAAATGCGGACAATTCTCACATGTTTTCTTAAATTTGCAGGGTTTATCTCCTCTAAAAAACCGACAATTATTTTTTATCTCCATTGTTGAAAAAAAATAATATAAACTAATAGAAAATAAGTCAAGAATAAAGACTCCATCAGAGAGCTCATCTTAAAACGATTTTTTTCATCTTGTTGCAGTTTTTAAATTTTGCTATATTTAATTAATCTAAAATGTATAATTTTGGAGAAGAATTAAAAAAAGAAAGGGAAGCCAGAAATATATCATTGGAAGAAATTTCTAAAGCAACTAAAATTCATATAAATTTTCTTAGAGCAATTGAGGAAAACAATTTTGAAGCATTGCCAGGTGAATTCTTTATTAAAAATTTTATAAAAGCTTATGCAAATTATCTTGGACTCGATGAGAGAGAGGTCTTAAACCGTTATTATCAGATCAGACCCAAGCTGAATTTTAAATCAGAGGGGGCCTTAAAACAAATAGAAAGAAAAAATATATATTTTTACCTAAAGATTGGGCTAATCTTTTTAATAGTCCTGTTCTTTGCGTACTTTATTATAAGATCTATCTTCTGAATTATTCAGAATATAATTTTTTTAACTCCTCCTTTAAGGCGGGTATAATTTTAAATAAATCATCAACAATTCCGTAGGTGGCAACTTTAAAAATAGGAGCATCCGGGTCTTTGTTCACTGCAACAATACATTTTGAAGAGGACATCCCTGCTAAATGCTGGATTGCACCTGAAATACCAAAAGCCATGTACAGATTTGGAGATACTGTTTTCCCTGTCTGTCCAACCTGATGCTGATGACCTATCCACCCTGCATCAACTGCTGAGCGTGAGGCTCCAATTGCAGAGTTAGGTAAAATAGATGCTAGCTCTCTTAAAAGTTTAAAATTTTCCGCAGATTGCATACCTCTTCCCCCAGAAATTACAATTTCAGCCTCTGTAACATCAAGCTCTGCCCCCTCCTCTCGAACAATCTTTCTGACTTTTGCTTTTACACCAGAAATAGATAATTCCTTTTTAATTACTTCTCCCTTGTTCTCCTGAGGTTCTACTAATGGAAATATATTTGGTCTTAATGTTGCAATAATTGGCTTTATCTTAAAACTCATTTTTGCAAATGCTTTTCCTGCATAAACAGGCCTGACCACTTTAAAACTATTATTGTCTATTATTATCTGGGTACAGTCAGACGCTAAACTTACATTTAACTCTGCCGCCACACGTGGAGCTAAATCCTTTCCCATTGATGTTGCAGGAAAAAGAATTATCTCGGGATTTATTTCCTTTACCAATTGAACTATGGCGCTTGAATAACTATCGGAGGAATAATCCTTTAATAGAGAATTCTCCAAAAGATATACTTTTTCTGCTCCATATTTGAAAAGTTCAGAGGAAAAATCATCAAGATTATACCCAATCACAACTGCATTAATAGGATATTTTAATTTTTCAGATACCCTCTTAGCCTCTGATAAAGTTTCAAGTGAAGACTTCTTAATTTTTCCTTCTCTAATTTCAATATAAACTAGAATCATGTCATCCCTCCATTAAATTACTTTTGCTTCATTTCTCAACAGCTCCACTAGCTTCCTCGCAGTCTCCTCAGGAGGCCCTGTAAGTATCTTTCCTGATGGTCTCGGAGGAGGAGGCTCTATTTGCTCTATTTCTATGAGTGGCTTTAACTCTTCCTCTGTTATTCCGATATCCTCAAAACTAATTAGTGGAATTTCTTTCCTCTTTGCCGCCATTATCCCCTTAAGAGTTTCATACCTTGGCTCATTTAATCCTTTCTGAGCACTTATTACAGCTGGAAGATTAAATTCAACCTCCTCAAGAGCACCCTCAATTTCCCTGTGAGCCCAACCTCTACCATTTTCGATCACAAGCTTGGTAACTACATTTACTTGAGGTAAATTCAACATCCCAGCAACCATTGACGGAACAGCGCTGTTATCAGCACCAACTGATTGTTTTCCAAAAAGAAGAATATCAAACTCCTTAAATTTATTTTTTAAGGCTTTTGCTACGATTTTTGCAATTCTATAAGGCTCATACAATTCCTTCTCCTCATCTTTAATTAGGAAAGCTTCATCAGCTCCCATTGCCAAACACTTTCTTAATGCTGTGATTGCTCTTTCTGGACCAACCGAAATTACAGTAACTTTACCTCCTTTATTTTCTTTAATCCTAAGTGCCTCTTCAACAGCAAATTCATCATATGGATTTAGCACAAAATTTAAATCTTCCTCAATTATTGACTTTCTGTCAGATGAAATTCTTATTTTAGATTCAGTATCAGGAACTTGTTTTACAAAAACTATAATATTCAATTTTCTACCTCCTTTTTATTCTTCGAATTTTTTAAGTAAAAGAGAACCGTTTGTTCCACCAAATCCAAATGAATTGGTTAAAGCGTATATTACCTCAGCTTTTCTCGATTTATTTGGTACATAATCAAGATCACATTCGGGATCAGGAAATTCATAATTTATGGTTGGAGGAATTATTTGATACTTTATTGTGAGGACAGTATAAGCAGCTTCTACTCCTCCTGCAGCTCCCAATAAATGTCCTGTCATTGATTTTGTAGAGCTGACAGGTATCTTGTAAGCATGTTCTCCAAAAAGTTTCTTAATAGCTAAAGTTTCTACTTTATCATTTAAAGGAGTGGAAGTACCATGAGCATTTATGTAATTCACCTCTTTTTCTGAAATTCCAGCGTCTTCTATTGCTCTCTTCATAACTCTGATTGCTCCGTCTCCGTCTTCACAGGGCGCTGTAATATGATAAGCGTCCCCTGTCATTCCGTAGCCCACTATTTCAGCATAGATTGGGGCATTTCTTTTAAGTGCAAATTCCAATTCTTCTAAAATCAATATTCCTGCCCCTTCACCCATAACAAAGCCATCCCTTTTTGCATCAAAGGGACGAGATGCCTTCTCAGGTTCATTATTTCTACAAGAGAGAGCTCTCATTGCACAGAAACCAGCCAAGCCGAGTGGAGTGATTGGCGCCTCTGAACCCCCTGCAATCATTACATCAGCATCTCCTCTTTGAATAATTTTAAAAGAGTCCCCGATTGCGTGAAGTCCTGTTGTGCAGGCAGTTACTGTTGCTGAATTAGGTCCTTTAGCACCATATTTTATTGAAATCTGACCAGAAGCAAGATTTATTATTACTGAGGTAAGGAAGAAAGGTGATACTCTTCGCGGTCCTTTCTCAAGAAGATCTTTATGAGTTTCTTCTATTGTTCCAATTCCTCCTATTCCTGAACCCACTATAACACCAACTCTATCTGCGATGTCAGGAGTGATCCTCAATCCAGACTCTTCTATTGCAAGTTGCGTGGCTGCCATTGCATACTGAATAAATGGATCCATTCTTTTTACTTCTTTTTTGTCTATAAAATTCAGAGGATCAAAATTCTCTATTTCACCGCCAATTCTTACAGGAAATTGAGATGTATCAAATTTCGTTATTTTACCTATCCCGCTTTTTCCTTTTAATAAATTTTCCCAATTCTCTTTTGTCCCAATACCAATGGGTGTAACTAGACCAATTCCTGTTATAACAACCCTTCTTTTATTTTTAGTTTTATTAGTTCTGGCTCCCATTCTTATTTCTTCTCACTGAGACGGGCTTCAATATAATCTAAAGCCTTTCCAACAGTCGTTAATTTTTCAGCCTCTTCATCCGGAATATCCATTCCAAATTCATCTTCAAGAGCCATGACTAGCTCTACTGTATCCAAGGAATCTGCACCAAGGTCATCAATGAAAGAAGCATCTTCTGTAATTTGATTTTCGCTTACATTCAATTTTTCCGCAACTATCTCCTTTACTTTTTTAAATAGTTCCTCTCTAGTCATTGATTTACCTCCTTTTAACTTTTTAATTGGATATTTAGATATATATTTGAAGCATCACATATATAAGCCACCATTTACACTGATAACCTGTCCGGTGATATATGAAGCTTCCTCTGAGAGAAGAAATTTGACGGTTTCGGCTATTTCTCGAGGGGTCCCGAACCTTCTCATAGGAATCAGTTCCAGAAAAGCCTGTTTCACCTTATCCGGAAGCTTCTCTGTCATTGGAGTTGTTATATAGCCAGGCGCAATCACATTTACTGTGATTCCCCGAGGTGCAACCTCTCTTGCAAGAGATTTTGAAAAACCAATTATTCCAGCTTTAGATGCAGCATAATTTGTCTGCCCTGCATTTCCCATTAATCCAACGACTGAGGATATATTAACTATTCTTCCATATCTGTTTTTTATCATTTCTCTGATTACTGCCTTGGTAACATTAAATGTTCCTTTAAGATTAACTTCAATAACTTTATCCCAATCATCCTCACTCATTCTCATAAGAAGAGCATCCCGATTTATTCCAGCATTATTCACTAAATAATCTATTTTTCCGAATTCTTTAACAGATTTTTCAACTGCTTCTTCCACATTGTTTAATTGAGAAATATCAACTGTAAAAAAGATTGCCTTCCCTCCATTTTCATTAATTTTAGCTGAAACATTTTCAAGTTTTTCCCTTTGAATATCAAACAATATGAGTGAACTACCTTCTTCTGCAAGACAATATGCTATTTCTTCTCCAATGCCTTGGGATGCACCTGTTATTAAAGAGACTCTTCCTTTAAATTTCATGATTTTTCTCCAATTATTCTCCAATCCTGGAGAAGATATTTATCCATATTTAACAATTCAAGTTTTATTCTCTCCTGAACCTTATTCCTAACAAACTCTTTTGCCATTTTAATTGCATTTTTAATAGCATAAGAATTTGAACGCCCATGACCCACAATACATATTCCATTTAATCCAAGAAGTAAGGCACCTCCATATTCAGTGTAATCTATTTTTTTCTTTAATTTTTTCAATGCCCTCTTCATCAATAAATAGCCTATTTTCGAAAAAAGGTTTTGCATTATCTCCCTTCTCATCATGAAAAACAGAACTTCGATTATACCTTCTGTAACTTTGAGAGCCACATTGCCTGTAAAACCATCACAAACTATAACATCTGCAATCCCCTTATAAATGTCCTTTCCTTCTAAATTTCCTATAAAGTTTAAGGGTGAATTTTTCAATTCAAAATAGGCATCTTTGATTAGCTCATTTCCTTTTGATTCTTCCTCTCCTATGCTCATTAATCCGATTTTTGGATTTTTCATTCCCATTACACTTTCCATAAATGCCTTACCCATAAAGGCAAATTGCTTTAAATGTCTCGGTTTGCAGACTGCATTTGCCCCAACATCTATGAGTAGGGATAAGCCTCTTAAAGTAGGGACTAGTATTGCTAGGGCAGGTCTTTCTACACCTTTTAATGCCCCGAGAATTGTTTTTGATATGAACATAACAGCTCCAGTATCACCAGCACTTACAAAAGCATCTGCTTCTCCATTCTTAACTAGCTGAGCACCCACTCGGATGGAGGATTTTCTTTTTTTACGGAAGGAGAAAATGCTCTCCCCCATTTTAATTACTTCCGGTGCATCCACTATTGTAATTTTTGCATTCCTTTTTCTGCACTTATCAAATTCCTTTTTTATAAGCTCTTCAACTCCAACCAGATAGATTTCCAGATTTAATTCTTCTGAAGCTTGAATTGCACCTTCAACCGCAGCTTTTGGAGCGTAATCACCACCCATTGCATCTAATGCTATTTTCATGGGATTCCCTTAAAATTAAATTTCCTCTTCCCCTTCTATTACTTGCCTGTCCTTATAGAAGCCACACACTGGACAGGCTCTGTGAGGAATTTTTGGTGTTCCACAATTTGAACAATATGCAAAAGTTGGAATTTTTAAAGCATCGTGGGCACGTCTTTTCCCTTTTCTTGAACGTGAATGTCTTCTTTTCGGGTGAGCCATTTTTAACCTCTTTTAAATAGACTTAATTGTTTCAAACGGGGATCCACTTTATCAATTTCACAATTACATTTTTTATCCTTTAATCTTTGCCCACAAACTGGACACAAACCTGCACACTCATCAGAACACAAAGGCTTTAGAGGAAAAGAAAGATTTAATTGTTCTAGAACAATTTCACTTAAATCAATCTCTTCATTTGAGTAAAATAATTTTTCTAAATCCTCTGTTTCTAATTCTTCCTTTAATTCAAAATTCTCAATGGGCAAAAATACCAAATCAAATGAGGAATCTACCTTATAAAGATATGGGGAAAGGCATCTTCCACAAGTTAAATTTAATTTTGTGGATATTTTCCCTTTTATTTTAATTTTTGATTGGATTTTCTTAATCTCGATTTCTGCATGAACTGGTTCAAGGAAAACTGCATCTTCCTCCACAAGCTCTTTGCTTGCAAAATTAAAATCTTCAATTATTCTTAAACCTTTAACTGGAATTTTTTGAATGTCTATAATCATTTAATTTCCCTCAATTTTTGAAAACTAATTATACCATTTTCTATTTAATTGTCAACCAGTTAGCAGATATATTCCAAAATAGATATAGACATATTTACCAGTTAGAGAGGAAAAAGTTAATAAAGAGAGTTGAGGCTGCCCATCACATCCTGGG
>MTON01000028.1 GCA_002010665.1 Candidatus Aminicenantes bacterium JdFR-78
TATCCTGTGGTGTTGATGGAAGATGTAATGAGAAAAGTCGGTATTATTACAGAGATTCTTAGAGTTAATCAAGGTGGTAAATATGTCTTTACCAAGTGCCTCTCTAGTTCTGAAATATGAAATAGGAAAATATAGAAATCTTAAGTAGAAGGAACTTTTTAAAATTCGTATATTTATTTAAAGCGGTATGTTCCCATGTTTCTTTGGTGGATTTTCATCTCTTTTATTCTCTAGCATTTGTAAAGCTGCTATTAGTTTTGGTCGAGTATATTTTGGCTCTATCACCTCATCAATATAACCTTTCTGGGCTGCAATATAAGGATTAGCAAATTTTTCTCTGAATTCCCTTAATTTCTCTTTTCTGAATTCATCCGGGTTTGAAACCTGAGAGAGTTCCTTTTTATAGATAATATTTACTGCACCTTCAGGGCCCATAACAGCAATTTCAGCTGTGGGATATGCATAATTTATATCTGTTCTTATATGTTTTGACGCCATAACACAATAAGCTCCTCCATACGATTTCCTAGTTATAATAGTTATTTTTGGAACCGTTGCTTCTGCATATGCATAAAGAAGTTTAGCACCATGTTTTATTATTCCTCCATATTCCTGATTTACCCCTGGAAGAAATCCTGGAACATCTTCAAATGTTATAAGTGGTATATTAAAAGCATCACAAAAACGGACGAATCTTGCAGCTTTATTAGAGGCATTTATATCAAGAGCACCAGCAAGGTGACTTGGTTGATTAGCTATAATTCCAACAGATTTTCCTCCCAATCTTCCAAATCCAATTATTATATTCTTTGCAAAATGTTCCTGAACCTCAAAGAAATAATTGTCATCAAGAACAGCAGTTATTAATTCCTTCATGTCATAAGGCTGATTTGGATCATCAGGAATAATATAGTTAAGTTTATCATCAATTCTGTCAGGAGGGTCTGATGTTTCCTTAAATGGAGGGTCCTCCATATTATTACTTGGAATAAAGGAAAGGAGTTCCTTAATTATAGCCATTACATGTTCTTCGCCCTCTGCTGCGAAATGTGCAACTCCACTTATAGTATTATGAGTTTCTGCTCCTCCAAGTTCTTCCATTGTTACTTCTTCATGAGTGACTGCTTTAATAACATCCGGTCCAGTTATAAACATATAACTCTTTTCTTTTGTCATAATTATAAAATCAGTAAGAGCAGGTGAATAAACCGCTCCCCCAGCACACGGACCCATAATAGCTGAAATTTGAGGTATTACTCCTGAGGCCAAGGTGTTTCTTAGAAAAATATCTGCATATCCACCCAAGCTTCCCACTCCTTCCTGAATTCTTGCTCCACCTGAATCATTTAATCCTATTACTGGAGCGCCTACCTTCATTGCTAAATCCATAATTTTACATATTTTAGATGCATTGGATTCACTTAAAGTTCCACCGAATACAGTGAAATCCTGTGCAAATACAAAAACCAGTCGTCCATCGATCCTTCCATATCCTGTTACAACACCGTCTCCATAAATTCTCTTTTTATCCATTTCAAAATCATAACAGCGATGAACAACGAGTTTATCGAGCTCGTGAAACGTTCCAGGATCAAGAAGTAATTCAATTCTCTCCCGTGCTGTTTTCTTCCCCTTTTTATGTTGAAATTCTATCCTCTCTTTACCTCCGCCTAGTTCAGCTAACTCTAATTTTTCCCTTAAATTTTTTATTTTTTCTTCTATTCCCATTTTCTACCTCACAAATTAGTTATTAGTTATTTGATTTAAATTTGTCTTCTCTTTCACCAATAACCATTGACCAATAACCAAAATATTATTTCTTGACTTTTTCCCAGTCTTTTAAAAATCTTTCAAGTCCTATATTTGTCAATGGATGATTTACCAATTTTTCAAGGACTTGAAAGGGCATTGTTGCTATATGTGCGCCTAAAAGTGCAGCTTCAACTACATGGAGAGGGTGTCTTATGCTAGCAACAATTATTTCTGTGTCAAACATATAATTATTGAAAATTGTAATTATATCCTCAATAAGATTCATGCCAGGGGTAGAGATGTCATCCAAACGACCTATAAAAGGAGAGATAAAACTTGCACCAGCCTTTGCTGCCAGCAGAGCCTGTGATGGAGAAAAGATAAGGGTCATGTTTACTTTGATATTTTTTCTTGAAAGCTCTCTGGTAGCTTTAAGTCCATCGACTGTCATAGGTATTTTAATAACTACATTCTCTGCTAATTCTGCAAATTTTTTAGCCTCCTCCACCATCCCTTTCCATTCTTGGGAGATTACTTCTACGCTGACAGGCCCGGGAACAATTTCGCATATTTTTTTAATTAATTCTTCAAACTCCATATTCTCCTTTGAAATTAAAGTTGGATTGGTAGTAACTCCTTCTATTACTCCCCAGCTAACAGCTTCTTTTATTTGTTCTAAATTTGCAGTGTCAAGAAAAAATTTCATTTTCAAATCCTCCTTCAATGAATTTTCATTACAGTATTTGAGAGAGTCCCAATTCCCTCTATTTGGATATCAATTCTATCACCAGGAGACATGGGACCAACTCCTGATGGAGTTCCTGTAGAGATAATATCTCCTGGTAAGAGAGTCATAATGTGAGAAATAAATTTTACAAGATATGGTATAGAAAAAACAAGATTTTTTGTATTTCCAGATTGTCTTAATTTTCCATTTAAAAAAGTTTTGATTTTTAAATTGAGTGGATCCAAATCGGTGGCAATACATGGCCCTATAGGAGCAAAAGTATCAAAGGATTTTGCTCTCGTATTATGACCTTCTCTTTGCTGAATATCTCTTGCAGTCACATCATTAAAGCATGTATATCCAAGAATATAGGAAAAAGCTTCTTTTTCGTCTTTTATCTGATATGCTTTTTTCTTTATAACCACAGCGACTTCTCCTTCATAATCTATTCTTTTGCTCATTTTAGGATAGACAATAATCTCATTTGGTCCAATAATTGAAGTAGGAGGCTTAAGAAATAATAAAGGTTCTTCCGGAACTCTTTTTTTACTTTCTAAGGTATGAGTTCTATAATTCAGGCCCACGCAGATTATTTTCGAGGGTTTAACAGGAGGTAAAAGTTTCACTTCACTAATAGGAATATAATCATTTCTAATCTTAAAACTTCTGAATATTGAACCTTCAATTGGATAAAGATTCTCTTCCTTTAATATTCCATAATATTTTTTTCCTTTGAATTGATAATGATAAATTTTCATTTTCCTCCTCTATTTTTCGAATTTAATTTCTATTATTTTTGATTTCTCACTTTCATTTTTTCTTCTATCAATAGCTGTAACAAAGTAATAGTAAGTTGTGTCCTTTTTAACCTTGTCATCCTTAAAGCTATTGCTCGAAATCGGTATAGGTGTCAATAGAGAAAATTTTTCTTCATTTTCACCTTTTCTCCATACTTTATATCCTTCAAGATCTTTTTCACTATTTGGATCCCACATTAAAGTAATTGCACTCTCCTCAGTTATTCCAACAAGACCCTTTGGAGGATCTGGTGGAAATGTATCCATAGGTATTACTTCCACTACATTAGAATTTTCGCTTTCAATTTCTGAGACACTCTTTTTTTCCTTTTGCGTGGAGAAGAATAGAAAGGGATAGGGCAATGGGATATATTTTAGAAAAGTATAGGCTATACTCCTAACAGTGTAAAAATATTTTTTATTAAAAACGAAATTTTTATCCTCGAATATTGTTTGTTCCAATAAATTTGAATTGAGGGCCATAGGTTTTTTGCTCTCTTCATCCCATCTGTATACTCTATAACCCTCCACTCTAAAATTAGCATTTTCCGGTTTTTCCCATTTTAACAAAATTTTGTCTTCATATACTGTGAAAGATAGATTTCTTGGAGGAAGAGGGGGGATTCCTGGTTTTATTGAAACAGTCTTTGATAGCTCTGAAGCTTTATTTCTGTTATCCTTTACAATAATTCCAAATACTAACTCTTTATCATTCATTTTTTTATTTTCAAGAGGATATATAAAACTTTCTGTTTCATTAATTTCAATTAATTTGGATTTTTTGAAGAATTCTTTTTTATTTATTTTGAAATATTTATAATTTTTTTCTTTTTCATAAATATAAATTTGAATTTTTCCAATTTTTGAAAGAGGACTTCCATCAGTGTAACTAATGGGATTTTTCCAGGAAAGAAATATGTTATTGCCAATCTGTTTAACTTTAAGATCTGTCACAGTTTTTGGAATTTTAATGATCGGAGGTAATGGCGGAGCTTTTCTACCGCAATTAATTAAAAAAATAAACAAAATCACTAATAAAAAAGGTGATTTCTTCATAAAAGATTACAATATGAATTTCTGTAAATCTTGATCTTTTAATATATCCTGTAATTTTTCCCTTACATACTTTCTATCAATTACTATTTTCTTTTCAGGCAAATCAGGAGCTTCAAAAGATATATCTTCCATAACTTTTTCCATTATTGTATGTAATCTTCTTGCCCCAATATTCTCCATTTCTTCATTAACTTTTTCAGCAATTTCTGCTATTTCTTCAATAGCATCAGGAGTAAAATCAACTTCTATTCCTTCGGTTTGTAATAGTGCCTTGTATTGCTTGATTAAAGCATTCTCAGGTTCAACTAATATTCTTATAAAATCTTCCTTTCCTAGGGGTTTTAATTCAACCCTGATTGGAAATCTTCCCTGAAGTTCTGGTATCAAGTCAGAAGGTTTTGATACATGAAATGCTCCTGCGCCAATAAAAAGTATATGGTCAGTTCGAACTATTCCATATTTTGTATTTACAGTTGTTCCCTCTATTATGGGAAGTAGATCTCTTTGAACACCTTCTCTGCTTACATCGGGTCCATGACCACTTTCTCTACCAGCGATTTTATCTATCTCATCCAAGAATATTATTCCTGATTGTTCTACTCTCTGGCGGGCAAGTCGAACAACCTCTTCCATATCAATTAATTTTTTCTGTTCATCTTCAAGAAGATAATCCCATGCTTCCTTAATTTTTACTCTTCTTCTTTTAGTTCTTTTTCCAAAAAACCCGGGTATTATTTCCTGAATTTGGATACCTATTTCCTCCATACCAGAACCTGAATAGATTTCAAGAGGAGGGATAGCAGACTCTTTAACTTCAATTTCTATTTTTCTATCATCTAAGAGGCCCTCTCTTAATTGTTTTCTCAATTTTTCCCGAGTTTGCTGAAATCTTTCATATTCTTCCTTGGAAAGGACATCATTAAGTCTTCTTCTTGGTGGGGGTAGAAGAATATCAAGAATTTTTTCCTCAACGTTTCTTTCCGCTTTCTCTCTAACTTCTTCGAGTTTTTCTGATTTAACCATTTCCACTGCCAAATTCATTAAATCTCTAATCATTGATTCTACATCCCGACCAACATACCCAACTTCTGTGAATTTGCTTGCTTCCACTTTAAGAAACGGTGAAGATGTCAATTTCGCTAATCTTCTTGAAATTTCAGTTTTACCAACACCTGTCGGGCCTATCATAAGGATGTTTTTGGGTGCGATTTCATCTGCAAGTTCAGGTGGAAGTTTTCTTCTCCTAAAACGATTTCGGAGAGCAATCGCTACTGCCTTTTTTGCTTCCTTTTGTCCTACTATATATTTATCTAACTCTGCAACAATTTGCTTTGGAGTAAGTTCAGCTTCCCTGTCTATTTCTTTTTTTTCTTCTGAAAATTTTTCAAGTGAATCAGGTAAAGAGATTGGCATTTTTACAACTCCTCTATTGCAATATTGTGGTTGGTATATATGCAAATATCTGCTGCAATTTTCATTGCAGTCAAAGCAATTTCTTTAGCAGAAAGATTTGTATGTTGAATTAATGCACGAGCAGCTGCTAATGCATATGGACCACCTGAACCAATTGCTAAAATTCCGTCATCAGGTTCTATCACATCCCCTGTTCCTGAAATTAGGAATGACCTATCTTTATCTGCTACAATCATTAGTGCCTCAAGCCTTCGCAAAGCTTTATCCAAACGCCATTCCTTTGCAAGTTCAATTGAAGCACGAGCTAAGTTTCCTCTATATTCTTCTAATTTACTTTCAAATCGAGAAAATAATGCAAAAGCATCTGACGTTGTTCCTGCAAATCCTGCTAAGATTTTATTATGATACAGTCTTCGAATCTTATTTGCACTTTTCTTTAGTATTGTGTTTTCAAAAGTTACCTGTCCATCACCTGCCATAACCACTTTACCCTGGTGGCGGATACATAGGACAGTTGTTGATTTTACCATTTTATCTCTCTATAACTACTTTAATTGAAAATCCTTTATATGTCAACTTGAAATGGTATTGACAAATAGGCCTAATGTGTGTTTACTAAAAAGGATTAATATTAGGAGACAAGAAATGAAATTATCTAAATATTTATTAAGTGATTATATTTTAATTGGTTTAGAAGAACAAGAAAAAGAAAAGGCATTATTGAGAATAGCTGGATTTTTAAAAAATAAGGGTTTAATAAAAAACGTTGAGGGTATATATTCAAAATTAATAGAGAGAGAAAAAATTCAATCAACAGCTATTGGAAATGGAGTTGCAATACCTCATTGTTTTTCTGAGGAAATAGAAAATTTGATAATTGTTATCGTGATTTCAAGAAGGGGTATTGATTTTAATTCTCCTGACAAAAAGCCGATAAAACTAATTTTTTTAATTCTAGGAAATAAAAAAAATCCAGGACTTCATCTCAAGGCTCTTGCTAGGATAGCGCGTTTAATAAAAGAAACTGAAATTATAAAAAAGTTAATTGACTGTTCAAATGTTCAGGAAGTATTGAGAATTTTTGAAGAAGAGGAAGGTAAAATATGATGAAATTACTCATAATTGTTTTAAACAAACCTGAAAAATTGGAAGAAATCCTAGAAGGATTTATTGAAATTGGAATTACGGGTGCAACTATAATTGATAGTGTTGGTATGGGACATATACTCTCGGAAGAAGTGCCAATATTTGCTGGATTAAGGTTTATGTTTGCTGGGGCAAAGTCTTATAATAAAACAATTTTTTCAGTTATTAAGGAAGAAAAAGTGGAGCCTGCGATAAAACTTCTTGAAAAAATTCTCGGGGATTTAAAGGAAAGGGGGAAGGGAATAGTTTTTGTTTTACCAATTGAAAGAGTTGAGGGTTTTCTTCCTGAGGTGTAATCATAACATAAGATGAAAGCGATTTTAGCTCTTGGTTTACTTATATTAATTTCATATCTTGGTTCAATTGGATTATTTTTCCGGAGAAATGTTTTTTCTCCGTTTTTTTATTTTTTTTCATCCGGATCAGTATACATTCTTTTCGGTTTAATCTCAGGAAAGGATGGATTGAATATTCTCAGCTCTCAGGTTTTAAATCAATTGAGTCCTTTAATTAACTTAGGATTAGGATGGATTGGTTTTTTGTATGGATTTCAGCTTGAAAATAAGTTTCTTCGTCAATTTCCTAAAAAGTATTTAGGGTTTAGTTTTTTGTATTCTATGTTTTTATTTTTAACAGTAACTTTAATATCATTGCTATTTCTTAAAGTGATTTATTCATCATACTCGTCCTTCATACTTGCTGGGATGGCTATTTCTTTTGGAATCCTGGCTTCAATTTCATCATCCTCCTTTTTACCTTTCTTTTCCAATCTGATACCTCATAAGGGTGAATATTATAGATTGGCAGTTTTTTCAAATAATATAGATGATTTCTGGGGAATATGGGGGTTTGCTCTCATCACCTCTTTCTGGCATTTTCCTTTCTTTAGAGAAAAAATTTTTATAAAAGGGCTTTTATTGTTTTTGGGTTCTATTATTTTTTGTGGCCTTTTAAGTATAATATTTCATTTACTTACAAAAGTAATTAATGATCAAAGGGAAATTTTAACCTTATTATTCGGAATGGTCTTTTTTGCATCAGGGGCTGCTTCATTTTTTAATCTTTCACCGATTTTTATCTGCATGCTCTTTGGTTTTATTCTCACAAGGTTAACAAAATTACATGACAGGATTTATCCCGTATTTCTATCAGTTGAAAAACCCCTTTATATAATTTTTTTGATATTAATTGGGGCTTTGTGGAATATATCAATAGACATATCAGTGATTTTATTAATTTTTATTTTCGTAGGAAGCAGAATCGGAGGGAGCGTATTGTATCTTCCATTATTAAAGAAAATCTTGAAATTTCCTATAAATCTACCCCCATTATATGGATTGACTTTTCTTTCTCAAGGGGGGATGGCAATAGCTTTAGCCATAAATATTAAATTGATTTATTCATTACCCTTGACAGATATTTTTTTAACAGTAGCCCTATTGGGAATTTTAATTAATGAATTTCTTGCACCAATTGGCCTGAAGGTATCTTTGATTAAATTGGAATCCCAGAGAGCCGGATGAGTATTCTAATAATTATTGTTTTTTTTGTTTTAATTTATGTATTGAAATCCATTTCCACAGGAACAGGAAATTTAAATCAAAGTGCTACCTTTGCATTAGGATTTCTTCTAATTACGGCTTTTCTTTTTGGAAAAATTACAAAGAAGCTAAAGCTTCCTATGATAACTGGATTTATGGTTATGGGTATTATATGTGGTCCTTATTTTTTGAAATTAATTAACCTCAATGAGGTTAAAAGTCTCCAGCTTCTTGATGGGCTTGCATTAAGCTTGATAGCACTTACTGCTGGAGGAGAATTAAGGCTTGCAATACTGAAAGAGAAAAGGAAAACAATTATTTTAATCATTCTTTTTCAGGCTTTATTTCTTCTTTGTGGGTTTCTAATTTTTTGTTTCTTTGCCAGAGATTTTCTTACGTTTTTACCTATTGATAAATTAAGCTATGTTTTTGCCTTTGGTCTATTGTTTGGTGTATTATCAATTGCAACATCACCCTCTACCACAATTGCGATTATAACTGAAACCAGAGCAAAAGGTCCTCTTACTGACCTGGTTTTGAGTATTACGGTTTTTAAAGATGTGATAGTTATAGTTCTCTTTGCGTTTTCTTTTTCTTTTTCGAAATTTCTAATAGTAGCAAAATCAAATTTTAGTTTTTCAATTCTTCTAAATTTATTAAAAGAAATGTCAGGTTCAATCATAACAGGAGTTTTAATGGGGTTAATTATAATTTTTTACCTTAAATTTATAAAAAAAGAAATTACAATTTTTATTCTTAGTATCGCCTTTTTTACTTATGAGTTATCCTCTCATTTTGAATTTCATCCTCTTTTAATATGTATGATAGCTGGATTTTTAACTGAGAACTTTTCCTCAGAAGGAGAGAAATTAATTCATATCATAGAGAAAAGTTCTCTTCCAATTTATGTCATATTTTTCGCAATTTCAGGAGCATCATTAAATTTAGAAATTTTGAAATCAACTTGGATAATTGCATTGAGCATGGTAACTATGCGAGCAATTTTAAAATTTTTGGGAACATATTTGGGTGCTAAATTGTCAAAAGAGGAGGTTAATATTAAGAGGCTATCTTGGATGGGATTTATTTCACAGGCTGGTGTTGCTCTTGGGTTAGCAATCATTATTGAAAAGAGTTTTCCAGTATGGGGACCTCAATTTAAAACCCTGGCAATAGCTGTAATAGCCATAAATCAGATAATTGGACCTATAATGTTTCAAAGAATTATTTTTAAAGCAGAAGAAGCAGGAAAAAAGGAAATTTAATTTTAATCTAATATCTAAGAATAATTGGATAAAGATTTAAAAATAATTATTTTCTGTCCTTTTCCAATTTTTATAGATTTTTTAATTGCACGAGAAGTGAGCTCTTTCGCTGAGTTGCATGCTTCAAAAAATGAATTATTCAAACATAAATATCCAAGTAAAGCAGATGAAAAGAAACATCCGGTTCCGTGAATTTTGTTTTTGATTTTTTTCTCTTCTAAAATTAAGAAGTTCTTTCCATCAAAGGCAAGATCTATTGCCTTATCTGATTTTAAATGCCCTCCTTTAATAATGCTTTTTACTTTCCACTTATTATATATTCTTTCAGCAGCCTTTTTCATATCGTCTATTGAGTTAATTTCCATATCTATTAAGAGAGAAGCTTCAAATATGTTCGGTGTGATAATTTCAGCTAAGGGAATTAATTCTTCATAAAGATTATTTATCTCGCTTTTATTAATTAACCATTTTCCTGAACCAGCTTTTAAAATTGGGTCGATTATTCTATGAATATTTTTAGAGGAATTAAGTATATGTTTAATTCCTGAATAACTCTGTTTGTCACCAATCATTCCTACCTTTACTCCTTCAATTTTTATGTCTTCTTGCAAAGTATTAAATTGTTCAATTATCAATTGTGAGGAAGTTGAGAAAAATTTCTTAACTTTTTGAGTATTCTGCACTGTATTTGCTGTAATAATTCCTAATCCCTGAAAGCCTAGCAGTTCGAACACTTTGCAGTCCAGAAGCACTCCTGCTCCTCCAGTAGGGTCAAATCCTGCTAAGGAAAGAAGAGCTTTTTTCATAATCTATTCAATTATATCATAAATTAAGTTATAATATTGAGTTACAATAATTAAGAATTCTATAAATGAGGTAGTGGATGAATTATAAAATTAAGGTGAGTATTTTGATTTTAACTATTATTTTTTTAATTAATTTGGCTAAAGGGAATGAAAATAATATTTATCCAATAAAAGCTGATTCAAGAGAAAAGTTGTTTTTAACAATTTATAATTTTAATCTTGGTTTGATAAAGGAAATAAGAAATGTAAAGATTCCCCTGGGAGATGTAATTCTCAGATTTGAAGATGTTCCATCCAAAATTGATCCCACCACAATTTCGGTGAGATCATTGAGTTCACCAGAAGCTTTTAAAATTAAAGAACAAAAATACGAGTTTAATTTACTTAACCGAGAAAATCTGCTTAAAAGTTATCTCGGGAAGGAGGTTATTCTAATTTCAGTTGACCCTGAAACAAAGAAAGAGATAAGGCAGAAAGCAATTTTACTGAGTATTTCAGGAGGCGAAATACTTAAAATTGATAATAGAGTAGTAATGGATTTTCCAGGAAGGATAGAGTTTCCTGAATTGCCAAAAAATTTACTTCTTGCTCCTGCTTTAAAATGGAAAGTTAAAAACAATTATTCAGGTAAACAGAAGCTGGAAATATCTTATTTAACCGAGGGCCTTACATGGAAATCTTTTTATAATGCTGTCATAAAGGAAAATAAAATAACTGACTTAACAGCTTTAATAAATATTGAAAATAAAAGCGGAACAGATTTTGAAAAAGCGCGTATCAAATTAATTGCAGGAGAAATACAGAAGCTGAGGCCAGAAAGAGTTTTGCTGGAAGCACGGCCTGCATATGTTTCAAAGGCATTTACTCAAGAGATAAAAGAGGAGGAATTTTTTGAGTATTATATTTATTCATTGCCTTATTTAATTGATCTTCATAATAATGAGACCAAACAATTTCTATTTTTTAAAGCCAATAAAATTCCGATTAGAAAAAAATATGTAGTGGAAGGGCAAAGGTATTATTATACAAGGAGATTTAATGTAGAGAGAAAAGAAAAGATTAATGTATATTTGCACATTGAAAATAATAAGGAAAATAATCTTGGCTTAGCATTACCTTCAGGAATTTTTCGGGTATATAATGAAGATAAGGATGGACATCTTCATTTTATCGGAGAGGACAGAATAAAGCATACTCCTGAAGGTGAAATTATAAAGTTAAGAATCGGAAAGGCTTTTGATATTTCAGCGATTCGGAAACAGACTGATTATAGAAAAATTTCAAAAGAAATTCATGAATCAACTTTTGAGATTAAGATAAATAATTTAAAAAATAAAGATATAGAAGTTGAGATTAGAGAACCTGTTTCCGGAGAATGGGAAGTGATAAAATCAAACTATCCTTATGAAAAAATAGATATTTATAATCTGAAATTTATTATTCCAGTAAAGAAGAAATCTTATTCAATTTTAAAATATACAATCAGGGTTAAATATTGATTTCATGTCAAATCCAACAAAAATAATTAAAGTAAATCCAGAAATAATAGAGGAGGAAAAATTAGAAATCATTGCAAGGAATTTTAGGGAAGGAAAAATAATTGTATATCCAACAGAGACTTTCTATGGGCTTGGAGCGAATCCTTTCAATCGTGAAGCTGTAATAAGAATCTATCATTTAAAAAGAAGAGAGTTCGGTAAACCTTTACCTATTGTCATACATGAAAAAAGTCAGGTTGAAGAGTTGGCGTACGATATTCCCGAAATATTTTATAGAATTACAGAGAGATTTTGGCCGGGTCCACTTACAATTGTGCTTAAATCAAAAGAAATTTTTCCAGAGGAAATGATTGGAGAGGGAGGAACAATAGGTATGAGACTTCCAGATTTTGAGTGGTTAAGAAGATTGATAGAAAAAACGGGATTCCCAATAATAGCAACCAGCGCCAACATTTCAGGAGGAAGAGAAATCTCGTCGCCAATTGAGCTTACGAAAATATTTTATGGAGAGGTTGATTTGATAGTAGATGGTGGAAATACACCAGGAAAAAGGCCATCAACTGTTATTGATTTAACTGGGAGTAGACTAAAAATTATAAGAGAGGGAATTATCTCAAAAAAGCAGTTAAATGAATTCTTAAAAGAAATAAATTACGATTAAGAGGAGTGAAAAATGGGCATTTATAAAGTGAAGAAATGCGAAACCGCATTAAGGGAACAGCTTTGTAGGTGGATTGAGAGAATAGGCAATTTAGATATTTTAGTAGGAATTCCAGCTTTTAATAATGAAGATACAATAGGGCATGTGGTATCCGTGGCTGGCGAAGGATTAGCAAAATATTTTCCAGATTTAAAAAGTGGCATCTTGATTTCTGATGGAGGTTCCCTTGATGATACAAGAGAAAAGGCGTATGAAGCGAAAATACCGGATGGAATAGAAAGAAGGGTCTCCATTTATAGGGGTGTTCCGGGGAAAGGGACTTCTTTTCGTGCTATATTTGAAACAGCTAAGATTTTAGATGCTAAGGTATGTGTCGTTGTTGATGCTGATTTGAGGAGTATAAATTCTGATTGGATAAAGAGGCTTGTTCAACCAATTCTTGATGATAAAGTTGATTTTCTTGCTCCATATTACTTAAGAAATAGATATGATGGCACAATTACAAATAATATTGTTTATCCTATGACTAGGGCTCTCTATGGGATTAAGATTCGCCAGCCAATTGGAGGAGATTTTGGGTTTAGTACAAAATTAGCTAAATTTTACGCTGAACAGGATGTTTGGGAAACAGATGTCGCTCGATTTGGAATTGATATATGGATGACAACGCTTGCATTGAATGAAGGATTTAGAGTGGGCCAGGTTTATCTTGGAGCGAAGATTCATGATTATAAAGATCCCGCTACTGATTTGGGAGCGATGTTCCAGCATGTTATAAGTACTTTATTTTATTTAATGGGCAAATATGAAAATAAATGGAAAAAGATATGTGGTTCAATTGATCCTCCAATATTCTATTATAAAAAGGAAAAGTTAAATATAGAGACTTCATCAGTCAATTTAAAAAAGTTGCATGATGAATTTTTCGAGGGTTTTAAGCATTTTGAACCAATGTATAGGGAAATTTTGGACTGGGAAAATTTCAGACAGTTGAAAAGGATAGTCAGAAGATCAAAAGAAAAGAATCATGTAGATTTTCCACCCTCTTTATGGGCTAAGATCCTTTATGACTTTGCTTTCATTTATCAAACATGGTCTCGAAATCGCAGGAGACTTGTAGATATTATAACCCCACTATATTTTGGTCGCACAGCTTCTTACTGTGAAGAGATTAAAAATGCAGATTTTGAAGAAGTCGAAAAAGTTGTTGAAAATCAAGCAGAAGTCTTTGAAGAATTAAAGCCTTATCTGATTAAAAAATTTGAGTTATGGGAAGAATAAAAAGATTAATTAATTTCAATTAGTTCATATTTTAAATTTCCGAGACCGATTTTAGCTCCATATTCAAGTTGAACTTTCCAATTTATTGATGGGTAAATTTTTTTAAATAAATCATCGTCGGCTTTCTTATTTATTAGATCAACTGATGCAATATCAATAGCTATTGGATCATTAGATGCTAATATCCCAATATCTTCCACAAGAGCAGGCTGATCTTTTGCTAAGCAATCACAATCTTTGGTTGTTTTAAGAATAAAATTGATAAATCCAAATTTTTGCTTTGGCTCCAAAACTCCAATAGCATATTCTGCCATTTTTTCCTGGACACGGTGAGAGCTTTCATCCCAGTTGATTTTTACTGCTCCCTGACGGCATACAGCTAAACACTCACCACATCCTATGCATTTTTCCATAGCAATATAAGCTTTGCCCCCCCTTATTGAAATTGCCTCTTCAGGGCAGACAGAAATACATAGTTTACAGGCATTACATTTATGTAAAATTATTTCGGGCTTAACATCACAATGTTGTTCCAGTTTTCCTGTTCTTGAAGAACATCCCATTGCAATATTTTTAATTGTTCCCCCAAAACCTGTCAGTATATGACCTGTAATATGAGTTAGTCCAAGAAGAAAGTCAGCGTCATAAATAGCTCGGGCTATTTTTACTTTTGAGAAATGCTTTTGATTGATTTCCACTTCCTGATAATCTCTTCCAAATAGCCCGTCTGCAATAATAACCGGGATACCTGTTTTTTCTAAGGAAAAACCGTGTTCTTCTGCAATTTTCAAATGACTAATTGCATCTGCTCTGTTTCCTCTATAGAGTGTATTCGTATCAGTAAAAAATGCATTGTTTGTTTTTTGTTTGATCAAAGAGATTATATCTTTGAGCCATTCAGGTTTTATATGGCCTTTATTTCCTTTTTCCCCAAAATGTATTTTAAGAGCAACAAAGCTATCCTTTTCAATCAAATTAAAAATTCCGCTTTTAAGGAAAATTTTTTTGACCTTTCCAGAAATACTTTCAGGGTTTTCCTTTGTATTTGCTTGAATAAAGTAAACTTTAGACTTCATTTTTATAAATATATTTTCTTGGTAGCAATGGGTTTAGTGAAATAAGCAGCTTATAAACTGAGATATTGCACCATTTTCCAACTTCATAAGCTGTGCAACCGCTTTTCTTTTTATCGTTTATAAGAATTACCTCATCTCCAATTTTTATATTTTTGTTATGTTTCAAATTAACCATCATGTGATTTGCTGTGACAGAGGCAATTACCGGATATTTTTCCCCTTTAATAATTACAAAACCTCTATTTGCAGAAGCTGGAGGGTAGCCATCTGAGTATCCTGTGCCAATTGTTGCTATTAATTCTTTTTTCTTTGCAATGAATTTTCTGTGATATGACAGTGACTCTCCAGGCATTAGTTCTTTCACATAGATAACTTTTGCCTTTAATTTCAGAGCCGGTTTAAGATTTAATTTATCTTCAATCTGAGTTTTATCCGAAGGATAATATCCATAAATTGTAATACCTGGCCTTACCATATCATAATAGGATTTAGGATGTAAAAGAATTGCATCACTACTTGCTGCATGTCTAAGTCCCAAATGAATTCCATTCTTATACGCCAATGAACATACTTCATCAAATCTTTTTAACTGTTCCCTGTCAAATTCATACTCTTCGGTTAAAGCAGTTGAAATACCTTCAATTTCAATGTTTGGAAGAACTGAAATTTTCTTGATGAAATCCAAAGCTTTATAATAAGGGACTCCTACCCTTCCAAGGCCCGTGTCAATATGCACGTGCACTTTTGCTTTTTTGCTCAATTTTCTTGCGATTTCATTTAAGCTTTTTACTTCGTCGGTAAATACACATTGACTAATATTCCACTTAATGATTTCCTTACAATCCATTTTCGAAAATGCCCCGAAATTTAAAATTTTACATTTTATTCCGTTTTTCCTAAGAGAAATTGCCTCCTGTAATTTGCCAACCATTAACCAATTTATACCTTTACTCTCGAGGAATTTTCCAATTTCAATCAATCCATGTCCATATGCATTTGCTTTTATTACAGCCATTAAGGGAACTTTGACAAGTTTTTTAAGTTTCTCTATATTCGATTCGATATTATTAAGATTTACCTCAATCCAGGGGTCAAGACTTCCAATTATAATTTTCTTGTCACTCGTTGTTCTTTCTTTTATTAAACTTTGCGAAGTAGACTTTAAAAGTGTAAAACCAGTCCCTAAACCTATAAGTTCGAAAAATTCTCTTCGTTTCATTTCTTTTTTAGAATAAAATTTTTTTTATTAAAAAATCAAGTAAAAAGAAGGAGGTTGAATTATTTTTTAAATGAGTTTAAACTTATAAAGAAGAGATATGGGAAAATTTCAGAAATCAATATTAGTTTTACTTGTGGTAATCTCTTTCCTTTTTCAATTAGAGGCAAAGAAAAAGTCGGTAAAAGATTTACCACCGAAATATAGAAAATGGCTTGAGGAAGAGGTTGTCTATATAATTACCCCAAAAGAGAGAGAAGTATTTCTTCAGCTGGAAACAGATAAAGAGAGAGACCTGTTTATAGAAGCTTTCTGGAAACATCGAGATCCAACCCCAGGTACACCCGAAAATGAATTTAAAAAGGAACATTATAGAAGAATAGCTTATGCGAATCACATGTTTGGTAGGGGAACGCCGAAGCCTGGTTGGAAAACAGATAGGGGCAGATATTATATAATTTTAGGTCCTCCTCAAGATGTTCAGAGATTTGATGCAAAACAAAACCTTTATCCAGCTGAAATATGGTTTTATCAAGGCATGACAAAAAAGGGCTTGATTCCTGCTTTTTATCTTGTATTCATTCAGAGAGGTGGCACAGGAGAGTATGTTCTTTATAGTCCAGCAAGGGATGGGCCTCAAGCATTTATGCCGGATTACTGGGGAGATCCAGCTGATTATTTAAAAGCTTATGAAACATTGAAGGAAATAGAACCTGATCTTGCAAGAGTTTCACTTTCTTTAATCCCTGGAGAGGAATCCATATATGGAAGACCTTCATTAGCATCAGAAATTTTAATACAAAATATTAATTTACTTCCACAAAGACTGGTGGATGATAAATATGCTGAAAAACTTTTAAAGTTCAAAGATATAGTTGAAGTGGAATATACTGCTAATTACATTGATAATCGGTCATTAATAAAATATTACAGAGATCCCAATGGGTTATTCTTTATTTATTATATAATTCAGCCAGAAAGACTCTCAGTAGGTAGTTATGAATCTAAATATTATTCAAATTTAAAACTTAACGGAAAAATTACTGATTTAAAAGGAAAGGTTGTATTTCAGTATGAAAAAAACATTTCTTTCCAGTTTTCTGAAGACCAGCTTACTAAAATAAAAAATATTCCATTTAATATTTATGATATGATTCCCCTTGTTCCCGGGAATTATAAACTCTCAATTCTGCTAAAAAATACAGTTTCTAAGGAATTTACTTCAGTGGAGGAGGAAATTTCAATTCCCTCTGATTTATCAATGCTTCAGATGACACCTTTGGTATTGGGATATAAGATTGAACCTTTAAATAAATCCGTTAATAAACCATTCAATTTCAGTAATAAAGTTTTCTACTGTGTCCCTGACAATACATTTTCCACTTCAGACACCCTTTATATTTTCTTCCAAATATTTGGATTAACTCCTGAATTGAAAAAACAAGGTATATTAAAGTACACATTTTATAGAGGGAATGAAGAATATCAGACTTATACAGATGAATTAAAAAACTATTCGGAAAGTATGAATTTTATTCGTGAATTTGATCTAAAAGATTTTGCTCCCGCCCATTACAGAATAAAAGTTTCTCTTTTGAATGCCTCACAACAGGAAATATTATCAGAATTTGAGGAATTTGATCTATCTCCTATGGCAAGTTTACCCCGCCCCTGGATATATACAAAGGTAATGCCTTCTTCAAATAGCTCTGTTTATCTTTATATTTTGGGAAGTCAATGGTTCAATATGGGAAAATTTGAGATAGCTAAGAAATATTTTGAAGAGGCTTTCAAAAAAGACCCAAAATCAATAGATTATGCATTAAGTTTAGCAAAGGTCTATTCTATTTTAAAAGAATTTAAAAAAGTTAGACAAATATTATTGCCTTTAAAAAACAATGAAAAAGCTAATTTTGAATTATATTATCTTCTTGGAAAAGCTCATCAGATGCTGGGAGAATATAACAAGGCGATTTCAGTCTATGAAGAAGCAATATCACACTTTGGTTTAAATATTCATCTGTTAAATTCAATTGGTGAATGCTACTACAGTATTGGGAATATTGAAGAAACAATAAAAGCATGGAAGAAATCTCTTGAATTAAATCCAAATCAAAAGGAAATAAGAGATAAAATTAATTCTATAGAAAGGGAAAAGAATGAATTTAAAAAATAGTTTAAAAATTTTATTTTTTTTCTTATTTCTTCTTATCATATCATGTAGGCTGTACAAATTAGAAAGAAAATTGAATCCAGAAGAAAAAAAGTTTCTATCCGAGGTAAGATATATAATTACAGGAGAAGAGAGAAAAATATTCCTTGAATTACCTCCTGAAGAAAGAAAAAAATTCATAGAAGAATTCTGGAAAAGAAGAGATCCGGATCCTACAACAGAGGTTAATGAGTTTAAAGAAGAATATTATAAAAGAATAGAAGAGGCAAATAAACTTTTTAGAGGAGAAGGAAGAGAGGGGTGGTTGACAGATAGAGGAAGGATATATGTAATTTTCGGTCCCCCCACGAGCAGATTTACTTATCCAATGGGTCATCCTGAGATTGGAAGACCAGCTGAAATATGGTATTATGGATGGTTTCCCGTTGTTTTTGTAGATTGGTTTTGGAACGGTACTTATACCCTGGAAACTCATAATGTAGTTTATCTCCATGAGTTGAATAAGGCGCAGGCAATTCAACAGGCAAGATTCCGTCCTGAAAAACCGTTTTTTGATTTAAACTGGCGTTTAAAAAAATTAAAGAGAAAAGATGGAGAGGTAAGTGGATTACTCATTCTTGAAATACCATATAAAACAATTTGGTTTAAGTCTAAGGATAAAAATTTAGAAACTACTTTAGAGCTGTTCTTTGAGATAGTAGATGAAAATAAAAACAAACTTACTGAATATAAAAATGATTATTATTTGGCAATGACCGAAGACGAGTTAAAACTTTTAATAAATGATAAATACTCAATTAAAGTTGATTTTACATTTGAGGATGTAATTCAGACAGGCGAAAAGAAGAAGTATATACTTCATCTAAAACTTATTAATTTAACTGGAGAAGAAGAAATAAAGAAAGATATAAAATTTACGATTTAGGAGGAAAATAATGAGATATAAAATTTTAATATTTTTCACAATTTTTATTGTTCTTTTTATTTTGAATAGATGCGCAACTTTCAAGACATATGAGGAGTTAGATCCAAAAAGCAAAGAATTTTTATCAACTGTCAGATATATTATAACTTCAGAGGAAGAGAAAATTTTCAAGGAATTACCTCCATCGGAAAGGCCAAAATTCATAGAAGATTTCTGGGCAAGAAGAGACCCGACTCCAGGAACACTGAAGAATGAATTTAAGGAGACTTATTTTAGGCGGATTGAAGAAGCAAATCAACTTTTCAGAGGTGCCCGTCCAGGCTGGCTTCAGGATAGAGGGAGAATTTATATTCTATTTGGTCCTCCAGATGAGAGAATAACAAATCCAATGGGCGGAAGACCTATTGATGCCTATGTAGATCCTCAGCAAATGGTAGAAAGTGAAAGGTATGCAAGAGGTGAAAAACCTACAGAAATATGGGTTTATTATAATTTGTTTTCTTCCTTTCAGAGGCCCCATATTGTTAGACTTGTTTTTGTGGATGAATATGGGACAGGAGATTATAAATTAGCCACTAATATTGAAGAAGTAATAGCAGGAAAAATACCTACTTTTATTGGTCCGAATCTCTGGTTTCTTCATGAATATAATAAAGAAGAAGCAATTAGAATTCAGCAACAGATGCGGAAGGCCCTTTTTGATTTCAACTGGCAATTTATTCCTCAGAAAAATAAAGAACTTAATTCTAATCTTTTGATCCGTATTGAAATGCCTTACGAGAAAATAATTTATATGGTAGAGGACAATTATTATAAAGCAAAGCTAAATCTTCTTATTGAAGTGAAGGATGAAAAAAATAATAAAATTTGGAGTTTTCTTAAAGATTATGAGTTAATTCTTACCAAGAGAGAATTTGACAAGAGAAAACAAGAAAGTTGGGTTTTGGAAATACCAATAAAATACTGGTTTGGAAAGGGAATCTATTCTTTTTATATAAGTTTAAGAAATATTTCAGGAGATCAGGAGGTAAAGAAATTACTTTATCATAAAATTTAAAAAATGAAGGGAGGAGCAATAATGATATTTGAATTCAAGAAATTAAGTTTTATTATTCTCCTTTCTATATTATTATTGATTTTCTCTCCTTATACATATTCACAGGCTGGTCTGGGGAAAGGAAGAATCAGTGGAGAAGTAAAAGATGAGAAAGGAAATCCAATCGAAGGTGTTTTAATTGTAGCTGAAAGCTTAAGGTATAAAGGCACAAAATTACAGACTTACTCAGATAAAAAGGGGCATTTTGCAATTGGTGGTTTAGGAACAGGTTATTGGAGAATAACTGCTTCTAAAAAAGGTTATACCAGTTCCTATATTGAAATGTATGTGAGACAGTTAAGAAAAAATCCCCCTATAACTTTTACTCTTAAAAAATTGACTGGATATGCTGCTTTAATGGCTGATAAGGAATCATTTGAGAAGATAGATCGTGGAAATAAACTTATAGAAGAGGGAAAATATGATGAAGCGCTTCAAGTTTTTCAAGATTTTCTTTCAAAAAACCCTGAAATTTATCAGATTCATTTAAATATTGGATCCTGTTATTTGAAGAAAGGCGACCTTGATAAAGCGGAAGAAGAATTTCAATTTGTTCTTAATAAAATAAAAGAAAGCTTTCAAGATTACAGTTCAGATCCTCAGACTTCTCTTAGAGCTTTTACTGGGCTTGGTGAGATTGCTATAAAAAAAGGTGATTTTGAGTCTGCTCGGAATTATTTTACCAAGGCTTTAGAAATATCTCCTGAGGATGAAGCATTAGCATATAATGTTGGAGAAATGTATTTTGCTCATCAAAATATTGATGAAGCAATAAAATATTATGAATTAGCTATTAAGATTAAATCTGATTGGCCTCAGCCTTATTATAAATTAGGTTTAGCCTATATAAATAAAGGGAATTTTGAAAAAGCAATAGAAGTCCTCAAAAAATTTGTTGAACTTTCTCCTCCAGACTCTTCTCAAAGTCAACAAGCAAAAAATATAATTGCAACTCTTGAAAAAATGATTAAAAAATAAGTTCTTTTCAGGAGGGGAAAATGAAAAAGATTTTTATATTTTTCAGTGTTCTTTTCATCTTTTTATCCACTACTTATGCTCAAATGGATGATCCGATTTTAAAATCCGCGTGTCGTTTTATAAATGAAGGAAAGATTGATGATGCTATTAAAATTTTAGAGAGAGATTTGAAAATAAGACCGTGGAATCATGATCTACGGCTATATCTTGGTATATCTTATTATTTAAAAAATGAGAAAGATTTAGCTCTCAAAGAATTAGAAAAAATTGAGAAAGAATTGAAAAAAATGACAGGTTCTGCTCGAAGTTTTGGAGACCAAAGGATTTTCCTCAGTATGGGTATGGAGAGAAAAGATAGAGGAGTATTTTCTCCTGAAAACAAAGGATTATTTAATTTCTGTTACGGGATTGTTCTTAAGGAAAAAGGTGAATTTAAAGAAGCTGAGAAGAAATTAAAGGAAGCAATGAAAGAAGGATACAATGAAACTGAGGTAAAATTGCAATTAATTGATTTAGCAATTAAAGAAAAAAAATTTGATAAGGCAAAAAAAGAATTGGATTCTATTTTAAAATCAGTGGAGGAAGATGAGGATATCTTGTTTATAAAAGGATATATCTATTCAAAAACAGGTAAATTAGATGAGGCAGTTGGTTGTTATGAAAAGATTTTATCCTTAAATCCAGATTACATTTCAGCTAAGAAGAATCTTGGAATTATTTCGTATAATAAAGGAAATTATCAGGAAGCAATTAATATTTTTTCAGAAATACTTGATAAATATTCAGAAGAGAAAGATGTTTTGATAAATATGGGAAGAGCCTATTTTCACTTGGGAGATAAAGAAAAAGCTCAAGAGTTTTTTGAACAGGTGGGGGTAAAAATTCCAGTTGAAAGATATTCTCCTAAAAAATTACCTCTCCTTCCACCTCAGCTTGACAAAAAAATTGAGTTGGAATTGACCTGCAAGTAACACTTTTACAAAATTTTTACAATTTTTTTACATTTTTGTGACAATTTTCTGAATTTATCCTCTTATATTTGTTTTAAGGGCGGGTTGAAATGAGGAAAAAATTTTTCTCAATTTCAGGCATATTGTTAATTCCCTTATTGCTATCTCCATTTTTGCTTTATTCAAAGAAAAAGACGGAGCTACCTCCCAAATATAAAAAATGGATTGAAGAAGAAGTAGTTTATATTATAACACCAAAGGAGAGGGAAGTTTTTTATCAATTAGAAACAGATGCCCAGAGAGATAGATTTATAAAGGAGTTCTGGCGTCAGAGAGACCCCACGCCAGGAACGCCCAGGAATGAATTTAAGATGGAGCATTACAGAAGAATTGAATATGCGAATAAATGGTTTGGGAGAGGGACATCGATACCAGGCTGGAAGACAGACAGAGGAAGGGTTTATATTATTCTTGGCGAACCAATATTTAGACAAACCTTCTCAGATCCCCGAATATACCCAGTAGAACTTTGGTTCTATCAAGGAGGAAAAGATCTTGCACCCTTTTTCTATGTCATATTTTATAAAAGGTTTTGGACAGGAAATTATGTACTTTACAGTCCATTAAGAGATGGACCAAAAAGTTTATTACCGGAAACGTCTCATGAAGCTTCACTTGGGGATCCATGGTACAGAACAAGATGGGCTTTAACGCTTTTATCAATGGTCTCCTATGAATTGACGGAAGCTGCACAATCGCTAATTCCAGGTGATTCTGGGAGACATCCTCTTGAATCTGATAAATTGTTAAGTCAAATTGAAATTTATCCACAGGAAAAAGTAGATGATGGTTATGCTTATGAATTTCTGAAACATAAGGGCTTAGTAGAAGTTAGTTATTCAGTTCACTATATTGGAAATAAAAATCTTATAAAAACTTATTGTGATGAGAACGGAGTGTTCTTCATTCACTATGCAATTCAACCAGATAGCCTTTCAGTTGATGCTTATAAGAATAAATACTATTCAAACATTAAAATTTCAGTAAGAGTAACGGATTTAAGAGGAAGAACTGTATTTCAGTATAACAAATTCTATCCAATTGAATTGACAAAGAAGGAGATAAAATATGCAAAACTGAGACCAATGAACATAGAAGATAGTTTTCCATTAATTCCAGGAAATTATAAATTCAATCTCCTTTTTGAAAACTTAGTTTCAAAGGAATTCACTTCCTTTGAGAGAGAAATCACAGTTCCTGAACCTTTGGACACTCCACAGATGAGTTCATTACTTTTAGCCTATAAAATAAGTGAAGACCAGGAACCATTGAGAAGAGCCTTTAAAATAGAGAATATAAGAATTTACCTGAGCATAGATAATAAATTTCATCGAAAAGAAACTTAATATGTTTATTTTCAGGTATATAATATTAAAAATTTAACAGAACAAGGAAAGATTAAATACACAATTTACAAAGGAAAGGAGAAAGTATATGCACGAGCAAAAGGAATAAAGGATTACAAGAATCCAGAGAATTTCATAGAGGAATTTTCTCTTTCTGGATTTAAATCAGGAAAATATACATTAAAAGTTTCCATTTTAGATGAGAATAAAAAAGAGATACTTTCAGAGAAAGAAGATTTCATAATTACAGAGAAGCCTTTTCCAAGAGCATGGATATATTCAAAGAAAGGCCCTCCTTCAGGAGATGCGGTTTATTCATACATTTTAGGAACACAATTATTTAATAAGGGAGAGATTGAGAAAGCTTATCAGAAATTAAAAGAAGCATATGAGAAAAATCCCGAGTCTCTTGATTTTGCTTTGGCTTACTCACAGGTTCTTTTTATAAAAAAAGAATACAGAAAAATAAAAGAGATACTTACACCTTTTCTTGAAGGAGAAGTAAAAAATTATAGAATTTATACAATTTTAGGAAGAGCTTTACAGGAATTAGGAGGATATGAGCAAGCAATATTCTATTATCAGAAATTCATATCACATGAGGGAGTAAATTATCGGATTTTAAATTCAATTGGAGAATGTTATTATGCTTTAGGAAATATTGAAGAAGCACTCAGGGCATGGGAGAAATCCTTAGAGATAAATCCTTCCCAGGAAGAAATTCAAGAAAAAGTCCAGAGATTAAAAAAGAATAAGGGAAATTGAAAGAATGAGAAAATTAATATCTATGATAATTTTAATTTTTTTATTTTGTTCTTTTTCTCTCACTGAAAACAAGGACCTCCTCAAGAAAGCAGATTTGTTACTTGATATGATGGAATATGAGTCAGCAATTATTAATTATCTCAAGGCCTTATCAGGAAATCCCTTACAAAAAGATATTAGGAAAAAAATAGCTTATGCATATTATCAATTGGGGAAAATAGAGCAAAGCTTTAAATTTTTAAAGGAAGAACTGGAATTATTTCCAGAGAATGAAGATGCATATGATTTTTTAATTTATCTATTATATAAACTTAATAAATTGGATGAAGTTAGTGTTTTTTTTCAAAAAACTGGAAATAATTTAAATATAGGCGGTTTAGGGTGTTTTATTCTCGGTATGCATTATAAAAGAAATAAAGACTATATGAAAGCAGAAATTTATTTCAGGAGAGCCTTAAAGAAAGGGTTTGACAGAATACAATGTTATGTTCAATTACTGGATATGTATATTAATCAGTTAAAATTTTTCAATGATGGAGTTGAAATAGAATCTGGGTTGATTAAAATTCACCCAGCATTATTTGAAAATCAAAAAGTGAGTTCATTATTAGCTAAGGCAACAGATTCATTTAAATACTGGGGACCTGAATATCTTTATGTAATTGGATTAAGATATTTTGAAAAGTCAAAAGGTGAGGTCAATAGCATATTTATGCGAAGGGCCATTGACTTTTTTAAATTAACTTTGGATCTATCTCCAAAATTTAAAGATTCACTTTTTAGTTTAGGGGCTATTAATTACAATATTAGTAATTTTAGAGAAGCAGAAGAATACTTCCGAAGAATTCTTTATTTCGAACCAGAAAATAAAGAAGTCAAATATTATTTAGAGTGTGCTTTAAAAAAACTTAATAATTCAAAGAAAGAGGAATCGTCAAGTTCTTGTCCCGATATAATAAATCTGAGTAGAGAATTCATAGATAATCCAGACATAGAATACAAATATAAATTCCATAATGATATTACTTATGTAAGGGAAAATATAAATAATTTGGCTCTTGAATTTATTGAAAAAGGAAAATTTAAAGAAGCAATGAAAAGATTTAAGAATGCATTGAAGATTTATCCCCAGTGTCCGATTGTAAATTATAATATAGGATGGGTTTATTTCTGGCTTAATGATTATAAAAATGCTGAAAAACATGCTCTTATTGCACTAAGGAGAAAAAATTTTTATACAAGGTTGCCTGATAATTTGAGTAAAAAAGAAAGGAATGAACTTTTAAAAATGAGTATAAATATTCATGTTGAGTCAAATATACCTATCTCCCAATGGAATTTCGAAGTAGCATTAAAAGAAGGAAATTATTTTCCCGAGGATTATAATCTTTTAGGAAACATATATTTTAAAATTAAAGACTATTCAAGAGCACTTTTAGCATTTAAAAAAATTTTAGAGATTGACCCAAAAGACCCAATAGGTCATTACAATTTAGGATGTGTATATTCAGCATTAAATGACTGGAGAAAAGCAGAAGAAGAGTGGAAAAAAGCAATTAAGTATGAGAAAGGGGTGAAAAGAACAGAAAAGAGAGAGGAGATTTCAAGAAGCTATCTTCGAGTATCTTTACTTGTATTTAAATATCCAGTTGCATTTCGGGCACATAAATCTTTGGGATGGTTGTATCTTGACAGAAATTTACCAGATAAAGCATTGAAGGAATTTGAGGAGGCAATTAAATTAGAGCCAGGAGACCCAGAACCTTATTATGAACTTGGAAAGATATACTTCTCTAAGAATAATCATAAGAAAGCGATTTATTATTTTGAGAAATATTTATATCTCGGGGGAGAGAAAGAAAAAGTAAAGAGAATATTAAATTCAATAAAAAGAAGAAAGTAAAATATTTCCTTACTAATGGAAAGTTAAATTTCAACTTTTAAGAATCTTTTCAACGAAAATCCAAAAAGAATCGAAAGAATGAAGAAAGCTATTAACCAGTGAATTTTTAAACCCAAAAAATTTAACCGCGCAGGAGGATATCTAATTTCTATGGATTCTATCAATGAATTTGAGGGCAAAGGGGCTTCACCCGGAAATCTCAATTCTTTCCAGAAATTACCGGTTACTTTTTTATAAGAAATCCGAGCAAATTTTTCTGAATCAACTATTATTTCTTTCTCCACCGTTGAGTCATTAGAAGCCTGAAATTTTAAGATGAATTTACCTTTTTTTAAAGGTCTTATTCTCCAGTTTATTTGTCTTTCATCAATAATTCGGAGTGGAGGGGTTTCTACTTTAATTTCAGGAGGAGTGATTAGATTTATGGATGTCTCGAGAGGAGAAATTTCAGGCTTTAGAAAGAGTTTAACAATAGCCGGTTTTCTAGGGGGAAGTGGATTATGACTGAACCAGAGGTCAAGCTGGAGAATAATCAAGATTAATGGAATTATCATAAACAACATTGGTTTAAGGGAGTATTTCATATATGTTAAATTGTATCGCAAAATATTTCCCTGAGCTTTAAGCATCAAGTTCAAGTTATCTTTAAACAATCTTATTTCCAGAAGGTAGGCTTTTATCTTGTTTTTAACTTTTTTTATACCCTCTTGATTCGAAGCATATTTAAAAACAATAAGCATAAAAATTCCTGTAAGGAGTGATATTAATATCATATTGTACCAAGGAGAAAGAGATTTAAAGGGATAGAATATGAATTCAAATATTTTTCCAAAAAATTTGTTGAATATCCACATCATTATTCCCTTTCTATAATTTCTTTATGAGATATAACCAAGTCCCTTTAGTTTTTTCTTAATTTCTTCCTCAGATTCTGATTCTTCAAGTTTAGAAATTTCCTTTTCCAGTGCATGATTTACAAATTCTTCAACTGAAGAGTAGCCTGCAATTTCTGCATATTTTTTAATTTTTTTGTATAATTCCTTATCAATTTTTATCTTAGGCATTTAAAACCTCCATTTTTCATTTTCTAAAATATAGGATTTCCTGACATTTCATTGGGTTTCTTAATCCCAAATATTTTTAATATAGTTGGCGCTAAATCATAGAGACTTACATTTTTTTTCTGAATTTTTTTATTTGTGAACAAGATTCCTGGTATCAACTCAGATGCCATACAGTGATCTCCACTCCATTTTCCTTTATTTATGTCAAAGAGTTTTCTTGGAATTTTCCCAAGAGCTGTTTGCCAAGAAGAACGATAACCCTTATTATAACCAACAATTATGTCAGGAGCTTCATTGATATATGGACCCTTATACCACTTTTTTGTAATATATGCTTCATAAATTACTCTCTCTCCTGTTTCAGGGTCTTTTACTTCCTTAAGTTTCCGAGCAATTTCTTCCGCCAAATTATCTGCTTCAGCTCCTGGAGATACTATACCTTCTTTTTCTCTCCCCCTTAAATTAATGAATAAGCTATTCAAACCAAGAGCATATGCCTTTGTTCTTGACCAGTCTGTATTTAAATGAAATTCATACTCTCCCTGCCTCCATGGATTTATTAATTTTAAATATCCATTTTCCTTCAACCAGGTATTTAAATTAAAGGAGCGCCTAAATGAGCTAAATCCATGGTCTGACATTACAAAGAGGATAGTATCCTTATCCAGTTTCTTAAATGTTTCTGCAAGGATTTTATCCATTTCAATATAGATATTTTCAATTGTTTTTCCATATTTGAGAGCTAATTTTTCATCATATGATGGATGATTCTTATCAATTAAGCGCCAAAACATGTGTTGCCGCTGGTCAGTGCTTGAGATATAGAAAAAAAGGACTCCAGATTCAAAGCGATTTAATTCATAGTCATATACTCTGAGTCTTTCTTGAAGGATTCCATCATCCTGTTCTAAAAATTCTCCCTCATCCAGCACCCCGTGGTCCAGTGCTTTAGTGTCCGCTGGTAAACCTTTTGTCCAGTAATAACCAAATTTTTCATAAAGCTCCTTACAATAATTTTCAGGAGTCGAAATTGGTAATGCAGGGTCAGATGGATCAATATTTATTGGAGTAACATAGAGTTTAAAATAAGGTCGAACTTCTTTCAAATAGAATTTACAAATTCCACTCACACTCTGGGTTGGAATCATGTCGAATTTTACCTTTATCCAGTCACTCCATTCTCCCTCATTGAGTATTATTTCTTTGCCCTGTATCACGATTTTTGCAACAGGGAATTCCGGGTCAAGATAAATGGTAAAATCTATTTTTGATTTTGGTTTATCTTTTTTAAAAGTGTTTGTTGGACCAATTAATTGAGCATGAACCTTATTATTTACTACTTCGACAGGATAGATTTCACCACCTCCAATATCTTCCTGAAGTTTTATTGGCCGATCTGTATAATATGAAAAGATTCCATATGTTCCCAATATATCAGGTGTTCCCATTCCAGAAAGAGTTCTCTGTTTTGTTTCTGCTGGAGGGAAGTTCGAAGGTATTTTGTAAATTGTAGCAGGAATATCGTATTCTTCGAGAATCTGCCAGAAAGCTTTTCCTTTTCTCAGAAGACGGACTTCTCCCCCGGATAAAGGTAATACATAATTTCCAATGGTTATGTTATGTTTTGGAGGCTCGGTGACTGAAGTAGATAAGTAAGGAAGATAGTTTTTAGGGTCGCGATGAATAAAATCAAATATTGCATGTCCACCTGGATCCGTTCCGGTTATAAAATTTGACCATGCCACAGGACTCTGCGGAGGGATACTAGTCCTTAAAGGTCGAAAATCTCCTATTTCCATTAATTTCTTAAAATAAGGAAGTTTACCCTCATCTATTAATCTCTTAGTTATTTTCGGATCCATACCGTCGAAACCAAGAACAATAATCTTTTTTGTAGTCGCCTGTTTTCCGAAAATTTTTCTCACAAAATCTCCAGAGGTATTAACTGCGAGAAATGCACTGCCTATCAGTCCTATTTTAAGAAAGTCTCTTCTACTTAATTCATCCATTTCCTATCTCCAAATCTATTATAATACTATCATAGTATTTATCATTCAATCAGAGCTTTACCATCAATAAATGAAGGAATATCTACTCCAAATAGTTTTAAAACAGTGGGAGCAATATCAATTAACTCAGGCTCTTTATTTTTTATTTTTTCTGTGCAAAAGAAAACACCAGGAACGTGACTCGGGTCTATGCAATGGTCTCCGCTCCAATTTTTCGTATTATCTTCAAAAATGGTTTTAGTCACTTTTCCTGTAACTGAATCCCATGAGGCTCTATATCCTTGATTATAACCAATGATTAAATCAGGAGCATTTTCAATATAGGGCCCTTTATAAATTTTTTCCGCATCGTAAACCTTTGTAATCCCTATTTTTCCTTTTTCCTCATCTTTCAGTCCAGTAAGTTTTTGAATGAGTTCTTTCTTTAATTTTTCTTTTTCTTCTCCTGGATTGACTGTGCCTTTAGACTCTCTTCCTTTTAGATTTATATAAATACCTCCCAGACCCAGAGCGTATGCTTTCGTTTTTGACCAGTCAACATCCTGAAACCACTCCCCACTTTCTTCCTTTCCCGGTTTTAGAGTTAAATAACCGTTTAAATAGAGCCAAGAATTAAGATTTATACCTCTTGAAAAGCTTTTAAAGCCGTGATCTGAAATTACAAATAATATACTTTTCTTCCCGAGTTTTTTTCTTATTTTACCAATTAATTCATCCATTCTGATATATAGATTTTCAATTTCTTTTCGATATTTCTCATTAATTTTTTTATTTCCTAATGCAGGATGGTCTTTTTCCATATATCGCCAGAACATATGCTGAATACTGTCAGTTGTTTCAAAAACACAGACACAGAGTCCCTTTTTCATTTTATCAAGAGAATTAAATAATATTTTTTCCCAATCTTCATGATTCAAATAACATTGTTTGAGAAAAGTCTCATCATCTAGTATTCCTTCATTCAATGCCCATGTATCATTTGCAAGACCAAGGGTCACAAAATTACCAAAAAGTTTTGCAAGATAAATTGAATAAATAAATGGATGGGAAATAGGGAGGGCTGGTTTTTCAGGGTCTATATTTATTGGAGTTACATACATTTCAAAATGAGGAGAAATCTGTGTTACCAGAAAACGGCAGATTCCATAAACCTTTATTCCGAGCCCAGGACGAAAAATTACTTTTATCCAATCCGAATACTCACCCTTTTTAAGTTTTATTTTTTCATTTGAAATTTCTAACTCTACTTCATTGGAATTTCCATTTAAACGAATCGTAAAAGGGAGGCGAAGTTCTTCCTCTTCTCTTAGGAGTGTGTTAAGAGGACCTGAGAGATATCCATAGATTGTATTACCTTTTCTTTCAAGTTCATAGCTAATTCCACCGGTAAATTTTTTTACCTTTTCCTTGTCTGTTGTATAAAAAGAAAAAGTGCCTTGACTTCCCTTTAAATCTGGGACGCACATTCCAGAAAGGCATACGCCATTAAATTTTTCAGGGGGGAAGGTTATGGGGACTCTTAATACCGTGCTAAAAATTCCTTTCTCCCCGAGAATATTCCAGAAAGATTTGCTTTTCCTTAATAATTTAATTTCTGGTTTACCGACTGGAATTGAATATTTCCCGATTGAAATCGTTTTTTTTGCTTTCCCGATTCTGGCTGAGGACAGGTCTGGTAAATAGGTTTTCGGATCACGGCTGAGAAAATCAAAAATATTATGCTTTCCAGGATTTACTCCTGTAATGAAAGAAGACCATGCAACTGGAGAAATAGCAGGGGTGGTGGTTTTTAAACGAGTAAAAGTCCCTTCCTTTTTGATTTTTAATAAATTAGGAAGTTTGCCCTCTTTCATAAGTTTTTCTGTTAGCTCAGGATCCAGTCCATCAAGTCCAATAATCACAACCTGATCAATTTTCCCTTTTTTATAGGCTTTTTTCCCTTTTATAGTTCTTAAAATGAAACGAAAAGGCCAAGAAAAGATTGAAAATAATGCAAGAAAGAAGGTTAAGAAAAGTATGAGAAATGAAGTGAGAAATGCAAAACCAGCTCCGGGTCCTATATACCCATATAAGCCATTTATAAGTATTATTAAAAGAGAAGAAACAACGATTATTTTTTTAATTAAACTTTTCATTTTTCATTGACCTTATTTAGAATTATTTTAGCTAAATCACTTATATTTAATTTTTTTTCAATTTTTTCAGTTGAGAAAAAGAATGCATCATGCCAGGTGTGCATCCCTTCAAGATCAGTTCTTCCAAAAATTTCTTTCTTTTTAACCGATCCCTTCATATCAAAGCCAGGAGTGGAAAGAACAATTAGATCAGGCCCTAAATGTGTATATGGACCCGAATAAATTTCTTCGCTTTCAAAGACATTTTTGACTACCTTTTTACCATTGTTTTCCATTTTACTGAGCTTTTCTTTCAGTTCCCTTCTGATTTTCTCTTTTTCGGATTCTTTTATCCAGCCTTCAGGAAATTTTCCTTCAATATTTAAATAAATTCTGTTCGGGTCAAGGGCAAAAGCAACAGTTTCTTCTGATATATCAGCTACTGATTCAGGGGATGAGGTTTTATATTTTAAATAGCCATTTTTCTCAAGCCATGCATTCAAATAGACCTCTTGCTCAATTTGAGTAAATCCATGGTCAGAGAGAATAAAAAATCCTTCCCCTTCTTTTTCCCATCCGGAGATTTTGTTAAAAGCATTATATAATCTACCAATGAATTTATCTATTTTATGATAATAATCTAGGAATTGTTTATGATAAGGATGGTCTTCGTTTTCATAGGCTGGCCATAAATAATGATGTAAACGATCAGTCCCTGTTATTACAACCTGAAAATAATCCCAGTCCTCCTTTTCCCAGAAATGAAACACTGCTTTTTCCCTGGTTTCTAAAGTTTCATTTAGTTCTTTCCAGAGAAATTCATGATCCTTCCTCGATTTCATTGTATCAATATCGATTTTATATTTGATTTTTTCGAGAAATGGTTTAATAGATTGAGGATAAATAGATTTTTCCAAATAAATTGCAACAAATCCTGAAATTAGTATTCCATTTATTTTACGAGCAGGGTAGGTAAAGGGCTGATTTATAACTATACTTTTCTTGTTATTTTTTTCAAGCCTGTCCCATATTGTGGGAGATTTAATATCTGAAAAGAACGGAAAATAGATTTCATAGGATGAAGGTTTTACATCCACAAAGCCAAAGATTCCATGGGTGCCTGAATTTGTTCCAGTCATGAAATTTGTCCAGCTTACTGCAGATATTTCAGGAAGGGAAACCGTCATCTGATGTAAATATCCCTTTTCCAAAATATGGGATAGATTAGGCATAACTCCTTTTGAGGTGAGATCCTTTATAAGAGATATTGGAACTCCGTCAAGACCAATAACGCATATTTTTTTCTTTCTCTTCCTCTTGAAAAACATAGCAAAATGACACACTATTATAGCAATAATTAAATTTTTTTTCATTTATTTTTATTAAAATTTTTAATTTCTTTTTCATATTTTTGATTATTTTTTCTTGAATCACTTCCAATTTAAATTGACATGGTTTCTTCTTACTGATATATTTTAACCTTGATTTTAGTGGAGAAATTATAAAAATGATTAAAAGATATACACGACCTGAAATGGGGGGGATATGGGAAGAAGAAAACAAATATCAGAAATGGCTTGATGTTGAGATTGCTGTGTGTGAAGCATGGTGTGAATTGGGTAAAATTCCTTCTGAATCTTTAAAGAAGATCAAAGAAAAAGCGAGCTTTTCAGTAGAGAGAATTCATGAAATAGAAAAAGTGGTTAAACATGATGTAATTGCTTTTCTAACTTCTGTAGCTGAGCGGGTGGGAGAAGATGCAAGATATATTCATCTTGGATTAACCTCATACGATGTTGTGGACACTGCTTTTTCTCTTCTTATAAAAGAATCTCTCGAGAAAATAATAAAAGAAACGAATGAACTTAAAGAAATCATAAAAGAGAAAGCTCTTGAATACAAAAATACAGTTATGGTTGGTCGGACTCATGGAGTGCATGCTGAACCAATAACTTTTGGAGTAAAGCTCCTTGTATGGTATGAAGAGATGAAAAGGCATATTGAACGTCTGGAAAGAGCTTTAAAAATTATAAGCGTTGGAAGAATATCAGGCTCTGTTGGGACCTATATTCATTTAGACCCCAGACTGGAGGAAATAGCCCTAAAAAAATTGGGACTCGAACCTGCTAAGATTTCCACTCAGGTTCTCCAGCGTGATAGACATGCTGAAGTGCTTTCAACCTTAGCTCTGCTTTGCTCTTCCCTTGATAAATTTGCGGTTGAAATAAGACATCTTCAAAAGACAGAAGTTCTTGAAGTTGAAGAACCTTTTACACGGGGACAGAAAGGCTCTTCCTCTATGCCTCATAAAAGAAATCCAGTAAGAGCAGAAAGAATATCAGGACTTGCTCGGATTGTTCGCTCAAATGTCCAATCTGCTCTTGAAAATATCGCTTTATGGCATGAAAGGGATATTTCCCATTCTTCTGTTGAAAGAGTAATTTTCCCTGATTCCTTTATTTTAACTGACTTCCTTCTCGCTGAAATGAAAGACATTCTTAAAAATCTCATTGTATATCCAGAAAGAATGAAACAAAATATTTTTCTTACAAAAGGACTCATTTTTTCTCAGAGACTCCTTCTTGCTCTTACTGAAAAAGGTCTAAGCAGAGAAAAAGCCTATGAATTGGTTCAGAGAAATAGTTTAAAATCTTGGGAAGAAAAAAAAGAATTTAAGGAATTAGTTAAACAGGATAAGGAAATAATTCAGTATTTATCTGAAAAGGAAATTGAAGATTGTTTTAGTTTAGAGCCTTATCTTGAAAAAATAGATTATATTTTTAAAAGGGTATTATCAGAATGAAAGCAAGAGTAATTGTTTCTTTCAAGGATGAAGTTTTAGACCCGCAGGGATTAACAATTAAAAATGCCCTCCATAGTCTCGGTTACAAATTTATAAAGGATGTAAGACAGGGAAAGGTTTTTGATATCGAGATAGATGGTATTAGTGTGGAGGATGCAAGGAAATATTTACAAGAAATTGCAGATAAAGTTTTAGCAAATCCAGTAATTGAAAAATTTCACTGGGAAATCATTGAAAAATAAGAAAAATATGAAATTCGGTGTTGTAATATTCCCAGGTTCAAATTGTGATTATGACACTTATTATGTACTCAAGGAAGTGCTCAATCAGGATACGATTTTTTTATGGCATAAAGACCACGATTTAAAAGGAGTTGATGCAATTATCCTGCCAGGAGGATTTTCCTATGGTGATTATCTCAGAACAGGTGCAATAGCAAAATTCTCACCCCTTATGCGGGAAGTTAAGGAATTTGCACTGAAGGGTGGACTTGTCCTCGGCATTTGCAATGGTTTTCAGATTCTTCTTGAGATGGGTCTTTTACCTGGTGCTATGTTGAGAAATAAGAATCTTAAATTTTTATGTCAGTTTGTTTATCTCAGAGTAGAAAATCCAGACACTCCTTTCACTAAATTGTGCAAAAAACATCAGGTGTTAAAAATCCCTATAGCCCATTTTGATGGAAATTATTATGCTCCACCAGAAATAATGGAGAAATTAAAGAGAAATAATCAGATAGTTTTGCGCTATTCTACCTCGAAGGGTGAAATTACCGAAGAAGCGAATGTTAATGGTTCAATGGAGAATATTGCGGGAATAATAAATGAAAAGGGAAATGTAATGGGGCTTATGCCACATCCAGAAAGAGCATCAGAAAAGATTTTAGGAAGCGAAGATGGGCAGTATATTTTCAAATCAATGATTAATTCATGGATAAAATAAAATGGACAAGAGAATTCTCGAACAACATAATTTAACAGAAGAGGAATACAGGGGAATTGTGGATATCCTTGGCAGAGAGCCGAATCTAACCGAACTTGGAATATTTTCTGTTATGTGGTCAGAACATTGCAGTTATAAGAGCTCAAAAATATATTTAAAGAATCTTCCCACAACTGGAAAGCATGTCATTCAAGGTCCTGGAGAAAATGCTGGTGTGATTGATATAGGTGATGGTTTAGCTGTTGTGTTTAAAATAGAATCGCATAATCACCCATCTTATATAGAACCGTATCAGGGAGCAGCAACTGGAGTGGGTGGAATTTTAAGAGATATTTTTACTATGGGAGCCCGCCCAATTGCTGTTCTTGATTCTCTGAGATTCGGGCCTTTGGATAATCCAAAAAATAGAGTCATCATGGAAGGTGTAATTTCTGGAATAGCTGGCTATGGAAACTCCATTGGAGTGCCTACTGTTGGAGGAGAAACTTATTTTAATCAGTGTTATTCCCAAAATCCTTTGGTTAATGTGTGTTGTATAGGGATTGCTCCAAAAAATAGAATATTTTATGCAAGAGCAAAAGGAAAGGGAAATCCTGTCCTTTATGTAGGAGCTAAGACAGGAAGGGATGGAATTCATGGAGCAACCATGGCTTCAGCAGAGTTTGATGAGGATCTAGAGGAAAAAAGGCCAAATGTTCAGGTAGGGGACCCTTTTAAGGAAAAATTGCTTCTTGAAGCATGCCTTGAAGTAATGAAAAAAGATTTAATAGTTGGGATACAGGATATGGGAGCTGCTGGACTTACCTGTTCCACATCTGAAATGGCGGACAAAGCAAATTCAGGAATTGAAATTGACCTTGATTTAGTTCCTAAAAGGGAAGAGGGAATGAATTCCTATGAAATAATGCTCTCAGAGTCTCAGGAAAGAATGCTTTTAGTTGCTAAGGCTGATAAGGAAGAAGAAGTAAAAAAGATTTTCAAGAAATGGGACCTTGATGCAATAACAATTGGTAGGGTGACTGATACGGGAAGATTAATAGTAAAAGAAAAGGGAAGGGTAGTTGTTGACATCCCTGTAAGGGGGATTGTAAGAGATTGTCCTGTTTACAGGAGACCAGTGAAACAGCCCTCTTATCTAAGAGAAGTAAATTATCTAGAAATTCCTGAGGTACCAAATGATTTAAATACAACATTTTTAAAGCTACTTTCATCTCCCACAATTGCTGATAAAGAATGGATTTTCAGACAATATGACCATATGGTTCAGATCAATACAGTTCTTTTACCAGGAGCAGATGCCACTGTTTTGAGGATAAAAGGGACAAAAAAGGCATTAGCAGGAACAGTTGATGGAAATTCTCTTTATACATATTTAAATCCTAAGGTAGGAGCTAAAATTGCAGTTGCTGAAGCTTGTCGCAATTTAGCATGTGTAGGTGCAAAACCACTCGGAGTAACCAATTGCTTGAACTTTGGGAATCCGGAAAAGCCGGAAATTATGTGGCAGTTTAAAGAGGTAGTGGAGGGAATGGGAGAAGCATGTCGATTCTTTGGAATTCCTGTTACTGGAGGAAATGTGAGTTTTTACAATGAAACAATGGGTTCTGCTGTTTATCCTACTCCTGTTTTGGGAATAGTGGGTTTAATTGAAGATATTTCAAAAATTATGTCTCCTGGTTTCAAGGAAAAAGGAGACTATATTCTTCTTCTTGGAAAAAATAATGAGGAAATTGGAGGCACAGAGTATTTAAAAACCATATTCAGTCAGGAAAGAGGAATACCTCCTGAGATTAATCTTGAATTTGAAAAGCAAATTCAGGATTTTTGTTTTGAATTAATAGATAAAAGACTCATTAATTCTGCTCATGATGTTTCGGAGGGTGGACTTGCTGTTTGCCTGGCTGAATGTTGTTTCATGAGTGAGAAGAAATTAGGGATTGAAGTAAGTCTTGAAGATGACATTCGTCCTGTTGCTCTTCTTTTTGGAGAAACTCAGTCAAGAATTATAATAAGTGCTTCTCCATCTGATATTGATAAGATTGAGAAACTGGCAAGTAAACGAGGTATTCCCTGTCAGGTTATAGGCAGGGTGAGAGAAGATAAATTTATAATAAAGCAAAAAGGAGAAGAACTTATCAATCTCTCCATTGAAAAAATTTATTCTTCCTGGAAACAGGCAATACCAAATTACTTTAAATTAAGTGAGGAGTAAAGAGTGAGGAGTGAGGAGTAGAGATGAGATGATAGATAAGCCTCATAAAAAATTAGATGTGTGGCGAAAATCTATAGACTTAGTTCAGATTATTTATGACTTAACGAGGTCTTTTCCAAAAAATGAGGCATATGGTTTGGCTAAGCAAATGAGAAGAGCTGCTATATCAATACCTTCGAATATAGGAGAAGGAGCAGCTCGACAAACTAAGAGAGAATTTGTACAATTTCTTCATATGGCTCAGGGCTCACTAAGTGAACTTGATACTCACCTAGAAATATCTAAAAGATTAAATTATTTAAAAGAGGACAATCTTCAAGCATTATCATCACTAATGAATGAGATTGATAAAATGATCACTGGCTTAATTAAATCATTAAAAAAATAACTCCTTACACCTTACTCCTTACTCTTTACTTTTTGAGAGGTTGGAGATGGTTAAAAAGAAAATTACGTATAAAGATGCAGGAGTTGATATTGATAAAGGGAATGAAGCAGTAAAAAGGATAAAGAAGATAATTAGAGAAATCGGGCTTTCCTCTATTGAGGAAATTGGTCATTTTGGCGGGTTTTTCCCAATTTCAATAGAAAAATTTAAAAATCCTGTTCTAATTTCAAGTGTAGATGGGGTTGGAACAAAGCTTAAAGTTGCCTTTATGGTGAATAAACATGACACGGTAGGACAGGATTTAGTTAACCATTGTGTAAATGACATTCTTGTTCATGGTGCAAAGCCTCTATTTTTTATGGACTATTTGGCAATGGGAAAATTAATCCCAGAGACCGTTGAGGAAATTGTAAAAGGAATAGCAATCGCGTGTAAAGAAAACAATTGCCTTTTACTCGGTGGGGAAACAGCAGAGATGCCTGATTTCTATAAGGTGGGAGAGTATGATCTTGCTGGCTTTATTGTTGGAATTGCAGAAAAGAATAAACTTATTGACGGCTCTGATATAAAAGCTGGAGATTTAATAATAGGATTAGCCTCAACAGGTCTTCACACAAATGGTTACTCACTCGCAAGAAAAATTCTTTTTGAAAAATTAAAATTAAAACCCGAAAGTTATATTTCAGAATTAGGTAGAACAGTTGCAGAAGAATTACTCACTGTTCATAAAAGTTATCTCCATGCTGTCTCATATTTAATAGAAAATGGATTACTAACAGGAATTGCTCATATCACAGGAGGAGGGATTACTGATAATTTGATTCGTATATTACCAGAGAATTTAATGGCTGAAATTCTTTTAGATTCATGGGATGCCCCTCCTATTTTCAAATTTCTGGTAAAGGAAGCTCGCCTTAGACAGGAAGAGAGTTTCAGAACTTTCAATATGGGAATTGGAATGGTTTTGATCTGCCATTACATAAATAAAGAGAAAATTATTTCTCATTTAAAAGACAAAAAGGAGAAATACTGGATAATTGGCGAAATAAAATCGGGAGAGAGAAAAGTTATTTACATAAAAAGAGAGCAAAGGCACAGAGGCGCAAAGGAATAAGTTTAGTTTAAAGACTAAATAGAAACTTTGTGCTTTTATTGCTCTGTGCCTTAATACTTAGAATTTAGGAGAAAGAGAAATGGAAAATAAGGTTTTTACCAGCCCCAAGAAAAAAGGGAGAATAGCAGTTCTTTTATCTGGTAGGGGTTCAAATTTCATGGCAATTCATGATGCTATACTGGCTGGAAAGATAAATGCTGAAATTGTATTGGTTTTCAGCAATAAAAAGGATGCAAGAGGTTTGCAAATTGCAAAGGAAAGAGGGCTTGAAACCTTATTTCTTGACCCAAAGGATTTCCCGTCGAGAGAAGAATATGACAAAAGAATTGTGGAAGAATTGAAAAAGAGAGATGTGGATTTGGTGTGTCTTGCAGGTTATATGCGAATATTAACACCTTATTTTGTAAACCAATATAGAAATAGAATCATGAATATTCACCCAGCACTACTCCCATCCTTTCCAGGTCTTCATGCTCAAAAACAGGCTCTGGATTACGGGGTGAAGTTTTCAGGTGCAACAGTTCATTTTGTAACAGAGGAGGTTGATGCAGGACCTATTATAATTCAGGCGGTTGTTCCTGTTTTTCAATATGATACAGAAGAAACTCTTTCAGCCAGGATTCTGGAACAGGAACATAAAATATATCCAGAAGCAATCAAATTGTTTTTTGAGGGTAAACTTGAAGTTAGAGGTAGAAAGGTTTATATTAGAGAGTAATACGGTTATCTGAGGAGCAGTGAAAATGGAAAGGAAATTTCCCCCTCCAGAAGAACAACTTGAATATATAAAAAAAGGAACAGTAGAGATAATTCAAGAAGATGAACTTTTAAAGAAATTCGAAAGATCTATAAAAGAAAATAGACCTTTAAGAGTAAAAGTGGGATTTGATCCAACAGCTCCGGATATTCATCTCGGACACACAGTTGTTATAAGAAAAATGAAGCATTTTCAAGATTTAGGTCACGAAGTAATTTTCCTGATAGGTGATTTCACTGGTCTTATTGGAGATCCATCTGGCAGGTCTTCTACACGGCCTCCAATGACTCGGGAAGAAATTCTGAAAAATGCAGAAACATATAAACAGCAGGTTTTTAAGATATTAGATCCCAAGAAAACAATTATTGATTTTAATTCCCGCTGGCTTGGCAAACTTACAAGTTTTGATATTATACGTCTTGCCTCTAAATATACGGTTGCTCGTATACTTGAAAGAGATGATTTTTCAAATAGAATGAAAAAAAATTTACCTATATCAATTCATGAAATTCTTTATCCACTGATGCAGGCGTATGATTCAGTAGCATTGAAAGCAGATGTTGAGATGGGAGGAACTGATCAAAAATTTAATCTTCTTGTAGGAAGGGAAATCCAGAGAGAATATGGACAAGAGCCTCAGGTGATTATTACAATGCCCCTTTTAGAAGGACTTGATGGTGTGGAAAAGATGAGCAAGAGTCTCGGAAATTATATAGGAATTACAGAACCCCCCTCTGAAATTTACGGGAAGATAATGTCTATATCAGATGAGCTGATGTTTCGTTATTACGAGTTACTTACAGATTTATCCCAATTAGAAATTCAGAAGTTAAAAGAAGATATTAGAACAGGTAAAAAGCATCCCAAAGAAGCTAAATCTGAGCTTGCGAAATTAATTATCACTGATTTCTGGAGTAAGGAGGATGCTGAAAAGGCTGCAGAAGAATTTGACCGAGTTTTTAAATATAGAGAGCTTCCTGAAAAAATGGAGGAGATAAAAGTATCTGAAAAAGAAATAAATGTGATTGATTTATTAGTAAATAATAATATTCTTCCTTCCAAAAAAGAAGCTAAAAGACTTATCCAGCAAGGGGGGATATATATAAATGGAGAGAGAGTTACAGATATAACATTGAAGGTAAAAGTGGAAAATGAGCTGATACTGAGAGTTGGGAAAAGAAGATTTTATAAGGTAAAACAAGAGTAAGTAATGAAAATTCAATTATTATATGTTAGGGGATGTCCACACTTTAAACCAGCTTTAAATCTTTTGAGTGAAATATTAAAGGAAAAAGGATTAAAAGAAAAAATTGAATTGATAGAAATCGGGTCTGAAGAAGAGGCAAAGAAATATGAATTTCTTGGTTCTCCATCAATTAAAATTAATGGAAAAGATATAGAAAAGGAAAAGAGGGGATATCCTCCTTCATTTGGGTGCAGGATTTATAAGAATGGCGAAAACTATACTGGAGTTCCTCCTAAACGTTTGATTTTGAAGGCAATAGAGGAGGAGATTAAGCCAAAATGAGTCGAGAGTCCAGTTATATAGAAGAAATAAAGAATCTTTACCCAAGAATAAAAAATAAAATTAATAAGAGATTGGAAGAATTCAAAAAAGTTAGGAAGGGATCGGATGAGGCAATATTTGCTGAATTAGTTTTCTGTATTCTTACTCCTCAGTCCAAAGCAAAATCATGCTGGAAAGCTGTTGAAATTTTGAGGAAGAAAAATCTCCTTTTGAACGGTGAGAGAAATGAGATTGCTGAGGAATTAAACATGGTTCGATTTAGAAATAAAAAGGCATTTTATATTATTTCTGCAAGAAGTCAATTTTTAAATAATGGGAAATTATCAATTAAGTCTAAAATCGAAAAATTCCGAAATCCAATAGATGCAAGAGAATGGCTGGTTAAGAATGTAAAGGGAATTGGATATAAAGAAGCCAGCCATTTTCTTAGAAATATTGGATTAGGTAGCAACATGGCAATACTAGATAGACACATCCTAAAAAATTTAAAGTTATTTAAAATAATAGATTCTATCCCCCAGAATTTATCGAGAAAAAAATATCTTGAAATTGAAGAAAAGATGAGAAGACTAAGCGGAAAAATGGGAATTTCCATGGATTGTTTCGATTTGTTATTATGGTACAAGGAAACAGGAGAAATTTTTAAATGAATTAAAGGGGGTAAAAATGTCAGACAAACAAAAAATTATACTTGAAACAATGAAAAAAGCAGGAAAACCTCTTAGACCAGGAGATATTGCTAAGCTTACGGGAATGGATAGCAAGGAGATTTCTCAAATAATTAAGGAATTAAAAAAAGAAGGGAAGATAATCTCTCCTAAAAGATGTTTTTATGCTCCTGCTGAGAAATAAATTTGAGAAGACGAATTTTTCAAATAAAGGAAGCTAAAGAAATTATAAAAAAAGCGTTAGTCTGCAGATTAGCTGTATGTGAAGATAGTAATCCCTATATTATTCCAGTATGCTTTGGATATAAAAATGGATTTTTATATATTCATTCCGCTCCTGAAGGTAAAAAAATTGAAATTTTAAAAAAGAATAAAAAGGTTTGCTTCGAGATAGATATAATTGAAGACATAGTATCGTCGGATTTAGCCTGTGAGTGGGATATTAAATATGAGAGTGTGATTGGTTTTGGAGAAGCTTTTTTTATTGAGAATTTAGAGGAGAAAAAAGAGGCTTTAAAATGCATTTTTAAACATTATTCCAAAAGTTCACCAGTAATTTCTGAAGATGAAATACGAAAAGTAACCATTATTGGAATAAAAATAAAAAATATGACTTGCAAAAAATCTTATGGAGAGTAAATTGAAAAATGCATGAAATGAGAGATTTAATCCAAAAAATTGAATTGCTAGAAAAAGAGAGAAAATATCTTAAGAAATTGTTAAAAATGGAAGAAAAAATTTGTAAAGTTGCAGGATCTGCATGCATTGAATCAGCTGATATATCATATATATGCAGGAAAATTATTTCTGAATTTTTAAAAATTTTTAACCTTGATTACATTTCTTTTTACTATAAGGAAAAAGGAGAGACGTTTAAATTTATTTCTTTAGCAAGACAAAAAAAATCTTCTTTAATGGTAGATAAATTGGTGGAAAAAATATCTATTTTTGTAATGAAAAAGAAGAAGTCGATTTTCGTATTCAATATAATGAGACATAAAAATTCAATTAATGGAATAGATATTTCAGAGGCAAAGAAAATTAATATTGGTTCACTCATTTCACTTCCAGTTGTTGGTTCTAATAAAATTCTCTATGGAATTTTAACTTTTATTTCTTATAAACCACTTGATTATAAAAAAGAAGAGAAAAATTTACTTAAAATGGCGGCTAATATGTTTTCTATTGTATTAGACGATAAAAATACTGAAGAAAAGTTAATTGAAACAGGTAAAAGATATCAGGCTCTTCTTGAGCATTTACCTGTGGGAGTTTACCGTTCGACTCCTCAAGGCAAAATAATTGAAGCAAATAAAACTCTTGCTCATATATTAGGATATGAAAATGTGTCCGAGCTAAAAAAAATTAATGTTAATGATCTTTATATGAAGAAGGAAGCCAGGATGAAACATTTAGAAAAGTTAGAACGTGCCTCAGTCTTTTTCGAAGAATTTGAGTTGAGATGCAAGGATGATACCACTATATGGGTTCGTGATTATCCTCATGCAGTTCGGGAGAAGGATGGTAGAATTTTGTATTATGATGGGATTCTTGTTGATATTACTGAAAGGAAAAAGATGGAGGAGACGCTTAGACAATCCGAGAGAGATTATAAAGAATTATTCGAAAATGCTCATGACGCAATAATTATCTTTTCAATTGATGACGAGATAGTTCTGGATGTTAATCAGAGGGCATGTGAGCTGTACGGTTTTAAAAAAGAAGAATTTATAGGTTTGTCTCTTGAATCCATATCTAAGGATGTAACGCTCGGAAAATTACACATTAAGAAAACTTTGGAAAGAGGCGTATATCATAATTTTGAAACAGTCCATTATCGTAAGGATGGAAGTGAAATGATTCTGGAAATAAATGGAGCTGTTGTAAGTTATAAAGGGAAAAAAGCAATATTGAGTATAAATCGGGACATAACAGAACGAAAACAAATGGAAAAAGCAATTAGAGACTTAGCTTATCAAGATTATTTAACGGGTTTACCTAATAGGCTTCTTCTAAATGATAGACTTAATATGACTCTTGCACATGCTAAACGTAAAGGATTGAAATTTGTATTAATGTTTTTAGATATAGACCAATTTAAGGACATAAATGATTTGTTCGGCCATAGAATAGGAGATTTACTGTTAAAAGAAATTGCTAATCGTTTAAAAAAAACTTTACGAAAAAGTGATACTATAGCACGTATGGGAGGAGATGAATTTGTAATCTTACTTCCAGAAATCACTTATAAGAAGGATGTCGAAAAAATTTCAGAGAAAATTTTAAAAATAATTCAAGAACCTTATATAATCGAAAATTATAGGCTTTATATTACCACCAGTATAGGAATTGCTTTTTATCCAAAGGACGGAAAGGATATTGATACCCTAATGAAAAATGCAGATTTTGCTATGTATCAAGCTAAAATCAAGGGGAAAAATAATTACCAATTTTATTCAAGACCAAACAGTGATGAATAGGTTTCCAATTGATGAAAAGAAATTACTGAAAATTCTTAAAGATATGATTAGTATTAACTCTGTGAATTCATCGCTTTCTGAAAATAGTAATGGTGAAATGGAAATTGCCAATTATATTGCTGAACACCTTGAAGAAATTGGTTTAGAAACCAGATATCAAAAGATTGGTGAAAGAAGTGCAAATATTATTGGTATTCTTAAAGGTTATGGAAATAAAAAAACTCTTATGTTGAATGGTCATATAGACACCGTTGGAATAAAAGGAATGAAAATTGATCCTTTTTGCCCAAAGTATGAGAATGGGAGAGTTTATGGAAGAGGGAGTCTTGATATGAAAGCAGGACTTACAGCTATGCTTATTGCAGTAGATACAATTGTGAATTCTGGCATTGAATTGAAGGGTAATGTGATATTTGCATTTGTTGGTGATGAGGAATATAAGAGTAAAGGAACAGAATTCTTGATAAAAGAATTTAGCGCTGATGGAGCTATTGTGTGTGAGCCTACTAATTTAGATATTGGAATTGCACATAAAGGATTTGCATGGATTAAAGTAGAAGTTTTTGGAAAGTTAGCGCATGGGAGTCGCCCTTTAGAGGGAGTGGATGCAATAGTGAAAGCAGGTAAATTTTTGACTGAACTGGAGGATTTCGAAAGAGAAATTTTGTCCAAAAAAAATCATAAATTCCTTGGTGCTCCATCCATTCATGCTTCTAGAATTCATGGAGGTAAAGAATTAAGCACCTATCCTGATTATTGTATAATTGATTTAGAGAGGAGGACACTTCCTGGAGAAGATGAAAATATAATTTATAGAGAGCTGATTAATTTGATTGAAAGAATATCTGAAAAAGATAAAGATTTCAAAGCAAAATTAGAGATATTTTTTACACGTTCTGCTTTAGAAATAGATGAAAAAGAGTTAATTGTAGTTTCTCTAAGAAATGCATATGAAAAAATTTTAAAGAAAGAGCCTAAATTTACTGGATTGAGTTTCTGGACAGATGGTGCAATTTTAATGGAAGCAGGTATTCCAACTGTTATTTTTGGTCCTTCTGGGAAAGGATTACATTCTGCAATAGAATTTGTTGATTTTAAATCAGTTGTATACACAGCCATGATTTTAATAGAAACTATTATCGATTTCTGCAATAGATAATTGATTTTCTCAATTAAAAATTTTACAATTCAATCATGGTAATATTTTTGGTGAGGAGGTATAAAATGAATAATTATAATGATGTTATTGAAAAAGCTAAAGCTCATTTTGAAAATTTGCTTAAAGAACAATTAGAACGAGTTGAAAGAATGAAAAAAGAAGAAGACTGGATTGATTATAAGGCTCTTAAACCAATAATCATAGGAGTTGTAGGAGGAGATGGTATAGGGCCTTATATTGCAGAAGAAGCAAGAAGAGTTTTAGAGTCTTTATTGAAAAAAGAGAAAGAGGAAGGTAAAGTTGACTTCAGGAATATTGAAGGATTAACAATTGAAAACAGAGCTAAACATATGAAGGCAATTCCGGACGATGTTCTTGAAGAAATTAAAAAGTGTCATGTTATTTTGAAAGGTCCAACTACAACCCCTCGTAAAGGAGATCCTTGGCCAAATATAGAAAGTGCTAATGTTGCTATGAGGAGGGAATTGGATTTATTTGCAAATGTAAGGCCAGTGAGAGTTCCAAAAGAAGGAATTGATTGGGTGTTTTTCCGAGAAAATACCGAAGGCGCATATATTCTTGGTAGTAAGGGAATAAATGTCACTGAAGATTTAGCTATAGATTTTAAAGTAATTACAACCCAAGGAGCAGAAAGAATTATAAGGCTTGCATTTGAATATGCAAGAAAAAATAAAATAAATAGAGTTACAATTGTGACAAAGGCAAATGTAGTAAAAACCACTGATGGGAAATTTCTTGAAATAGGATATAAAATTGCTCAGGAATATCCAGAAATCGAGTGCGATGATTGGTATATTGATATTATGACAGCCAAGTTAATAGATCCAAAAAGGAGAACTCAATTTCGTGTTTTTGTATTGCCCAACCTTTATGGAGATATTCTTACTGATGAAGCTGCTGAATTTCAAGGGGGTGTAGGAACTGCAGGAAGCGCAAATATAGGAAAAAGATATGCAATGTTTGAAGCAATTCATGGTTCTGCTCCTCGTATGGTGAAAGAGGGAAGAGCACAGTATGCAGATCCATCAAGCATGATTAGAGCAGGTGCAATGTTGCTTAATCATATAGGATTTGAAGATAAAGGGAAAAAACTGGAGATGGCTCTTGATATATGCGGACAGTTTGAGAGAAAACTTATTATTACAGGAAGACCAAACGGTGCAACTGGGAAGGAATTTACGGATTATTTACTTGAAACAGTAGAGCTCCCAGACTTAGAGGAAAAGTGGAAGAAATATCAGAAGCAGGTGTAATAAAAATTTAAAATTTAATTCACAAAAATTGTAAAAAGTGATAAAATAAAAAAAGAGGTATATTAATGCCAAAGAGAAGCAGACCCTTTAAAAATTTATTTTTCTGGATAATAGCTGGTATAGCGATTATTATTTTATGGAGTTTGCTTCAATCTCCTAGTGCTTCAAGAAAAGAATTAAAATTTAGTGAATTTCTTGATGAGGTCGAAAACAATAAAATAGCTGAAGTTACCATTGCGGGCAATGAAATTAAAGGTAAATATAAAGATGGAACTTCATTTAAGACATATTCACCTCCCCAGTTTAATGATCTGGTTAATATTTTAAGAAAGCATAATGTATTAATCTCGGCAAGGAATACTTCAAGAAGTCCTTGGCTATCGAATTTATTTATATGGTTACCTATGGTGATTCTTATAGTTTTTTGGATACTCTTCATGAAGCAGATGCAGGCAGGAGGAAATAAAGCTTTATCCTTTGGGAAAAGTAGGGCTAAACTTTTTACTGATACACAGAAAAGAATAACTTTTAAAGATGTTGCTGGAGTTGAAGAAGCAAAGGAGGAATTACAGGAAATAATTGATTTTTTAAAAAATCCTCAGAAGTTTCAGAGATTAGGGGGAAAAATACCCAAAGGGGTTCTTTTGGTAGGACCACCAGGAACAGGAAAGACATTACTTGCAAAAGCAGTTGCAGGAGAGGCAAATGTCCCATTTTTCTCAATTAGTGGATCAGATTTTGTGGAGATGTTTGTTGGAGTTGGAGCGTCAAGAGTAAGGGACCTTTTTGAGCAGGGCAAAAAACATGCGCCTTGTTTAATATTTATTGATGAAATTGATGCTGTTGGTAGACAAAGAGGAGCAGGATTAGGTGGTGGCCATGATGAAAGAGAACAGACTTTAAATCAGCTTTTAGTTGAAATGGATGGTTTTGATTCTAATGAAGGAATAATTGTTATTGCAGCAACGAATCGTCCTGATATTCTTGATAGAGCACTTCTTAGACCTGGAAGATTTGATAGGAGAATTGTTGTGAATATGCCTGATGCTAAGGGCAGGGAAGAGATTTTAAAAGTTCATACTCGAAAAATTCCTCTTGCTAAAGATGTGGATCTAAAAACTTTAGCCCGTTCAACACCTGGATTTTCCGGAGCTGATCTTGCGAATATGGTAAATGAAGCTGCTTTAATTGCAGCACGCAGAGGGCATGATAAAGTTTATATGAAAGATTTTGAATATGCAAAGGATAAGGTTTTAATGGGTGCTGAGAGGAAGAGTCTGATTATTAGCGAGGAAGAGAAAAAGGCAACCGCATATCATGAGGGAGGTCATGCTTTGGTTGCAGCATTACTTCCTGAAGCAGATCCAATACATAAAGTTACCATAATACCCCGTGGTTTTGCTTTAGGAATGACTCAGCAACTCCCACTTGATGATAGATATACATATTCTAAAGATTACCTTGATGCTCAGCTGACAGTTTTATTAGCAGGAAGAGTTGCAGAAGAACTGATTTTGAAAAAATTGACAACTGGAGCTGCAAATGACTTTGAAAAAGCAACAGAAATAGCTAGAAAAATGGTCTGCCAATGGGGAATGTCAGACTTAGGTCCCTTAACCTTTGGAGAAACTGATGACTTAGTTTTCTTAGGAAGAGACTTAGTAATGCATAAAAATTTCAGTGAAGAAACTGCAAAAAAGATTGATGAGGAAGTAAAGAAAATTATAAATAAGAATTATCAAAGAGCTCGGAAGTTGATAGAAGAAAATAAAGATAAATTAATAAAAATTGCAGAAGAGTTACTTGAAAAAGAAGTACTCACTTCAGAAGAAATAAATAAAATTATCTCTGATGGTAAAACAACCGGAAATAAAGTTAAAAAGAAAAAGGTTAAGTCAACTAAAAAACCGAAAAAGATTAAGACTATACAAAAACCTGAGATAGTTCAGGCATGAGGAGGAAATTTAAAATCAAAATAAGAGGAAGAGATTATATTCTTGGAGATAGGACATGGATAATGGGAATTGTGAATGTTACACCGGACTCATTCTCTGATGGAGGACTTTTTTTCGAAAAGGAGAAAGCTATTGAGCAGGCTCTAAGGTTGGCAGCAGAAGGTGCTGATATAATTGATATTGGAGGAGAAAGTACCCGCCCAGGCTCTGAACCTGTTTCAGTAGAAGAAGAATTAAGGAGAGTAATTCCTGTTATAAAAGAACTTAGAAAAAGAAGTGATATTTTAATTTCCATAGATTCTTATAAATCAGAGGTAGTGAGACAAGCTCTCGAAGAAGGAGCAGATATCGTGAATGACATCAGTGCATTCAGATTCGATCCCAAATTAATATCAATAGTCGCTAAAAAAAATGTTCCATACGTGTTGATGCATATGAAAGGAACTCCTAAGACAATGCAGATAAATCCCTTTTATAAAGATTTATTTGGAGAGATAAAATCCTTTTTAAAAAATAAAATAGAAGAAGCAGTTAAAATGGGTGTTAGGAGGGATAAAATTATTATTGACCCTGGAATTGGTTTTGGAAAAACGTGGGAGGATAATTTAAAATTAATTGAAGGTTTATCTTTTTTAAATGAATTGGATAGACCAATTCTTATTGGAACTTCAAGAAAATCTTTCATTGGACAGGTTCTTGAAGTCCCTCCAGAAGAAAGACTTGAAGGAACAATAGCCTCTTCAATTCTTGCAATTGAAAGGGGTGCTCATATTTTAAGAGTTCATGATGTTGCACCACTCAAAAAAGCTATTACTATGACCGAGGCTATTCTTTCTTCAACTGTTAGATTTTAATTTTTATTAAGTAAGTTAAAATAAATGCCCTTTTCAGAATTTTGGGATGCAATAACACAATTTAATTTTGTTGATTTTATAGATATTCTATTGGTTTCTTTTATTCTCTACCACTTATTTCTTCTAATAAAAGACACTAAAGCATATCAGATGGCTATAGGTCTTGGAGTTATTGGGCTTTTATATATTATTACTAAATGGACTAATTTAATTACATCTAATTGGCTAATTAGAAATTTTTTCACTTATTTGATAATTGCTATAATAGTGCTTTTTCAAAATGAGATAAGAAGATTCCTTGCCGAGCTTGGTTCAAGGACCTTAAGATTGCCCTCTGCTCCTCAAACAACAAGGGAGAGTTTAGAAGAGATAGTTTTAGCAGCTGATTTTCTTTCAAAGAAAAAAATAGGAGCTCTGATAGCAATAGAGAAAGAGATTACATTACAGAGCTATGCAGAGAGGGGAACAAAAATAGGAGCTGAAATTTCAAGAGATTTACTAATAAGTCTTTTTTTCCCAAGATCTCCCCTGCATGACGGTGCTGTAATAATAAGAAATAATAAAATAACCGCTGCAGGGTGTTTACTTCCTCTTCCACCTGTACATTCCTTAGGCAAAGAATTTAGTCCAAGAACGAGACATCTTGCTGCAGTTGGATTATCTCAAGAAACAGATGCAGCAACAATAGTTGTATCTGAGGAAACAGGTAAAATTTCTCTCGCTATTAGAGGAACACTGGAAATAAATTTTGACAAAGAGAAATTATTAAAAAGATTAACAGAGTATCTTGGAGTCAAATGAAAGAAGGAATTAAAAGTCTATTTTTAAGAAATTGGGAACTGAAATTATTTTCTATTATTCTTTCATTTATAATCTGGCTAGCTTTAGTCCCAAAAATAAAAACTTATGCAGAAAAGAACCTTACAATTCCGCTCGAAATTTATAATATACCTCCTGGTCTGGAGATAGTTGAGAGACCTCCCCAATCTGTTGATATTATTGTTCGGGCACCTAAAAGCATTTTAGAAGAAATAACTCCCCTTACAGTTACAGCGAAGTTGAATCTTGAGAATGCATCACCTCTTCAAGAGGAGTATCCAATTACAAAAGAAATGATTTTTCTTCCAGAAGGAGCTGAAGTATTAAATATCATACCGAATTTAATTCGTTTAAAACTGGAAAAAACAAAAGAAACTTATTTAAAGATAGAGCCATATATAGTTGGAGACCTTCCCCCAGATTTTAGAATAGAAAAGATTGAAGTTATACCTCCAGTTGTTAAAGTACAAGGGCCTGAGAGTAAAGTTATTCCAGGAGAGAAAATAAGAACTTCTCCAATTGATATCTCGAATCTTGAAACAAGCATGGAGATCAAGCCAACTCTCATTTTGCCCAATCCATTTCTGAGATTAGCTTCTGAAGAGGAGGTCAAAATTAGAATAAAAATTGTTAAGACCAAAGAGAAAGTTGCTGAAGAAAACAAGAAGTAATTGACATTTTTTCTTAAATCCAATAAAAAATTATAAAAGTAATGAATAGATTTTTTGGAACAGATGGAATAAGAGCAAGAGCTGGAGATTTTCCGCTTGATAAATCAACTGTTTTTTTAGTTGGAAAAGCACTGGCTTTCATACTATTTAAAAAAACAGGTAAAAAACCATCCATTCTTATTGGAAGAGATACAAGGGAATCAGGGGAATGGATTGAGCAAGCTTTAATTGCGGGCATCTTAAGTGAAAAAGGAGAAATTCATTCAGCAGGGATTATTCCCACATCAGCTATAGCTTATCTTACGGCAAGGTTTAATTATAATGCAGGTATTGTTATATCAGCTTCGCATAATCCCTATTATGATAATGGAATAAAAATATTTTCTTCAAATGGAACAAAAATTTCCTCCCATATGGAAGAAGAAATTGAAAATTATATAATTAAAAAGAACAAATCAATTAATAAATTCTCAGAATTCAAAAAACAAGTAAAAATTGAGAAAGAACTATGTGATACTTATATAAAATTTTTAAAATCTCAATTTCCAAGAATTTCTCCAAATAAAAATATAAAATTGGTTGTTGATTGTGGAAATGGAGCATCCTCATTTATTGCCCCGCAAATTTTTTCTGAATTAGGTTTTGATGTTATTCCAATAAATAATAAACCAGATGGTAAAAATATTAACCTGAATTGTGGCTCATTATACCCAGAGTTGTTAGCACAAGAAGTTGTTAAAAATAGTGCTAATCTTGGAATAGCATATGATGGTGATACAGATAGGGCAATATGGGTAGATGAAAAAGGTAGAATTTTAAATGGTGATTATACATTATATGTTATGGCGAATTTTCTAAATAAAAGAGGGAAACTTACCTCTCCAGAAATTATAGCGACAGTTATGAGTAATCTTGGATTGGAGATTGCATTAAAAAGAGAAGGTCTTAATTTAATAAGAACTCGAGTTGGCGACAAGTATGTTCTAGAGGAAATGATTAAAAGGGGATCTAATTTAGGAGGAGAACAATCAGGACATACCATTTTCCTTGATGTTTTTCCAACAGGAGATGGAATTTTGACAACTTTAAAAATGCTCGAGGTTTTAATTACCGAGGAAAAAGATTTATCTGAATTAGTTAAAGATATGGAAGAATTTCCACAAATCCTCCTTAATGTAAAAATAAAAGAAAAAAAGGATTTGAATCAATTTCCAGAAATAATAAAAACAATAAACGAGGTGAAAAAGAAGCTCGGGAATGAGGGAAGAGTAATCGTAAGATTTTCTGGAACTGAGCCAAAAGTCAGAATAATGGTGGAAGGAAAAGACCCAATTGTTATAAAAGAATATGCTAATCAAATAGGAGAAAAAATTGAAAAATATCTCGGATAGGAGAGGTCAATGAAAATATCTATTTTTGGCATAGGATATGTCGGTTTAGTGACAGGAGCTTGTTTTGCAGAGATGGGAAATGATGTTTGGTGTGTTGATATAGATAAAAAAAAGATAGATGATTTGAATAAAGGTATCCTTCCGATTTATGAGCCAGGACTGGAACCTTTAGTTAAGCGGAATTTTAGTGAAGGTAGGTTAAAATTCACAACTAATTCAAAAGAGGCTATACAAAATACTGATATAATCTTCATTGCAGTGGGTACGCCTGCTAATTCTGATGGATCCGTTGAAATGAAATATGTGCTAAAGGTTGCAGAGGAAATTGCGAAACATCTGAATGGCTATAAAATAATTGCAATAAAGTCAACCGTCCCTGTTGGAACAGCGGAAAAAATAAAAGATTTGATTCAGAGAGAATTAAATAAAAGAAACTCTTCTTTTGATTTTGATGTGGTGTCAAATCCTGAATTTTTAAAAGAAGGAGATGCTGTAAATGATTGTTTAAAACCGGATAGAATTATACTGGGTTGCTCCAGTGAGAAAGCATATAGAATAATGACAGAATTATACCATCCATTTAGTCGTTCAAGGGAAAAAATAATTTTGATGGATAATCGTTCAGCAGAAATGACTAAATATGCTGCAAATACAATGTTAGCTACAAGGATTTCTTTTATGAATGAAATAGCGAACCTTTGTGAGAAGTTGAATGCTGATGTAGAAAAAGTGAGAATTGGTATAGGTGCTGACCCTAGAATAGGAAATAAATTTATTTATCCTGGTGTTGGTTTTGGCGGAAGCTGTTTTCCGAAGGATATTAGAGCTCTAATAAAAATGGGATCTGATAATAACTACACAATGAGAATTTTAGAAGCTGTGGAGGAAGTTAATGAGGAACAGAAAAAAATATTAATAAAAAAGATGGAGAAATTCTATTCCTCTAAGTTTGAAAATCTCATAATAGCTATGTGGGGCTTATCCTTTAAACCTGAAACTGATGACATAAGGGAAGCTCCTTCCATTGTTACAATTAAAGAACTTCTCAAGAGACAAGTTAAAGAAATAAAAGTTTATGATCCAGCTGCTATGAATAACATAAGAAGATTTTTTGGAAAGGAAGAAAAAATAATTTATGCTAAAGACCATTACAGTGCTCTCAAAAATGCAAATTGTCTTTTAATTTTAACCGAGTGGAAGGTTTTTCGTAGACCAGATTTCGAATTGATGAAAAAACTAATGAAAGAAAGTGTTATTTTTGATGGAAGAAATCTTTACGACCCTCAGGAAATGAGAGAATTTGGATTTACATATATTAGTATTGGTCGGTCTCAGACTTAAATTTTTTTTCAAAACAGTCCCAGTCAGCATAGAATCGGAGTCTTTTCTTTACTCTGTTTACGATTCTGTTATAATTTTTTGATTCAAAATATTTTTTTAATTCTTTTTTCAAAGGAAAAATTTGTTCTTCTGCAAACCATTCATAATTTTTTTTGCTTTTTTCATATTTCAGGCAGCCTAAATAGACCATCCAAGCAAGTTTATGTAAATCCATATCAGGGAAATTTCTTTTAATTGCCAATACTTCGCCCTGTTTATACGGATTAAAGAAATAGAGATAGTCAGAATAAATTAAAGCATTATGAAAATACCATGGATAAACTAATACCCCATCTTTTTTCATCAATCTTGCTAAGTAAATAAAAATATCGAAAGCCTTTTTTAATAGCCCAAGTCCAGGAAAAATCTGCCCCGGCAATCTTGGTTTTTCTGGAGTAAATTTGGCTAATGGATTTTGTAAGGTAAGCCATTCAATTATAAGAAAATCATATTCTTTTCTGAAGGGGAAGAAAGAGAAGCTTTTTTTAATTTGCACTTTTCCTTCTCTAATTTTGAGGTCTACTAGGAGAAAATCTGGCTCCTTTTTTCTGAAGAAAATCCTGAATCTTTGAGTAGGATAGTCCTTTGAATCCAGGTCATAGATTAATGGCACAAGACCTCTTTCCTCAGCATAGCGAATAAGATTTCTTTTTTTAAGGACAGCAATCGCTTCTTCCAAAGTGTATCTGCCAAGGAATAGGATTGATCCCTTTTTCTCAGTTAATTGAGAAAAAATTTCCTCTTCAGAAATTAAAGGAGGCTTCTCATATACAAAATGAGAATGTGATATTTTTTTATTCTTATTCATCCTTAAAAATCGAGATTATTGTAAATTATATGAAATTTAAAAGCAAATTTAGACTGAATATTTTTTAACCTGATTGTAATGATTTTCAAACTCTCTACTCAGAGAATTTATGATTTGAGAATCAAAAAAATCAGGAGGAAAATCAACAAAAGATTTAATCCTGTTTATTCTTTGAAAGGATTGTTTTAATCTATTTTCTGAAATTTTTTGTCTGTAATATTCATTTTTAAATTTTTGAAAATTTTTTTCAATTTCTGAAGGTTGATCACATAATAAAATCATATCAGCCCCTGCCGTAAAAGCTCTTAGAGGAGCATTTTCATATTTTTCAATTGCTTTCATCGCCAAGTCATCTGTGATAATAACTCCCTCGTAATTTAATTTATGCTTTAATAAATTTTGAATAACATTAGTTGACAGAGAAGAGGGCAAAATTTCAGTTTCAAAACATGTATAGTGAGCATGGTTAATCATTATAAAAGAAGCCATGTTTTTTAATTTTTTAAAAGGTAGTAAATCCTCTTTTTCTAATTCAGAAAAAGAAATGTCAATCGTGGGTAAACGAAAATGAGTATCAAGCTCTGCTCTTCCCAATCCTGGAAAATGTTTTAGAGTAGTTAGAATTTTAAAATATTTAAATGTTTGAAGATATATTTCTGCCAATGAGGTAACAAGTTCTGGTTTTCTTCCAAAGGTTCTTGTCTCTAAACCATTTCGATTACCAAAATCCAAATCCACAACAGGAGAAAAATTTACATTAAAACCAAAAATTTTCATAGCTTTTGCGCTCAATTCTGCATGTTTCTGGACTATTTTATGATTTTTTATTTTTCCTAAATCTGAAAAAGAGGGTAGAAGAGGAAATATATTTTTAAATCGATTAACTTTCCCCCCTTCTAAGTCAATTCCAAGGAAAGGGCAGTAGTCTAATTCTTTGACTATTTTTTTAATAAGCTCATAAATTTGACCAGGAGTTATTATATTTCGTGTAAAAAATATGATGCCTCCAGGTTTAATTTTATTTAAAAAAGAAAGTAAAGTCTTGTTGGCTTCAGTGCCTTCAAAACTAATGAAGAAAAATTGACCTATTTTCATTTTAAATATAAAGTATGAAAATACAGCTTTTTGGTCAAGCAAAATATTAATTTTTTAGGAATTAATGGTAAAATAAAATGCGAAAGATATTAAAAATTTGTCAAATAGATTAAAAAGAAAAATGAGAACCAAAATATTTTTATTAGCAATTATCTTTTTCTTTTCTTATTACTTTTTATGTTCTGGAGAGCAAGGGAAACTTGGAATTTATTATTTCTATACACCAGAAATGGGAGATGTGAGTGAATTTGAAATAACCTATACCCGCCTTGTAATCCCCTGGGGAGCAATTGAACCTAAAAGAGGAGTATTTAATTGGAATTCAACTTCTGCTCAACGTATTGAACGTTCTCTTGAGAAGGGAATAATCCCAATACCAGTTATAAGGACTGTTGGTGCTTCTTGGGCGACAGGTGGAAATGATCCTTCGGTTTCATTTCCTCCTCTTGATTTAGAAAATGAATTTAGTCAAGAATATGGATTCTCCAAATCCTATTATCTTTTTATAAAGGCAATTGCAGAACACTGGCAAGGTAAGTTCCCAATAATTGTTATTGAAAACGAGGTAACTGCAAATAACTTCTGGCAAGGCACAATGAATGATTATTTAAAATTATTGAAAACAGCAAAAAAAGCATTTATGGACACAGGACAGAATATTAGAATTGCAGATAGTGGATTAGCTTCTCCAATATGGGGGCTTCTTATTACCCAGCAAATGCTTAAAAATGGAGAGAAGAAAGAGGCTCTGGAATTTTTTAATGCATATATAAGTGAACATCCCGGATTTAAGCAGTTGTCTTCAATACACGAACTTGAAGAATTTTTTGCAGAGACAAAAGTAATTGAAGTACTTGAAGAGGCGAAATTCTTATTGGATAAACTTCCAAAATATGTTGATATTATTAATTTCCATTATTATGAAAATCCTTTGCTTTTACCTACAGTAATTAATTATTTAAGACAAAGAACAAACAATATGCCATTGATGAGTAATGAAATGGGGATAAGATATTGGCCTTATACACCTGAACTCAATAGAAAAGCAAGCGGGGACTTGGTAAAAAAAATGACTTTTTCACTCTTTTATGGACTTGAAGCTTGTATTTGGTTTCCTTTTGAAAATCCAGAACATAATATTATTGGATTAATTAAGAAATATAGTTTCCAGAAAAGACCAATTTATTTTACATGTAAAGTCACGGTCTCGAAGCTTAATGAAAGTGTAGAAGGGACAAAGTTAAATTTTGGGGAAGATCTTTATGCGTTTAAATTCTTGAATAATGGAAAGCCAATCTGGGTTATATGGTCAGAGAGGAATGACAAAACAATTAAGTTGAATATAAATTCATCATATGCAATTATTACACATATTATTACCAATGAAGATTCCACCGAGCCTGAAATAGAAATCCTTCCAGTTTCGGGAAAGCTTCTTAATTTAACTGCAACACAGACTCCAGTTTTTATTGAAATACCTAAGCAAATTAGAAGAAGGAGATAATAATGAAAAGGAATATTTTTGTAGTTATTGTTTTGGTTTTATTGGTAGCTTTTTATTCGGAAAAATTCTTTGTTTTATATTCACAAGAATATTCAAGATTTGGAGTTGTTGTCTGGCCCAATGAAATTACTTGCGATTATATTGAAGAATTGAATGCAAAAACTACCTTTTACACTATAATGTGGGGAGATGTAGAACCTGCCCAAAATAAATGGAGATGGGAATCTGTTGACAGAGCTCTTGCAAATGCAGAGGCGTGTGGTCTTCAATTATATATTAAATTATGCACTGGATACCTGCCTTGGGCAACTAAATCTCCAATTAAAAAATTAAAAGGACAGAATCCTTCTTGTCCTCCTAGAAATATGGAAGATTATTATGACTTTGTTTACACCACTGTAAAATATCTTAAAGGGAAAGTATGGTATTTTGCTATTGAAAATGAAGTTAATTTAGCCGGTGCGTGGCAAGGAACTGTTAAGGAATATAAAGAATTGCTGAAAACAGCTTATAAAGCTGTTCATGATGCTAATCCAGAAGCTAAAGTTCTTGATAGCGGGATGAGTAGCCTGAGTTACGGCCCAGTAATTGCAAGAGAAAAATATGAGAAAGGAAAAGTGCACGAGGCTATTGATTTTTATAATCATTATTTCTCTCATAGAGGATATTCTCGCGAAGACCCATCAGGAGTTTTTGTTAAGAATGAAAACGAGCTTGTTCAAATTATTTATAATGAAAATAATATTAGAAATTATGAATATATTAAAGAAAATTTAAAGTTTCCTTTTTATGACATTTACCAACTTCATTTTTATGAAGAATGGGATTTACTCCCTGAATTACTCAAATGGATAAAAAGTAAGATGCAATCAAATGGCTATTTGAAGCCTATTCAGGCTTGGGAAATTGGTTATGCTTGGACAAGAAATAATTATGATATAATTGACCATGCACTTGACACAGTCAAGGTTATTGCAACTGCATTTGGTGAGGGAGTAGAGCAAATAATATATTTACCCTTGCTATCCCTTCGAGCTTATTTCGGCTATCCTGAAGTATGGCGTGGGCTTTATACTCCAAATTTAGAACCTCGGCCTTCTGCTTTCAATTATAAAATAATTTCTTCAAAAATAAATAATTTTTCTAAAGTTGAAAACCTTAGCTTTGATAATAATACTTTCATTTATAAATTCACAAATAGAAATAGACCCATTTATATTTGCTGGAGTAAAAATCCATCAACAATAAATTTAGAAGTCAATTCAAAAAAAGTTATTATAACTTATAGTACTACTAATTCTGAACAAACAGAGCCAATTATTGAGATCAAAGATACTGTAAAAGGAAAAATTATTCTTAATCTAAATAAAATTCCAATCTTTATTGAAGTACAAAAAATGGCTAAAAAAAGAAAATAAACTAATGAAAACTATTAGGAATAGGTTTTTAAAGCACTTGCTAAAAGAGGTATCATTATTTCATGATGTCCTATAAAATAATAGCCCTTTCCTTTCTCTGAAACCGGTCTTTTCATTACATTTTGTAATGGACGATATTGATAATTAAAATCGAATACAGCTGTATAAAAATTTTCTACCTTAAAGCCGAGATTACGTATCATTGTTAGTGCTTTTAAGAAAATTTCTGGTAAAATCACTGCAGAGCCTATATTAAGGAAAAATCCCCCACCTTCTAATTTTTTTAAAAGCGAAGCAAAAAGAAAGAAGTCTTTAAGGGATGCTTTTCCAAGAGCTTCTCCACATACTTGTGGATGAAAGTGAATTATATCAGTTCCTATAGCAACATGAACTGTTACTGGAATATTTAATTTATAAGCAGTAGCTAATAAGCTTTTATTAATATGAGGATATTCTGAGGAACATAAGAATTTTCCTACTGCTTCACCTATTCCTATTTCATCTTTTATTCCTTGATTAATTGCTTTATTAAGAAATTCTCCTGTTTCTCGAGCCATGCCAAATGACCCATTTTTTAATTGAGATTCCACATCCTCAGAAGTTTTTCCAACAAAGGCAATTTCAAAATCATGTATAATACCAGCTCCATTTAAAGCTAAAGCTGTCACAAACCCTTTTTCCATTAAATCAATTAATACAGGCGAAAGTCCAACTTTTATAACATGAGCTCCAATTCCCCATATAAGAGCTTTCTGATTTTTTCGGGCAATAATAATTTTTTGAATCAAGTCCTTGAAATCTTTACCTGCGAGAATATCAGGAAGGGAATCAATGAAGGTCTTAAAATTACAATTCTTTTCGACTAAAGTTGCAAAACTTTTAATATTAACTTTACTTTTTCTTTGGTGGATTGATTGAGTTTTAATTTCTTTCGGAGAAATTGGTTTTTCTTTATATTTAGTCATGAATTAAATACTATGTGGAATTAAAAATAATGCAAGAGTAAATATTGTGCCGAAAATAATCAGTTTAGCCATTGTGGAAGGAGAAATTTTCTTTAACCTGTAAGGAATCAAAATAGCAAGCCAATAAATTAATATTAGAAGAGTCTTGTTATCTGTAATATCCCAACCAAAGGGAATTCCACTCCACCATACACCATATACTTGGTATGCAATGGTACATCCAAGAGGGAAGCCAGTTATGAAAAACGTAATTGTTCCCCATAAAATTAGGCTATACAGTTTGGAAGGTACTTCTTCATCTTTTTCTTTTAAAAATGAAAAGGAATAATAAAGAGCATGAATAAGTATAATTAAGGTGGTTAACATTAGCATTATATGTAAAAGTTTTAAAATAAAAGAAGCTTTACCTTCTGATATTAAAGGATATAATTTTAGCTTCTCTGTTTTTTTCTGTTTAGGAAGGGTGATTTGATTTCCTTCATTATCCTCTACAGTAATATAATAGTAATTTTTTTTACCCCTTTTGTCTCCTGGAACTAATGCAGTGAAATAATGAGTATTGTCAATACGAGTAAATGGAATTATTTTGAAACTTCCATCAGCCAATTTGTAATGTAGCGCAATATTTTTTATCCCAGACTTAGATCGAGCTTCTAAAAAAATCAGTTTTTCCTTTTTTTCAGGATGATCCTTATCGTGTTTATATCTTACTTCTAAGGAATCCTTCTTCACTACATCTGTTGTATCAGCTATCATCATGGCTATTAAAATAGAGAAGCCTAAGAAAACAATTACAGTTATCAAAATTAAAGGTAATTTACTTTCTTTCATTTAATTTTCTCCCTTTGATGATGCTCTCACGGCTCTTCCATGAGCCCATGTTTTTATCTTTTTGATTTGCTCAGCCATTGTGGTGGAAAGTGGGACAGTTTGAGAAAACACTTTAAATAAATCATCTTCGTTTAGAGGTCTTCCTTGGTTAAAGGCTTCGTACATCGCAGAAATTATTGCCTGTTCAATTTCTGCCCCACTCCATCCCTTTGCTATTTTAGCCAGTTGATTTAAATCAAATTTTGAAACATCATTATTCCTTTTTGCTAAATGAATTCTAAAGATTTCTTCCCTTTCTTCTTCACTGGGGAGATCAATAAAAAATATCTGATCAAACCTGCCTCTTCTCAAAAGCTCAGCTGGTAAAAGGTCAATCCGATTCGCTGTTGCCCCTACAAAAACCTGAGAGTCATGTTCCTGCATCCAGGTTAAAAAATATCCAAAAATTCGTGAAGCCGAACCCTCTGCACTTTTATAATTTATTCCACTTTCAATTTCGTCTATCCATAAAATTGCAGGAGCTACAGAATCTATTGTATTTAATGCTCGAATAAAGGCTTCCTCTGGAACACCTGCAATTCCAGAGTAAACCAAATTCATATCAAGACGAAAAAGAGGTAAGTTCCAAAGGGATGAAATTGCTTTTATTGATATACTTTTTCCACATCCACTAACTCCCATTACAAGTAAGCCACGCGGGGGAGTAAGGCCAAATTTCTGAGCTTCTGGGGTGAAAGCTTTTTCTCTCTTTTTAAGCCAATCCTTTAATACATCAAGACCTCCAATATCATTTATGCTTATTTTTTGTGGAACAAATTCTAAAACACCCTCTTTTAAGATTAATTGCTTTTTCTCTTCATGAAGTATTCCGAGGAGTGATTTATCTATAACCTTCTTGTCATGAAAGGCTTTTAAATAAGCTCTTCGAGCTTCATCATATGTTAAGCCTTGAACAGCTATTATTAGATCCTTCTTGTCTTTTTCTGTTAAATCAATGTATATTCCTTTTTGAACCATTTCCGTAAGTATTTCGTCAAGTAATTTTTCAAGTTCATTTAAGTCCGGTAAACCAAAATTAATGACCTCTACTTCTTTTTTCAATTCCTGAGGAAGATAAAGAAAGGGTGATATAAGAAAAAGAAACTTATTTTTGTCTCTTAGACTATAATATAAATCCCTTAATTTCCTGACCNCCCTTGGGTCTGTCCTAATAAAAGGATGAAGGTCTTTCATTAGAAAGGCACTATCTTCCTGACAGGTTATAATATATCCGAGTGCCTGGAGAGGATCTGTAGTTTCAGGAATTATATTCCCATTCTTTTTCAATCCATCAGAAATTGTCCAAGTATAGAAAGATATATCAGAAAAAATGTTAGACAATATTTCCCTTAATACTCTCTCAACCCTGTTTTCCTCCCACGAAAGGAGATATGTTATTGGGCAGTGAGCTATTATATTTTCTTGGAGTTGTTTAATTGGAGGCATAGTTAAATCTTTTTTAAATCCTGACCCGGTCTAAACTTTACCCTTTTGCCTTCTTTTATCTCTATTTGGATATTTCTTCTAATGTCCCTTCCATATCCTGTTTTTTTCGGAACTACTTTAAAACTTCCAAAACCTCTTATTTCAATTTTTTCTCCCCTCGCAAGCGCATCTCTCAATAATTTAATAATAGTTTTTACAATTAGCAATGAGTCAGTCCTATTAAATTCAGAATTTTCTTCAATTATTTTGGCTATATCTGCTTTTATCATTTCGCCTCCTCAATAGATTTTTATAGTTAATTTTTAAATAATAAGAAATAAAATGTCAAGAAGTAAATTATTTATTTTGTTGACTTGTGTATGTTCAATACTTATAATTTAATCAGTATGCATAAAAAACTATTAATTTTTCTTTCTATTATTGTAATCCCCTTCCTATCATACTCTTCTATTTTAGAAGTTGAAATAAAAGGGCCGATTCATGTTATAACTGCTGAATACATAACTCAAGCTATTGAAAGGGGAGAAAAAGAAAATTCTCAATTACTGATTATCAAAATGAACACACCTGGTGGACTCGATGAATCTATGAGAAAAATTATAGAAAAAATAATTAATGCAAAAATACCAGTGGCCACCTATGTTAGTCCAAGTGGAGCAAGAGCTGCATCAGCTGGATTTTTTATTCTTGTGGCAAGTGATATAGCAATAATGGCACCTGGAACTAATACCGGAGCAGCACATCCTGTTTTGATTGGTACTGGAGGAGAAAAGGGAGATAAGACAATGACGGATAAAATAACCCATGATGCTGCGTCTTATATAAAGTCCTTGGCGTCGAGAAGAGGAAGAAATGTTAAAATGGCAGAGGAAGCAGTAAGGAAGAGTTTATCATATACTGAAGAAGAAGCACTCAATGGAGGTCTTATCGATTTAATAGCAAAAGATGAACAAGAAATCATAAATTCACTTGATGGAAAGAAAATAAAAAGATTCGATGGGAGGGAAATTATCCTTAAATTAAAAGGAGAAGAATTAGTTTTTGTTCCAATGTCTAATAGGCAAAAGTTTTTGAATATAATTTCCAATCCAAATCTTGCATATATCCTTTTGATGCTCGGTTTACTTGGAATTTATTTTGAATTGGCAAATCCAGGCGCAATTTTTCCTGGAGTTTTTGGAGGTGTATGTTTGCTTCTTGCTTTTTTTGCTTTTCAGATTTTACCTGTGAATTATGTTGGACTCCTTCTTATTCTTCTTGCCATTGTTCTTTTTATTTTGGAGATTAAAATTCAGAGTTATGGCTTTTTGACTTTAGGTGGTATTGCCTCTCTTTTTCTCGGTTCGATAATGCTTATTCGCTCACCCATTCCAGAGTTAAAACCTGGATTGAGTTTTATTATTCCAGTAGTGATTGGTGTTTCCTTGATTTTTATATTTCTAATTTTTCTTGCAATAAGAGCGCATCTTAATCGAATTTATACTGGACCTGAAGGAATGATTGGAGAAATAGGCAATGCATTTACAGATATTGAATATGAAGGAAAAGTTCTTGTTCACGGGGAAATATGGAAGGCTCGTTCAAAGGAGAAGATATCAAAAGGATCAAAAGTTAAAGTAGTCAGGGTGGAGAGAGGATTGACCCTAGAAGTTGTTAAAATAGATGATGAACATAATAATTAGTTAGTTTTTGTAATCAAAAAACAAGAAAGGAGGTCATGTATGTTAAGTTTTCCAATAATCATTTTAATTCTGGTATTCATTTATTTATTGAGTTGCATAAAAATCCTTAGGGAATATCAAAGAGGAGTAGTTTTTAGATTGGGTCGAGTTCTTCCAAAACCAAAAGGCCCCGGTTTATTTTTAATTTTTCCTCCAATCGATAGAATGGTAAGAGTAAGTCTCAGAACCATAGTCTTAGATATTCCTCCCCAGGATGTCATTACAAAAGATAATGTCTCGGTTAAAGTTAATGCAGTAGTTTATTTTAGAGTAATGGATCCTCTTAAAGCAGTCATAGAAGTTCAGGATTATCTTTATGCGACTTCTCAGCTTTCTCAGACCACTTTAAGAAGTGTACTGGGCCAGGTGGAATTGGACGAATTACTTGCGGAAAGAGAGAAATTGAATGCTCGACTTCAAGAATATATAGATGTTCATACTGATCCATGGGGTGTTAAAGTAATTATGGTTGAGATTAAGCATGTTGATTTACCACAGGAAATGGTAAGAGCAATAGCTCGGCAAGCTGAGGCAGAAAGAGAAAAAAGAGCAAAAATTATACATGCAGAGGGTGAATTAAAGGCTTCTCGAACACTGGCTGAAGCTGCAGAGATTATATCTAAAAATCCAACTACTCTTCAATTAAGATATCTTCAGACTCTTACTGAAATTTCAACAGAGAAAAACTCTACACTTATATTTCCAATTCCAATAGAACTTTTCCGTGCCTTTGTGGAACCTCTTGCAAAGAAAAAATGACCGAACAGGAATATAGAGAAATAAAAGTCTCTCCGATTCAGCTTATTATTATTTTTCTTGGATTGATTATTGTTGGTGTGGTCATATTTCTATTGGGTGTTTCGGTTGGAAAAAAACAAGTTCAACCACAGAAAATACCTGCTGAGATTGTGACGGAAAAGAGGCCTAAAGAGGCTGAGAGAGAGACTAAATTAAGAGAAGAAGCTTCTAAAAATATTCGAGAAGAAAGGTCTCTTCCAGTTACAATGGAAAAGAAGAGCTTATATTATATTCAGGTAGGAGCGTTTAAAAGTCGAGATAGTGCAACTAAAATTGCTAATAGATTTATCAGCTTAGGCTATAAGGCTTTCATTCTCGAGCCTTTTATTGAAGATAAAACACCAATCTATAGAGTGAGAATAGGTGGATTTATCTCTGAAAAAGAAGCTCTGAAAGTAAAAGAAGAACTTGAATCTCTGGAGAAAAAGAAATACTTTATTGTGAAACAATAATTGAAGTTAAATCTGAAAGAAGTATTTTTAGCTTTAATCAGCGGTCTACTGACTGCATTGTCTTTTCCTAAATTTTCTTTTTCTTTTTTAATCTGGATTTCATTCATACCCTTACTGTTTGTTATATACAGAAAAAAAACAAAAAAAGCTTTTCTGCTCGGATTTATTGCAGGATTTGCTAATTATGCCTTGCTAATTTATTGGATTCCATCAGTTCCTGCCCATTATGGTAATGTTCCATATTTCCTTAGCTTTTTAATTTTTATTTTATTTATCTCCATTCTTGCGCTTTTTTGGGCTTCTTTTGCATGGTTGTTTGCATTTTTTAGTTCATATTCTCCAAGATTTGGATTCATTATTTCACCTTTCATATGGGTTTCTCTGGAATACATCCTGACTTATTTCCTGACAGGATTTCCATGGTGTCTTGTAGGATATGCTCAGTATAGAAACTTATATTTAATTCAAATAGCTTCCATCACAGGAGTATATGGCGTATCGTTTATTATCCTTCTTTTTAATAGTTATTTTGTTCTAAGTATAAAAGAAAGGAAGAGGAGACCTTTTATAATTGCAATAATTATTACTGCAATTGTTTATTTGTATGGATTTTATTGTCTAGAGAAGTCTTTTAAAAATGAAGACGCGCTGAGAGTAGGTATAATCCAAGGAAATGTTCCATCAGAGATAAATTGGCAAGAGCTAACAACAAGAGAAATACTTAATCTATTTAATGAACATCTGCTTCTTACAATAAAAGCTTCTTCTGAAGGAGCAAAACTTGTCATATGGCCTGAATTTACGGTTCCTTTTTGTTTGAGCTGTCCTGAGCCCATTCAATTGCATTTTAAAAACGGTTTGTTTAATTTATGTAAAAAGAAAAAAATATATGTCCTTATTGGCTCAATTGAAATGGAAGAGAATAATGGAAAGATAAATTATTATAATTCAGCCTTACTTTTATCTGAAAAAGGGATTCTTTCTCGATATTCAAAAATTCATCTTGTTCCTTTTGGTGAGTATGTGCCTTTTAAAAAAATCCTATTTTTTGTAGAAAAAATATCTCACGCAATTGGTGAACTTACTCCAGGAAGAAGTATTAGTCTCCATGAATTCAATTCCTATAAATTTGCCTCCCCAATTTGCTATGAGATAATATTTCCTAATTTAGTTCGTAAATTTGTAAAAAAGGGCGCGAATTTTTTAGTAACAATAACGAATGATGGATGGTATGGTAGAAGCTCTGCTCCCTATCAACATTTTTCAATGGCAGTTTTACGAGCAGTAGAAAATCGAAGATATTTGGTCAGATCTGCTACCACTGGAGTAAGTGGAATTATTGATCCATACGGAAGAATAATTAAAAAATCAAAATTAATGACTAAAACTTTTTTAGTTACAGATATTTATGCTTTAAACAAAAAAACTTTTTATACTTTATACGGTGACCGGTTTGCTTTTATTTGTATAGGAATTACAATTTCATTACTTATTGGAAATTTTATTCGAAAAATTTTTGAGAAGTTAAATAGAAAGATTTGATCTATTTAATTTCGAATCTTGACATTTTTTTTTTT
>MTON01000007.1 GCA_002010665.1 Candidatus Aminicenantes bacterium JdFR-78
TATATATGACTTTAAAGATTTTGGGGTTCAAAAAGCAGCTCCATGCCATTGTTCTGGCAGAGAAACAATAATCCTTTTCGAAAAAGAATACGGTGAAAATTTCATAAAAGCAGGTGTGGGAAAGGTTATAGAAATAAAATGATTATCTCAATTGCAAGTGGAAAAGGAGGAACAGGGAAGACTACAATTGCTGTAAATTTTGCTTTATCTTTGTGTGAATCCTATCCTGTGCAATTTCTTGATTGTGATGTGGAAGAACCTAATGCTCATTTTTTCTTGAAACCGAATATATCCTTTCATACAGATATTGGTATTCCTGTACCTGAGGTAGATGAGAGGGAATGCACTTACTGTGGAAAGTGTGCTGAAGTTTGCGCTTATAATGCAATTGCAGTAATAAAACAGAATGTTCTGATTTTCCCGGAGCTTTGTCATGGATGCGGGGGATGTGCCTTGCTCTGTCCTGAAAAAGCAATTATAGAAAAAAACAGGATTATAGGAATAAGAGAATTTGGCATGGCGGATAGTATTCAATTTGTTCATGGTAAATTGAATATTGGAGAGCCCATGCCTACTCCTTTAATCAGAGAAGTAAAAAAATGTATTAATCCTACTCGCATAGTGATTATAGATGCTCCTCCAGGTACCTCCTGTCCGATGATTGAATCAATAAAAGAAAGCAATTTTTGTATTCTGGTAACCGAACCAACTCCTTTTGGTCTTAATGATTTGAAACTTGCAGTAGGTGTAGTAAGAAAATTAAGAATTCCCTTTGGAGTAATTATTAATAGAGCTGATATAGGAGATAAAAGAGTTGAAGAATATTGCATAGAGGAAAAGATCCCTATTCTTATGTCAATACCTATGGATAAAGAAATAGCCATTGCTTATTCAAAAGGAGTTCCTTTCATATTTGAGAAGTTTGAATGGAAGGAGAAATTTATTGAATTATATAAAAATATTGAAATACTGATATAGAGAAATGATTAAACAAATAGTTATTATAAGCGGTAAAGGAGGAACGGGTAAAACTGTTTTAACTGCTTCTTTTGCATCCTTGGCGTCTAATAAAGTTATGGTAGACTGCGATGTGGATGCTTCAAATCTATATCTTCTTCTTCATCCTAACATAAAAGAAAAACATGAATTTTATGGTGGAAAAAAAGCATATATTATTCAGGAAAAGTGTATTCAATGCGGGGAATGCAGGGAAGTATGCAGATTCAATGCCATAAAAGAAGAAAATAATTTAATAATTGTTGACCCTATTTCCTGTGAAGGTTGTGCGGTTTGTAGTTATGTTTGTCCAGAGACAGCTATTGAAATGCAAGATAATATTTCTGGAGAATGGTACATTTCAGAGACAAAATACGGACCTTTTGTCCATGCAAAACTTGGAATTGCAGAGGAAAATTCAGGTAAGCTGGTTACTGAAGTAAGAAAGAATGCACGTTCAATTGCTGAGAAAAATGATTTAAATTTAATTATAATTGATGGACCACCTGGAATAGGTTGCCCTGTTATTGCTTCTCTATCAGGGGTTGATTTAGCTTTAGTGATTACTGAGCCAACTCTTTCAGGAATTCATGACATGGAAAGAGTAATTAATGTTGCAAGACATTTTAAAATAAAAGTTGTTTGTTGCATTAATAAATATGATTTGAATGTTGATAATACAAGAAAAATTGAGAACTGGTGCAATAGTGAAAATATTCCAGTAATAGGGAAAATTCCTTATAGTGAAGAAATAATAAAATCAATGGTTCAGGGAATCCCGATTGTTGAGTATACCACAAATAACATTACAAAAATAATTCAACTAATCTGGAAAAATATGTTAGAATTATTGGTTTGATAGTTAACTTATAAAAAGAATATTCATTTTATATATATTTATAAAGGAGAGAGAACCTTTGGGTAAATTTTTGTTAGAACACTTAATCTTGTTAATTTTGAAAAGAAACTATGTGAGGAGGCAAGATGAGAGAATGTAACCCAAATACAAATCTTGAAAAATGCAATTGTTCTTATGAACCATGTTCAAGAAAGGGTATTTGCTGTGAATGTTTACATTATCATAAGAGTTTGGGACAGCTTCCCGCATGCTTTTTCCCGAATGATGTTGAAAGGACTTATGACCGCTCTATTGAAAGATTCATTAAAACTTATCAGGAAAGAGGTGGTTGGTGGTGAAACTTGTAAGGATTAAGGATTATGGATTAGGGGATAAGAGGAGGATGGTGTAGATGGGAAGTGAACTTGGGTAATAATATTTTATTTAATAAGTTTGAGTTAAAATGAAAAGAAGGGATTTTATTTATTGTCCAATATGTGGAGAGAAGCTAAAAATGTCTAAAATGGAAAAAAGGAAGAGACTAATCTGCCCAAAATGCGGATGGATAAAATATGAAAATCCTTTGCCAAGTGTAGCTGCACTTGTCAGAAACGAAAGAGGGGAAGTCCTTCTAGTAAGAAGAGGTGTCGAACCTGGAAAAGGAAAGTGGGCTTTACCTTCAGGATTCATTGAGATTGAAGAAAATCCAGAAAAAGCATGTCTTAGAGAACTTAAAGAAGAAACTGGATTAAAAGGAAAAAAAATTGAATTAATCGGTGTTTATTCGCAGAGGTCAAGACTTTATAGAAAGGTTTTAATTATTGGATACGAAATTCAGGCGAACGGAAAGCTCATTCCAGGTTCAGATAGTGTAGATGCCAAATTTTTCTCGGTCAAGAATCTTCCCCGCATTCCATTTTCAAGTCACAGAAAAATCATAAAAGATGCGTTTAAAAGAAATAAAAAATGAGAGCATATCTTGATTGTTTTCCATGTTTTCTCAGACAGACTATTGAAACATCAAGACTCATTACATCTGATGAGAAGAAAATCAGGCACATAATAAATAGAGTAAGTCTGTTATTTCCCGATATTTCGTCCGAGGCCACTCCTCCAGAAATAGGAAGAGAAGTCTATCGAATCATAAGAGATGAGACAGGTGTGATTGATCCATATAATGATATTAAGAAAAAATGTATAGAACAGGCTCTCTCTTTATATCCTGAAATGAAAAAAATAATTAATTCTTCAGAAGATAGATTACTCACTGCAATAAAGCTTTCAATTGCTGGTAATATTATTGATTTTGGAGCCAATCCTGATTTTGAGTTAAAAAAGGATATAAATGAAATTCTTGTTCAGAAATTAAACATTTCTCATTATCAAGAATTCTGTAAAATATTGAAAAAGACAAAAAGAATTTTATATCTGGCGGATAATGCAGGGGAGACAGTTTTTGATAGACTTTTAATCGAAGAACTCAAAAAGCCAGTGATTTATGCAGTAAGGGAGAAGCCAATTATAAATGATGCTACTAGAGAGGATGCTTATCTTTCAGGGATTCATGAGGTAGCTGAAGTTATTTCCACTGGATGTGATGCTCCAGGCACAATTCTAAAATTCTGTTCAAATGAGTTCTTAGAGATATATAAAAATTCTGACCTTATTATCAGTAAAGGTCAGGGAAATTATGAGGGACTTTCAGATGAGCCTCGACCTATTTTCTTTCTTTTGAAAGCAAAATGTTCAATTATTGCTCAGGACACAGGAGTGGAGCAAGGAGATGTAATGCTTTTAAAAGCAAAGAATTATTTAATATACCAATGAAAAATTCTAGATTTAAAGATGGTTGAATATATTTATGGTCCTGTTCCATCAAGAAGGCTTGGTTTTTCTCTTGGTGTGGACCTTGTGCCTTTCAAAACATGTTCATATGATTGCATTTACTGTCAACTTGGGAAAACCACAAATAAGACACTTGAAAGGAAAGAGTATTTTCCTGAAAGGGAGATTTTAGTCCAGTTGAAGAAAGCTATTTCTCTGCATCAGAAAATAGATTATATAACTTTCTCTGGTTCTGGTGAGCCAACCTTAAATTCAAAAATAGGGAGCCTTATCCGAAAAATAAAGAAAATTACAAAAATTCCCGTGGCCGTACTGACAAATGGTTCTTTATTTTATCAGAAAGAATTAAGAAAAGAATTGTTGTTAGCTGATCTTGTTATTCCTTCGCTTGATGCGGTTACCCCAGAAATATTTAGAAAAGTGAATCGCCCGCATTCTTTAATAAAGGTTGAAGAAATAATTGAAGGAATTAAAAAATTCAGGAAGGAATTCAAGGGGCTGATATGGCTTGAGATAATGCTTGCTAAAGGAGTAAATGATGGAAAAGAACATTTGGATAAGATTGTCTCAATAGTTCAAGAAATAAAACCTGATAAAATTCATTTAAACACGGTTGTTCGTCCTCCTACTGAAAAATTTGCTTTACCCCTTTTTTCTGAAGAATTGAGTGAAATTAAAAAACTTTTTGGAAAAAATTGTGAGATAATAGCTGAATTTAAACCAAGGGAACAGAAAACATATTCAGAGGATTTAAAGACTGCTATATTATCTATAATAAAAAGAAGGCCTGTCAGTCTTCTCGATCTTTCCATTTCCTTAGGAAAAAACCAAAGCGAAATTCTTAAATATCTTGATTTTCTGGTGCAGAATGGAAAAATAAAAGTTGTTCATTATCATGGAATAAAGTATTATGAAATAAATTAAAAATGGAACAAACTGAAAGGGTTTCATTAATTTCAACCTTAATAACTTTATTTCTTTTTATCTTCAAATCCATTATTGCAATCATTTCAGGGAGTATTGCTATTAAAGCTGATGCGATCCATAGCTTAACAGATTTTATTTCCTCATTAGCTGTTTTTGCTGGATTAAAGATTTCAAAGAGAAAATCGAGAACCTTTCCTTATGGTCTTCACAAAGTTGAGAATTTAATCTCTCTCGTTATTTCCTTTTTCATTTTTTTAGCAGGTTATGAAATTGGAAAAGAAGTTATTTTCGCCTCTCTTCCAAAAGTGAAATATCTTAATCTTACTCTTATGGTTTCATTAATAGCCTTTTTGGTTTCCTATTTTCTTTCAATTTATAAAATAAGAACTGGGACAAAAACCAATTCCCCAAGTTTAATTGCTGATGGATATCATTCAAGGTCAGATGCTCTTTCTTCCCTCATTGTTTTTATAGGATTAAGCGGATATTTATTTGGAATTCAAATAGAAAAAATCGCAGCTGGAATGGTGATAATTTTTATTGTGAAATCAGGATATGAAATATTAATAGATTCTCTTAAAGTTTTGTTGGATGCATCACTGGATTATGAAACTTTAAATAAAATAAGGAAAATTATAGTTGAGGAGAGAAGGGTTGGACAGATTAAAACTTTGCTTGGTAGAAATTCAGGCCGTTATCGATTCATAGAAGCAGATTTAACCCTCAATATCAGGGAGGTTGAAAAGGCACATCACATTGTGGAATTACTTGAACAGAAAATTAAAAAGGAAATTCCCTACATAGATAGTATTCGAATTCATTATGAACCAATTAAGAAAAAAGTTCTTAAATATGCAGTCCCTTTAAAGTCTCCAGAAGGAGAGATGTCTGAGCACTTTGGAAAGGCACCTTATTTCGCTCTAATTCATGTGGATGTGGATACAAATAATATTAAAAAAATTGAAACATTTCAGAATCCATTTGTTCAGAAGGAAAAGGGGAAAGGAATAGCTGTTGCAGAAGATTTAATTGAGAGGGATGTTGATTTTTTAATTTTAAAGAAAAGGTTTAAAGGGAAGGGACCCGAATATGTGCTTGCAGATTCCTCTGTGGAAATAATAATTATGGATAAGCGAAATCTCAATGAAGTTCTTGAAGCGCTTAAAATAAGAAAATATGAAAATATTCAGGAGAAAATAGATGAAGGAAGTTAATGATTTATCAAAGGAGGAACTTCTTGAATTATTATCTGATTATGCTAAAAACTGGCTTGCTCATGATGGGCTCTGGTTTCAGGAAGTCGAAAAGGAATTTGGATTGGAAACAGCAATTGAATTAGATCGCAGGGCATGGGAGAAATTCACCATGATCGAGGCTAAAAGAATAATGAAGAGATTGAATATAGAGCCAGGAGGTGGAATTCCTGCATTGATTCAGGCTTTAAAATTTCGGCTTTATGCCCATATTAATAAACAGGAAATAGTAAAAGTATCAGAAAATCGTTGTATATTCAGAATGATAACTTGTAGGGTTCAGGAAGCTCGCAAAAGAAAAAATCTTCCAGATTTTCCCTGTAAGCCAGTTGGTATAGTGGAATACACTTATTTTGCTAAAACTATAGACCCAAGAATAAAGACAGTTTGTATCGCTTGTCCTCCAGACCCACATCCATCTGATTATTGGTGTGCATGGGAATTTAAAATTGAAGAATGAGTAACCTGAATTAATGGAAAAAGGAACTTATATTTTATTAATGAATTTAAAAGAACCAAGAAAGATTAAAGTCGGAAAGCTAAATATTATTGATTTTCAGCCAGGAAATTATCTATATATAGGCTCTGCTCAAAGGGGTTTTGAAGCAAGAATAACGAGACACCTCAGAAAAAATAAAAAATTGTTCTGGCATATAGATTATTTGCTCAATGAGGCAGAGATAAAAGAAATATGGATAAAAGAAGGAGAAAAAATTGAATGTGAGACTGCTGATAGAATAAAGAATTGCTTACCATTTTCTTTTTATCCGATTAAAGGATTTGGTTCATCGGATTGTAAATGTTCATCCCATCTTTTTTATTTTCCTGGAAGGCTCGCGGATTTAGGAAATTTGAGAAAAAAATTGAATTTTAAAAAGTTAGAAATCAATGAAAAATTTTAAATTAAAACCAATAGGAATAATTCATTCTTCATATAAAAAACCTGAGGATATTCCAAAGGAAGAGCGTAAACTTATTGAAGGAGAGATTGAAATTTTTAAAGAATTTGAGGATGGCTTAAAGGATATAGACGGATTTTCTCATTTAATCGTTATTTTTGTACTTCACAAATCGTGTGGATATAATCTTCAAGTAACGCCTCCTTTTGATAATGAAATTCGTGGTGTATTTGCTACAAGGTCTCCTTACAGACCCAATCCAATTGGAATGACAATTGTTGAATTGTTAGAAAGAAAAGAAAATATTTTAAGAGTAAAGGGAATTGATATGATTGAAGGAACTCCTGTTGTAGATATTAAACCCTATCTTCCAGGTGATAGAAAGGAAAATATAAAAATCGGCTGGCTCACAGGAAAAATCGAAGATTAAATTAACAATAGCCTTAATTATTCTTTTGATTTATTTGCATAAATCGTTACACTCACGATGGATGTCCTAATTTCCTCAGACTTATTATAGCAATAACTCGCTGAGAAAGGCTTTTCATTTACAATCTTTATATTTTGGAAACCTGCTTGCTCTATGAATCTTAAATATTCATCTTTTAAAACTGCTCCTGCAACACACCCTATGTATGCTTCTATATTGTTCTTCACTGATTCTGGTAAGTCTTTAATTAATACAATATCCGAAATTATTAATCTCCCTCCTGGTCTAAGCACTCTAAATGACTCTTTAAATACTCTTGCTTTATTCGGTGATAGATTAATCACACAATTTGACATAACTACATTAATAGAGTTATCTGCAATAGGTAGATTCTCAATTTCTCCGAGTCTAAATTCTACATTTCTATAGCCACTCTTTTTGGCATTTTCCCTTGCTTTATGAATCATCTCAGGTGTCATATCCACTCCAATAACTCTTCCTTTCTTACCAACTTTTTGAGCAGCAAGAAAGCAATCAAAACCAGCTCCACACCCGAGGTCAAGAACTACTTCTCCTTCTTTTAAGGAAGCAATAGCAACAGGATTCCCGCACCCTAATGCTAAATTTGCTGCTTCTGGAGCTATTTCTATTTCTTCCTTACTATATTGTATTTTTTTCTCCTCTCTATTTACACTCACATTACAACAAGAACATGAACTGCTTTGTCTCGCAATTTCACCATAGGCTTTCTTTACTATCTTTTTTATTTCTTTTTCCATTATTCATTACCTTTTATTTTTTTTATCTATTTTGAAAAAGTCGTTCGAAGTTTAACATAAGAAAAAAATAAATGTCAAACTGAAGGGTTGAATATTAGAAATCAGTTATCTAAATAATTGGCGGAGTGTTCTTCCAATAATTCCTGAAATTAAAAGAGAGACACCGATTATTATCAAAAATATGAGCACAGAGAGAAAGGCGTACCAGATTGGTCCTTCAAAAAAGATTTTTATGCCCAAACCTGATGCTTCGATTTTTCGCACAGGTCCAAATGTAACAGGACCAACAATGATTACTATTCCAGCAGTTTGAGCAATAAATTCAAACGTAGAAACAATTAAAATAAGCAATCCTGTTAATATTCTCAATAAACGATTAAATTTCGACACTTTATAACCAATAATTTATAAAATCCAATTTCCGGTTTTCGATTTCCAAATTTCGTTTTTTTGATTATTCAGGAATTTCCCCGCCAGTGAATTCTTTCCACTGTTCTGCAAATTCTCTTAAGGTCTTATCCACAAGATAATTCACGGTTCCTTTTTCGAATGTTCCATCAGGTTTTCTTTTTCCTGCTTTTACCCCTGTTAAAATTTCAATCCCTTCATCAATTGTTTTTATAGGATATATATGAAATTTTCCTTCCTTAACTGCTTGAATAACATCATCCCTTAGCATCAGATCCTTTACATTCTTTTCAGGAATTATTACACCCTGTGTTCCTGTAAGTCCCTTTGCTTTACAAACATCAAAAAATCCTTCTATTTTCTCATTTACTCCGCCTATTGGCTGAATTTCACCCTTCTGGTTCAATGAACCGGTTACAGCAATGTCCTGTCTCAAAGGAAGTCCTGAAAGACTTGAAAGGATCGCATAGACCTCGGTCGAGGATGCACTATCCCCATCCACACCAGAATATGATTGCTCGAAACATATGCTTGCAGTAACTGTAAGGGGTTTATCCTGAGCATATTTACTTCTTAAATAACCAGTGAGAATCAAAACTCCTTTATCATGTGTTCTTCCACTCAGTGCAGCCTCCCTTTCAATGCTTATAATTCCAGACCTTCCAATTGATGTTTTTGCAGTAATTCTCGTTGGCTTTCCAAACATAAATTCTCCAATCTGATAAATCGAGAGTCCGTTCACCTGCCCCACAACCTCTCCCTCAGTATCAATCATAATTGTTCCTTCTTCAATCAATTCCTGAATCTTATCCTCTATTAAGCTGACTCTTTCAAATCTTTCATAAATTGCTTTTTTTACATGTGATTCCCTTACAATTTTCTTCTTCTCTTTTCTTGCCCAGTAATCAGCCTCTCTTATTACATCAGCAATTATATTGAATCTGGTTGAAAGTTTGTTCTGACGACCTGCAAGCCTTACACCATACTCTATTAATGCTGCAACTGCTGTTTTATCAAAAGGTAAAAGTTTTTCATCCTCGCATATTTTCTTCAGAAATGAGCAATATTGATAAATAGTTTTCTTCTCTTTGGGCATTTGATAATCAAACTCAGCTTTCACTTTAAATATTTTCTTAAAATCCTCATCAACATGATAGAGAAGCTGGTAGATATATTCATCTCCAATTAGAACAACTTTAACATCTGCTTTTATTGGCTCTGGCTTGAGAGCTGTTCCAGTAATTAAAACTCCTGGATTATAAGCCTGAATCTCAATAACCTGATTTCTTAAAGTTCTTTTTAAAGTTGTCCATACTCCAGGTTCAAGAAGTGCATCCATAGCATAGAAAACTAAATAGCCACCATTTGCTCTGAGAAGGGAGCCTGCTTTTATTTTTGTAAAATCTGTTTTCCATGNACCTGTTCGAGAATAAGCTATTTCTATTGTTCCGAATAGATTTATATAGGTTGGATTGGTCTCAATAATAACAGGTGCGCCTTTTGTTTGAGAATTATCTACAAGTAAATTAACTCTATAAGGAATAAATGGGTCCTCTTCTTTTAATTCAAATTTTTCTTTCGGAGTCCCCCTGAATAGATCTATATCTTTGATTAAATTTGATTCCACTTCATCCAGATATTCTTTAATTTTTGGATGCTGATATCCCTTTCTTACTCTGTTTACCTCTTCTTTTATCAGGTCAGTTACAGAATGCACATCCCATTCTCTAATCAATTCTTTTGTCTCTTCATCTATTTCCTTTAATTCCTGTGCAACTTCTTCTAATCTATCAATGAGATGTTCATATTTTTCATTTAATTTATCGTATTCCTCTTTAGGGAATTTTCCTTCTTCAACCAATTTTTTTAATTTATCAAAAGCAAGGGGTTGATCGTTAATTAATGGTATGAGATCTGGTCTTATAATTGGTCCCATCTGAACCTGAATAACTCTGAATCCCTGCTTTGCAGCCTCTTTTTCAAATCTCTCAATTATTTTCTTTTGTTTTTCCTGCTGGGCTTTTATTATGCTTTCTTTTTTTTCCATATAAAATTTGCTTTTAAAAACCTCGGGAATTTTCTCCTTTAACCTTTTAATCAAATTTTCCATATCTTCCTTAAAAAGACGTCCTTTACCAGCAGGAAGGGTAATTAAACGAGGATGGTCTGGAAATTGAAAATTATTTACATAAAGTAAATCGTCAGGACTTTTTTCTCCTTTATCAAGTTCCTCGAGCAAATTTTTAATGGTTGTTGATCTTCCTGTTCCAGGAACACCAGTGACAAAAATATTATAACCAGCACTTTTTATTTTTAATCCAAGTTCAATGGATTTAATAGCCCTATCCTGTCCGATTATACCTTTAAAGGGTTTAAGTTCATCAGTTGAATTAAAACCAAGAGAATCAGGGTCACATCTCCATTTGAGTTTTTCCGGAGGTAGTTCCTTAAACTTTTTTACTCTTTTTAATTTTATTTCCATATATGTATTTATATCATATCAGAAAGATTAAAAACAAGTAATTAATGGTCAGGTAATAATCTTTAATATACAAAATTAATAGTTTGCTAATTGATTGAGAAAAGGAATTGGTTTAAAATAACTTCAAATGAAAGAAATAAGAGTTCGATTTGCTCCAAGTCCGACTGGCTATCTTCATGTTGGAGGAGCAAGAACAGCTCTTTTTAATTGGCTTTTTGCAAGAAAACATAATGGAAAATTTATTCTTAGAATAGAGGATACTGATTTAGCTCGGTCTTCAGAGGAAATGACCAAAGGAATTCTTGAGGGAATGAGATGGCTTGGTCTTGACTGGGACGAAGGACCTTATTATCAGTCAAAGAGAATCAAAATTTATCAGGAATATGCAGAGAGATTAATCAGGGAGGGGAAAGCCTATTATTGTTACTGTACCCCTGAAGAAATTCAAGAAAGAAAAAATAAAGCAGTAGCAGATGGAAAATATTGGAAATATGACCGCTATTGCTTAAATCTTACACCTGAACAGAGAAAGGCTCTTGAAAAAGAAAGAAAGCAAAGGGCAATAAGATTTTTTGTTCCAGATGGAAAAACTACTTTTCGTGATTTAATTCATGGAGAAATAACTTTTGAACATGAAAATATTGAAGATTTTGTGCTTCTTCGTAGAGATGGAATGCCAACTTATCATTTATCAGTTGTTGTGGATGATTATGAAACAGGAATCACCCATGTAATAAGAGGAGATGACCATCTTTCCAATACTCCAAAACAGATTTTGCTTTACAAAGCTCTTGGAGCACCAATTCCAAAGTTTGCTCATTTAGCATTAATTTTAGGGCCTGATAGAAAGAAATTAAGCAAAAGGCATGGAGTTACATCCATACTCCATTTTAGAGACGAGGGTTATCTTCCTCTTGCTATGTTTAATTTTCTTGCTCAATTGAGCTGGTCTCCTGGTGAGGAAAAAGAGGTTTATTCAATTGAGGAAATGATTGATAAATTTTCTCTTGAGCAAATCAAGAAATCTAACCCGATTTTTGATCTTGCAAAATTAGACTGGTTGAATAGCAGGCTGATTTCAAAAATGGATGCAGAAGAACTATTACCTTATGTAAAAGAGTTTTTAAAAAAGGATAATCTCTGGAATGATAAATATGAAAATGAGGAAAGAGAGTGGTTTTTCAGTTTAATTAACTTGTTAAAGGATAGATGTCGAACTTTAAAAGATTTTATAATAAGTGCCCGTCCATATCTCTCAGATGATTTTACCTATGACCCTGAAGGAGTTGAGAGATTTTTAAAAGATGAAAGATTAAAGGATTTGCTTCCAAAATTAATAGAGGATTTGGAACCCCTTCACAGTTTTAAAGCTAATGAAGTGGAAAGGGTTTTACGTCAGAGAGCAGAAAAGGAGGGGGTTAAGGCTGCTCTTTTTATTCATGCAACAAGAATGGCTGTGACAGGTAAACCAGTCAGTCCACCTCTGTTTGATGTGCTTGAAGTAATTGGAAAAGAGAAAACCATATCAAGATTGAAGAAACTAGTAAATTATCTTAAAAATTAGCCTTTTGATTTCTTTAAGTGTCTGTGATAAAGTGATATAGGAAATGAAAATAAGTTTAACAAGCTTTGATTTCTATTTATTAATCCTTGGTATTTATTTTGTTCTTGAAGGTTTACCCTATTTCCTCTTTCCCCAATGGATGAAAAAGAGATTAGCTTTAATTATGAATATGAAAAGTTCCTCTCTTAGATGGATGGGATTTCTGGCAATGTGTGTGGGGATTTTACTTGTTTTTTTGGTGAAAAGAGGATAAAAGGAGGGATAAAATGTCTCACCATGTTTCATACAAAGAATTTAAATATCAAGAAATAAGGGCGCCTCGTGGAACAAAGCTGAATACAAAGGGATGGGCTCAAGAAGGAGCTTTGAGAATGCTGATGAATAATCTGGATCCAGAAGTAGCTGAGAAACCTCAAGAATTAATAGTTTATGGTGGAACAGGAAAAGCTGCTCGGAACTGGGAATGTTTCTGGGCAATAGTTGAAGCTCTCAAAGAATTGGAAAATGATGAAACATTAGTTGTCCAATCAGGAAAGCCTGTTGCTGTTTTTAAGACAACTCCAGAAGCACCAAGAGTTCTAATAGCAAATGCCCTATTAGTTCCAAAATGGGCCACATGGGATGAATTTCGTCGTCTTGAAGGATTGGGTCTTACAATGTATGGGCAGATGACAGCTGGAAGCTGGATTTATATTGGAACTCAGGGAATTCTTCAGGGAACTTATGAGACACTCGCCTCAGTTGCAAGAAAACATTTTGGAGGAACATTAAAAGGCAAATTGGTTCTTACTGCTGGTTTGGGAGGAATGGGAGGAGCCCAGCCACTGGCAGTAACAATGAATGAGGGAGTTGCTATTGTTGTGGAGGTTGATAGAGAGAGAATTGAGCGCAGACTTAAAACTGGATATGTGGATATGATGGTTGAAAATCTGGATGAAGCACTTGATATTGCCTTTAAGGCAAAGGAAAAGGGAGAGGCACTGTCGATTGCCCTTCTTGGAAACGCAGCAGACATAGTTCCAGAATTTGTTAAGAGAAAAATTGTTCCTGATGTTTTAACTGACCAAACATCTGCTCATGATGAATTGAATGGATATGTTCCAAATAGTATTCCTTATGAGGAAGCATTGCGCCTCAGAAAGGAAAATCCTCAGGAATATATAAAAAGAGCTTATGATGCAATGGCAATGCATGTTGAAGCCATGCTCGAACTTCAGAAAATGGGAGCCAAGACCTTTGATTATGGAAACAATATAAGGGGTCAGGCTCAAAAGGCAGGAGTTAAAAATGCATTTGATATTCCAGGCTTTGTCTCTGAATACATAAGACCTTTATTTTGTAAAGGAAAAGGTCCATTCCGCTGGGCAGCATTATCAGGTGATCCAAAGGACATATATGTAACTGATGAGGCTGTTTTAAAAGAATTTCCTGAGGACGAGACTTTAAGAAGGTGGATTACAAAAGCTCAGAAAAAGGTTAAATTTCAGGGCCTTCCATCACGAATTTGCTGGCTTGGATATGGAGAAAGGGATAGATTTGGAGTAGTTATAAATGATTTGGTTAAAATGGGAAAAATTTCTGCTCCAATTGTTATTGGACGTGACCATCTTGATGCTGGTTCTGTTGCTTCTCCAAATAGGGAAACAGAAGGAATGAAAGATGGCTCTGACGCAATAGCTGATTGGCCGATTCTCAATGCTCTTCTAAATGCTGTTGCAGGAGCAAGCTGGGTTTCTGTTCATCATGGAGGAGGAGTTGGAATCGGACTCTCAATTCATGCTGGAATGGTGATTGTTGCTGATGGAACAGAGGAAAGCAAGAAAAAACTCGAAAGAGTATTGACTGTTGATCCTGGACTCGGTGTAGCCCGCCATGCAGATGCTGGATATGAAGAAGCAATTAAAACTGCGAAGGAAAAGGGTATTAAGATTCCTATGTTGAAATAAATATAAGGCGCGGAGTTGTAGAGGCGCAAAAGCAAATAGTGAATGTAAAAGAAAATCAAACTTTTTTCCTTCCTAATCGTAATTTTTAAATGAGGAGGAACAAGTGAAAAAGAGTTTACTAATTTTTATTAGTATTATTTTCATTTTTACTATTTACTCATTCAGTGAAAAAGAAGAAGAAATTTCTGTTAAAGAGGTTATTCCTTTTACTTACTGTGCAATATCTCATCAAGGACCATTTACAGAAATTCAAAATGTAATTCAAAAATTAATGAGCGAAATTCAGATTCAGAGTATAATTCCTGCTGGACCAATGATAGGAATTTATTACAACAGCCCTGAAAATGTAAAACCAGAGGAATTAAAATGGGAAATAGGATTTCCAATTACAAAAGGAGTTTCAATTAGACCACCTCTTGAATTGAAGGTATGGAATTTCACCCGGGTTGTTTCTGCAACTCACATTGGTCCTTATGAAAAAATAGCAGAAATTTATCCCAAAATTTTTGAATGGATGAAGAAAAACAATTACAGAATAGCTGGCCCAATAATGGAGAGATATTTTGATAATCCTGCTACTACCAAGCCAGAGAAATTACGCGCAGAAGTTTGGGTTCCATGCGAGAAAATAAAATAATTTAAGAAATAAATTCTTTAAAAGGAGGTCCCTGTGAAAAATTTTACAAAGATAATTTTATTTATATTCATTTTATTAATTTTCTATTCATTCCCTTATGCGGAAAAGGGTATAAAAATAGATTCAGCAATATTTGGAAATCTTAGACCAAGGAGTATTGGACCAGCAGTAATGAGTGGAAGAATAACTGATATAGATTGTGTGAATAAAGATCCAAGAATCATATATGTTGGAACTGCAGGCGGAGGAGCGTGGAAATCCACTGATGGAGGAGTAACCTTCAAACCAGTATTTGAGAAATATACAATGTCAATTGGATGCATTACAATTGACCAGAACAATCCTGGTACTGTATGGGTTGGAACCGGAGAAACATGGGTTCGAAACAGCACTTCAGTTGGAACAGGACTTTATAAAACTACAGATGGTGGAAAGACATGGAAATTTATGGGTTTCAAAAATTCAGAAAGAATTAGTGAAATTGTGATTCATCCCAAAAATTCAAAAATTGTCTATGTTGGAGTTCTTGGACATTTATGGAATGCAAATGAGGAAAGGGGAGTATATAAAACCACAGATGGTGGGAAAACATGGAAGAGAGTTCTTTATGTTGATGAAAATACTGGTTGTGCTGATTTAGCAATAGACCCTCAAGAGCCAAATATTCTTTATGCTGCAATGTGGCAATTTCGGCGAAAACCATATTTTTTCACCTCAGGAGGACCTGGAAGTGGGCTCTATAAATCAACTGATGGTGGAAAAACATGGAAGAAATTAACAAAGGGTATTCCTGAAGGCGAGCTTGGCAGGATTGCTATTGATGTTGCTCCTTCCAGACCAAGCACAGTTTATGCTCTCATAGAGGCAAAGGAAACAGCCTTATATCGTTCGGATGATATGGGAGAGAGCTGGCGAAAAATGGGAACAGGTCTTGGAATAAAGGCTCGCCCTTTTTATTTTGCAAATATAAAGGTGGATCCAAAAAATCATAATCGCATATATAACACAAGTCTATTCTTATTCATGAGTGATGATGGAGGAAAAAGTTTTACATCCCCTATTTCCATTGAGACTTTCTTTTCCTCCAAAATTCATCCTGACCTTCATGCAATATGGATTAATCCAAACAATCCTGACCATATAATTATAGGAACAGATGGAGGAGTTTACATTTCATATGATAGAGCTCGGCATTTTAAATTTGTGAAAAATCTACCTGTATCCCAGTTCTATCATGTGAGTTATGATTTTCAATATCCATACTGGGTATATGGAGGCTTACAGGATAATGGTTCTTGGTGCGGGCCATCACGCGCATTTAATGTTGTTGGGATTCAGAATAAAGACTGGGAAAATGTAGGAGGAGGGGATGGATTCTATGTTTTTGCAGACCCCTATGAACCCCATATAGTTTACAATGAATGGCAGGGTGGAAGACTGCAGAGATACAACAAGAAAACAGGAGAGATGAAAGATATAAGACCATTGCCCAAAAAAGGTGAACCGAAATATCGTTTTAACTGGAATACTCCAGTGATTCTTAGTCCCAATGACCCGAAAGTGATTTATATGGGGGCACAATTTCTTTTAAGATCTAAAGACAGAGGTGATAGTTGGGAAAGAATTTCTCCGGATCTGACAACCAATGACCCAGAAAAACAGCGTCAGGCAGAATCTGGAGGATTGACCATAGACAATACTGGAGCTGAAAATCACTGCACAATTGTGACTATTTCTGAGTCTCCTCTTGATCCAAATGTAATATGGGTTGGAACAGATGATGGAAATCTACAGATTACAACAGATGGTGGAAAAACTTGGACAAATGTGGTGAAAAATATTCCTGGACTCCCTCCAAATACATGGTGTGCATGTGTTGAGGCAAGTCATCATGACAGAGCCACTGCCTATGTGGTTTTTGATGGACACAGAACAGGAGATATGAAACCATATATTTATAAAACTACTGATTTTGGAAAAACATGGGTTTCCTTAGCTACAGAGGATATTGAGATTTACTGTCATGTTATAAGAGAAGATTTAGTAAATCCAAATTTATTGTTCTTAGGGACTGAATTCGGTTTATATATTTCTATTGATGGTGGTAAAAACTGGGCTCGATTGAAAACTCTTCCAAAAGTTGGAGTAAGGGATATTGCGATTCATCCACGAGAACATGATTTAATTCTTGCCACCCATGGACTCGGGATTCAGATTATAGATGATATTACTCCTTTACGATATATTACTTCTGAAATTCTTAATTCAGATGCAGCTGTGCTTCCTTCACGTCCTGCAGTTATATCCATTCCCGGATATCTTCAGGAATTTCCAGGACATGATGAATTTTACGGTTCAAATCCACCTGAGGGCGCAATAATCACATATTATTTGAAAAAAAGACATATTTTTGGAGATTTAAAAATAGAAATTTATGATTCTAAAGGGAATCTAATAAAAACTCTTCCTGCAAGAAAGGAAAGGGGTATTAATAGAATTTACTGGAATATGCGTTTAAAGGCTCCTAAAACTGCTCGAGCACCAGCTCTTTCAGCAAGAATATTTTTCGGTCCAACTATTCCAGAGGGTGTTTACACTATCAAATTAATAAAGAAGAACAAAGTTTATACTGGAGAGTTGAAAGTAATTCCGGATCCAGGGACAAAACATACTGCTGAGGACAGGAAACTTCGTCGTGAAGCAGTCATGAAGCTCTATCGCATGCAGGAACATCTTGCTTATCTGGCTGATGCAATTGCAGATGCCCGAGATAAAGCCCTGGAGATTGAGAAGAGCAATAAAAAGAAGATCGGGAAAGGTTTAGCAAAAGCTCTTAAAGATTTTGCTGAGAGATTGAATAAAATTCATAAGACCCTTGTTCAGGAAGAAGGACTTTTCAGTGAACCGAAACTCAGAGAAAAGGTTATTGACCTTTACTCTTCAATCAGTGGATATGGAGGAAGACCAACAAAGTCCCAGCTCATTTATTTAAGTGTTCTTGAAGACGAGATTAAGAAGGTTGAAAGGAAATTTGAAAGAATTAAAAATAAGGAACTTCCTCAATTAAATAAAAGACTGATAAAAAAGAAAATCAAGCCAATAAAAATACTGACAGAGGAAGAATACAGGAAAAAAGAAGAGAAATAAATACTGGTTGCAAAAGTTTGATTTACAGTATTTCATTTGGTATAATGGAATTGGCCTGGAGGTAGAAATGAAGAAGAATATTCATCCGCCATATTACGAGTGCACGGTGTATTGTGCATGTGGAAATAGTTTTAAAACAAGATCCACAAAAAAAGAAATAAGGGTGGAAATCTGTTCAAAATGTCATCCTTTCTTTACTGGAAAACAAAAATTCGTTGACAGTGCAGGTAGAGTAGAAAAATTTTATAGAAAATACGGCGAATCACCTTCCTAAGGACTTAAAATGTTTTCAAAGCTTGATTCAATTGAGGAAAAGTTTAATCAATTGACAAAATCCTTGGCAGACCCCTCTATTGCCTCAGATATTGATAAATATAGAAAACTGGCAAAGGAGCACGCTGAGTTAAAGGAAATTGTTGATAAATATAGAGAATATAAAGAAGTGGAAAAAGGAATTAAAGAAGCAGAGGAAATTATCAGGGATTCCTCTGATTCAGAATTAAGAGAACTTGCAAAAGAGGAATTAAAGGAACTTAAAGAAAAAAGAGAAAAATTAATAAAAGAACTTAAAATTCTTCTTTTACCAAAAGACCCGAATGATAAGAAAAATGTAATTTTAGAAATTAGAGCTGGAGCCGGAGGTGATGAAGCTTCTCTCTTTGCTCAGGAACTTTTCAGGATGTACTCACGCTATGCAGAGAAAAAAGGATGGAATGTAGAGGTTCTGAGTACGAGTTTTTCTGCAATAGGTGGTTTCAAGGAAATTATTGCAAGTATTCAAGGCAAAAAAGTTTATAGTCGTCTTAAATACGAGAGCGGGGTTCACAGGGTTCAAAGAATACCTCAAACTGAGTCAGGAGGAAGAATTCATACCTCAACGGTAACGGTTGCTATTCTGCCAGAAGCTGAAGAGATTGATGTGGAAATTGATCCTAAAGACTTGAGAATTGAAACCTTTGGTGCCTCAGGCCCTGGAGGACAGCATGTTAACAGAACCTATTCTGCTGTTAGAATAACTCATATTCCTTCTGGGATTGTTGTTTCATGTCAGGATGAAAAATCCCAGCATCGAAATAGGGAAAAAGCTCTAAGAATTCTTCGTTCCAGACTGCTTGAAAAAATGAGAATGGAGCAGGAGAAGGAAATTGCAGAAGCGAGGAGGAATCAGGTAGGGACTGGTGAAAGAAGTGAGAAAATAAGGACATATAACTTCCCTCAAGGAAGGGTTACAGACCATAGAATAAATTTAACATTATATAAATTAGAAAATGTTCTGGATGGTGAGTTAGACGAGATTATTGATAATTTAATTGCTCATTTTGAAGCTCAAAGACTTGAATCTGAAATAACTTCTGTGCCTGCCTGAAATAAGTGAGCTCTATTCGTCATTCCTTGGTCAAAGCAAAAAAATTACTTGAAAGTAAAAATTTACCTGCCTTTGAAGCTATTCTATTACTTGAAAAGGTTTCATCATTGCCAAAAGAGAAATTATTTGTTGATTTAGAAAAGGATTTTAACCCTGAACAGGAAAAAGAATATTTTAAACTTATAAATAAAAGATTAAGTGGTTTTCCCCTTCAATATATTCTTGGATATCAAAATTTCTGGTCATTAAAATTTCAAGTTGGGCCAGGAGTTTTTATTCCAAGACCAGAAACAGAGCTTTTAATAGAAAAAGCAATAGAGTTGTTTTCAAAGGAAGATAAAATAATTATTGTTGATATTGGAACAGGGTGCGGAAACATTGCAATTTCCTTAGGAAAGGAATATCAAAATGCAAGAGTAATTGGAATTGAAATTTCAAAGAAAGCACTAGATTATGCCATTAAAAATGCTAAATTTCACAGAGTGCGCAATGTAGAATTTCTAAAAGGAGATCTTTTCTCACCTTTAGAAAAATTTAATTTATATGGAAAAGTGGATTTAATCATCTCTAATCCTCCATATGTTTCTGAGGAAGAATGGATTAATTTAGATGAAGTAATAAAAAAGTATGAACCAAAAAAAGCGCTTGTACCGGGCAAAACTGGTCTGGAAATAATTGAAAAGATTGTAAAAGAATCGCCACGATTTTTGAGAAAAGGAGGATTTTTACTTTTAGAAATCGGTGATAAACAAGCAGATAAAGTCAAAAAATTGTTTAATACTTGCTGGAAAGAAATCAAAATTTTCAAAGATTATAATAACCTCCCCCGCACCCTAAAAGCCCACCTTAGTTAGATAGATTCGAAATTTCTATTTGAAATCTAAGACAATTCTTGAAAAAGGTAGGATTTAAAGTTATAGTAAGAACAAAGTAAAAGAGTATGAAGGCATTTTTATGTGAAGTTCTTGTCATTACTTATTGTCTAAATTACTATTTTGAGTTTAATTTTAAGTGTTTTCGGCGTTCGAGTTGTAACCTTGACTTAAAGCTTTTTAAAAAATTGCGGTAAAAGTATGTTATAGTGAATTTGCGTTTTAAATTAAAATTTACTTGAAATGTAAATTTTATTGACCAACTTTAAAATTTTTAAAGGAAAGGAGAACCAAAAGTGAAAATAAGAAGATTTATTACAGATTTTATAATTACTTTTGTTGTAACCTTGATTGTAACTGCTGGACTTACTTATATTTGGGAGGGTGCTTTCAATTGGGAAACTGCTTTTCGTTTTGCAATCATTTTTGGCATTGTCTTTCCCTCAGTTAACGCTTTAAGAAACAAGTAAAAACAAATTCCAAATCACAAATAATTCCAAAATTTTGATCGAAATTTAAAACGATTCTTGAAAAAACTGGAATTTAAAGTTATAGTAAGAGTAATCAAAATTAAGGGTTGGAACAATAAAATGAATGAGAAATTAAGGATTGCAAAGAAAATTATAAAGGAAGAAGTCAGAAAAGAGGGGGGCAGTGTTTTAAAAATAATTTTATTTGGTAGCAGGGCAAAAGGAGAATTTAAGGAAAGCAGTGATTGGGATTTTTTTACAATAATTGATAAAGATATAGATTATAAAGTTAGAAGAAAGATTACAATGAGAATACGAAGAAGGCTGGCTAAAGAGAAAATCTTTTGCGATATAATTATTCAATCCCAGGAAAAAGCAGAAGAAAGAAAAAATAATACTGGATACATCACTTATTATGCTTTAAAGTATGGAAAAGTCCTATGAATGAAGATGCAGTGAGAAAATGGATTAAGAAAGCAGAGAGTGATTTGAAAATAGGAAAAGATGAAATAAAAACAGAAAACCCTGTTACAGATGCAGTTTGCTTTCATATGCAACAGTGTGCAGAAAAGTATTTAAAAGCATATTTAATTTTTCATGGAGAAGAAATTAGAAAAACTCATAATATTGCTGAATTAATTGAGGAATGTAAGCAAATTGATTCCGAATTTCAAAAATTATTTAATTTTGATGCTGATAAATTGACAGATTATGCAGTTGAAATAAGATATGGCGAGGAATTCTATATGCCTTCAATAGAAGAAACGAATGAAGCAATTAAAATCGCAGAAAAAGTTAAGGACTTTGTTCTAAATAAATTAAAAGAGTCAGGTTTTGAACTATAAAATAAAAAAATTTCAAAATCCAAATTAAAAATAATTCCAAATTTCTGATTAAAATCTACAACAATTCTTGAAAAAACTGGAATTTAAAGTTATAGTAAGAGTAATCAAAATTAAGGTTTGGAACAATAAAATGAATGAGAAATTAAGGATTGCAAAGAAAATTATAAAGGAAGAAGCCAAAAAAAGGGGAATAAAAGTCTTGAAAATTATTCTTTTTGGGAGTAGAACAGGAAAGAATTTTAATAAAAATAGCGACTGGGATTTTCTTGTTGTCATAGATAAGGAATTAAACTTTCATGAAAAATGGGAGGTAATACTTTCTATCAAGAGAAAATTGCTTGAAAGTGAAATTCCAAACGATATTATTTTGAAATCTAAAGAATCCTATGAGATTGATAAAGAAATAGTAAATACCATCTCGTATAGTGCAAAGCTTGAAGGAATTGAAATATGAAAAAAGAATTGATTAATAAAGTAAAGAATTGGCTTTCAATAGCAGATGATGATTTAAAGACTGTCTACAATGAGTTGAAAGCGAAGGAGCCTGTCACAAGAGCAATATGTTTTCATGCCCAACAATGTGTGGAAAAGTATTTAAAAGCCTATTTAACTTTTAAACAGAAGTATTTTAGAAAGACTCATGATATTGAAGAACTCATTTTCTTTTGTTTAGAAACTGATAATGAATTTGAGAAACTCCGTGATATTAAGGCTCATGAGCTAATCAAATATGGAGTCGAAGTGAGATACCCTGATGAGTTCTATCTACCGAGTATGGAAGAAGCTGAAAGAGCAGCAGAAATCGCAGAAAAAGTTAAGGACTTTGTTTTAAATAAATTAAAAGAGTCAGGTTTTGAACCATAAAATAAAAAAATTTCAAAATTCCAAAATCCAAATTAAAAATAATTCCAAAATTCTGATCGAAATTTAAAACGATTTCTTGAAAAAACCGTATTGATGGATTAAGGATTATGGATTATGGGGTAGGGATTAGTAGTGGGCTAAGGGTTCGAAATTTTGAGATTTACTTTGAATTCTACTCTGATAGGAAACTATAATCTTGGAAAAGCCAATTACAAAGTCTAAATTTAAATCCCTTAATCTCCATTAATCTCATAGTCTCAATAAATCTCTTTTTTTTAAAAAAATCCAATAAAATTTTCAGAATTTCCGACATATTATATGGAAGGACTAAATGCAAATTCTAAATTTCAAAGTCCAAAGTTCCGAGTCAAAAGTCAAAAGTTTTAAATCAAAAGATTCAAAAATCACCTTCTTGAAAAAAGCACCAGTTGAGGTTATATTAAAGGTAAAATTTATGAATGAATAAAGGTAGGTGGAAAATTTATACTTTTGGAAGACTCATTATAGCGGAGGGAAGATGAGAAGTTTAAAACAACTAAATTTAAGTGAAAAAGAAAAAGATGCTCTCAGAGAATTGAAAAAGAAATTAAGCAAAATATTTCCAAATATTGAAATTATTATATTTGGTTCAAAAGCAAGGGGTGATTTTGAACCTGAGTCAGATATAGATTTATTGATACTCATTGATAATGAGGTTGATACTACGATAGAAGAGAAGATAAATGAAGTTATTTATGATATTGAATTAAAATACAACGTGGTATTCGGCAAGATTATAGAGAGTAAAAAATTTTGGAATTCTCCTCATCATATAATAACCCCCATTCACAAGTATATAGAGAAAGAAGGAATAGTTATATGAAGAAAGAGTATATAGATTTAATTAAATACCGTCTCGAAAAAGCCAAAAAATTTGTTGACGAGATATCTAAAATTACATTGAAAGTCATGGATAGAAACATATACATTGAAAGGAGAGGTTGATATGCCTATATGGAAAATTACTTCAAAAGGACCCATTAAGGTTCAAGAAACGAAATTAAAACATGAAAAACTTTTGGAAGAAAATCTAGAGGATTGGATTATTGCCGACCCGTCAATTCTCGGTGAACCCTTATTAATAATTGGGCGACAAGTAATTATTCCTGATGTAAAGGATCGGCTTGACATCTTAGCTCTCGATCCGCAAGGAAACGCAGTTATTATTGAATTAAAGCGAGGTAAACTTAAGGATCCAGTTGATATTCAAGCGCTTCGTTATGCAAGTTATATATCTAAATGGCGATTTGAAGATTTTGAGAATCAAGCACGCTTATATTTAAGAAAAGAAGGAGAAGAATTCAATTTCAATGAATTGTATGAACAGTTCTGTGCTGATGCAGGCATTGATGAAGTTCCTGATATAAATTCTGACCAAAGATTAATTATAGTTGGTTCTGAGGTAAAAGATAAACTTGGTAGTGTTGCATTATGGCTTCGTGAGCATAATATTGATATTAAAGTTATTGAAGTTGAAGTTTACCGGGAGGGGGATACAATTTTTGTTCAACCACGCACCATTATTCCTTTACCTGTGAGTAAGTTTGCATATACTGGTAGAGGGAGTAGAGGAGAAGGACAACCTTGGATTACTGATGGGAAAACTTGGCATTTGGAGAAACGGTGCAGTCCTAAAACTAAGGAGATACTTTTAAAATTGGATGATCTTATCCGAGATAATTTTGAGGTTGATGGTCCTCGATGGAATCAAAAATTCTATGTTGCATATCGTGTGGGCAACTATAACTGGCTCGCGATTAAAACATTTTCAAGTGCTTTAAGATTAGAGATATTGGTGAAAGCTAATATTTTTAACCAATCCGAGCTAGCCAGAAGATTAAATATTCAAGAGTTTGATAAAGACGAGTCTTTTGCAGAAAAACTTGGTTTGCCAAGCTCAGTAATGATACAGAACCGGAATGAATTTACAGATCGCATTATATTGAGAATTAAAGAAGGATTTGATTTAGAAAATAAAGCATTTATTGATTTTTTGAAAGAAGCGTATAAAGCATTTCCCAAATTATGAATTTAAACTGTCTTGGTAACTTATGGGGCTCTTGACAAAATAGAATATTCAATATATTATATAAGCAAATGATATTAAAACTTTTCTTTTTTAATATAAAGGAGTGAGCTTATGGAAATTCCGAAGTGGTTAGAGAGAAGATATGATAGTTTATGGGAAGAATTTGGGGATTCAACTTTCAGATTTGAGCAAGCTTCAAAAGTTCTTCAAGAAAAAAATAAAGACAGTGAAGATCAGGTTAATGTTATTCTTTCTGAACTCAGAAAAAGAGGTTGGTTAAAAGTAGATTTTGACCCGCACGATGCAAGAAAAAGGATTTATAAATTAATAAGTAAAGAAAAAATAATTTCAGAAATTCTTTCAATAAATAAATCAACTCTCACACGAGGAGAGCTTGAGTCCCTTCTAAAAAAAGCTGCTGATTTAATCAGAACAAGAGTCGACTATACTTTTATTTTAATCCTTTTATTTTACAAAAGAATTAGCGATAAATGGGAAAAAGACTATGAAAGAGTTTACAAGGAAGCACTTGAAGATGGATTAAGCGAAGAAGAAGCAAGAGAAGAGGCAAAAAACGCAATTTATCATGATTTTGATATTCCAGAAGAATTTTTATGGGAGAATATTAGAAAAGACCCTGCAAGACTTACAGAAAATTTCTCCAAAGCAATGAAAATTCTTGCTGAAAGAAACTCTGAATTAAGAGATGTTTTTGAAAATATTGACTTTGTTCAATTCACATCAAGCAGAGAAAACACAGAAATTTTAAGACAACTTGTTGAACTTTTTAGTTCACAATCTTTTCACGATGTTTCGCCTGACATTCTCGGCGATGCTTATGAGTGGATTTTAAGATATTTTGCTCCTCAGAAAGCAAAGGAAGGTGAGGTATATACTCCAAGAGAAGTAATTAAACTTATTGTTAAAATTCTTGACCCTCAGCCTGGCGAAAGTGTCTATGACCCTGCCTGTGGTTCCGGAGGAATGCTTATTATTTCATATAAAAATGTGGAAAATGAGAAGGGACCAGGAGAAGCTGACAAGCTTTTTCTCTACGGACAAGAAGCAAATTACAAAACTCTTGCTTTATGCAGAATGAATCATTATATCCATGATATAAGAAATGTTCAGCTCTTTCATGGAGATACTCTCCTTAATCCTAAAATAAAGGAAAGAGATAGACTTAAAAAATTTGATGTGGTTATTGCAAATCCTCCCTGGAATCAGGATGGGTATGATGAAAACACATTAAAAAAAGGAGAATTCTGGAGAGAGAGGTTTAAATATGGGTTTCCAACAAAACAGTCTGCAGACTGGGCTTGGATACAGCATATGTTGGCTTCTGCAGATGATGAGAAGGGAAGAGTCGGTATTGTAATAGATAATGGATGTCTTTTTAGAGGAGGAAGAGAGAAATCAATAAGAACATTAATAGTCATGGCTGATTTAATAGAATCAATAATTCTATTGCCTGAAAAACTCTTTTACAATACCGGCGCACCAGGGGCAATATTAATTTTCAATAAAAATAAACCAGAGAAGAGAAAAGGAAAAATTTTATTTATAAATGCATCTAAGGAATTTGAACAGCACCCAGAGGTCAGAAAACTTAACCGTTTAGGAGAAAAACACATTGATAAAATAGCTGACACTTACAAAAAATTCAAAGAAGAAGAGGGCTTTTCAAGAATTGTCTCCTTAGATGAAATAAAAGAAAATGACTATAACCTGAATGTTAGTCTTTATGTTTTTCCAGAAGAGGAGATTGAAGAGATTGATATAGCAAAAGAGTGGCAAGAGCTTATGGAAATTAACCAAGAATTAAATAAAGTCGAAAAGAAAATAGAAGCTTACTTAAAGGAGCTTAATTATGGAGAAAATAAAGAGCAGAATTGAGTATATAGCCAAAAAATATAATTTACAATTAATATATGCGTTCGGAAGTCGAGCAAAGCAGGCTCTTAAATTAGTGGAAGGTGAGATAAAAAATTTACCTCCTGGAACCTCTGACCTCGATATAGGAATAAAAAGCGAAAAGAATTTGAACATTGATGAGAAAGTAGAGATTACACAGGAATTTGAGAGCCTTTTTAATGTTCCAAAAGTGGATTTAGTAATTCTTCAAAATGCACCTGTATTTTTGGCTCTTGAAATAGTAACAGGAGAATTACTTTATACAAAAGACTCGACTTTTGAAGCAGAATATCAACTCTATATAATGCGAAGAGCAGCAGAACTTCTTCCTTATGAGCGAATGAGACAGAAAATGATACTTGGAGAAAAAAAATCAGTTTGAAAATTCATGAGAAGAAAAATTGAGGATATGAAGATAGATAATAAAACCTTAAAATTAGTAAGAGATATTCCTAAATTTGAGAGTGAATATAGTAAAGAAAAGGATAAATTTAACCATAAGGCTTATGCGGACACTATTTTAAGAATTATAAAGGATAATGAGGCTCCTTTGGTTATAGGGCTGTTGGGTCCTTGGGGGGCGGGGAAATCAACTATTCTCAATTTGTTGATGCAGTCTTTAAAAGAAAACAAGAATTATAAATTTGTATATTTCAATGCATGGAAATATTCTGATGATTCCTTTAGGAGGCAATTTATAATTGAATGCGTAGATAGTTTGATTGAAGAAAAAAAGAAAAGAGAAAAAATTAAAAGTAAATTTAAACAAAGATTTTTAAGGGAAATTAAAAAGGAAGTTTTCTCATGGAAAGATTTATTTAAAATAATTAAAACAGATATTTCAACCGCAATTCGGTTATCGGTGTCTTTATTTATTGTCATATTAGTATTAATAATAGGGATTTATCTTAAAAATCATTTGCTTTCACTATCTTCTATTTTAATGGCAGTAATTATTTTTATCCTGACAGAGCAGATTCCTAAATTAATACAATTTAATATTCCAATTGATCCACAGCTAGTTTTACCGGAACAATTTGAGGATGAATTCGAAAAATTAATTAAAAAAATAAAAAATAAGAATATAGTTTTCATAATCGATGATATTGATAGATGTCCGGCTCGTATGATCATGGATATTCTCGACTCAGTAAAAAATTTCCTTGCCCCAAGTAGTAGAAATGTCAATAACAATATTTATAATAAATGTTATTTTATCATTGCCATGGATAATAATGCCGTTACTTCTATTTTAAAGAAAGAGAGGGGAGAGGAATATGAGAAAGAAGAAGTTCTCAAATTTTTTGATACAACTGTTAGATTAAGTCCTTTAAGAATTGGAGACTTAATAGAATTCTCAAAGTTTGTAGCAAAAGAAACAAATATATCTGAGGAGGTTATTCAAGTGGCGATATATGGAGGTTTTGATACTCCTCGGAAAATAAAACATTTTCTTAATTCTTTTAATGTAGTATATCATATTGCTAAAGAGCGATATAAAGAAGGTACTTTTCCTTTCGAACCTCAAAAAATCTCTTCAATAATAGCAAAAGTTTTAATACTTCAACTTGTTTTTCCTTATGAGTTTGAAAAGTTAGTTGAGGATATTTCACTACTGGAAAAATGGGAAAAAGAAGCCGAAAAAATATTCAAAGGCAATCAAGGTGTAGATAAAACCAATGAAAAAGATTTTTCTTATAAAAATTTATTGAAATTTCTTTGGGCAACAAAAGATATACGTATTACCGATATAGACGCTTTTTTACATTTTAAATTACCTGCTTATGCTACAAAACTCCCGGATTTCTCTCTATTCAAGAACGCTATTGTAGAAAATGATATTGCACAGATTAAGGAACTTATGAAAGAAATAGAAACTTTCCAACAAAAAGATGCATTAATAGAACTTCTTAGAGATATATTAGAAATTCATCCAACTGATATATTTCTATCAAATATTTTACAATCTGCCATTACTATTTATAAATTGTTGGATTTACCACATCAACTAAATGAAAATTTTTCGAATTTATTAATACGTCATATTCTAAGAGCTGAGAATATACTATCTTTTGACCCTGAGATAGTTTTCGAACTATTAGAGTATGTAAAAGAAAAAGCTAAATGGACTGATGATATAATAAATTTGAGTATTCAAAATATAAATGAAGGAACTAATCCTGTAAATATATCAAAATTTATTAAAATTTTGTATGAGAAAGAGTATATAATATGAAAGATTTTAAAAAGGCACTAACATCAAAAGAAATAAATGAGAAACTGAAAGAATTAGGAGAAAAAAAACCTTTATGGATTATACAGGTTCTTAAAGACCTTAAATTACCGAAAGGCAAAGAGTATAAGAATTTTAATAACCCAGTTCCAAATCCAGAAATTATAAAAAATTTAATTAGTTTATTAAATGAAAAAGAGGAGAATATTGAATTAAATAAGAATATAATATCTATAAGTTACAAATTTTGGCATAAGGAGTATATTGATTTAATTATTCAAAAATGTATACATATCTTAAATTATTATAACCAACAGAATGTTTCGTCTATAAATTCACCTATAGAGCTGGTTTTGGGTATTATAGAAAATATGCCTGAGCGAGTCCCTCCAAATCTCTCTCTTGGAATTGCAGATCAACTTTGGTCTTTATATACAAGATGTCCAAATCAAGAAGAAAAAGTTAAAATTATGAAATCCTACATTCTTTCTGTTTCCTCAATTCCTCGTTCTCAAATTGGAAATCGTTTTACGAATATTATTGGACAAATAGCTGCTTATAATTTACCATATTTTAAGGAAATTTTTAAGTTTATATCTAAATATAAAAAAATTGATGGAAATTGGAGATGGAATTTAGAAAACAACATTATTCAATCGTCTTTGAATAATATTCTGAATAATCCTATCGAATCTAATTTAAATAAATTTAATTTCATTTATTCAAAAAAAAGAAGATTTATTCAAGATAATGAGCTAAAACAAATTATAATTAAAATAGTAACACAGAGTTCAGATAATGTTTTTGAAATATGGAGGAGTCAACTAATAAAGGCAACAATTAAAGAGAAGAATTTGAGGGAGTCGATCATTAATGAACTAAAGAAGAAAATTGAAGACCCGAACTTTCAAATTCCGAAAGATCGAAGAAGAAAAATCTTAGATTTTCTTTTGGAGGTTATTAAAAAATTGCATGATGACAGTTTGAATACACAAATTGGCGAATGGATATTTAAATTCAGTGAAATTTCACATTTACAACCTTTGTTCCCTCAATATCTAAATGAAGCAAACAATTTGCTTAGGAGTAAATTTAGAACATATATAAATGCAAAAGTAAAAAACCTATGTAGTAAAAATTTAGATTTTATTAATTCTCAGTTATTTGTGTTAAATGCTTATTTAAAATTCCAGAATAAATTGGATAGGGAAGCTTTAATTTTCTTCACAGATGTATTAATACGAGCAATTCAGAGTAGGAATTCCACTTTTGTAAACATGGCTTATAATTTATTGGTTGAAGGAGTAAAAATTGATACCAGGAAGAAAAGAGACTTAATCGATTCAATTGAAAGTTTAATCTTACATTTTCCTCAAGAAAAAGAGAAATGGGAAAGAATTTTAAGTGAACTAAAGATTAGTAAAAGAAAAATGAAAAAATGAAATTAGTAAATTTAAGAGAAGTGATCTTAAATATAGGAGATGGGGGTACACCTTCAACAAAAATAAAAGAATATTTTGGAGGCGATATCCCATGGGTTAATATTGAAGATATAAAAAAGGATATATATGATACAAAAAGGCATTTAAGTGAATCTGGTTTGAAAAATTCCTCTGCAAAACTTTGGCCGGAAGGAACACTTATTTTTTCTTTTGGAGCTTCTATAGGAAAGGTTGGCATCGCAAGAGTTAAATTATGCACTAAGCAGGGAATTGCTGGGATAATTCCTGATCCTAAAAAAATATACAATGAGTTTCTTTATTATATTTTGTTAAGACAAGGTGATCGAATTAGAATGATCGGCCAAAGTATGGGAAGTACAATAAAAGAGGTAAGACCATCAAAATTGGTTAGATTAATTAGTTTTCCACTTCCTCCGCTTCCCGAGCAACAAAAAATCGCTGAGATTCTTTCGACTGTGGATTCTGCAATTGAAAAGGTTGATTCTGCAATTGAAAAGACAAAGAGATTAAAGAAAGGTTTAATGCATGAACTTTTGACTGAAGGCATTGGACACAAAGAATTTAAAAACACAGAAATCGGAAGAATCCCGAAAGAATGGGAGGTAGTGAAACTTGAGAAAGTTTCCTTAGGTTTTATAGGTGGAGGCACTCCATCTACTTCGAAACCAAATTATTGGAATGGAGATATAGCATGGATGACAAGTGCACATTTAAATGGAAGAGAAGTTACAACTGGTCAACGATATATTACAAGAGAAGGATTAAAAAATAGTGCCACTAAATTGGTTCCAAAAGATAACTTGCTTGTGGCTACAAGAGTTGGTATAGGGAAAGCTGCTGTAAATAAAATTGAGATTGCTATAAGTCAAGATCTAACAGGTGTCATAATAGATAAAAACAAAGCTCTTCCTGAGTTTCTTTATTGGATTATTATTAATAGTGAGAAAAAATTAAAATCATTAGCTCAAGGAAGTACTATAAAGGGAATCTTAAGAGAGGAATTAGCGAAATTAAAAATTCCACTTCCGCCTCTTCATGAACAAAAGAAAATTGCTGAGATTCTTTCAAGCATTGATAAAAAGCTGGAAATCTTAAGAAAAAGAAAAGAAAAACTCGAAAGAATTAAAAAGGGATTAATGGAAGACTTATTGACAGGGAAGAAAAGGGTAAAAGTATGATTCAGAAGTATATAAAAGGAACGGTTTATGTTTTTATTGATGCATCCAATATCTATCATTCATTTAAGAAATTAGCTTGGAAAATTGATTTCTTAAAGCTCAAAGAATATTTCGAGAAAAATACAGATTTAGGCAAGATTTATTTCTATACTGCCTATGACCCCAGTTATTCTAAACAATGTAAATTTTTAGATTTCTTAGAAATAATTGGTTATACAGTTAAGAAAAAGAAAGTAAAGTTTATAAAGGATAGCCAGATGGAAGAAGGTGGGTTTCGTAAAGGGAATTTAGATGTGGAATTAACAATCGATGCTGTCCACAATAGAGATAAATTTCAGTCTTTTGTATTGTTTTCAGGAGATAGTGATTTTGAGGCACTTGTAAAATATATGAGAGCTTACAGAAAAAACTGTGTAGTTGTTTCTACTAAAGATCATGTATCAATTGAACTATTGAGACAGGCAAAATTTATTGATTTAAAAAAATTGAAGAGAGAAATTGAGTTGAAATGATAGAAATACTGAGTCCCCCTGACTTGAAAGTCAAGGGGAAGTTTTGTTCCGCCCTATCGTGATAGGGCAATATAAAATATATATGAAAAAAGTTATTTTGTCAACAAAAATGAGAAATTCTGATACTAAAAATTCTAAATTCGAAGCACTAAATTCTAAACGAAAATCCAATGCTCCAAATTACAAATTCCAAACAGTTTGGAGAATTGAGGAATTAGAATTTAGAATTTAAGGAAATGTTTGGTTTTAAAGAGAAAACATTAATTGAAAAGTTTATAATAAAAAGACTCATTGAAAAGAGATGGGAGTATATTCCAGCGGATGAGCTTGAAAGAGAGAGTACTGAAGAGCCTCTTTTGGTTTCTAATCTTATAAAATCTATCCTGAGAATTAATAAAGAATTAAATATTGCTAATGAGGAAATAAATCAGGTTCTGAATGAATTAAGACTTACAGGAGCAGGAATTGAGGGTGCAAAGAAAATCTTAAATTTCTATAAATGGGGAGTTCCTGTAAAATTTGAGAAAGAAAAAATAGTTGATAGTATCCAGCTTTTTGATTTTGAGAATATTGAAAATAATGAGTTTATTGTGACAAATCAGGTCATATATCAGGGCAGAGAAAGAATTAGAACAGATATTATTCTTTATGTAAATGGTATTCCTCTTGTGAATATTGAATGTAAAGACCCAACAAAACCAGGAGTGAGCTGGTTTGATGCTTTTAAGCAGATTAAGGATTACGAGAGTATTATCCCTGAATTATATAAATATGTTCAGATTGGAGTAGCAGTAGAGAGCAAAGCAAAATATTTTCCTATTGTTCCCTGGCTAAGTGTAAATGAAGTGCATACTTATGAGTGGAAAGAGGAAAATAAGGATTCAGTTGACTCTGTGATTGAGATGCTTTCTCAAGGAATTTTACTCGATATGATTAAAAATTTCTTATTTTATAGAGTTGAAAGGGGTAATGCGTGCAAGGTTATTGCAAGATATATGCAATACAGATCGGCGAATAAAATAGTTGAAAGGGTTAAGAATAATATTAGAGGTATAGAAGAAAAAAATAAGGGTTTGATATGGCACTGGCAAGGCTCTGGAAAAACTCTTACGATGATTTTTTCCGCAAATAAGCTCTATTTTCTTAAAGAGCTTGAAAATCCAACCATATTTTTCATTGTTGACAGAATAGAACTTGAGGACCAATTGAATACTGAATTTAGCTCTCTCGATATTGTGAAACCTGAAGTTATTGGTTCTATAAAAGCACTCGAAAAAGTTTTAAGTTTTGATAATTATAAAGGGAAAAGGGGAATTTTCATTGTGCTTATTCATAAATTTAGACCTGAAGAACTTAAAGATTTGCAAAATATAATGGAGAAAATCTCAGAAAACAGAGAAACCATGATGACAAGAAAAAATGTTATAGCTTTTATTGATGAAGGGCATAGAAGCCAGTATGGAATACTTGCTTCTCAAATGAGGAGTATTCTTAAAAATGCTTTCTTTTTCGCTTTCACTGGGACTCCTATAGCAAAAAGAGGAAAAGATACCTATCGTCAATTTAGTAATCCACCCGAGGAACTTTATCTTGATAAATATTTTATCACTGATTCCATAAAAGATGGATTTACAGTAAAGATTGTTTATCAGCCAAGATTGGAAAAAGATGTTCATTTAAAGAAAGATTTATTAGAGGCATTTCTTGAGTCCGAGTTTGAAGAAATACCCGAAGAAATAAAAGAAGAGGTGGAGGAAAAAGTAAGAAGGAAATTGAATTATATCAAACTTTTTCTTGAAGATAAAGGACGAATCAAAGTTATTGCAGAAGATATAGCACAACATTTTAAAGAAAATTTTGATGGGAAATTTAAAGGAATGGTTGTTGCAGGAAGCAGAAAAGCCTGCGTCATTTATGAAAACGAGCTTGCTAAACACTTGCCTGATGAATATTTCAAAGTTGTAATGACAGAAAGTGAGAGAGAAACCGATCCTCTTCTTGCCCGTCATGTTGCTGAAACTAAGGAGAAATATGGATTTAAGGATATAAGTGATATAAGAAAAGACATAATAATTAAATTTAAGGAAGAGGAATTTCCTCGGATTTTGATTGTGACTGATATGCTTCTAACTGGTTTTGATGCACCAATTCTTCAGGTAATGTATCTCGATAAACCATTGAAAGAACACAGACTACTTCAGGCAATAGCAAGAACAAACAGACCTTTTAAGGGCTTGAAAGAAGCAGGGATTATTATTGACTATGTAGGAATTTTAAAAGAATTTAGAAAAGCTTTCGAGATGTATAGTGCTGGAGATATTAAAAATGTAATATTGGATTATGAAAGTTTAGAAAGAGAATTTGTGAACCTTATCAATGAAATTCTTGAAATATTTAGAGGAATACCAAAAGATTATGAAAGAGAAAATCTTTTAAAGGCTATTGAGATTTTAACAACTGATGAAAGAAAAGGGGAGGAATTTATAGAAAAATATAGAAGTTTGAGGAAGATTTTTGAAGTGCTTGGTCCTCATGAAGTGAAACTTAATTATTTTGAAACTTATAAATGGATTTCTGGAATATATACCTATTATATGAAAGTAGTGCTTCGAAGTGAGAGTGTAGATAATTATGTGCAGAAGTTCTTTGAAAAAACTGTAAAATTTGTTCACAAATCTATTGAAATTAAAGAGCTTGATAAAGAGCTTCCTATTATTAGTTTTGATGAAAATTATCTTAGAAAGTTAGAAGAAAGAGTAAAAAGCAGAAAAGAGAAAGCAGTTAACATGCTTTTCACACTACAAAGATTCGTGCTTGTTGAAAGGCATAAAAATCCAGTTTATGAATCTCTTGTTGAAAAAGTCGAAAGACTTATTCAATTATGGAAAGAAAAAACCAAAGACTATAAAAGGATTTATATTGAAGGAGCAAAAATAATAGAAAAGATGAATCAACTTACTGCAAGACAGAAAAATCTTGGATTTTCAAATTTCGAATATTCGATTCTTCTTTCGCTTGAAGGAAAACTTGGAAAGAGGGAAGAGCTTGTTGATGAAGTAAAGAAATTATCAAGTTCTATTCAAAAATATCTCTTTCCAGGATGGTTGAATCAAGTGACTATAAGAAAAGATGTAGAAAGAACTGTGAGAAGATTTATGATAAAGCTTAAAAGCAAATATAAATTTTCCTTTAAGGAAATGGATGAATTATATAAAAAATTGATTGATAGCGTGAAAAATTATGCAGAATGATAAAAGGCAAAGATTCGAGGTATCTTTCAGAAGTATAAAATATCCGCGACTGGAATTTAAAACAGGAAAACTTTTACTTGTCCTTCCTTTTGGTCAGAATCCAGAGGCCGTTTTAAACAAGCATAAAAAATGGATAGAAAATAAGGAGAGACTCATAAAGGATTATATGAAAGAGGCTGAGAAAAAAAAGATTTTTAAGAGAGAAGAGAAAGAATTTAAAGAATTAGTTTACTCATTAATAAAGAGAGATTGTGAAGAATTAAAAGAGAAGGTAAATAAAATCTTCTTTCGAAAAATGAAAACCAAATGGGCAAGTTGCAGTAAAAGAAGAAATTTAACAATAAATACCTTAATGAAATTTTTACCTGACTACTTAATCGAATACATAATTTTTCACGAAATTGCTCACTTAAAAGAAAGAAAACATAACGAAAACTTCTGGAAAATCATCTCAAAAAAATTTAAAAATTACGAAGAAATGGAAAAAGAATTGTTTATTTACTGGTTTTTGATTTGGAAAGAAATTTTATTTTAAAGATTATACCATTATTGAATTTCATCTACTTGATCTAATATATTTCTCATGTTATTTTGGTTAAGAATTGATGTTTAAACAGCCCAATATTATTCGTTCGAAGCTGGATCAGATTGGTCGTCATTTTAATACTCATCGTATTGAACGAGCCTTGCTATCTTTAAGCGAAGCAATTTCAGATTGTATCAGCGCTATTAATCGAGCTGAAAAATCAGGGGATCAGGAATATTTAGATGTAGTTGTTGATGAAGAGACATATTACATAGAAGAATTTCTTGGGATAGCATTTGTAGTCTGCCAGACTGATATCACATATGTTGTGTCAAAAATAAAATCTCTTCATAAATATTGCAAGGAATCCGTTAAAGTGGAACTTACTAGTACTGATAGCAGTAAGGAGAATATTATGAAGTTGGGCAGTAAATTTCTACATCAAACTCCATATACAGCTGTTCAAGTGATTGACGCGTTTGCAAATTATTTTAAACATCGAGAAGAATGGAACTTATCTTGGGAAAGTCCTCATAAGAACGCTCGAAAAACAATTAAGATCCTTAGAGCTGTTGGCGCGTCACCATTTTCAACTAGTAATTTCAGAATGATTTCAAAAAAGTTAGGAAATAAAAATTTTGACAATCTTATGATTTTTTCAGACATTATACAAGACTGGAGAAAAAATCTCCATGATAAATATGAAGAAGAACTTAAGATAAAGGGATTGCTTTAAATATAATAGTTTAAAAAGGAATTAAAGAGAGAGGTTTTTATTATTCGCTTAGAGCCCGTATTCAATATAATAATTACTTCCTTTGTTTTTCGATGTAATAATATGTCATAAATCCTAAGCTTGGAATCTCTAAATTTCAACAAATCTCTTTTTTCGAAAAATCCCAATAAAATTCTTAAAAAATCCGACATATATATATGGAGGAAAAAATTACAATTTATGAGAGATGTTTTTTGTTAGATAGAAAAGAGAGAGGAAATTAGAAGGTGAACTTTCCTATTATTCATTTGATTATAAGAATTAAAAAACATTTTAAAAACAAAAAGAAATTAGATTAAATGACTAAAGAAGAATTAGAAAGATTATTAGAAGGGGGGACTGAAACTCAACGAATTGAATTTAAAAAATCTTGCCCTTGGGATGTTAAAAATTTTCCAAAGGATATATTAGCATTTTCTAATGTTAGAGGGGGTGGTTATATTATAATTGGAATAGAGCAAAAAGAAGGAAAATACGAAAGAGGGGGTGTATCTATTGAGCATATAAAAACATATAATCAAGAGATAATGCTGGATCAAATGAGTAACTTTGCAGATCCAGGAGTAGATTTCGAAGTTAATTTCTCAGAAGATAAAGATGGGAAAAAATATGTAATAATAGCAATTAAAGAATTTAAAGAAATTCCTGTTATTTGTAAAAAAGATAGTGAGGATACAAAGAAAGGAGTTATATATTATCGAAGTACAGGTAGAAGACCAGAAAGTGCTCCTGTATCCAATTCCTATGATATGAGAGATATTATTGAATTAGCAGTAGTTAAAATGATGAGAAAGAAAAGAGAATTAGGTTTCACTGTAGAAAGTTCAGATGAGGAGTTATTTGATAAAGAATTGGAAGATTTTATGAAAAATATCATTACTAAAATAAAATCAAGAGGTTACTGGAAAGTTCGTTTTCGTCCCTTGATTTATAAAAAGAATAGAATTCCTAAGCTAAGTAATTGTAAAGAGATTGTCAAGAGAAATGTAGTAATATTTAGAGGTTGGGACTATCCTCACTTCCCAATAAGAGGAGGTACAAATAGTGGATTATTGCCTGGGAATAATTTTTACGAAGCCTGGATAGATCGGCGTGTACATAAAGAATTTTGGAGAATGTATCAGAGTGGACAATTTATTAATTATAGAGCCTTATGGGAAGATTGGGATGAAGAAGATCCTTGGATAGTCGAACAAGAAAAAAAGCAGCCAATGAAATATTTAGGAGTTTTGCATACAATCGGACAAATAACAGAAATTTTCGAGTTTCTTGCAGGTTTAAGTAAAGAAGGTATCTTTAAAGAAGGAATGAATTTATTAATTTCCCTTAATAATACAATGGATAGGAAATTATGGCTGGAGGACAGATCACGAATACCATTTTTTTATGACCATAAGACTGGAGCCCCGGCTATTAAATTCCAGAAGGAATATACCGAAAGAGAGATAATAGAAAATTCAACTGAATTAGCAGTTGAAGCAATTTTATATTTTTTTGAAAGATTTGATTGGATACCTTCTAAAGAAATGATTAAAGAAGATCAAAAGAAATTATTAAGGCATAGAAGATTTCTGCCCTTTTAAGCGGGACTTTTAATTTTAAGGGGCAATAATGAAGTCAAGTTTTGCATCATAACAATCTCAAACCCAACCAACTGAAAATTTAACTCTTCTTCTCAAAACCTAAATCCTCAATTCCAACGAATATCCCATTAATAACTATTAAATCCAGTTTCCATAAATCTCAAAAAACAGTCATTATCAAACTTTTATTCAAGGTGATATATAGTTCACTTGACATATAAATTTATGTCAACTATAATTAACATAAAATCTATTATAGGTTAAGTTAAAATGACAGATATTAAGGAAGCATTAAAAGATTTTAACCCATGGTGGAGAGGTGAGTTTAAAATTGATTTCAGAGAAAGAGAAATTTACAAAAAGATACAGAAATTTATATCTTTACCTCAAATTATTGCATTTACAGGCTTGAGAAGGGNGGGAAAGACAACATTGATGTTTAAAATTGTGGAAGATTCAATAAATAAGGGTTTTGACCCGAAAAATATTATTTATTTTTCCTTTGATGAGTTCAAGGAGATAAAAATAAGAGAAGTAATAAAAGAATATGAAGAATTAATGGAAAAGGATATTAGAAAAGGAAAGTATCTTTTATTGCTTGATGAAATTCAGAAGCTAAATAATTGGGAAGAACAAACAAAAGTTGTGTATGATATGTTTAGAAATTTTAAGATATATATTTCTGGTTCTGAATCTTTATTTATCAGAAAAAAATCAAAAGAGAGTCTTGCAGGAAGAATATTTGAGTTTAGGGTTGAACCATTATCTTTTAAGGAATTCCTTTTATTTCAAGGAATTGATTTAAAGCCAATTGAACTTTATGAAAAGGAACTTCGGAAATTGTTCAATGAGTTCATAATAACTTTGGGTTTTCCAGAAATGGTTGGTATTAAAGAAAAATACATAATAAAAAAATATGTTAAAGAAAGTATAATAGAGAAGGTTATTTATAGGGATCTTCAGACCTTATTTAAAATTAAAGAGATTTCAATAGTAGAGTCTCTTTTCAATATAATTATGGAGGAGCCAGGACAGATAATTGAGCTTTCTGAATTGGCAAATGAGTTAAAAATCTCAAGGCAAACTCTTTCAAATTATTTAACTTATCTTGAAGAATCATTTTTAATCAGAAAACTTTATAATTTTTCAAGAAGTCGGAGAAAAGTTGAAAGAAAATTGAAAAAATATTACCCTTCCATGATTTCTGTAGATCTTTTATTCAAAGAGGACAGTTTTTCTAAATCAAAAGTTTTTGAGTGGTTAATAGTTAATCAATTAAATGCTGAATTTTTCTGGAGAGACCCTTATAAAAATGAAGTTGATATTGTTTTATTGGAAAAGGAGCCATTGCCAATTGAAATCAAATATGGAAAAATCGAAGTCAAAGGAATATTGTCTTTCATGAAGAAATTCAGGGTTGATAAAGGTTTCATAATTTCTTGGGATAAAGAAGGCGAACAACAAATTAATGGTAATGTAATCTCTATAATACCTGCATACAAATTTTTATTGAGGTAATGACTTTATTTAAAGAGAAAAAGTGGATGGAAAAGGGTTAAATCTTTCCTTATAATAATTTTTAAAAACTTCTCAATCTCCATCAGTCTCCCCAGTCTTAACAAATCTCTTTTTTTTCTAAAAATCTAATATGTTATGGACAATTATATAATAAATTGACAAAAAGATGTATTTATTTTATATATCAAATGGAGGTAATAAAAATGTTGAAAATTAATGTGTCTTTTCCTGAGGACTTTTTAGCTGAAATAGATGAAATAGCAAAAGAAGAGGGTAAATCTCGGAGCAAAATTTTAAGAGAGGCGGTAAAAAATTATATTAAGAATTATAGAGAAAAAAAAGCAGAAGAAAAGAGAAAAGCAAACATTCAAGAAGCTATAAAAATACAGGATAAGTTGAGAAAAAAAGCTGGAAATTGGAATGGAGTAGCAGAGATTCGAAAATGGAGAGAGAGAATATGAAAAATACCTATGTTCTTGATAGCTCAGTAATTATAAAATGGTTTTCAGCAAGGGATGAAGAAGATATCGAAAAAGCTTTAATTTTTCGAAAATTACATCTTCAAAAAAGATGTAAAATTATTATTCCTGCTCTTTCTTTTTATGAAATTGGAAACGCATTGAGGTATAATCCTTTTTTTGATGAAAAAGATGTCAAAGATGCTATAGAGAGTTTATTGAAGATGGAACTTAAGTTTGTCCCTCCAGATAAAGAGGTCGGTAAATTGGCAGTAAATATTGCCTACCAGAAGGGGATAACTTTCTATGATGCATATTTCCTCAGTTTGGCTAAAATTTCTAACTGTTTGCTCGTTACAGCAGATTATAAATGCTATGAGAGAGTCAAAGATTTTGATTTTGTAGTAAGATTGAAAGATTTAGTTTTGGAACAGAATTCATATTGATAAACACCTGTTACTAAACATTCATTAATTTTCTCACTTTGTTTGGTAATATTTTGGATTTATGTTAACCTCCGTTTTGAAGTTAACAATTGTTAATTTTATTATTAAGTTCGTAAGGGAATTAAGGAAATGGAAAAAATGAAATATAACAATTCCTCAGTTGGCTAATGTGCGATTGAATCTGCGATTTCAGACTCCTCCAGTTATAACAGTTCAGGGGGTGACTTGTTTAATTGACCAGTGAATCTTTTTTACCACTCATTAGGATTCTTGAGGAGAAAGTAACCAAAGCCTAATGTAAAAATGAAATAGACGGCCACAATACTCCAACCGAGAAAATTCATCAACCCGGATAGATTAACAAATAGAGAAACGAAAAAATTAATCAGATCGTAAAGGAATCCGAAGAAAACAATAGCCTTAAGGGCTTTTGAAGCCTCGGAATTTATGGCAAGAAAAAATAGAAAGAACAGACCCACGAGTGCTCCCCCGTATTCCCGAGCAAAGAAAGCCCCACCAGGACTTATTGTCACATCAAGCAAGGATACCAGCTTCTCTGGTATGATCAAAAGAGGAAGACCAAAACCAATGCAGACAATAGACTTTATAATCAAGACAGCTTTAAGTTTCATAAAATAACCTCCTCTTTATATTTGTTTTTTATTCTGACTTTTAAATATAAAAATTTGGTTTTCGATGTAATGACTAAATGAGCCTTTTTTGGTTGATTTTCCATTAAACCATTGTCAAAGAGTATAAATCATAGCAAAAAAGGTGTCAAGAACAATCGGAAGTTGTGTCAACTTTTGGTAGGGGATACCTATGGAAAAGTTACAATCTAATAATAAGCCAGGATTTTTAAAAAACCAATTACAAATCTTGAATTCTAAATCTCACAATCTCCATTAATCTCATAGTCTCAATCAGTCTTCCAGTCTCAAAAAATCTCTTTTTTCCAAAACCATTCATTATCAGACACTCATAAATTTTCCCATTATTGAAAACTATTTTATATTTGACATGAAGACACTATTTTTATATATTTCTATTTTCTGAGTTTTAACTTCATTAATTTAAATCCATTCTAATTTTTAAAAAACTTTTTGGAGTGATAAAATGAGAAATATGCAAAATCATTTTTCAGAAATAGCTTCTAAATACAGGGAATTAAGAATAACTGATATCGAACCCATTTTATATATTAAAGGTATGGTTAAAGATTTATCGAAAATTGTTGGAGCAGATGTAGGATGCGGAACCGGAAGATACAGTTTAAAACTTCTTGAACATTTGGGCGATAAGCTCAATCTTTTTTGCATTGATTATAATGAAAAAATGCTTATTCAATTAAACAAGTATTTTACTCAGAAAAATATTGAAAATTTCAAAATTATGAGGGCAAAGGCAAGCGATTTACCTATAAAAAGCAATTCTTTGGATTGTATATTTGCTTTTAATGCAATTCACCATTTTAAATTTAAAGAATTCCTGGATGAATGTTCTCGTATTCTAAAAAATAACAGGTATTTATTCATTTATACCCGCTTAAAAAGTCAGAATTATAAAAATATATGGGGAAAGTATTTTCCAGGTTTTACTGATAAGGAAAATCGTCTTTATGAGTTAGATGAATTGGAGAGTATTATAAATCAGGTAGAAGGTCTGAGTATTCATTCTGTTAAATTTTTTAAATTCAAAAGAATTATGGGAATTCAAAAAGTCCTTGAAAAAGCAAGAAACCGTCATTATTCAACTTTTTATCTATATGACGAAAAAGAATTAGAGCGAGCGATTAATACATTCAAGCAAAATCTTTGTGCTAATTTTAAGGATATGAATAGAATTCAATGGTTTGATGAATATACTCTTGTGACTGTAAAAAGTGGCAGTCTCGAAAATTGCTAAAAATTTGTGAACCCTATTTAAGAAACATTTATTGAAATTCTTTTAAGATGTATAAAATATAAAAAGGAGGATGATTGTATATCAACTTTACAAAAAGAAATTCAGTGATTATAATTATAGGAAATTAAAGGAGGTTTTACCATGTATTCTTTTAAAAAAATATTTATATCTTTAGTAATAGCTGTTTTCATTATAGGTGGAGTCCTTTTAGGAGGCAAAGTTATACAAACCCAGGAAAGCGATAAATGGGATGGGCTGGAAATTGATTTAATAAGTTTAAAGGTCAAGAATAATGTGCTTACTGTAAAATTCAAATTAAGAAATGTTGGCTCAGAAGCTGTAGAGCCAGCTATTTATTTTAAAGATTGCTATATCATGGATGAAACCAATCAGAAAAAGTATTATCCACTAAAGGATTCTGATGGTAATTATATTGCGGGTCCAGTGAAATACAGTGGTAGTACATGGGGAGGAGGATTTTTTCAGTTTAAAATTGAACCAGGGAAAACAAAGGGAATGTGGATAAAGTTTCCAGAACCACCTGATAATCCAGAAACTATAACTATTCATATTCCCGGGTTTTTCCCTTTTGAAGAAATTAAATTGTCGAAATAGAGTTTAAAGATGAGAAATATAAGATTTTTATGTGTTTTCTTTTTGATTGCTTTAGTTATTTTAGGAGGGTGCAAATCAAAGAGCAAGGAAGAAATTAGCGAGAAAGGAAAAATTCAGTTTCAGGAAAAAAGTGAGGCAATTATTCAGCAAACTGCAGGAGTAGAGGAGGAAATCGTCATCCCGCCAGAGGCTCATAAAAAAGCAATCGAGGCGGTGAAGGCTTTAGGACCAGAAAGGGGAGCCAAAAGAATAAATTATCATATGGCACGGATTGAAGGAATCGTTCGAGGTTTAGTAGCAGAAAGCAAAGAGATTCAGGCAGCTCTTAAAGACTTGGGTGCAAAAGTTAGTGAAACAGAGGTGCAGATTAACCTTCCGGGTGATATTCTTTTTGATTTTGATAAATGGGATATACGTCCTGATGCAGAGGAAACCTTGAAAAAGGTGGCTGATATTATTAAAGCCTACAAGAGCCCTGAAGTTATTGTGGCGGGGCACACTGATTCAATAGGTTCTGAGGAATATAACCTTGAACTTTCTCAGAAAAGAGCGGATGCAGTAAAGGATTGGCTGGTAGAAAAGGGAGGAATAAATCCAGATATTATAAAAACCATTGGTTATGGGGAGTCTAAACCTATTGCTCCAAACACTAATCCGGATGGTTCGGATAACCCTGAAGGAAGACAGAAAAATCGTCGGGTGGAAGTAATAATAAAAAAGCAAAAGGATTGAATCAAAGAGAGGAATTAATTTAAGAAAATAAAGAGCTTAAATCTTTAAAAATGTTGGTTTTTTAAAGTTTATTTCCTCACCTGAATCTGTAAATCTTTTTAGGCTGAAAAAAAAAGATATTAAATCTTGAAACTTTGTTTTAAGATTTTCGTAAATAGTGGTGTGGGTTACTTTTAGAATTTTGCAATTCGAAAAAAAATGTTGTATAAAGTTTTATTGATTTATAAAACAGGAAGGTGGGGAAGATGAATGAATTAAAATTTCTAAAAAGTAAAATCGTTTTAATTTTTTTATTTTTACTATTATGTTTTCCTGCTTGGAGCTGGAAAATTCCTTCTTCTATTTCTCCTCCTCGGATTCCATGTCAGGAACCTCATTTTGCGGTGGACAGTTATAATAGGTTGCATGTTGTATATAGTGGAGAATATTCGAGGAACTTGGAAATCTTTTATAGTGTAATCTATAAAGGAAAGTTGCTTTACACAATTAATATATCAAGTAATTCAGGTGATTCCATTTCTCCTTCAATTGCGCTGGATTCAAATGACAATCCGCATATTGTCTGGGTTGATTCTTCTCTCGGAAATAAAGATGTTTTTTATATTTATTATTCAAATGGCGAATGGTCCTTTCCAGTGAATGTATCCAACAATTCTGGTGATTCAGAGAACCCTGAAATCAGTATAGATTCAAAGGGCAATATCCATATAGTATGGGAGGACAATACCAATGGAAATTATCAGATTTTTTATAAAAGATATTCAAATGGAAAATGGTCTTCTATAAAAAATCTTTCTCAGGATATTACTGAGTCTCATAATCCATGCATTGCTGTGGATAGGGAAAATAATATTCATATTGCATGGTCTGGCAGTGTTTCGGGTATTTATAATATTTATTATGTTAAAAGAATAAAAGGAAAATGGACTTCAGTTTTGAATATTTCGAACAGTTCTCAAGAATCTATTAATCCTTCATTAGAGGTCAATAATGGAAATGTATATGTGGTATGGCAGGAAAAATCTGATTCAAATTCCTATATTCTTTTCACAAGTTATGATGGAGAAAACTGGGCAACTCCTGTAAATATTTCAGGTGATTATATAAAATCTACACATCCATCAATTGCAATAAGTAATGGGGGCAATGTTCATGTTGTATGGGTAGAAGATAGAACCGAATCCGGTTCCTCAGAGGAAAATTATGAGATTTTTTACAGGAGTTTTTATAACGAATGGCTATCCATAAAGAATATTTCTAATAATTCAAGCAATTCAAAGAATCCAAAAATCAAAGTTAATGGAGAAAATCGTCTATATGTGGTATGGGAAAATGGAGGAGAAGATGACTCAGTAATTCTCTATAATAAGCAGACAAGACCTGTTGCTCGTGCAGGTTCAGATCAGAAAGGAGAAAAAGGAGATTTTATAAGACTGGAGGGTTCAAAATCATTTGACCCTGATGGAGAAAAAATTAATTATTACTGGTCCTTTAAATCAAAACCTGAAAGCAGTAAGGCTGAACTTTCTGATCCGTATGCTGTTGACCCGAGTTTTACAATAGATGTGGCTGGAACATATGTTATTGAACTACTAGTAGATGATGGTTCAGATAAAAGCGATCCTGATACAGTGGTAATATATGATGAAAATAAACCTCCTGTTGCTATAGCCACAGCAGATAAAACAATTGCCCTGATTGGAGAAAATATTAAACTTGATGGTTCTCGTTCTTATGACCCAAATGGTGACAGTCTCTCCTATTTCTGGTCCGTTAAATCCAGACCAAAATGGAGCAGAGCTATTATTTCTGATAATCAGTCAGAAAAGCCAACTTTTAAGCCCGATTATGCAGGTGAATATGTTCTGCAATTAGTAGTGAATGATGGAGAGGTGGACAGTGATCCTTTTGAATTGAAAATATTCGTAAAAGAATATGCAATAGATTTTTCATGTAATAAAACAACAGGACTTGCTCCATTAACAGTAAATTTTAATGCCCAGGTTTTCACAATTCCATCTCATAAGATTAAAAGTTATAAGTGGGATTTTGGTGATGGAAGAACCGGTACAGGTAAATCAGTTTCTCACACATATTTAAAACCAGGAATTTATACTGTTAGTCTGACTGTAATAAAGGAAAACGAAGAGGATGTCTCATACAGAATAACAAAGGAAAATTTAATTAAAGTTGTCAAAGTTTTTCCACCCCTAAATGTCAAAGTTGAAAGAATGATAGATAGAAGTTTCACCCATATAAAATATGTAAACAAAATAACATGGTCTGAAAATCTAAAAAACGAGGATGTGGTTAAATATAAAATATATAGAAGAGGTTTCAATCAGAGTGATAATGAATTTGTTTTAATTGCAACAGTTGATGGAAATACTTTTGAATATCTGGACAAGGAAATTGGAAAGACCAGAGGATTTGTTTATGCAGTTACGGCTGTTGATTCTCAGGGAAATGAAAGTTCAATATCAGAATACGCAATAGAATGGTAATTATTTTGAGGAGTTAGGAAAATGAGAAAATATCTATTCATAATTTTCTTATGTGCGTCATTAATTATTAATTTATATTCAGGAGAAAAAAAAGTTGGATTTTATCTTGGATTCAATCACATATCAGATTCAACATTTAAAGATGTTTATGGAAATGGAGGCTTAATTTTTGGAGCAAACTTCAGTTATGAAATACTGAAGAAAATTGATGTATGGACCTCAATAAAGCATTTTACTCAAACTGGCGAAACTACTTTATTAAAGGAAAAAGTGGATTTCAAATTAATTCCCTTTTCAATTGGAGCCAGATATAGGGTTGAAGTGGATGAAGGCTTGGAAACTTATTTTGGTGGAGGTGGAGACTTGTATTTCTATAATGAAAAAGGAATTGATTTTGAAACAAAAGATTCTGAATGGGGATTTCATATTCAAGGAGGAATTCTTGCAAAAATTTCAAAGAGATTATTCCTGGATTTTAATTTTAAGTATACTCGTGTTAAGTCAAAACCAGAAGAGGATCTGGAAATAAATTTAGGAGGAGTTGAAGGAGGAATCAGTCTTTTATTTTTATTTTAAAAATTTTAAAAAGAGGAATATGTAAAAATGAAAAGAAAAATCTTTAATTTATTGCTAATTATTTTATTTTCACTTTTATTTCTTTCTCTAACCTATTCCCAAGATGTCCAATCAATGTTAAGTCAGGCAGATGATTTGTATAGACAGAGAGAAGAGCTTTCAAAGGCAAGAGAAGCAATGAGTCTCTATGAGGAAATTATAAAAATTGATCCTCAGAATTATGAAGCTCACTGGAAACTTGCAAAAACAATATATTACATAGGAGAGCACCTGACATCAAAAAAAGAGAAATTAGCCCTTTATAAAAAGGGCATTGAAATTGCAAAGAAAGCTGTAAAGCTTGGTCCTGACAAGCCAGAAGGACATTTTTTCCTTGCAGTTCTCTACGGAGTTTATGGTCAGACAAGAGGAGTTCTTAAAAGTCTATTTCTCGTAGACGATATAAAAAAAGAGGTTTATAAAACAATTCGGATTGATCCAACAATTGAATGTGGAGGTCCTTATCAACTTCTTGGACGACTTTACTATGAACTTCCAGGTTTTTTTGGGGGTTCTAAAAAAAGAAGTTTAAAATTGCTCTTAAAGGCAAAATCCATATGTGATTCAGATCCTTTAACTTATTTATATCTGGCAGATACCTATCTTGCTTTAGGTAAAAAAGATAAAGCAATAGAAGAATTGAGAAAAGTTATTGAGATGGAACCCCATCCTGATTTAATTCCTGAAACAAAGGAGTATAAAAAGCAGGCAGAGGAGAAGCTTAGAGAACTGGAGAAATAATTTAAAGTATATATTAAATATTAAAAATTATATCCATTCACTAAATTTGAATCATTCCACTGGAAATGCTAAAATAATTTTGCTTTCTTCTAAAATGAGAACAATTCTATTTACTGGAAAAGGAGGAGTGGGTAAAACAACAATTTCAGCAGCTACTGGTATACTTGCATCTCAATTCGGACATCGCACAATGATAATTTCAGCTGATGCAGCGCACAGCCTTTCTGATGCCTTTGAGGTTGAACTTTCTGATACTCCCAGAAAAATAGCTGAAAATCTCTATGCTCAGGAAATAGACGCTCAAAAGGAAATTGAGAGGAACTGGGGAATTATACAGGACTATTTGACAAAGTTTTTTAATTCCCAAGGGATAGATAATATTGAAGCTGATGAGATGAGTGTTTTTCCGGGTCTCGAGGAGCTTTTCAGTCTGATGCAAATAAGAAAATATCATGATAGCGGAGAATTTGATTTGATAATCGTTGATTGTGCTCCAACAGGAGATACTTTGCGTTTACTCAGTGCTCCCGAAATAACAAACTGGTATTTAAAGCATATTTTTCCAATTCAGAGGACTGCTGCTAAAGCTATAAGACCTGTTGCAAATCGTGTTCTACCATTTCCCTTTCCATCAGATGATGTTTTTGAATCAATTAAGAAAATAACAACACAGATACAGGGATTGAGTGATATCCTTCGAGATTCTGGTAATTCAACAATAAGACTTATTCTGAATCCTGAAAAAATGGTTATAAAAGAATCTCAAAGAGCTTTTACCTATTTCAATTTGTTCAATTATTCAGTTGATTTAATTATTGTAAATAAAAAAATACCGGATAAGGTAAAAGACCCCTTTTTCAGGGAATGGAAGACAATTCAGACAGAACATAGGAAAACAATTTTTGAGCGATTTCATCCAATTCCAATAAGGGAGATAGATTTATTTGATAAGGAGATCACTGGTATAAAAAAACTTGAGAGGATAGGAAGAATTATTTATGGAGAGGAAGATCCAGCAGATATTTTCTATTCTGAAAAGCCCTTTAAGATTGAAAAAAATGGTACTGATTATATTTTTTCCATGAATTTGCCCTTTCTTAAAAAAGAAGAAATTGAACTTTATCAGAAAGGAGAGGAATTGATAATAAAAGCAGGAAAATATAAAAGGAATATTCTTCTTCCACGTATTTTAATGAATTTAAATATAAAAGAAGCAAAATTTAAAAATCATATCCTATCAATCCTTTTTACAAAAGGAGGTGAGTAAAAAATGGCTGAAAAAGCAGGTAAAGAAATAAAAATTGTTATTCCAGAAGACATCATTTCTATTTTTATTCCTGAGGAAACAATTCAGCATAGTTTAATGGCGAAAAAGGAACTTCTTTTGGCTCTTCGTTCATTAATTGATGCCAAAATTCAGGCAATTGAGAAAAAACTCGAGAAAAAGCCTCAAAAAAAGAAGAAAATTAATATTACACAGGAGTAAAAAATGTTGAAAACATTTGATGAGATAAGGGATCATGCATTAAGTTTTGAGAAAAAACGAGTAGTAATTCCAATGGCAGAAGATGAGACTTCTATTCGAACAGCAATTTATGCTTTTGAAAAGGGATTTGCAGAATCCATTTTAATTGGAAGGGAGGAAAAAATAAGAGAGACCTTTGAGAAAGTTAATTTTTCCCATGATAATTTTGAGATTATGAATGTTGAGACTCCAGAGGAAGCATCATTTAAGGCTGTGTCCTTAGCAAGAGAGGGGAAGGCGGATATTATTTTAAAGGGATATATGCATACTCATCTTTTGCTCAAAGCTGTGCTGAATTCAGAACATGGTTTAAGAACTGGCAGGCTGTTAAGTGATGTTTTAATCGCAGAGGATCCTGCTTCAAATTATAAAAGGATTGTGGGAATGAGTGATGGAGGTATAAATGTTCTTCCGAATTTAGAACAGAAAAAGCAGATAATTGAGAATGCTGTAAAAGTTTTCCATCTTCTCGGTTATTCTAAACCAAAAGTTGCATTACTCGCAGCAGTTGAAGTTGTGAATGAGGCAATGCCTGCAACAATTGATGCTGCTGAATTAACCAGAATGAATAGAGAAGGAGAAATAAAGGATTGTATAGTTCATGGACCACTTGCTCTTGACCTTGCTGTTTCTAAAGAGGCAGCTAAAAAGAAGAAGATAGAATCTGAAGTAGCAGGGGAGGCAGATATTTTAATAGTTCCCAATATTGAAGCAGGTAATATTCTTGGTAAAGCGTTCACATATTATACCCATTCAAAGGTTGGACATGTAATTGTAGGAGCAAAAATTCCAATTCTTATTCCTTCCAGAAATGAAAGCGAAAATGACAAGCTTAATTCAATTGCCTTAAGTATAATAGTTTCCCAATATAGGGATAAAATTTAAAGGGTGAAAAAATGGAATTTTATATATTAACGATCAACCCTGGTTCTTCATCCACAAAAATTGGTCTATTTAAAAACGATAGCAAAATATTTTCAGAGAATATAAGGCATCCTGAAGAAGAAATAAATAAATTTTCTAAGATTATAGAGCAGAAGGAATATAGAACAAATGCGGTTCTGCAGTGTTTGAAAAAGCATAATTTTGAATTGGAAAAATTATCTGCTGTTGTGGGAAGAGGAGGACTTTTGAAACCGCTTCAGAGCGGGACATATAGAATCAATGATAAGATGATCAGAGACCTTGAGGAGGCTAAGAGAGGAGAGCATGCTTCAAATTTAGGAGCACTAATTGCTTATTCTATAGCAAATTCGCTTGACATACCATCTTTTATAGTTGATCCAGTAAGTGTGGATGAATTCTGTTCATTAGCAAGATATTCAGGTTTAAAAAAACTTGAAAGGGAAAGTCTTTCTCATGCCCTTAATACAAAAGCAATTGCTAAAAGATACTGTAAGGAAAAAGAAAAGGACTACAGCAGGATTAATTTAATTATTGCACATCTTGGAAGTGGAATTTCAGTATCCGCTCATTTAAAGGGGAAAATGATAGATGTGACAAATTCTCGAGAAGAAGGTGCTTTTTCCACTGAAAGGGCAGGAAGTGTTCCATGTGTAAAACTAGCGAATCTTTGCTTCTCTTCAAATCTTAAATTTAAGGATGTTGAACGTATGCTATTTAAAGAAGGAGGTTTGTATTCCTATCTCGGAACAAAGGATCTGGTTAAGATAATGGATATGATAAAGGAAAGGGATGAGTATGCAAAAGAGGTGGTGGACGCAATGATTTATCAGATTGCAAAAGAAATAGGAGCAATGGCTACTGTTCTTAAAGGGGATGTGGATGCCATACTTATAACAGGTGGTATGGCACATGAGTCTTATATAGTAGATGAATTAAGAAAAAGAGTTTCCTTTATTGCACCAGTATATGTTTATCCTGGAGAGGATGAACTTCTTGCCCTTGCAGAAGGAGCTTTTAGAGTTCTCACGGGACAGGAAGATGCCAAGGAATATGAATAAAATATTGACAGTTATTCGAAAAATAGGGTAATTTAGTAATTGGATTTCCAAATGAAAAAAATAAATGACACTATACAAGATACTCCTCGTTTCTTGCATAAAAGAGTGAGGGTTTGGTTTCTTGAATTTATAAATCCTTTAGCAGATTTACTTGCAAAATATAAGGTCAATCCCAATTTAATAACAATAACCGGACTTTTATTTGGACTTGGTGCAGGAATACTAATATATTTTAATCACCTTTTCTGGGGTGGGATAGTTCTCTTAATTTGTGGTGCTATAGACACCCTTGATGGAAAAGTTGCTTCAAAATTAAATAAGAAAAGTTTATTTGGTGCCATATTTGACTCAGCACTTGACCGATATTCGGAATTTTTTGTATACTTAGGATTAACCGGGTATTTTTGGGCGAGTTGGGCGATATGGCTTATTTTGTTTGCATTGGTCGGTTCGATGATGGTGAGTTACACGAGGGCAAGAGCAGAAGGTCTCGGAATTCCTTGCACCACTGGTATAATGCAGAGAGCGGAAAGGTTATTGCTTTTAGCCCTCGGTTGCATTCTCAATGTTATAATTAGCTACAAGAATATTGTTCTAATTTCTGTTCTTGTTCTCATTGCTGTTTTCTCTAATGTTACTGCTTTTCAAAGAATTATTTTTGTCAGAAAGAAAGAAATCCAATTGAAAGGAGGTAAAAATGGGTAAAATAAGAGTTGCTATTATAGGAGTAGGTAACTGCGCTTCTGCTTTAGTTCAAGGTGTTCATTTTTATAAAAATGCAAAGGAAGATGAATTTATTCCTGGTGTAATGCATGTTAATCTTGGAGGATATCACATAGGTGATATTGAGTTTACAGCAGGCTTTGATATTGATAAGAATAAGGTTGGAAAGGATCTTGCTGAGGCAATTTTCACAAAGCCAAATTGCACAACTAAATTCTGCGATGTACCAAAGTTAGGTGTAAAGGTTTATCGAGGTATGACTCATGATGGACTCGGAAAGTACCTGTCCCAGATAATAGAGAAAGCTCCTGGACCCACAGCTGATATAGTGGGAATCTTAAGAGATACAAAAACAGATGTTGTTGTAAATTTCCTACCTGTGGGAAGCGAGGAAGCGACCAAATGGTATGTTGAGCAGGTTTTAGAAGCTGGATGCGCTTTTGTGAATTGTATTCCAGTATTTATTGCAAGTGAGGAGTACTGGAGAAGAAGATTTGAGCAAAAAGGGTTACCGATAATCGGAGATGATATAAAATCCCAGGTAGGAGCAACAATTCTTCATAGAACCCTTGTAAATTTATATTTAGATAGAGGAATGCCTATTATAAGAACTTATCAATTAAATACAGGAGGTAATACTGATTTTTTAAATATGCTTGAAAGGGAAAGATTAGCCTCCAAGAAGATTTCAAAGACAAATGCTGTGGTATCTCAAATAAAGGCAAGAGGACTTGATATTCCTCCGGAAAATGTTTATGTTGGTCCAAGTGACTATGTAGCATGGCAGAAAGACAATAAAATATGCTTTATAAGAATTGAAAGTGTTCATTTTGGAAATGTTCCCACATATCTTGATGTTCGCCTCTCAGTTGAAGATTCACCCAATTCAGCCGGTGTTGTGATTGATGCTATTAGATGCTGTAAATTGGCTCTTGATAATGGTCTTAAAGGAGCTTTAATCGGGCCTTCTGCATATTTTATGAAAACACCTCCTAAACAATTTACAGATCCAGAAGCTAAAGCTCTTACAGAAGAGTTTATAGCTAAATATGGAAAGAAAAAGGCAGAATCTAATACAAAAGAAAAATAGAGTTTTAATTCTTAATGTTTAAAAGATATCTAGTATTTTTCTGTCTTTTACTTATCACAACCAGTCTATTTTTTAGCATAGAGACCGGAGAAATAGTTGGTAAAGTTGTGGATGAAGAAGGTTCTCCACTTCCAGGTGTTACTATAACAATCAAAGGGCCAAGTTTATTAAAAGAGAGGGTTACATATTCTTTAAAAGACGGTACATTTAGGTTTCCTCTTTTGCCTACAGGAACTTATACTCTTACTTATGAGCTTCCAGGGTTTGTAACGGTTATTCAGAAAAAGGTGGTTGTTAGACTTGGCATGACCACTCATGTCTCGGTCAAGATGAAAATTGCAAAGGTGGAAGAAAAAATTACAGTTACAGCAATTCCTCCTTTAATAGATAAAGCATCAACTGATACAAGTTATAGATTGAGTTCCGAAGATTTAGAAATTGTTCCGACTCAAGCTCGGAGCGTTGCTGATGTTGTGAAATTCACTCCAGGGGTTACAGGTGTGAGAGCAAGCACAAGGAGAGGCACTCCTGAGAATGGTTTACCTGTGTTTCGCGGTGAAGGAGAGGAAGGTAATAACTGGTTAATAGATGGATTATCAGTTAGAGGCGTAAGGCTTAATAATCCAGGAATGAGGCTGAATTTTGATGCAATTGAAGAAATTCAAATAATCTCAGACCCATTTACTCCGGATTTTGGTTCTACCTTTGGAGGAATAGTTAATGTTGTGACAAAGAGTGGAGGAAATGAATTTCACGGAGAGACAGCTATTATATTCAGGGATAAGAATTTACAGGCAAAAAGGGAAGATCAGTTATCAATTTCAACAGAGCCAGAGTATTTCTCCCATTATAATTGGTATTTTAATCTCGGGGGACCAATTATTAAAGATAAAATCTGGTTCTTTATATCCAATAATTTTTATTTAGATTATGATTTAACACGAGAAAACTATCTAAGTTATTTATATATTCCAAAAGGTGAAAAAACATATGTGACCGATAATATCTTTGGTAAATTATCCTTTGCTTTGAATCCAAATCATACTTTTTTCTTAACCTGTTCCTTTGATAAATCAATAAGGCAAAAGGGAGGAACAGGTCTTCCTGAAATGTATGAGATAAAGGAATATAAGGATTATTTTTATAGATTTAATTATAAAGGAATACTTTCACAAAATACTTTTGTGGAAGCAGCAATTGGTCAAGTGAGAAGAAGTTCAGTTACTAAGCCTGATGATGGTGATCTTGGTCCAGCTATGTATTTTATTGAAGATTTAGCCCAAAATGTACATAATTCCCTGGGTGAAGTTAGAGACGAAGAACAGAGGACAGACTTTACTTTTAGAATAACTCATTACCTTGAAACAGATAAATCAGGCGATCACGAAATAGGAGCAGGTTTTCAATTTTATCGTGCAAGTTCTGATTTCAGGGTTAATTTTTCAGGACAGGATGAAGATCCATTTCCTGGAAATGGATTTGATAGTGGAACAAAATATCATTTTAATACATGGAAAAATAATAAAGGAACACCAACTCTTCTATGGGAATATGGTCCATTTGGTTTTGTGAATTCAATTCAGGGAATAGGTATATATTTCCGGGATAAGATTACCTGGAAGTGGTTTAATTTAATGCTGGGCTTTAGAAGTGCTACGCAGACAAATTATGATGATAAAGGCAATGTCCTGTGGAAATGGGGACTGAGTGATTTCTTCTCACCCCGTGCCTCCCTCTCTATTGATTTAACAGGGGATGGAAGAAATGTTTTAAAATTTGGTTGGGGTAGATTTTCAGATACAACTACTACAATGCATCTGGGATTTTTTAATCCTCAAGCTCCCCTTCAATTTAGAAGATATAAATGGGTTGGACCTCCAGAGCCAGATGAGAACCAGCTTCACAATCCAGAAAACTGGGAATTTATTAATGAAGAGAAAAGAGGTCAGTATAAAATAGCACCTCACATAAAGCCGAATTTTGTAACAAGATATCTTTTGGAATTTGACAAATTGATAGGGACGAACTGGGCTGTGAAGATGAGATATGTTAATTCCCGAGCAAGAGATCTTCTTGAACTTATTGGAGTATTTACTCTGGAACCTCCTTATTATTCCTTTGTTTTTGATAACTTTGAATTAAAAAGAAGGGATTATTATGGTTTTGAAATTGAAATAAATGGAAGAATTAAGGATAAATTTATACTTAATGCCTCTTATTGTTATTCTTCAGCAAAAGGAACCAATCCAGGACAGGTGGAAACTGGCTCATGGAGTCAGGAGGAGGGAAGCACCTATTATATAGGTTTATTCGGGAATCATATAAAGGTCCCTGATATTCCAGAACTTAAAGAATTAAAGGATTTAATTGACTGGGGATTTGGAGGACTTGGTGGTAGGGGAATTGGAGATGAGGGCTGGTATGGAAAACTTCCATACAGTGTTGATCATAATATAAAAATGAATGTTGTTTATTTCGCTCCATATGGATTTATTCTGACAAGTGCTGTTGAATGGCTCTCTGGTTATCACTGGGAAAAACTTGGTTTGGTTCCGTTTTTTGGATATTATGCCTTTCCTGAAGGAAGAGGATCACGAGAAACACCTCCCCATTTATATGTGGATTTGGGAATAGAGAAAAGTTTTAATTTATCAAGAATTCTTTCAGGTTTTTCGAGAGATGTTTTTCTTGATTTGAGAATAGATATATTTAATTTATTCAATAGCCAGAAACCAATTTCCTATGTAAAAGAAGACACTCCAGCCTTTGGTCAGGTCTGGGCAAGACAGGCGCCTCGCCAGGTTCAAATAATTGCCAAAATCAAATGGTAGAAGAAAATTATTCTAAGAGGTTTAAAGGTAGTTCAATAACAGAATAAGGGTCAATTATTGCTCCATTCAATTTAAATCCCCAGTGTAAGTGAGGCCCTGTAACTCTTCCTGTTGCGCCTACTTTTCCAATCACATCTCCCTTTTTTACAAGTTGACCTTCTTTCACTGTTATTTTCGAAAGATGGCAGTATAAAGAGAATAATCCATATCCATGGTCAATAATCACTGTATTTCCTGAATAGTATAAATCCCTAGCTAAAACCACCTTCCCTCTATTGCTTGCTTTCACTGCAACACCTTTGGGTGCAGGTATGTCCACACCCGTGTGTCTTGACTCTCTTCTCAGATTGAAGATTCGCCTTTCTCCGAAATTTCTCTTTGCTTGAAATTCAACTGGTAGTATAAATTCTCTTTCAAATAAATACTGAGGAGTAAGAGTTCTATATATTCTTTTTAAGATTGCTCTTTCTTTCTTGATTCTTTCTAATGCACGGGGTGGGGGTGTAACATATTCTTCTTTTACTCGAATTTTTTTTAATGGAAAATATTTCTCCTTTATTTTAATGACTCTTTTAATTTCGGTTATTTCAGATGAATTACTTCTTATTTTTATAATTATTGGATATTCACCCGGTTCTTCAAATAAATCAATTCCAATTAATGTAAATAGATTATTATTTCTTGATTTATAAAAAGAAAATTTTTTCTGAAAAATAAAGGCATCAGCAGAATATATATTCCTACCTTTAATTTTTATCAGCATCACATCACCTGGACATAATTCTCTGTAAAAGACTTCAATTACTAAGCCTTCATTTTCTTCCCAAGCTTCTTTTACATATGGAAATAAAGAATAAGATATGAATATAAAAAGAAAAACTGGAAAAAATAATTTAAAATAGGTTAAGAACTTCTTCATTTTGAATTCTTAAGCTATCAAAATTGTTTTTATTAGTCAAGATATTGCCTTATTGCCTCATTTAAGGATCTATATAAAAACATATTCATTGCCTCATGTAAGAATCTATATGAAAATTTAAACAATATTCTTTCTTATTACAACCTTT
>MTON01000037.1 GCA_002010665.1 Candidatus Aminicenantes bacterium JdFR-78
AATTTTCACCGTATTCTTTTTCGAAAAGGATTATTGTTTCTCTGCCAGAACAATGGCATGGAGCTGCTTTTTGAACCCCAAAATCTTTAAAGTCATATATAACCTTTTCTATTTCTCGTTTTGAGAAACCCGCCATATGAAAACCTCCCAAAACCAGATATACATTTCCCTTAACTATTTCTTTGGCTTTTGACACGATTAATATAATTCCTGGATGAGCACAACCTGTTATAACAATCAATCCTTTTCCTGTCTTTAAAATAAGGGATTGTTCTTTTATCCAAGTCCCGAGAACTCCCGTGGTATAAACATTTTCAATAATCTCCTGCGGACCTTTAACCTCCCGAAGAACTGCTCCTTTCTCTTTAATTTTATTTTTAAATTTTGCAGAGAAAGTCTCAGGAACCCATACTTCTACTTTATTTTTTATATTAAAAACACCCGTGTGATCGCCATGAGCATGTGAAAGGAAAATTATGTCAATTTCAGCTGGCTCAATTTCTAATTTTTTCATATTAGAAAGGAGAGTTTCATTACTTCCCCCGGTATCAAATAATATTGTTTTTTCAAAACCACGTATCAAACAGGAAAAACCCCATTCAGTTTTCAATTCTTCATTGAAAGGATTATTATCATAAACAATAATAATCTCTGGATTTTTATTTTTCTTCATCCCTATTACTCCTAAAAAAGAAATTAAAATTATAAAATTTATTAGAAAAAACTTGAGATTATCTTTCATTTCCTCCATGCCAACTCATTAATTTTTTTATTTAGCCTGTTTATTTTATGTTTTAAATTTTGAATTTTTTCTTTTAAATCATCTATTTCTGAATAAGATACAAATTCGATTGCTCCTAAGGGACATACAGAAGAACATGTTCCACATTTGATACATCTTGAAACATCTATGAAAGCTTTTCTATTGATAAGAGAAACGGCACCAGTAGGACAATATTGAATACACAGCCCGCATCCCCTGCAATTTCTGTTTATTCTGGACATTCATTAATCCCTTCTGCAAATTCCATCCAATGAACAAGGTGGTATATCACACCTTTCTGTTCCTCCACAGCAAGTTGTCCCACTTTGAGTGGATTCGCCCATCATTACTGCACCAGGAATGGATAGTAACTTCTCTAATTCCCTTGAGCCACAATTTGGACAATTTGGTTTTTCTTCAATAGTCTTCTGAAAAATTTCTATTATTTTCCCACAATTTTTACATTTGTACTCATAAATGGGCATCTCCCTTCCCTCCCAAAAACTAAAAAATAAAAATTAATTTGTATTTTTAATTTTATTCCCTTATCATTCTCGTTCCACACTTTGGACAGGAAACCTGATTACAGGGAACTCCTCTCTGATGAGAAATTCTTGTGCCACAGGAAGGACATACACAATAGCCTCCTGGTCCTAAACCTCCTCCTCTTCCTCTGCCAAATCCTTGACCGCCTCTTCCTCGACCCCATCCGCCACCAGGTCCTTTGTCCATTGGGCCAGTGCCATTTCCTCTCGGCATTATAAAACTCCTTTATTATTGTTAATTTTCAGTCTTTCTTTAACTGATTGATTATTCTTTCCACTATATTATTAAAGGCTTTTGTTGCCTCAGAATCAGGTTGATTCAGGATAAAAGGTTCTCCACTATCTCCGGATTCTACAATTCGAGGATCAATCGGAATTCTTCCTAAGAACGGAACTCCTAATTCCTTTGCTGCTCTCTCACCGCCACCTTTTTTGAATAAATCTATTCGCTTTCCGCAATAAGGGCATATAAATTCACTCATATTTTCTATGATACCTAGTATTTTTAAATTTAATTTCCTGGCAAATAGAACTGCTTTTTTTGAATCAAGAAGGGACACCTCCTGAGGCGTGGTAACAATTATAGCCGCAGTAGCAGGAATTAACTGAGCTATTGAGAGAGGCTCGTCTCCAGTCCCAGGAGGAGAATCCACTACTAACCAGTCAAGTTCACCCCATTTTACATCTCCAAGAAATTGCTGTATTGCTTTCATTTTCATTGGTCCTCGCCATATCACCGGCAAATCAGGACTTTCCAATAAAAAAGCCATTGAAACAAGTTTTAAATTCTCTGTAACTCTAACTGGAAGAAGATAATTTTCTGAAATACCCATTCTCTCATTTTCTACACCGAGCATTTTTGCTAAATTTGGTCCATGAATATCCACATCAAGAAGACCAACCTGCATTCCTTTTTCACTCAATGCAAGAGCAAGATTAGCTGCCACAGTGCTTTTTCCAACTCCTCCTTTTCCACTAAAAATTAAAATTCTATTTTTAATTTTCGCCAAATTCTGACTAACTCTTTTATCAAGCTCACTTAATGTCTGCTGTTCCATCTTTTACCTCCAAAATTAAGAAATCTACATTTTAAGTCTTTTTTTATATTCAGTAATTATCTCTTTAATTATACCACTTGCTCTAGTTACTGTTTTTATTCCTGCAGTATTCAAAATTTCAAATGCATTTGGACCTATATTGCCTGTTAACAAAACATCAATTTTCTGATTTATTATAAATTGAGCAGTTTTTATTCCTGCTCCTTGAGGCTCTTCTTTATAAGGATTCTCAATTGCTTTATAGCTCATTGTGTTTAAATCAATAATAAGAAGATATTTTGCTCTTCCAAATCGAGGGTCCACCTCAGAATCTAAATTATTGCCTTTCGAGGTTACACAGATTTTTTGAGAATAAAAGTGTTCATGTTGACATTGATGCATTTCACTGAGATGAGTACACTTACTTTCTCCAATTTCAAGTTCATTATTAATAAACTTCTGGATTATATCGTCTGCTTTACCACTAACTCCAATGACTGTCTCTATACCTTTTATCTTAAATAAATTTTGTGCTCTTGGACCCATTCCTCCTGTAATAACACAATTCACACCATACTCTGCTAAAAATTGAGGAAGAAATCCTGGCTGATGTCCTGGATTATGGATGATTTCCTTATTAATAATCTTTCCTTTCTCAATCTCATATATTGCATAAGCCTTACATCTTCCAAAATGAGCCGACACATCACCATTATCTACAGATACAGCCACTTTCATTTTTAAGCCTCCTGATATTTTATTACTTTTTCTCCTTTTCTAATTCTTTTATTCTTCTGTTAATTTTTTCAATTTGCTGTCTCAAAAATTCTGCATGTTGCTTCAAAGTTTCTATTTCTTCCTCAGGAGAAGAAGGTGGAGAAGGTGGAAAAGGGTGCTGACTTACAGGTCCAAACCCCATTCTTCCTCTTCCCATTCCTCTTCCCCATCCAGGACCCATTTGCTGACCAGGTCCATATCCCATTCCAAAATGGGGCGGAACATTTGGCTGAGCTGTAGGTCTTAATGTTCCTGATTTATATTGTTGGATTGCATCTTTAACTGTTCCAGCAACACCAATTATCACTTCTATCCCAGCTGCTTGAAGGGTTTGAAAAGCATTGGGACCACAACTTCCTGTAAGGACTGCTTTAACTCCTTTATTAGCAACAAGCTGTGCTGATTGAATACCTGCGCCACCCGGAGCACCAACATTGGGATTTTCAATCGCTTCAAATTCCAAAGTTTCTGGGTCTACAAAAATAAAATAAGCGCATCTCCCAAATCTTGGGTCAACCGGACTCTCCAGATCAGGACCGGATGAAGTTATTGCAATTTTCATTTTTTCCCTTCTAATTCCTGAATCCTCTTTTCAATTGCTTCTAATTCGTTCTCGAGTTCTTGAGCTTGAGTTTTCAGAAATTCCAATTCCTCCTCTTTCCTAAGACTCATTGCACCCCATGGGTCATATGGAGTGGGGAAGCCTGCTTTTGGAAAACCAGGAGCTGGAGAAAATGGAATTTGTCCACTCTGCCAGAAATAACCCATTTGTGGAGTGGGCCACCTTCTTGTTAATAAATATTGAATAGCTGGACCCAATCCCATAGAACCTCTACCCAGCCATCCAGGAGAAAACCAAACCTCATCCATCCTGGCAAACCGGTTAAACGGAACCACCATCTATGTCTATGCCTCATTATAATCACCTCCTTTTTTATTTAGTTTTTTTAAGCTCAGTTAATCTCTTATTAATCTGAGTTAATTCATCCTCCAGAATTTTCTTTTGCTGTTCAAGCATTGCTTTTTCCTCTTCCTCATTTAATGGAGAATATGGGAACCAGTAGGGAAAACTATACCAAGGATAGCCATATCCCCAATATCTCATCCATTGAACAAAATATGGCAACATAAACCATCCTGCTGGTCCCATTCCAAAAGGCATTTTTTCACCTCCTTTCAATAAAATTTTAAATTAACTTGACTTCCCGGTTTGGGGTTGAGTTTCACTTTGATAACCATATCCGGGCCATTGTGGCCAGCCCATCCCGAATGGATAGCCAAAATAAGGAATTGTTCTTAAATAATAACCTGTATAAGGTGAAGCCCACCACCATCTCGGTAACCACGGAAACCATCTACAAAAGGGAAAAGGATTTCCTCTACCCCAACCCCAAAAGGGATAGCCAAACCATCTCATGGCGCCCCAACCTCTTCCAAATCCTCTTGGCATTTTCTCACCTCCTTGATAATGATAATCATTTTCAATAAATTTGAAAAAAAATTATTTGCATTTACTGCAAATTCCATAAAATTGAATTTTATGATCTTTGATTTCAAAATTATATTTTTTGGAAAGAGCTTCCTCCACTTTTTTTACTAATTCTATTTCCTCTTTTACAAAATCATCGTAATCAATTATTTTTCCACATTTAACGCATACTAAGTGATGATGATGATTCTTCTTAATCCCGGAAGCAAGTTCATATCTACTCTGACCGTCTCCAAAATCGAATTTTTTTAATAGTCCCATTTGAACAAGGAGATCAAGTGTGCGATATATTGTGGTGAGACCAATTGCAGGATAAATTTTATGAACTGCAGAATAAATTTCCTTCGCACTTAAGTGTTTTGATGTTTTACTCAAAAGCTCTAAAATAGCTTGGCGAGGAAAAGTGAGTCTGTAACCACAACCTCTAAATCTATGTCTCCACCAATGAGGTCCACTCATATTTCTCCTCAATTGAAAATGATTTTCATTACCAATTAATAATATAATCTCTAAATTCAAGTTTGTCAAGTTTTTTATATGTGTTTATAACTTGACCTTAAAAATCAGTTATTTTAAAATTTAACTCAAAGAATGAAAATCTTATTGAAACCTGAAACAAAAATAAGACTGAAAAAAAGTAATATTCTTTGTCTTCTTGTTATTTTATTCCTTTTCTCCATAGTTACGCTTTTCATTGATTTTCTTCATACAGAAACAACTCTTTCGAGTAAAGAATTCTGTCCAGCCTGTAATTTCCACAATTCTTCAATTACCACAGGAAAATTTAACTTTTTATCCCTCCCTTCTTTAGTTTTTATTAAGGTATTAAAGATATTTGATTTTTTCAATTACAATCAGGAATATATTGTCAACCCTTCTTCCCGATCCCCTCCAATTAATATACCTTCCAATTAATCTTTCAATTTCCGATCCCACTTGAAATTTAAAATTTAAAACGAGGAGGGGAAAATGAGATTAAAAAAATTATTAATAATAAATCTAATAATCCTAATAGTTCTATCTTATTCTTCCATTTTTGCCGAAGAGACTAACCAGAAACAAATGAGGCTATTTACAATAAAAGGAAAGATTATAGATTGGGAAGAAAAACCAGTAAAAAAAGCAGTGGTTTTAATTCCAGAACTTGGTAAATCAGTGGAATCAGATGATTCAGGCAATTTTGAAATAAATGGAATCCCTGAGGGAAGATATCACATAGAAGTCTATGCAGAGGGCTTTATAAATTATTCTTCTGATTTTTTCATACTAAAACAGAATGAGCTCAATTTTAGAATAATCCTTATAAAAAAATTAAAAGAGGAAATAGTTGTTACTGCTACAAGAACCCCAAAATTATTCGATGAGGTTCCGGTTAAAACTGACGTGATAAATGCAGAAGAAATTGTAAATAAGGCTGCTGTGAACCTGGCTGAGACACTTTATCAGACCACAGGTGTAAGGGTTGAAAATGACTGTCAGAACTGTAATTTCACTCAGGTTCGAATAAATGGAATGGAAGGGAAATATACTCAGATTCTTATTGATAGCTCTCCTGTTTTAAGCGCTATGACAGGAGTATATGGGCTTGAGCAAATTCCAGCCGAGATGATTGAAAGGGTGGAGATTGTAAAGGGAGGAGGTTCAGCTCTTTATGGAGGAAATGCTGTCGCTGGTGTCATAAATGTTATAACTAAAGAACCAGAGGAAAATAAGACTTTCCTGAAACTTAATCAGGAATATATTTCAGGTCAGCCTTATACAAATCTTGGCTTTCGTTCCAGCCTTATTTCAAAGGATTTAAATACAAAAGCATATCTATTTGCAAGCTATCAAAAGAGAGAGCCAGTGGATTTAAATGGAGATGGATTCTCTGAATTAGGTTCAATTTCTAATACTTCTTTTGGGCTTAATTTTTACAATTATTTTCCCTCAATTAACGGGAAAATTAAACTCAGTTTTTTCAGAATATTTGAGGAAAGAAGAGGAGGAGACCTTTTTGATAAACCTCCCCATGAAGCAAATACGGCCGAATGGGCGAAAACAGATCAAATAGGCTTTAGTTCAGAGTGGAATCATTATTTATCTGAAAAACTGTATTATAATATTTCCTTTTCCATTGTTGATGCTAAAAGAAATACATATTATGGAAGCCATCAAGACCCAAATGCTTATGGACTTACGAGAAATCCTTTGTTATTTTTCAATGGGCAGTTAAACTATCAGACAGGCAGTCATGTTCTATCTCTCGGATTTCAATATAAAAGAGACAGAATAAAAGATGAGGCAGTTGGATATAATAGGATAATCAAAGCCACATATCATGAAAGCGGTTTCTTTTTGCAGGATGATTTTAAATTAAGTCGAATCATATCAATTTTGACAGGAATAAGGTTAAATAAACATTCAGCGATAAAGAAGCTAATAGTAACCCCGAGATTCAGTATACTGTTAAATCTAACTGAAACTCTAAACTTTAGAACTTCATTTTCTACTGGATTCAGAGCACCTCAGGTTTTTGATGAAGATTTACATATAACCCAGGTTGGTGGTGAGGGAATGATGGTTGTTAATTCCCCTGATTTAAAGGAAGAAAGCTCCTTTAGTATTAGTGGTGGTTTTGATTATGGAAAACAAATTGGAAAAAATTTAATTCAATTCAGTGTGGAAGGATTTTATAGCAGGCTTTCAGACACATTTATTCTCCGTGAAATAAAACGAATTGAAAATGCACGAATTATGGAAAGAATAAATGGCTCTGGCTCAAAGGTTTATGGATTATCCTTTGATTTTGGTTTAATTTTAGGACCAAAAATCAATTTCTCTTCGGGATGGACCATTCAGAGGAGTGAACTTGACGAGCCTGAACCGAATTTTAATTGCAGGGAATTTTTTAGAACACCCAATAGTTATGGTTATGTTACCATGAATTACAAAAATGAGAGATTAATTAATATGAATATTTCCATGGAATACACAGGGAAAATGAAAGTTCCTCATTTTGCTGGATATATTGAAAAAGATACCCTTGAAATAACATCTCCATTTTATGTATTAAATATTAAAATCGATAGAATTGTTAATTTCTCAGAAAATACAGCTGTACGGTTTTTTATCGGAGCATACAATATACTCAACTCTTATCAGAAGGACTTGGATAAAGGAGTGAACAGAGACTCGGGTTATGTTTATGGACCTTCTAAACCAAGAACTTTTTATGCAGGCTTTGAATTTTCATTCTGAACAAGATTAAAATCACTATAAATTTTTCTTGCTAAACAGATGTCCTTAGATTCCGAATCATTCATGCTGGAATAATAGATTTCTAAATTTTTTTTAAATTTCTCATACCCATTGGTTACAAAATCTCTCCAAATGTCTAAAAATCTTCTTTCCTTAATATTCCCTAATTTAAATTCCTGGTTTTCTCTTAAAAATCCACACGGAAATACATCTCCGTTTACTGTAACAGTTATAAAATCAGCACCAGCTGGACAGCTATTCTTTTTCAATTCATAAAATGCACAATCCATCGAGCAATCAACCATAATTCTGACTTTTCCATTATTCTCATATCTTTTTAAATCAATTAATGTTTCCATTAACATGTCTTTTGGAACTAAAAGCTCTTTCTGTTGTTCTGCACCCCTTCCAGCAGGAATAAAGCCAAGAATAAAAAGATTTTTAACACCAAGAGTTGAACACAGTTCCACCATTTTAGGAATATCTCTGTAATTGATTCTATTTAAAACAAAAGCCACAGTAACTTTAAAACCTTCCTCTATAAGGAGTTTTATTCCTTCACAGGTTTTCTGAAATAAATTCCTTCCATCTCCTCTTATTATTTCATGCTTTTCAGGATCAGGCCCATCAAGGCTGACAAAAATCTCCTTAATCCGTGCTTTCTTCAGATTGTTTATAATCTTTTTATTAATGAAATATCCGGATGTGTTTATAATTACTTTCGGTATTCTATCTGCAGCAAATTTCAATAATTCGTAAATATCCTGCCTTGCTAAAGGCTCCCCTCCAATTACATCAAAAATCCTGACACCAAGTTTGGCACAATCCTCTACAAGTTCAATATAATTTTCATTGGGCAAATCAGTCTTTTCTTCTCCTGCCCTCAAACTGCAGTGAACACAATGCAGAGGACATCTCAAAGTAATCTCAATCTCCACATGATATGGACCTCTCATTTTTATCACCTTCTTTTCTTATATTTTTTCTATTAGCTTTCCCTTTTCCAACAGAAAAACTCTGTCACAGTGTTCAGCTATTCTCTCATTATGAGTTACAATAATAGATGTTAAACCCTTTTCTTTATGCAGGTTCTTTATCAATTTTATTATACCCTCTCCTGTTTTCCAGTCAAGATTCCCTGTTGGTTCATCAGCAAGAAGTAATACGGGTTCAGTAACAAGAGAACGTGCAATTGCAACCCTTTGTTGCTCTCCTGCTGATAATTTATTCGGCTTTATATTTATTTTAGCTTCAAGTCCCACTTCTTTTAATAATCTCAAAGCTTTCTCTTTTGCTTCATTAAAGTCATTTTTACGAATTAGAAGGGGAATAATAACATTTTCAAGTGCTGTAAATTCTGGAAGAAGGTGATAAAATTGAAAAACAAAACCTATTTTTTTGTTTCGAATCTCTGCTAAACCAGCTTCACTTTTTGAAAATATATCCTCTCCTTCCAAAAAAACTTTTCCCCTTGTCGGACGATCAAGGGCTCCAAGTAAATTCAGGAGAGTTGTTTTTCCAGCTCCTGAAACCCCCATAATTCCAACAAAATCTCCCTTTTGAACAGTAAAATTCAAGTTCTCAAAAACCTTTAGATAGCCATCAGGTGTTGGATAAAATTTCGTTAAATCTTTTGTTTCAATTATTTTATTCATATTTTAAGGCTATAACAGGATCAACCTTTGAAGCTCTATGGGAAGGAAAAAGTGTTGAGAGAAAACTTATCAAAAGTGCCACTCCCACGATAATCAGAAAATCAAGGGTCTTTATTTTAAAAGGAATATAGGATAATTGATAAATATCAATTGGAACTTTTATTAATTTGAAAGTGTTTGCTATCCAGCATGTAAGCAATCCAAGAAGACTTCCAAAAAAGGTTCCAAACACACCTATCATTGCACCCTGTAAAAAGAAAATTCTTTTTATATTTTTCGATGTTGCTCCCAGGGATACTAGGATTCCAATATCCTTTGTTTTCTCCATTACCATAAGAATCAAGGTTGCAATGATATTCAGAGCTGCAACAAGAACAATCAGGGTAATTGTTAAGAATAATACATTCTTCTCGAGTTTAAGAGCAGAAAAAAGAGTCTTATTAAGTTCCATCCAGGTTGTGATGTAAAGGGGAACCAGTATGATTTTTTTTATCTCTTTTGCGATCTTATCCGCATCAAATATCTTTTCAATCTTAATTTGTAAATAATGTATTCTATTATCAAGATTGAAAAGTTTTTGAGCAGTAGAGAGAGAAATGAGTGCAGTGGAAGAATCAAATTCATAGAGCCCTGTCTTAAAAATTCCGACCACAACCATTCTTCTCATTTTTGGAAGAATTCCGATTGGAGAAAGACGAGGAGTAGTTGTTAAAACAGTGACAGTATCCCCTACATTTACTCCAAGATTAAAAGCCATCTCACTTCCAAGAAGTATACCAGGCTTTTCTCTTTCTTGCTCAATAATTTTCCCTTCTTCAAGATTCTTAAGCCAGGAGGAATACTTTACTTCTTCTCTAAAATTAATACCTTTTAGGACTGCACCAATTGTTTTGTACGGACTTTTAATTAAAACAGTCTGATAAGCAACAGGTGTGACCGACTCAACACCCTTTATTTCTTTTATTTTATTTGCGAGCTCTGAATAGTTCTTTATCCCCTCTCCTGTTAAACTGCTAACCATAATGTGGGAGGTTGTTCTCAGAATTTTATCCTGTATGTCTTCCTGGAAACCTGTAATGAGCGCGATAGCAATTATTAATGCCATTACACCGATTGTTATTCCGAGAATGGAGATAAAGGTTATAACAGAAATAAAAGCCTGTTTGCGTTTTGCTGTTAAGTATCTCTTTGCAATAAAGAATTCAAATTTCATTTAAAAATCAATCGGTTTTAGGTCTTAAAAGAGGAAACAGAATAACTTCACGAATGGATGGCTTGTTTGCAAAAATCATTACCAGACGGTCAATTCCTATTCCCTCTCCTGCAGTCGGAGGCATTCCATATTCAAGTGCAGTAAGGAAATCTTCATCTATCAAATGAGCTTCCTCAACTCCAGCCTCTCTCTCAGCGAGTTGCATCTCAAATCTCTCTCTTTGTTCTTTTGGGTCATTCAACTCACTGAAAGCATTAGCAATTTCCATTCCTCCAATTATTAATTCAAATCTTTCTACCTCTTCTGGATTATCAGGACACGCTTTTGAAAGAGGAGATATTTCTTTTGGATGATTTATTACAAAAGTGGGCTGAATCAATTTGGGTTTAACGAGCTTATCAAAAATTATATCAAGTGCCTTTCCATAAGAAATTACCTCCTTACCTGTCTCAAAATTCTTTGCGATTTTAATAACCTCTTCTCTATTATCAAATTTTGATGGTGTTAAACCGCTGTGATAGACAATTGCATCTTTAAATTTAATCCTTTTAAAAGGAGGTTTAAAGGAAATAGTATGTTCTTTAAACTTAACCTCCAATGTATTAAGAAGAGTCTTTGCAAGATAGGAAAGCATTTCTTCTGTCAAGTTCATTAAATCATTATAGTCACTGTATGCCTGATAAAACTCAAGCATTGTAAATTCAGGATTGTGCTGAGAAGAAATACCTTCATTCCTGAAATTTCTGTTAATTTCATATACCTTTTCATAACCGCCAACGACCAATCTCTTAAGATAAAGTTCTGGAGCAATTCTCAGATATAGATTTATACCAAGTGCATTGTGATATGTTTCAAAGGGACGAGCTAAAGCACCACCAGGAATTGGTTGCATCATAGGAGTTTCAACCTCAACATATCCCATTCCATCCAAAAATTTTCTGATTTCTTTTATTAATTTGCTTCTTAAATCAAAAATTTTTCTGACCTCTGGATTGACTATCAAATCCAGATAACGCTGTCTATATCTTATTTCCACATCTTGCAATCCATGCCATTTCTCTGGTAAAGGATGAAAGGACTTTACCAGAAAAGTAAAATTCTCTACAAGAACTGTTAATTCATTTGTTTTTGTTCTGAATAGTCTTCCTTTAATTCCTATAAAATCACCTATGTCAAAGAGATCAAATATCTTATAATTCTCTTTTCCAACTATATCTTCTTTTATATAACCCTGAATTTTTGATAGCCCATCATAAATATGAAAAAAAGTTGCTCTTCCCATTCTCCTTATTGAAATTATTCTTCCAGGGACAGAAACTTTAATTTCTTTCTTTTCAAGTTCTTCATGGGATAAGTTAGAGAACTCTTTTACAATCTCGCTCACAGAATGAGTCTTGTCAAATTTTTTTGGATAGGGATTAATTCCAAGTTCCATTAATTTTTTGAGTTTTTCCTCACGAGCTATTTCCTGATCAGTCTTCTGATTCCTCATTTTTCTTCCCCTTTCTTATTTTTTTTCTTATTGTATCTAATATTCCATTTACAAATTGACCTGACTCTTCTGTACCATATTTTTTGGCTATTTCTATAGCCTCATTTATTATTACAGGATGAGGTATATCCTGTTCAGAAAGCAACTCAAAAGTAGCTATTCTTAAAATATTCCTGTCAACAGTAGCCATCCTCGACAATCTCCAGTTTTCTGAACATTCTTCAATTATATTATCTATTTTTTCCTTTGAAGAGATAACTCCACGAACCAACCAATTTGCATATTCCCTAGTTCTAGCATTTGCTTTTCTTTCTTTCCAGTATTCTTCTATGACCTCCTCATAATTGTCTGGAGAGAATTCAAGCTGGAAAAGAATCTGTAATGCACTTTCTCTTGCTTTTCTTCTTTCACCCATTTTTAAATCTTTTCGATATTCGAGAGGGCTATTAATGCTTGAAACCTGTCTCTTTTAGAAGATTAATCATTTCAACAACAGATAAAGCTGCATCCCATCCCTTGTTTCCACTTTTTGTTCCTGCTCTTTCTATCCCCTGTTCTATTGTGTCAACTGTTAAAATTCCATATGCTACAGGAACACCGCTTTCAATGGAAATCTGCGCCAGACCTTTTGTAACCTCAGCACTCAGAAAATCAAAGTGGGGAGTATCTCCCCTTATTAATGTTCCAAGACAAATTACTCCATCAAATTTATTTGATTCAACAAGATGTTTTAGAACAACGGGTATTTCAAAAGAGCCAGGAACTTTAAAAATAGAAATATTCTCCTCTTCTGCACCAAGTTTATTGAGTGCATCAAGAGCACCTTCAAGTAATTTGTCTGTAATGAATTGGTTGAATCTGCTTACAATTATTCCAATTTTTAATCCTTTTGCATTTAATTTTCCTTCATATATTTTTTTCATTTTTTCTCCTTAAATTTTAATTTTATATCAATCCGACCCAGATTTCATATTAAAATTTTTATTTATTTTGAGATTTATTTCCCTTTAAAAACCGGCTTTCTTTTCTCTAAAAAAGCTTTTGTTCCTTCTTTGCTATCCTCTGTTCCGCATACCATACCAAAAAGCTCTGCCTCAATATCCAAGCCCTCTTCTAAACTTTTATCCAGTCCATTATTAACTGCCTCAAGTGCATACTTAACTGCAATTGGACTATTATTTATTATTTTCTTTGCAATATCTTTGCATGCGGATAACAATTCTTCTGGAGGAACGACTTTATTGACAAGTCCAATTTCTAGTGCTTGCTGAGCTGTTATCATGTCTCCAGTAAGGATCAGTTCAAGAGCTTTCCCTTTTCCTACAAGTCTTGCAAGTCGCTGTGTGCCTCCATATCCAGGTATTAAACCGAGTTTTACTTCAGGTTGTCCAAACATTGCTTTTTCTGATGCAATCCTTATATGACATGCAAGAGTAAGCTCTGTTCCACCCCCCAGAGCGTATCCATTCACTCCTGCTATGACTGGTTTTCCAAGATTCTCTATCAGGCTAAATACTCTCTGTCCTCTAAGGGAGTATTCCTTTCCTTCTACCATGTTCAATTTTGAAAGCTCCTCAATGTCAGCTCCTGCAACAAAAGCTTTTTCCCCTGCTCCAGTGATTATGACTACCTTTATTTCTTGATTTTCCTTGAGATGAGTAAATAATTCTTCAAGTTCTTTGATAGTTTCAATATTTAAAGCATTCAATTTATCAGGCCGATTTATTGTTACAAACCCTATCCCCTCTTCCTGTTTAAATAATAAATTTTTAAATTCCACTTATTCCACCTCACATAAAAATTATAAAGCAGTTTATGTATATCAAATTTACCTTATTTTTGCAACCATATAGCTTTTGTTTTTACATATTAAGATAAAAAATACAAAACTTTAGGAATTATTTTTTTGATAATTTATACTTAGAATGATTTATACTTAGGAAAATAAAAAGTTAAAAAAGACCCCAGATATCAAAATTATTATTTTTTAAAATCTAATTCTTAATCCAGCAATGAAATTAAATCCACTGAAATCCACTTTTGCTTCTCTTGCCTCACTGATATTAGTTCCAGAAGGCTTATCTTTTGAAATGATTAAATTATAATATTTTCCAAAGGGAGTATCTGTTTTATAAATATAAAGCTTACCTTCCTCCTTCTCAGAATATCCGTAACTATCTGTATCTTCAAAGGTTCCTTCAAAGCCACTAATACTTGCATATCTTCCTTGGCCTTCTATAAAAAATGCAATATTAGGAGAAAACGCAAATTCGAATCCAAGGCCTCCATGAAAACCAAAACCAGTTGCCTTTGCTTCAGCATCAATCTCCCACCAGTAACCATCGCTTTCAAGACGCCAATTATAATAAGCTTTTGCCATGTACAATCCTGCTCCTGCATTTATAACAAAGTTCATTGAACTGTTCAAAGGAATCAAGTAATAAATTCCAGCTTTTATCGGAATAGCAGTTATTTTCGGTTTATTTGTCATGCTACCTTCTTCTAAATTTTTAAACGAAATTTCATCAGTTCTATTAGCCTGTATATATCCAACTCCAAACCCGATTCCAATTTGCGGAGTGAAATAAATTATAATATCTCCTCCAAAATCAAACCCAAGATGTAATGGTTTTGTATCTCCTTTTACTGTGTAACCTAAGAGAGTAAGATAATCACTCCATAAATCATTCACTCCTTCAACTCCTTTGTTCACATCTGATGGAGAAAGATAACCTAACCCTCCAAATATTCTTAATCCAAAGCCAATTCCAGAAGACTCGTGATATGTTGGAACAGGTGGTTGAGGTGGACGAGGAGGTTGAGGTTTTTTGGGAGTTGGTGGAGGAGGAACAGGTTTTTCCTCTATAATTTCAACCATGCTCAAATGAACATAACCTGTCACAACAAATCCTTTTTCGTCAGGTGGTAAATTTACTTTAAACCACTCACCTATCCGTTTTTCAGCTTCTAAAACCGCACCTAAGGGAACAGAACTTATAATCGGGCTCCCTAAATCAGGTTTTAATCTGATATTCGCTTTTTCCACAATAACTCTTATTTTCGTTTTTTCTGCTTTGCTCAATTGAGGGGAAATTAAAAGAGCTATACAAAAAAACATAATTGCAATTGTTTTTCCTTTGCCGAAATTCATAATTACCTCCTTTTATCTTTAAACCTTCTGAGATTATCATATAATATTAATTCTTTGTCAAGCTAGGATTATTTCTTTACTGTTTGTTTATTCTTTTTAAAATTTCTTCTCCAAAATCCAAACAGATTATTCCTCCAATTGCAGTAGATTTTAAAAATTTCCTCCTATCTATATTATCCACCCCTTGTTTTTTAATGTAAAAAGATTCTAATTATATGCCATATCCCAATAGCTGAAACTATTGCTACAGTAATAATTCCAAGAATATTCTGGAATAAATTATTAGCATAATTACGAAGTTTATTTATGTCATTTAAAATCAAAAGGAGAAAAATAGAAGCAACAGGTAAAATAAGACCATTTGCTGCTTGAGCAAAAACAATTACTGCTAAAGGATTTAGATTTAAAAGCGAAATAAAAAGACCAATTAGGATAACTCCAGCCCATACGAGATTGAATCTAAAATCTTTTTTTCCTCTTTTCCAATTAAAAACACCTGCTGAGGCAAATGCCGCAGCATAGGGAGCAGTCAGAGCTGAGCTCATCCCTGCTGCAAAAAATCCTATCCCAAAAAGTATTTTTGCAATCGGCCCGAATAGGGGTTCAAGCTGTTCAGCCAATTGTGCTCCTTTTTCAAGAGGAATTCCCTTTGCATAAAATGCAACTGCAGAGGTTATTATAATTGATATTGATATTATTCCCCCGAGAGAGATTGAAAGAAATAAGTCTTTCCTCAGATTCGTTAAATCTTTAATTGATTTCCATTTTTCTTTAACAACTGCTGAATGGAGAAAAAGATTATAAGGGACAACAGTTGTTCCAATTAAGGCTAATATATAATAAAAAGAGTTTAGAGGAAAAGTTGGAACAAAGCTTTTTAGTATATCCTTAAAATCAGGACGCACTATAATTGCTGTGGTCAAAAAGGAAAATCCCATAATAGCCACTAGAGTTATCAAAAATTTCTCTATCCAGTTATATTTACCTGTACTCAGAAGAACTCCAGCCAAAAAAGAAATTAGTATAACCCAATAATTCTTTGAAATTGGAGTGACCATTTCAAGTCCGAGAGAACCTCCTATTATATTACCTGCTTCATAAACCGCACAACCGAAAGTTATTGCACTAAAAGTTAATAGAATGTAAATAATTTTCAGAATTTTATTTTCTGGAAACTCCCTTAGAGCTTGCGCCAGATCAAAACCGCTCGCCAAACCCAATCTCCCACTCATTTCCTGAAGAATTATTGTGGTTAATGTGGCAAAAACCATTGCATAAATTAATGCATAACCAAACTTTGCACCAGCAAGTGAACATGTAGTTACAGTTCCAGGCCCTATAAAGGCTGCTGTTATTAAAAAACCTGGTCCAAATGAAAATTTTTTATTCTTTTGAGCCATATCCCCCTCCACCAGGAGTTTCTATAATTAATCTATCCCTTGGATTTACTTTTAAATTTACTTTTGAGTTTAAATAAATTTTTTTATTTTTCGAGATTAAAATATTTCTTCCCCTTTTACCTGCTTCTCCTCCAAGCAATCCATACGGAGAAAATTTTCTTCTTTCAGAAATTATTGTTACCTCGATTGGAGTAAGAAACTCATACTCACGAATTATTCCATCACCTCCTTGTTTTTTACCTTTTCCGCCTGATCCTTTTCTAAGACAGTACTTATTTATTTTTATTGGTAAATAGGCCTCTAAAGCTTCAACTGGTGTATTTAGGGAGTTGGTCATGTGCGTGTGAACACCACTCCTTCCAGGTAATTCTTTACTGGCGCCCATGCCTCCTCCTATTGTTTCATAGTATGCAAAGCTCATTTTTTTATCAGGACTGTATCCTCCAAAGGCTATATTGTTCATTGTTCCTTGACTTGCAGCTGGAATTCTATCAGGTATTGCCTTTGAAAGAGCACCAAGTAGGACATCCACTATTCTCTGAGATGTTTCCACATTTCCTCCAGCCACTGCAGATGGAAAATTTGCATTCACAACTGTTCCTTCAGGAGCTATTACCTTTAAGGGTTTCATAAGGCCTGAATTAAATGGGATATCCTCTTCAATTAGAGCTCTAAATACATAAAGAACAGCAGAAAAAGTAACTGCAAAATTGGCATTTACGCTTCCTTCAACCTGAGGAGAAGAACCACTGAAATCTATTAAAATTTCCTCTCCTTTAACCTTTAATTTCACTGCAATTTTTATAGGCTGATCAGATACTCCATCATCATCCAGATAATCATGGAAGGTATATTCTCCATCTGGAATTGTAGAAATAACATTTCTTAAAATTCTTTCTGTGTAATATTTCAAATATTCTGTATATTTCAAAATTTTTTCTAAACCATATTTTTTTATAATTTCCTTTAATCTCTCTTTGCCCACCTCATTGGCTGCAAGCTGTGCTCTCAAATCGCCTTCTCTCTCTTCAGGAGTTCTCACATTTGAAAGAATGAGACGAAGAACTTCCTCATTCATCTTTCCCTTAGAGACTATTTTTAACGGTGGAATAATAATTCCCTCCTGGAAAATACTCGTTGCAAGAGGCATTGAACCAGGTGTCATTCCTCCTACATCTGAATGATGGGCTCTATTGGCTACATAGAATAACGGTTTATTATTTATGAATAAAGGTGAAATACACGTAATATCTGGAAGATGTGTTCCTCCTTCATAAGGATTATTCAGGATTATTGTATCCTCTGGTTCTATCTCGATTTTCCTGAGAGCTGATTGAACTGAAAGACTCATTGCACCAAGATGAACAGGAATATGTTCTCCCTGAGCAAAGGTCTCTCCAGTTTCATCAAATAGAGCACACGAAAAATCTTTCCTTTCTTTTATGTTTGGAGAAAAAGCAGTCCTTCCCAATACTGTTCCCATCTCTTCTGCTATTGAAATAAAAATATTCTTAAAAACTTCTAATTCTATAGGGTCAAACTTCATTGTTCGCTCTTTATAATTAAATTCAAGTAACAATCAACTTCTGCAGAATAAGAAGGAGGAACAAATGCAGTTGATTCAAAATCCACTATTAAGGCAGGACCCTTTATTATATTTCCTGGCTCAAGACTTTCTCTTAAAAAGACCCTTCCTTCGTATTCCTTCCCGTTGTAATAAATTTTTTGTTTTTTAAAATAATTATCACATATTACTTTCTTAGATACTTGATATTTCGGTAAATCTATTTTCTCTGTTTGCCCAATGCATTTAATCCTTAAATTCACTATTTCAATTGGTCTATTGAGATGAGCATAGGAATAAAGAGCTCTATGACGACGATGGAATTCCTCAATGTAATTTGAAGAATATGGAATTGTTATCTCATAGGACTGTCCAAGATATCTCAAGTCCAAGAATCTTAAAATTTTTATGTTTTCCGGAGAGAACCCTTCTTCCCTCATCTCTTCAATTCCCTTTTCAATCATCTCTATAAATATCCTGTTAATTTCCTTTTCATTAGTCTGCCCTATAATTTTTAATATTGACCTGGTATAATCCTTAACAGAGTCAGATAATAACATTCCCAATGCTGAGAGAACACCCGCTCTTTTCGGAATTATAATCACTGGAATTTTCAGTCTCATGGCAAGTTCAACACTATGCATTCCGCCCGCACCTCCAAATGAAAATAACGCAAAATTTCTCGGGTCATATCCTCTTTCAACAGAAATAACTCTTATAGCTCTCTCCATGTTTGTGTTTGCAATCTGTATAATGCCTGATGCGGTCTCCTTAATGGATTTATTTATTTTTTTTGCAATTTTTTCAATTGCTTTAATACTCCTCTCTGGATATATTTTCATTTTTCCACCAAGGAAATTTTCTGGATCAAGTCTTCCAAGAACTAAATTCGCATCAGTAACTGTTGGAAAAAAACTTTTACCATAACAAGCAGGCCCTGGATCAGCGCCTGCACTCTGAGGTCCAACCCTTAATGCACCACCTTTATCCATATAAGCAATTGAACCTCCTCCAGCACCAACTGTATGAATATCAATTACTGGTATTTTCAAAGGGAAATCCTCAATATAAGCTTCTGTTGTTCTTTTTATTTCATTATCTATGAGGGAAACATCAGTGGATGTACCACCCATATCAAATGTTATTATTTTAGAATTCCCTATTAATTTAGAAAGATAAAATGCGCCAACCACTCCACCTGCAGGACCAGAGAGAATTGTTTTCACAGCTTCCTTTCTAGCTTTATTGGATGAGATGAAGCCCTCATTGGATTGCATTATTTTTAGATTCACATTTGGAATTTTTGACTCCAGGTTTTTAAGATATCTGTCCACAACAGGCATTACATAAGCATTAATAAGTGTTGTCGAAGCCCTTTCATATTCTCTATATTCAGGCAATATTTCCGAAGATACAGAGACCAGAATTCCACTTTTCCTTAATTCCTTTGCAACTATTTTCTCATTCTCTGGATTGATGTATGAATTAATAAAAACAACTGCAACAGCTTCTATTTTTTTTCTTTTCAATTTAGAAATTATTCTCTCTATTTCTTCAACTGAAACTTTTAGCTCAATTTTCCCAGAAGACAGAGTTCTTTCTGATATTCCAATACAGTAATTCGAAGAAACCAAAGGGTTTAATTTCTCACCCTTTAAATTATATAAAAATTTTCTTGTCTGTCTTCCAATAAAAACAATATCCTCGAATCCTTTGGTTGTTATAAAAGCTACCTTTGCTCCTTTTCTTTCAAGAAGTGCGTTCGTAGCAACAGTTGAACCATGAATTATTGTTAGATTTATATTATCCTTAAGATAATTCTGCATTCCTTTTAAAATGGCAATTGAAGGGTCATGTGGGGTGGAGGGAATTTTTTTTATTTCTAATTTACCATTTTTGTAAATAACAAAATCTGTGAAAGTGCCTCCTGTATCTACTCCTATTAAAATTTGACTCATTATAGGGATTAATTTATCTATGAGATGTTAAAATGTCAAATTTTTTGAAATTATTTGCAGGTTGAACAGGATTTAGTGGAACAGGATGAGCATGCTAAATTACTTGAACCTGTTTGCTTGTTACTGCTTCCCCCTATTCCAAAACTAGAAATGAGTTTGGTTATATCCGAGCTTTTACACTTTGGACAGGATATCTCCATATCCTTGCCTATAACAAGTATTTCAAATTTTTCACCACATTTTTTGCACTGAAACTCATAGATAGGCATACTTTAATTATATATTAATAAAAAAATACTTACAAGCAGGGTCTATAAATATTCTTTTAAATAATTTATAATTTAATACTCATGATTTCAGAGCCACAAAAAATTACAGAACATATTTTTTACATTGGAAATCATTATTTTCCTGCCTACCTTATTAGGGATGAAAAATCAGCATTGATAGACGCAGGTTCAACTGTTATGGGGCCTATTTATTTAAAAGCTCTAAATGAACATCTTGGAGATTCTAACAATTTAACTTATATTCTTCTAACTCATTCACATTATGACCATTGTGGAGCTGTTCCGTATCTAAAGAGAAAAATTCCGGGGGTTAAAATCGGAGCTTCACTGGTTGCTTCTCAGGTATTCAAAAAAGAAAAAGCGCTGGAGCTTATCCGTTCATTTAATAAAGAAGTAGAAAAAATTGCTGGGATTAAAAGGGATGATATTTATTTTGATGGAATAGAAGTGGATTTTATTGTGGAGGATGGTAAAAGAATCAGTCTGGGAAAGAATATTGAAATTGAATTTATTGCCACACCCGGTCATACAAGATGTTCTGTTTCCTATTACCTTCCAAAACAGAAAGCTATTTTTTTCGGTGAAGCAGGAGGTGTTCTTGAACCTGATGGAAAAATAAGAGCACAGTTTCTTTCAAGTTATAATCAGTATATAAATTCCATGAAAAAATTGCTCGAAAAGGAAATTGAAATTATTGGTCTTGCTCACGGAGGCTTTTTAAAAAGAGAGGAAGCTCGAAACTATTTAAAAGAATCACTCGGACAGGCTCAACTCTTTAAGGATAAAATTGTTTCTTATTTGAATAAATATAAGGACATAGAAAAAGTTGTTGAAAAAATAAGTGAAGAGGAATACACCCGAGGAGCAATTATCCAGCCAAAAAAACCCTATTTATTAAATCTAAGAGCAATGGTAAATGCTGTTATAAAGGATTTAAAAATTAAAGATTTTTCTTAATTCCTATTCATTCGATTATCTTTAACTCTTTAAGTAATACCTTTGGCACGACCCCCTCTTTTGTCCACCCTTGCTTCTCATAATAAGCATCAAGGATTGAATTATAAAATGCTGGCTCAACTCTTTTCCCTTTATGCGGACCATGTTTTAAGGGTTCAGTCATTTTTGGAGGAATAAAAGCATCATAATTTCGATCTCGGCCTTGAAGGTTATTTATGTGGCGTTCCAGGTTATAAATTCTCTGTCCACATTTCAAAAAAGAATCTTTTGTATACTCAATTCCAGTTAAGGAATGGTAAAGTGATAGGAAAAGGTCAGAAGTAATATCTTCAGTAAAAAAATCACAGAGTCCAAGGGAATCAATGAGAGCCTTCCCAATTTGGGAAGAGATAACATATTCTGCAAGTTCTCCAGGTTCTTTCAAACCTCCTTCTTCAGCCTGAATAGTCCAGGCATAGGTGTGGTCACCTCTTCCTCTGTTTGAAGTTCCATAAGCTGTAAACATCCCCGGAAATACTTTTGGCTCAATTCCCGCATAGCCCAATCCACCAAATGCCGTTGTTACACATCGAACTATTTCATCCACTTTTCCATTAATGTTTGCTTTGATCTCTGATATAGCCTTATCCGAATAGGTTCCTAGAATTTTCCCAAGATCATCGGATTGATAAGCTATGGAATATAGAATTTTAATCATATCTTCGGCTTTTCCAAAGGTTGGAGCATTTTTGAACTTTTTAAGATATCCTTTTTCAGTTAGTTCCATTGCACCTGCAACTACACTTCCAAAAGTCATAGTGTCAATACCCATTTCATTACACAGACGATTCAGATAAAAGATAGCCTCTCTGTCAACAAGACAGCAATTAATCCATAGAGCAATTGTTTCAAACTCTGGTCTTACTCCCTTACCACCATAAACAGGATGATTTACTAAGGCTGTCCGTGAACACATTATATGACGACATCGACTACAAACTTTATGTTTTCCTGCAATTTCAAGGAAAGCCTTTGTGGAAACTTTTGAATATTGGGAAGGATCAAAATATCCTTCATCAAAATTATGCCATGGAAGATATCCTCCTTTTTTGCCAAGGTATCCACCATTAAAAGCTCGGTCAAGCCACCAAGTAGTTCCTGTTTGCGGTCGAAAGAATGCGGTCCAGGATGGATCCTCAACATGTTTTTTTACTGAAGAATCAAGCTCTGTCCATAACTTCTTGAATTTCTCTGAATTATGATAATTAATTTTTTTCTTACCGATTACAGTTATTGCCACTAAATTCTTTGAACCAAAAACAGCACCAGCTCCTCCTCTGCCGAAGTTTCTGTGAAAATCAGCAGTCAAGCATGCAAAACTAACTTTATTCCAACCAGCTGGACCAAGACAAACTGTTGAGGAACCAGGATATTTTTTTGTAAGGTATTTTATTATTACTGAAGCAGATTTCACCACTTTTTTGCCATTAACTTTTTCAAATAGTTCATCTTCTGCCTCAATTATCTCAACATTCCCTTCTTTCACAAGAATACGAACAGGTGCGTCAGCCTTCCCATCTATAATCAAATGGTCAAATCCTGCTCTTTTAATCATATTGGGAAAATATCCTCCACAGCTTGAATGTGTAATTAATCCAAAGATAGGTTTGTGCCCTTTAATCCAGTCCACAGGCTGAGGAGAAACAGTCATTGTTCCTATAAATGAGCACGAACCCCTCCCTGCAGTTGGAACAGGAGAATCATTCATTGGCCCTGTTCCAATTATAATTCTATTCTCAGGACTAAGAGGGTCTTTGAGCGGTGCATCTTTTCTGAGGTGTTCAAATATCAGTTGGGTTTGTACACCCCGACCTCCGATATAATTGCGATAAATTTCCAAATCTGCTGGAACAATATTAACTTTTCTACTGGTTAAATCAATAAAAGCCCATTGTCCCTGATATCCATAGAAATTATCAGAATAATTCATTATACCTCTCTTTTAAATTAAATTTCATGATGAATTAATTTATTTTTATTTTAATAACTCTAATATGTCAAGCCTTTTTCCGTAAAACATACCTCTCTCTACATTTTATCTCTCAGCGTTTACATCTCTAAATAATCAGATTTGAAACTATAAATTATATGTTACAATTAATAAAAAGAGTTTTTTTATTAATGGAGGCGGAGATGAAATTAACCTTCATAAAAAAACTCCTTTTTATTTTATTAATTTTTAATATTTTTACTCAATTGTTAATCTCACAAAAAGAAAGTAGTTTAGTTGTTATAAGCTCGAAAAAGCCACTCCACGGAAATCTAAAATTAAAATTAAAGAAGGATTTAGTGATTGGAAATGAGTTTTCTGAACATTATATATTTGGTTCTATTAATGGAATAGAAGTTTATGACGAATATATATATGTCCTTGATGGAAAAATGGTTAAAATTCAGGTGTATGATCTAAAAGGAAATTATATTAAAACAATTGGAAGAAAAGGAAATGGCCCTGGAGAATTCTTGCTACCGAATGCTCTCTGCTTAAGTAAAAATGGGAATATTTATGTATGGGATTTAATGAGAAGAAGAATGATAGTCTTTGATAAAGAAGGTGATTACAAAAAAGACATTATCTTAGAAAAAATTTCAGCAGGGAAATTTTATGTTGATGAAAACGAATTTATCTACATGAGGATAGTTGAACTCGAAACAGGTTCTGATATGTATACCTACTTTGTAAAGATAAATCCAAAAGGAAAATTAGAAAAAACTTTAAAAAAACAATTTTATTTATCTCTAATAATAACAGAAAAAATGAGGTTCTTCTATGAACATCCTTATTTAGCAAATTTGTATTTTGCTGTACTTCCTGATGGAAATTTTGTATTAATGAATTCTCTTAATTACGAATTAACTTTATTATCGCCAAAGGGAAAAATTTTGTTAAGAATTAGAAAAAAAGAAAAAAGCGAGAAAGTTACTCAGAAAGAGAAAGAAATAATTTTCTCCACTAAATTTAAAAATTTTCCAAAACATTTAAGAAAATATGTAATTTTCTCAAAATTAAGACCTTATTGCTCAAATCTTCTGACAGATGAAAAAGGAAGAATATATGTGGAGAGATTTAAACCTATAACAGAAAAAAGCAAGGTATACACTTATGATATTTTTAATAAAAAGGGTGAGTATTTATACAAATTAAAATTAGATTTTCGAATTAATTTAATAAAGAATGGGTTTATATATACGGCTTTTATAAATGAAGAAACAGGAGAAATTAAAGTTTTCCGCTATAAAATAGAAAACTGGGAAAAAATAAAATCCTAAAAAACAAAGAGAAAAAATTCTCAGCAAATTAATGAAAGTGTTTTTGGAAGCACATTTATTGATATATCATTAAATTTCAAAGGTTTCTCATACCCTCCTAAAATTTCTCCATCAACCTGTATCTCAAAAGGAATTTCAGATGAAACTTTAAAACTTGATGATTGAATTATAGAAACTTCTTTTGCCTTAATATGTTCTCCTCTTGTTGCAGAAACAGTAATTTGTAATAATCGTGGAAAACCACAGTATTCTATTAGACAGCAATCTAATTTTCCGTCATCGATCAAAGCATGTGGATTAATTTTTTTCCTGGTTGCCCAGTATTTTATATTACTGATTACAGCAAGAAGAAAAAGACCATGAGTTTCTTTGTCATCCGTTTTTATATTTAAAGAAACTGGAATTTTTTTGGATAAATAAGAATTTATTATTCCTAATGTTCCTGCAAGAATTTGTCTTTTTCCAAAAAAAGGACTTTTACTCGCGAGCTCCTCGACATATTTGTTTACAAAAACCCCAAGTCCAATGTTTGCCTGACCAATAAAAAAACTTATTATTTCGCTCCCTTTCTTAACATAGCCAACATCAATTTTCTTAATCCTCATTCTCTTTAGAGCAAGACATGCCTTTTCCAGAGTATCAAGATTTAAATCTTTTGCTATATCATTCGATGAACCAAGAGCAATTAAACCGAAAACGTTATTTAGATTATTTCTGATTATTTCATCCACAATAATCTGAAAAGTGGAATCACCACCTGCTCCAACTATTATCTTATAATTTTTACTTTTATCCTTTACAAGTTCTCTTATGTTTTCTAAGTCCTTACTTACGAATAAATTATAAGAAATTTCATACTTCTTTAATAATGCCTCCAGTTTTTCTCTTTCCTTTGTAGCTTTCCCTCTTCCTGCTCCTGGATTAAATATTATGGCAATTTTCTCATTCACTCTTTCCTATCCTCTTCTTGTAATTTTCTATTACTTTTTTGGTAAACCATGTCCATATCTTTTTATGAAATTCAAAACTTGGAGGATTGTCTTCCAGAATCTCTTTTCTGCTTATGCCATCTTTTTGGTTGGGTTTAAATTTAACCTTTATTTGGTAATCCCAAAGAGTATAATTCTCGGGATGGAATTGAACTCCGAGAACATTTGGATACTTAACATGTTCTACTGCTTCAATAATTTTTCCATCAAGTGATGTAGCTATTACTCTCATTCCTTTACCAAGTTTTTCAAGCGCTTGATGATGGGAGGATAAAACAAAGGGCTGATCTTCTGATTTCATCTTCATCTCCCTACAAAATTTTCCATCCGGTAGCAATTTAATCCTGTGCATTGTTGAACGACTGAGTTTATTTAAAGGGTAAAGAAGATAATAAGGATTTTTATGCCAGCAATGTTCAGGAAGTTCAAGAACATCTTCTACATATGTAACTTTATATATTTCTGACCATAAATCCTGATACAGACTTCCTCCTGTAGCAACATTCAGTGTCTGAAGACCAAGGCAAAAAGCTAAAATTGGAAAATCTGGATTTTTATCAAGAAATGGTTTGAAATTTTTATTCTGAAATCCTCCTAAAAAGTGAAAGGCACAGGAAAGCTCAACAAAATGACGATTAGGAGTTCGAATCTGTGTAAGTAAATTGGTTTTTTCTCCATATATTTTTGGAGGAATATCAGCTCCTCCAAAAAAAATTAAGGCATCAGCTTTTTGGAAAATCTTTTCAAATTCAGAAGTACAGGGATTTCTTCTGAATAAATTCGCTTCATTTAATTCTCCTTGAATTTCGTGAAAGATAAACCAATCTATTCCTTTTTCCTTTATTAATTTTTTTGATTGAGTGTAATCATAGCTTTCATTCTTGTAATAAACTCCTACAATCTTAAATTTCTCAAGTGTTAAAAGATTATTTGTGATTAAAGCTTCTACATTCCTTATTGTTCCAATTGATGGGTAAAATACTGCAATTACAACCTCTGGATATTTATTATCTATCTTATCAAAGAATCTCTCTTCAGTTGAGAGGAGATAAGATGTTATTAAAAACAGAATTAAACAAAAGATTACAGCCCGAATATAAATGCACTTTTTCATTTTACTTTCCTCCCGCATTAAATTTAAAATTCAAATAATATCTATTTTTTCTTTCCTGCCTTTTCCTTTAATCTCATAATTAAATCTTCTGTCAAATTAACAGCAATTTTAATTCCTTTTGACTCTGCTGATATACTAATACCACTGAGTAATTCTTGAAGTTCTGGACTCTGACTTTTGCCCATAGCTATCATTGCCTTAATTCCATTCAAGAAATCTGCCATTTGTTTGATTTTTGCCTCATCATCACTATATAAATTTAATTCTCCCTGATATCCCGCGTTATTATAATCTATGAAGAAAGAAACTGCTTTTATGGATTCAAAAATTTTTGCTTGTGGATTCTTTTCGAGCATTCCCTTTATATCTTTCCTTGGGATCAAGGATGCTCCCCATAAAAAAGATTCCTGATTTAAATCCTTCACCAAATCCATCAATTCAGCATTTTTAAGAATGTTATTTCCCTTTCCTTCTTTTAGATCAATAGCTTTTTTTAGAAGACCTTCAGTTCCCATTCCTAGAAGATTATCGCTAATAAAAGCTATATTCAAATCTTTGTTTTTCTTATCAACTCCACTGATTATTGATACGTTCTTATATTTCTTTTCAGCAATATTAAGACCTTCTTTCTTAAGATTGGACAGAATCAAATCCTTTTTATAATTAACATCCATAATAACCAGGCCTCCTGCCTTTTTCCCAGGGATTATTTTTCCAGAAATAGCAATTCCTATAAAATGTATATCCTTTTCCGGATCTATTCCCCACTTTTCTATTTTTTCTTTATTAGATGAGGTTAATTTTTTGAAAAATTCTGTATTTGAGACTTTTCCAACATTAATAAAAACAATACCTGCAGATTCTTTTGGAAGCATTTTTAAAATCTCTTCCTTCCCCTTCACCGCTTTTTTGCAATAAGTAGAAAAAATCAAAACAAGAGAGACCACAAAAATTGTGAATAATTTTCTTTTCATAAAATCCTCCTTAAATTTTTTAATTTTTTATTTTTCTTTTTTATCTTTATCTTTTTTGTCTTCTTTGCGCTCCCAAGGTTTCCAATCTATTCCCATCACATATTTTTGCATCCATTTAATTTCTTCGATATCTCTTGTCCGCTGATGTCTTGGCTCCCTGAATCCGTGAGGCTCTCGGGGAAATCTAATATATCTAACTGTTTTTCCCATATCTTTTAGTGCAGTAAATAATAACATACTTTGGTGTTCGGTGCACGTCCTATCCTTTTCTCCATGCATTATTAGTGTTGGAGTATTTATATTTTTCACATACGTGAATACAGACCTCTTGGTATAGCCTTCTGAATTGTCCCATGGTGTTCCACCAATATACCAGAGTCTGACATCATAATTAAAACCAGCTCCATACTCTGATATCCATAGAGCGACTAAAGCACCCAGGGAAGCAGCTTTAAAACGATTGGTCTGGGTTATAGTCCATGCTCCAAGTATACCTCCATAACTCCAGCCACGAATTCCCATTCTTTCTGGGTCAACATATCCCATTTTTATCACATAATCAACTCCTGTCATTAAATCCCAGTAATCTCCTCCACCAATATCATACATATTTCCTCTTAAAAACTCATCTCCATAGCCTGTACTTCCCCTCACATTTGGGCACAGGGAGGCATAGCCCAGACCTGCCCATACATGATATCTATATGAAAAACTATTAGTAAAAACCCCTGCTGGACCTCCGTGAACATGCAAAATCAGGGGCAATTTTTTCTTTCCATTGTAATTAGGAGGAAGATAGAGAATTCCTTCAATTTCAAGTCCGTCTTTACTTTTCCATCTAATTACTTCTGCTTTTGCAAGAAGAATCTCTTTTTCAATCCATGGATTTGCATTAGTCAGTCTTATTGGCTCAAATTTCTCAGTTGATGAAACATATAAATCCGGAGGTGTATCAAAGTCTGAAAATAGGTAAACCATTTTCCTACGGTCTTTGGAAAAAGAGCTGGCAAATAGACTTCCCTTAACGTGTGTTAACTGAATTACTTCCCCTGTTAAAACATTGATTTTATATAAATTTGAATTAGTCCTCACTAATCCAGTGAAAAGTATATACTTACTATCCGGTGTCCAGACATAATTCCGTATTTGTCCATTAAACTTACTGGAAATTAATCGATACTCCTTTGTTTCTGGATTCATTACCCATATCTTATTCTGTCTTAATTCCCATTTCTTATCATCAGGAGCAATATATGCGAAGAATTTTCCATTTGGAGCCCATTGCAAATACCTTTCAGGTGCTTTGTTTTCAGTTAAACGAATTTTCTCCTTTTTTTCTAAATTAAATAGATATATTTCAGATAAATACTCTTGATTTCTCCTATTTTCATATCTTGCAGTGAAAATTATTTTCATGCCATCAGACGAAATATCAAAATCTTTTATTATAATTTTCTCATCTGTAATTTTTCTTTCCTTTTTACTTTTTAAATCCTCCATCCATAAATTCTGCCAGTGTCCTTCAACCTGACCATTTGGCCCCTCATCAACAAATAGAGCATCATATCCCGCCTTGTACTTCTCTTCTTCCTCTTTAGTTCTTGCATCAGGAGCTAAAAAGAAAATTTTAGTGGAATCAGGAGACCATTTGAACGAAATAATACTCGTTTTATGCTTTGTAAGTTGAACAGCTTCACCTCCAGATGTACGCATAACAAAAATCTGACTTTTCTTATCTTTTTTTCTTAAGAAAGCAAGGTACTTACCATCCGGTGAAAAACGGAAAGATTTTCCCCCAGCTTCTCCTATGTATTGAAATTCTTCTCCCCCTTCTGCTGGAATCATGTAATATGTGACTTTCCTTTTATTTTTAGACCAGTCAAGTTCAGATTTAGAAAATAAGACCCATTTTCCATCAGGCGACATAACTGCATTTCCAACCCTTACCATATTTAATCCATCATCAACTGTCATTGGGCGTTTTTCAACTGCGTATACCCCATTTATAATAAAAAGTAAAAGAATAGCCACTAAGAGTAACCTTTTCCTCATGATTGCCTCCTTTTTTAGAATTGTTATTTTCCGATAAGCTCTTTAAATTCTTTTTCTGTTATGATTTTAATTCCAAGTTTCTTTGCCTTTTCAAGTTTAGAACCAGGGTCTTCTCCAACAACAAGATAATCTGTCTCACGACTCACGCTGGAACTTGCAATTCCTCCAAGTTCTTCGACCATCCTCTTAGCTTCCTCTCTTGAAAAAGACTCTAATTTTCCTGTAAAAACAAATTTTAAACCAGCAATTTTGGATGGCTTTTCTACTTTTATTTCTTTAAATCTAATTCCAGCTTTTAACAATCCTTCAATAACTTTTCTGTTTCCCTCCTGTCTAAAAAATCTTACTATTGACCGTGCACTTTCAGGCCCAATCTCCTTAATTTGCATCAATTCCTCTTCAGTAGCAGAGGCTAATTTCTCAAGAGATTTATAGTGCTGGGCAAGAACCCGTGCTAAGTGTTCACCTACAAGGGGTATACCTAATGCATATATAAACCGAGCCAGTTCAATTTCCTTGCTTTTCTCAATTGAATCCAGAAGATTCTGAGCTGATTTATCCCCCATTCCCTCAAGTTTTGCTATTTGTTCTTTTTCAAGATGATATAAATCAACAGGGCTCCGGATTATCCCTTCATCAACAAATTTGTCAACCAATTTTTTACCAAGCCCCTCAATATTCATCGCACCCTTTGAAGCAAAATGACGAAGAGATTCTTTAAGCTGAGCAGTGCAAGAAAGCCCTCCTGTGCAACGATAATATGCTCCTTCCCTCACCACATCAGCTCCACATACCGGGCATTTATTTGGAAGATGATATTTTTCTCTTCTTTTTTCTCCTTCCACATGAACTCTCGCTTTTATTTCTGGAATGACATCTCCTGCCCTTATCACAACAACTTTGTCTCCTATTCTGACATCTTTTCTATCTATTTCATCCTGATTATGAAGCGTAGCTCTTGTCACAGTAACCCCTCCTATTTTTACAGGTTCAAGAATTGCAACAGGTGTTAGAATTCCTGTCCTTCCCACCTGAACAATTATATCCTTAATTCTTGTCACCTCTTCTTTTGGTTTAAATTTGTAAGCTACAGCCCAACGAGGGCTTCTTGTTTTTATTCCTAGACGAGATTGATACTCAAATTGATTCACTTTCACCACTATCCCATCAATCTCAAAGTCAAGAGCCTCTCTTTTCTCTTCCATTTCATGATGATATTTATAGACCTCTTCAATGTTCTTACATTTTCTTATATCAGAACTAACCTTTAACCCCCATTCTGGCAGAGTACTGAGCACCTCCCACTGAGAATTGAGTTTTACTCCTTCTACTGCCAGAATATCATAAAAGAAAATATCCAGTTTCCTTTCCGCAGTAATCTTCGAGTCAAGCTGTCTAAGTGAACCTGAAGCAGCATTTCTTGGATTCGCAAATGGAGGTTCACCTCTTCTTACCATTTCTTCATTCAACTTTTCAAAATCTTTGATTTTCATAACTACCTCGCCTCTCACTGCAAGAAGGTCGGGTATCTTTACCTTACCCTCTCTCAGCTTAAGAGGAACGGGTCTGACTGTTTTTAGATTATCAGTAACATCCTCTCCCACGAGTCCGTCTCCCCTTGTTGAACCTCTAACAAAAACTCCTTTTTCGTAAACCAGTTCCACAGACAAACCATCAAACTTTGGTTCAACCACATATTCAACATTATCAACCCCTAATTCCCTTTTTACTCTGCGGTCAAAATCTTCCACCTCTTTCTCATCAAGACAACTATCCAGACTCAGCATCGGAGCTAAATGATCAATTTTTCCAAACTCTTCTTTTGGAGGAGCACCAATTTTTTGGGTTGGAGAATCTGGGGTTATTAAATCCGGAAATTGACTCTCCAAGGAAATCAGTTCTGCCATAAGGCGGTCATACTCTGCATCTGATATCTCGGGTCTATTTAAAACATAGTATAAATAGTTATGATGATTAATCTGCTTTCTTAATTCTTCAATTCTTTTTTTAGCCTCTTCCTTTGTCATGTTATACCTCCAAAAGAGGTATTAACTTAAACCAAAAACTTACGAAAATCTAAAAACTACAACTAAAATTTTAAACTTTATCTAATTCTACTTTAATTTCCAAACATTGCATAAAATCTCGTCTTGCAATTATTCCTACTAATTTACCTTTATCTAAAACAGGTAACCTTCCTACTTTGTATTTTGACATTATAGAGAGAGCTCGAATAGCATCTTCCTCCGGTGAAACAATTAATTTCTCAATATCTCTATCCATAATTTCAGAAACCTTTGTCTCTTTCCATTTCTCATGAGTAACTTTTTTCACATCCTGAATTGTAACCATTCCTACTAGTTTTCCCTTTTTAACCACTGGAAAACCGTGATGAAAACACTTAAAGAAATGATCATTTACCAAATCCTCCACTGATATATCAGGAGAAACTGATTTAACATCAGTTGACATGACTTTGGAAACTGGAATCCCTTCCAACAACTCCCTTGCTATGAGTTGTTGATAACTCATGCGTGCTGCATTCATTAAGAAAAAACCTATGAATATTAGCCATATCCCATTTATGAAATTACCAAAAAATATACTTAGAAGCCCGAAAAAAATTAAAACTCCACCGAAAAATGAACCTACATTGCTTGCTATACGCGTTGCCTCCCTTAGATTACCTTTAATATACCACAGAAGTGCTCTTAAAATTCTACCTCCATCCAAAGGAAAGCCAGGTAAAATATTAAATCCTATTAAAATGAAATTAATTATGGCAAGATATTTAAAAACACCCAGTAAAGCTGGTTTTGGATAATAAATTTTTGTTAAAAAGAAAAGAAAAAGGAAAAAAAATCCAAGCACAAAACTCGCTATGAGTCCAGCAATAGCTATTGTAAATTCCTGTCTTGGATTCTTAGGTTCCTCGGTCATTTCTGCTGCACCACCAAATATGAAAAGTGTTATTCCTTGCATGGGAATGTTATATCTTAGAACAAAAAAGGAATGGCTTAACTCATGAATAAGAAGAGAAATAAAAAGTAAAATTGCAGAAATTATTCCCATAAGCCAGTAAGTAATTTTTGGGAGTCCTGGGTAATCAGATGGAAAGTATCCTATAGCAAGGGTCCAGGAAATCAGAAGAAATATGAAAATCCAGCTTATATTTATTTTAATTGGGATACCAAGGATTTTAGCTATTTTTATATTTCTACCATTCATGTTTTTATGGACAGAACTATCCTTTTCATATCATATCTTTCTTTTATGGTCAAATTAAGACAAAAAATTTATTATTCCAGCTCCTGATATTTTTAAGAATTATAGCTTTGCAAGTCTCTGTAATCTTTCCCAATCCTCGTCCACACTCTTTTGGATTTCATCTATTAACCACTTATTTTCTTCTTTAAAAAGATGGCGAAATCTTCCTTGAGGCTCAAGCCATTTTATTACAGGTAATTTTTCTTTTGGAAAATAATTGATCTTATATTTTCCATTTTCAACTTCATATAGAGGCCACACACAGGTATCAGCTGCAAGATTTGCGATTCTCATCCCCTGAGATTCATCATATTTCCATTCAAGCGGGCATGGTGTTAAGACATTTAAAAAAGCAGGTCCATCCACCTCAAAGGCTTTTTTTGCTTTATTATATAAATCCATCCAGCGATGGGGACTTGCCTGTGCAACATAAGGTATTCCATGAGCAGCCATTATTTGAGTTAAATCTTTCCTTTTTTGCATTTTCCCTGGAATTTTGGAACCAGCAGGAGATGTGGTAGCAGAAGCACCAAGTGGAGTTGCAGCTGAACGTTGTCCTCCAGTATTTGCATAGACATTATTATCGTAGCATATATAAACAAAATCGTGTCCTCTCTCAGCTGCGCCGGAAAGAGCTTGAAATCCAATATCATAGGTACCACCATCACCACCTATTGCAAGAAATTTAATTTTCTTATCTTTGGGTATTTTTCCTTTTCTTACAAGTGCTTTATACATTGCCTCTACGCCTGCTATAGTAGAGGCTGCATTTTCAAAAGCAGAATGCATCCAAGTTGTCCTCCAGGATGTCCATGGAAATCTTGAAGTGCAAACTTCGAGACAACCTGTTGCATTTGCTATAACTATAGGGTCTGTTGTGGCTCTCAAAACCACTTTCATTATTACTGGAATTCCGCATCCAAGGCATAAACCATGACCTGAAACCAATCTATCTTCCATTGAAGCTAATTCTCTTAATCTAACCATTTTTAACCTCCTTACTCTCTTAAATTTAGATATCCATAATACTGGTCAACTTTGCCAGTAGAGGCAATTTTCTCTAATTTCCTGTAAACCTGGTGAAAATGCTCTGGAGTAATATCTCTTCCACCAAGTCCATACACATAATTAATAATTTTTGGCCTTTCAGGATAATCAAAAAGAGCTGATCTTGTTTCAACAAAAAGAGGTGCACCTTCAGCACCAGGACTTGTTGCCCTGTCCAGAACTGCAACTGCTTTTAACCTACTTAAAGTTTCAGCTAATTTTCGGGCTGGGAAGGGACGAAAAACACGAAGTTTTATTAATCCAACCTTTTTACCCTGGGCTCTCAACTCATCAACTGTCTCCTTTGCAGTTCCTGCCGCTGAACTCATTAGCAATATAGCTACTTCTGCATCATCCATTCTGTATTCTTCAAAAAATCCATATTCACGACCAAACCTTTTTCCGAATTCTTTTCCAACCTCTTCAATTACCTTTGGTGCATTTTCAATTCCTTCGAGCTGATTTACTTTATGCTCAAAATAAAAATCTGTAAAATCTATAGGCCCAACTGTTATTGGATTATCGGTATCAAGTAAAGGATATACGGGTGAATATTCTCCGACAAATTTCTTTACTGCTTCATCATCCTCAATTTTCATAGTTTCAAGAGAATGACTAATTATAAATCCATCAAAAGTAACCATAACAGGAGTTCTAACATCAGGATGTTCCGCAATTCTGAAAGCCTGAATAAAATTATCATAGGCTTCCTGTGCATTTTCAGAATAAATCTGAATCCATCCTGAATCCCTTGCTCCCATGGTATCGCTGTGATCTCCGTGAATATTTATTGGAGCACTCAAAGCACGATTTACAATAGCAGCAACAATGGGCAATCTTAAACCTGCAGCAATATAGAGCATTTCCCACATCAAAGCTAATCCCTGGGATGCGGTTGCAGTGGTTACTCTTCCACCAGCTGCTGCAGCTCCAATGCACACACTCATAGCACTGTGTTCACTTTCTGGACAAACAAATTCTGAATCAATAAGGCCGTCTGCAACATATTGGGCTACTGTTTCAACAATAGAAGTTGAGGGAGTAATTGGATAAGCAGCCACTACATCTGGATTAATTTGTCTTATTGCCTCAGCAATTGCCATATTACCATTTAAAGTAACAATTTTACTCATTTTTCACCTCCTTTAACTCAAGGTAACTTCTTCTTTAACCATCTCAATAGATTTGGGCTTTGTAGGACATTCAACCTCGCAAATTCCACATCCTTTGCAATAATCATAGTTTATGCCCAATACCTTACCATCCTTTACTATAATTGCCATATCAGGACAATAGACCCAGCAAAAAAGGCAATGGATGCAAGTATCCTTTTTAAAAATTGGTTTTTTACCCGAACGCCATGTTCCTGTAAAATTTTTCAATGAATTTGCTGGATCTGGGTTTACTGTCCCTATTGGTAATTCCTTCCAAGTTGCATTTTTTAATTCCTCAAGGGTTTTTGCTTTTTTCATTCTCCTTTCACCTCCTTATAAGCTCTATCAATTGTTCTTAAATTTCCTTCAACTATTTCTGGTCTCAACTTTTTACTCAAAGACTTTTCAATCCTCTCCTTAAATTTTTCCTTTGGCAAAAGAGATGTTGCTTTCATTAAGGCAGCAAGTAAAGGAACATTCGGAATAGGGCGCCCAAATTCCTCAGTTGCAATCGTATAGGCATCAAGGGTATAGACCTTTCTTGGATGAAGATTGAGTTTTTCCTTGATAAAACCAGGCTCAAGAGAAGTATTAACAATAATTATTGCGTTATCATTTGTTCCAGCTTTAATGTCAACTAAGCCCAGAAGACTCGGGTCAGCAACAACCACAATATCAGGATTTGTAACCTGACTACGCAGTCTGATGGGTTTATCGCTGATTCGAGTAAATGCAAGGATTGGAGCTCCCCTCTTTTCTGCACCAAATTCAGGAAAAGCCTGAACATATTTTCCTTCTGGAGCTAATATATCTCCAAGTGTAACAGCAGCAGTAACAATCCCCTGTCCTCCTCTGCCATGCCATCTTATTTCTAACATGTCTTTCATAATGAATCACCTCCTCAATTTAAATTAAAAAATATTTTATTTTAATTTGAGCTCATATCTGCCTTCTAATGCTCTTGCAATGGTAACTTGATCTGCATAATCTATATCAGAACCAACTGGAAGTCCAACAGCAATTCGAGTTAACTTAATATTGTAATTTTTCAATAAATCAATCAAGTACGAAGCTGTTGCCTCTCCTTCAACAGTTGGATTAGTAGCAATTATAATTTCTCTAAAATTTCCTTCTTTGATCCTTTTTAAGAGGCTGTTTATCTTTAGATTTTCAGGACCTACTCCTTTAAGAGGTGAAATAGCCCCCAGCAAAACGTGATATCTCCCTTTATATGCCTTTGTTTTCTCTATAGCAGAAACATTATAAGGTTCCTCAACAATCATTAGGGTATATGGATCTCTTGAATCATCTGAACATATTAAGCAAGGATCAATATGTGTAATATTGTTACATATTGAACAGTAAAAAACTTTTTCTTTCACATCTACTATTGCTTTGGCTAACTTCTCTGCCTCTTCCTTTGGAATTCGGAGAAGGTGGAAAGCTATTCTTTGAGCGGTTTTTGCCCCTATTGTTGGAATTTTCTTTAATTCCTCAATTAATTTTGCAATGGGTTCCGCATATTCATACATCGGTTAATCCCGGAATTTTCAAACCTAAATTACCCAATTTTTCAGACATAGCTTGATCAACCTTGGCCCCTGCATCATTAAATGCTGCAATTATCAAGTCCTGAAGCATTTCAATATCTCCAGATTTAACTATCTCAGGTTCAATTTTGATTGAAATTAGATTTTTTGTACCATCTAATATCACAGTAACCATTCCTCCTCCACTTGTTCCTTCTATTCTCATCTCTGAGAGTTCCTTTTTGATTTGTTCCTGCATTTCCTGAGCTTTTTTTAACATATCCTTAAAATTAAACAGACCTTTCATTTTAAATCCTTTCTTTATTTTTAATGGATTCCACTGAAATAATTTCAGCTTTAAACAAGTCCATGAAATACTTAACAGTGGAATTATTTAAAATTCTTTCATAATCCTTATTCTTTTCCTCTTTTTTTTCTTCTTCAATAAATCTATCTTCTTCCTTCACCTCTTGCTCCACGACCTCAACCTTCACTTCTCTATTCAAAATTCTATTAGCTATTTTTCTTAGTGTTTCAATCTCTCTTTTAGCTTTATTTATAAAAAGAACCTTACCAGGGGTAAATCCTATCAGTAATTTATTGTTTTTTAATTCAAAAAGATCACTTTGTGATACTATAGCTGCAAGGGGAGCTTTTTCCACTTGCAATTCGTTCAGGAATTTTTTATAAAATTCTTCATTTCCAAGGGCTGCTTCCTCTCTTTTCTCTTTCTCATCCAAATGTAAAACCTCTCTCTCCATAATTTGCTTATCCTCAGCTTCTATTTCTTTTTTTATCTCTTTCCCTTCTATTCCTTCTTCTTTCGTTTGCAACAGGAGTGGTATATTCTCTTTTAATTTCTCGAGTTCTTCAATTATATCAGTCAATGGAACAAGCTTTTTCAAATGAGTAAGTCTCAAAAGAACAGTTTCAAGGAAAATACGAGGATGAGAGGAATATTTTAATCCTGTATCAGACTGTTGAAGGAGTGAAAGATATCTAAATATATCCTCCTCTCCGATCTTTTCTGCTAATTTCTTAATATTTACCAACTCTTCGTCACCTATTTCCAGTAATTCTCTTGATTCAGGAGCTGTTTTTATCAGAAGTAAATTTCTTAAAAATTCAATTAATTCCCTGTAAAAATATCTCAAATCATATCCGTGATTAATTATCTCATCAATCAATGGAAATATTCTCCTCGAATCTCCCTCTGCTATTGCGTCAACTACTGATATCAATATTTCCCTATCCATAATTCCTAAAATTTCTTTGACATCTTCGTCTTTAACTTCCTCACCTGAGAAGGCAACAACCTGGTCAAGCAAACTCTCAGCATCTCTTAAACTTCCTTCTGCCTTTTGTGCTATCAAATTAATACTTGCTGAGGAAATTTTTATTCCTTCTTTTTCAGCAATATATTTTAAATGATCAACTATATCCTTATTTGATATTCTTCGAAATTCGAAATGCTGACATCTTGAAAGAATAGTAGCTGGCACTTTGTGGAATTCTGTGGTAGCGAAGATAAATATAGTATGGTGAGGAGGTTCCTCAAGGGTTTTAAGAAGGGCATTAAAAGCTTCATTTGTGAGCATATGAACTTCATCAATTATGATTACTCTATATCTACTTTGTATAGGTCGGTATTGAATTCCTTCTCTTAGACTTCTTACTTCATCAATCCCCCTGTTTGAAGCTCCATCTATTTCCAAAACATCCACTGCCCTGTCTTCATTTATTGATACACAAAATTGACATTTATTACATGGATTTGGAGTCGGGCCATTTTCACAGTTAAGGGCTTTTGCTAAAATTCTTGCAACTGTGGTTTTCCCAACTCCCCTCATTCCAGAAAATAGATAAGCATGTCCAATGCGATTTTGAATAATTGCATTTTTTAAAGTCTGAACAACTGCTTTTTGACCGATTACTTGATCGAAAGTGAGGGGTCTATATTTTCTCGCGAAGACTAAATACGGTTTCATTTTCCATCTTATGGCTTAGGATTTTCTGGGCACCTGCTGGAACCTACTTACCGCTGCTACCTTCCGGTCCTGACGGGGTTCATAGGCCCAACACCGCCCAGCTCCTAAGCCTTTTATATTGTAGAGAAAATATTAACATATTTCGCTTCTAAAATAAAACTAATTTTTAACTTTAGATAAAAAAATTAAAAATCAAAAAATTCAGTTATTGATTTTTTTGTAATTTTCTCAACCTGCTCCTTAAATGAAAGGGTCTCTCCCGAAGACTCATCGAGGAGAATTTTCTCAACCCTTGGCATCGGAAAGAATATAGTAGAAAGGCTGAAGGGATCAATTTTACGAAGCCATTCATTAAATGAATTTATATTTAGTCCTCTTATCTGAATTCCTTCCATTTTTAATGATATGAGTTTACCCCAGTAAACTTCTTTTGGATTTTGTAAATAAACAACAATAAATGAACCTTTCTCAATTTCTATCATAATTAAATTTCAAAAATAAAATAAACCTACTTTCCTTTTATGTCAAATCTATATTATTAAAATCCATAAAGTTGATGAAGTAAATCAAAAAAGTTATACCCTTTTATAGGAGCTGGAATAAATGAGAGAATAAATATTATTAGAATTAAAATGCCAAGAAGCTTTCTTTTAGTGGAAAGAGGAGTTTTCTCATCAATTATTCTTGGATGTTTTAAACCCATTATAAAAATGATAAATGCCCATATAAACCATCCGATCCAAAAAAAGATACCCATTATTATAAAAAGAATGAAAAAAATTCTTGCCACTATAAATGCTCTTTTCCCAAAAATCGAATATGCTATATGCCCGCCGTCAAGTTGGCCAACCGGAAAGAGATTAAATGAAGTAACCAGAATTCCTATCCATCCTGCAAAAGCAATTGGATGAAGAATTATACTTGATTCTAGCGGAATGTCTTTAAAAATTAATTTAGCTATAATCTGTAAGATAAGAGGATCACCAAAAATAATAGTTTCTTCATCTGGGATAGAAGAGGTTAGCTTTGAAAGAGAAAGTCCATATATTAATGCAGGAAGTGAAAGGAAAAANCCCGACAATGGACCTGCTATACCAATATCAAAAAGAGCCTTTTTTTCTGTGATAGGAGATTTTATTCTTATAAATGCACCAAAAGTTCCTATTATTGTAGGAGCTGGAATAAAATATGGAAGTGTGGCTGAAATTTTATAGTGTCTACATGTCAAATAATGACCGAGTTCATGGGCAAGAAGAATACCCATTAGAGTTGCAGAATATGCAATGGCTAAAAGAATTATTTTTGGATTCTGAAAAATCTCAACAGACTGAGAAATTCCAATTTCTTCAATTGATAATTCACTTAATAAAAAATTTGCACCTAAGATTATCCCTACAAGAAAGGTTGAACAGACTGTAGCTAAGAAAAGTATGATGTTAAGCCATGCTTTTTTCTTTCTATCTGAAATTAAAGTAGTTTGAAATTTTTCTTCTGCTTTCTGTTCTTCCAATCTATCTTGATTCAATATTTTATTTATTAATTTTTAATTAGACCTTTGGTTCTTTATCAGGATGCAATCTCTTAAATTTCTCTAAAAGTTCCTCTTTTGTTTCTTTATGATCTTCATCCGGATGTATACAGTCTACAGGGCATACACCAACGCACTGTGGTTCATCATAGAAACCAACACATTCTGTGCATTTTTCAGGATCAATAATAAAAATTTCTTCTCCAGCAGAAATAGCTTCATTAGGGCATTCAGGTTCGCATGCCCCGCAATTAATGCATTCTTCTGTAATTTTTAAAGCCATATCAATCCTCCTTCTTTGGTTTTAAAGTTTATTTTAACAAATTTTTTTAAATTTACAACCTAAAAATTTAAAATATCTTTTAAAAAGCTTTTTCCATTTTTAATATAAAAACCAAAATTATCAGCAATAGTCTGTGCTAAATCAGATAAAGTATCTCTTTTTCCTAAGAATTTACTTTTCATACAATTTTTCCCATAAACTAAAATTGGAACAAATTCCCTTGAATGATCAGTGCTTGGTGTAGTGGGATCACATCCGTGATCTGCAGTAAAAATTAAAAGATCATCCTTTTTCAATTTTGATATGATACGAGGGACACAAGAATCAAAATACTCAAGAGCATGAGCATACCCTTCAACATTGTTTCTATGGCCGTATAAAGTATCAAAATCATTCAAATTAACTAAAATTAATCCTTTGTTTTCCTCATCAATTAATTCAATAGTCTTTTTTATTCCATCTTCATTGTTTTTAGTCGGGATTATTCGAGTTAGTCCTCTTTCTGCAAAGATATCGCCAATTTTCCCTATTCCAATTACTTCCATTCCCCTATTTTTTAAAAGGTCAAGGAGAGTGGGTTCAGGGGGTGGGATAGAAAAATCTCTTCTTCTTTTATTATCCCTAATAAAATTGGGATAATCACCTTTAAAGGGTCTTGCAATAACACGACATACGCTGTGCTCTCCTACTAAGATTTTTCTCGCTTCTTCACACATCCAGTATAATTCATCCAGAGGAATTACTTCTTCATGAGCTGCAATCTGGAAAACACTATCTGCTGAAGTATAAACTATGGGATATCCTGTCTCTAAATGTTTTCTTCCTAATAATTTTATGATTTCTGTTCCTGAGGCAGGGAAATTTCCAAGAATTCTCCTCCCAATTCTTTTACTGAACTCTTCAATTATTTCATCAGGAAATCCATTTGGATAAACAGGAAATGGCTTCTTAAGTATAATCCCCATAAGTTCCCAATGGCCTGAAGTTGTATCCTTACCAGGAGATTTCTCTGCCATCTTCCCATAACATCCAACAGGATTTTTAACTCGAAGTTTATTAAGAGAGGAATCGAGAAAACCAATACCAAGGGAGGAAAGATTTGGAATTTTTAAAGGATACTCTCTCAATATATTTCCAAGAGTATTACTTCCCTCATCCCCATATAAACTGGCATCAGGCAATTCACCTATACCAAGGCTATCAAGGACAAATACTATAATTCTATTAAAGGGCATATATGAAATTTACTTTAAATACCTTATTTTCTGACTTGCATTAAGTGCATAAAAGGACTGAGGATAATCATTCTGCAATTTCTGGTAATAGGTTATAGCATCATTACTCTTTCCCATTTTTTCATAGCATTGCCCGATTTTATAAAGAACATAATCAAGAATAAAATCTTTCGGCTTTTCTTCTTCTATTTTAAGAAGAATATTCACTGCTTTTTCATGTTTTCCTCTAATAAAATAAACTTCTGATTTAAGTACCTGAGTCTGATAATAGAAAAAGTCTTTTGGCTTTTTAGGAAACTTTTCCAATTGTTTTTCTGCTTTATCAAGCTCCCCCTTCTCAATATAGTAGGAAGCAAGGAAAATTCCTGCTATGCGAGAGATTCCTTTATTTGAAGCAAGCTCTTCCAATCTTTTAATTCTATATGTATCATTCCCCTGTTTACCAAGATTTGAACTTAATTCTATAATCTGTTTAACTATCTCGCTTTTCTTTTTATAATTTACATTTTTATAATAAGAATAACCTGAAAAAATTAATAGGGCTATAATGATTATTACTATAAAAAAATACATTTCTTTTTGATGTTTTCTTGCAAAACGAGTTAATTTGGTAAGAGTTGAAACAAGTTCATCTTCTTTTAATTTTCTTCTTTCTCTTCTTTTCATCTCTATCTCCTCTTTTTCCTTTTAACATCATTTTTCCTGTAAGTCAATTTTCTGTTTCTATTTATTTAATTTTGATGATAAAATAATTGTTCCTGATAATGACAAAAGTAGCTCTCATTGATAATTCAATTAACCATATTTTCTATAATCCTGTAATTCACTGGAAACCGTTTATAAAAAGTGAATTAACGGTTTACCGCGCAATAAACGGTGAGCTCCCTGACTTAAACGGAGATTTCTCACATATAATTTTAACAGGTTCTGAATATTCGATTTTAGAAAAGTCGTATTGGGTTTCAAATGTGATACATTTTGTAGAGAATGCAATTAAAAAAGGAATTCCAATACTAGGCAGTTGCTTTGGGCATCAATTAATTATAGTAGCCATTTTTGGTTATAAATATGTGAGGAGAAGAAAAAAACCAGAATTAGGCTGGATTGAAATAAAAATACATGATAAAAATGAAATTTTCAGAGGTATTGATGACAGAGTTTTCGCTTTTAGTTCTCATTTTGATGAGGTCTTTAATCTTCCTTCTCAATTCAAAATACTTGCCTCTTCTGAAGAATGCGAAGTTCAGGCTTTCCAGTACAGGGACAATCCAATATGGGGAATTCAATTCCATCCTGAAATTAACATAAAACAAGGAAAAGAACTTCTCTCGAAGGGTAAAATCTATCATCCAGAATATGCAAATCTCTATGAGGAAGTTTTGAATTCTCCTCCAAGGGATTCGGAAATTACATTAAAAATTATTGAAAATTTTTTAAACCATAATTGACCGTAAATATTTTTTTTGTTATTTTAGTTTAGGTATTCAAAATAAAAAAATCATAAAAGTAAGGAGGTATCATGATTAAGAAATACTATCTATTATCACCTGGGCCCACTCCAATACCTGACGAAGTATTAGCAGTAGCTTCAGAAGCTATAATTCATCATAGAACACCTGAATTTTCAAAAATATTAATGGAAGTAATTGAAGGAATTAAATATGTTTTCCAGACAAAACAGGATATATATGTTTTAACATCTTCTGGAACCGGAGCAATGGAAGCTGCTGTTGTAAATTTATTAAATCCCGGAGATAAGGTAATAACAATAAATGGTGGAAAATTTGGAGAAAGATGGGGACAGATATGTCGGGCTTATGGAGTAAATGTTCATGAAATTAAATTAGAGTGGGGTGAACCATTTACAAAAGAACAATTAGAAGAAGAATTAAATAAAAATCCCGATACCAAAGCAGTATTCTCCACTTTATCAGAAACTTCATCGGGTTCTGTATATGACATCAAGGGTTTTGGAGAAGTAATATCAAAAACTGATGCTGTTCTGGTAGTGGATGGGATATCTGGAATTGGTGCAACTCCATGTCCAATGGATGAATGGAAAGTAGATGTTATGGTTGCTGGTTCTCAGAAATCCTTCATGATTCCACCAGGTCTTGCTTATATAGCTTTTAGTGAGAAAGCATGGAAATTAGTTGAAAAGTCCACTTTACCAAAATTCTATTTTGATGCGAAAAAATATAGAAAAAGTCTTGGAAAAGACACAACTCCTTTTACTCCAGCAGTTTCCCTGATTATTCAGCAAAAGAAAGCTCTTGATATGATCAAATCTATAACACTGGAAGGCTTATTTGAACATCATCGTATACTTGGGGAAGCAACAAGAGCAGGAGTAAAAGCAATTGGACTGGAATTACTATCTAAAATTCCAGGAAATATAGTCACAGCAGTAAAAGTTCCAGATGGAATTGACGGTATTCAACTAGTAAAGAAAATGCAGGGAAAATATATGGCTTATATTGCTGGAGGACAGGAGCCTTATAAGGGAAAAATCTTCAGAATCGCCCATCTTGGCTACATGGGAGGCTTTGACATCATCACTGCTTTATCAGCTCTTGAAATGACTCTTTCTGAACTTGGGTATAAATTTGAAATGGGAGCTTCACTTGAAGCTGCCCAAAAAATACTAAAGGAGAAGTGGCAATGAGAAAAATTTTAGTTGCAGATTCAATAAGTCCTTTGGCAATTGACGAATTAAAAAAGGTCTCTGAATTTGAAGTAAATGTAAAAACAGGTATGAATGAAGAGGAATTAGTAAAAACCATTCCTCCTTTTGATGGAATTATTGTTCGAAGTGCAACAAAAGTTACTTCCAGGGTTATAGATGCTGCGGAAAACTTAAAAATCATTGTCAGAGCTGGAATAGGATTGGATAATATTGATTTGGAAGCAGCCGAGAAAAAAGGAATTAAAGTTACAAATACTCCTGCAGCTACCACTATCTCCGTTGCTGAGCTTACCATGGGACTAATGCTTTCTGCTGTAAGGAATATAGCACAGGCTAATATGTCAATGAAAAATCATAAATGGGAGAAAAAACTCTTTATGGGAACTGAACTTTATGAAAAAACTCTTGGAATAGTGGGTTTTGGAAGGATTGGAAAAGAGGTAGCAAGAAGAGCCCTTGCCTTTGGAATGAAAATTCTTGTTTATGATATTATAAAAATTGAAACTGATTTGGATGTTAAACAGGTATCCTTTGAAGAACTCCTTTCAAATTCAGATATAATAACACTGCACATTCCTCTTACAGAAGATACAAGACATATAATCAGTGAAAAGGAATTTAATTTAATGAAAGACGGAGTAATATTAATAAATATTGCCAGAGGTGGAGTTGTAGATGAAAAAGCTCTTTTAAATGCTCTTAATTCAGGAAAGGTAAAGACAGCTGCTATTGATGTATGGGAAAAAGAGCCTACAGACAACTTTGAACTTGTTGACCATCCAAATGTGATTGCTCTTCCTCATCTTGGTGCTTCAGCAAAAGAAGGTCAGGCGAGAGCTGGATTAGAAGCTGTTAAAATACTGAAAGAGAATTTATTATAAAAAACCGGAAGAAAAAACTTTTAAGGAGGAATAAAATGGCTGAATTGCAACCCTTTAGAGGTATAAGGTATAATTCTAAAAAATTGCCCCTTGAAAAATTAATAACTGAACCATATGATAGAATAACTCCTGAAATGCAGGAGGAATACTATCAAAGGCATCCATACAATATTGTAAGAATCATTTTGGGAAAGGATGTAGAACCAAATCATCCTGAAAAAGATAAATACAAAAGAGCGAAACTCTATCTTGATGAGTGGCTTAAAAAAGGAATTTTCATAAGAGAAGATAAAGATTCTTTCTATATCTATGAACAAGAATTCAAGATAGATGGTGAAATAAAAAAAAGAAAGGGACTTATTGCAAGGGTAAAATTAGAAGATTTCTCCTCAAAAAAAGTTCTTCCTCATGAAAAGACCTTTCCAAAACCAAAGGAAGATCGTCTCAACCTTTTAAGAGCAACTAATTCAAATACAGAACAAATTTTCCTCCTTTACGAAGACCCAGATTTTCTTGTGAATAAAAAAATCGATGAAGCTTTGCATAGTTCACTTCAGGCCTGTGATGTAAAAGATGAAGATGGAATTATACATAGATTGTGGGTGATTAAAGATGAGAAAATAATCCAAGATATCCAAAGACTAATGGCTGATAAAATCTTAATAATAGCTGACGGGCATCACAGATATGAAACTTCACTTAATTACAGAGATGAGATGATAAAAAAGCTTGGAAAGGTAAAAGGAGATGAGCCTTTCAATTATATTATGATGACTTTGTTCAATCTCGATGATCCAGGCCTCGTCATACTCCCCACATACAGGCTCGTTAAAGGGCTGGAAAAACTCTCTGAGGCAGATTTCAAAAACCTTCTTGCACCATACTTCGAGATTGAAGAGAAATTATGGTCGAATTTAAATGATAAATCAATAATAGAAGAGGTAAAAAATATTCTATCAGGAGAAAATCACATTTTTGCAGTCTATATCTCTGAGTTTAAGAAGTTCTTTATACTTCGTCTCAAATCTGGAGATATTCTCGACAAAGAAATTAATTCTGGAAAATCAAAAGAATGGAAAAGGCTTGATGTTTCAATCCTCCATTCGTTAATTATTGATAAATTCTCAGCACTTACAGATAGAGAATTTTCTGTTGAAAAGAATGTTTCATACATTAGAAACCTTTACGCTGGAATAGAAAAAGTCAATAGAAAAGAATATCAGATGATCTGTTTACTCAATCCAGTATCACTTCATCAAATAAGAGATATTGTAAAAAATGGAGAATTGATGCCTCATAAATCAACTGATTTTTATCCAAAACTCAAATCCGGCTTAATTATAAACCCTCTGTTTTAATTTTTTAAAGAAAACTGATATAATTTGTAGTGAAAGGAGCGCGCCATGATATATCTTGATAATAATGCGACTACTCCCCTTGAGCCCAGCGTGGCTGAAAAAATGATAAATTTTATTAGAGAACATTTTGGGAATCCTTCTTCTCTCTACCCAATAGGAAGAAAAGTCAAAGAGATGATAGAAGAGGCAAGAGAAGAGATTGCAAAGGTTATTGGAGCAAGTAAAAATGAAATAATTTTTACTGGGTCTGGAACAGAGGCTGATAATTTTGCTTTAAGAGGAATACTGGATGCATATCCAAATAAAAATGAAATAATAACTTCTTCTATCGAACATCCTGCAATAATGAGTACATGTCAATACCTTGAGAAGAAGGGATATAAGGTAACTTATCTTCCAGTGGACGAATACGGCGTTGTGGATTTAAATGTTTTAGAGGATTCTATTACTGATAAAACAGCTTTAATTTCAGTTATGCATGCTAATAATGAAATCGGCACAATACAGCCTATTGAGGAAATAAGTAAAATAGCTAAAAGAAAAGGAGTTCTTCTGCATACAGATGCAGTTCAAACTCTTGGAAAAATAGATGTAAATGTTGATAAATTAGGTGTTGATTTACTTTCAATCTCTGCGCATAAAATTTATGGACCAAAGGGAGTCGGAGCTCTTTATATAAGAAAGGGAGTGAAAATCTGTCCTTTAATTCATGGTGGTCACCAGGAAAGATTGCTGAGAGCAGGAACAGAAAACACAATTGGAATAATTGGTTTTGGAGAAGCAGCAAGAATTATAAGAGAGAAAGGAAAAAAAGATTTAAAAAGGATTGAGAAACTTGCGGACATGTTAAAGGAGGGAATTGAGAAGAACATTCCAAAAGTTAAATTTAATGGACATCCTGAGAAAAGAGTAAAATCCACATTAAATTTTAGTTTTATTGGACTTGAAGGCGAAGCAATCTTACTTGCACTTGCAACAAAAGGAATATATGTTTCAACAGGTTCTGCCTGCAGTGAAGGTTCTGAGGAAACTTCACATGTCTTATCAGCTATTGGTCTTAGACCAGAAATTGCCCGCTCAAGCATTAGATTTTCCCTCGGGAGATTCAATACGGAGGAAGATATTAAAACTGTATTAAAAGAGCTACCAGAAATAATTGCAAAATTACGAGAAATTTCTTCTTTTGATGATGAATTATAAAAAATCAATTTTAGATATTGCAAATGAAAGAATAGTCCTATTTGATGGTGCCAATGGCTCCCAACTTATCAAATTAGGACTTCCAAAGGGTACTTGCCCTGAAAGCTGGAATATAGAAAGACCTGAAATTGTAAAAGAGGTTCATAGAAAATATTTCCTTGCAGGCTCAGATGCGGTTCTAACCAATACTTTTGGCGGAAATCGAATAAAGTTATCTCAATTTGGATTAGGAGACAGAGCCTTTGAGATAAATTTTAAAGGCGCTCAATTAGCATGCGAAGTCAAGCCAGAAGAAAAATTTGTTGGAGGAGACATAGGTCCAACTGGAAAATTTCTTAGACCCTACGGGACTTATACTCCAGAAGAATTTGAAGAAGTCTTTTATGAACAGGCAGATGCTTTAGTAAAAGGTGGAGTCGATTTTTTAATCATAGAGACCATGTATGATTTAAAGGAAGCCCTATGTGCTTTAAAGGCAGCAAAGAGAGCTGGTAGCATGCCTGTATTGGTATCCTTAACCTTTAATAAAACAAAGAAAGGATTCTTCACTCTGATGGGAAATAGCGTTGAAGAGGTTATTAGTGAACTTGAAAAAGAAGGAGTAGACGGCATAGGAGCAAATTGCACACTGAATAGTGAGGACATGGTGCCCCTGGTGGAGGAAATAAGAAGATATACAGATTTACCTTTAATAATTCAGGCTAATGCGGGACAGCCCATTATTGATATGGATGGAAATATAAATTACGAACAGTCGGTTGATGATTATGTAAAATATATTCCTGAAATAATAAAAAGAGGTGCAAATATTATTGGTGGATGCTGTGGAACTGACCCCCACTATATAGAGAAAATTTCACAAATAATAAAACAATGAAAAATAAAGTAAATTCCATGATCTCTGATTTTCGATTTTTGTTTTTCGATTTAAAAAATGATTATTATAGGTGAACGACTTAATTCAAGTAGAAAACCTGTTTTTGAAGCTTTTAAGAAAAGAGATGTAAATTTTTTGCTTAATGAAGCCCGAAAACAGAAAGAGGCAGGGGCTCATTATCTTGATTTAAACGCAGCAGCGCTCCTTGAAGAAGAGATTGATATTTTGCAATGGGCAATTCCTATTATCCAAAAAGAAGTCAATATCCCCATTTGTATAGATACACCAAATCTTGAAGCAATGGAAAAGGCATTAGAAGTTCACGAAGGAACAGCTATTCTAAATTCTGTAACAGGTGAAAAAGGGAAAATTAAAAAATATCTACCTTTGATAAAAAAATTCAAACCAAAAATTATAGCCTTATGCTTAGATGAAAATGGTTTACCCTCCTCACCTCAAAAGGAAATTGATATAGCAAAGAAAATTATCAATGAACTAAAAGCTAATGGAGTGTCAGAAGAAGAAATTTTTATAGATCCCCTTATTCGTCCAATTGGAACTGATTCAAATGCAGGCTTATTATTCCTTAAATCTCTTGAAGGCATAAAAAATGAATTTCCTCAGATAAAAACAATTGCAGGAATAAGCAATATATCTTTTGGTTTACCAAATAGAAAGCTTCTGAATAGAACTTTTTTCATTATTGCGAGTTATGTTGGATTAGATGCTGCAATTATTGATCCCTTGGATGAAGAACTCATTGATTTTTTATTTTCTATACAGGCAATACTTGGAAAAGACAATTACTGCTCCAATTATTTAAAACATTTTAGAAAGAAAAAAAATCCTTAATCTTATATCCTCTTTCTTGCAAGTCTTTCCTCTCTCCTTTTCTCAGCTTCTCTATATCTTCTCTTCTCTTCTTCTGTCTCAGGTATAATTTTTGGAACTGGAGTGGGTTTACCGCTTTCATCTAAAGCAACAAAAGTAAAATAAGCTGAACTTGTATGTGTTTTTCTACCCGTTTTGAAATCCTCTGCCCAAACTTTTACTCCAACTTCCATTGAAGTTCTATGAACATAATTTACAGAAGCTTTAATTACAATAATCTGACCCATTTTTATTGGAGAAAGAAAATCAATATGATCCACAGAAACAGTAACCACTGTTCTCCCGCTATGTTTCATAGCAGACATTGCAGCTGCAACATCCATCAAATGCATAACTTTTCCTCCCAGTATTGTACCAAGAGGATTTGTATCATTTGGCAAAACAAGCTCTCTCATTTCTACCTGGGAATCTTTTACTTTTTTAGCATTCATTTTTTATCTCTCAATTTTTTTAATTGATTCAAATAAATTCTTCTGATTTCAATAAATATCTTTTGGTATTCTTGTGTCTTAAAATCAGGATAGGTCCATTCTAATACTCTCACCTCATTTTTTCTGAAAAGCAATTCTAAATGTGCATAAATTCCATTTTTTAAAGGCACTCGATGAGCAAAATTTTTGGCTGTAGCAATTATAAGCGCTGATCTAGTTAAATATCCTGGATCCAGATTCACAGCCCTTCTATTCAGATTCAATCTTTTTTTTATCTCCTCTTCGAGCTCGTTAGTTTTAATTTTAATTGAACTTAATTCACTCGGATCAATCAATCTCTCAAAACTGATGAATTTTCTTTTTAAATCTGGGCCCATTTGTCTTTCATAATAATCAGTAAAATTGAAAAGAATAAGATCTGAAGAATAATCTATCTTTCCATAAAGAAAAGAAAGTTCCTTCTCTGCCATCTCGAAAATTTTTTTATCAGATGCTATTATTCCGCAGATAAGCTTTACTGGAGTGAAAGGTTTTATTTCCGCCATTTTATTTAACCTCTCCAATCAATACCCATTTCCTTATTTTATTTAAATTAAAGTCAAAATTTTCTCTACTTAAAAATATAATATCACAATCCGAACGTCTTTTGATTTTATTAACAAAATCAATATTGCTAAGGGTAATTGTTGCGAGAACTTTTTTCTTTGAATCAAGTGCTCTAATCAGTGTTTCTTTAAATTTCTCCGAGAATAACTCCATTTTTCCAATTTCATCTATTACTATAATTTTCGAAGTTCTCATTGCCTCATTAATAGCTTCAACCCCAATACTTTCAAAAATTCTTAAATTTACCCCATACTTACTCACTCTAAAAGGGCTTACATAATCTATATCCGCAAAAATTTCTTCCTTACCAGAAAGGGAACAGACCTTAAATCCTTTTCTTTTTCCCCTTTCTCGGATTTCTTCAGTATAAAACCCTCCAAATTTATCCGGAAATAATTGAACAATCTTTTTTATTAAAGTTGTTTTTCCACATCCGGGTTTTCCAGTAATTAAAAGGTTTTTTTTCATTTAATTTTACTTAAATTGAGACAATATTCAATTATTTTTTTCTCGGGATCGAAAGGAATTGTATCATTTAATCCTAAATGTCTAATTGCGGTTTGAATTATTAATTTTTCATCATTTATTTTTTTCTTATTCCTAGACAAATAAAATTTTCCTGCATTTATTATAGCTTCTTTTGGCACCAAACCTATAATTTCGCTTCCTGTTACTTCTATCCTAAACTTCTCTGCTTCTTTTTTAACTTCTTCAAAGACAACATGGAGAGGTGTTTTTCTGTAATCAATTAGATTAACTGATACCTGAGCCCTGTCATATTCCTCTATATACCATCCTATTGCTTTAACATACTTTAATTTTCCAGGAATTCTTATTGGTTCATTCTTTGCATTTCTTAGAATTCTTCCTTTCTCATCTCTTCTATATCCACCTGATTCTCTAATACTTAACGCTATTTCATGAGCGATTTCCTTCCTTTTTGTATTTAGATTTATATTATATGCAATTAAAATATTCCTCGCTCCAATTATGATTGCTCCACTCTTAGGATTAAACAAAGCAGGGCCAAAATCTGGGGCCCAAAATGGGTCTTTAAGTTTCTCTTCGAGACCTTCATACTCTCCTTTTCGTATGTTTTCCAGATTTTTTCTATAAAGAAAATTAGCAGCATACTCGTAAAGGTAAACAGGGATTTTTAACTCCTCTCCTACTCTTTTCCCAAGTTCTCTTGCTATTCTAATGCATTCGTCCATTGTAGTCTCACCTAAAGGAACAAAAGGGCAAACATCAACTGCTCCAATCCTTGGATGTACCCCTTTATGAAATCTCATATCAATCAATTCTAAAGCCTTTCTTATACAATTGAAAGCTGCTTCTTTAATTTCTTCTAACCCTCCGGCAAAAGTAAGCACTGTTCGATTGGCTGACTTACTAGTGTGAATATCAAGTAGTTTTACCCCTGGTATATTCTCTATTTCTGAAACTATAACTTTTATCTTTCTCTTATCTCTTCCTTCACTAATATTTGGAACGCATTCAACCAATTTCATCTCATCTCTTTTTCTATTTTATATTTCAAATTTCCGTCTGTATCATAAACTTCTATAACTTCAAAATCCAAAAGAGGTTTAAGTATTTTTTTTCTATTACCAACTACAATAATTGCAGGATATGAGGCAAAATATTTTCTCGCAATTGATAAAACCCGCTCTTGGTCAACAGACATAATATTATGTTGATATTTATTCCAGGTCTTCTCATCTATGCTCATCATAAATCCCTTAATTAGATGATTAATTAAGCCATTTTCTTTATTCAATTGAACTGGGAAATTACCTATTAAATAATACTTGGCTTGTTCTAATTCAAGAAGGGGAATTCCTGAACTTCTCAGTCTTTTTAATTCAGATAAGCACCCCACTATAGATTCTTTAACTGCATCTTGTCTTACTTCTGCCTCTATAATATAAAGGCCGCTATTTCCAAAAAAATCAAGATAACTTCTAGCACTAAAAGCAATTTCTTTGGTCTCTCTCAAATTCATAAAAAGGCGTGATGTGGTTGTTCCTCCTAAAATTTGATTTAAAACAATAAGGGGAAAATAATCCATCTTATTCTTAAAATAAAATGTGTTTCCCAGACAAATGTAAGGTCTTTCGACTGTGGGAGAATCTACAAAATAAATAACTTTTTTCTTGTGAACCTTTACTGGGGGAAAAGAAATTTTAGGAATTTTACCCGATTTCCATATATTTAAATAATGGCTTATTCTCCTTATTAACTCTCTAAAATTTAAATCTCCAATAATGATTAAATGAGAATTATTAGGGAGATAATAGGTTTCGTAAAATTTACGGATATGTTTCCTATTTATTTTTCTTAAGGAGTCAATTTTTGGAAAGGGCCTGTGATAGGGATGGTTTTCTGGAAATAATGTCTCAAATAATTTCTCTTTCCCTAAAAAATTAGCATCTGATTTCCTCCTCCTTAATTCAAAAAAAAGTTCTCTCATTTCTTTAACTATTTCTTTTTGTGAAAAAGATGGTTCCACAATAATCTTGTTTAAAATATCAAATGCTTTATTAATATAGTCTCCCAAAAAACTAAAATAAATTATCGAGTAATTTGGTTCTGTTTTTATAGAAAGTTTTCCCCCAACAAATTCAATCTCCTCTTTTATACGCTCAGAAGAAACCCTGAGTGTTCCATTATCCAGTAATCTTGCTGTGATAGTTGCTAATCCCGGCAAATCCTGTGAATAAATCTCTCCTGCTGATACAATTAAACAAACCATAACCATTGGTGTATTTTTCATGTAATAAAAAGAAATATTTAATCCATTTGCTAACTTATAATTTTTTCCAAGTGGAAGATTTATCTCCTTAAATGGCTCAGGATTTGGAGGAAGTTTTCGAAAATCTTCTTGAGAGAAAGACTGTGAAGAAAAAATGAGAATTAGAAATATAAAAAATAATATACTTTTTCTAATACTCTTCTTTTTTTTCATTTTTATTTAGGCAATACTTTTAAAATTATCCTGTTCTTGGATAAAAAATACCTATTTATAACTCGCATTATATCTATAGAGCTGATTTTCATATAATTTTCTAATTCTTTATCAAATGAATCTATAGATTCTCCATTAATTATTTTGTTAGCAAGAAGGATTGCTCTTTCCAGGGTTGAGGATAATTTATTATAGTAATCTGCCTTTAACTTATTCTTAGCTCTCTGTAATTCTTTTTCTGATATATAACTTCTTTTTAACTTATCTATCTCTGAAATAATTATATTCAGACATTTATCCATTGTTGCAACATTATTGTTAACAACAAAAACTTTGAACAAAAGCATATTCCCCTTCTTTTCCAATCCTCCCTGGAGTTGAAAGACGAGCCTTTCTTTTTCTTTTAATTTATTTATTAATCGAGAACTATTTCCTCTAAGGAAAAGATATTCAATGAGTTTTAAGATATAATAATCAGAGGGAATATATTGTGAAATTAAATATCCTAAATGTATAACAGGTAATGGGATAAATGCACTTTTATAAATCTTAACAATCTCATTTTTTGGGATAACTGGGGGAAAGGACTTTGCTTCTACTTTCCTCTTTGGAATGGATTCAAAATATCTTTTAATCCAATAAATTGTTTTTTCCTTATCAAAGTCTCCGACTATAACAAGAATTGCATTGTTCGGGGCATAATAAGTATAATAGCAATTTTTTATGTCCTCTATGGTTATTCTTTTTATTCCTTCCTCTGTCCCTATTACTGGATGGCTATAAAGCATATTATTAAAAATAAGCTGATCAAATTTAAAATATGTATCAAGATAAGGTTGATTTTCTATTCTATATTTAATATTTTCGAGAATCCTTACTTTTAATTCATCAAATCCATAAGAAGAAAATCTAAGAGATAACATTCTATCAGACTCTAACCAAAGGACCAGGGGTAAATAATTTGAAGGAATTGTTTGATAAAAAAAGGTTCTATCTTCAAAGATTAATGCATTAAACTCTCCACCAGCTTGATTTATATAAAGAAAATGTTCCATACTATCTACATTTTCGGAACCCTGAAACATCATATTCTGAAGAAGATACATTGCGCCCCATTTCCCTGGTGGGTCATTTATTGAACCAGCTTTGTAAGCTACCAAAACAGTTACAATAGGAAGAGAATGATCCTCGGAAAGCACAACCATTAAGTCATTTTTTAATTTTGTGATATATAAATTAGAAGAGAAAGAAAAGCAAAAAATTCTCAAAAAAAAGAATATCAAGAAAAATAAAAGAAATTTCCTCCGGTTCATTTCCAGGCAAAGTGAATCAAATTCTTCCCAGACTTTCCTTTTCTTTTAGGCTATTTAGAAATAGTCTATTCTTTTTTACTTGCAACCACTTTCTTATAAGGAAGAAGCCAGCAAATCTAAAATATAATTTCTTGAGATTATTTTTTGTAGGTAAATTTGTAAACAACATCTTTACTGTTTCAGTCAATGAATAAAATTTCTTCATAGCCCTTATTGTTTCTCTTTGCAATAAATATGAGGATACCTTTAATGGACTAAAAACCACATGGTGCCCGTCATAAAAAGACCACTTTTTAGTAAATATTCTTGCTCTTTCTTTGAATCTTTCATAAAGTTTAGAACCAGGAATAGGAGTAAGAATCAAAAATTGGACGGTTGAAAGTTTAATTTTGGAAGCATATTTTGCAGTTTTCTTAAAAATGCTTGGCTCATCTTCATCAAAACCAAAAATGAACATTCCATGCACATTAATACCGAATTTATTAAACTTTTCTACAGCTTTTTTATAATCCTCTACTCTCTGTCTTTTATTAACACCCTCTAATGATTTCGGATTAATCGACTCAAAGCCTATGTGAACCCAGTAGCATCCAGCTTTTCTCAGTAAATATAAAATTTCTTCATCCTCTGCAACTTCAACTCTTACTTGAGCTGACCATGGAATTCCTATTTTTTCCTTAATCATTACATTTAAAAGCTCGATAGTCCTTTTTCTATCAACAACAAAATTATCATCAACTACAAATAATCTTTTTGGTTTAGGATATAAATTTTTAATTTCCCTTATCACTCTGTCAATGCTTCTCATTCTGTATTTATGACCGAAAAAAGTTGTAACAGAACAAAAATCACAATTATACGGACAACCTCGCGATGTAGAAATTGGAATAGTTTTTAATTTTTCTCTATTTATTACTGAACTGAAATCAGGATCAGGAAATTTATCTAAATCAGGCTCAAGAGGTCGAAAAGGGTTATGATGAATTTTATTATTTTCATCCCTATAGGAAAGTCCTTTTATATTCTTCAATGATTTATTCTCCCGAAGAGAAATCACCAATTCTTTAAAAGTCTCCTCACCTTCTCCTCTTATAACAAAATCGCAATATGAATTTAAGGCTGTTAAAGGTTCGAAGGTCACATGAGGACCTCCTATGACAACAGGTTTTTTAAGGAGTTTTGCTATTTTAGCAATCCTAAGAGCTTCATCCATTGTACAGGTTAAAGATGATATTCCAATTAAATCTGCACTTTTAACATCCTGCCAGTTTAGTGGTGCTATTTCTTCAAAATATATTTTTACTTCACATCCGATTTCTTTCAATATTGGGGCTAAAGAAGGAAGAGAGAGTCGTATCAGCCTTACTTTTGAAAAGACGTGTAAACCCGGAGATTTGGGTTCAATTAATACAACTTTTTCAATTTTCATTTACATAGAGTAACACAAAAGGGGTTGAAGTTCAAATAAGCGAATTGAATCACTTAAAATCTATATGAAATTGAATCGTTGCCTCATGAGAAAATCTACAGTTAAAGGAAGAAATCTGGTTGAGTTCCAAAATAAAAAATA
>MTON01000002.1 GCA_002010665.1 Candidatus Aminicenantes bacterium JdFR-78
ATTGGTTATTAATGGTCGGATTTCTGATAGTTCATTTAAAAAATATTATTTCTCTCGTTTTCTATTTAGAAAAGTGCTGGCAAATGTTTCTCTATTTCTTGTTCAGACCACGAGGGACAAAGAGAAATTAGAAAAAATAGGAATTGAATCAGACAAAATTATTGTTTCAGGAAATTTGAAAGCCGATATTTCTATCAAAGAATTTACTCCTCAAGAGATTGAAGAGTTGAAATATAAATTCGGGATAGATAATTCTAAAAAAGTTATTGTTGCGGGGAGCACTTTAAAAGGTGAGGAAGAGAGAATATTGAATGCATTTATTGAAGCTCGAAAGTCTAATGAGAACCTTTTTTTAATACTGGCCCCAAGACATCCGGAAAGATTTAATGAAGTAGAAAAATTAGTCAAGAAATATCCATTGAAATATATACGTAAATCATGCTTTAAAAAAAGAAAAAAATGGGATATAATGTTACTTGATACTCTCGGAGAATTAGTAAACTTTTATGCTATTTGTAATTTAGCATTTGTGGGAGGAAGTCTGGTGCCAAAAGGGGGCCATAATATTTTAGAACCCGCTTTTTTCAAAAAACCTGTTTTCTTTGGACCTCATTATAAAAATTTTCAAGATATTGCCGAGAAATTTTTGGCAAGTGGAGGAGCTCGAATAGTTAGAAATGAGAAGGATTTAATTGAAGCATTTTCTAGAATAGGGACAGAAGAATATATAGAAATGGGCGAAAGGGCATATGAAATTTTGAGTTCATTAAGAGGAGCTACTAAAATAACCCTTAAATATATACAAAAATTTATAAATTTATAAAAAATGACAATTTTTAGAGGTGTAATATGATAAAAATTTCAACCAAAGGTCGATATGGAACAAGGGCAATTATAGACTTGGCAATACATTACAGTAATAGACCTGTCCTTCTAAAAGATGTGGCTAAAAGAGAAGAAATTCCGATAAGATATCTTGAGCAAATTGTTATACCATTGAAAGTAGCTGGTCTTGTTAAAAGTGTGAGGGGAGCAAAGGGTGGATATAAACTTGCTCGTGCTCCTGAAGAAATTAAATTGAGTGAAGTTATTAATGCATTAGAAGGACCGTGTTGTCTTGTCGAATGTGTTAGTGATCCGGATTATTGTGATAGAATTGAAATATGTCCTGCTCATGAAGTATGGAAAATTGCAACAGAAAATCTGAGGAAATTATTTGATAGCATTACAATAAAGGATTTGGTAAGGATAGCAAAAGAGAAGAGAAGTAAAAAAGCATCAAGCTTGTAAAATCTGGTCTTAAATTATTAAAAATTTATGAAAAAGGGAAAGGTAATTTTATTAATAAATCCTTGGATTTTTGACTTTACAGCATATGATTTTTGGCTAAAACCTCTTGGTCTTTTATACATAGCAGGAATACTGAAAAAATATACAGATTTCAAATTGTTTTTTATTGATTGTCTTGATAGAACTCATCCTCTTTTACCAAAAAAATTAAAAAGCAAACCAGATGGTAGGGGGCCCTTTTTTAAAGAAGAAATCCAGAAACCTGAAATTTTAAAAGATATTCCGAGAAAATATTCTAAATATGGAATAACAGTAGAAATCTTTCAATATGAATTAAATAAAGTAAAAAATCCTGATTTGATATTAATAACTTCTGGAATGACATATTGGTATCCTGGAGTTCAATTTACAATAGAACTTCTTAGGAAAAGATTTAAAAATGTTCCAATTATATTGGGTGGAATATATGCAACATTAATGCCGGAGCATGCAAGAAAGCATTCAGGAGCAGATATTGTGGTTGAGGGTCCAGGCGAGAATAAAATTTTATCCCTTATAGAAGATATAATTGGTGTAAAAGTAGAAAAAGTTTACTTCAATAGTCTAGATGAAATTCCATATCCCAGCTATGAACTTCTTACAGAAAAGAAATACCTTCCTGTGTTAACTTCACGGGGGTGCCCTTTCAGGTGCACTTTTTGTGCTTCATATTTATTAAATAAATCCTTTTATCAAAGAGAACCTGAAAAAGTTGTTGGAGAATTGCAGTATTATTATTCTAATTTTAATACAATTCATTTTGCCTTTTATGATGATGCTCTTCTATTTAATAGGGAAAAACATATTAAGCCAATATTAAAAAGAATTCTGGAATTGAAATTACCTATTTTCTTTCACACACCAAATGGTTTGCACGCAAGGGAAATAGATTTTGAATTAGCTTGTCTTTTGAAAAAATCAGGTTTTAAAACAGTTAGATTGAGTCTTGAGTCTTCAAAGGAAGAATTGTTGAAACAAGTTAGTCCTAAAGTTACTCTCGAAGAATTTGAAAATGCATTAAAAAATTTAGAAAAAGCTGGCTATAAGAGGAACGAGATAGAGGTCTATATAATTGTAGGGCTTCCTGAGCAGAAAAAAGAGGATATTGAAGAGAGTATTTATTATGTTTATGAACATGGAGCAAAATCAAGGCTTGCGTATTTTTCCCCAGTTCCAGGAACTCTTGAATGGAAGAGAATGGTCGAGGCAGGAGTGCTATCCGCGGACTCTGATCCCTTGTTACATAATAAACTCGCATTTTCATATATAATAAGAACAATTCCACCTGAAGAGTTTGAGTATCTTAAAAATTTATCATTTAATTTAAATTCAAAATTGGATAATACTGGTTCATTGAAAGTCTCATCCTCAGGAATCTAAAATGCACTGGATTGGAAGAATAATCCTTTTGCTATTCTCTATATTTTTTCTCACTTTTATTTTTTCAAATATAAAAGAAAAAGAAAAAAGAGCTTTAAAGCTTAGCATAATATTCTTTCTTTTTCTTGTTGCTGTATTGGTAAGTTCTTTCTTTTTTTCAGCTTATATCCAGAAAATAATCTCTTTAATGAGTGTGATTTTGTTTATTATCTTTATAATCTTATCTCTTATTCCATTTGAGAAAAAAGGAGATATTAAGGTTTATAAAATAGAAAGAGTGGACGAAAGAGATGTAATTTTTGCAAGAGATGATTTAAAAGTTGGCAGTAAAAATTATGAAGAATATTATAGAAATCATCCAGAAAGAAAAAAAATAGATGATAGAATAAGAAAGTTACCACCTCTTTTAGAGCTAGGTTCTCTTTTTTATAATCCTCTACAGTCGAAGCTTGCAAGCTCCGAGTTTGATTTTTTAGAAGCTCAATTGAATCTCGTTAACGGAGAAGTTAGTAAGGAGAGAATAGATTTAAAAGCAGATGAAGCCTCAAGTCTTATAAAGAGGATAGCAAAGTATCTTGGTGCAAAGCTTGTGGGAATATGTGAAGTAAATAAAAATTTTTATTACACACATGTAGGAAGGGGCCCCGAACCATATGGGAAAAAGATTAATTTAAATCATCGCTATGGAATTGTATTTGCTGTGGAAATGTCTTTTGATAAAATTCTTAATGCGCCCTTCCCTCCTGTTATTATAGAAACAGGTAAACGATATGTTGAAGTAGCTAAAATTTCAATTATTCTGGCTAATTATATCCGTTCTCTGGGATATTCTGCTCGTGCTCACATTGCTGGAAGTAATTATCAGGCTATACTCCCCCCGCTTGGTTATCTTGCTGGTTTAGGTGAACTTGGCAGGCTTGGAATATTAATTACACCTCAATATGGGCCAAGAGTAAGACTAGGATTAGTGACTACAGATCTTCCCCTGATCCCTGATGGCAAAAAGATTTTTGGTGTTCAAAATTTCTGTGAGAAATGCCTTAAATGTGCTCTTAACTGTCCATCGCAGGCAATCGAATATGGGAAGAAAATAAAAGTAAGAGGAGTTGAAAAATGGCCTTTAAAAGCAGAAAAATGTTACCAATTTTGGAAAAAGATCGGGACCGACTGTGCTATCTGTGTTCGTGTTTGTCCATATAGTAGGCCTAATAGCTTATTACACAATTTAATTCGTTCAGGTGTAAGAATGTCTTCATTTTTAAGATATATTTTCATAAAAGCAGACTTTTTCTTTTATGGAAAAAAAATTCCAAGAGAATGGTAATCACAATTCTATTGAAGAAATTAAAGAGGGATTGTGGAACAGATTTTTAATGCTTTTTTTATTTTTTTCCAAAAAATTCTTGACTGCTTTAAATCCAAGATATTTTCCTGCGCGGGGTGGGAGATTTAAATCAATATTTCCTATAGTATAAAATTTAATCAATTCTTCAAAGGAAAATTTTCCAGAGCAATAAATATTTCTTAAATAGTTTTCGTTTTTTAAACACCAATTATATAAATCCTTGGTGAAGAGAAAATGCTCATAAATTCTATAATCTGGAAATACTGTAAAAGAAAAGTAAGTGCCAATCCCCTCTGATATAAGCAATTCTTTTATCTTTTCCCCAAAACTTATTTTTTCTCTGTTGATATTTATTAAATAATGAGCATATTCGTGTGCAAATAATAATTTTAACAGTTTAAAATCTTTGAATCTCTCAAGCCCGAAACATATTACAGGTCTTCCTTTAAATTTAATAACAAAGGCATCAGGACTAAAGAATCCAAAGAAAAGATATATTTCAGGAGGTTGAGGGGGAGGGGCTAGTTTTTTACATTTTATGAAGGCATCTTCTATTATTTTTTCAGGAGGATTTAGGGATATAAAATTTTTAATTAAAGAATAGTCAGAAATTTTTATAGATTCGACTCTATTTTTTAAACTCGAAAAATTTAAAAATGGAAAATAGGAAAAATAATTATCTAAAAATTCTTTATTAGGTGAATAATACAGTTTTAAATAGCCATCCCATTTAGAAGGAAAGTGTTGAATATTATCAAGAAATTTAAAAAAGTCTTTATATAATGAATTAATTTTTAACATCTATTCTATTAAAAAATATTTTTAATTAAAGAGCAATATTGATTTGTAGGAATTCTATGTTTATATTAATAAAGAAATGGAGGTTAAAAAATGAAAAGGAAATTTATTTTAGGAAGCATGGTTTTAGCTTTATTAGTATTTTCTTTTTCATTTCTGCATTCAGACGAATTTATATTTCCAAGATATCCTGCACCGTCTCCTGATGGTAAGGTAATTGTTTTCTCCTATGATGGGGATTTATGGAAAGTTTCTGTAAATGGTGGAGAAGCTCAGAGGCTAACAGTTCATCAGGCCTATGATTATCTTCCTCAATGGTCTCCTGATGGAAAAGAAATCGCTTTCAGTTCGAATCGCTATGGAAATGATGATATTTTTGTAATACCATCAGAAGGAGGATTGCCTATAAGATTAACTTATTTTTCAAATCCTGATCGTTTATGGGATTGGAGCCCTGATGGGAAGAGATTGATATTTTCTTCTCGCAGAAATTTTTATTATCATAGATTGCCTGTACTCTATCAGATAGACAGAGAAGGAGGAACACCATTTGAACTTGTTCCAACATATGCAGATCAGGGGAAAATATCGCCGGATGGTAAATGGTTGGTATTTGTTAGAGGAAGAATTAATTGGGCTCGGAAGCATTATAGAGGAAGTGGAAATACTGATATATGGCTTTATAATTTTGAAACAAGAAAATATATCCAATTAACGAATCATCTTGGAAATGATTATTTTCCGTTATGGGGACCTGATAGTAAAACTATTTATTATGTCACAGATGAAGATGGAACGTTTAATCTCTGGGAAATTAATATTTTCAATAAAGATAGAAAACAATTAACTTTTTTCAAAGATGACGGAGTAAGATTCCCAAATATTTCAAGAAACGGAGAAGTAATTGCATATGAGCAAGGAGATTCTATTTGGTGTTACTTTACAAAATCAGGAGAAAACAAAAAATTGGTTATACATGGTCCGATTGATTACAAGATAAATCCTATTGAAAAGAGGACTTTCACCTCTGAAGCAACTGAAATGCAGGTTTCTCCTAATGGAAAAGAAATTGCATTTGTTGTTAGGGGCGAGATTTTTGTAATGAGCGAAGAAGGGGGTAAAGCGAATAGAATTACAGATAACCCAGCCCGTGATTATCAGATAAACTGGTCACCTGATGAGAAAAGTCTTGTTTTTGTATCTGATAGGGAGGGCAATAAGGATATATATCTGGTCAGGTCAGCTTCTCCTGATGAGAAAAGATTAAGTAAATGTTTAAAAAAGGAAATAATTCAATTAACAAAAACAAAAGAGAATGAGCATTTACCGAAATTTTCTCCAGATGGAGAGAAAATAGCATTTATTAGAGGGAATGGTGATTTGTGGATTATGGATAAAGATGGGAGGAATCAGAAAAGAATTTTGAAGGGATGGGCTACTCCCGATTATTCATGGTCTCCGGATAGTAGATGGATTGCCTTTTCAAGAGATGACAATGAATTTAATACTGATGTTTTTATTATACCTGCAGAGGGCGGTGAACCAATAAATATAAGCCAGCATCCAGACGATGATGTTCATCCAGTATGGTCTAAAGATGGAAGGAAATTAGCTTTCTTTTCAAGAAGAATCGGGAACACCTATGATATATGGTTTGTTTTTCTAAGAAAAATAGATGATGAGAAAAGTAAGGAAGAATGGGAAGAAGAGGAAAAGTTGAAAAAAGATAAAGGGAAAGAAGAAAAAAGGGTCACTGTTAGTATAGATTTCAAGAATATTCATAAAAGACTAAGAAGAGTTACAAGTCTTCCTGGAGATGAGACAGGGATTGTATTTTCTCCAGATGGGAAGACTTTTGCATTTCAGGCTGATGCAAAAGGGAAAAGAGATTTGTGGATAGTGAAATGGGATGGTTCGGGTTTAAAACAACTTACAATAGGTGGGGTAAACCCGACCTTTATAACATGGAGTAAAGACGGGAAGAAAATATATTTTCTAAAAAGAGGAGGAACTATTACATCTGTTTCTATTAATAGTGGAAGATTAAAAACCATAAACTTTAAGGCTAAGATGGTTATTAATTATCCTGCTGAAAAGCTTCAAATGTTTGATGAAGCATGGCAGACATTGAATGATAGATTTTATGATCCAAATTTTCACGGAGTTGATTGGAAGAAAATGAGAGAAAAATATAGACCTCTTGCCTCTAAGACACTGACACGAGAGGATTTTCATGATGTTATACGCTTAATGCTTGGAGAATTGAATGCCTCGCATTTAGGAATAAGTGCTCCTCGACCCCGAAATGCAGTTACAACTGGAATGTTGGGATTAAGATTTGATCCTGATTACAAAGGAAGAGGTCTAAAAGTGAAAAGTGTTTTACCAGATGGTCCTTGTGATAAAGAGAGAGCTCGAGTTTATCCTGGTGAAATATTGATTTCAATTGATGGAAAGACAATAGAAAAAAATACAAATATACATCAATTATTAAATGATAAGGTCGGAGAAAAAGTCGAAATAGAGGTGATTGGCAGAAATGGGAAGAGAAGAAGTTTAATAGTAAAGCCAATTAATTATTTTCAATTCCTCCAGAAGGAATATGATAGATGGGTTGAAGAGAAAAGAGCGCTTGTTGAAAAATTAAGTAATGGAAAGTTGGGTTATATTCATATTCAGGCAATGAATGAGCCAAGTCTTGAAAGATTTGAGATGGAATTGTATTCTGCTGCTCATGGCAAGGAAGGGCTTGTAATAGATGTGAGAAATAATGGTGGTGGTTGGACAACTGATTATCTGTTAGCAATTCTTTCTCCTAAGCCTCATGCTATAACAGTTCCAAGGGATGGAGAAAAAGGTTATCCTCAGGATAGACGTCCACTTTATGCTTGGACAAAGCCTATTATTGTGTTGTGTAATGAATATTCCTACAGTAATGCTGAAATATTCTCTCATGCAATTAAAACTCTTAAGAGAGGAAAGGTAGTTGGTCAAGCAACCTCAGGTTCAGTAATTAGCACCGGTGGGATAACTTTAATTGATGGAAGTCGATTCAGGGTTCCATACAGGGGTTGGTACGTAATTACAACCGGAAAGAACATGGAAGGTAATGGATGTATTCCTGATATTATTGTCCCAGACTTTCCACAGGATGTAGCAAATGGAGTTGATCGTCAACTCGAGAGAGCTGTAAAAGAATTACTAAAAGAAATAAAGAGCTAACTTAAAACTTCGAAAGCTTTATTATTGTCACTGGTTTTAAATATTAAGAGAACTTCTCCTTTGCCAGAAGAACTTCCATAGCAGTATTCAATTTGAACTACAGCATTTTCGAGTAAAAGAGCTATTTCTGAAGCAACTCCAATTCTTTCTCTCACAAGAGTTGAAATTACTTCATTTCTTTTTACATTAAAGCCAGCTGCTTTTAAGGATTTTTCAGCCTTGTCATTGTCGTTTGTAACGAGCAAGAATGTAATATTTTTTCCCTCTGGACGGGCACAAAATGCTCTCAGATTAACTCCTGCATTCGCTAATGTTCCTAGTATTCTTCCAGCAGTACCAATTATCCTTGGTGCATTTATTTCCAATTCTGTTTCTTTAGTTACTTTTAACAATTTTTTCTACCTCCATTCTAAGTAAAACTAAAAACTTAAAATGAAAAACTAAAAATTACAATTAAAAATTTAAAATTATCTTTCTTCCATAACCAAATCATTTTAAAAGTTAGAGTATTAGCATGCAATCTCCATAACTATAAAATCTATATTTTCGTTTAATCGCTTCTTTATAAGCTTTTTTAATTAATTTAATGCCTTCTTCAGGATTCTGAGAAGCAAAAGCTGAAACCAGCATTAAAAGTGTGGATTTAGGTAAATGGAAATTGGTAAGAAGTGCATCTACTACCTTGAACTTATATCCAGGATAGATAAAGAGCTCGGTTTTGTTAAAACCTGGTTCAAGATAGTTATCTTTCCATGCACTTTCAAGGGCTCTTACTGTTGTTGTACCGACTGCTATAATCCTTCTCTTATCTTTTTTAGCGAGATTTATTTTATTTGCAACCTCTTCTTTAATATGAAAATATTCCTCTCCCATTTTATGCTCTTCAATTTTTTTAGTCTTCACAGGTCTGAATGTAGCTTCGCCTACATGAAGAGTTATTTCTAATACCTCAACCCCTTTTTCCTTAATTTTATCAATAACTTTAGGAGTGAAATGAAGTCCTGCAGTTGGTGCTGCAATTGAACCTTCTTCTTTTGCGTAAATTGTTTGATAGCGATTCAAATCAAATTCTTTATATTTAATCGCTTCCTCGTTTTTTCTTTTAATATATGGTGGTAAAGGTGCAAATCCTATTTTTCTGATTAAATTTATTAAATCATTTCCTTTTCTATTAAACTGAATTAATCTCTTTCCATAATCATTAATTCTTATTATTTCTCCTTCAAGTCCCTCGCTAAATTTTATTTTCTTCCCTGTCTTTACTTTCCGAGCAGGATGAAAAATTCCTTCCCAAGTATCTTCATTGATTTTTTTTGTTAATAAACAATCTATAAAACTTCCATTCAAAGAACCTATTAATCTTGCTGGAATTACTTTTGAGTTATTGATTATTAACAGGTCTCCCTCCTTTAAATATTCAGGGAGATTTCTAAAATGAGAGTGTATTATTTTACATTCTCTTCTTATCAGAATGAGTAACCTTGACTGATCCCTATCAGGCAAGGGAAATCGAGCAATAAGTTCCTTTGGTAGATTATAGTCAAATAGACTTAAATCTATCATTTTTAAAAATTAAAACAGTTTTTTTTGCTTCGGGTTATTATAGGGTATTCCGAAATGTTCATAAGCTTTTGCTGTAGCTTTTCTTCCCTTGGGTGTTCTATCTATAAATCCAGATTGAATTAAAAAAGGTTCATATATAGATTCGATGGTTTCCTTCTCTTCATTTATTGCGGCTGCAATTGCTTTAATGCCTACTGGACCTCCATTAAATTTTTTGATAATTGTAAGGAGGATTTTTCTATCAATTTCATCAAAACCGCAGGAATCCACTTCAAGCATTTCAAGTGCTGCAAGAGCAACTTCTTTATTTATTTTTCCATCACCCATGACTTGTGCATAATCCCTAATTCTTCTCAATAATCGATTTGCAATTCTTGGAGTTCCTCGAGAACGAAGAGCAATTTCTTTTGCACCAAGGCTGTCGATTTCAACTTTCAAGATCGATGCTGACCTTTTTATAATTAATTCGAGCTCTTCTGGGGTGTAAAAACCAATTCTAAAAATTATACCAAATCTGCTCCTCAAAGGAGGAGTAATCATTCCAGCACGGGTTGTAGCCCCGATTAAAGTAAATCTTAATAGAGCGAGTTTTAAAGTTCTTGCATTTGGTCCTTGGCCAATTACTATATCCAATTTAAAATCTTCCATTGCAGGATAGAGGATTTCCTCCACTGATGGGTGGAGGCGATGGATTTCGTCTATGAAGAGTATGGATTTATCTTGAAGATTCGTTAGAATTGCAGCTAAATCTCCTGCTTTTTCAATTACTGGTCCTGATGTTGCCTTAATTGGAACACCAAGTTCCTTTGCTATTAAATGGGCAAGAGTAGTTTTTCCAAGTCCGGGTGGACCGTAAAGAAGGACATGATCTAAGTGTTCATTTCTCTTTTTTGCGGCTTCAATAAATATTTTCAAATTTTTTTTGATATTTTCTTGACCTATAAATTCATTTAATGATCGGGGTCTTAATTTATCTTCAAAGATTGTGTCTTCGCTGGTTTTTATAGGAGTAGCTAATCTTGTCATTTTTTATAATTTTGATAATTTTTTCAAACTTTCCTGAAATAATTTTTCGAATTCAGTCCCTTTTGGGAAAGAATTGATTGTATCATCAACTATTTTCTCAACCTCTTTTCTTTTGAATCCTAAGTTTATTAAAGCAGAAATAATTTCCTCTTTTTCTTTTGATTCAGGACTTGTTAGAACCCTTTTTTTCTCTTCAAATTTTTCTTGAAGTTCAAGGGCAATCCTTAAGGCTGTTTTTCTTCCTATGCCAGGTATTGCAGTTAATCGAGTAAAATCATTTTTCCTAATAGCTTCTTCAAGCTCTTCGGGTCCAAGTCCTGAAAGAATGTTTAGAGCCAGCTTGGGACCAATTCCAGAGATTGATATAAGCTTTGTAAAAATCTCTTTTTCCTCCTTTGTAAAAAAACCAAATAAAGAAATGCAGTCATCCCTTAAATGAGTATAAATAAAAAGTTCAACCGGCTCCTTAAAATTTCCTATTTTTGAATAGGTTGACAAAGGAATAAATACTTGGTAGCCAACACCTCCCACGTCAATTGTAACTTCGTTTGGAGATTTGTCCAGAAGAATACCTTTTAAAAAAGAAATCATTTTTACTTATTTTTAATTTTCTCAAGAAAACTTATTGAATTTAAGTGACAGAGAGCAATGGCCAGTGCATCAGTAACATCCTTTTCAATCTCTTTATTCTCAATTCCTATCAAATTAAAAACCATCTCTTTTACCTGAGTTTTTCCAGCTCTTCCATATCCCGTGACTGCCTTTTTTACTTCAAGGGGAGAATATTCAAAAATTGGACATTCATGAGTCGCTAATACAGATAAAATCACTCCTCTTACCCCACCAAGTACAATTGCTGTTTTTACATTTTGTGCATAAAACAAATTTTCCAGAGCAGCTGCTTCAGGATTATATTTTGAAACTATTTCTTCAAGACACTCTTTTATTTCTCTTAATTTTTCTGCAAGAGAAAGATTCGTTTTCGGTCTTATTGTTCCATAGTCAATAATTTCATATTTATTATCTTTCAATTCAATAATACCAAAACCAGTTGCTTTAGTACCTGGATCTATTCCAATTACTTTCATTTATTTATGGGATGTTCATTCGTTTGCTGCAAATCTGGAAATTTCCTCTTCTTCAATATCAAAATTGGACCATACTTTTTTTACATCATCATGGTCTTCCAAGGCTGATAATAGTTTTAACAATTGTTCAGCCTCTTTACCCTGAAGTTTCACATAGTTTTGAGGGATAAAGGCAAGACTTGAGGTCGCAATGGAAATATTGTTTCTTTTGATAGCATCCACTACTGAGTCGAATTTTTCAGGCGGAGTGAAAACTTCCCAATTACTCCCGTCATCTCTCATATCCTCTGCCCCGCTTTCAAGGATTATTTCAAGAAGTTTGTCCTCTGATACTTTGCTTTTTTCAATGACTATATAACCTTTGCGAGAAAACAACCAGGAAACACACCCAGGCTCTCCAAGCCGACCGCCATATTTTGTAAAAATATGCCTTAATTCTGCAACAGTCCTATTTTTATTGTCAGTAAGTGCTTCTACAAAAATTGCAACACCTCCAGGTCCGTATCCTTCATAGAAAACTTCTTCGTACTGGGCTCCTTCGATTTCACCAGTTCCTCTTTGTATTGCTCTTTTAATATTTTCAGCAGGCATATTGACACTTTTTGCATCTTCTATAGCTTTTCTAAGTCTTGGATTAGCTTCTGGATCTCCACCTCCTATCCGAGCTGCAACGACGATTTCTCTTATAACCTTTGTAAAAATTTTTCCTCTTTTTGCGTCTTGAGCTGCTTTTTTATGTCTTATAGAATGCCATTTGGAATGCCCTGACATCCCTCATCTCCTTTTAATTTTTTCAAGAATTTTAACACAATTTAATTTATTATGCAAATAGCTAACTATTTTGAAGTCTGTTAGAAATATATTTGCAATAAGGCAGAAAATCTTGTTTGTTTTTCTATCTTTACAGGATTCTCAAAGATAAAATAAGAAGAATTAATTTGAATCTTTAAAAAATGCTTATGGATAAAATAATTTATTCCCGTAGTTAATTCTTGTTTGGTATCCTTGTCTCTCTGAGTACTTGGATTTAGGAAAGAATATCTGAATACAATCTCAAATTTTTTAGAAAACAAATAACCAGTCTGGATTCTGAAGCCAAAGGCTTGAATATTTTTAATCTCTGGTTTTTCAGGATTGATATTCCTAAAATGAACATCCCCTTCAAATGAGAAACCTTTATATTTAACTCCTATATCACCTGTTATTTGAAGTATATCACTTTTTAAATTACCAATTTCTTTTCTGACTGAGGAGGCAAGTTTTTTTCGGTCGTCTATATTTTCTCTTGATGGATCAAAATTAGGAAAATATAGAATTCCTAAGCCAATTGCTAATTTTCTCTTCTTTGGAAAATCCAATGAAGATTGTGAATAGGAAAATTTTCCATTTGGTGTGAACATGATTCTGCCTGCATAGAGAAACTTGTTGTCGAGATTCTTTGTGTTTTTACCCGATCCATTGAACACTCCTATGCTATATTCAATTCTTTCAGAAATGTTTCCATCAACTGAAAAGCCTATATCCCTTCCAACACTGAATTCTTCATTCGTTATAGAACGGTCTATCAATTGAAGGTATGCAGAAGATGTGAGATATTCCCTATTGAATGGGACTTTGAATTGCCCGATTTTAGGGTGCAATTCTTTAAAAATAGAAAAATCTATTATCAAATCTCTAAGAGAAATTTGGGATTTCTCCATCTGAAGCTGAATTTTATAATTGATCCAGGAATAAAAGGCATTTCCACTAAAATAAATTCTTGCTCTCTTTATTTGAAAACTTCTCTGAGAAGGTTTTAAGCCATTATAAATATTGTAAAATGTCAAAAATTGAATGCGATTTTTCAGTTTTAGAGAAAAACTACCATCTTTAGTTTTAATATAAAATCCGTTTTGATAACCGCTTTCTATCTCCATAGAATAAATATAAGATGAGGATATGATTATCCATATACTGAGAAATAAAATCTTAGAAATTTTCATCATTGCCTCCTAAGAACATTAAAAATTAGCAGTTTTTGACAAAATTAGCAACTCCTTAATAAAAAAGTTTACTTTGACATAAAGTCTATATAATATTTGAAAAGGGAGGAGAGAGATGATTAAGTTTTCGGGTTTAAAAAGGGTTATAGGAATTTCATGTTTTATTATTTTGTTTTTGTTTTTTGAAGTTACATCTGTACCAGCTTCTGAGGATTTCTTTAAAACCTTAGACTCCTATATTGAAAAGGTTCGCAAAGAATGGGAAGTTCCAGGCTTGGCTGTGGCACTGGTTAAAGATAGGAAGATGATTTTTGCAAAAGGTTATGGTGTTCGTAAATTAGGAGAATATACACCAGTAACTCCAGAGACACTTTTTGGAATTGCCTCTAATACAAAGGCTTTTACTGCAGCTGCACTTGCAATTCTTGTTGACGAAGGAAAAATTAAATGGGATGATCCAGTTATTAAATATCTTCCAGATTTTTGTATGTATGATCCATATGTAACACGGGAAATCACTGTACGGGATTTGTTGACGCATCGCAGTGGTCTTGGGTTAGGAGCAGGAGACCTTCTCTACTGGCCTCAATCCACATATTCTCGGAAAGAAATAATCTATCGAGTGCGTTTTATCAAACCAGCTTTTAGTTTTCGAAGCAGATTTGCTTATTGCAACATTCTTTATATTGTGGCAGGAGAAATTATACCTGCAGTAACAGGAAAGACTTGGTCTGAGTTCATAAAAGAACGAATTTTTAAACCACTTGGTATGACTTTCAGTAACACGAGTATCAAGGAATTTTGTACAGGTGGCAATATTGCTTCTCCGCATACAAGATTTAATGGGCAAATTAAACCTATAGCTTATGAGAATTTGGATAGCATTGGTCCTGCAGGAGCTATTAATTCAAATGTAATTGATATGTCAAAATGGATTATTGTTCAACTCAATTCAGGACTAATTCGGAATACTAAAAGAGGACAAGTACGTTTATTCAGTGCCGATGCATCAAAAGAAATGTGGTTTCCTCAAACAATTATTCCAATTCGAGAATATCCACCTGAACTTTCCAAAATTAAGCCAAATTTTTTTGCATATGGCTTGGGATGGATGTTAAGAGATTATTATGGACACAAAATAGTTTACCATACAGGTTCTATTAGGGGTATGGTATCTAAGGTCACTCTCGTCCCTGATTTAAAATTAGGCATAGTTGTTCTTACAAATCAGGAAGCGAGACAAGCATATGAAGCAATTACTTATTATATATTGGATTATTATCTTGGTGTCTCTCCTATTGACTGGATTACTGCATTTAAACAAGCAGAGCAAAGAACTAAAAAAAGGATTGCTGAAATTGAGAAAAACCTACGTCTTAAAAGAGTCAAAAATACAAAACCTTCTCTTGATATTTCAAAATATACTGGTCGCTATATTGATCAATGGTATGGAGAAATGGTGATCGAGGAAATAAATAATAAGCTTGTAATGCGATTTCTACATACACCTGCTTTAGTAGGAGATTTGGAGCACTGGCATTATGATACCTTTATCGTGCGATGGAGAGATCGTAGTCTTAATGCTGATGCTTTTGTAACTTTTATACTCAATTATAAAGGAGAGGTTGAAGAGGTAAAAATGCTTCCTGTTTCGCCACTCACTGATTTCAGTTTTGATTTTCAAGACCTTCTTTTTAAACCCGTAGGAAAAAAGAGATAGTATAACTGCACTCCTGAGATTCTATCGGGAAAAGTATTGAAAGATAATTAATTGAAAAATATGATGATTTTATGTATTCTATGGGAAGAAGCGTGTGTAATTCAACTGAATGAGATACAGGGGTGTGAAAGGGTTAAATTATTTTATGAACATGTTTCAGGATAATAATGGGTGAGAATATGGAGATATATCTCAAAAAGCAAAGAAAGATTTTAATAACTGGTGTTGGAGGACCAGCAGGAAAAGCATGTGTTCGTTTTTTTAAAGAAAAGGGATTTTATGTGGTAGGAATAGACATGAGAGAAGTAGAAACAGAAGCAGACAATTTCAAAAAAGTTCCTCCTGCATTAGATCCCGCATACATTTCTTGTTTACTCTCTTTAATAAAAGAATTCAATATCTCGCTATTGATACCTACTGTAACTGAAGAGTTGGTATTTGTGGCACGAATAAAAGAAGAATTTGAGAAATTGGGGTGTTGTATTTTTATCTCTTCCCCAGAAATCGCTGAAATAGCAAATGATAAATTTTTGACTGCCAAATTTTTAGAGGAAAAAGGAATTCCAGTGCCTAAAACAGTTCTTCAAGAAAGTTTAAAGTCTTTAAATGCTCTAACCGATATTTTTAAATTTCCAATACTTTCTAAACCTCGATTTGGAAGAGGGGGGAGAGGAGTGAAGATATATTATTCTGAAAAGGATTTACTTGAAGAAGAGAGAGAAGGTCTTGTTTTTCAAGAATTCATTCCAGGCGACGAGTATAATCCCAATCTTTTCGTTTTTCCAGAATCAAGTGTGCTGGTAAATGTAACTTTAAAAAAAACGGCATTGAAAAATGGAATTTTTGGGAATGCCCTTTCAGTTATAAGAGAAAATAATCCCAAAATCTCTGAGATTTCTAAAGAAGTAGGAGAGATTATGAGACTCCAAGGACCGATTGATATTGATCTAAGATTAAGAGCGGATAATGCGCCTGTGATACTTGAGGTAAATGCTCGAGTTGGAGCTAATGTATTGGAAGCACCTGAAGTTTTGGAAACATTACTTGAAAAATGGTTTGAAATTTCAAGATAATGATAATAGTATAATTTTTCGCTTTAAATTACGATTGGAGTAATTATGAGAAAAAAAATTTTATTACTGGTTGCTTTAAATTTGTTTTTAAGCCAATTTCTTCTTTCCAAAGATGTTCTGCAAGAATATTATAAACAGGCTCAGGAGGCTTTAAAGAATAAAAATCTTATTAAAGCGGAGAATCTTTTTCAGTATCTCATCTCACAAGACCCTGAAAATTCGATTTATCATGTGGGATTGGCAGAGACTTATAAGTTGAAAGGAGAGTTTGAACACGCAATTGTAGAGTATAAAAGGGCTCTCGAGCTTAAAAAAGAAAAAGATTTATCAATTATGAACAACATAGCAACTCTATACAAATGGATTAGAAAATATAAGGAGTCCGCATCCTGGTTAAATAAGATACTTGAAATTGATCCCGCACATAAAGAGTCCCTTCAGGATATGGAAAATCTTAGATTAAGAAGAGGCCTTCATTTCGAAATAAACTCCGGAGGATGGGAGGTGGATTATACAAAGAAGGGTTATGACATGCGATTATTCGTGGGCAAGATAGATTGGATTGATATTTATATTGGATACTCTAAGGCTGAAAGAATTTTCTATGAAAGGGAAGAACTTTTCGCTAAATTCTATTTTTTTCCCAAATATACAACTTACTTGAAGTTGGAATTTCAGGATAAAAATTATGATTATCCAAATAATCCTGATCCTGATAGCACTTCTTATGACCATACCCCAGGTATTGAGATAGAAGTTTCGCATATAATTAATTCAAAATATAAATTGTCAATTTTATATAAATTTTTTAATCCAAATTTTTACTGGGATGAATTTATGAGGGCATATAATCATAAAATAGAGGGAAGATTTTCTTCCAAATGGTTTGATTTATTGGAAACCGAAGTTTTTTTTGCTTTGTTAAGAGACCCGGATTCAGCTACTTTTACTGTAAATAAGAATTTAAGAAAAGTTGCGAGATTTGATTATAAGACGAGATTTTTATTAGGGGGAAATATTCAAATTTCAACAGAGACATTCGAGACAGAAATAAAATACATTCCAAATCGAGATCTTGATGATTCATTAAGTTATTCCTTTTTCTTTAACATAGAAAAAGAAATAATAAATAAAAGTATATCTTTTCCTGTCATAATAAGAATGGATTATATTTATGACAAATATTCTCAATATAGTTATTTAAGTGGAAAAAGTTCAAAGGTTTATATGTTTACCTTAATAGGTGAACCTTTTTCTTTCTTGAGATTAAAATTTGGGGGAAAATTTCTTATCAGGCCTCAGAGAAATGAATTTGGATTCTTTATCGGTTTAGTTTATAAATTAAAACTGTGATGAGAAAAATCTTTCCAGCTGTAACTATAATTTTATTAATTATTTTTAACTTTTCCTGGTCTCAAAAATATCTTCAGGAATATGAAGAAGGTTATAAGTTATTTAAAGAAAAAAAATATATTCAGGCAAAAGAATATCTTGAAAAAGTTCTTCTTAATAATCCAACTCATATTCCTTCATTAAAGCTCCTTGCAGAGATTTACACTCGTCTGAATAGATATGAGGAAGCTATTTTTCATTATAAGAGGGTTCTTTTGATTAATCCTTTAGATATCAATACAAAAATAAATTTAGGATATGTATATGCATGGAGTGGAAAATACGACCGTTCAATTGCAATTTTTAAGGAAGTTATAGAAGAGGAACCAGAAAATATAGCTGCGAAAAAGGGACTGGCTACTGTTCTTAGATGGGCTCATCGTTTTGAAGAGGCGGAAAATATATATTTAGAAATTTTAAAGAAAGATTCTGAAAATATTGATGCTTTGATGGGATTAGCAAAAGTATATTCATTTTTGGGAAGATTCTCAATAGCCCTGAACTTAATAGAAAAAGCAATAAGAATTTCTCCGGATAATTCTGAATTATATAAAGCAAAAGGTGAAATACTTGCTTGGCAAAATCGCTTTCAAGAAGCAGAAATAATTTATCGAAAGGCTCTTACTCTAAATCCAAGAGATCCAGAAATATATCACAATTTAGGAAATCTATATAGCTGGAGTAAAAAATTTCCAAAAGCAATATTAGCTTATGAGAAAGCTTATCAGCTTGCTCCTTCAAATACAACCTCCCTTCTTGAAATGGCAAAAGTTTATTTGCAGTGGAATAAAATTTCCCACGCAAAAAAAGTTTTACTTAAAATTTTAAAAATTGATTCAAAAAATGCTCAAGCGCTCAAGCTTCTTCAAGAAATAAAGCAGAAATCAAAGTGGAATATTAAACAAATTATAGATAAATTCATAGAACCTGTTTTTTTCATTCTAATCCTTTTTTTGGTTCTAATTTATTATTATAAGAAAAAACATATACTTAAAAGAAGAAATAAATTCTATCAAATTTTTATTCAATTTTTACTCCCATTTCTTTTATTTATAACTATGGGTGGTTTTGCTCTATTTAATTTTGTAGAAATGATCCAGCCATATGCGGATTTCTATATAAAAATTTTAAAGCTAATTATTATTGGTATTCTTGCAATAAGCTTTTATATTTTAGCTCGTTTCGGAAGTTCTCCAAAACAGAGGAAAAACGTAATTTTAGCAATTGGAGCACATCCAGATGATATTGAGTTAGGATGTGGTGGAACTCTTGCAAAGTTTAAAGATCAGGGCAGTAAAATTTATGGGATTATTTTTTCTTCAGGAGAAAAGGGAGTTAAAGCCCTAAAAGGAAAAGAAAAAAGAAAAAAGGAAGCTTATAAAGTTGCAAGGTATCTTGGTTTTGATTATTTATGGATTTGCGAATTCAAGGATACAGAATTGCAAGAGAACATTCCTCAAATGGTTAAAGAAATTGAAGATAGAATTAGACAACTTAAACCCGATATAGTTTTTACACATTCTCCAGAGGATATACATCAAGATCATAGAGCTGTATTTGAAGCAACAAAAATTGCTTCAAGAGAAAATGTATCTCTTCTTTGTTATGAGGATGTGAGGACTTCTCACGAATTTATTCCCAATTTTTTTGTAGATATTGAAGATTATATCGACGATAAATTAAAATTAATTAAATTTCATAAATCACAAAGAAAAAAGCAGTATATGGATTTAGAGTGTATAAAAGGGAGAGCAGCTCATAGAGGATTACAGGCGGGAGTAAAATATGCTGAAGCATTTTATGTTTATAAAATAGTAGAAAAATAATGAAAGTTCTACTAAGCCTATTTTATGCATTTGGATTGATTGCATTCATACTTGGTCTTCAAAGTCTTTTTTTCTTTCCTTTAACATTAATTTATGAAGTTTGGAAATTCAGATTTTTTAAAAAAAGAGGAAGGAACTTTACTCCATCTATTAGCGTTATTGTTCCTGCTTTTAATGAGGAAGATACTATACGAGAATGTGTTGAGTCAATTCTACGATCAGATTATCCAGAGTTCGAAGTGATTGTTGTGAATGATGGCTCAACAGATGGTACAGAAAAGGTTATCAAGGATTTAATAGATTCAAAAAAAATTATGTATATAAAAAAACAGAATGAGGGAAAGGCGAGTGCTCTAAATAAAGGAATTGAAATTGCAAAAGGGGAAATAATAGTTTATACAGATGCTGATAGTATATTTCTTCCAGACACCTTAAGAAATTTGGCTCGCTGGTTTATTGACCCTAAAATTCATGCCGTTTGTGGTAATGACACCCCGCTTTCCCCAAAGTCTCCAATACAAAAGTTACTAGTAATTACAACTCATATTGGAACAGGTTTCGTTAGAAGAGCCTTAAGTATTATTTCTTCTTTACATATCATTACAGGGAATTTAGGTGCTGTTAGAAAAGAGACTATTAAGTCAGTAGGAGGGTTTATTACCATCTGGGGAGAGGATTTAGAATTCACTTTCCGGCTTCAAAAAGCGAGAAAAAGGATTATTTATGACTCCTCTCCAATGGTTCTTGCAGAATGCCCGGGTAATCTTAAAAGTCTTTGGAAACAAAGAGTCAGATGGCTGAGAAGCTATATTAAAGTATGCACCATGCATAAAGATATTTTTTTCAATCCAAAATATGCTCCATTCTCTTTCTATCTTCCATTAAACTTTGCATCATTAGTTATAGTCCCTATTCTGCAGCTCCTTACCTTTATTATGCTTCCTTTCTTTCTGAGAAATGGGGATATAAGCTTCAGTAATATATGGAGTATATTAGCTTACACAGGTTTAATTTTTTTCTTCATTGTTTCAACCTATAGCTGTATTTTGGATAAAAGTTTCAAAGATCTTCGTTTTCTCCTCCCTTATGGACTTTTAATCCTTCCACTTTCTTATTTCTACAATTTTGTTGTTATTTATTCCCTTTTCAAGGAAATAAAAAGGGCAGAAGAAAGGTGGGAAAAACTAGAGAGGAAAAAAACAGCTGAAGTCCGGCCACTTGAGAAGACATTAATAGCTTCATTTGTAAGTATATTTCTGATTTTAATAATCTCAATATTTATATATTCGATTTATAGAGGACATAAGACCTCTTTCAGCCCTATAAAAATTTCTCCTAAATCAATATTCGCTATTTCAACACATTTCGATGCATGGGCCGATTGGAGAAAAGCAATCGATTCAGTAATTAATAGCCCTGGTAAAGAATTTATTAATATGATAGGAGTAGGGGCAGGGAGAGCTGAATGGACTTATTTCAAATGGAAGGCACATAGAGAAAGCTGGAGCAATCATCAGAAAGGAACAGACAGAGATTTATTGCTTCAGGCAATAAAATATTTTCATAAAGAAGGTTGGCCAGTAATTGCAATAGTAGATTTCTATGCTCCAAATTATGTTAAAAAGCATCCAGAAAAAGCTGCTACGGGATTTAATGGGATAAAAAGCTCAAAACAGGTGTGTTTTTTGGAACTTGTTGAGGGCGAATATGGGAAACTAATGCTGGAAATGATAGAATATTTGGCAAAAGAATATCCGATTAAAGCAATCAATCTTACAGAATTAAACTATTATTCATATTGTTATGACAGTAGATGCTTAAAATCTTATACTAATTTTACAGGAAGAAAAGAATGGCCAAAGCATTTTTTAACTAAAAAAATATTAAGAGAACACCCGAGTATTGGAGAGTGGAAGTCATATATGATGTCCAAATTCATAAAGAGAGTTTCCAATATTGTGCATAAATATAAGAAGGAGCTTTATGTTGATGTCCCTGTGAGCTGGAGAAATTTTCATAATAATGCAAAGGAATATGGATTGGATTATAACTTAATTCTTGCTCATGCAGATAAAATAATAATCTGGAATTATTTTTACCTTAAAGGGAAAAGTCCTGAAATTTCCCGTCAATTATCAGAATATCTTGTAAAAAATTTCGATTCTAGAAAAATAATAATGTCGATTGGTCTGTGGGGGAAAAGGGAGCATGTTTCCCCTAATGAAATGGCTATAGCGATTTTTCAGACTTTAAAGGGAGGAACTACTAATTTATGGATTACTCCAAATCATCTTTTAACTCGCGGACATTGGATTAAAATGAGAGAAATTTTAAATTTAAGAAGTTCTGGAAATTTCTAAAAAGCTTAAAATTTATTTATTCCTCGTATCTTTTAATTTTAAAAATATCAATCATTTCATTTTCCTTTCCTAAAAGTTATGTTAATATCATTCTTTCAAATGAGGATATTAGCACTTGACAAAAAAAAAATTATACTATAATAAATAAGCGAAAATGAAGAATATTGGAGTATTCATTTGTCATTGCGGAATTAATATAGCAGGAACAGTGGATGTAAAAAGGCTTGCTGAAGAGGTAACCGAGTTTGACGATGTTAAAATGGCGATTGACTATGTATATATGTGTTCGGACCCTGGTCAGAATTTAATTAAAGAAAAGATTAAAGAGCAGGAATTAAATAAAGTCATTATAGCATGTTGTTCTCCTTCTCTCCATGAAGTTACTTTCCGTAACACAGTTCAATCTGTTGGACTGAATCCATATCAGTGTGAAATTGCTAATATAAGAGAACAGTGTAGTTGGGTTCATGCAGATAAACAAAAAGCGACGCAAAAAGCAAAGGAAATTATTGCTGCTGTAATTGAAAAAATAAAATTAAATGAATCTCTTTCGCCAATAAAGGTTCCAGTAATAAAAAGAGCTCTTATAATTGGTGGAGGGGTAAGTGGAATTCATGCAGCTCTAAGCATAGCATATAATGGTTATGAAGTAGTTTTGGTTGAGCGAGAAGCTTCAATTGGTGGGCACATGGCAGAACTTTCAGAGACTTATTTAACTCAGGAATGCTCTCCTTGTCTCTTATCATCTAAGATTGTTGAAGTTCAAAATCATCCTTTAATAACAATTCTTACTAATTCAGAAATAGAAGAACTTGATGGTTATGTAGGAAATTTCAAAGTGAAAATAAAAACTAAAGCTACTTTTGTGGACCAAGAGAAATGTGATGGTTGTGGGATATGTGTGGAAAAATGCCCTGTCTCTATCCCCTGGCAATCAGAGGAGATTTCTGGTAAAACTCGTGCTATATATATTCCATATCCTCAGACTATAGGAAATAAAGCAGTAATTGATAAAAAAATCTGTAAATATTTCACCGAAGGATGTACTAAGTGTAAAGAAGCCTGTCCAAAAAATGCTATTAATTTTAAACAAACAGACAAAATTAGAGAGGAAGCAGTGGGATCAATAATAGTGGCAACTGGTTACAGTCTTTATCCGAAAGAAAAACTGGGTGAATATGGCTATGGAAGGTATAAAGATGTTATAGATGGGCTACAATTTGAGAGACTAATCTCAGTTTGGGGGCAGCAAAATCGAGAAATAAGAAGACCATCAGATGGTAAAATACCTCGAGAAGTTGTATTTATTCAATGTGTAGGATCTCGAGATCCAGAACATGGAGTTCCATATTGTTCAAAAATTTGCTGTATGTATGTGGCAAAGCATGCAAAACTTTATAAGCAAGCAGTACCTGAAGGGCAAGCCTATATTTTTTATATAGATGTAAGAGCAGGAGGAAAGGGTTATGATGAATTCGTGCAAAATGCTATAGAAGAAGACGGACTTTATTATATAAGAGGGAAAGTTTCAAAAATTTTTCAAGAGAATGGAAAGATTATCGTGTGGGGTGTTGATACACTTGCTGGGAGACAAATTGAAATTGCAGCTGATCTTGTTGTTTTGGCCACTGCAATTATTCCAAGTAAAGGTGCAAAAGAATTAGCTAATAAACTAAAAATTTCTTCGGATGAATATGGTTTCTTTTCCGAAGTTCATCCAAAGCTTAGACCTGTAGAAAGTCCTACTCCAGGCATTTATCTTGCGGGTTGTGCCCAAGCTCCAAGAGATATCCCGGAGTCAGTTTCTCATGCATTAGGTGCAGCGAGTAAAGTTGCAGGTCTATTTTCAGAAGATTTACTTTCTCATGAGCCAATAGTTGTATGGGTAGATGAAGATTTGTGTAAGGCTTGTGGAATTTGTGTTGAAGTATGTCCTTATAAAGCAAGAGAAATTGATAAATGGAAAAAAATAGCAAAAGTTATTGAAGTTCTTTGTCAAGGATGTGGAGCGTGTGTAACTGCATGTCCAAATAGTGCCACTCAACAGCGAAATCTTACTTCTAAACAAGTATTTAATATGATAGATGCAGCAATTTCTATTAAATAAATAAAAATGATTATAATTAATGGCAATAATTTATTAAATTTAGTTCAAAAGGAAAGCGGTCAGGATATTCAAGCATGTTATTATTGTCATAAATGTGTAGTTGGTTGTCCTGTTTCTAAATATATGGATATCCCTCCCAATGCCATACTTCGAATGATTCAATACGGAGAAAAAGAAAAGATTTTAAAGAGCGCTACAATTTGGTTATGTACAGCATGTGAAACTTGTGGAACTCGGTGCCCTAATAATATAGATATTGCTAAAGTAATGGATGTTTTAAAGCAAATGGCAGTTAAAGAAGGGGTAAAAGGTAAAGAGAAGACTATTCAAATAATGCACAAAGCATTTTTAGCTGGCATAGAAAAACGAGGTCGAATGCATGAATTGAGTTTAATAAGAGACTTAAAATTGAGAAGTGGAGGTTTATTTAAAGATATAAAATTAGGAATTAAAATGTTTCAACTAGGAAAATTTTCCATTTTTCCTGAAAAGGTAAGAAACGTTAAAGAAATAAAAAAGATTTTTAAAAAAATTCGGAGTATTGAATGATTTATTCGTATTATCCTGGTTGTTCTTTACATGGAAGTGCAAAGGAATACAACCATTCGACTAAGGCTGTTTGCGAGAAGTTGGGGGTCGAGTTGAGAGAGCTTCCTGATTGGATATGTTGTGGAGCATCTTCTGGACATAGTTTGAATAAAATCCTTGAAATAGTATTACCTGCTCAGAATCTGAAAATTGCAGAAAAAATTGGTCATGATTTAGTCGTTCCTTGTGCAGCTTGTTACAATCGATTAAAAGTAGCTAAAAATGAATTGAGAGAAAAGGAAGAAATTAGAAAGCAAATAAAAGATTTAATAAATTTTGATTTTCAGAATAATATTGAAATTTTGAATTTAATTGAATTAATAAAAAATCGAATTGGTTTAGAGACTATTCGTTCCAAAGTAGTTAAGCCCCTTAAAGGTTTAAAAGTTGCTTGCTATTATGGTTGTCTTCTTGTTAGACCTCCTACAATAATGGATTTTGATAATCCAGAACATCCAATGTCTCTTGATGAAATAATGAGGGTTATAGGAGCTGAACCAATTAATTGGTCATTTAAAACCGAGTGTTGTGGTGGGAGTTTATCTCTGTCCAGAGACGATATTGTTAAAAGTTTAGTAGGAAATATTATAAGAATGGCAGAAGAGGCTGGGGCTCATATTATAGTTACATTGTGTCCTTTATGTATGGAAAATCTTGATATACGCCAGCCTAATTACAATTTCCCTATTTTATATCTCACCGAACTTCTCGCTCTTGCTTTTAATTTAAAGGAGAGCGAGAATTTTATTACAAAACATATTGTTAATCCTCTGCCAGTTTTAGAGTCATTGGAGTTATTATAATGAAAGAGAAAAAAACAATTGGTTCTGTATTGGTTATAGGAGGTGGAATTGGAGGAATGCAGTCAGCCTTAGATTTAGCAGAATCTGGATTTAAAGTATACTTGCTTGATTCTGCGCCTGCAATTGGTGGAACAATGGCTGCATTAGACAAAACTTTTCCTACGAATGACTGTGCTATGTGTATTATGGCTCCGAAGTTAGTGGAATGCGCACGCCATTTAAACATTGAGATTATAACTTGGGCAGATGTGGAATCAGTTCAGGGAGAACCAGGAAATTTCAGAGTTACGTTGAGACATCGTCCTCGATATGTAGACTTAGACAAATGCACAGGATGCGGACTCTGTGCAGCTAATTGTCCAGTCAGAAATGTTCCCCATTTTGAACAAGATAGTATACCAGAACCAGAATTTAAAAAAGAAGATTTCGAAAAGATAACTGAAATACTAAACAAGCATAGAGAAGATAGAAGCTCTCTTGTTGCAATACTTCAGGATGTTAATGAAGAATTTAGATATTTACCAGAAGATATATTAAAGTTTATTTCAATAAAATTTGGAATACCGTTAAGTGAAATATATAATATGGCAACATTTTATAAAGCCTTTAGTTTGAAACCAAGAGGAAAACATGTAATTTCGGTTTGTCTTGGTACTGCCTGTCACGTTCGAGGTGCACCAAGAATTTTGGAAGAAATCAAAAGAATATTGAATATCAAAGAAGGAGAGACCACAGAAGATAGATTGTTTACTTTGGAAACTGTAAACTGCCTTGGAGCTTGTGCCTTGGGTCCAATAGTTGTTGTTGATAATAAATATCACGGGCAAATGACCATAAGAAAGACGAGTAAACTTATTGAAAGGATAAAAGAAACGGAAAAGTAAAAATGGAGAGAAAAAAATTAAAAGGTATTGCTGAATTAAAGAAATTAAGAGAAGAACTAAAAAAGACATATAAACCAATAAAGCAGTGGATAACTGTTTGTAGTGGAACAGGATGTCAGGCTTATGGCTGTAAAGATGTAACCAAAGCTTTTGAAGAAGAAATTAAAGCTCAAAATTTACAGGATGAAATAGGTTTGAGAACAACAGGTTGTCATGGATTCTGCGAAAGAGGACCTATAGTGGTCATTCATCCAGAAGGAGCATTCTATCAGAAGGTGCAGCCAAAGGATGCTAAAGAAATTATAACCCAAACAATAATAAATAAGAAAATTATAGACCGGTTTCTTTATGTTGATCCTTTAACTGGGAAGAAAATCACTTTAGAAAAAGAAGTTCCATTTTATAAAAAACAAATGAGGCTAATTTTTGGAATGAATGGATTAATAGATCCAACTAAAATTGAAGATTATATAGCAATTGGAGGGTATGAAGCATTAGGAAAAGTTTTAAGCAGCATGAAACAAAAACAAGTCATAGAAGAAGTTAAAAAATCAGGTTTAAGAGGAAGAGGTGGAGCTGGGTTCCCAACTGGTAAAAAATGGGAAATTTGCAAAAATGCAAAGGGTAATCCTAAATATATAATATGCAATTGTGACGAAGGTGACCCAGGTGCTTATATGGATAGAAGTTTATTGGAAGGTAATCCTCATTTAGTAATAGAAGGAATGATTATTGGCGCATATGCTATAGGAGCTTCAAAAGGTTATATATATGTTAGAGCAGAATATCCATTAGCTGTGCATAATGCCTCAATTGCTTTAAAACAAGCAAAAGAATATGGATTACTTGGGAAAAATATTTTGGGCTTTAATTTTGACTTTGAGATCGAAATTAGTAAAGGAGCTGGAGCTTTTGTCTCTGGAGAAGAAACTGCACTTATAGCTGCAATTGAGGGAAGACCTCCTGAGCCAAGGCTAAGACCTCCATTTCCAGCAGAAAGTGGACTATGGGGCAAACCGACTAATATAAATAATGTTGAAACATGGGCAAATGTTCCTTTTATTATAAATAAAGGGGCGGAATGGTATTCAAAAATAGGAACTAATGGGAGTAAAGGAACAAAAATATTTTCCCTTGTTGGAAAGATCAATAATACAGGATTAGTGGAAGTTCCTATGGGAATGACTTTGAGAGAAATAATTTATGAGATTGGAGGGGGTATCCCTGGAGGAAAAGAGTTTAAAGCTGTGCAAACAGGAGGTCCTTCAGGAGGATGTATTCCAAAACAACTTTTAGATTTACCAATTGATTTTGAAAGCTTAACACAAGCAGGCTCAATGATGGGGTCAGGTGGAATGATTGTAATGGATGAAAATACATGCATGGTTGATGTAGCTAGGTATTTTCTTGATTTTTTAAGGGGCGAATCATGTGGAAAATGTACTTCGTGTAGGGAAGGAATTCAAATAATGTATGAAATTTTGGTCAATATATGCGAAGGTAAAGGTAAACCAGAAGATATTGAACTCTTAAAAGAAATTGCAGAGGCAGTTAAAGATGCCTCATTATGTGGACTCGGCAAAACAGCATCTAATCCTGTTTTAAGTACATTACGTTACTTTATGGATGAATATAAAGCTCATATATATTCAAAAAAATGTCCAGCAGGTGTATGTAAGGAATTGATAATTTATAGGATTGATAAGGAAAAGTGTACTGGATGTATGGTGTGTTTGAGAAGTTGTTCAGTAAATGCAATAAGTGGTGAAAAACAAAAACCGCACGAAATAAATATAGAAAAATGTATTAAATGTGGTTCTTGTTTTGAAGTTTGTAGATTCAATGCAGTAATAATTGAGTAAATAGAAAGGTTATTAAGAAATGGTTAATATAATAATTAATAATCAAAAAATTAAAATAGAAGAAGGAAAAACTATTTTAGAAGCTGCTGAAAAGGCAGGAATAAGCATACCAACTTTATGTTATCATAAAGCTTTGAGTCCATATGGAGCTTGCCGTATATGTTTAGTCGAAATCGTTGGAGGGGGGAGACCGGGACTAGTTGCTTCTTGCCAATATCCTGTTAAAGAAGGTCTGGTTATAGAAACTGATACAGAAAGAGTACGTAAAACGAGAAAGATAATGCTTGAATTAATATTAGCTCGAAATCCAAATTTTGAAAGGGCAAAAGAAATTGCAAGAGAATATGGAATAATAAAGAGTAGGATAGAAAAAAAGGAGAAAGATGATTGTATTCTTTGTGGACTTTGTGTTCGAATTTGTAAAGAACGCATGGGACAGAGTGTATTAAGTTTTATAAATCGCGGATATGAAAGAAAAATCGGTAGCCCATTTGATAAAAAGTCTCCTATATGTATGGGTTGTGGGGCTTGTGCTTTCATATGTCCAACTGGTGCTATTAAATCTGAAGCTTTTTGTGAGAAGGATTTAATTCCCTTATTGTCTGAGTTTGAAAAGGGTATGGGCACAAGACCTGTAATAAATATTCTGTATCCTCAAGCAGTCCCAAATGCACCTGTAATTGATAAAGAACACTGCATTTACTTTAATAAGGAAAAATGCCAAATTTGTAAAGCTGTATGTGAAGCAGATGCTATTGATTATACAATGGAAGAGAAGAAAGGATATCTTGATGTGGGTGCTATAATTTTTAGCCCAGGTTTTGACCTTTTTGACCCACATTTGAAAGGAGAGTATGGATACGGCATTTACAAGAATGTAATAACGAGTAGACAATTTGAACGTCTATTAAGTGCTTCTGGTCCATCTCAAGGTGAGATTATTAGACCTTCGGATGGAAAACATCCAAAAAAAATCGCTTTCATTTCATGCGTGGGTTCAAGAGATATTGTTTGTGGAAATGAGTATTGCTCTTCAGTTTGTTGTATGTATTCAACTAAGGAAGCTATTATTGCAAAAGAGCATGACCCAGAAATAGAGGCCACTATTTTCTATATGGATATTCGTGCTTTTGGAAAAGGATTTGAGCGATATTTTAACAGTGCAAGGGATAATTATGGTATTCGTTATATTAAATGCATGCCTTCCAAAATAATAGAATTGCAACAATCAAAGAATTTGAGAATAACTTATAGAAATGATAATAATTCATTTGTAGAAGAAGAATTTGATTTAGTAGTATTAGCAACAGGTATGAAGCCTTCCGAGGAAGTGAAAAAATTAGCTTCTAAATTAGGTTTAGAACTTAATGAATATGGTTTTTGTGAAAAAACAGATTTCTTTCCTACCCAAACAAAAACCCCAGGGATTTTTATTTGTGGTGCAATTGGTGAACCGAAGGATATTCCAGAGACAATTGTGGAAGCAAGTAGCGCAGCTGCAGAAGCATCGAAATTATTATCTCAAGCCCGAGGTACATTGATATCTAAAAAAGAATATCCGGAGGAAAAACCTTTTATTGATGAAGAGCCTCGAATTGGAGTTTTTATTTGTCACTGTGGACGAAATATTGGGGGTGTTATTGATGTACCAAAAGTTGTTGAATATGCTCGTAGTTTACCGTATGTAGTTTTTGCTGAGGAATATTTATATACATGTTCTCAAGATTCTTTAGAAAAAATCAAAGAAGAAATTAAAAGACAAAACCTTACTCGTGTAGTAGTAGCCTCATGTACTCCCACTACTCATGCTCCTCTTTTTAGAGATACTATTCGTGAGGCTGGGCTTAATCCATATTTATTTGAAATGGCAAGTATTAGAGAACATTGCTCTTGGGTACATATGAAAGAACCGGGAAAGGCTACTGAAAAAGCGAAGGAACTTGTTGCTATGGCAGTAGCAAAGGCTGCTCTGCTTTCTCCAATCAGACAAGTATCGGTGGAAGTTAATAAAGATGGATTGATTATAGGAGGAGGAATAACAGGAATGATTACTGCGATTTCATTGGCTGATCAAGGTTTTGATGTTCATCTTATAGAAAAAACAAATCAATTAGGAGGACATGCAAATAATTTGTATTTTACAATAGATGGAAAGAATATTCAGGAATTTCTTAAAAGAATAATTGAGAAAGTTGAAAAGCATGAACGAATTCATGTGTATTTGAATGCTGAAGTGAAAGAAATCTCTGGTTATCTTGGTAATTACAAAACAATAATTCACTTGAAAGATGAAAATAAATCTATGGAATTACTTCATGGAATCATTGTAATTGCTACAGGTGCAAAAGAATATAAACCAACTGAATATTTCTACGGAAAGAATCCTAATGTTATTACACAAACAGAATTTGAGAAGAAATTAGTTAAAAAGGATATTTCAGGTCTTAATAAAGTTGTTATGATTCAATGCGTTGGCTCAAGAGATGAAGAGCACCCCTATTGCAGTCGAATTTGCTGTTCTCATGCTATAAAGAATGCATTGAAATTAAAGGAAATAAATCCAGAGGCCCAGATTATAATACTCTATCGTGATATACGTACTTATGGATTTCGAGAAAAATATTATTTGGAAGCAAGAAGAAAAGGGGTACTCTTTATTCAGTACAATGAAAAAGAAAAGCCAAAAGTGAATGAAGTGAATGGAAAATTACAGGTTAAAGTTAATGACCCGGTAATTGGTGAGGAAGTAATTTTTGAGCCTGATTTACTTGTTCTTAGCGCTGGAATTTACGCAGATAATGAAGAGCTAAGTCAAACTTTAAAATTACCGTTAACAGAAGATGGATTTTTTATGGAAGCTCACGCTAAAATACGTCCTTTAGATTTCACGACTGATGGTATATTTGTTGCTGGATTAGCTCATTCACCCAGAACTATTGAAGAGTCAATTGCTCAAGCTAATGGTGCATCAATAAGGGCTGTTTCAATACTATCTAAGGACAAAATTTTAGCTAAAGCTGAAATACCTAAGGTTAATGAAAAATGGTGTTCTGGATGTGGTATTTGTGAGGAAGTATGTCCATATAATGCTCGGAAGGTGGATCCTGAGACAAAGATAGCTGAAGTAATAGAGGTTTTATGTCAGGCCTGTGGAGCTTGTGCAATGGCATGTCCAAATGGAGTTTCTCAACAAAGATATTTTGAAATGAAAGAGATATTTGCTATAATAGATACTGCTTTAGGTTAATATGGAGAGAAAGATGGAATTTGAACCAAAAATTATAGCATTTGTATGTAATTGGTGTACATATGCAGCTGCGGATTTGGCTGGGACCTCAAGAATTCAATATCCTCCAAATGTCCGCATTATACGCTTAATGTGCAGTGGAGCTGTAGACCCCATTTATATTCTTAAAGCTTTATTAGATGGTGCAGATGGAGTTTTAATAGGAGGATGTCACCCTGGCGACTGTCATTATCAAAATGGAAATTATAAAGCAAGACGTCGTTTTGCTATTTTAAGAACAATTTTAAGGGATTTAGGAATCCCGGATGAAAGGGTTAGATTAGAATGGATTAGTGCAAGCGAAGGAAAGAAGTTTGCAGATACGATTACAAATATGGTAGAAGAATTAAAAAAGCTTGGTCCCAGTCCATTTAAAACTATGTGGGAAATTTAAAAAATTTAATATAAATTAAAAAAAGGAGTAATAAATGATTATACCTTTAAAGGATGGTGATATAGAGGAGACTCTAAACAAATTCTTTAAAGATATTTTAGAAAAAAAAATCGTTGATGCTCTATTTATTCCTCAGTCGATTTTTTCTGGAAGAAGTTATGCTTATACTTTAGTTAAAGACCCATCTAAAATTAAAAACGTTCAACCCTTTTTACCAATTTTAATGAATAATGGTGCGAAGTTGATTTCCTCGCTCACTTTCTGGGATCCTAAGCAGAAAATAGGTGCAGTGTTGAGGTCTTGTGAAATTCGAGGTGTTATAGAACTTGCTAAATTTAAACAAATTACTCTTGACCGACTTTTTCTTATAGGGGTTGATTGTTTAGGAACGATGGAAATAGAGGACTTTGAGAAAGTTCTAAATAGCAAGGAAGGGTTTAAATTGGAGAAATTTCTCTCTGATTTAATTTCTGGTGCTCCGGTTAATATAAGAAAAGCTTGTCAGATTTGTTCTTCTCCTGTTCCACAAAATGTATTAATGAATTTGGGATTTATTGGAGTTGACATTAAAAAAGAAATTTTTATACATACTTCTGATGAATTAGCTCAGGAGCTTGGGATTGAGAAAAAGAGTAATCCTGATAAAAGAGAGGAAGTTCTATCACAAATTGTTGCAAAAAAGAAGAAACAACGAGATCAATTTCTTGCTGAATTAAGGAAAAAGTTTAAATCAATATCAGATTTATTAAATGAATTTGCTCGATGCAAGCGTTGTTATAATTGTAGAGTAGAATGTCCCATTTGTTATTGTAAAGAATGTGTTTTCCTGACGAATGTTTTTGAACATCGACCAGAACAATATTTAAAATGGGCGGAAAGAAAAGGACTCATAAAATTTCCATATGACACATTACTTTTCCACCTTACAAGATTAAATCATATTGCAGCTTCATGTATAAGTTGTGGCCAATGTAGTAGTGCTTGTCCCAATAATCTACCAGTCTTTGAACTCTTTCAACTTGTAGGAAATGATGTACAGAAATTGTTTGAGTATGAACCAGGAAATAATATCGATGAAAGACCCCCAATAATTACATTTAAAGAAGAACTTGAGCCTCTATAGGTTCTACAAGCCAACATAGGGGAAAATCTTAGAATTTCTTCTTGACAAAATATTCTATTTGTGCTGTACTAAAATGTAAAGATTCGCAAGAGGTCAACCACATGAGAATAGAACTCAATGGGGAAAAAATAAGAAATAATTTTGTAGCTAAAATTTCTGAAATTAGTGGACAGAATCTCCTTGCTTGTTATCAGTGTGGAAAGTGTTCCGCGGGTTGTCCATTGGTTTCCGAGATGGATATTTTGCCTAATCAAGTTATCCGTTTTGCGCAACTTGGGCTTATAGAAGAATTATTATCTTGTAAGTCTATCTGGATTTGTGCTTCTTGTTTAACATGCAATACCAGATGCCCTCGAGGAGTTAATATCGCTGAAGTAATGGAGGCAATTCGTTTAATCCTTCTTCGCAAAAATATTGATAATTTAAAAATCATAGAATTAAATGAAAAAAGAAGGGTAGAACTACCTCAAATAGCATTAGTAAGTAGTTTTAGAAAAAAAACAGCGTAATAATATGTTAATATTTAATAATTTATTTTTAGTGAGGATTAATAATGAAAATATCTTATTATCCAGGGTGCACTTTAAAGGTAAATGCAAAGAATTTTGAAGATTCAACTATAGCCAGTCTTAAAGAATTAGATGTGGAGCTTGAAGAACTCCCGCGATGGAATTGTTGCGGAACAGTTTATTCTCTTTCCACGGATGATTTAATTCATCACGTTGCTCCTATCCGTAATCTCCTCCGAGTAAAGGAACAAAATAATAATAAAGTAGTTACCCTTTGTGCGATGTGTTTTAATACTCTTAAAAGAGCAAATCTTAAAGTTAGAGAGGAACCCGATAGTCTCGAAAAAATAAATAATTTGATGTATTTAGAGAAGTTGAAGTATGAAGGAGATGTGGAAGTATTACATTTAATTGAGGTCTTGCGAAATGAGGTGGGTTTCTCAACATTGAGACAAAAAATCACTCGCCCTTTAAGAAATCTAAAGGTAGCTAGTTACTATGGCTGTCTATTAGTTAGACCAAGAGAAATAGGAATTGATGATCCAGAAAATCCTACAATTATGGAAGAATTGGTAAAAAATTTAGGAGGAGACCCCATTGATTTTCCCTATAAAACCGAATGTTGTGGAGCATATCAGACAGTGGATCATCCAGAAATAGTAATTAGTAGAACATATAGCATAATTTCTTCAGCTCAAGTAAATGGAGCAGAAGTTATAATGGTAAGTTGCCCTCTTTGTGCTTTTAATCTTGACCATCGCCAGAAAGAAACAAAACAGAAATATTTGGAATTTAGACCTATGCCAATTTTATATTTTACACAATTATTAGCAATTGCTTTAAATTGTCCTGAGAATGTATTAAAATTTGATTTGCATTATGTCGATCCCAAGCCTATTTTAAAAGAAAAAGGTTTAATTTAAAAATGATTTATTTTGGAGACTTAAAACCTAAAAAAGGTAAAATTCATATATTAAAAGATAGATGTAAGGGGTGTGGATTCTGTGTAGAATATTGCCCGAGAGATGTACTTGAATTGTCAGAGGAGTTTAATATTAAAGGGTATCACCCCCCGTATGTTAAGAATGAAGATGAATGCTGTTATTGTCAGCTTTGTGAGACTATATGCCCTGAATTTGCTATATTTGTAACCTTAAAAGAGGAGGAAAGAAAAAGTGAAAAAGATTACCGCAGACCCTAAGGGAGTTTTAACTGGAGTCCATTATTTGGATGGTGACTTTGCAATAGCTGAAGGCGCATTAGCAGCAGGGTGTCGTTTCTTTGCTGGGTATCCTATAACACCTTCAACTGAAGTTGCAGAAAGATTTGCAGAAAGAATTCCTTTAATTGGAGGAGTTTTTATACAAATGGAAGATGAGCTTGGTTCAATTGCTGCAGTAATTGGGGCTTCATGGGCTGGAGTTAAAGCTATGACTGTAACCTCAGGTCCTGGTTTCTCTCTCATGATGGAAAACATCGGTTTAGCAGCAATGATGGAAGTCCCGTGTGTAATTGCTAATGTGCAGAGAGGGGGGCCTTCAACCGGTTTACCAACATTACCCGGCCAGGGAGACATGATGCAGGTTAGATGGGGTTCCCATGGGGATTATGAAATTATTGCTCTTTCTCCTAATTCTCCACAAGAATGTTTCGACCTTACAATTGAAGCATTTAATCTTTCTGAAATGTATAGAGTCCCTGTTTTTATTATGACGGATGAATGTGTAGGACATATGCATGAAAGAGTTGTTATCCCGCCCCCTGAAGAAATTGAACTCATTGAAAGAAAATGGTATGAGGGACCAAAAGACAAGTATTTACCTTACAAACCTGATAAAGATATGATTCCATTTATGGTGAAAGCTGGAGATGGATATCGTTTCCATACTACAGGGTTAACTCATGATGAAAGAGGTTATCCTGTTATTAATGCAGAATGCCAAAATATTTTAGTCCCTCGTCTTGTTGAAAAAATAAAAAAGAATGCGGATAAAATTATAAAATTTGAAGAAGAGGAGACAGATACAGCAGAGGTTATAGTTATTTCATATGGAATAACTTCAAGAGTTGCTATTAAAGCAGTACAAGAAGCAAGAGAAAAAGGTATGAAAGTGGGAACTTTGAGATTGATTACCGTATGGCCTTTTCCTGAAAAACGAGTGAAAGAACTTGCTGAAAAAGTAAAAGCATTTATTGTCCCTGAAATTAATTATGGTCAGATTGTATTAGAAGTAGAACGCTGTGCTGGTGGAAAAGCTTCAGTTATTGGAGTGCCCCATTGCGGAGGCGGAGTCCATGATCCAGATATTATTTTTAATGCAATTAAGGAGGCTTTAAAATGAAGAAAGAAGTAGAGAGCGGGGAGAAAAACCCAATAGAAAGCTTTCTTAGAATGGATAGAATTCCTCATATATGGTGTCCTGGTTGTGGAATTGGGATTGTTGTAACTTCTTTTGTTGATGCGCTTCGGAAAAGTGATATTGATTTAGATAAGGTATGTGTTGTATCAGGAATTGGATGTACTGGAAGAGTAGCTGGTTATTTAAAATTAGATTCATTTCATACTACTCATGGCCGTGCTATTCCTTTTGCAACAGGACTAAAGCTTGCTAATCCTGAATTAAAAGTTGTTGTTTTCAGTGGAGATGGAGATTTAATTGCAATTGGTGGGAATCATTTTATTCATGCAGCCCGTAGAAATATGGATTTAGTTATAATATGTGTAAATAACTTCAACTATGCTATGACAGGTGGTCAATTAGGTCCTACAACTCCACTTGAGGCTAATCTCTCAACCGCTCCTTATGGTAATTTTGAATATCCATTTAATCTCCCATACCTTGCGGAAGCATGCGGTGCAACTTATGTTGCTCGATGGACTGCTCTTCACTTAAGAAGACTTTCAAAATCTATCCAAGAGGCTTTATCACATAAAGGTTTTTCCTTTATCGAAGTTATAACACCATGTGTAACTTTATATGCCAGAAGAAATCGCCTTGGTAGCGGACTGAATTTATTAAAATATTATCATGACAATTCTGAAATTCAACACGGAGCAGATACAAAGACTCTTGATATAAGTTTTCAAGGGAAACTTATTGTAGGAAAATTTGTAGAAAAGGAAAAACCTACGTTTCTTGATGCCATGAATCAACGTCTTAGTAGAGTTTTAGGAGATAAATACCAGTTATATGGGAGAATAAATGATGATAGAGATTAGATTTTCTGGTTTTGGTGGGCAAGGAATTATTAGATGTGGTTTAATCACAGGAAAAGCATTGGCACTTTTTGATAATAAACATGCAACCATGACTCAAAGTTTTGGACCAGAAGCGAGGGGCTCTGCCTGTAGTTCCCAACTTGTAGTTTCAGAGGATAAAGTTCTTTATCCTTACGTTACGAATCCTCATATACTGGTAGCAATGTCTCAAGATGCGTATGAAAAATATTATCCTGAACTGAGAGATGGAGGAACCCTTATAGTAGATGGAGATCTTGTTAAGGTTAAACCTGATAAAAGGAATATAAAAATTTATTCCATACCAGCAACACGTTTTGCAGAAGAACTAGGGAATAAAATAATTGCTAATCTCGTGATGCTTGGATTTTTTACTGCAGTTACTAAAATTGTTTCCCCAGATGCTATGAAAAAAGCACTCCCTGGATTAGTTCCAGACAGATTTCTAGATTTAAATTTGAAGGCATTTGATCGTGGATATGAATATGGAAAGCAAATATTAACTTCGCAAAAATGAAAATTGTTATTGATAATCAGTTATTAAACCTGGAGGAGAAATGAAAAGAATTGGAGTATTTATTTGCCATTGTGGTGTAAATATTGCAGGAACAGTTAATGTAAAAGAAGTATCCGAAGAACTTTCTAAATATAAAGGGGTTGTTCTATCTACAGATTATGTATATATGTGTTCAGATCCTGGACAAAAACTAATAATTGATTCTATAAAAAATCATAAATTAGAAGGAATTGTAATAGGATGTTGTTCTCCTAATCTCCATGAATCAACTTTTAGAAATGCGGTTAAGAAGGGAGGATTGAATCCATATCTATGTGAAATAGCAAATATTAGAGAACAATGTAGTTGGGTACACGTAGAAAAGGATGTAGCAACCACAAAAGCCATAAAGATCGTTAAAAGTATGGTGGAAAAGGCTTTAAGAAACAAACCTCTTCAGCCCATTAAAGTTCCAATTACAAAGAGGGCACTTGTTATAGGTGGTGGAATTAGTGGTATTCAAGCTACATTAGATATTGCAAATGGCGGATATGAAGTTATATTAGTGGAGAAGTCTCCATCAATAGGTGGACATATGATTCAGCTTTCTGAAACTTTTCCAACTCTTGACTGCTCACAATGTATTTTAACTCCAAAAATGGTAGAAGTATCCAGACATCCTAATATTAAACTAATGACATATTCTGAAGTTCAGGAAATTTCTGGTTTTGTTGGAAATTTCAAAGTTAAAATCTTAAAAAAAGCTCGGTATGTGAGAGAGGATAAATGTACACTATGCGGTGAGTGTACAAAGGTTTGTCCAATTGTAGTCCCAAATGAATTTGATTTAGGTTTAACTGGAAGAAGAGCTATATATATTCCTTTCCCTCAAGCGATTCCTCCTTCGTATACTATTGATCCAGAGGCTTGTCCAGGATTTTTTCCTATTGCTTGTGGAAAATGTGCAGATGTTTGTGAAGCAAATGCAATAGATTTTGATATGAAACCTGAAATTGTTGAAGAGGAAGTGGGAGCTATAGTTGTAGCTACAGGTTATGATTTATATAGTAAAGAAAAAATAGCAGAATATGGTTCTGGCAAATATCCGGATGTGATTGATGGGCTTCAATTCGAAAGACTCTTATCTGCTTCAGGACCAACTATGGGAAAGATTTTGAGACCTTCGGATCATAAGGAACCAAAAGAAGTTGTTTTTATTCAGTGTGCTGGTTCTCGGGACCCTGAGCTTCATAATGCATATTGTTCCAAAATTTGTTGTATGTATACTGCTAAACATGCCATGCTTTATAAACATCGAGTCCCAGATGGTCGTGCATATATTTTCTATATTGATGTTCGTTCAGCCGGAAAAGGATATGAAGAATTTGTTCAAAGAGCAGTAGAGGAGGATGGAGTTGTTTATCTTAGAGGTAAAGTTTCAAAAATATTCCAAGAAAATGGGAAAATTAAAGTATGGGGAGTAGATACTCTCACAGGTAAAGATGTTGAAATAGATGCTGATATGGTTGTATTAGCAATGGCTATAAAACCTTCTAAAGGTGCACAGGAATTAGCAAAAAAGCTTAAGATAGCAATAGATAGGGATGGATTTTTCTCCGAAGTTCATCCAAAATTAAGACCAGTAGAGAGTCCCACTGCAGGGGTTTTTCTTGCTGGAGCAGCTCAAGCACCTAAAGATATTCCGGAAGCAGTAGCTCAAGCAAGTGGAGCAGCAAGTAAAGTTTTAGCATTATTTTCTTCAGAACAGCTTTATCATGATCCAATAATAGCTGAAGTGAATGAAGAAATATGTAGTGGATGTAAACTTTGTATTTCAGTTTGTCCCTATGATGCTCGAGTTTATGATAAAGAAAAAAATATTGTAACAGTGAACGAGATTCTTTGCGAGGGTTGTGGAGCATGTGTATCAGCTTGTCCTTCAGGCGCAACCCAACAACACAATTTCACAGATGAACAAATTTGTTCTATGATAAATGCAATATTAAGTTAAAATGAGAAAAGAGATTTTTGAACCCAAAATAGTTTGTTTTGCGTGTAAGTGGTGTACTTCAGCAGGGGCTGATTTAGCAGGAACATTAAGATTTAAATACAAACCAAATGGAATAATTATAAAGATTATGTGTTCTTCTCGAGTAGATCCTCAGCATGTTTTATGGGCTTTTAAACAAAAAGCTGACGGAATATTAATAGGAGGATGCCATCCTGGTGACTGTCATTATCAAAATGGAAATCTTAAAACTATGCGCCGTGTCATGCTTTTGAAAAAATTATTAAATGATTTTGGAGTAGAGCCGGAAAGGCTTCATTTAGAGTGGATTTCTGCATCCGAAGGCAAAAAATTTGTAAAAACTATGGACAATTTTATTGAAAAAATTAGGAAACTTGGTCCCTTAAAATGAGAGATATGGAAAGTAAAAAGAAAGAAAAGAGGGGTATTGGAGGGTAGTCATGGAAGTAAAAAGAGAAATGGTAACCATTTATATTATGGGTAAAGCTTATAAAGTTCCTGCTGATGCTACAATTATGGGAGCTTTAGAGTATGCCGGTTATCAATTAAAAAGAGGAGCTGGATGCAGAGAAGGCTTCTGTGGAGCATGTGCAACTGTATATAGATTACCAAAAGATTACAAACTTTACACTGGTTTAGCTTGTTCAACCCTTGTTAAGGATGGAATGTATTTAACTCAGATTCCTTTTGTTCCTGCAGATAAACCAGTTTATGATATTAATAAACTTGAACCAACAGTTGTAACTTTTCAGAAAATTTATCCAGAAGTTTTTAGATGTGTAGCATGCAATACTTGTACAAAAGCTTGCCCACAAGATTTGGAAGTAATGGATTATATTCAAGCAATAATAAGAGGAGATATAGCTAAAGCAGCAGACCTTTCCTTTGATTGCATATGTTGTGGGTTATGTGCAATTCGCTGTCCTGCAGAAATTGTTCAATATAACGTGGGATTATTGGCAAGAAGACTTTACGGGAAATATTTGAACTCAAAGAGTAAGCAACTTGATAAAAGAATTGAGGAGATAAAACAAGGTAAATTCGATGAAGAAATTTCTAAATTGATGAAAATGAGTCGTGATGAACTTCAGAAAAAATATTATGAAAGAGACTTGGAAGCCCAGGTTGGAGACTAATATTTTTTTATGAACAAGGAAGATTTAGAAAATAAATATATGGAGGTTATTTAAAATGTATCCAGAATATATGAGAGAATCAATAAAAAAAGTTGAGCAAACTAGGCAGAAAAGGCTTGAACTTGCAAAATCAGGCAAAGAAGTTTATCCACCTATGAATGCAAAAGAAAGAGAAGAAGTTTTATATAAATTTCATCCTGATTATAGAGAAGGAGCTCGAAGAGTTGTAAGAGTAGGTCCAAATAAAGGAGAGAGTCTAACAACTGAGGTTGCTGATTTATTAGAAGCACATTCAAGAATAAAGCCTGAATTATTTGACTTGACAAATCCAGATTATGAAACAGATTTATTAATTATCGGAGGAGGTGGAGCAGGTTGTGCAGCTGCACTTACTGCTATAGAAGAAGGTGTGAATGTAATTATAGTTACCAAATTAAGACTTGGGGACGCAAATTCAATGATGTCTCAAGGAGGAATGCAGGCAGCTGTTAATCCTAATGATTCACCTACTATTCATTATTTAGATGCTATCGGAGGAGGACATTTTGATAATAAGCCCGAATTAGTTAAAGCCTTAGTAATTGATGCTCCAGAAGTTGTAAAGTGGCTTGAAGAACTTGGAGTAATGTGGGATAAATTGCCAGATGGTTCACTACAGACAATTCATGGAGGCGGAACTTCTAGGAGAAGAATGCTTTCATGCAGGGACTATACAGGAGCTGCAATAATGAGAACATTGATGGATGAAGTTAGGAATCATCCAGATAAAATAAAAGTAATTGAGTTTAATCCTGCTATTGAATTAATTATGGATGACAAAGGACAATGTGCTGGAGCAGTAATTTATAATTTAGAAACCGAAGAATATAGCACTATTAAAGCCAAAGCAACAATAATTGCAACAGGAGGATTTGGTCGTCTTCATATTAGAGGATTTGATACTACAAATCATTATGGTGCAACAGCTGATGGCGTTGTTATTGCCTATAGAGCAGGGGCAAAATTACTATATATGGATTCTGTTCAATATCATCCTACCGGAGCTGTTTTCCCAGAGCAAATAGCTGGTTTTTTAGTTACTGAAAAAATAAGAGGAGCAGGCGGACAACCAGTAAATAAGGATGGAGAACTTTTTGTTTTTCCAAGAGAACCAAGAGATGTTGAATCAGCTGCAATTATTAGAGAATGTGTGGAAAGAAAGAAGGGCGTTGTTACTCCAAGTGGAAGAGTTGGAGTATGGCTTGACTCTCCTTTGATCGACATGATTCATGGTGAAGGATTTATTAAAAAACAGTTTCCTGCAATGTACAGACAGTTTTATAGATACGGCATTGATATTACAAAAGAACCGATACTTGTTTATCCATCACTTCACTATCAAAATGGAGGAGTAGAAATTAATGAGAAATGTGAAACAAATATTCCTGGTTTATATGTAGCAGGAGAGGCCTCTGGTGGTGTTCATGGAAGAAATCGTCTAATGGGAAATTCTGTTCTGGATTATAATGTATTTGGAAGAAGAGCAGGGCGTTATGCTGCTGAATATGCTAAAAAAGTAAAATTAGGAAAGCTGACTTTAGAACATGTAAAAAAATACGAAAAAGAACTTGAAGAAGCTGGGATTAAAACAAACAGAATATCCCCAATTTTATTGCCACTTTATACACCTGAAGAAGTCAGAAAAAGACAGTTGACAGCCCACTATGAGGGAACTTTAAGGTAAAAATAAATATTTAAGTTCTGAAAAGACTAAAAAAGAGTTATTATTGTTCCTCAACGATTTTAGAAAAATCCGCTAATTTAAAGAATAGTCTCGATATTTCTTGAAGTAAGGCGATTCTATTTTCTCTTAGTTTTTTATCTTCTGTCATAACTAAAACTTTATCAAAGAAATTGTCAATAAATGGTCTGAGGCTTACTATAACTTCAAAGGTTTTCTCAAATTCACCTGACTTGATTAATGGCAAGACCTCAGCTTCTACTGTTTTAAATATATCATATAGTTCCTTTTCTTCTTTTTCCTTTAATAAATTAACTTTTAATGAGAATTCAGGCTGATTCTGAATTATGTTATTTACCCTTTTTGATGAAATTATAAGGGGTTTGAAGTTTTTACTCTCTTTTATTTTATTCAGGGCATCTAGTCTTAAAGAGGTATAATATATGTTTTCAATACCTACTCCCAAGGAGGCATTTATTAAGTCATATCTATAATTCTGGGATTGATAATACATTTTTAATCTATTCTCAATGAATTCAAGAACAATATTTTTTATTTTTTCAGATGGTAATATAATTTTTTCACTATATAATTTTATGGCATTATCAATAAGATTCGAAAAGGAGAATGATAGACTGTTATCAATTATGCTCTTACATATTCCATATGCCAATCTACGGAGTCCAAAGGGATCCTTTGAGCCAGTAACTTCTAATCCTATTCCAACAGCTCCGACAAGGGAATCAGTTTTATCAGCAATAGAAATAAGTGCTCCTATTAAACTAACAGGAGATTTATCATCAGGATTTACAGGTTGATAATGTTCATAAACTGCTAACCATACTTCTTCAGGATATCCCTCTTCTTTTAAATAAAGCCCCCCGATTTTCCCCTGTAAATTCGGGAATTCTTTCACCATTTCTGTTGTTAAATCCACCTTTGCAAGTTCTGCAGCTTCCAGTGCAAAGTTTTTTATTCTTGAAAGTTTTAGTTCCTTTACAAGTATTTCTATAAGTGATTTAATTCTTTCCTTTTTATCAAAATAATTTCCAAGTTTTTCGTGAAAAATTATTTTTTCCAATTCTTTAACTCTTTCCTTCATAGGTTTTTTGCGATCTTCATTCCAGAAGAATTCTGCATCTTCTAATCTAGCGATCAGAACCTTTTCATTTCCAGTTTTTATATAATCCTTCGGATCCTCTGGTGCATCTGCCACCCCAATAAAATATGGTAACTGCTTATTTTCTTTTAACACAGAAAATAGATTCTGACCTTCTTTAAGTGCAGTGCTTGTAACTTCCAATGGCAAGTTCAGATATTTCTCTGGGAAAGAACCCAGAAAAACATAAGGATATTCTATAGAAAAAACTATTTTTTCAAGTAATTCTTCATCCATCTTGAGTTCTGCACCAATCTCTAATAGCCTATCATTTATGTTCTTTAAAATAATTTCTTTTCTTTGTTCCTGATCAATAATAACAAAATTTTTCAGTAATAGTTCACTGTATTTTTTAAAAGAATTGACCGTGAATTTATGCGGACTAAATGTTTTATGCCCAAATGAAAAATCTGTTGATTTTAAATTTTCAATTTCAAATTCGATTAATTTACCATTCATTATACAGAGAATATTTCTTATAGGTCGGGAAAATTTGATGTTATAATTACCCCATTTCATTGACTTAGGAAATGTTAGTGATTTTATAATTTGGGGAATGATTTGAGATAGAACATCTTCTGTAGGTTTTCCCTTGAGTTTTTTTATATAACCAATATATTCGCCTTTTTCTGTTTGAAAAACCTTTAACTGCTTGACCTTTATTCCGTGAGAACGAGCAAATCCTTCAGCTGCAGATGTAGGTTTTCCATCCTTATCAAAAGCCACAGATTTGGGTGGACCAAGTATTTGTTCTTTACCCTCTGCCTGTTTTTTGGATATTTCTTCAATGTGGACAATTAATCTTCTTGGGGTTCCATATGTCTTTATTTGTGAAAATTCTATTCTATTTTCCTTTAGGTATTTATTAAAAAGATTTTTCAATTGTTCAAGCCCATTTTTTACATGGGATGAAGGCATTTCTTCAGTATAAATTTCAAGTAAAAATTCACTCAATTTTTTCTCCTTCTTTATATTTTTTTGCTATAACACAAACAATATTTCTTATTCTATTAATAAATTTAACCCTTTCAGTTACACTTATTGCACCTCTTGAATCAAGGAGATTGAATATATGAGAACATTTAAGACAATAATCATATGCAGGTAATAGTAAATTGTGGTTAAGAGAATTTATAGCTTCTTTTTCGTATATCTCAAATAGATTATTCAACAATTTAATATTTGCCTTGTTAAAATTATATTCAGAAAATTCCTTTTCTTCTTGAAATCGGAGATCACCATACTTTACATTTTCAGACCAATCTAAGTCATAAAAATTATCTTTATTTTCAAGGAACATTTCCAGTCTTTCAATGCCATAGGTAATTTCAACCGGAACAGGGAAGATATCAATACCCCCCACTTGCTGGAAGTATGTAAATTGAGTTATCTCCAATCCATCTAAAAGAATCTGCCATCCTACTCCCCACGCCCCGATTGTCGGTGATTCCCAGTCATCTTCATCAAACCTGATATCGTGTTCTGTTATTTTTATGCCAAGAGATTCAAGACTATTTAAGTAGATTTGCTGTATGTCATCAGGTGAAGGTTTTATTATAACCTGGAATTGAAGATGTTTCTGAACACGATGCGGATTCTCTCCATATCTTCCATCAGTTGGTCTTCTTGCTGGTTGAACATAAGCTACCTTCCAATCTCTGTTATCTAGGACCCTGAAAAATGTATCTGGAGTCATTGTTCCAGCACCAACCTCAATGTCATAGGGTTGTGCTATATAACATCCTTGTTGTGCCCAAAATTTTTCCAGTTTCATTATTAAATCTTGAAGACTCATTTTCTTATTTACTCCATTTTAAGATAAGATTCCTTGCTGCCCGAACTTCATCCAGTCTTCTTACCGGGGTTTTATGCGGTGCGGATTTTAATAATTCTGGATTTTCTTTTGCTTCCTGAGCAATCTTTCTCATTGCTTGAATGAATTCATCAAGTTCCTGTTTGCTTTCAGTTTCAGTTGGTTCTATCATAAGTGCACCAGAAACAATTAAAGGAAAATAAATTGTTGGTGGATGAAATCCATAATCCATCAGCCTTTTGGCTATATCAAGGGTTTTTATCCCAAATTCATTTTGCCATTTATCAGAGAAAACACATTCATGAAGAGTGGGCGATTTATAGGGGAGATAATAAAATTTTTCCAGAGATTTTCTAATATAATTTGAGTTTAAAACAGCTATTTGAGAGACTCTTTTTAGTCCTTCAGGACCCATTGAAAGAATATATGCAAGTGCTTTTATAACAACTAGAAAGTTTCCATAGAAAGCTCTAATTCTTCCTATGGATTTTGGTCTATTATAATCAAGAAAATATTTTCCTTCTTTTTTCTCTATTCTAGGAATAGGCAAGAAGTCTATTAATTTGTCCCTTACACCGACAGGACCACTTCCAGGACCTCCACCTCCATGAGGAGTTGAAAAGGTTTTATGCAAATTAAGATGTATAACATCCACACCCATTTCCCTTGGCCTTGTTATTCCCATTAAAGCGTTTAGATTTGCTCCGTCCATATACAAAAGAGCTCCTTTTGAATGGAGAACTTCTGAAATTTCAGAAATTTCATCCTCAAATACCCCAAGAGTATTAGGATTTGTAATCATTAATGCTGCAACATCTTCATTAATTCTTTCCTTTAATTTTTTTACATCTACTGTTCCCCTTTCATTTGATGGTATTTCCTCTATTTCATAACCGGAAAAATGGGCGCTTGCAGGATTTGTGCCATGAGCTGAGTCAGGAATTAGAACTTTTTTCCTTCGCTCTTCTTTAGAGTCATGATAAGCTCTAATAATCATCATTCCAGTAAGTTCTCCGTGAGCTCCTGCAGATGGAAAAAGAGTGAAAGCATCCATTCCAGTAATTTCACATAGAAGTTCTTCAGTAATTTTTAATATTTCCAGATTTCCCTGAATTAATTCTTCTGGAAAATATGGATGTGAGTTTAAAAAATCAGGTATTAAAGCAATTTTTTCATTTATTTTTGGGCTGTATTTCATAGTGCAGGAACCAAGAGGATAAAGCCCTATATCAACACAATAATTCATTTGAGAAAGTCGGGTAAAATGTCTTATAATTTCATTCTCACTTAATTGTGGAAAACCTTTTATTTCTTCTCTCATAATTGATTTGTCAAGAATATCTTTTTCAGCTGGAACATCGAGATGAGGAAGTTGAAATGCTCTTTTATCTTCTGAACTTAATTCAAAAATTAAAGGTTCTTTTTTTATCATCCCTCACTCCTAATTTACTAAAATATTCTTAAGATTTTCTGCAAGTTTATCAATATCATTCTTCTTATGTATTTCAGTTATACATAAAAGCATGCAATTTTCAAGTTCAGGATAATATCTTTTTAAGCAAAGTCCTCCTATAATCCCATTTTTCTTCAGTTCCTCATTGATCCATTCAGGGTCTTTTTCAAACTCTACCACAAATTCATTGAAAAAATAATTATTGAATTTAATATTTATACCATCTATTTTGCTCAATTCTTTTTTTGCATAATTCGCTTTTTGAATGTTTTGCCAGGCAACTTCTCTAAGACCTTTTTTACCCATGACAGATAAATAAATTGTAGCTCTAATTGCACACCATGCCTGATTAGTACATATGTTTGAAGTAGCTCTTTCTCTTCTGATGTGCTGTTCCCTTGTTGAAAGAGTTAACACATAGCCTCTTTCACCCTCCATGTCCTGTGTTTCTCCAACAATTCTTCCAGGCATCTGTCGGACAAATTCAGATTTACATGCTAGAATTCCGAGATATGGACCTCCGAAACTGAGTGGCAGACCAAAAGATTGTCCTTCTCCTGCAACAATATCAACACCGCAATCGCCGGGTGGTTTTAATATAGCCAATGAAAGAAATTCAGGAATTGTGACAATCATTATAGCTCCAAAAGAATGCGCTATTTCTGAGATATTTTCAATCTTTTCGATTATGCCGAAGAAATTTGGAGATTGGATAATTATCCCAGCTACTTTATCATCTATTTTTTCTTTTAATTCATTAAGATCTGTTTCTCCATTTTGATTATAATTTATCTCTATTAGTTCAATATTCAAATTTTTAAAATAAGTTTTTGCAACTTCTCTATATTCAGGATGTATTGTGCGAGAAAGCAAAATTTTTGGTTTATTCTTAATTCTCCAAGCCATTAAGGCAGCTTCCACCATTGCTGTGGAGCCATCATATAATGAGGCATTAGATACATCCATTCCTGTTAATTGACAAATTAATGTTTGAAATTCAAAAGTAATCTGTAAAGTACCTTGGCTTAATTCTGGTTGATATGGAGTATAAGGAGTCAAAAATTCACCCCTTTGACTAAGATAGTCGACTATATATGGGATGAGATGAGGATAAGCACCTGCACCAAGGAAAGATAAAAATTCTGTGGATTTGTTCTTGGAAGCTAAGTTTTCAAAATAATTAATTAATTCTGGTTCGCTTAATGGCCCAGGAATTTTTAATTCATGTTTTAATTTGATTTTTTCAGGGATAGATTTGAAAAGGTCTTCTACACTCTCAACTCCGATTGTCTTAAGCATTTCCTTTATTTCTTTTTTGCTTAAGGGTAGATGATTCATTTTGAAACTCCTTTTTATTTCTGGCCTTCTATGAATTTTTCATATTCAGAGGCTGTCATTAAATTTTGGAGTTCACTATCATCAGCAATTTTTATTTTCGCAATCCAGCCTTTTCCATGAGGATCTTGGTTTATTAATTCAGGTGTATTTGACAATTCCTCGTTGACTTCAACTACTTCACCGGATACAGGTGAATATATATCTGCCACAGCCTTTACAGATTCAATGGTTCCTAGAATCTGACGATATTTTACTTTTGTCCCAATCTTTGGAAGTTCAATATAAACAATATCTCCTAAATGGCTTTGTGCAAAATCTGTTACACCTACTACTCCTGTATCTCCTTTTACCTGTATCCATTCATGGTCTTTTGTGTAATAAAAATCTTTTGGATACATTTTATTCCTCCCTCATTAGAAATTGAAAATTAGAGATTTTTAAAATTTTATTTTTCATTTTTTTCTTTTATAAAATGGAGTTGGAACTACTTCTGCTTTTACTACATGATTTCTTATTCCAATTTCAAATTGGGTTCCTATTTCTGTATATTCAATAGGTAAATAGGTTAGTCCTATGCTCTTTTTTAAATATGGGGCAAATGTTCCTGAGGTTACTTCAGAAACTTTATTTCCATTTATGAAAACAGGGTAATGCGGACGAGCAATTCCTTTTTCTTTTACTTCAAAACCCACAATTTTTCTTTTTATACCTTCTTCCTTTTGCTTTAAAAGTGCTTCTTTCCCAAGAAAATCTGGTTTTTCAAATTTAACCATCCATCCCAGATCTGCTTCAAGAACAGTAGTGGTTTCATCAATATCATTTCCATAAAGCATCATTTTTGCTTCCAATCTTAATGTATCCCTTGCCCCTAAACCAGCTGGTTTTAAACCATATTTTTTGCCTTCTTCTGTAATAGCATACCATATTTTTTCTGGTTCATGATTGGTAGTATAAATTTCAAAACCATCCTCACCAGTATAACCTGTTCTTGAAACTATTGAGTCAATCCCCGCCACTTTACCGAATTTAAACCAATAGTATTTGATTTCAGAAAGATCTAAATTAGTTAAAGGCTGTAGAATTTCCTGAGCTTTTGGTCCCTGAAGAGCAATCTGGGTATAATTATCAGATTCATTTCTGACTTCTGCTGAAAATTTACCCTTGTTCTTGAGAATCCACTCATAATCTTTATCAGAATTTATTGCATTCACTACTAACATGTATTCTTTTTCATCTAAACGATAAACTAAAAGGTCATCCACAAAAGTTCCTTTCGGTGTTGTTAAAGCCGAATATTGAGCTTTACCTATCACAAGACGAGAAGCATCATTTGGAGTTAAATATTGAATTAAGTCAAGTGCATCGTCTCCTTTTATTATTATTTCTCCCATATGAGAAACATCGAAAATTCCAGCTTTTTCTCTAACTGCAAGATGTTCAAGTATAATTCCTTCATATTCTACTGGCATTTCATAGCCAGCAAATTCAATCATTTTCCCCCCTAATTCCTTATGCACTTTGTTTAGGCGTGTTTTCTTCATTTTAGGTTCTCCTCATTTGAATTTATTAAGTTATCATATATTCCTTATTTAAGCAAGCATACTATTATGCTATTAAAATTTAAAAAAATATTGCATGACGAGAAAAAATTAAATAAACTAAAATGTGGATTTCTCTCATATCTTATTCTCAAAAATAATTAGTTAATGGAGGATTATCAATGAAAGCATTATTATCTGGGAATGAAGCGGTAGCAAGAGGAGCTTGGGAAGGAGGGGTGAAAGTTGCAACAGCATATCCAGGAACACCAAGTACTGAAATTCTTGAGGAAATAGCAAAATATAAAAAAGATATTTACTGTGAATGGTCTACAAATGAAAAGGTTGCCCTTGAAGTTGCTCTTGGAGCAAGTTATGCAGGAGTAAGAGCATTAACAGCAATGAAACATGTTGGATTGAATGTAGCAGCAGACCCTCTTTTCTCTGCAAGTTATATAGGTGCAACAGGTGGACTTGTTATTGTAAGCTGTGATGATCCTGGAATGCACAGCTCTCAAAATGAGCAAGATAATCGTCACTATGCTCGCTCAGCTAAAATTCCTTTACTGGAGCCAAGCGACAGTCAAGAGGCAAAGGATTTTGCGATTTTGGGCTTTGAAATAAGTGAAGAGTTTGATACTCCGGTGCTCCTCCGTTTAACAACGAGAATTTCTCATTCAAAAAGTATTGTTGAGTTAAATGTAAGAAGGGATATCCCTATAAAAGGATATAAAAAGGATTTCTCAAAGAGAGTTTTACTTCCAGCAGTTGCTAGAGAAAGACACGTATTTGTTGAAGAGAGATTACGCAGATTAAAAGAATTTGCCGAGAATTTTCCTTTTAATAGAATTGAAGAGGGTAAGTCTGAAATTGGAGTGATAGCAAGTGGTGTTGCCTATCAATATGCAAAGGAAGTATTTCCAGATGCCTGGTTTCTTAAACTTTCATTCTCATATCCACTCCCTGAAAATTTGATAAAAAAATTTGCCTCTCTTGTTAAAAAGATTTATATCGTGGAAGAAAATGATCCTTTTCTGGAAACTGAAATCAGGGCCATGGGTATTAAAGTGATTGGAAAAGAGAAAATACCTCAGATTGGAGAGCTTAATCCCACGATACTAAGGAGAAGTCTTGGGTTTGAAAAGAAAAAGAAAATTTATGATCTCCCTCACATTCCTAAGAGACCACCTGCTCTTTGTCCTGGCTGCCCCCATACCCCTGTTTATTATGCTTTAAGCAGATTAAAAGTAATTGTTACAGGGGATATAGGTTGCTATACATTGGGGGCTTTACCTCCTTTAAACACAACTGATAGCTGTGCAGAAATGGGAGCAAGTATTAGTAATGCTCTTGGGCTAGAAAAGGCATTACATGGAATGGAACATCCAAAAGTAGTAGCAGTTATTGGAGATTCTACTTTTCTTCATTCAGGAATTACTCCACTAATAGATATGGTTTATAATAAGGGGACTTCTACTGTAATTATTCTGGATAATTCTACAACTGCTATGACGGGTCATCAGGATCATCCAGGAACAGGACGAACTTTAATGGGTGAAGAAACTACTAAAATTTCTCTAGAAAGGTTATGTAAGGCTATAGGAATTAAACATACTTACGTAATCGATCCCTATGATGTAAAACAGACAAAGGAAATAATAAACAGAGAAATACATAGGCCTGAGCCTTCAGTTATAATAACCAATAGACCCTGTGTTCTTCTTTTTAGAGGTAAGAAATGGACACCTGCAATAATAAATCAAGAGCTTTGTACTGGATGTAAGTTATGTCTGAAATTGGGCTGTCCTGCAATTTCTTTAAGAGGAGATAAACTTTTCATCGATGAATTTTTATGTTCAGGATGTGAGGTATGTATTGAAATGTGCCCATTGAAAGCTATTAAATTGAAAGACCCGCAAGGTGAAACAGTTAAGAACCCGAAATCATAAAAATATAAGTTATATATGTAGCTTTTAAATGCAAAATTTGAAAAAGAGAGGTGAAAAATGCAGACAGAAAGTATTATAATTTGTGGAGTAGGGGGGCAAGGAATTTTGTTGGCAAGCGATATATTAGCTGAAGTTTGTCTGGAGGCAGGTTATGATGTTAAAAAAAGTGAAGTTCATGGAATGAGTCAGAGAGGTGGAGATGTAATTTCTACAGTTCGTTATGGAAAAAAGGTTTATTCTCCTATTATTGGTGAAAATTCAGCAGATATAATTTTAGCTCTTGAAAAATTAGAAGCTTTGCGTAATATTTCTTATTTGAAGGATAGTGGCAAAATCATTGTAAATGATTACCGCTGGGACCCTCTTCCTGTGGCTTCTGGTCTTGATTCATATCCTGAGAATGTTATAGAAGTATTAAAATCTAATGTGAAGAATGTTTATGTGGTAAATGGGGCAGAGCTTGCTGAAAAGGCTGGTAGTTTAAGAACCATGAATGTGGTTTTGCTGGGAACTTTATCCCTTTTTCTTGATTTTCCTAAAGAAATATGGATTAAAGTGATTGAAAAGAAAATTCCCTCTAAATATCTTGAAATTAATCTTGAAGCATTTGAAAAAGGCAGAGATATAAAAATTTGAAATGCCGGAGGTAAGTGTAATAATTCCAACATATAATAGAGCCTCTTTTCTTAAAGAGGCAATAGAATCAGTTTTAAACCAAGAATATTCTGATTTTGAACTAATAATTATTGATGATGGTTCTACAGATAATACAAAAGAAATCATCAAACAATACGAGGGAAAATTAAAATATTATTATCAGTCTCATAAAGGTGTTAGCCCTGCTCGAAATGCAGGCTTAAAGCTTGCAAGAGGTGATTTTATTGCTTTTCTTGATTCAGATGATTTATGGAAAAAAGAGAAATTAAAAATTCAAGTGGAATTCATGAAGAGTCATCCTGAGATTATGGTGTGTTATACAGAGGAAATCTGGATTAGAAAAGGAGTAAGAGTTAATCCTAAGAAAAAACATAAAAAATATTCTGGGTGGATATTTGATAAAGTTGTCCCCATTTGTTTACTCAGTCTTTCTTCTGCTCTTTTCAGAAAAAAGTTATTCGAAGAGGTAGGGGTTTTTGATGAAAATCTACCCGCTTGCGAAGATTATGACCTTGGATTAAGAATCGCCTGTAAATACCCAATTCATTTAATAAAAGAACCCTTGATTATAAAAAGAGGTGGACATCCTGATCAGCTATCCAAAAAGTACTGGGGAATGGATAGATTTAGAATAATGGCTCTTGAGAAGATTTTGAAAGAAAATCTGCGCAAAGAATGGAGAGAACTCGTTATTAAAGAAATAATTAAAAAATGCACAATTTTGGCAAATGGTTGTCTTAAGAGAAATAAAAAGGAAGAGGCGGAGAAATACTTTAAAAAAATTGATATATATACCAAATTCTTAAATCAGAGCTAAAAACTGAAAATGTTACGATTTCCGATTTTCGATTTCCGATTTTCAATTTTCATCAATTAAGGAGGGTCATTATGGGTGTATTAGATGTTATTAGAAAAAGAAAGAGTGTAAGAAAATATAAATCTGATTCAATTCCAGAGGATGTACTTATGAGAGTGCTGGAAGCTGCTCGATTGGCGCCTTCTGCAAAAAATCTCCAACCTTGGAAATTCATTATTGTAAAGGATGAAAAAATTAAAGAAAAATTAGTCGAAGCATGTTTGAATCAGCGTTTCATAGCAGAAGCGCCAATTGTTATAGTCGCATGTGGATTTCCTAATGAGTGTTATGCCAAACAAGGAAGATATATGAAATCTTGGCCAATAGATGTTGCAATTGCAATGGAGCATTTGATACTTCAGGCTGCAGAAGAGGGCCTGGGAACCTGCTGGATAGGAGCATTTGAGGAATCTAAAGTAAAGGAAATTTTAGGAGTGCCGGAAAATGTAAAAGTTGTTGCCTTAACTCCACTTGGTTATCCTGCACATGAGCCAAAGGATAGAGGAAGGAAGAAAATGGAAGAAATTATCTGCTATGATAGATACCAATAAAAAACAATAAAGGAAATTTAATTTAGATGCAAGATAGAATTTATGTTATCTTATCTCAGCCCCAAAAGCCTGAAAATCTAGGACTTGTTGCTCGCAATATGAAGAATACTGGATTTAAAAACCTTAGAATAATTAAACCAGCAAATATAACCAAAAAATCCTATATAGTTGCTGTTCATTCCAAAGAAATCTTGGAAAGTGCTCAATTTTTTGATGATTTACAGAGTGCAATTAAAGACCTTGATGTAATATTTGCTTCTACATCAAAAAAAAGAAGTAATTTTACCCTTATCCCTCTTGATGAAGCCATAAGAATTATATGTAGCCTTCCTCCTTCAACAAAAATAGGTCTGCTTTTCGGGAATGAGAGAACAGGATTGACTTCAGAGGAGGTGAAACATTCAAATTATTTGTTTTATATACCTCAAGCTGTGAAAAAGCCGTCCTATAATTTAGCTTCTGCTGTTTTACTCACTCTCTTTCATATTTTTATCTTGAATTTCCAGATACCAGAGGGGATGATTGATAAGCCTATTTCAAAAAGTGAACAGGAAAAAATGATTGAATTAATAATTAAAAAACTTGAAGAAAAGGGTGTAATTCATTCAACAAATAAGAGACATGTAGAGGAAATGGTATACGATATTTTTGGAAAAGCATATTTAACAGAGAGAAATAAAAGACTTTTACTTTCCATTTTCTCTAAAGGTATAGATTCTAAAACTTCAGGTTAAAATGATGAAGAAATTGCTGTAATTATACCTGTGAGGAAAAGAATAATTATTCCCAAAATAAAACTTGTTATTAAAAGATTCAATTGTAATTTTTGAAATTTAGATAAATCTGGTGAAGGTCCTTTTTTAGTAAGTCTTGAAAGTTTTGGAAAAAGACACTCAAATATATAAATTGCAAGAATTATGAAAAATATTGTGAGAATATGTTTGATTAGCGTAAGAACAGTCCATGTGTTTCCAAATCGCATAAAACCTTGATAATTTTTATTAAAAATATTCATAAATATTCCAGTAATAATCAACACTCCTATGCTAATGTAAATTAAAACTCTAAATCTTTTCATTATAGCTCCCATTAATTTTCCCATATTCGGGGGATCTAACACTTTTCCCATAGAAGGCAATAAAACTAAAAAATTAGTAGTAATGCCACCTATCCAAATTACTGTGGCAAATAAATGGAGCCAATTTACAAAACCCATTAAAAATAGAAAATTGAGATTCATTGCTAGCCTCCTTTTTTAAATGAAAATGCTACTTTTGCTGTAACACAAAAGAAATTTCATGTCAAATATTCTCTAGTTCTGAAACCAAAATAGATATAGACATATTTACCAGTTAGAGAGGAAAAAGTTAATAAAGAGAGTTGAGGCTGCCCATCACATCCTGGTTATAATAAAGAGTTTG
>MTON01000026.1 GCA_002010665.1 Candidatus Aminicenantes bacterium JdFR-78
ATATCCTGTGGTGTTGATGGAAGATGTAATGAGAAAAGTCGGTATTATTACAGAGATTCTTAGAGTTAATCAAGGTGGTAAATATGTCTTTACCAAGTGCCGTTAGCATTATAGAGTGGTATTTAAGTTGACCTTATTTTTGAGCTATATTATACTAAATCCTTGTTTCTAAAAAATTTTTATTTCTTTTTTGAAAGGAGGTTTAGATGAAAAAGGCGCTCATTATGGGAGCAGCTGGAAGAGATTTCCACAATTTCAATGTATATTTTCGGAATAATAAAAATTATCAGGTTGTGGCGTTCACTGCAACCCAGATTCCAGACATTGAAGGGAGGAAATATCCTCCTGAGCTTGCGGGTGATTTATACCCAAATGGAATACCTATTTATCCTGAGGAGGAATTACCAGAATTAATCAGAAAATATGAAATTGACGAAGTCTTCTTCTCTTATAGTGATGTTTCACATCAATATGTAATGAATAAAGCATCTCTTTGTATGGCAGAAGGAGCATCTTTTGTATTATTAGGGCCAGAGGCAACAATGCTCGAAAGTAAAGTTCCTGTTGTATCTGTTTGTGCAGTTCGAACAGGTTGTGGCAAGAGTCAGACAAGCAGAAAGGTGAGTTTAATATTAAAGAATAAAGGTAGAAAGGTTGTAATAATCCGTCATCCCATGCCCTATGGTGATTTAAGAAAACAGAAGGTTCAGAGATTTGCTGATTTTTCTGACCTTGATAAACATGAATGCACTATTGAAGAAAGAGAAGAATATGAACCCCATCTCAGAAATGGAATGATTGTTTATGCAGGAGTGGATTATGAAGCGATTCTCAGGGAAGCTGAGAAAGAGGCAGATGTAATAGTATGGGATGGGGGAAATAATGATTTTCCATTTTATCATTCTGATTTGGAAATTGTTGTTACTGATCCGCATAGGCCTGGTCATGAAATTTCCTATTATCCAGGTGAAGTGAATTTCAGAAGAGCAGATGTAATAGTTATAAATAAAATTGATACAGCTGATAAGAAAAATATTGATCAAATAAAATTAAATATTAAAAAATATAATCCAAAGGCTAAAATAATAGAGGCAGCATCTCCAATATTTATTCAGGATGGAAACGAAATAAAAGGAAAAAGAGTTCTGGTAATAGAGGATGGTCCAACATTGACTCATGGTGAAATGAGTTACGGAGCAGGAGCTGTTGCAGCAAAAAAATATGAAGCAAAGGAGTTAATTGATCCAAGGCCATATGCAGTTGGAAGTATAAAGGAAACCTTTGAAAAATATTCACATCTGACAAATATTCTTCCTGCAATGGGATATGGAGAAAAGCAGATAAAAGAATTGGAGGAGACAATTAATCGGGCTGATTGTGATTTGGTAATAGTTGCTACCCCTATAGATTTAACCCGTCTCATAAAAACAGATAAGCCAGCTCTAAGGGTAACCTATGAACTTCAAGAATTAGGTTCACCAAATCTTGAAGAGGTATTAAAGGATTTCTGATGAGCCAAAAAATTGCTTTGATTGCATTTGGTGGCAATGCACTTTTACCAGAAGACCAGAGAGGCCTGCAATGGGAGCAGATGCGGAATGCTCAGAAAGCTGCAAAATTAATGGTTCATGTGGTTAAGAAGGGATATGAATTGATTATTGTTCATGGAAACGGTCCTCAAGTAGGAAATTTATTAATTCAGATGGAAGAAGCAGTAACAAAGGTTCCTCCCTTTACCCTTGAAGTATGTGATGCAATGACTGAGGGGAGTATAGGATATATGCTTGAAAAGGCTATTATAAATGAATTGAGAAAAAATTCCATTGATAAAGAGGTCGCTACAATTTTAACCCAGGTAGTTGTGGATCGGGATGACCCTGCTTTTGAAAATCCAACAAAACCTGTTGGTCCTTTTTATTCGAAATATAGAGCTAAAGAATTAATGAGAGAGAAAAAATGGAGAATGATAGAAGACGCAGGAAGGGGGTATAGAAAGGTTGTTCCTTCTCCAAAACCAATTGATGTTGTTCCAAAAAGAATAATAAATGATTTAGTCAGAAGCGGAAGAATAGTTATTGCAGCAGGAGGAGGTGGAATACCAGTAATTATTAATGGGAGAGGACTTTTTCAGGGAGTTGAGGCTGTAATAGATAAGGATTTTGCATCAAGTCTTTTAGCAAGAGAGGTAAAGGTTGATTTATTCATAATATTAACTGCAATTGATAGGGTTTATCTTAATTTTGGGAAACCAAATCAGAAAGAGATAAAGGTTATGACAGTTGCTCAAGCAAAAAAATATTTGAAGGAGGGACAATTTCCTCCTGGTTCAATGGGTCCAAAAATTAAAGCAGCAATTGAGTTTATTGAAGGAGGAGGAAAAGAAGTTCTTATTACTTCAGCAAATAAACTTAAAGCTGCTCTTATAAAAAGGGCTGGAACAAGAATTATTCCTTAGAATTTGCGGAGGATGAGAGATGAAAGATTTTATTTCAGTAAATGATATAACAAAAAATGAATTTGAAGAGATTCTCAATCTTGCACAGGATATAAAAGAAAATCCAGAAAAATATAAAAATAAATTAAAGGATAAAATTCTGGCAATGATATTTGAAAAGCCTTCTCTGAGAACAAGGGTGACTTTTGAAATTGGTATGCTCCAGCTCGGGGGAGAGGCAATTTATCTGAGCCCAAATGATATTCAGATGGGGAAGAGAGAGCCTGTAAAGGATATAGCAAGAAATCTGGAGAGATGGGTGGATGGAATTATGATTAGAACTTTTGGACATGAAATTGTTCTGGAGCTTGCAGAATATGCAAATATTCCTGTAATAAATGGTTTAAGTGATTTACTGCATCCATGCCAGGCAATGGCTGACTTCATGACCCTTAAAGAGAAAAAAGGAAAGTTAAAGGGACTTAAATTAGCATATCTTGGCGATGGAAATAATGTTGCTCATTCACTGATTTTTGCTGCTTCAAAATGTGGAGTGAATATTTCTATTGCAACTCCTCCTGGTTATGAGCCTAAAAAGGAGATAATTGAAAAGGCAAGAGAAAATGCAAAAGATTTTGGTAACCTTATTGAAATAACAAATGATCCTGAAAGTGCGGTTAAGGATGCTGATGCAGTTTATACTGATGTATGGGCATCTATGGGACAGGAACAGGAAAGAGAGAAGAGGCTCAAAATTTTTCCTCCCTATCAGGTGAACAGAAAACTCATGTCCTTAGCAAAGGAAGATGCTGTATTCATGCATTGTCTTCCTGCTCATAGAGGAGAAGAAGTTACTGATGATGTGATTGAATCTCATCAATCTGTTGTTTTTGACCAAGCAGAAAATAGACTTCATGTTCAGAAAGCAATTATGATATTATTAATGGGAAGAGAGTAACCATGGAGAATAAAAATAAATTAGAAATTACTCAGGATGATTTAATATTTCTTGAAAATTTGCTTAAAAAGGAAAGGATTCCTTTAACCCTGAATGAATTAACTTTAAAGCTGGCATTTCATAAGACTGCAGAGGATAGGACTAAGCCAATTAAGGTCTATAATCCCTATTCAGATTATGAGGTTGGTGATTTGATTTATAAGTATTATGATGAGCCTTTAAAAACCAGTAGCAGGGGAACAGAACATTTTAAGGGTGGTGTTGTTCTTGAGGTTGTAAGGAAGATTCCATTTCCAAAATTAAGCTGTCAGATGCTTGAAGTAGATTATAGGGGTGGTGGACTTTTTCGTAAATATACGGATTATATGAAAAAGACTAAGACTCAGATTCTTCTTCCATGTAATCTAGATGGTAGAAGCGATCCTGTTGAGTTTTTACCAAAAGAAAAGGATCCACGCCAGGAAGAATTGCCCTTAAAGGAAAACGAGTTAAAATTGCTTGAATCCAGATTAAAAAGCGCACTATCCAAATCAGATAAATTCTATAGTTGGAATGGTTATTGGTATTTAACAGAGGCAAAGGGTGAGATTGAAGAGCAAAAGATTTCAGAGGTTGAGCAGTTTTTGAAAGAGAATAAAAACTCAGTTACAACTCAGGAGTTGATTAAGAAGTATTTTTCAAAACCTCAAATTAGCCCTGAAATTCTTTATCTGGAACTCAATCACATACTTGAAAGCAAATACAGAAAAAAATTTGTTCTTGTTTCTCCTGATAATTGGGGAAAGTGGAATCTAAAGGAAAACTTAGAAGCTTTAAAAAGTAAAATTCCATTATCTGCTCCACGTGCAGAAATGCCTGAAGGAGAAATCAGTAAGAGAGAAATCCAGGAAAAGAGGAAGGAACTTGGACTTGAAAGGGAGAAATCTTTTCCTTGTAAGTTGTATTTAACATGGAGAGAAATTCTCTCGGGTGGAATAAGAATACCTCATGAACTTCAGCGATATTTCAATAATTATAGAGAATATTTATTTAAGAATAAAGAAGATGGTAAAGAGCATCTTGTATATTACTATCCTGAGCATGGTTTTCTCCTTGGTTTTAAGGAAGTTTTTGAAAATCACGCTGTTATTCAAGGCTCAACCTTGACCATAGAGCATGAAAAGGATAATAGATTTAATTTTGTTATTAAAAAGTCAAAGAAAAAAATTATGTATTATAGGAAAGCATACAACTGGGATAATGATAGAATTTTCACTGTAAGAGAGGAGAAAACGAGTTTCTGTGCTGTGAATAGGATGATATATCTTGGAGAGGAGATATTTGAAAATTTGAGTAGACTATATGATGAGAGAAAAGATTTAAATTTACAGGGATTATTACACCTTGTTTTTCAGACATTTGGTGCAGATAGGGAAAATTTTGGAATTCATTATCTTCGACTCTATCATATTGTTGACCTTTTAAAGAATACAGATTTAGAACAAGTAGAGGCAATACTTCTTACATTTCCTGAGTTTTATCCTTCTGAAAAAGAAGAAGGAATTTTTCATTTAGATTTGAAAAAGATAATTCCAGAAGAAAAACCAGAGGAGAAAAAAGAAGAAGTTGTAGTGGAAGAGAAAGTTGAAAAAGAGGTTAGAGTTGTTGAAAAGGTTCCTGAACTTGAGAGAAAAGAGGAGATATATAAGGTTATTGAATCAATGCCAATTCCCTCAAGAGAAGAGGCGGAGAAAGAGGAAAGAGTAGAAAGAGAGAAGCCAAAACCTGAGAAGAAGAAAATCAAAAAGGTGAAGAAAGCGAGACCTGGAAGAGAGATTTCAGCTAAGGAAGCAAAGATAGCAAAGAAATTAATCGAAGAAAAGATAGAGTGGGAAGAATCGAGAAAGGAACTTGTTTCAATTTATCAAGAAGAATCTCAGGCCCAATCATCTGAAAAGCATGAAGAGGAGAAGCCAAAAGTAACTCAATATAGGGAAAAAGCAAAGTTTGGTCTTTTTGCCCAGAAGCTTCAACAGGCACTTCAAAAAGAGACAGAGAAAAAAAAGGATAAAGACAAAAAATAAAGAGTTATTTTATTAAGATTATTCTATGGTCACCGACCCTCTGAGTTATTCCCATTTCATCCAGTAATTCCAGTAATGGAATTGCATATTTTCTGCTTAAATTGGTTATTTTCTTGAAATCAGCAACTGTTAATTTATCTTTTTTCTCGTTCTTTAATTTTAATATTAATTCATCAATCCAGTGAGAATGAATAAAATATCCATCTTTTACTTTTATAATTTTATTTCTTTCTGTTAATAAATGAAGAAAAGCATCAAGTTTCCTTTGAGAGAGATTGAATTCCTTCTTAATTTCCTTAAGGGAAAGGGATGCTAATTTCCCCTCAAAATATAATTTCTCAATTTTTCTGAGAATTTTTTCTTCTTCTGGGCTTGGCCTGATTTTAAAATCTGGCAATGAAATTAAATCCTCAGTTATTTTAATTTTATTTTCTCTTTCAAGCCTCTTTAAAATAATTTGAAAAACCTCTCTTTTTTTAATCTGTAGTTTCTCTTGGAGTTTTTCGCTTGTAATACCTGGTCGGAGGGGGTGTTTTCTATGAAATTTATTAATGATTTTAATAGCTCTTGAGCAATAGAAATCTATTGTTCTTTCTGAAACTATGAAGAGCGGGAAGAATGATAGAATTTTGATTCTCCCTTTTTCTTCCAATTCCTTACATATTTTTTCAATTTTCCCTTTGCTCAGATTAACAAATCCCTTGATATCAGATTCTGTTAAGCCATTTGCTCCTTTTAATTCAGTCAATGCAAGTAACATGGTTTCAGTATCCTTATTCAGTTTTTCAAGAAATTCTATTTTTCTCCTTTTGGGCTGGAATTTTAAAGGCATGGGATTTAAAACAGTACCTTCACAGATTTTAGATTCATTTTGAATATCAAGAATAATAAAATTGTCTTTCCATTTCAGGCTCAAAGGTTGATAGAGTATAATTCGGGCAAAATCAGAATTTTTTGGATTTATCTGTTTTTTTGTATAAAGTGATAAAGTCCCCCTCACTTTGTTTTTTCCAGATTTTATTTTTATTTCCTGCTGATTTTTTATGGTTTGCTCGCAGGAGAATAGTAGAGCATCAAGATGATGTGTTAGAGATTCACTGCTCATGGCTGGTTCATATCCTGTAATGTTTTATTTCGAGTAAATCAGGTTTTTTATAACCCTTCCTATTTAGAAGAGAAAATGTGTATTTTTTACCAAGTTCAACCCCTGGCTGGTCAAAAGGATTTATATTTAACATTTCTCCTGCAAGTGCAGTTTGCATTTCCAGCATTAAAATAAATTGTCCAATGTAATAAGGATTTAATTCAGGTAGTATAAAAGTTACACTAGGTCTGTTATTTTCAGCCAATGCAATTTCAGTTGCTTTTTTTTCTGCTTTGAAAACCTGACTCAACATTCTGTTTTCTAAATATTCTATTGAAGAAAATTTAATTGGAAGTTGAGGAATTTTGATATCATCACTGTAGGAATCAATTTCCCAGAAAGTTATAATTTTATCACGGGGACCTTCCATGTAAAGCTGTATCTGTGAATGTTGATCCTTTGTTCCAAGAACTCTTACTGGAGTCTGTCCCCAGTTAATCTCTTGCCCATCAATTGTATATTTCTTGCCAAGGCTTTCAGCCCATAGCTGGCAATACCATTCTCCAAGTTTTTCTAGCTTACTTGAATACGGCATTATTATTTGTATTTTTTTACCTTTTTTATAAAATAAGAGATATATAAGCGCTGAGAAAAGAGAAGGATTTTCTTCAGGATCGGGAGAAGTTATCTTATCCTTAATTGATTTTGCTCCTTTTATAATTTCCTGAGGATTTATTTTTAGGAAACAAAGGGGTAAAAGAGCAACAATAGAAAGAGCTGAATATCTTCCACCCAGATGTTCTGGAAATGGAAAAACTTTGTATTTCTCCTGAATGGAGAGCTTTAAAAGTTCATTATCAGATTTATTTTCAGTTATAACTATTATATGGTCCTTTACTCCCTCATTTCCGAGTTCATTCTGAATTTTCTCTCTTAAAATCAGAAATGTTGCAAGAGTTTCTGTTGTTTTACCAGACTTACTTATCACAAAAAACAAGGTTTTTGAGAAATCTATAAGATCAGTTAATGGATTTATTTGATATGGGTCAATATTATCAAGGAAAAATACTCTTGGTTTTCCATTTCTTTCCTTGGAATCGAATAAGTTATGATAATAGGATAAAAGGGCCTGAGAAATTGCCTGAAAACCAAGGCTTGACCCACCGATTCCTATTAAGACTATATTTTCATAAAGTTTTTCTTTGGCTATAGCAAAATTATACATTTCATTTAGTTCATTTATTGAAGGTAAATTCAAAAATCCGGGATTTTTCCTTAGTAAATTCTTTAATGAAGAGATTGCCTCATTATATCTGGATTTAATGTTTTCAAGCTGAAGTCCGTTTTCTATGTCAAGAGGGGGTGAAAGGGAAAATGTATAGTCAAATATTATTTTTTCCATTTTTATCGAGAGGGAACAAAAAATACTTTTCTTCTGTAAATATCAACCATAGCAAGAGTTACTTTTAATCTATCTCCGAGTTTATATATTTTCCCCTTTCTTTTTCCTTTTATTGCATAAGGTGAGATTTTATAATAATAATCGTCTCTCAAGTCACTGTAATGAATCATTCCTTCTATAAAATATTCATCAAGTTCTATTATCAAACCTTCTTTTGCAATATCCATAATAGTTCCTGTAAAAACCTCTCCAAGTTTTGATCTGAGAAATCTGATAATTCTCCATTCAATTAAATCTCTTTCTGCATCTTCAGCATTCCTTTCTGTTTCAGAGCAATGTTCAGCGATTTTATCCAATGGAAGATTGTTTATTTTTTCTCCCTTTAAAGCCTTCTTTAAGATTCTGTGAACAACCAAATCAGGGTATCTTCTTATAGGAGATGTAAAATGAGTATAAAATTCCTTTGCTAATCCAAAGTGTCCTGCATTTTGAACAGAATAATGAGCTAAAGGAAGGGATTTCAATATTTTTAATGAAACAAATTTCTCTTCTGGTTTTCCTTGGACTTTATAAATAATTTTTTGAAGGTCAAAAGAGGTGAGGGGTTTTTTCCCATTTTGCAATAGGCCTAAATTTTGCAGAAGTTTCTTTAATTTATCAAGCTTAAGTTTTTCCGGGCTTTCATGAACACGGAATAGCAGAGGATAATCGTTCCCTGCAAGAAAGGATGCTACTGTTTCATTAGCAGCGAGCATAAATTCTTCTATAATCTGGTGAGCCTCATTCTGTTCAAAGCGTCCAATAGCGTGCAATGTTCCATTTCTATATATGAGTTCAGGTTCAACCAAGTCAAAATCTAAACTCCCCTCTTCTATCCTTTTTTCCCTCAAAATCTGAGCAAGTTCTCTCATTAAAAATAGAAGACTTACGAGATTTTTGTATTTTTTCTGCTCCTCCTTGTCGTTCTGTAAAATTTTGAAAACAGAATTGTAGGTCATCCGAGCATAACTTCTAATTATTGAGGGGGTAAATCTATAATTTAATATTTCACCTTGCTCATTGATTTCCATTAATACAGAAAATGTCAATCTGTCTTTACCTGGTTTCAAACTGCAGACCTGATTTGAAAGTCTCTCAGGAAGCATTGGAAGAACCTTATCAGGAAAATAGACACTATTTCCTCTTCTATAAGCTTCTTTGTCTAAATTAGACCCCTGTTTTACAAAATGTGATACATCTGCTATATGAACTCCCAGTAAATAATTGCCATTTGAAAGCTTTTCTAAACTCACAGCATCATCGAAGTCTCTTGCATCTTCTCCATCAATTGTAATTACAATTTTATTTCTAAAGTCCTCCCTTCCTCTAATATCCTCTCTTTTTAATTTTAAAGGAATTTTATTTGCTTCCTGAATTACCTCTTGTGGAAAGTTTTCAGAAAGAGAATACTGAGAGGTAATTACCTTTAAGTCAACTCCAGCTTCATCTGGATACCCAAGTACATCAGTAACTTTACCCCTTAATCCCTCGGTTAATTCAACTTCAACTATCATACCCGGCATTGGATTAAAAGGTGAGATTTTATCAAGGATTATTTCCTTTGAATTCTTGAAGTCAATTGGAATTAAGAAGTTTCTATTTAATTTCCTCTCAAAATATCCATATATTTTTTCATTTTTCCTTTTTATTACTTTAATTATCTTACCTTCGTTTTTTCCACCTTTTCTTTTTCTTGTGTAAATTACCTCAACCAAATCTCCGTTTAGAGCATCCTTTGTTTTGGTAGGAGGTATAAATATATCATCTAAAAGTTTATTTTCTGGAACAACGAATCCATAACCATTTGGATTGGATACATATTTTCCTGTTAAGAGACCTCTATTTTCTGGAAGATAAAATCTATTGCGGGTCGCCTTCAATATACCTTCTTTAACCATTTCCTTAAGTGTCCTTTTAAGTTTCGATTTTTCTCTGGGTGAGAGATTAAGTTTCTTCTCAAGCTGTTTTTTAGACGCACTTTTCCCATAAGATTCAAAAAATTCAATAATTTTTCGTTTTATACTATTCATCAATCTAATGATATCGTATGAATCGGGTTAAAGTCAAACTATTGATTTTTCATATTATAGGATGTAATATATACTGTTTGTATTTCATAGCTTGAGGAGGGCAAAATGAAGAAAAAGTATGTATATTTCTTTGGACCTGGTGGAGCTGAAGGGAATAAGGATATGAAGGATATTCTTGGGGGAAAGGGATCTGGTTTAGCAGAAATGACAAATGCTGGACTTCCTGTGCCTCCTGGTTTTACTATTTCAACAGAAGTTTGCAATATTTTCTATCAGAATGATGAAAAAGTTCCAGAGGAAGTAATGAAGGAGATTCTTGAAAATCTAAAGAAACTTGAGGAAGTGAATAACAAAAAATTTGGTGACAGAGAAAATCCCCTTCTTCTTTCAGTTCGTTCAGGTGCTAAATTTTCAATGCCTGGAATGATGGATACGATTTTAAATTTGGGTTTAAATGATGAAACTGTGGAAGGGCTTGCAAAGAAGACAGGTAATCGAAGATTTGCTCTTGATTGTTACAGAAGATTCATACACATGTTCGGGGATGTTGTTCTTGGTATACCAAAGCAAAAATTTGAAGAGATTCTTTCGAAAATCAGGAAAGAGGCTGGAGTTAAGTATGACTACGAATTAGATGAGAAACATCTTGAGAAATTGATTTCTGAATATAAGAAACTGGTGAAGAAAGAAAGCGGGAAAGACTTTCCCCAAGATGTTTTCGTTCAATTAAAAATGGCAATTGAAGCAGTCTTTAAATCATGGAATAATCCAAGAGCAATAGTATATAGGAAATTAAATAATATACCTCATAATTTAGGAACAGCAGTAAATATTCAAACAATGGTATTTGGAAATTATGGTCCCACTTCTGGGACAGGGGTTGGTTTCACAAGAAATCCAGCAACCGGAGAGAAGGAATTTTATGGAGAATTCCTTTTAAATGCACAAGGTGAGGATGTAGTTGCTGGAGTCAGAACCCCAATGCCTTTAACTAAGCTTAAGGAAGTTCTTCCAGAGGTATATGACCAATTAAAAGAAATTACAGATAGACTGGAGCGTCATTATAGAGATGTTCAGGACTTTGAGTTTACAATTCAAGAAGGAAAATTATATATGTTACAGACAAGAAGCGGAAAGAGAACAGGTATAGCAGCTGTTAAAATTGCAGTGGACATGGTTGAAGAAGGAATAATAACAGAGGAGGAAGCACTTGAACTCGTTGAGCCCCAGGCTTTAGATCAGTTGCTTCACCCTGTTTTTGACCCAAAGGAAAAGGAAAAATATCCTGCTGTTGCTAAAGGACTTGCAGCCTCACCAGGTGCAGCTACAGGTCAGGTTGTCTTCACAGCAGAAGATGCTGTTAAATGGGTAAATGATAAGAAAAGAGTTATTCTTGTTAGATCAGAAACCTCGCCTGATGATATTCATGGAATGAGTGTTTCGCAGGGAATTTTAACTGCAGTTGGAGGTATGACTTCCCATGCTGCAATTGTAGGTCGTCAAATGGGTAAGCCATCTGTTGTTGGATGTGGTGCTTTAAGAATTAATGAGGAACAAAAGTATTTTGAGGTAAATGGGAAGATGGTAAAAGAAGGAGACTGGATTTCAATTGATGGAACTACAGGAGAAGTAATATTAGCCCATGTGCCAACAAAGCCTTCAGAAATAATACAGGTAATAGAGGGAACAATTCCTCCAGAGAAATCTCAATTATATCAATATTTCACTAAATTGCTTTCCTGGGCTGATAAGGTGAGAAGACTTAGAGTAAGAGCTAATGCAGATACTCCTCGTGATGCAAGAATTGCTTATTCACTTGGGGCAGAAGGAATTGGATTGTGCAGAACAGAGCACATGTTTTTTGCAGAAGACAGGCTTCCTTACATGAAAGAGATGATATTGAGTACATCTGAGGAAGAAAGGAGGAAAGCTCTTGAAAAACTGCTTCCTTTGCAGAGGGAGGATTTTTATCAGTTATTTAAAGAAATGAAGGGTTATCCTGTGACAATTCGAACACTTGACCCACCCCTTCACGAATTCTTGCCCTCAAAAGAAGATTTAAGGGTGGAGATCACAACTTTAAAACTCCAGGATCCAGAAAAGAATAAAAAGAAAATTGAAGAGCTTGAAAAATTACTTCATAGAGTTGAAGCACTTTTTGAGTTCAATCCAATGCTCGGTCATAGAGGTTGCAGATTAGGAATAACCTATCCTGAAATTACAGAACTTCAGGCTCGAGCGATTTTTGAGGCAGCGTGTAGACTTGCAAAAGAAGGTGGAAAGGTAATTCCAGAAATAATGATTCCTTTGGTTGGACACGTCAATGAGTTGGCTCACCAAAAGGAGATAGTGGAAAGAGTTGGTGAAGAGGTAATGAAGAAATATGGAGTAAAGGTGGATTATACTGTTGGTACAATGATTGAGATTCCACGAGCTGCAATTACAGCAGATAAAGTAGCTGAAGAAGCTCAATTCTTCTCATTTGGAACAAATGATTTAACTCAAACAGTTTTCGGTATTTCTCGTGATGATGCAGGAAAATTCTTAGTTGCATATCTTGAAAAAGGTATATGGGAAAAGGATCCATTTGAAACAATAGACCAGGATGGTGTTGGTGAGGTAATGAAAATAGCAGTTGAAAAGGGAAGGAAAACAAGACCTGATTTGAAAATTGGAATTTGTGGAGAGCATGGTGGAGAACCCCTATCTGTTGAATTCTGTCATAAAATCGGTTTAGATTATGTAAGCTGTTCACCTTTCAGAATTCCAATTGCCCGTTTGGCTGCAGCACAAGCAGCTCTAAAAGAAAAGAAAAAATAGAGATAAATATACAAAAATAGAAATAAATGTTCATTCCTATTTATATAAAAACTTATGAAGAAGGTCTTTTATCCGAGAAGATAGAGCAAGCGTGGAGCATTTTAGAAGAATGCAGTCTTTGCCCAAGAAATTGTAGGGTTAATCGTTTAAAAGGGGAGAAAGGAGTTTGCAAGGGTGGTTTTTTACCTATGGTGTCCTCATATAACCCCCACTTTGGAGAGGAAAGTCCGCTTGTTGGAGAGCATGGTTCCGGAACAATTTTCTTAACGCACTGCAATTTGAGATGCATTTTCTGTCAGAATTATTCAATAAGCCATGAAGGAGAAGGCAGAGAAATTACATTTGAGAGATTGGCGGAAATGATGATTGAACTTCAGGAGCTCGGTTGTCACAATATAAATTTTGTGACTCCAACCCATTATGTTCCTCAGATTTTAAAGGCGCTTGAGATTGCAATAAAGAAAGGGTTAAGAGTCCCGCTTGTTTATAATACAGGCGCTTATGATTCATTGGAGACAATAAAAATTTTAAATGGAATAATTGATATATACATGCCGGATTTTAAATATGCAGATTCAGAAGTAGCAAAGAAATATTCACATGCTCCAGATTATCCAGAAGTGGCGAAAAAGGCTATCAAGGAAATGCATAATCAAGTTGGAGATCTTGTGATTAATGAGAAAGGAATAGCAGAAAGAGGGCTTCTCATAAGACATCTTGTTTTACCAAATGGTTTAGCAGGAACAGAGAAAATAATGAAATTCATTGCTGAGGAGATTTCTAAAAATACATATGTGAATATTATGGATCAGTATTATCCCTGTGGAGAAGTGTATTCTGACTTGTATCTTAATAGGAGAATTACACCTGAAGAATATAATGAAGCAATAGAATATGCTAAAAAAGAGGGAATTCATAGACTTGATAAGAGGGAGAAAAGAATCATATGGTGGATTTAATCTTCTTTTACGATTTTAATGGGAACTGAAGATTTTTTCTTTATTTCGTTTACTGCTGAACCAAAAAGAAAGCGAGAAATATTGGATCTCTTAGCTCTTGTTAACACAACTAAAATTGGTTTTTGTTCATTAATAAATTTCAGGCATTCCTCTGCGAAGTTCCCTGTTCTCATAATTGTTTTACATTCAATACATTTTTCATCTGCTAAGTCCTTAATTTCTTTTAACTTCTCTTCTGCCCTTAAACGGTACTCTTTTAAAAGAGCTTTTACAACTTCTTCTCCTGGTTTTTCCCCTAAGAAGCCAATATCTGTTAATTTACCGAAAATAAGTTCTGGCAAGTCAGGATCCACAACAAATAGGGCAATAAGAGATGCGGATTCCTTTTCAGCAAAGCTTAATGCGTATTCAATTGTTTTTCGGGACTGGCGAGTAGTTGAAAGGGCTAAAAGAATTTTTTTATCCTTCTCCACAAGGAGGCTTATAACATAAAGATTAGAAGAAATCAAATTGCCTTTAATTAAAAAATAAGGAGATTTAAAATGAAAATAAATCATATGGCTTTAATCAATAATTCAGAGGAAAAGGCTGATAAATTCTACAAGGAATTTCTGGGCTTAAATAAACTTAGATGTTTTGAAGTTTCTGCTGAGATGGCTCAAAAAATTTTTAATCTAAAAGTGAATTATAAAGTGATTGTTTATTCAAATGATCAATTCAGGGTAGAGATTTTTATTGACGAGAAGTATAAGGGTGATAAAAATTCTATTCCCCATGTCTGTATTGAGGTAAAGGATAGGGAAAAGCTTATTTTAAAAGCAGAAAAAATGGGTATTGATTATACAAAAATTCCAAAACAAAATTCTTACTATCTATTTATTCGCGATTATAATGGGAATCTTTTTGAAGTAAAGGATATAACTTAAAATCAAAATAAAATAATTCAAGACTTGACAGAGGAAAGAAATGCCTTTAAATAAGTAAAGACATGAGATTAATTAGAATTTTGTTTTTTATTGCCCTTTTTCTTTTAACTAATAGTTTTATCTTGAGTGAAATAAAATATGGAGGATATTTTTCCTTTGATTACATAAAGTCTCAAAAGGAAGGTATTAATCCAAATGGAGATATTTTAAATAGTTATTTTTCATTGAATTTTAGTGGAAAATTTGATTCTAAATTCTATTTTTATTCAGAAGTTAGGACAGAAAATGCATTATCTGATTTTTTTCTTGAGCAGGCCTGGGTAGGATTTCGAGGAGGAGCTTTTTTTAATTTAAAATTAGGTGCATTTTTAGTTCCCTTTGGAATGCTCAATCAGATTCATAGACCAAATCAAATGAGATTAATAAATCTTCCTCTTTCTCATGAAAATATTATTCCTGTGCCGTGGACTGATATTGGAGTATCTATTGATGGAAAATATGGTATTGTTTCATACTCAGTTTATCTAACAAATGGTCTTGGAGAAGGAAAAGACATAAGTGGGGGTAGGCAATTCAGGGATAATAATAAGGATAAAGCCAAAGGTGGCAGGCTTAGTGTCTCTCTTGGAAAAGGTCTAAAAATTGGATTTTCTCAATATAAGGGTAAATATAATTCAGAAAATAATTTAAATCTGAATTTGAAAGGAATTGATTTGATATGGTCGAATGCAAAAACAATATTACTTGCTGAATACTCAAAAGCAGATATTGAAAATAGGATTCCCTATGAAAAGGGTAAGGCAGAAGGCTATTTTATAATTTTTTCATTTTCAATTGGAAATTTCAGTCCTGTGTTCAGTTATCAGTTCTTAAATTATAAGGATCCCTTTCATGGAGAAGGATTTATTCCTGGTTTGAAGGAAGGTGCTGGGATAGATAAAAAAAGAGAGAGATGGACTATTGGTTTAAATTATTATCCAGTTAGCAATATTGCATTTAAAGTGGAGTATCAGTTTAATAAGGAAAAGGATTTACAGCTGAAAGATAATACACTAAGAATTCAAGTAGCAGTCTCATTTTAATATTGACATCAATTCCGTCAGATAATATATTATTTTCAAAAGCTAATGAGAATAATTAAAAGATTCTATTATGTTATCGCTCTTTTCTCACTAAGTTGTATGTTTGTCTTTGGAAATGGTTTTAATTTAAACAGCCTCGGTTCAAAGGCATCAAGTATGGGAGGGGCATTTGTGGGATTGGCAGATGATTTCAGTGCAATATTCTGGAATCCAGCTGGATTAACCCAAATTGATACCATAAAAATGGGATTTTTTTTGAATGATAATATTTCTTTTGGTTCTTATAAATACAAATTTCCATTTTTAGGGATAGATATAAGTGCAAATACTATTAATAATCATTACTTTTCTGGAATGGTTTTCTATTGTAGACCTATAACAGAAAAACTTTATACAGGATTCGCAATTTATATGCCTTCTCATACCGGAGCTGGATGGGATGGAAATGATTTAAAAGAATTAACAGGTGGTCAGGCCCTAAAATGGTATGGGAGAATTGGTGTGTTAGCATTTTCTCCTGTTATTTCTTTTAAGTTAAATGAGTATCTTTCACTTGGTGCAACAATAAATGTATATTATGGAATGCTGGCATTAAAAATGCCTGCTTTTGAGGAATTAGGACAATATGAGGAAGATTCAGGTGGATATGGATATGGAGCAACATTTGGGATTTTAATTAAACCTTCTAAGATTTTAAGTTTAGGATTTTCTTTAAAAACTCCTGTTAAAATAGACTTCGATGGGAGGGCTAAGATTCCTTTATTATCTTTTCTTGATTTTAACCCAGAATCAAATTTCAGGAGAGATATTACATGGCCAATGTGGATTGGTGGAGGAATAGCTTTGAAACCATCTGAGAATCTAATAATCACTGGAGATATTCATTGGACAAGATGGAGTGTAGTGAAGGAAATCTATACATATTATGATGATTTTGGCTGGAAAGAACTTTTTGAATCAGAAGAAATGAATAAAATGAAGTTTGATTGGAAGGATAAAATTCAATATCGTATCGGATTTGAATATTCTCTTTCGAAAAAAATAGCATTAAGAGGTGGTTATTACTTTGACCCAGCTCCAGGCCCGAATAAAACATTGAATATTCTGCTTCCAACTTATACCTTTAATGTATTAACCCTCGGGCTGGGCTTCAAAACCGAAGATTTGATAATTGATCTTGGAGTTGAGTATATGGCTGGTAAAAAAAGGAGAATTTCAATGAATGAAATTATTGGGAGGGGGATGCCAGGAATTCATAGCATGAAAATTATTGCTCCGAATATTAGTTTTACATATATTTTTTAAAAGGGGAAAACAATGAGAAAAAATAGTTTTTTTGAAAATCTTATAAATTTATCTGATCTTTTCATAATAGTTCTTGATGAGAAGGGATACATAACATATACAAATGAAAGCTTTCAGAATTCCTTCGGTTTACTTCTTGAGAAAATTCTAGATATCCACATTACTGAATTTATACCAGAGGATTATCAAAAGAAGTTCTTAAAATATTTTGAAAGGATTTTAAAGGAAGGCGGGTTAAAAGAAATTGAGATTCCTTTTTTAAAAAAGGACGGGAAGGTGGTATGGCTCGAGGGAGATTCAAAAGTAATTCATTTTGAGGGAAAGGTTAATGTGGTAAATATATTCAGGGAAAAGGAAGAGAAACCTCATCTCACAGATGCGGTCTTTGAAAATAGCGTTTTTCCGATTGCAATTGTGGATAAAAAATTATTTTTTCTTAAAGTTAATAGAGAATTTGAAAATTTGACATCCTATAAGAAAGAAGAACTTGAAGGTAAGATAAACCTAATAGATCTTGTTACTGAAACCAGGAAAGCACAGGTTTATTCATTCTGCCTTGAGCAGATGCAGGGTAATTATGAAAATGACAGGCTTCAATTTAGAATCTTTGATAAGAAGAGAGAAATTAAAGAAGTTGAGATGAGTCTTAATTATATTCCAGAGGAAAAAAAAGCAATTGTTTTTTTCAAGGATTTGACTGAAACAAGGAGACTGGAAGAACAAATTATACGCTCTGAGAAGCTATCAACTCTTGGTGAAATGATAGCAAGTATAGCTCATGAGTTAAATAATCCTCTTTCTGCAGTGATTGGATTTTCCGGTCTTCTATTGAGTGAAGAAGTGGAAGGCACAAAAAAGGAAATGATTGAGAGAATTTATAATGATGCCCAAAGATGCCATAAGATAGTTGGAAACCTTTTAAGCCTTGTAAGAGGTAAAACCACAGAGAAAAAGCTGGTTAATTTAAATCAGATAATTGAGAAGACAATAGAAATAAAGGAATATGATTTAAAACTGGATAACATTATAATTGAAAAAAAACTTGAACCCTCTCTTCCAAGCATTGAAGCTGATTGGCATCAGATTCAACAGGTTATATTAAATTTAATAAATAATGCTCATTTTGCGATTGTTAATCAGGGAAAAGGGAAAAAAATAACTATTGAAACAAAATTAAAAAACTCAAAGGTGATTTTAAAGGTTGCTGATGATGGTCCAGGTATTCCTGAAAAAATACTTCCTAAAATTTTTGAGCCCTTTTTCACCACTAAGGAAGATACTAAAGGTGCAGGTCTTGGACTTGCTATAGTAAAAAGAATAGTCGAGGATCATGAAGGGGAAATTAATGTAGAATCAAAAGTAGGGGAGGGGACAGTTTTTTACATAGAATTGCCAATAAAAGAAGTAGAGAAAAAGGAGAAAAAAGAGATTACACCTCCTGCAGGAGAATTGAGAGTAAAGAAGAGAGTTCTCGTTGTAGAAGATGAGCCATCTGTAGCTCAATTATTTAAATATATCCTTAAAAAGCACGGTTGCGAAGTGGAAATTGCCAAGGATGGAAGAGAAGCTTTTGAGATTTTGAAGGAAAAAAGTTTTGATTTTTTAATTTCTGATGTTCGAATGCCAGGAATGGATGGGAAAATGTTATATAAGACTATAAGAGATACAAGAATATTCAGTCCTGATTCAATTATTTTGACTTCTGGTGATATGCTTAGTGATAGAACTCAGGAATTTATTAGAGCTTCAAAAATTAAGTTTTTGCCAAAGCCTTTTAAGGAAGAAGATTTATTAAAATTAATAGGAGAATTACTAAAAAAGGAGGGAAAATGATAAAAAAAGCAGTTATTCCAGCAGCTGGTTTTGGAACGAGATTCCTTCCTGTTACAAAAGCAATACCTAAAGAAATGTTGCCCGTTGTAGATAAGCCTCTTATTCAATATGGAATTGAAGAGATTATCTCTTCGGGTATGGATCAGATTTTGATCATTACAAGTCGAAATAAAAGTTCGATAGAGGATTATTTTGACAAAAATCCCGAGCTTGAAAAGGTTTTGGAGGAAAAGGATAAAAGGGATTTACTTGAGGAAGTTAAGAAGGTTTCTGATTTAGCTAAAATTGTTTACATTAGACAGAAAGAAATGATGGGGCTTGGTCATGCTGTGCTCTTAGCCAAGGATTTTGTAAATAATGAGCCCTTTGCAGTTTTACTCCCTGATGATATAATAGACTCTGAAATCCCGTGCCTAAAACAGCTTGTAGAAGTTTATTCTGAATATTCATGTTCAGTTGTGGCACTGGAAAGAGTGGATGAGGAAGGAACATGGAGATATGGCATTATAAAACCAAGACAGATATCTGATAGAGTATTTAAGATTGAAGATGTTATTGAGAAGCCTGGTCCTGAACGAGCTTATTCAGATTTAGCTGTAATTGGAAGGTATGTTTTTGAACCTGATATTTTCTCAGAACTTGAAAGAACAAAACCAGATAGCAGAGGTGAAATCCAATTGACGGATGCATTTGGGCTTTTATCTAAAAAGAGACCAGTTTATGGTCTATTATTTGAGGGAAGACGTTATGATGTGGGAAACAAATTTGGATTCATTGAAGCTAATATTAGATTAGCCTTAAAAAGAAAGGAATTCGAGGCAAAAATAAAGGAAATATTATCTTCTTTGAAATATTAAAAATGAAACATTATAAATATTTTTCAACAACAGCAGATATGGGTATGGTAGTAAGTGGAAAAGATATTTCCGAAATTTTTATTAATTCAGCAATGGGAATGTTCAATTTATTTTCTGCATCGGAGAACTTTAAGCCAAAAGAGGAATTTATGGTCAGACTTAAGGGAGAGAACTGGGAAGAACTTTTATTTAAATGGTTAAATGAATTGCTTTTTTATTATGATGCCTATAAAATATATTTTGTGGACTTTCAGATCTTGAGAATTGAACCTTATAGGATAGAGGCTTTAATAAGAGGAGATAAGATAGAGAATCAGAAAATTGAAAGAGAAATTAAAGCTGTAACTTATCATAATTTGGAAATAGTGAAAAAGAATAATAAATGGGAAGCAAAAGTACTATTTGATTTATAGAGGAGTTTAAAATGAAAGAAAAATTAAAAAGAATAAGCGAATATAAATGGCTACTCCCTCAAAATGTAGATTCAAGAATGAAAGTTCCGGGCATAATATTTGTTTCGAGAGATCTTCTGACCCAGACAGTGGAAGACGAAGCTCTTGTGCAAGTTAGAAACGCGGCAATGCTTCCTGGTATTGTAAAAGCTTCCCTTGCCATGCCAGATATTCATTATGGATACGGTCTTCCTATAGGTGGTGTAATTGCAACTGATTGGGAGAGCGGGGTTGTATCACCAGGGGGAGTAGGATTTGATATCAATTGTGGTGTAAGATTATTGGTTACAAATTTATATTTGAAGGATATAGAAGATAAAAAAAGAATACTTGTGGAGGCTCTTTATCGTCACATTCCAACAGGAGTGGGATCCAGAGGAAAATTGCGTTTAACTCATTCTGAAGAAAAGGAGGTATTGGCAAGAGGAGCTAAGTGGGCTGTTGAAAAGGGTTATGGGCTTAAAAAAGATTTAGAGGCAACAGAATCTTACGGATGTCTTGAAGGTGCAAATCCTGAGAAAGTGAGTTATAAAGCCCTTGAAAGAGGTGCTCAGCAATTGGGCACACTTGGTTCAGGTAATCATTTCTTAGAAATTCAATATGTAGATGAGATTTATGATTATGGATTAGCCAAAAAATTTAATCTCGAAAAAAATAAAATTACAATAATGATTCATACTGGATCTCGAGGGCTTGGGCACCAAATTGCAACTGATTATTTAGAGGTTATGGGGAGGGCTCTAAGAAAATATAATATTGTCCTACCGGATAGACAGCTTGCCTGTGCTCCAATTAATTCTCCTGAGGGTCAGGATTATATATCTGCTATGAAGTGTGCAGCAAATTATGCATGGGCGAATCGACAAATATTAATGCACTGGACAAGGGAGGCAATATGTAAGGCTCTGAATGCCTCTCCAGAAGAACTGGGACTCGAGTTGATTTATGACCATGCCCATAATATAGTAAAAAAAGAAGAGCATATTGTTGATGGTAAAAAAAGAATTTTAGCTGTTCACAGAAAGGGAGCTACAAGAGCTTTTCCTCCGGGTCATCCAGAATTACCTGCAAAATATCGCTCAATGGGTCAGCCTGTTATAATTCCTGGAGATATGGGTAGATATTCCTATCTTTTGGTAGGAACAAGAGAAGCAATGTCTGAAACCTTTGGTTCAAGCTGTCATGGCGCAGGAAGAGTTTTAAGCAGGCATAAAGCTATTAATAGGGCTCGTGGAAGATCAATAACTAATGAATTAGAAAAAGAGGGAATTCTGGTTAAAGCAGCTGATAGCAGAACTGTTAAAGAGGAGATGCCAGAGGCATATAAAGATGTTTCAATGGTTGTGGAGGCAATAGCAGGAGCAAAGATATCTAAAAAAGTTGCTCGGATGAAGCCTATTGTTGTAATTAAAGGATGACCAGGAATTTAAGATAGATGTTCTAACAATATTTTTATTCCTATACCTATAAGAATTAAACCTCCAAAAATTTCCATTTTTCTTTCGAGAAATTTCCCGATCTTATATCCAATTAGAGTGCTTCCAAAAGACAAAGTGAATGTTGTTATACCTATAATTAAGACTGGCAGGAGGATTGAAGTCTTGAGAAAGGAAAGCGTTAATCCAACAGCAAAAGCATCAATACTTGTCGCAATTGCTAAGAATAATAATATTTTAAAACTGAAGTGATCATAATCCTTTTCTATATCTGGATGTTTTTTAGTTGATTGATATATCATTTTAAGACCTATGAAACTTAAAATACCAAAAGCTATCCAATGATCAAAGCCTGTAATCAAATGTATTAGATTTAGTCCTATTAACCACCCAATCACTGGCATAAAACCCTGAAAAAAGCCAAAAAGCAGGGAAATTTTTAAGGCATTATTTAAATTGAGAGATTTCATGGTGAAGCCTTTTGACATGGATACAGCAGATGCATCCATGGCAAGTCCAATTCCCATTAAGAAATATGTTAATATTTCCATTCCTGTATTTTTATAACCTTAAATTCTACTAAATTTTTTTTGTTTGACAAATATATTTTCTTTTTTGTTATATTTTAATTATGACATCTAATATTTTTTAGGGAAATAGAAGTGATTAAATTTTTTAGAATTTTAATAGTTTTAATACTCTCATCTATTTATTGTTTTGGAATTATAATTAAGGGCAGAGTTATTACAATTGATGGAAAACCATTAAAAGGAGCTTATGTTTTTTATAAATCAAGGAAAGCTATAACTGATAATAATGGTTATTTCAGTCTTGAGATTGACAGAAAAAGAAAAATTCGCCTGACTGTTACTCATGAGGAATACATGGGGAAGGAAATTGTTTTAACTTATAAAGATTACTCAAGGGAAATTATTATTATGCTTGTGCCATATATCAGACAGAGTGAGGAAATTGTTGTTACAGCAATGCGCTATCCTGAACCCTTGACTCATGTTCCAGCAGCAGAGACTGTTATTACAAGAGAAAGTATCAATGAGAAAATGCCAACAAACATTGCGGATACAATTTTTGATAATCCAGGCGTTTCCAATATAGGAATAGGAGGTTTTAATAAGGTCCCGAGCATCAGAGGTCTGGCTCGTAGAAGGGTTTTGATTTTGATTGATAATTCAAGAATTTGGAGCGATAGAAGAACAGGTCCTGATGCTTCTTTTCTTAATCCTTATGATATAGAGAAGATTGAGGTATTAAGGAGTCCTTCCTCGGTTTTTTATGGTTCTGACGCTATAGGAGGTGTTATTCATATATTAACAAAAGAAAATTTTCTAAGGGATTTTGAAGGAAGAATCTATCTCAATTTTAATACTAATAATAAAGAGAAAAAAGCTGGAATTTCCTTTGGTAAAAGAATGAAGAATTTTAATTTTTATTTTTCTCTTCAGGGAAGGGATGGAGAAAACTATCATGCTCCATCTGGTGAGATTTTAATGTCTCATTTTTCAAGTTTTAATCTTACATTTAAAACAATTTATAAGTCAGAGAATAGAAATATAAGTTTAAGCTATATAGGAGAAATTGGTCGTGATATTGGAAAACCTAAAATAAATAGCTCAACCAAACCCACATGGTATCCGGAAGAGAGACAGAATCTGATAATTTTCCACTGGAATGAGAAAAAATTTATTCTGGGAGGGGATTTTTCCTTTAGGGCATATTTTAATCCAAATTCTCTGGAAACAAGAAAGGAAAAAATTTCGTCCTTCAAGGAAAAAGAATCCTATGCATTAAATAAGAGCAAAAATTATGGGTTCCAATTTACATATAGTAAAAAAATAATGGAAGATTTAAGACTCACAGGAGGAATTGATATCTTTGGGAGAGCTAAAGTTGAAGCAAAAAATGAGGACACCTATTTCAATTCATTAGGCGAAATTATAAGAAAAAGGCTTATATATCCAATTAGAAATGGGTGGAGAAATGATGTGGGACTATTTATTTCAGCTGATTATTCGTGGAGTAGTAATCTGGATCTTGCAGGAGGTTTAAGGATTGATTTTCTTAAAACAAAAGTTTCTAAGACTTCATCATTAACAAAATTTGAAACTTCAAAGAGTACATGGACAGGCTTTATTGGAGCATCATGGAGTTTACCATATGGATTTACTTTTTTTGGGAATCTTTCACGAGCCTATCGTTTTCCAAGTTTAAATGAATTATTTTATACTGGGATTACAGGTAGAGGATATATAATAGGGAATCCTGACTTAAGGCCAGAGGTTAGTTTAAATATTGATACTGGTATGAAGTTCATAGGGAAAAGGATTTTTGGAGGTTTATATCTTTTTAAATATACAATTAACAATATGATAGAATATTACGAAAAGGAAAAGGGGATTTATACGTACAATAATATAGAGAAAGGAGAAATAAAAGGGATTGAGTTAGAATTGGAATATTATCCAGTGACTGGATGGAAAATTTTTGGGAATTTTCATTCTTATAAAGGGAAAAGTTTAAAAACTGGTAACTGGCTTAATGATATTCCACCTACTCGGTTAATTCTCGGGACTAAATTGTGGAAGGGAAAATTTTGGGGAGAGATTTATGGAATATTCCAGAAAGAAAAAAATAATCCTGGTCCTGCTGAAATCAGAATTCCTGAATTCAGTGTTTTTAATTTTAAGACTGGGATTTATTTTAGTCCATCAATGCAATTTTATTTTAATATTGCAAATATTTTTAATAGGGAATACAAAGCAAGGCCAGATCCCTATTCACCCTTTGAGCCAGGGAGAAGTTTTATTTTAGGGATAAATTATGGTTTCTAAATTAAATTCAGGAGGAAAATAATGAAGAAAATCTTATTGATTGAATATTTTCTTTTCCTTTTCAACTGCCTTTTAATTTCGCAGACTGTTGTTAATTTTGATGATTTCTTTATCAACAGAACAATGAGAATTGATTATTATCATATTGGTAATGCTAAAAAGGAATTTATTACGCTTGATAAGGTTTATGAGCAGGGTGTCTGGGCTGGAAGTACTCGTAATTTACTCGATCATTTTAATAATGGTCGCTACTTTGTGAAAATTTATGATTACTCAACAAATCAGATGATTTTTTCAAAGGGTTTTGACAGTTATTTTGGAGAATATAAAACAACTACCCCTGCTCTAAAAGGAATTAAAAGAACTTATCACGAATCCATTCTTATTCCTTATCCTAAAAATAAAATTATATTTACAATTGAGAAAAGGGACAAAAATAACCTCCTGCATCAGATTTTCGCACAAGTTATTGATCCAAATGGAATAGATATTATTAGAGAATCACCTGCAAGAAGAGTGAAAATATTTGAATTTTTAAAGAACGGTGATCCTCATAATAAAGTTGATATTGTATTTGTAGCAGAAGGATATACGAAAAAAGAGGAGAAGAAGTTTTCCTCAGATGTGAAAAGACTGATTAAAGTCTTTTTTCAACAGGAGCCGTATAAATCGCATAAAGACAGGTTTAATATATGGGGAGCCTTCAGTGCTTCAGAGGAAAGCGGATGCGATGAGCCCACTTATGGAAGTTATAAGAATACGATTCTAAATGCGACATTTAACTCCCTTGGTTCTCAGAGATATCTTTTAACTGAAGATAATAAAACACTTAGAGATATTATAAGCAATGTTCCTTATGACGCAGTGATAATTTTAGTTAATACTAAGCGTTATGGAGGCGGAGGGATTTACAATTTATATTGTACAGTTATATCTGATAATTACTGGACTAATTACATCCTGTTGCATGAATTCGGACATTCCTTCGCTGGTCTTGCTGATGAATATTATACATCCTCAGTAGCTTATAGTGAGTTTTATCCAAGAGGAATTGAACCTGTTGAACCAAATATAACAGCTCTGCTTGATCCAAAAAATTTAAAGTGGAAATCCCTGTGTTCTTCTGGAGTTAAAATCCCAACTCCATGGGAAAAAGAAGATTTTGAGAAAATGGATAATGAATATCAGAAAATTCGTAGAGAATTAAATAAAAAGATTGCAGAAATGAAAAGGAAGAAGGCGCCACGAGAGGAAATAGAAAAGCTCGAGGAAAAATCCGATAAACTTTCGAGAGAACATGCAAAAAAGATTGATGAGTTTTTGAAAAGAAGTAAAAATTATGGTATAGTCGGAGCTTTTGAAGGCGCTGGATATTCTGCTAAAGGTCTTTATCGCTCCATGGTTGATTGTATAATGTTTTCAAAAGGAGTGAAACCCTATTGTAAAGTATGTGAGAAAGCTATAATTAGAATGATTGAATATTATTCTGAATAGGAGTTTTCATGGATTCTGTGCTTCTTTTAAATCCTCCAGGGGATAGACTTTATATTAGAGATTATTACTGCAGTTTTTCATCTAAGGCGGATTATTACTGGCCTCCCCAGGATTTGATAGTTTTAAGCGGGATATTAAGTGATAAATACAGAGTTAATGTAATAGATGCAATTATTAACAAAATAAATTCAGATGAATGTTTAAAAAGAGTCTTGGATTCAGATTATAAAGCAATAATTTTTACCACAGGAACAGCTACTCTTATTTCAGATTTAGAATTGATGAAAAAAATAAAAGATGAAAAAAAACATATAAAAATAATTGTAAGTGCTGGAATAATGAAATTTATTTACAAGGAATTTATGGATACATATGATTTCATTGATGGTGTTCTGATTGATTTTACTGAAAAGGATTTTATTCATTTTATAGAAGATAGTTGTTCAAGCCCATTGAAAGGATTTGTTTATAGAAAGGATGGGAAGTTAATTGAGCATAAGGAAAGATTACCCATGAAATTTTCGGTTCCTATTCCAAGACATGAACTTTTTGATTTTAAAAAATATAAAATTCCTATTGCAAAAAAATTTCCATTTACTGTTGTAATTACATCACTTGGTTGCCCTTACAATTGTGCTTTTTGCACAGCAGGTGCATATGGATATAGGGTGAGAGAGGTAGATAATGTTATTAAAGAATTAATTTATTTAAAAAAACTGGGAGTAAAAGAAATATTATTTCAGGATCCCACTTTTACAATAAATAAGAAGAGGGTGATTGAATTATGCAGAAAAATGTTAGACAATGGGTTAGAATTTACATGGAGCTGTAATGCTGATATTAAGTCCATGGATGAAGAGAAAATATATTGGATGAAGAGAGCAGGATGTCATACAGTTTCAATTGGCATAGAAAGTGGAGATGATTCAATTTTGAGAAAATATTCAAAAATGATTACTGTTGAACAAATTAAAAAAGTGGTTGATTTGTTGAATAAATACAAAATAAGAATTCTGGGTTATTTCATAATAGGACTTCCTGGAGAGACAAGGGAGTCTATTCTGAAAACTATTGAGCTGGCTAAGAGTCTTAAATTAGATATTGCTTCATTTGCAATTGCAACTCCTGATGTGGGAACAAAGCTCAGGCAGGAGGCAATAGCAAAGGGATGGATCTCGCCTGATGCATTAAATTTTGATAGCACTGAATTTCCGATTATAGAAACAGAGGAGTTGAAGAGAGAGGAAATCTGGAGGTTAAGGAGAAGAGCAGTGAGAGAATTCTATTTACGACCCTCCTATATTTTCAGAAGATTATTTCAGATTCGTTCATTCAGGGATTTAAAACTAACCATTTCCAATGCCATGTCTCTTTTAAGTAAATAAATTCATGAAAAGATTAATTATAAATGCGGATGATTTTGGATTAACGAATGGTATAAATGAAGGAATTATACTTGCCCACAAAAGGGGGATTTTAACAAGCACCACATTGATTCCGAACATGCCTGGTTTTGAAAATGCTGTTAAATTGGCAAAAGAGAATAAGACCCTGGGAGTGGGAATTCATTTGAATATAATTAGAGGAAAACCTGTGAGGAGACCCGAGGAAGTTTCAAGTTTATTGAATAAAAACGGCAATTTTCTAACAATATATCCTTTTATTAAAAAATTCATTCTTGGAAAAATTGAAGCAGAACAAGTTGAAAAAGAGTTCCGAGCCCAAATTGAGAAGGTATTGGATGAAGGAATTGAAATTACACATTTCGATAGTGAAAAACACATTCATTCAATTCCAAAAATTATGGGAATTGTTATTAAATTGGCAAAGGAATACAAAATTCCAAAGATAAGATTTATTAATGAATTTTGTCTCTCCTTTGATATTGTCCGTTCTTTAAAGAGCATGGTTGTGTCCTGTTTAAATAGAAAAATGAAAAGGAATATTTTAAAAGCAGGTATATTGATTCCTGACAGATTTTATGGTATTTGTGGGAGTGGTAGAATGAATAGTAAAAATCTCATAAAAATCCTTACTTCAATTCCAGACGGAGTTACAGAAATAATGGTGCATCCGGGAATAATTGATAATGATTATATAAAAATAGAACAGGAATACGGATCTTATTATCTAAAAGAGGAAAGGGAAAGGGAGCTGGAAGCCTTAATTGATTTAAAAGTAAAGGAAATAATTGAGGAAGAAAATATTCAATTAATAAATTACAGAGATTTAAATTAAAATGAAAAATATACAAGAACCAGAAATTTCAATAGTGGTTCCCTTTTACAATGAGGAAGAGAATATAGAGGAGTTGTATAAGCGTTTGACCGAAACTTTAAAAAAATTGAAAAAAAGTTATGAGTTGATATTTGTTGATGATGGAAGCAGTGATAAAACCTATCAGATTCTCTGTGAATTACACAAAAAAGATAAGCATGTAAATATTGTCAAATTGAAGAAAAATTTTGGTCAAACAGCTGCCTTAGCAGCAGGATTCGATCATGCAGAAGGAAAAATTATCATATCAATGGATGGAGATCTACAGCATGATCCTGCAGATATTCCAAAATTATTGGATAAGATGGAGGAAGGATATGATATAGTTAGTGGGTGGAGAAAGAAAAGAGTTGACAACCTGATTTTCAGAAGGATTCCTTCCCTTGTTGCAAACAGAATTATGAGATTTCTTTCAGGAGTAAAAATTCATGATTTTGGGACAACTTTTAAAGCGTATAAAAAAGAAGTAATAAAAAATATTCATCTATATGGTGAACTGCATAGATTTATTCCTGCTCTTGCTAGCAGAATGGGGGTCAGGATAACCGAGGTCCCGATAAAGAATATTGTGCGTCAAAGGGGAAAATCAAAATATGGATTGTCAAGGGTTAGAAGAGTCTTGTTTGACTTACTAACTGTCAAATTCATAATCAGTTTTATTGATAGACCACTTCAGTTTTTTGGATTGATTGGTTTAGGTTTTGGGTCAGTGGGATTTATAATTGCATTGATTCTTACAATAGGCTTTTATTTCTTTAATTTATCTATTCGGGAAAATTTAGGGAATTTATTATTTAGTATATTTTTAATGATTCTTGGAATTCAGTTTATAATGACCGGTTTATTAGCTGAAATCATATCAAGAGTTTATTTTGCCACTCATAAAACTAAAATTTACTTTGTTGAAGAGACAAAATTTCACAGGAATAAGGAAAAATTTTCTTGATTTTGAATTTTCTCATCTAAAAACCAATGTGTGGAATATGTGGAATTTATAATTTTCAGGAGACCAATCCCTCTATAAAGGAACAAATTAAAAAAATGTGTCAGACCATGATTCACAGAGGGCCAGATGACGAAGGTTATTATTTGGACAATGGAATAGCTCTTGGAATGAGAAGACTCGCTATAATTGATCTTATAACTGGGCATCAGCCGATTCACAATGAAGACAAAAGTATATGGGTGATATTTAATGGAGAAATTTATAATTTCAAAGAATTGAGGGAAGAGCTTATCAAGAAGGGACATAAATTTTATACAAATTCTGATACTGAGACAATTGTTCATTTGTATGAGGAGGAGGGAGAAAATGTTGTTAATAGATTAAATGGTATGTTTGCATTTGCTATATGGGATAAGAAAAGTAGACTTCTACTTGTGGTAAGGGATAGACTTGGAATCAAGCCCTTACATTATTTTCACAAAAACAATTTGTTTATATTTGCCTCAGAGATAAAGTCAATACTTACAACAGATTATTATAAAAGAGAGATAGATTTTGATGCATTGGCAAAATATTTTGCCTTTGAATATATTCCAGCACCTCAGACAATTTTTAAAGGAATAAAGAAACTTCTCCCAGGTCATCTAATTGTAATGAAGAATGGTGAGGTAAAAATAAAAAAATACTGGGATATCAAGTATGAATATCAAAATAGGAGTGAGGATTATTATAAAGAACAGATATACGAAAGATTAAAGGAAGCGGTCAAAAAGAGACTAATTAGTGATGTTCCTTTAGGAGTTTTTCTCAGCGGAGGAATTGATTCAAGCACAGTTACCTATTTAATGAGTAAAGTAAGCAACTCAAAAATTAAAACTTTTTCAATAGGTTTTGAGGAGCAGTCTTTCAATGAATTGGAATACGCGAGAGTAGTGGCAGAACACATTAAATCTGAACACACAGAATTTGTTGTGAAATCAAAAATGGTAAAGGAGCTTGTTCCAGTACTTATGGAATATCTTGATGAGCCCCTGGCTGATGCTTCAATTATTCCAACATACATTATTTCAAAATTGGCAAGAGAATTTGTAACTGTTGCTTTGGCTGGAGATGGAGGAGATGAGTTATTTGCTGGCTATGATACTTATAAAGCCTACCAGATTGCTCGGCTTTACAGAAAAGTTCCAAAGTTCTTAAGAGATTCCATTATTAAGAGAATAGTTTATTTTCTTCCTGCTTCTTCAAAAAGATTGAGTTTCGAATTTAAGGCGAAGAAATTCATATCAGGGATAGATTATCCTCCTGAAATTTCCAATTATATATGGTGGGGAGCTTATAATCCCTCTGAGAGGGATAGGTTATTCTCTGAGGAGTTAAAATCATTATTTAAAGATGATCCGTATTCTCCTGTTTTCTATCATTTAAAAAATTATAAACCTGAAAATATGCTTGATAGACTCGCATATCTGGATATAAAACTCTATTTGCAGGATGATTTACTGGTTAAAGTTGATAGGATGAGCATGGCAAATTCATTAGAAATAAGAGTGCCTTTTCTCGATCACACTTTTGTAGAATTTGCAACTTCAATCCCTTCAAATCTTAAGTTAAACGGATTAAAAACAAAATACATCTTAAAAAAAGCTATGGAGCCTCATCTGCCAAAGAAGGTATTGTATCGGAAGAAAATCGGCTTTGATATTCCCTTAGGAGTATGGATAAGGAAGGAATTGAAGGATTTTGTACTTGAGGTTTTGTCCAGAGAAAATTTGAATCGTCATGGATTTTTCAATTATTCGTACATTGAGAAAATTTTAAAAGAACATTTTTCAGGTAAGCATAATCATCGTCAATTATTATGGCCCTTGATAATTTTTCAGTTCTGGTATAATCGTTACATTAATGTTAAATAAAAAAGAATTATTTAAATTATATGAAAACACTGATTTACTGACTAAAATTTTTATTCGAATAAAATTGAAAATCTGTCCATTCCTTAAAATGGAAAAGTATTTTCCCAGGAGAGGGGAGATAATTGATTTAGGGTGTGGAAATGGTCTTTTTACAAACTTATTAAAATTAGGCTCAAAAGAGAGAAAAATTACAGGTTATGATTTGGATGAGAAAAAAATCCAGATTGCAAGAAAAACTCAAGAAATTAGTAATTCAGGTATAAATTTTTATCATGCTGATATCCTGAAAATAGATTATCCTGAGAGCGATGTTTTTTGTTTGAGTGATGTTTTATATTTAATTCCTTATAAACAGCAGTATTTAATACTAAAAAAATGTTATTCGTCATTGAGAAAAAATGGCTTGCTGGTTATAAAAGAAATTGATACAAAACCAAAATGGAAATACCTATGGAATTTCTTTCAAGAAACCTTTGCAGTTAAAATTCTGAATTTTACTCTCGGAAGAAATTTCTATTTCAGAGGAGAAAATGAATTTAAAAAAATTCTTTCAGAGATTGGATTTAAGGTGAAAGTTATAAGACTGGATAAAGGATATTGGTATCCACATATTCTGTACCTGTGCTACAAAAATAATCTTGACACAGAAAGGTAAATCTTCTAAGCTTAGAAGGAAGGTTTATTTTTATAAAATTAAACCTTCCTTGAAAGGAGAAAAAGCCATTCTCATTTTATTCAATTTGAAATTGGATAAAATGGGGTGAGTAATAAAATGGAGGTAATTATGAAAGTAGGACCAGGAACAATTGTTCTAATGGATTACTCACTTTATCTAAAATCTGGAGAGCTTATTGCAACAACTGAAGGAAAATCTCCAATTGAGTTCGAATTTGGTAAAGGAGAGATATTATCCGCTCTTGAAGAGAGAATTGAAGGTATGGAAGTTGGTGAAAAGAGGGAAATAGTTCTTACTCCTGAAGAAGGATTTGGAAATATTGACTATGATGCAATAATTGATGTTCCGAGAAACAATTTTCCAGAAGATATAGAACTTAAAGAAGGCATGACATTCAGTTTGAAAAGAGAGGATGGAAAAGTAGTCCCTTTTACAATTAGAGGTTTTAAAGAGGATAAAGTGACAATAGATTTTAATCATCCATTAGCTGGCAAAACACTTCGCTTTGTTGTGTCAATAGTAGATGTTAAATCAATTACCTAAAATCCTAAATTTATAGGAGGGGGAAATGAGGAAACTGAACAATTTTTTACTTATTGTAGTAATTTTGCTTCTTTTTCCTCTTTTCTCTTTCTCAAAAGTTGGAGAAGTTTTAAAAGTTATCAAAACCCCAGGACCTTGTCCTACTGGATTGGCTTATGATGGAAAAAATCTCTGGCTTGCGGATTCATTTACTGATAAAATTTATAAAATTTCTCCTAATACAGGTAAGGTTTTAAAAATAATAGATACGCCTGGTTATCATCCTGAAGGTTTAGCATGGGATGGAAAGTATCTTTGGCATATTGACAGAGGAGAGAAGTATATGTACATGATAGATCCTGAAACAGGAGAAGCATTGAGAATTTTAGAGTCGAATAGCAATAATCCCCGTGACCTTGCATGGGATGGAAAATGCATATGGATAGCCGACTATAAGAAAGACATTCTTCTCAAGGTTTCGCCTATTGATGGAATGATGGAGTTAAATTTTCCCTCTCCTGCTCGTGAGCCAGCAGGTCTGACTTTTGATGGAAAATATCTATGGGTTACTGATAGGATGGATGACAGGATATATCTGGTAAATCCTGAAGATGGAATTGTTCTTTCTTCTTTTCGTGCTCCAGGACCTTTCTCCTATGGACTTGCATTTGATGGGAAGACTTTATGGAATGTTGATTTTGAGAATAAAGAAATTTACCAGATAGATGTTTTCAGTGATGATATAGTCTCAAAATGGGATGAATGGGAAGCTGAATTGAAATTTGTGAAGGAGTTTAGAAATTACGGGCCAGGCATAGTTACTTCTCTTGATATTTATCTTCCAATTCCAGAAAATCGGGATAATCAATTTTTGCTTGAGCCAATAAAATTTGAGCCAAAGCCAGATGAAATAATCACAGATGAATGGGGCCAGAAAATTGCTCATTTCCATTATGAAAATTTAAAACCTGGAACAATAGTGAGACCTGGATGGAAGGTTAAGGCTAAAATTTATGCTGTTGAGTATTTTATCTATCCGGATAAGATTGGTTCAATTGATGACATTCCCAAGGAGATAAGGGAAAAATACACAAGAGACGGAGATAAATATAGATTGTATGATCCTTTTATAAAAAATTTAGCACAAAAGATTGCCGGAAATGAGAAGAATCCTTACTGGATTGCCAGAAAAGTTTTTGAGTACCTTGTGGAGCATCTTAGCTATAATTTAAAACCTCTCGGAGGATGGAATCCAGCACCAACTGTTTTAAAAAGAGGAACTGCTTCATGTTCTGAATATTCGTATTCAATGATTGCTCTTTGCAGAGCCTTAGGTGTTCCAATCAGATATGTGGGTGCTATTAGTAGAAGGGGAGATGATGCAAGTATTGATGAAGTTTTTCATAGATGGACAGAGGTTTATTTACCTCCATATGGGTGGATTCCATTTGACGCAAATAAAGGAGATACAGAGCTTCCAGGGCATAGAGCTCTTGGAATTGGAAATGTGAGTTCCCGTTATATAATTACAACCGAAAATGGAGGTGGGGATAAGTATCTCTGGTTTGGATATAATTATGGATTTAAATGGACATCTAAAGGAAAATGTAGAATTTATGAGGAAAGTTATGGTATCTGGTCTCCTTTAAAAAAGAAAAAAATTAGAATACCAATTGACTAAATAGAATCTTTTTGAATATATTGATAATCTATGAGGTCTAAGAACTTAATACTCATTTACATATTTGTATTTTCTCTATTAATCAATAACAATTTATTCTGTCTAAATAAAAATAATCAAAAAGTAAAAGAGTCCATTAAAAGAAATTTTTTCATTGGAGTTCTATTGGGAAATTATAAAATTAAAGATGAAAGATTTGAAAGAATTTATAATAAAAAAAGAACTATAATAGGATTAGAATTCATATATGAATTATATAAAAATCAAAAATATAGAATAGAGACCGGTTTCGGTCTTAAATTTTATTCAACGAACGGATATTCCACGGTAACAAATGATTATACTGAATTCAAACTTCGACCTTATATTCTGAATTTCAGAGTGAATTATTATATTTCTGAATTTTTTGAACCTTTTGCTGGATTTGGTTTTGATTATTACTCTTATAAGGAAGACTGTCCAGCTTTGATAAGCACAGAAGGTGGTAAGTTCGGCTATCATGTTGAAATAGGAGGATGTGTGGGATTCCCTAAATTAAAATGGCTTGGGTTAAGGGGATATTTAAGATACTCAGTGATAAATACGGAAGAGAATAATATAAAGGTTGAACTTGGAGGGCTTGAATTCGGGGTTGGCATGTTTTATAGATTTTCCCTTTAGATAATGAAAACAAAAATATTAATTTTTTTTATAATATTCACTGTTCTAATTTTTTCAATCTTCTACATAATAAAATTTAAATCCAAAAGTAATACTGATTTAAATTCTCCCAAAATTGTTATAATTGGCTTGGATGGGGCAAGCTGGAACTTTATAAGACCACTTCTTGAGGAAGGAAAATTACCAAATATAAAAAAAATAGTAAATGAGGGAAGTTATGGTACTCTTCAAACAATAAGGCCAACAAGATCTATTGTAATATGGACATCTATAGCTACAGGTAAAATACCTCAAAAACATGGAATTTTAAATTGGGTTTTCTTAAAAAATAAGGAATTAATTCCGTATAGAAGTAATCAAAAGAAAGTAAAAGCGTTCTGGAACATTCTAAGTGAAATAGGATTCAAAGTTGGTATTGTTAACTGGCTTGCTACTTTTCCTTCTGAGAGAGTGAGGGGATTTATAGTTTCAGATGAATTCAAAAGAGGAAGACGCTTGGACCCTCTTAAAATAGAACTAACTTATCCAGTGACATTATATAAAAAAATTGAATTTGCATATAAAGGAAAAAAGGATTTTATCAATATATTAGAGAAAGAAAAATTACCCAATTACTATAAGTTATTCTCCGGGAAAAAAGAACAAGGGAAGCTCATAACCCTTTATCCTAATTTTGTTGTAAATGAAAAGACAATTGAATTAGCAGGACTTTATTTATATAAAAGATTTCCAGTTCATGTTTTTGCCATTTATTTCCGCTTAATTGATGTTGTTTCACACTTTGCCTCTGGGTTCCTCAGCTCTGAACTTAGGGAAAGAGCTCTCAAAGAAGAAAAAGAAGGAGGAATTTCTGAGAAGACCTTAAGTCAGATAAATAAAGAATTTAGCAGAATTATTGAGCCAGTTTATGCTTATTCAGATCGAATTATTGGACGTTTTTTAAAATTCACTGGGTCTGACACTACTTTTTTCGTTATTTCTGATCATGGATTCAGTTATCATAGAGGAGGATATGGTCACTCTGATACTCCAGAGGTCCCACATGGAATAATTTTAGTGAAGGGACCAAATATCAAAAAAAATTATGAAATAAAGAATGCCTGTATTTATGATATTGTTCCCACTATTCTTTTCATTTTAAATCTTCCAATTGGAAAAGATATGGACGGAAAAGTTCTAAAGGAAATTTTTAATGAGGATTTTTTAAAGAAAAGAGCTGTTAGGTATATTAATAGTTATGAAGGGAAAATAAGACTTGATGATTTGAAGAGAAATAAAGTTTTAGATGAGGAGCTCATTAAAGAACTTAAAGCATTGGGTTACATTGATAAATAAAGTTGACAAATTTATGGAAATATGTAGAATAAGAAGTCCAAATAACAACAAGGTAGGAGGAGATATTAATGAAGAAAATTTTATTAATTTTTATAAGTATTATTTTGATTAATGGTTTTATTCTGTCCCAGACAATGTCTGAGCCCATTAATGTTTCCAATACTCAAGGAGCATCTAAATGGGGTCAGGTGGCATTTGGTCCAGATGGAATAGTTCATATAGTATGGGAGGAGGATTATCATGATAAGCCAGGCTCAGATATATTTTACGTTTCATATGATGGGGAGAAATTTTCAGAACCCTATAACTTAACGAATTCTCCAAGTGTGGAGTGTGAGAGACCTTCTATCTGCACAAGCCCAAAGGGGCAGATAATTGTGGTGTGGACACAAGGGGATGGAGAAAAAATAGGTTTAAGAGAATATGATCCCCAACAAAAGAAATGGTTACCAATTGAATATATAAGTAAGAACTTAGGAGGGGAAGAAGCTGCTGTTGCTGCAGATAACGATGGAAATATTTATGTAATATGGTTTTCTGAAGGAAGGACATATAGCAGAGCAAAGATTAATGGGAAATGGGAAGATGTCTTTAGAATGTCAACTGTGAGAAGGTCAACGATGGTTTGGATTGCTGCTGGTAAAGATGGAAAAATTTGGGCTATATGGAGAGAAAAACAGGCAAATGGAGAATACAAAATATATTACAGAAGAAGGACAAAAAATACCGAATGGACCAAATCAAAGGAAATGAATTTTCAAGGAGCAAGCCAAGCTCGACCTCATATGGATGTTGGTCCAGACAACATACCAGTAGTTGTTTACTGTGATGTGGATGTAGGGCATCAAAGAGAAATATGGATTTGTACAATTGATGAAAAAGAAAATCCAAGGGAATTAGTTGTTGGATTAGCATTACAACACTACCCAAGGATTGCAATTGATAACGAGGGAAATAAACACATAGTATGGCAAATTGGACCTGGAGACTATGGAAGAGGAATTAAATATATAAATAATATCGGTGGTTCATGGAATGAACCGCAACTGATGCCCTATTCAGGGGGTTCTCCACGGGTACCAGGAATTGCAGCTGATGATTTTGGAAATGTAGCAATCGTCTGGGAATCCTCTATTCCTGGGAAGGATAAGGAAATATGGTTTAGTTCTCTTTACCCCGTGACTCCAAAAAAATACCTCCCTCCAGTTAATTTAAATGTTTCAATTTCAATAAACAATTTAAAAACCAGTATTGAAATAACATATAATTTGAGCTGGGAACCAAATCCAGAAAATAATGAAGAATATATTAAAGGATATAGAATTTACAAAAAGGAAAATGATGGAAAGTTCAATCTTTTAGTTGAAGTATCAAAGACTACCCACTCTGCATCTTTTACTTTTACAAATCCTCAAAGTAAAATTCAATTTGGAATTTCAACTGTTTCACTATCCGGTGCTGAGAGTGAAATAGTAGTTTTTGGCTCAGAATAATGAAAGCCATTAGACTAATCTTACTTATATTTTTCTCTTTTACATTTCTATTCCCCCAGAATGAAGTTATAAATATTTCAAAATCGCCTCAGTGGGAATCTTTTTATCCTCGAATAGCTGTTGGAGAAAATGAAAATATTCATGTTGTGTGGCTTGAAATATATTCGAGTGAGAGGGGAGATATTTTCTATGCCTCTTGGGATGCAAATAATCAAAAGTGGAGTGATCCCATTAATTTGAGTAATAGTGGTAAAGCCTATTCTGAAACATATATGTCATGTGATATAGATATTGATGATTTCAACAGAGTTTATGTGGTATGGGTTGAAAAAGATGTAATTAAATTAAGAATATTTTCAGATGGAAAATGGGGAGGAATTTCTCAGATTGCAAGCAATAGCTTGGGAATTGACTGTCCAAGGATTGCTGTGAGCAAGGAAGGAGATATTTTTGTTGTGTGGTATTCGCTAAATGGTGTTGTGTATTCAAAAGCGCGAGTGGATGGAGTGTGGGAAGAAAGCAGAAGGTTGAGCACTTCTGGAAAAAGGTCAAAATTTCCGGATATTGCAGTGGGAAATGAGAGTGTATATGCTTGCTGGGTGGAAAAAACAGGTGATATGTATCAGGCTGTATATTCAAATAGAAAAAGAAATCTTAATTCTGGATGGAGTTCAGTAAAAAAAGTATATTCAAATAATTTATCTCACCAGCATCCAATCGTTGAAATAGACTCAGTTGATCATCCTCATGTGATCTGGACTTCTTACATGGGAGGACCAAGGGTTGTTCATTATTCTCGCTGGGATGGTTCTAAATTTACAACACCAGAGGAAATTTCATCGGTTAAACTTTTACATTATCCCTCTTTATATGAAAAAAATGATAATTTGTATGCCTGCTGGCAGGTCGGACCATATGGAAGTGGAATAGCAATCTATTATAACACTCGTCAGAAAGGGGAGTGGGGTGATGAAAAGGTAGTTCCAGGCTCAGGAGGATCTACATTTTCGGATGTTTCCACAAGTCCGGATGAGAAATATATATATTTTACTTGGGACTCAGGAGGTGAAATTTACTATCGGTCTTTAAAGAATGAATATCAGCCAAATATCCCCCCTGTTGCTAAATTCACCTTTTCTCCTAAGACAGGCATTTTTCCTTTAAAAGTGAAATTTGATGCTTCTGCTTCATATGATCCAGATGGGAAGATAGTCGAGTATAACTGGGATTTTGGTGACAATTCAACAGGTTCGGGAAAAGTTATTTATCACACCTATGAAACATGGGGTGTTTTTTATATAACACTAACAGTAAAGGATAACGATGGAGACATTGCAAGCAAAACAAAACAAATCAAAGTTCTGCGTTTATTTCAGCCATTAAATATTAGATGGGAAACATTTAAAGATGAGAGTTTATTTTTAAGAAGATATGTTACTGATATTTACTGGGAGAAGAATCCCGAGAATGATGAGATAGCAAATATAGTGCTTTATAGGATATATAGGAAAAAGGCTGAAGAGAGCAAAGAATTTTATACATTGATAGGAGAGGTTGATTCCAATACATTCACTTATCGAGATTATGATGCTGCAGAAGAGGGAGTATATGTTTACACTGTGACATCAGTTGATGATCAAGGTCATGAAAGCCCAATTGATGAAGGACAAAATACAGGTGAAATAAAAAGAAATAAGGAGAAATTTTTAAAGAGAAGATTGAATGAGATTAAGTAGAATAATTTTTATTGTATTAATTTTATTAATTTTAGAGATAAATGTTTTTTGTCTTATTTTCGAAGGGCAAATTCCATCAGCATTTTTCAATTATAAAGGGGAGCTGAATTATATTTACAAGAGCAGTAATGGTAAAATCCTTTTGGAAAATGCAGTTACCAAGGAAATTTTCGTTTTACCATTAAATGAAAATGTTTTTTCTCCATTAGTGAAAAAAGATAGAAATGGAAATCTTTGGTTGGTCTGGGAAGAGTGGAGTAAAAATCATAGTAAGATCTTCATAGGCAGGTTAAAGGAGGATGGGACTATTTCCATTTGTAATACAATTAATGAAAAGGGATTTAATTATTCTCCTGATTTATTTTTTGATGAAAATAATATTCCATGGCTTACATGGGTGAATTGGAGCAACTCACATTTCAGATCATTCATTAGTAATACATCTTCTGGTAAAAAATGGATAGTGAATTCTATTCCTTTTATTTCAATTTCTTCTTCTAAAATAATAGTCAGTAACAATCAGATTTTAGTTTTTTGGAGTGGAAGCTATTCTGGGCCGGAAAATATATATTTTAAGAAATTAGGTTTTAACGATTACCATTATTTTAATTATTTTAATACCATTGATGATATTAATCTCTATCCAAATCTGAATCCTCAGGTTGCAATTGACAAGGATGGGTTAATATGGATGGTCTGGTCAGGCTATGATGGGCATGATTATGAAATATATTGTTCAATACAATATGGTGATAGAGTTTTAAGGAAAATCAAGATTACTGATAATTCTGAGAATGATGTTTCACCTTCACTTCTTATATTAGAAAACAGAACTCCTGTAATAAGTTGGTGTAAAACGAGTAAATGGGGAAGTGACATTTATGTCAAGTTTTTTGAAGGCGACAATTGGAGTGAGGAAATACGAATTTCATTTGGAGGCAATAATTATTTTCCTCAAATAATTTGTCATGCAGGGAAAATAGCACTGATTTGGAACTCATTAAATGAAATAAAGACAAAAGTTTTTTATTTGGATAATCTAAAAATTTTTAATAATTTATCAACCCATTATAGAACACAGTTTATTTATAATCCTCTCCTTCAGGAAAATATATATATTGGTTTTGGGAATAGCATAACTTATGGATATATTAATCATGAACCCTTTCCTGAGAAGGGGTACATACCTCGATTAAAGAATATGCTTAATATAAGCTTTGGAGAAACAGAGGTTCTAAACGAGGGTTACCCGGGAGAATTGACCGAAAATGGTTTGAGTAGAATCGATGGCGTTATAGAAAATGATTCTGCTAGATATTTATTATTAATGGAAGGAACAAATGATGTAATTTTCAATCAAATTTCAATGGACACAAGTGCTTTTAATTTAAGAGAGATGGTAAAAAAGTGTATAGAATATGGTGTATTTCCATCTATTGCAACCATTTTACCTCGGAACGACTGGGCTTGGTATTTCGATTTTTTCCGTAAAAGAATTTTTTATTTAAATGATAAAATAAGAGAAATTGCAAATGAATTTTCCATTCCATTAACAGATCAATTTAATGCATTCTTTAATTACCCAAAAGAAAAAGGAGGTTGGAAGTCTCTATTAAGTGAGGATGGGAAACATCCGAATGAAAAAGGATATCAGGTTATGGCTGAAGAATGGTTTAAAGAGATAAAGAAATTTCCTTTCCCTCCTATAAATTTCAATGTAAAAAGAGTTATAAATGAAATACTCTTTTACAAAGAAGAGATAAATCGTCTTGAGTGGAATGATAGTCCAAAGATTAATATGGATTACTTAGAAGGCTATAAAATATACAGAAAAAGGAAAGGAGAAGAAAACTACAATTTAATAGCCATTGTTCGTAAGAGAAATGAATACTTAGACAAGGATATAAATCCAAATGAAAAATATAGCTATTTGATATCAACTCTAAGGAATGATGGAGTTGAGGGACCATGTGTAGGTCCCGTAAAAGATTATTAGAAGGAGGTAGCCTTGAGAAATTTAGTTAAAACATCAAGATTCTTGATTGTTTTCATTTTTTTATTTGGATGTATTTTCCTCTATGGAGAGGAACCGCTTAATACTTTGAAAAACATAAGTTGCCAAATAGTAAATGGGAAAATTGAAGTTATTGTAGAACTGGAAGGGAAATTTGAGTATGATGTATTTGAACTGTATGTTCCTCCTCGCTTAGTAATAGACATCTGGAAAATTCAGAATATTGCGGTCAAGCCTGAAATTAAAGTAGCTGAGACTGGTGTTTTAAAAATAAGGGTAGGAGAGTATCAGCCAGAAGTTGCTCGTGTGGTTTTTGATTTACAAGAGCCTATCCCTTCATATAATGTTGAAAGAATAAAGAATGGAATTAAAGTCACATTTTTACTCAGAAAAATCCCAAAAAAGGTAAAAGAAATAAAGCCTGTTGAAGTTAAGAAAGTAGAATTACCTCCAAAAAAAATCGAGAAGAAAAAAGTTGTAAGAGAAATCCCGAAGAGAAAGATTGAAAGAAATTATTTTATTCAAATAAGAGGTGGTTTAAGTTTATTTTTAAAACCTGAGTTAACCAGCAGAAAAGATTTCGTGATTTACGGAGAAGATGGATTTATAAATGAAAATTATAAATTTAAAACAAGTTTAATATTGTTTGATGTGAGTGGAGGCACATATTTTAATCTATTCCAGAAAACAATTAAAACAGGACTTGGATTTACATTATGGTCAATTGGAAACGATGCAAGTTTTATTCTCTCAATTCCCCATCCTTTTATTTCAGATTCTCCTAGAGAAGTAAATTTTGACGATAAATTTAAAAATAATTTCTATAATTTTTATGTTTATGGATTATATCCGATTTTTGAGAGAGATAATTTTAAAATTTGGACAGGATTAATTTTAGGATATGCAAATGGCAAAATGACCACGCTCGAGGATCTATCTTTTGAGGAAAAAGCTCCATTTACAAGTTCAGATATAACTATTACTTCAAAATCTTATGTTGAGGATAAAATATCAAATCTATGGGGCGGGTTTAAGGTAAATTTTGAATATCTTATTAATAAGAATTTCTCATTAATAATGGATACAAGATTAATTTACATGAATCCAAAAGTCACCAATTTGGGGAAGAGAGCTAATTACCTTCAGTGGCAGACGCATATTGGAATTCAATATAGTTTCTAAGATTTTTTAAAGGGAAGATAAAAGAATATTCCTCTGGCCCTCCACTCTGGTGGGGGAAATTTTTATCAAAATAATAATCATATCCGAGAGAGAGAATAAATTCTTCAGGAAGGAATGAAATTCTAAAAGACTTATTAATTGGGGCCTTTCGCTTAGATTCATAGGAGCCTATTTTCCCTTTAAAAACAATGAATTTTGAAATTTCTTTACCATCCAGAGTTTTTAGTTTAATCCATGGATTTAATACATAATCATTGCCAAGGGTTAGTTCCCCTCCATATATTCTGGTGATTAATTTAACTTTATTTCCAATTCGGATAATCTTTACAAATTGAAAATAGTCTTCTCCTCTTTTATTTGGAAATTTAAAATATAAATAAATTATTTTGAATTTCTTACTGGTATGAATTGATTTATCTATTTTTTCAATCAAAAGATACTCTTTTTCCAATTTTCCTTCTGGTTTGATAAGTAATGAAGGAGGAGAAAAATAATACTCATATCCAATTTTTATTTTTCCATTCATAAAAAGATTTCTGGTATTGAATGAGTGAGAGAATAATAGATTTGATTTTATTTTATCTTTATATATTATGATTTTCTCTATTTCTTCTCCGTTTTCATCTAAAATCTTTATATAGAAATTTCTAACTTTTTCGTCCCTATTTATTAACTCTCCTATAAAACTTTCTGTTTTAATTTTCCATTCATTAGGAGAGGTTTTTCTAAAAATAATGGATTGAGAATATAGTTTGAAATTACCTGGGAAATGAAAATCAGGATATTTACTAAGTCTGTAAATTTTTATGGTTGGATTATGCAAATCTAATAAATAATCATCCCACTTTGGCTTAAAAGTTTTTATCAATAATGCATTTTTCTCTAAGGATTTATAAAACTTTGCATGGCGAGGAAATTCATCTGGTGCTTCTAGAAACCTTTTATACATTATGTCACTTACAATTATATATTCCACCTTTCTTCTGTGTAGCCATTCAAGGCTTACCTGAGAGAGACTGTGTCTATAAATTACTTTGTAATCTTCTCGAGATATGGGGGGACAGTACATTTCCAAAGCAATTTTCTTTCCTTTTGGAATGAATTTTTCTATCCATTCTTTAGCAACAGTTCGAGTATCTTTTTTAATTAGGCCGTAATTAAATTTATAAATTTTAACAATATCTGGAGAAATTAAAATCAGAAAAACAATTCCTAAGAAGAATGTTTCTTTTTTTCTCAAAAATTTTAATTTAGTCTTCAATTTTTTAAATATAAAATCAAAAGCAAAAGCTGTAATAATAGCAAAAAAGGGTGCTGCTGGCAGGAAATATCTTACAGCGTAGGTTTTCCAATTACCAATTGTAAAAAATAAAAATAAAGGAAGTGAAAATAAAATAATTTCTTTTCTTTTTAAACGAATGATACCAAGTAAAATCCCTAAAAAGGCAAAATACTGTGATAAAATTCCTATGTTTCTTTTAAAACCATATTTTAGATAGAATATTAATGCTGATTGAGATGTAGATGTCCCATAATGACCAGCTTCATAGAGGTGTCTTGCCTGCCAATTAAAATCTCTCCAAAAGGTTGAAAAATCAAAAAATGCATAAGGAGTTCCTATAAAAAAACCGATCAGGAAAAAAAGAACAAAAAGAATTAATTTAAAATTAATAAATATTTTTATCAAGGATTCTCTTCTTTCTAAACTTGAAAACAGGTGAGCAAAAAATAAAGGGATAAATAAAAGATGCCCACCATATTTTGTTGCCATTGCCAAACCAGCAAATAATCCCGCAAGCAAATAATATTTCAAATTTCCTTTTGAGTATATAAGCCAAATAAAATAAAAAGAAAGAACTAAAAAGAAAATCATTGGGACCACAGGCACCATACTATGGGATAATCTGTTATGTGTTAATGAGAAGATTAAAAATATGGAAGCAAATAAGCCAACTCTTTGATTGAATATTTTTTTGCCGATTAAATAAATTAATATTATTGTCCCAATACTAAATAAAGCGACTAAGAATCTTCCAGCAAGCATGGGAATTGTGGGATTCATTTCAAACCAGTCTTTAAATTTAATTCCTTGAGGAATTCTTCCAATAATTTTTCCAAAAAAGAAAAGAATTTTCCAGGAGATGAAAATTAAATATGTATGAAGTGAGGGGACATGAAAAAAATGAGGGTTAAGATCTCCACTAAAATATCCAATTGCAATTTTGGCAAATCTATTTTCGTCAACATGGTATAAATGTGGTAATCCCCATTTCAATCCACTAATTCTTACAATTACTGTGAGCAGAACCAGAAAAGGCAAAATTATTTTTTCTGAAAGATGATTATTGAAATTTTTTACCATGATTTTAATATATACATTTGTTAGGATAAAGTGTCAATTTTCATTGAATTTCTGTTAAAATAACTACGTGGTGAAGCCATTAAGAATATGGGATATAGGACATTCAAATAGAAATCTGGATGAATTCTTAAATTTATTGAAAAAAAATAATATTGAACTTCTAATAGATATTAGAAGATTTCCTTCATCTCAGAAATTTCCTCATTTTAATAAGGACAATTTAAAAATTAAACTCGAGAAATTCAAAATTCGTTATTTATGGCTTGGAGAACAGCTTGGAGGATTTAGAAAGGGAGGATATGAGAAGTGGTTAGAATCGAATGAGTTTAAAGAAGGTCTTAATACCTTGAAAGAGAACGCCCGAAAGGTAAGAACAGCAATAATGTGTGCAGAAGGATACTTTATGCGATGTCACAGGCGATATATTATATTTCTACTTGAAAAAGAAGGGTGGGAAATAATTCATATTTGAATTATTATTTTTTGCTTATTTGTCTTATCTTCAGAAGAAGTGCGATTGCAAGAATAAAGATAAATATAAGGGTTATTATTAATCCTTTCCTTCTGAATTTGACTTCCTTTAAAGCAGAATTTCCAGCCTCAATGATTTCATCAAGCAACTTATTTCCATTTTTAAGTTTTTCTTCAATTTCTTTTATATTAAGTCCATGAATAAGGTCTCTTACTTGTATCAATATTGTATTAACCTCTCTCAACTTGAATCTTGGCTCACTAACTTCCACTCCTGATTTTTGTGCTTTATCCAGTAAAGTTTCTGCTAAATCAATTCTATTGAGGTAATTATTAAGTTTTTGTTTCAATAGTTTTGCAATATTATATGGCTTAGAATCCACCTCATGGCATTTAATACAAACTGCCTTTTCCCCTATTCCTAACATCTCATCAGTAGGAGGAAGGATCTTGTGATTTCCGTGGCAGGCTTCACACTCAGATAGTCCTAATTCATCAAAAGCAGTTTTATGAGGGCTAGAGGAAAAAAGCTCACTTGAGCTTAAATGACACTGTCTGCATACATATGCAATTGAGGTAAGTTCAGGAGGTAATGCACCGTGATTTCCATGACAGTCATTGCAAACAGGTGCGGATAGATCCTTTTTTTCATATAATGCTTTGGCATGTACACTTTCTCTGTAATCTTTTTCTTGATTTGCTGGGATTCCATATTCTTTCATGAGTTCTTTATTGGAGTGACAATTTCCACATGTTGAAGGTATGTTCCATGGGAAGGTTTTTGACTTGGGATTTATAGCTTTGCGAATGCCGTGGACACCGTGGCAATCAGAACAGACAGCAACTTTTGTATCTCCTTTTCTTAAAAGTTTACCATGCTGACTCGTCCAGTATAATGATAGCTGATCCACCCTTAAAGATGGATTGTATTTTCTCATATAATTTGGGTTAGAATGGCAAGAACCACAAAATTCAGGAATTTGATTTCTTGGAGGAGCTCCTTTAAAAGTCTTATCCTTTGCTAAATCTATGTCTTCTACAGATGGATTTCCTCCATGGCAGTCGTTACACTTCAAACCATATTCTCGATGAATATCATTTTCAAATAATATTGCAGGCGCCTTAAGCTCATCCTCTAATTCCATGTGACATTTTATACAATTATTCTCTTCCCCACTTAAATTACCGCCTATCAATAATACAAAAAATATAAAAATTAATTTTCTTTTCATTTTCTCCTATAGTTTAGGGAAAAAATAAGTAACTAAAGTCATTACAATAATGTAAATTAAAATTAGCAGTCCAATTATAAAGAATAATTTACTCTTTTCCTCTTTCTGAGCTTTTTTGTCCAAAAATGGAATTAATAACCAGAAGAGGCCACCTATGAAGAACCCAAAAAGAGCTAATTTTTCCCCCTCTATGAATAATATTTTAGAAGGAATTATCTTTAATGTTGTAAACATAAAAGTAAAATACCATTCGGGTTTAATCCCAGGAGGAGCTGAGGCAAATGGATCTGCCTTTTCACCAATTTCCCATGGGAAAAACACGCAAAGAATTCCTATTAAACCGAGAATTAATATCCAAGCTAAGAAATCCTTTAAAACAAAGTTGGGAAAAAATGGAATTTCTTTTACTTCACGATCTGATAAGCCAATGGGCGTACTCATGCCAAGAGTCTGAACTAAAAGTAGATGAACTCCAAGAATTAAAACAGTAATAAAAGGGAGAACAGCCACATGTATCCAGAAAAAGCGGGGGAGAGTAGCATTTGAAATGACTTTTCCTCCAAGAAGGAAAGTTTTTAATTTTTCACCTATAATTGGAACAATCCCAACAATGTCTGTTCCGACTCGAGTTGCAAAGAAAGCAAGCTTATTCCATGGTAGGAGATATCCAGTAAAGCCGAAGGCTAAGAAAATCAAGAGCAGGAAAAAGCCAGTTACCCATGTAAGCTCTCTTGGAGGTCGATAGGCTCTTAGAAAAAATGTACTAAACATATGAATGAAAATTGCACCAATTAATAAATTTGCTGACCAGCTGTGTACAGAACGGATAAGCCAGCCAAATTTTACCTGGCTCATTATATATTGTATACTCTCAAAAGCTGAGTCTGCTGAAGGAGTATAATATAATAGAAGAAGAATTCCTGTTATTACCTGAATTATAAACAGGAATAAACAGATTCCACCAAAATAATACCAGAAAGAATACTTGTGTTCTGGAACCTTTTTCTTTTTTGTAAGTTGAGCTAAATCTGAAATTTTAAAACGGTAATCAAAATATAGCCATATCTTTTCCCAAAACGTTTTCATTTCAAGTTCTCTTTGAAACTAATATTTTCTCCCCTACAATTTCAACATTATAAGCTTCAAGTGGTCGTGGAGGTGGTCCAGATATCACATTTCCTTTTAAATCAAATCTTCCATTGTGACATGGACAGAAAATCGTTTCTGTATCTCCATCATAAGTAACAGTGCAAGAGAGATGTGTGCAAACTGCAGTAAATGCTTTTAATTCCCCTTCTTTTGTGTTAATCAATATTCCTGGAGAGGATCCAAATTTAAAGATTTTATATGTATTTGGAGCCAATTCATTGATTTTGCCAGCTACAACACTTTTTACAATAACTTCTGATTGTTTTGGGGGCCATATATATTTTAAGACAGGATATAGAAAAGTTATTATTGTTCCAGCTATTCCACCTCCTAAGAGAAAATCAATAAACCTTCTCCTCTTCATTTTTACTTATGGAGAATAGCATAAAGAATTAAAAGAAGTCAAGAAAGAAACAGTAAATTCTTTTATCCTCATTTTCTATCAAAAAATCAATTAGCCTTTGGTTTTAAAATAAGATTTTCTAATTTCTTTAATTTTTCAGATAAATATTCATCCAGCATTAAGTAATTATGTATTCCGTAGCTACCTTCTATTTCAATAGTTTGAAGTTCTCTTTTAGTTTTATTAATAAGCTTGCGGTTTTCTATATATATTGAAGATTTTTTCAACTTGTTAATCAAGTTTTTAATTTTGGATATTTTTTCCTTTATTGTCTTTTGCCATTCCACCATCATTTCATCATAACCTTCTTCATGACATTCAAGACATTTATCTTTTGATGGTTTTATCACCTGATTTTGTCCATTTAAATGGCAATCCTTGCATTCAACACCAGCATCAAACATAACATCTGGTGTAGCATTTTTATAATCAACAATTTTTCCAGTATATAATTTTTTCTGGAGATTATGGCAGTTTGCACATTCTTTTTTAGTATTTAAATGATGGCATTTTGCACATTCTTTTTTTGAAAGAATAAATTCTCCATGCTGGCGAACATTTGAATGACATTTAGAGCATTTTAAATCTCTTTCAAGAATATGTCTTCCATGAGAGAATGTAGAACCATAGACATTAACAGAGATTTCCTCTATGCCAGTATGACATGTAGCACATTCAGAAGGAATCTTTTCTTCTTTTACTATAAATTTTTCGGGTTCATAAGAAATTCCAGCTTCTTTTAATGCAGTAATAAGATTATTGTATGCTGCTGATAATAATTGTTCTGCATACTGAACATTATGGACTCCTTTACCCTGTTCGACAATATCAATGTTAAATGTAGCGTCTTCCAGTAATTTCTTTATTTTTTCTTTATCTCCATTTTTAGATTGTTTGATTTTTTGACTTATATTTTTGTAAATTAATTTAATTTTATTTAATTTTTTTTCTGTTGCTTTCTCCCATTCCCATAAAATTCTTGAAAATCCCTCTCCATGACAGGTCTCACAGGCTTCCGGAGAGGAGATATAGGTTCGTCCCTTTATTAACTTCCCCCCTTTATCCTCATGAAATATATGACAACCCTTACAGCTTAGTCCTTTTTCAAACATAATATTTGGTATTCGCTCCAAGTGTCCTTTTCCTCCTTCTCCTGAAAATAAAATTCTTTGAGCCTGGTGATGTTTTGGGTGGCATGTTTGACAATCTACAAGTGCTTCAATTTTCCTAACTATTTTATGTTGAATTGAAAGATGGCACTGCAAGCATTCTATTTTATGTTCACTTATATGCGTTTTATGCATTAAATCAGTATCATCATATTTGTTTAACCTGTCGACTTCCCAGTGGCATTTAAAGCAATTTTCCCTTGGAACTGTTCCATCCCCCATGACCACATAACTATGGCATTTATTACATGAAAATCCATTTTTGAAAACCGAAGTGTGATTGAATCTAGCTTCCTTTGATACAAGGAATTTTTTCTCATGACAATGGGAACAATCTGAGATTCGAGGGTAATGCTCGCTTTTCTTAAAATGGCAAATAAAACAAGTACTTTCAGTTACTGTGATATGTTCTCCTTGCACAATCTGTGAATGGCAGCTTGTGCATCTGAGTTTTTTCCCTCTTTTTAAATCAGTCAAATGAATTTTATGGTCGAAAATTACTTTTTTAAATTTAACCCTTCCTTGCAAGAGTCTCTTTTCATGACATCCCTCTCTAAGGCAGCTTTCATCTGGAATTTCAGCCCATGGTTTTGATTTTAAATATAATTTTGTCCAGTATTTGCCAATCTGTAATAAGCCTAAAATTTTACTGTTTAATTTTGATTTAAAACCAGGGGGATAATGACAGGTGGCACATTCAACGTTGTTGTGCTTTGAAGTTTGCCAACTTCTGTAAAAAGGTTTCATATAGTGACATGTGGAACAGAATTTAGAATGAGAGGTATATTCTGCTGCTCCTCCAAGTAATAATAAAATTAAAAATACGAACGAAAGCAAAAAAATTATTCTTTTTTTCTTCTTTTTATTCATTTTCCATGAATTCCTATAAGTTAGATAAAATTATAGGAGATGTAGAATTACTCGTCAAGTTAATATTTTTTTCGAAACCAAAATAGATATAGACATATTTACCAGTTAGAGAGGAAAAAGTTAATAAAGAGAGTTGAGGCTGCCCATCACATCCTGGTTATAATAAAGAGTTTG
>MTON01000023.1 GCA_002010665.1 Candidatus Aminicenantes bacterium JdFR-78
CCCAGGATGTGATGGGCAGCCTCAACTCTCTTTATTAACTTTTTCCTCTCTAACTGGTAAATATGTCTATATCTATTTTGGGTAAATACTATTTTTTTACTTGACATCCCAATTTCTTTTTATATATTATTAAACTCGATTATAAAGTTTTTAGGGAGGAAGAAGCATGAAAAAATCCAAATTTTTATTGCTTATTCTCTTCTTAGCAGTTGCTTTAACATTAAATACATTTGCAGAAACTCATGTTATTAAGAAATTGGGAAGATATCCCTTTTGCAGATGTAGAGGTGGTATTCCGACTGCTGAGGTAATGAAGGAGATTGTTAAAACTTATGCAGGAGATGTGAAATATGGATTTGATATGGCGGGATATGGCGATATATATCTTGCTTTTCTTGACCAATTAGATAAAGGAATATTTGAAGAAGTTGCATTAGCTCCTGGTGAAAAACTTATGTGGATGTTATATAGAGTTAGAGGGAAGATAAAAGTTTTAGAGGATGTGGAGTGGGGAGGAGAAAAGCCATTAGAAGCTTTTTCATTCAAAGTTATAAAAGATGGAAGATGCTTTGAATTTATAATGCCAAAACCTTGTGGAAATATTTCTTTATATAAAATAACAGAAGTTGTTCCTATATGTGATTTAAAAGTATCTCCTGCAAAAGTGAATATTGGAGAACCTGTTACTGTGGATGTGTGTAAATCTGAAAATGCAGCCACGGTTGAAATAAATGTTTTGGATGAGACCGGGAATAAAGTCCAGAGTAAAAAAATTGAAATGGCAGATTGTAAATGGCAGATAAGCTTTGACAAACCCGGAAAATATACATTTGAAGGTGTTGCAGTAAGTGTTTTAGAAGTTCGTTCCACAAATCCATGTAAAGCAGAGGTCACAGTAAATGCACCTCCAGTATGCGAGATTACAGTTTCTCCTACAGAAGCATATATTAGAAAACCATTTAAATTTGATGCATCTGCATCTTCGGATCCAGATGGTAGTATAGCTTCTGTTACATTTGTAATTACAGATGAAGCTGGAAATGAGATTGATCGCAATACAGTGACCAGTCCTCCGTTTGTTTGGGAAAGAACTTTTGAGAAACCAGGTGTTTATAAAGTAAACGCGGTTGTAAAAGATGACTTTGGAGCTGTTTCAGTTAATGAGTGCTCTGGAACTTTCACTGTCAAGAGAAAAATTCTTGGTTTTATGGCAGATGCAGGCTGGTTAAGAGTAAAAACTTGCTTAGGAGATTACATTTTTGGAAGAGCAGGCTTGAATTTCCACTTAGTTCAGGATAAATTAGATGCAGCAATTCTTATTGGTGGAGCATTTCCATTTGCTCAACAGCCTGAAGGAGCTTTTCAGTCAATATTACTTGTGGATGGACTCTTAAATTATTATTCTGGAGCCTTTTCAATTGGAGGTGGTTTAGGTATTAGCACAGGAGTTAAGAAATCAGGCTGGAAGGATAAGACCCATGTGGAATTCCTTATTGATACTGGATTCAGTTTTTATCAAAAGGATGATTTAAGAGCTGGATTGTTTGCTGAAGGGCGTCTAGCTCTTGACAAACTAGGTGATATAGCTGGATACCACAAGTTTGGACTTGGCTTCAGACTCTCGTTTTAGTTAATCCTAATTAATTAAAAAAGCGGGTAAAGATGGTTATCTTTACCCGCTCCTCCCTAATATTATCTTATTTCAAATGAAACCAGATAATAGAATTGTATGCGTGACAAAGTGTGATGAGTATAGTATCGAAAAAATAAAAATTTCTCTGGAAAAATTATTAAATCCCTTAGGTGGAATCAAAAAGTTTATTTCAAAGAATGATAAAGTCTTAATAAAACCAAATATGCTATCTGCGCATCCACCTGAAAAAGGGGTTACAACTCATCCTTTCTTTCTTCAAGCTCTAATTGAATTGATTTTAAGTGTTGGTGGAAAGCCCTATATTGCGGATAGTCCAGCAATGCCCAATTTTAAGTCAATTATAAAAAGAACAAGAATAAAAGAGATTTCTGAAAAATTGGGTATTCCATTAAAGGAAATAAGTGAATCAGTGGAGGTTAAAAATCCTCATGGTTTTTTTAAAAAAATTGAATTGGGAAAGGATATTTTTGAAGTTGATAAAATTATTAATTTAGCGAGGTTGAAAACCCATAATTTAATGATTCTAACTCTTGGAATTAAAAATATTTTTGGAGTGATCCCAGGAAGAAAAAAAGCTGAATGGCATCTTAAAGCAGGATTTAATAGGATTTTGTTCGCCCAGTTATTACTTGAGATATATTATTTAGTGAAGCCACATCTCACCATAGTGGATGGAATAATATCAATGGAAGGGAATGGGCCAAGTAGTGGAGACTTGAGACACACGGGTTTATTATTTGCAGGAGTTGATGCGATAAGTGTGGATAGAGTTATCTCACATGCAATTGGATTGAATGACAGACTTTTTATATTAAAAGCTGCTCAGAAATACAATCATCTACCAAAAAAATTCTCTGAAATCCAGTTAAAAGGGATTAAATCTCTGGATGAGATAAAAATTCAAAATTTTGAATTGCCCTCTGATATTGAAAAAATTGCTCCCTCGCTTAGTTTACCTCAGGCTATAGCACGAAAATTTATTTCCAAGCCAAAAGTATTAGATAGAAATTGTACTTTATGTGGGAGTTGTATTGAGGTTTGTCCTGTTTCTGCTATGCATAAGTCAGATAAGACTGTATATATTGACTATAATAAATGTGTAGGTTGTTTTTGCTGTCAAGAAATTTGCTCTTTTAATGCCATAAGAATTAAAAAGAGTTTTTTATCAACGCTTCTGAGTAAAATTTAATCTTTTATGAATTTTTCAAATATTTCAGGAGGTAGGGAAGTTACCTCTCCCTTTGAATTTGTTACTACATGGACTGTATAACCTTCAGCAATTAAACTCTTATCATCTTTTTTTAGTAATTGATAAGAGAAAATTGCCTTTTTATTTGTTATCTCATCAAGGGATGTTCTTATTATAAATTCTTCATCGTAATGCAAAGGTTTTCTGTATCTGCAAAAAGCTTCAGCAACCACAAAATAATAACCTTTTTCTTCTATTTCTCCATAAGGAATCGCCTTTTTTCTGCAGAAATCCGTTCTGCCAATTTCAAACCATTCAAAATAGCTAACATTATGGGCAACACCCATTTGATCCACTTCAGAATATCTCACTCTTTCAACGGTTTCTACAAAATTAGTGAAGGGTGAGGTTAAAGGGGTGTTATTCCCAGATTTTTTGAAGTTTTTGTAGTTCTTCATTATAGTATTTTCGATATAGGATTTCCCATTCTCTACTTCCTTCTTCAATTGAACGTTTTTGAGACTTTATTTTTTGAATTGCTTTTTTATCTAATTCGTCATAAAGTTGAAGTTCATTTTCAATAGCTTTAACAATAGTCAAACGAACAGCATTTGGTTCATCAAGAAGATCAACTGTTTTATCTTCTAGAAGAGCCTTTAAAATTAATTGGGAAAAATGATTAATTTTTTCTCTTGACAACCTTCTCATTAGAGCACTATATTCCTTTCCTTAGCTAATTTATTTTTAATCATTCTGAAAACAGTTTGATATTCAATGTTTTCCTTTCTGATTTGGTCCATATGTTCGCTCAAAATTTTTCTTACTTCTTCATCAAGCTCATCTTCTTTTATGAACTCGTCAGTGATTATTTTTTCAATTTTCTCAACCAATTTATTCCTGTCTTCGACTATAATTTTTTCTTCATTAATTAATGTTTTTACAATATTAAAAGCCAGATGTTCTATCTGATTCTTACTCAGTCTCATTTCACTTATTACAATACAATATTTAGATAAAAAATTCAAGGAAAAACTATATTTAGATGTTATCTATCCTTACTGTAGAGGTAAAGGGTATATGCAAATCCTCCAAAACATACCAGAAACACGAAAATCATAAATATTAAAGCTTCTATTTTCATTTAATTCAGTCTTTTAAAAGTTTTCTCGAAATAATTTTATTTAAAGAGATAAAAATTAAAATAGCTAAAACCAGTTGGAAAACAACTGTTCCGACCGTATAGGGAGATAAAATTTTAAGCCAGCTTTTAGGATTTTGAGAGTAACTTTGCCAGAACCACCAGCTTATCATAGCTAAAAATTCAAGGGGAAGAAGGATTAAAACGAGTAAATCAAACCATTTTCCAAGTTTGAATCTTTTCTCAATTGAATTAATGAAATTTTCTCTGAAATTTTTAACACCGTATTTTATGACGCCAATTGTGAAGAAAAAACCGCTAACCATTAAGCCCAATCCCCATACCCAATCCTGGTTATTAAAAAATCCCATGCTTATTGCAGAAGGAAGTCCAAAAAAGAATCCCATTGTCCCTATAATTAAAACAGATTTTTTACGGGAAAGACCAGCATCAATAAAAATCCTGGTGCCAAGTTCTATCATTGAAATAAGGGAGGAAAATGCAGCAAAAGTTAGTGTGAGGAAAAAAAGTGCAAGGAAAAAGCTTCCTCCAGGAACTTTTGTGAATAAGTGTGGTAACCATATGAATGTTAGCCCCTGATTTCCAGCTTCCATAACCTTTATGACTTTTGAGAGAGAAAAATCCTGATTATAAAAGAAAGAGAATACAGTTGGAATAATAGCCATTCCAGCTAAAATCGATGCAGTATTATTGCCGAGTCCGAGTGTAACTGAGGTATGAACCGGAGTCTCCTTTTCCCGTGAATATATAGCATATGTTAAAATAAGTCCCCATCCTGCGCCTGTAGACCATGCTGATTGGCTAAGAGCATTTAACCAAATTTTATAGTCAGTTAACCTGCTTATATTTGGATAAAATAAGAATTCCAGTCCTTGAATTGCACCTTCTAGGGTTAAAGAACGAATGCATGCAATAATAAGAAGGAAAAATAAAGAAGGAATCATAATTTTATTTGCTCTTTCAATTCCTTTAACTACTCCTAAATATATTATTAATGAGCCAATTAGCATTGCTATTGAATGAAATAAAACTGGTTCAATGGAATTTGTAAATGAACCCCAAAACTTCTGTGAGTCTTTACCTATAAGGTTTTGGAAAACAGTAGCGAAAAAATACTTAATGCACCACCCTGTAACTACTGAGTAATAAAACATAATAGCTATTGTTACAAAAGCAACAAAAGAACCCATCCAGGTATATTTTTTTCCCATCAGCTTGCCAAAGGAGCTTATAACTCCTGTTTTATAATTTCTTCCAATTGAAAATTCAATAATTAGAAGAGGAATAGACCATATAAAAAGAAATAGAAGCCATGCAATTATAAAAGCTCCTCCTCCATTTTGTGAAACTACACGAGGGAATCTCCATATATTTCCAGTCCCAACAGCCATTCCAAGACCTGCTAAGATTATCCCCCATTTAGAGGAGAACATTTCCTTTTTCATAATGAACTTTCCTCCTCTGGTTTGAAAACAATAAATGGTTGAAATCCCCTTTTCAATTTAGCTCTCTTTGCTAAAGCCAGGAATCTTCCTTCCACATTGAACAGTCGGAATATGTCTTCTTTTGGCCCAATTATTTTTAAAACACTACTGGATGGAACAATATTTCCATTGATAGCTAATCTCGCTCCTTTTTCTTCAAGAATTACTTTAGGAAACTGAGGTAAAAGAATTTCTAAAGGAATAATTTTTTCAAAAATTTTGTTTTCTTTGGATAGTTTTTCAATTTCATCCAATGAGAGAGCCTGATTTAAATCATAATCGCCTATCCTAGTACGAACCAGACTATAAAGATGCCCACCAATACCTAAATACTCTCCAATGGAGTGAGCTAAAGAACGAATATAGGTTCCTGAAGAACATTCAAGTTCAAATTCTATATAAGGAGGCGAATAATTTATGAGTTTTATATAATTGATTTTTACTTTCTTTGGTTTTAAAACAGGTTCTTCACCTGCTCTTGCATATTTATAGAGAGATTTACCCTTATATTTTCTGGCCGAATAGGGAGGAGGTAGTTGTTCATATTCTCCTTCAAATTTCCTTAAAGCTTCTTTTATCTCCTCTTCTTTAATTTTTACTTCCTTCTCTTCAGTAATTGGCTCTCCCTCTGTATCATAGGTTGTGGTTGAAAATCCCAGCCTTATTTTACCTCTATATGTCTTATATAAATCTAGATAGAAAGGAAATAACCTTGTGGCTTTGCCTAAAGCAATAATTAATAATCCAGTGGCAATTGGATCAAGCGAACCAAAATGTCCGACCTTTTTGATTCTTAAAATCTTTCTTATTTCTTTAACTACATCAAAAGAAGTCAGCCCTTTAGGTTTATCGACTAATAGAAGACCATTCATATTTTCTATCTTTATTCTGCTCCAACTTTTAGCTCTCTTTCTTTTATATAATCTGCTACTTTTGAGATAACATTTTTCACAACATTTTCATATTCTCCTGAGATTGAAAATCCTGCTGCATGGAAATGTCCTCCTCCGCCAAATCTCTCTGCTAAGGATGCAGCGTTTATTCTTCCCTTTGATCTTAAACTGACCCTAAATCTTGAATCACCCATCTGTTTAAAAAATACAACTATTTCCACTCCCTTAATTGAGCGAACAAGAGTTGTTATGTCCTCTGTATCGAGCTCTTTTATTTTTAAATCATCAAGAAATTTCTTAAACATTGTTATATAAGCTATCTTTCCATCAGAACTAAGCTTTAAGGTGGAAATAACCTGACCAAGTAATTTTATTTTCTCTGGAGGATTTTGAGCAAAAAGAATTTCATTTATTTCTATCGGGTTTGCTCCAGCGCGGATTAATTGTGAACAGATTTCAAGAGCTTCTGCAGTTGTATTTGAAAATTGGAATGAACCTGTATCTGAGGCTATAGCTGCATAAAGATAAGTTGCTATTTCAGGAGTTAATTTTATTTCCAGTTCTTCTCCAAGATAAAAAGCCATTTCACCTACTGCAGATGATGCAGGTTCTACCCAGTTCAGGTCAGCATAATAACTATTCGAGTGATGGTGGTCAATATTAATTAAAAAATTGTTATTTATATATTCCTGTCCAGAACGGGAAACATCTGCGCATTCTAACAGGATAATTAAATCATAATTTTCTCCCCTAATTTGACCTATTTTTATTTTTTCAGAAAGAGGAAAATAGTTAAAAGGGATAGGAGTATTGTCTTTATTAATTAAATCAACATGTTTACCAAGCTGTTCAAACATAAGAGCTAAGGCAATGGAAGTGCAGATTGAATCTCCATCTGGTCTTAAGTGTGAGGTAATAGCAATTTTTTCACTTTTTCTTACTTTTTCTGCTATCTTCTTTAATATATCTTTCCTCATTTTTAATTTTTGTTAGTATCTCATCAATTTTAGCTTGTTTTTCCAAACTTTCATCCAATTCAAAAATTAAGTTAGGATTATACTTCAAATTAACTCTTGAGGCAATAATTTTTCTAAAATATCCTTTTCCTCTATTTAGAGCTGCCATTGCTTTCCTTTTTTGTTCTGCATTGCCAAATATACTTACATAAACAATTGCTGTTCTTAAGTCAGATGACATGTTGACACCTGTCACTGAGACAAAATTAAGAGCAGGATCCCTTACATCTAGAAGCAATATTTTACTTATTTCCTCTCTTAATAAACTTGCAACTTTTTCTCTTCTGTGAGTTGTTCTCATTTCACTTTTATATATATTCTATTTTGTAATTCAATAATTCACCTTCTGAGTTTTCCTCGATTTCCTTTACTATCTTATTGAACATTTTTTCAATAGTAATTTTCTTACTATTAATTGCAACTACTCCAATTTTTGTTCTTTGCCATTTATCTAAAAAGTCTAATTCAGCAATTGAAACATTAAATTTCAATTTGATTTTATCCTTGAGTTTACTTAGAATTTTCCTTTTTTCTTTTAATGAATGAATATAAGGAAAATAAATTTCAAAAGTAACAAGTCCAATGACCATTTTTTATAGATTTATTGGGGTTTGATTTTTTCTATTTTAAATGATTCTAAAATATCACCCACTTTTATATCATTGAAATTCTCAATTGCAACACCACATTCATAACCTTTTGATACTTCATTTACATCTTCTTTAATTCTCTTTAAGGAGGCAATAATACCTTCATAAACCTGAACATTATCCCTAATAACTCTGACCTTTTCCTTGCGAACAATCTTCCCATCAGTGACATAGCATCCAGCCACTATTCCTACTTTTGGAACCTTAAAGATTTTTCTAACCTCAGCTGTTCCAAGATAAACTTCCTTTTCTTCTGGAACAAGCATTCCTGAAATTGCTTTTTTCAGATCTTCTGTAAGTTTATAGATTACATTATAAAAACGGATTTCAACATCCTCTTTCTCAGCGATTTCAAGAATTTTTCTCGATGGTCTAATGTTAAATGCGATAATCAATCCCTTTGAGGCTGATGCAAGTAATACATCAGACTCAGAAATTGGCCCTGGTGCTGCATGGATAATTTTTATCTTAACTTTTTCTGTGCTTAAGCGAGGTATAGCATCTAAAAGCACCTCGACTGAGCCCTGAACATCTGCTTTAATAATAAGGGGCAATTCTTTTATTTCTCCTTCCTCTATTCTCTTATATAAATCATCAAGGGTTAATCGTCGCGGTCTTATAATTTTCTTCTTTTCCAATTGAGATAAACGGAAATTGACTATTTTCTTTGCCTCATCCAAATTAGAAACCACCTGAAAGGAATCCCCAGCAGTTGGAACACTTGTGAAACCTAAAACCTCAACAGGAGTTGATGGCCCAGCTTCATTTAATCTAGCTCCATTTTCATCAAATAGTGATTTAACTTTTCCATAACTCACTCCAGATGTAAAAGCATCTCCTATCCGAAGAATTCCATGCTGAATAATTACAGTCGCAACAGGTCCTCTTTTGGGATCCAGTTTTGCTTCTAAAACTATACCTTGAGCTGGAATATTTGGATTTGCTTTTAATTCAAGCATTTCCGAAACAAGAAGAATCATTTCTAATAAATCTTTTATGCCAGTTTTTTGTTTTGCTGAGACTTCAACACATACCACATCTCCTCCTAATTCTTCTGGTACAACTCCATATTTAGCCAGTTGATTCTTTACCTTCCAAGAATCAGCTTCTGGTTTATCTATTTTATTTATTGCGACTAAGATCGGAACATTTGCAGCTTTTGCGTGATTTATAGCTTCAACTGTTTGAGGCATAACACCATCATCAGCTGCTACAACAAGAACAACCAAGTCAGTTACTTTAGCACCCCGAGCTCTCATTCTTGTAAATGCCTCATGTCCGGGTGTGTCTATAAAAACAATTGTTTTTCCATTCACGTTTACTTTATATGCTCCAATGTGCTGGGTAATTCCTCCACTTTCCTGCTCAACAACATTCGTTTCCCGAATTGCATCGAGGAGTGTAGTTTTACCATGGTCAACATGTCCCATTACAGTAACAATAGGAGCTCGAGGGACCAAATTTTCCTTTTTCTCTTCTGCTTTTAAAAGTTGTTCTTCTTCTATACTCATTAATTCAATTTCTATTCCAAATTCTTTACTGATTTCTTCAGCCAGAGAGGAATCAATACTTTGATTTACGGTCACCAAAAAACCTTTATTGAACAAGCGCTGTATAATATCTTTTGCTTTAATTTGCAATTTATCAGAAAGTTCTCTTATAGTTATTCCTTCTCTTATTTTTATCTTTTTAAATGGTTTTATATCCTTTTTCTTTTTCACAAAATCTTTAACTTTTTTTGATATTTCTTCACTTATCTGACTTTTTGAATCTTTTACTTTTACATTAAGTTGTCTGAGAATATCGATTAATTCTTCGTTTGTTAATCCAATCTCTTTTGCCAATTGAAATACTTTCATTTAATTTCCCTTTATATTATCTTTTTCCTGCCCTGTATGAGAGGTTTTGTTCTTTCTTTTTTTCCTCTTCAGTCTTTATTTCAAGTTTCCAGCCTACCAGTTTTGAAGCTAATTTAACATTGCACCCTTTCTTACCAATTGCAAGTGAAAGTTGTTTTTGGGGAACAACTACCTCTATGATTTTTTCTTTATTATCTAAAATTGTTACTCTGCTTATTTTTGCAGGACTTAAGGCAGATTTTACAAATGTTAATGGATTTTCAGACCATTCTATAACATCTATTCTTTCACCTTTTAATTCTTTAGTGATTGCTAATATTCTATTTCCTTTCATCCCAATACATGCTCCAACCGGGTCAACATCTTTTTCTTTACTGAAAACAGCAACTTTTGATCTTTCTCCTGGCTGTCGGGCAATGGCTTTTATCTCAATTGTTCCATCTGCAATTTCAGGGACCTCAAGTTCTAATAATTTCGCCAAAAATTCAGGACTTGTGCGGGACACTATTATCTGCGGGCCTTTGGATTCCTTTAAAACCCTAATTATTAAAGCTCTAATTCTGTCTCCTCTATTATATGTTTCATTAAATGGTTGTTCTCTTATTGGTAAAAGCGCTTCTGTTTTATTTACCTCCAGGATAACATTTTCACCCTCAAATCTTCTTACAACGCCACTGATAATTTCCCCAACTCTTTCTTTATATTCAGAGAAAACTATTTCTTGCTCAGCATCCCTTACTTTCTGGAAGAGAACTTGCTTTGCAGCCTGAGCCGCAATTCTACCCAGGGTTTCAGAAGGGAGTGTGATTTCAACATACATACCCACTTTTGCATTTGGGTCTATTTTCTTCGCTTCTTCTAGAGAAATTTGAGTTGCTGGATTTTCTGGTTTATCAACCACTTCTTTAACTACAAAAACCTTTAATTCATCTTTTTCTGGATTAAAAATTACATTTATTTTCTCATCTTTTCCAAAATATTTAGAAGAAGCTGCAATTAAAGCTTCCTCCAGTGCTTTTACAATACGGGAAGGATGCACTCCTCTCTCGCGACTCAATTGTTCTATAGTTAGCCATAATTTTTTTGGCATATTTATACACCTATCCTCTTTTTGAAGAATGTAATTATAATGAATAGATTAATTAAATGCAAGGAAAATATGTTATTGAAATAGAATTTGACAGATTATGGAAAATTAAATAGAATTTCCTATGGATGCCGGAGTGGTGAAATTGGCAGACACGCTGGACTCAAAATCCAGTCCTGGGCGACCAGGGTGTGGGTTCGAATCCCACCTCCGGCATTCAATTAGTCCTTCGTTAAACTAATTCTTGCAAACATGCATTATCTCATTTAAAATATAGCTTCCGATGAAACATGAATTTTTTATTATAAGGAAAAGGATATAAAGTGGGATTTTATTCTTGGATAAAGGATAGACTTTCAGCAGATTTGGCAATTGATCTTGGGACTGCAAATACTTTGGTTTATGTTAAGGGGAAGGGTGTAGTGGTTAATGAACCCTCTATAGTAGTTCTCGATAAGAATACTGGAAGACCAGAAGCAGTTGGTAGACTCGCGAAGGAAATGCTTGGAAAAACTCCAAATAGTATTATTGCTGTTAAACCTCTTCGAGATGGTGTGATTGCGGATTTTGAAGTTGCAGAAAAAATGATTGAATATTTTATCAAAAAGGCTTTAGAGAAAAATCGATGGGTAAGACCGAGAATCGTCATAAGCATACCAACAGGAATAACACAGGTTGAGAGAAGAGCAGTAAAAGATGTAGCCCTTCGTGCTAGGGCAAGTGAGGTTTATCTGGTGGAGCAACCAATGTCTGCAGCGGTTGGGGCAGGACTTCCCATATGGGAACCAACAGGAAATATGATAGTTGATATTGGAGGAGGCACAACTGATATAGCAGTTATCTCACTAGCTGGTGTGGTTTTTAATCATTCAATAAGAATTGCAGGTAATGAAATGGATGAGGCTATAATTCAATATTTAAAAAAGAAATATAATCTTTTAATAGGGGATAGAACAGCAGAAAATGTAAAAATTCAAATAGGTTCAGCTTATCCCCTTGAAGAGCCTATGACAATGGAGATAAAAGGAAGAGATTTGAGAGATGGAATACCAAAGGTGGTTGTGGTGGATGATCAGGAAATAAGAGAGGCTCTGGAAGGGGTAATTTCAACCATTATTAATGCAATAAAAGTTGCCCTTGAAAAAACTCCTCCTGAATTGGCAGCAGATATAATAGACAGAGGAATTATTCTGACAGGTGGAGGTTCATTATTAAGAAATTTTGACAAAAGGTTGAGAGAGGAAACCCAACTTCCAATTTTCAGAACAGAAGATCCTTTCACCTCAGTGGTTATTGGAGCTGGGAAATTACTTGAAGATGTAAAACTTTTAAAGAAAATATCTGTTTCTTGATTTTTTAATTTATGTTATTTACTTTTTCTAAAAGAAAAAAAGTTCTCCTCTTTATTGGACTCCTTATTTTGCATTTAGTAATAATTTCCATTCAAGTTCCCTTGGGAAGAGAAGTAAGTTTTATTTTTAAGAAGAACATTTTTGCAGTTTTTTCTACAATACAAAATTTTGTTTATAAGTCATATTCATTTTCAAAAAATTTATGGAAAAACTATATTTATTTAAGAGATACTTCACAAGAAAAAACAAAACTTGAAAAAGAAAATTTAAGGTTAAGGGCTGAAAATTGGCTTTTGAATATGGAATTAAAAAAGATTAAGAAAATAAAGAGTCTCGCTCAACCTAATTTTATAATAGCAGAGGTGATTGGAATAGATTCAATGAATATATTTAAAAGTTTAATTATAAATAAGGGGCGCTCGGACGGAATAAGAAAAAATCTTCCAGTTCTTGATGAAAATCACGATCTTGTTGGAAAAATTGTTGAACCTATCTCGGATAATCAAGCCACAGTTCAACTAATTACAGATGTTGAGAGTGGTGTTGGTTCAATAACATCTGAAACAAAGGCAATAGGTGTACTTACAGGGAATTTAACTAAGAAGTGTTTTTTTAAATATATCTATCGAACTCAGGAGATTCATAAAGGGGAAGAGGTCCTCACATCTGGAATGGATGGAATATTTCCCAGGGGAATCAAAATTGGAAGAATTACAAAAATTAAACAGGGAAAAGATTTATTTAAAGTAATTGAAGTTACTCCTTATTTTCAACTTAATAAATTAGAGAATTTATTGGTGCTAATGAAATGAAAAAAATAATAGGGATTGGATTAGGACTAATAATAGCTTTTCTCATACAGACTTCCTTATTAAAAGTAAATTTACCCCTTTTACATTTAATAGACTTTTTCTCTATTTTTGTAATTTACTTTGCTTTAAATGGTGGAGAAATGCAAGGGATGTTAACAGGGACAGTTTCTGGCTTAGTGCAGGATTCATTCACTTATTCCATTTTTGGGATAAGTGGTTTTTCAAAAACAGCCCTTGGATTTTTTATGGGCTTAATCAGTTCAATGATTGAAACAACACATCTCGTTGTTCTTTTTCCACTCATTTTTATCGGTGTACTATTTGATATTATTATAAATTATCTTCTTTGTTTCTTGATCGGAATTGAGACAAAATTTAGTCTTAAAATTTTATTTTTTCAACCCTTGCTTACCGCTATATTAGGGTGTATTATTCTCAAAATAATTTATAGATTTAGAAAATGAAGGTATATGAAGATTTAACCCCTCTTAAAAGAAGATCTAAGGTGACTTTTTATCTAATCACTTTTATTTTTATCTGTATGATAATTCTGTTTTGGAAAATTCAAATTCTTGATCATAATAAATACATTCTTCTTGCAGAAAGAAACAGAATAAGAGAGGAGAATTTAACTGCCTCTCGGGGTTTAATAAAAGATAGAAACGGAATAATATTAGCTGAAAATAGAGCTTCATTTAATGTTTCCATAATTAGAGAGAATTGTATAAATATTAATAAATCCTTGAAGCGGATTTCAAAATTGTTAGGAATTGAGGAGAATGTATTAAAAGAAAGGATAAATCAATACAAATTTTATCCTGATTTCAAACCAATAATAATAAAAGAAAATCTAACAATGGAAGATATTGCAAAAATTGAAGCCCTGAAAAATGAATTTCCTGAACTGGTCATTCAATTTGAGCCAAAAAGATATTATCCTTTTCATGAAATTGGAGCACATATAATAGGTTATGTCCAAGAAATCTCAAGCAAGGAATTGAGGGATCCGAGATTTAAGAGTTTTAAAATGGGGGATATAATTGGAAAATCTGGTATTGAGAAAAAATATGATTCATATTTGCGAGGAAAGGATGGAAAATTAAGAAAAATAGTGGACAGCAGAGGCAGATTTATTAAGGAATTAAATCGAGTTGAACCCAAAGCTGGAAAGGATGTTATCTTGACCATAGATTTCGATTTACAAAAAAAATCCGAGGAACTTATGGGAGGAAGAGAAGGTGCAATTATTATACTCAACCCTAAAAATGGTGAGATTTTAGCAATGGCAAGTAGTCCGAGCTATGACCCAAATAAATTTGTGGGAAGATTTAATAAAAAAGAATGGGAAAAATTAGTGAAAGACGAGAAAGCACCTTTGGAGAATAGAGCAATAAGAGGTCTTTATGCCCCAGGTTCAATTTTTAAACTTACTATTGCTCTTGCTGGATTAGAAGAAGGAATTATAAATCCATATTCAACTTTTTATTGTGGAGGAAAAACTTACTTTTATAATAAGGAATTTTCCTGTTGGAATAAAGGAGGCCATGGGAAAGTTAATCTTTACAATGCAATAAGGCATTCCTGCAACATATATTTCTATAATCTTGGGAATAAGCTGGGTATTGAAAAAATTGATGTCTGGGCATCAGCGCTTGGCTTTGGAAAACCAACTGGAGTGGATTTACCCGGAGAGAAAAGAGGACTAATTCCGTCTCCCCGCTGGAAAGAAATGATATTTCATACTCCATGGTTTCCAGGAGAAACAATTTCCCTTTCTATAGGGCAGGGACCATTGTTGGTTACTCCACTTCAGATTGCGGTTCACACTGCTATAATTGCAAATAGAGGCCGAAAAATTGTTCCTCATCTGGTAAAATCTTTGAAAAAAAACTCCAATGAAAGGGTAAAAGTCAAAAAGAAATTTTTTGAGTTAGTGATAAAAGGAATGTGGGAAGCAGTGAATTTGGAAGGAACAGGTAGATTAGCTAAATTAGAGGGCTTTAATATTTGCGGGAAGACAGGTTCGACTCAACTCGTAAGCAGGAGAGGCAAAGAAAATAGTGAGATAAAGACTCATTCCTGGTTTACTGGTTTTGCTCCAAGAAATGACCCAGAGGTTGTAATCACTGTTATTGTGGAATATGGAGGTATGGGTGGAGAAACCGCCGCTCCTATTGCAAAAGAGTTATTTAGATTATATAAAGAAAAATACAGAGAAAAAAATGGATTTAAAAAGAATTATTGATTATTTTGACTGGGCATTATTGGGTGTAGCCTTAATGATTTCTGTAATCGGAGTTTTAGCTATTCACAGTTCTACGCATTATATTAGTAACGAGTTTTATGTGAGACAAATTATATGGATAATTATAGGTTTGATATCACTTTTTTTAATTGTTAGTGTAGATTACAATTATCTAATAAATTATTCTCCTTATTTTTACTTTTCTATGCTTTTTATTCTTATTTTAATGTTATTATTTGGGAATAAAATAGGAGGTTCAAGAAGCTGGTTAAATTTAAAATTATTTAATATTCAGCCATCAGAATTTACAAAAATAGCCATAATTTTATTCCTGATATATATTTTATCTCATTCCCGATGGGATTATATTTCTTGGAGAGATAAATTAATGGGAAGCTTTGTGGTTTTAACTCCAGTAATATTAGTTGCTCTTCAGCCTGATCTGGGAACTGCGATGACATATCTTCCAGTTTATTTTGGAGCCCTATTTATTACAGGATTTGATAGGAAAATTATAGCTACTATTCTAATAGTTTTAATTTTTTTTGGGGCTATAAGCTGGCTTTTTCTTCTTAAAGATTATCAAAAACAGAGAATAATTGTTTTTCTTTTTCCGGGTAAAGATCCTTTAAAAACCGGGTATCATGTCATTCAATCAAAAATTGCAATTGGTTCTGGTGGTTTTTTAGGAAAAGGTTATAAAAAGGGCACTCAAAGCCAGTTGAGATTTTTACCCGCAAGACATACTGACTTCATACTATCTGTTATTGGCGAAGAATTTGGTTATGTAGGGATTTTTATTTTATTGAGTCTTTATTTTTTGTTATTTTATAAGATTTTTAATTCAATTAAAGAAGCTAAAGACCGAACAGGAATTTATTTGGTTTATTTTGTGGGAATTTTACTTTTTTTCCAATTTTTTGTTAATGGTATGATGGTTATTGGATTTTTTCCTATAGCAGGTATACCAATGCCTTTGCTAAGTTATGGTGGTTCATCACTTTTGACAACATATATTTTTATTGGTTTGATTATTAACGTAAAAATGAGAAAATTTATATATGGGTAAAATGAAGTTTGAGGATTTAGAAGAAATACTGAAGAAAGTTGAAAAGCCTTCTCGTTATATAAATGGGGAGTGGAATGCTATTAGAAAGGACCCTTTAAAGGTTAAGACTAAAATTGCTCTTGTTTTTCCAGATACTTATGAAATTGGAATGTCCTATCTTGGATTAAAAATTTTATATTCAATTCTGAATGAAAAGGAAGACATATTAGCTGAAAGAGTTTTTGCTCCTTGGATTGATTTTGAAAGGGAGCTGAGAAAAAGAAACTTTTCGCTTTTTTCTTTGGAAAATCGTATACCACTTAAAGAATTTGATATTATTGGTTTTTCTCTGCTTTATGAATTAAACTATACTAATGTTCTTACTATTTTAGATTTAGGAAAAATTCCTCTAAAATCTTTGGATAGAGATTTAAGTTATCCCCTTATTATTGCAGGTGGTCCATCAGTTTTCAATCCAGAACCCATGGCTGAATTTTTTGATTTGTTTTTTATAGGAGATGGTGAAGAAGGCTTTCTCGAAATTATTGATAAATTTAACAGTTTGAAAGGAAAAGTTAAAAATAAATTGGAATTACTGAAGCATCTTTCTCAGATAAAAGGCGTTTATGTGCCTGCATTTTATGAAACTTATCAGCAAGAAAACTTTCCACTATTAGCTGTGAGACCTAAAAATTCATTTCCTGAGAGAATTGCTAAAAGAGTAATAAGGGATTTAGATAAACATCCATTTCCTAATAGAGTTATTGTTCCATTAACCGAAGCTGTATTTGATAGAATTACTCTTGAAATTTCTCGGGGATGTCCTCAAAGATGTAGATTCTGTCAAGCAGCAAGCATTTACTTGCCCTACAGAATGAGAAGCCCAGAGAATGTTATAGACTGTGCAATAAGAAGTGTTAATGAAACAGGTTTTGAAAGTATTTCTCTTACAACACTAAGCCCAACCGATTATCCTTATCTTGAAGAAACAATAAAAATATTAATGGATAATATTTCTGATAAGAAAATCGCACTCAGTCTTTCTGCAATAAGACCTTCTGGTCTCTCAGAAGAAATTATTCAAAATATTAAAAAAGTTAGGAAAACGGGTTTTACAATTGCACCAGAGGCAGGTTCGGAAAGATTGCGAAGGGTAATTAATAAAAATCTTGAAGAAGATGAAATTATATTAGCAGCGGAAAAAGCTTTTTCTTATGGTTGGAGAGTTCTGAAACTATATTTCATGGTAGGCTTACCAACAGAAAAAGAGGAAGACTTAAAAGAGATAGTCACTTTGGTTGAAAAAATATCAAATGTAGGATGGGCAATTCTTGATGGCTATCCAAAAATACACCTTAGTCTGACATCTTTTATTCCAAAACCCCATACTCCTTTTCAATGGCTACCAATGGAGGATGAAGAAGTTTTAAAAGAGAAAATTAAATTTATAAAATCCTGTTTAAAGAGATACCCTTGGGTCAGATTTAAAGACCATCCAGTTGAAATGAGTGTAATAGAGGCTGTAATTTCAAGGGGAGATAGAAGATTAAATGGTGTGATAGAAACGGCATGGAAAAAAGGTTCACGGTTTGATAGTTGGAGAGATTTATTTAATGAAAAGATCTGGTTCGAAGCTTTTTCGGAAAATGGAATAGATTACAAGGTTTATCTTTCAAAATTTTCAGAAAAATCAATATTACCCTGGGAACATATTGAGACAGGTTTTAAAAAAGAATATTTGCTTAAAGAATTAGAAATGGGGCTTAAAGGAGAACAGACAGCTTCCTGTCTAAATAATGACTGTGTTTCATGTCTTGGATGCATTTATCCACTTAAATTTAAGGAAAAAATTTATGAAAATATAGAGCCTATTGGATTAGAAAAAGTAGATTATATAGGGAAGAAAGAAGAGAAATCTAAATTATACAGGTGTGAATACACCAAGACAGGTAAGGCAAAATATCTTTCCCATCTTGATTTAATAAGAATAATTGAAAGAGGCTTTAGAAGGGCAAATATACCAGTGAATTTTTCAAAAGGTTTTCATCCCAAAATGCTAATTTCTTATTGTCCTGCCTTGCCCCTTGGAATGGAAGGGAAAAGAGAGATTCTCGAATTTAATACAGATTATTCTTTTAATGAAGATGAGTTTTTGGATAGAATAAATAAATTCTTTCCCGAAGGAATAAGATTTTTGAGCATAAAAGAAATTTCTTCAGAAAATAGAATGGCAAATTCCCTGAAAGGATTTTTATATTCGCTTAAAATAAATGATGAATTAATTTCTGCGCTTTACAAAGTAAAAGAAGAAAGAAACTGGAGAGGACTGAGTATTACAAACATTCACAAAAAATTAGCTCAAATAATTAAATCAGAAATCAATCTAATAGATGAAATTATTATAGATGAGGATAAGGTATTTTTCTATGTAATTTACAAGAAGGAAAGACCTCTAAAGATACAGGAACTAATAAAAAAATATTATTTAATTGAAAATCCTATATTCCTTATAACAAGGGAAAAGATTTTCCTGTAAAATTGACAATTTAGGCAGAATAAAGTATAAAAGTTCATAAAAATTTTAATAGGAGGTGAGCAGTGATAGATTTTCAATTAACTGAAGAACAATTGGCTCTTCAAAGAATGGCGCGTGAATTTGCAGAAAAGGAAATGAAGCCAGTAGCAGCAAAATATGACAGAGGAGAAGAGTTTCCCTGGGATGTTATTAAGAAGGCTTTTGAAGTCGGATTTTTATCCTCCTCTATACCAGAAGAATATGGTGGAGGTGGTTTGTCTACATTGGATACAGTAATAGTTAGCGAGGAATTAGCTGCTGGTTGTGCAGGTATGTTTACTTCAATTATGGCTAATTCCCTTGCTTTGACCCCTATAATTTTATTCGGAACCGAGGAACAAAAAAAGAAATTCTTAACACCATTTACAAAAGAAATGATGTTAGCTGCATTTTGCTTGACAGAAAGAGAAGCAGGCTCAGATGCTGGAAATGTAAGTACAATAGCCAAGAAGGTGGGTTCTGAGTATGTAATTAATGGTTCAAAATGCTTCATCACAAATGGAGGAGTTGCAAATTTATATGTGGTTTTTGCAAATACTGCAAAAGAGAAAGGAGCAAGAGGTATTTCAGCATTTATAGTTCCTGCTGACACTCCAGGAATAAAAATCGGGAAAATTGAAGATAAAATGGGACATAGAGCTTCAAACACTGCTGAGATTTTCTTTGAAGATGTAAAAGTTTCTGCAGAAAATTTGCTTGGTAAAGAAGGAATGGGTTTTTTAATAGCAATGAAAACCCTTGATAAAGCACGTCCAAGTGTTGGAGCTGCAGGAGTAGGTGTTGCAAAGGCAGCCCTTGAATATGCAATAGAATATGCGAAAACAAGGATTCAGTTTGGAAGGCCTATAGCAAGTTTTCAGCATATTGCCTTTAAGCTGGCTGATATGGCGACAGAAATTAATGCAGCGCGTCATTTAGTCTGGCACGCTGCTTGGTTAATAGATAAAGGGATGAAAGCATCAAAAGAGTCAGCAATGGCAAAGGCTTATGCTTCAGATGTTGCGATGAGGGTTACTGTGGATGCCCTTCAGATTTTTGGAGGATACGGTTATATGAAAGATTTTCCAATGGAAAAATTAATGAGAGATGCTAAATTACTTCAGATTTATGAAGGAACGAATGAAATTCAAAGACTTGTCATTTCAAGAGAGATAATTGGACCTTTGAAATGAATTAAATAAATTTTAAATAAATCTTTAAAGCGTGCCCTGAGAGGAAGTGGAGGATTCTTCTTCGTACAACTCAGGAATGATACCAATTATTTCAACACCAGCACCTCTTGCAATATCCAGGAGTTCTATTACTTTATCATATGTTACCCTTGCATCAGCACGAATAAGAGCTGTTTTATCTTGTCTTGTAGAATAAATGCTTTCAAGTCTTTGAGCCAATAAATGGCGTGGGACCTCTTCTTGATTGATCATTACTGAGAGATCACTTTTCAAAGTTAATACAATTAATCCTGCAGGCACTCCAGAAGCATCTGCAGTAGTTTCAGGTAGTTTCACATCCATCCCTTTTTGAACAATTGGAGTGATAACCATGAAAATTATTAATAGCACTAATAAGACATCACAGAGTGGGACCACATTAGGTTCTGATTTTACTTTGCTTGCTCCCACACTAACCGCCATTTTTTCCTCCTTGTTATTTTGCTTAAGAGAGTATTTTAAGCCAAAAAACAGACAATTGTCAAATAAAATAACATTGACATAATAATAAAGATGAATTAATATTAGTGATAGAAATAAAATGGCAAATTTCCTGTGCAGGCTATCAAATGAGGAGGGTAGAGTATTTACAAGAAATTTTTTTGCTGATTCTCCAGAAGAAGCAAGAAAGTACTTTGAAAATCTTGGATATTGTGTTTTATCTATCAAAAAAAGCTGGAAGAGTCTTCATATCTCGATAGGAAAAAAAATAAAGGACAGCGATTTTATTGCCTTTAATCAGGAATTTGTTGCGCTATTAAAAGCTGGTTATCCCGTGCATAAAGCTCTTGAAACTGTTATTCAGAGGATAAAAAAAACTAGTCTTAAAGAACTTTTATTAAGAGTAAGAGAGGATGTTAGGGAAGGGAAATCTTTGTCTGAATCCTTTTTTAAATTTGAAAATATTTTTTCACCAATTTATCCTGTTGCTCTATTAGCAGGTGAAAGGAGTGGAAATTTAGAGGAATCTATTACAAGATTCATTGACTACTTTAAGAAAATTACTCAGACAAAAAAAAGAGTAAAGTCTGCTTTAACCTATCCAACATTATTAATAATTTTTTCATTCATTTTACTTGGAATTCTTTTTTATTTTGTATTACCACGATTTTCTGCTTTTTATACTGAATTTAAAGCACAGCTCCCCGCAATAACCCGTTTTTTACTTTCCTTTTCAAATTTTTTAGTAAATAATTTTTTATATTTTTTGGCGGGAATTTTTTTATTAATAATTATTTATTTCAGGATAAAAAAAATAGAAAAAGGGATTTATATAATTGACAGTTTTAAATTAAGACTTCCCTATCTTTCTTCCTATTTGATAGATTCAAGTATATCATTTTTCTGCAGAACTTTAAGCCTATTATTGGTAAGCGGGATTCCTCTTTTATCATCTGTTACAATAGCTCGGAGAGCAGTCCCGAACATGAATCTTAAAAGGAAACTTGAAAAAATACCTGGATTGATTAAAAACGGAGAAAGTTTAAATAAATCATTAGAAAAAACAGGCTTTTTCCCTCCGTTGTCAATTGATATGATAAGAATTGGTGAAACTTCTGCTTCACTACCTCAGATGTTATCAGAAGTGGCTGATTTTTATGACCAGAGAGTAGAATCAAGAATAGCCACTCTTGTTTCATTAATAGAACCTGTGGTAATAATAATGATGGGAGTAGTAATTGCTTTCATGCTTCTCTCCGTGTATTTACCAATTTTTAATCTCGTGAGAGTGGTGAGATGAAAAAGGAAGATAAATTAAAAGGAAAATTAAATTTAGAAGAAGAAAAAATAAAGCAAATTGCTGAAAAATATGGTGTTTCATATATTGATTTGAGAAATTATCCCATTAATAGTGAATATATTCGCTCCTTTCCAGTGGAGTTTCTATATAGACTTAATTTCATTCCTTTAAGAGAAAATAAAGGTGTTGTTGAAATTGCAATTTCTGATCCATCTGATCTTGAGAAAATTGATCAGATTGAACAATTCCTTGGGAAAAAGGTTAAAGTTTATGCCTCTTCTCAGAGAGCAATTCAAGAGGCTTTGAGAAGAAGTGAGGTGGCAACAAAGGTTCTTGAAGAAGCAACCGAAGGATTTGTTTTGCAAGTGGTGGAGGAAAAAGAGGGAGAAGAAGAGGAAGTTATTACTGCTGAAAGATTAGCAGATCAGGACGGTTCAATTATAAAACTTGTTAATTCAATAATATTTACTGCAGTTCAGAAAAGGGCAAGTGATATTCATATTGAATCTCAGGAAAATGGTGTTGTTGTGAAATATAGAGTGGATGGTGTTCTGACACAGGCAATGAATTCAATAAGTAAGAAATTTCATGACCCCATAATTTCAAGAATAAAAATTATGTCAGACCTCGATATTTCAGAAAGAAGAGTTCCTCAGGATGGACGTTTCAGACTTAAAATAAAGGATAAAACCATAGATTTCAGGGTATCAATTATGCCAAGCATTTATGGAGAGGATGCTGTTATAAGAATTCTTGATAAAGAAATGATTACAGAGGCACTCACAGAACTGAAACTTGACCTTCTCGGTTTCTCAAAGGATGTTTTAAAAAAATTCAGGAAATATATTCACCAGCCCTATGGTATGATTCTTGTTACAGGACCAACTGGAAGCGGAAAGACTACAACCTTGTATGCTGCATTGAATGAAATTAAAAGTCCTGAGGATAAAATAATTACTATCGAAGATCCCGTGGAATACCAGATTGAAGGAATAACACAAATTCCGGTTAATGAAAAAAAGGGTTTAACTTTTGCAAGAGGACTTCGTTCGATTTTAAGGCATGATCCAGATAAAATAATGGTTGGAGAAATCAGGGATCCAGAAACTGCTCAAATAGCTATACAATCTGCTCTTACAGGTCACCTTGTTTTCACTACTGTTCATGCCAATAATGTTTTTGATGTAATTGGAAGATTTTTACACATGAAGGTTGATCCTTATAGCTTTTTATCTTGTTTAAACTGCATACTTGCTCAGAGACTTGTTAGGATTCTCTGTTCCCGTTGTAAAAAGCCAGTGAAATACGATGAAGAAATTTTGATTGACTCAGGACTTGATCCGAATAAATATAAAAATCATATTTTTTACGAGGCAAATGGTTGTCCGGAATGTAACTGGACTGGTTACAGGGGAAGAACTGCAATTGCAGAGCTTCTTGAACTTTCTGATGAGATTAGGGAAATGATACTTGATAGAAAGCCTCTTTCAGAAGTGAAGAAGAGGGCAAAGGAGGAGGGAATGGTTTTTCTCAGAGAAGCTGGTATTGAAAAACTCGTTGCAGGAATTACTAGTCTTAAGGAATTGAATAAAGTAACTTTTGTAGAATAATCTTATTATGAATGTATTTAAAAAAATCAATGATTTCTTTCTAAAAATCCCATATCCAAAAGTTTCTTTTTCTTTTCTTCCATATTATGTAGCAGGAATAAAAATTGAAAATAGAGAGATAGATTCATATTTTGTTTATCCTTTATCCGAGAATGTTTTAAAACCTTCTTTTTATGATTTGAATATTGTGAATCCGGAATATCTAAAAGAAATCTTTGAAAAGGAACTTTCCAAGATTAAGAGTTTACCTAAAACAGTTTCCCTTTTGCTTCCAGAACATAGCACAAGAATTTTTCTTTTGAATTTTAATTTATTACCTCCAAAGAAAGAAGAAATTGAAAAATTGATAATTTGGAAAATAAAAAAAACAATACATTTACCTGAAGATGGAATTAGATTAGCATGGGAAAGAATAGATTTAAAAGATAGAATAAAAATAATAGCTTTTATTGCCAGTGAAAAAGTTGTTGCTCAATATGAAAATTTTTTAGCAGAATTTAACCTCAATGCTGGATTAATAGAAAGTCCTATTTTTTCACTTTTTAATATTATTCAGGATAAAGTAGAGGGTAATAATTTACTTATTGATTTAGAAAAATCTTTTTTAACTATTCTTGGTTTTAATAATACAGATTTTTTGATTTATAGAGTAAAGTCTATATCATTATTGGATAGAAATGATTTCTTGAAAGAAATAGATCATACATTAAAGTTTTTAAAGGATAAATCTGGGATTGAAGTAAATTCTTTGATATTGAGGGTTGTAAATTCAGGGGATGAAGAAAGCCTGCATGAAATATTAAGAGAGAATTTTTCAATTCCTGTGTCAATTATTGACCCTTTTTCCACTATAAGTTTTAGTAAGGATTTATCCTTTCAAGAGAAACAGATATTATCGCCTTTGGTAGGTCAGACATTATGGAGAGACTTAAACCTTTAAATCTTGCGAAAAAACCTATTAGAAATAAAAATTTTTTCTATTTTTTAATAAGTGTTTTAATTATAGCCAATTTATTTCTTTTGATTTTAAATTGTTATAACATTATAAAGTTTACTGGGAAAAGTAAAGAAGTGTGGAAAAGTATATCAGAGCTGGAAAAGCAGATTAATCAATTTCAGAACAGGAAAAAGTTTTATACACAAAAAATAAAAAAATTTGAATTAATATATAAAAGAGAAGTTGAAACATTAAATGATTTAATATATAAAAAGACCTTTTCATGGACTTCTCTTCTTTCAAAATTGGAATATTCTTTACCAAATGATGTAATTATCTATTCTGTAAGACCTGACTTGAGAAAGAAAAAGCTAAAATTAAAACTTGAAATTGGGGCAAAGACAACTGATGCTTTTCTTTCTTTTATTGATTCATTGAGGGAAAATGGATTTCAAAATATAAAAGTGGAAAAAGAAAGGCTAAGGAGCGATGGTTTAATTCTTGTTTTAATTACTTTGTTTTATCCTTTGGAGGTTTAATTGTGCTTGAGGAAAAAGAAAGAAGAGTGATTTTATATCTTGTAATTATTCTTGTTGTGAACTTTTTAGTCTACATTATGGTTGTAAATAGTTTGAAAAATTCTTATTATTCTAAATTGGAAAATTATTCATCCTTGAGGAAGAACCTTCTTATCTTAAAGTCAGAAATCAATGAAAAGAAATTTGAATTATTAAAATGGCAAAGGGCAGAGAAGGATATTAAAAATTTAAGGGAAAATTATTTTTATTCCCGATCAAATGGAATTGAAATAGTAAGAAAATATTTGGAAAAGCTGGCAAAAGAAAAAGGAATTTATATAAATGAAATAAATTATAGTTATAAAGTTGATGAAAAAAATAGTATAGGAGAGATTGGTATTTCATTTTCAGTCACTGATAATTATTTTAGGTTGAAGGATTTTCTTTCAAGTATAGAAAGTGAACCGAAATTTATTATTATTAGGAAAATTGATTTAATAGGGACAGAAATTTTAGGGAATGTGAATACAAAAATATATCTTTCAGCATTTACAAATGAAAAATAAAATCACTTTAATTGCGGTATTAGTTTTGATTTTATCTTTTTTTATTTTTGCGCAGAAAAATGAAAAACCTTTAGTTAGAGTGGATTTGCTCAAGCTTAAGCATAAAATTAACGAATCAGGGAAGAGAAGAAATATTTTTTCATGGGAAATAATCTCCAAAAGAACTGGCGAAACTGAGGAAAAGGGAAACATCAAAACAGGACGAAAGCCTTTTAAGAAAGAATCTGATACTGAAAGTAATCTGTTGCTGGATATCAAATATGTTGGCTTTGTGTTTTCAGGGGAAAAGATCGTGGGAATAATTGTTTTTGGAAAAGAAGAATTTATAATAAAAGAAGGGGATACAATTGAAAATATCGGGAAGGTCAAGAAAATAACTCCCAAGGAGATTGAAATAATTCTCAATAATTCTAAGATAATTAAAATCCCCATTCAGGAAGAGGAGGAGTATATTTTTTAATTTTTGGAGGTTAACATGAGAGGAAAAAGGATATATATAATAGGGGGATTACTTTTTACGCTTATTATTCTTCTTACAGCATGTGCGACTTTCAATACATATTACAAACTTGGGTATCAGGCGTCTTTAAATAAAGATTGGGATAAAGCTGTTAAATATTTTGAGAGAGCTCTAAAAGAGGATCCTAAAAATTCTGTTTACAGAGTAGCTCTTGCAAGGGCTAAAATAGAAGCATGTAATTATCATCTCATCGAAGCGAGGAGAAAAGCACGCATTGGAAAAAAAGATGAAGCCATAAAAGAATATAGAAAAGCTCTCTTTTATGATCCATTAAATGGAATGATTATTAATGAGATGAGAGAATTGAGGGGAGAAGAGGTTAAAAAGCCAGAAGTTAAAATTGAAGTTCCTGTTAAACTTAAAACAGATAAAGAGAAAATAAATCTAAAATTTATAGATACAAATTTAAGTTCAATCTTTAAAGCTCTTGGCAAGCATGCTGGAATCAATGTCCTTTTTGATGAGCAATTTAAGGATAAACCAATGAGTTTTTCTATAGAGGATATGACATTTAAAGAGGCTCTTGATTCTTTATGTTTAGCAACAAGAAATTTTTATAGGGTAGTAAATGAGAGAACTATTATTATAGTTCCTGATAATGCAATGAAAAGAAGACAGTATGAAATAACTGCTATAAAAACCTTCTATCTCTCAAATGCTAAAGCAGAGGATGTGAGAGCAGTTCTCAGTCAGGTTCTCAGAACAGAGTATAGACCTCCATTCATTTATGTTGATAAGAATCTGAATTCAATAACCTTAAGGGACAGCCCTGAAAATATAAGATTAGCTGAGAAATTAATTAAGAATATGGATAAAGCAAAGGGTGAAGTAATAATTGACCTTGAAATTATGGAAGTAAGCCGTTCGAAATTAAGACAATATGGAATTGATTTTGATACTTATGGAGTTGGGTTAAAATATGAAACTCCTGCAAGTGGTGAAGAAAAAGGATGGATAAATTTGCCGGAGCTGGATTTTTCACAAAGATCAAATTACTTTATCACTTTACCAACTTCATTCATTAAGCTACTTGAAACTGATGCTGATACCAAGATAATTGCTCAGCCCAGATTGAGGGGAATTGAGGGAGAGGAAATAACCTATACAGTTGGAGATAAAGTTCCAATACCCAGAACAACCTTTACTCCAATTGCTGCAGGGGGAGTGAGTCAGCAGCCCATAACCTCTTTTGAATATCAAGATGTTGGAATAACATTAAAAATAACCCCTTATATCCATTTTGAAAGGGAGGTTACACTGGAGTTAGAGATAAAAGTGACCTCTCTTAGTGGAACAGGATATGCGGGCATCCCGATTCTCGGCACAAGAGAGGTAAAAAATGTAATTCGTTTAAAGGAAGGAGAGACGAATCTTCTTGCTGGATTGCTTAGGGATGAGGAAAGAAAGTCACTGAAAGGAATTGCTGGTCTTAAAAATTTACCAATAATAGGGAGTCTTTTCTCCAGCACTGACCAGACCATAAGCCAAACTGATATTATTTTAACCATAACTCCTTATATAATTCGCTCAATTTCCATTGACAAGGAAAATCTGGAGCCTTTGTGGATTGGATTAAAAGAGGAGCCAACACGTGGACTTCCAGAAGTTGAATTTCCTGAAGAAGAGAGGAGACCTCGAGAAATTGAGAGAGAGAAAAATGAGATTTCAATTTCCCCTTCCTATTTTACTGTTCCAAAAGGGAGAGAATTTTTTGTAAATATTTTAATTCGTAGTGATGAGGAAGTAGGGAATATGTCCATTACTTTGAATTTTGATCCCAATATACTTCAGGCAAAAGATGTTAGACCCGGAGGTTTTATTAATCAGTTTGGCAGAAATGTTCCTTTCCTTAAAAATATAGCTAATGGAACAATAACAATAGGTTTTTCAAGCCCTGATATAAGCAAGGGGGCTAAAGGAAGAGGTGTATTTGCCCGTATTTCTTTTATAGCAAAAAACAGAGGAGAAGGCTCAATTTCAATAACTTCTGTTTCTGCAAATGCTCCAACTGGTAAATTAATTTCCTTTATTACAAGAGATGGAAAAGTTAAAGTCGAATGAATTGACAGAAATTTTGAAAATTGTTATAAATTTCTTGAAATGGCGGTGTAGCTCAGTTGGTTAGAGCATGCGGCTCATATCCGCAGCGTCGGGGGTTCGAATCCCTCCACCGCCACTTTCCAGATAAATGCTTTTTAAAAAATTTAAAAAGACCATTCAGAAGTATAATCTCATTCAGAAAAACGATAATATCCTCGTTGCCTTTTCAGGGGGACCTGATTCTACTGCACTTGTTTTATTACTCCTCGAATATCAGAAGGAATTACCTTTTTCTATTCACTTGGCCCATTTTAATCATAAATTAAGAAAGGAAGCTGATAAGGATGAGGAGCATGCAAAAAAATTTGCTGAGAGAGAGAATCTTCCCCTTGTGATAGGATGCGAGAATGTAAGAGAATATGCAAAAAAGCACTCAATGAATATAGAAGAAGCAGGAAGAGAATTAAGATATTTATTCCTTAAAGAAGTGGCAAAAAAAATCAATGCTAATAAAATAGCTCTTGGACATAACCTAACTGATCAGGCAGAAACTTTTTTAATGAGGATTATAAGAGGAACAGGCTTAACAGGGTTAGGTGGAATTTATCCGGTAAAAGAAGGGATTTTTATAAGGCCTTTGATTGAGATTGAGAAAGAAGAGATAGAGACCTATTTAATGGAGAGAAGGGTGCCATTCTGCATTGATAGAAGCAATCTTGATTCTCGTTTTCTCAGAAACAGAATAAGGATTGAACTTCTGCCCTTCCTTAAAAAAAGGTTCTCCAGAAAAATTATTTCTCATATTGGAAAATTATCAGAATTAATAAGAGAAGAAGAAGAGTTGATTGAAGAAATAGCTGAGAATGAATTGAAAAAAATAGAAACAGAGAAAGATGGAATTTATGGTCTGGATTACAGGAAGTTAGAGAAATATCCAGTAGCTCTTAAAAGGAGGATTTTGCGGAGTTTTATTAAAAGGATTAAAGGAAATTTAAGAGGAATAACTTACACCCACATTCAATCTCTTTTAAATTTGGAGAAAAATAAAGAAGTGCATTTAATCACGGGTTTAAAAATCAGAAGAGAAGGGGATTTGCTTTATTTGAAGACAGAAAAATCAGATAAGGTCGTGAATTATGAATATTTACTGGAAGAAAACGATGAAATTGAGATAAAGGAATGTGAGTTAAAATTCAGAACGAAGGTAATTTCTTCTTTTGACTATAGCCAACTGGACTTCAATGATGATTACAGGGGATATCTGGATTATGAAAAATTGAAATTTCCCCTTCTTGTAAGAAACAGAAAAAATGGAGATTCATATCATCCACTGGGTGCACCTGGCAAGAAAAAATTAAAAGAAATAATGAGAGCAAAGGGAATACCTCTAAGAGAGAGAAAGAACAGGCCTGTTTTCCTCTCTAAAAATGAAATTATTTGGGTTTTAGGACTCCCGGTTTCAGAAAAGTATAAAGTAACCCCCTTAACTAAAAAGATTTTTTTGATTGAACGAATCGAAGAAACAAAAAGCTAAGAATTAAAAGTTAAAAAACTACAATTAAGAACTAAAAATTTATTAATTTTTACATATAATTCTTTCTCCAAACTTCAAAAACCAGTAAAGCCCATAAGCGATGACTATGATTTTCTTTTCCGCTTAAATGCTCATCAATCATTTTTTTAATAAACGAGAAATTAAAAAATTCAGAAATGTTTTTTTCATTGAGATAATCAAAAAGAAAATCTTTTAATTCATTTCTAAGCCAGTTTTTTATCGGGATACTAAACCCTTCTTTGCTTCTATAAATGTTTTCCTTTGGCAAGAGTCTTTCCATGGTCTTTTTGAATATCCATTTTGTTTTGAGTCCTTTTAATTTATATTTTCCCGGAATTTGAAATACAAATTCTACTAATTTATGGTCAAGTAATGGAACTCTTGTTTCAAGGGAAACTGCCATGCTCATTCTATCAACTTTTACAAGAATGTCATCAGAAAGATAAGTTTTTAAGTCAAGATAAAGTTCTTTATTTATGTCGTCCATATAATAAGCGTTTTTTAAATATTCAATAAAGGGATATCTTTCAAGAATATTTTTTGAATTTTTTAAATCATTAAAAAGAGCAGGAGAATACAATTTTTTCTTATAATTGTAATTAAGAAACATCATCCAACGAAAGTGCCTATTTGTATCAGCATAGTAAAATCCTTCACTGTATCTTTTTAGTTTATTCCAGAAACCCTTTTTCTTTTTTTCTTGTGGTGGTAAGGGAGAGAGAGCATATTTAAGGAAATGATTTAAAGGAAATAAAAAAGGTATGCTGGCCAGTTTCTGAGCTTGATAATGTTCATAACCTCCAAATACCTCATCTCCTCCATCACCAGATAAAATTACTTTCACATAATCACGAGCTATTTTTGAAACAAGATAGGTTGGAAAAATTGAGAAATCTCCAAAGGGTTCATCAAGATAATTTATAAGTTTCTCAGTTAAATCCATTACTTCAGGTGTTATTGTAAATTCATGGTGTTCTGTATTGAATTTCTTAGCAATAATTCTTGCAAATTTTAATTCATTGTAAGATTTCTCCTCAAAGCCGATTGAAAAAGTTTTTACTGGTTTTACTCCAAGTTCACTCATTAAACCAACTATAGTGCTTGAATCAATTCCGCCACTGAGAAAACAGCCAAGAGGGACATCACTTATCAGTCTAAGTTTAACTGATTCTTTTAAGAGATAGTAAAGTTGCTCGCAATATTCATTTATATCTTTGATCTTTAGGCTGTCACACTTCTCTTCGATATCCCAGTACTTTTTAATTTTAATCTTTCCATTTTTATAAATAAGAATATGTCCAGCTTTTAATTTTTTTACATTTTTAAAAATAGTATAGGGTGCAGGTATATATTCCAAAGTTAAAAATAAATCCAAAGCTTCAAAGTCTATTTCCTTTTCAATTTCTTGATATTTCAAAAGAGTTTTTAATTCAGAACCAAAAACTATTGTTCCATCTTTGAGAAGGGTGTAATAAAGAGGTTTTATTCCTATTCTATCCCTTACAAGAATTAATTTTTTTTCTCTTCCGTCCCATATTGCAAAAGCAAACATTCCTCTCAATTTTTTTACAAAATTCTCACCCCATTCTTCATAAGAATGAACTACTGTTTCTGTATCACCTTTTGATTTAAATTTGTGTCCTCTTTTCACAAGTTCATTTCTTAATTCAGGAAAATTATAGACTTCTCCATTGTAAGCAATCCATATATTTCCGTCTTCATTTGAAAGAGGCTGATGTCCGGTTACAAGATCTATTATGCTTAGCCTTCTTGCACCGAGTGCGACATTTTCATTTATAAAAATTCCCTCATCATCAGGTCCTCTGTGGATAATCGAGTCGCACATGGATTTAATTAGGGATAAGGGAACAGGTTTTTCAGTATGGACAATTCCACAAATACCGCACATTTTAATGATATTTAATCTCTATTTCCACATATACTCCCAGGAATCTTCTATCAGTGCTTTTTTTGTCTTCCAGGTATGGTATTGCTCCTTTATTGGATTTTATTTTCAAATGATAGATGTAAGAATTTCCAAATTTAAAGCCAGAGCCTGTTTTAAATTTGATTTCCTTTTTCTCTTTTCCGCTTAACTTAACTACCTTCTTTTTCCCGTCCACCTTTACAATTGCCTTATTTTTCAATCTTCCGTTATTGGTCAATTTTATGGTGAGTTCCTTTAGAGGATAATAGGTTCTTAAGAAGAATTCACATGTTTTATCACCAAAAGTCCAGAATCCGTTTCCTTGTTTCTTGTGGTAATTATCATTTAAAAAATAAATCAGATAATCATTTGGAGGAGTGCCAAATCTTATCTTAAATGCAGAAGGATTTGTATTTGTAGGAAGAGTATTGATGAGGCTTTTTTCAATGGGAAGGAGGCTAAAAGGAATTCCTTTTCCGTGGGTCGCTGGATAGGATGAGGATTTAAAGGGAGTGACTAGGATTTGAGAAATAAAAATACTTGCAACTATCCAGTTTATAATTACCTCCTTTTTTGTTTTTATAATTTTCGACAAGAAGAAGAACATAGGATAGATATTAAGAAAATATCTATTTCCAAGTGTTCCTCCTCCACCGATGTAATTATCTGGCATCAAGACAATATAAATTAGTATTTCAATAAAAATTGTTCCAAGAATAAGCCATTGATAAAGTTCCTTTTTATTGATTATGAAAATAATCAATGCAAGAAAAGCAGGAAAGAAGTACCATGCAATTCCTGAATATCTTCCGAAAAAGTAATAAAAGAAATTATAAACCACAATTTTTAGGGAAATGGGATGGGATTTAAAATAGTTTTCTGAGGTCATTTTATGGCCGATTGATTCAAAAGTGTATCCCTCCCTTTCATATGGGAAACGGAAATAGAAAGTTTTTCTTTCACCTCCCATATAATTCCAGTCAGATGTTAAAAGGTAATTAATTCCAAAAAATGAAAGTGAAGTAATAATGAAGATTAAGAGAATTATGAAGGATTTTAGCCATCTTTTTTTAATAAAGGAATAAAGGAATATCGGAGCAATCAGGACTATATTAGGGGGTTTTGAGAAAGTTGCAATTCCTGCTAAAAAGGAAGCAACATAATCTGAGTAATCGGAATTAAGAAATTTTTTAATGAAAGATCCATCTTTGTTTTTATTTTCTAATTTTATTTTATAGGCAAAGAGAAAAATAACAGAAAAAGCAAGAAAGAAATTGAAGAATTCAGCAGTTATCCATATGAAGTAAATTATTGCAATTGAAGCAAATAAGAAAGTAAGTGTATAAATTAATGAAATTCCCGAGGTATTCTTTATTGAAAGAAAGGAATATCCCATCAGGAGAATAAACAGAAGAAGTATTGAGTGAAAAACGAAGAATCCATGATAGTTGAAAATTCGAACAAATGGTGCAGCAAATAGAGGATAGGCGAATGACTTTGCGTAGAAAATCTCTCCTTTTTCATTTTTTTTGAGAAAAATTCCTTGGGGAGCTGAGAAGTCTTCGCAGAATCTATAAAGATCTTTTTTTGTGTAAGTTATGTCTCCATCATATGCAATGCTTTGAGTCATAATATAATAAATTGCTTCATCGGAAAAGAGCCAGTTTCTCTGAATTCCAGGAAGATTTATAAAAAGGGAAAAGCTCAAAAAGAAAAGAAAGATAAGAGATATAACAGTTAAAGCTGTTTTATCTCCTGGAATTTTCATTTTTGATTTTTAATCAATATCATATTCCAATTAAAAATTCAACTTAATCTGGAAATGAGTGTAATATATTTAAAGAAGAAGAGGGGCAAAAACTAATGATACAACAGTCATTAATTTAATAAGGATGTTCATGGAAGGACCAGCTGTGTCTTTAAGAGGATCTCCAACTGTATCTCCTACAACTGCTGCAGCATGACTTTCACTTCCTTTCCCACCATACATTCCTTTTTCAATTAATTTTTTTGCATTGTCCCATGCAGCACCAGCATTTACCATGAATAGTCCAAGTAAAACACCTGTTGAAATAGCACCAGCTAAAAAACCTCCAAGAGCCTGTGGTCCAAGGAGCAGACCAATGGTAATGGGCACAATTATTGCAATTGAACCTGGAAGAGCCATTTCTAATAAAGCTCCCTTTGTAACTATATCTATGCATGTTTTATAATCAGGTTCTGCTTTTCCATCAAGAAGACCTTTAATTTCCCTGAACTGTCTTCTGATTTCCTGAACCATTTTATTTGCTGTTTTTCCAACTGATTTCATGGTTAATGCTGTTATTATGAATGGCATTAATGCACCTATTAATAAACCCATAACTGTATCAACTTCTGTAAGATTAATTGAAGAAAGACCAACTGTTTTCTGATAAGCGGAAAATAGTGCAAGAGCAGTTAAAGCTGCAGAGCCAATTGCAAAGCCTTTCCCAATTGCTGCTGTTGTATTTCCTGTTGCGTCAAGCTCATCTGTTATTTTTCTTATCTCCTCTCCTGCACCTGACATCTCCGCAATTCCTCCTGCATTATCAGCTATTGGTCCATAAGAATCGGTTGACATTACAATTCCAATTATTGATAGCATACCAACTGCTGAAAGGGAGATTCCATAAAGGCCACCAAATTTATAAGCTAAAAATACTGCTAAAACAATTGTAAGCAATGGAAATACTGTGCTTTCAAATCCCACAGCAAATCCAGTTATTATAACAGTTGCTTTTCCACTCAAAGCACTTTTAGCAATTGATTTGATTGGAGGACCTGAAGTGAAGAATTCACTTTCAAGTCCTATTAGTACTCCTGCAATGAGTCCTGCAAGCACTGCCCAGTAAAGCTTTATATTATCAGTAACGGAATTTATTGCAAAATAAGAACCTATTATAAAGAGTACTCCACTTATGTAGGTTGCATTTCTCAATGCAGATTGAGGTCTGACTCTTTTAAGAAAATATATGGAGAAAACTCCCATTGTAGAAGATAATAAACCAATTGTTACAAGAAGGAGTGGTAAAATCATAAATTCTAAGGTTGATTTTATGAAGGTAGCACCAATTGCCATGGTTGCAACAATTGAACCAACATAGGATTCAAACAGGTCAGCTCCCATTCCAGCTGTGTCACCAACATTATCTCCCACATTGTCAGCAATTACTCCTGGATTTCGGGGGTCATCTTCAGGAATACGAGCTTCCACTTTACCCACTAAGTCAGCTCCAACATCCGCACTTTTCGTAAAAATTCCGCCTCCAACTCTTGCGAAAAGAGCAATTGAACTTGCACCCATTGCGAATCCATTTATTATCTTTGGATCTTTGAAGAAAAAGAAAAAGATTCCAAGACCTATAATACCGAGGGAGGCAACAGAAAGACCCATTACTGAGCCACCCTTTAAAGCCATCTCAAGTGCTTCCGGCATGCCGCCTGAGATTGCAGCCTGAGTGGTTCTTACTGCTGAACGTGTAGATGCTTTTAACCCAATAAAACCTGCCAGCATTGAGCAAACTGCTCCAGTGAGAAAGGAGAGGCTTGTATATATGGAAAATAATTTCCAGAGAATGAAAAATAGAACAACAATATAAACTAAAATTATTGAATATTCTCTCCGTAAAAATACCATGGAACCTGCATGTATTATTTCGGAGAGATAATTCATTTTGTCAGTTCCAGTTGGCGCTTTCTTTACCAGGAAATAGATTGTCAGCGCAAGGGCGAGTCCAATAAATCCGATAAATACGATGAGAATTGTAAAATTACTAAAGTTCATTTTACCCTTTAAACCTCAATCAGTTTAATTTTAAATACGAAAAAGCTATATACCATATAATAAATTTATAGTCAAATTTTTTGAATTTTTTTACTTTGATATTTGTGAATAATTTAAAAATTTATGTTGTTTTTTAAATGTAATTAAGTTAAACTGATTTTTTAGATTTTTTTATGGAAGGTTTAAAATTTTTTTCTAATTTTCTTTTCAAAGTCCTTCTAAATTAAAGGGGTAAGTGATGACAAAAAGCAAAAAATGGTTTGTTTTTATTTTTATATTTTCAATGGCGATATTTTTAATTTTCATTAGCTGTAGAAAAAGCAAAGAACTGAACGAAAGTAAGGAGATAAAAGGAAAACTTGAAGTTCTTAATGTAACACCTAAAGGGTTAGTCTTTAGCAGGGAGGAATTAAACAGTATAATTATTATTTTCTCTAGACCGATGGTGCCTTTAGGAACTAGTCCTATTGAGAAAGGTTCGGGCCCTTTATTATTTGATCCCCCAGTTTCAGGAAAATTCAGATGGATGGGAACCTCTGTTTTAACTTTTATTCCTGAAAAATCATTTAAATACAGCACAGAGTATAAAGTAAAGATTCCAGCTGGAATCAAATCAATTGATGGATATATTTTAGAAAAGGATTATGCCTGGAGCTTTCAAACTCCGAGACCGAAATTGATTTATCATTATCCCCGGAATAATGCTAAATGGATAAAATTGGATAGTTCAATTTTCCTTCAGTTTAATCAACCATTGGATATTGATAAAGCCCGGGAATACATTCATTTCACAGAGCTTTCCTCCCACGGAGGGGAGTCAGAGTTGTCTTATGAATTAAATCATCCATCAGCTAAGGATCTTAAAAATGAATCAATTAAAGCCAGGTCTGAAGAAGTCATTATTCTAAAACCATTGAAGGTGATGAAGCTAGGACATTCGTATCGAGTGAAGATTCTCGAGGGACTGCCAGGAAAAGAAGGAAAACTCGGAATGTTAAAAACCTATGAATTTCATTTCAGGACATTCGAGGAGTTTAAATTTTATGGTCTGGGGGATAACCGTATCAGTCCTGATGAGCCTTTACATCTGTTATTTACAAATCCCGTTAACTATATGGAACTGGCAAAAAAAATTAAATTTCAGCCAGAGATTAAACTTCCAGATTACTATTTTAATTGGGATTATTCTGTGGCAAAGCTATGGATTTATGCTCGTTTTAAACCGGATACAAATTATCTTCTTACAATTCAACCTGATTTAAGGGATGAATTCAATAATAAACTTGGGAAAGAGATAAAAATTTCCTTTTCAACAGGTTCTTACAAGCCATCAGTGGATATGAATACTGGTATTGGAATTATTGAAGCGTATGGAGATTTGAGATTTCCTGTTTCTATTCTTAATACCAGAAAAGTCGAACTCAATGTTGCGATTTTAAAATCAGATGAGATAATTCCTTTGCTTATCAATAGAAAAATTTTTTGGAGAAACGAAAAATACAAGGGAAAAAAGGATTTCTTCGATGTATATCAAAATCTTGTCTTTGATTTTCAAAAGAACAAAAGAAAAATTTATGCTATTGAACTAGATAGGATTTTAAAAAGAAATTATGGTTTTCTCTTTTTACAACTGGATACTTACTCAGGGGAAAAATGGGACAGATATTTAAAGGCTTTCCTGCAAATTACAGACATAGGAATTTCTGCAAAATTTTCGCCGGATAGCAATCTTGTATGGGCAACAGAGTTAAAAACAGGCAAACCAGTTTCATATGCTGAAATTGAGATAAGAGATGATAAAAACAGAATTTTATGGAAAGGAAAAACTAATGAGAATGGAATGGCTCTTACTCCAGGATGGAGAAAACTTGGAATAAAATCCAAAGATAAGTGGTCAAAACCAAGGCAATGGATTTTTGTGAAAAAAGGAGATGACATCGCCTTTATATCTTCTGACTGGGGCACAGGAGTCTATCCGTATCAATTTGGAATAAGATATGATTGGAGAGCTTCTCCTGAAGAATTTCTCGGCTATATTTTTACTGAAAGAGGAATCTATAAGGCAGGAGAAAAGGTAAATATAAAAGGAATTGTTAGAAAGAAGGAGAACGGACAATTAAAAATACCTGACATTGAAGAGATTAATCTCGAAATTAAAGATTCTCGCGGGGAAAGCATTTTTAATGAAAAAATTAATTTAAATGAATTTGGGTCTTTTTCTCTTACCTTACCTCTTGATAGGAAAGCTCCTCTTGGATTTTACCAGATGGAAGCCAGAATACCATTTAAAAAAGGGGAGAGGAAAAGAGAAATAAATATGCGAAATTCCTTTAGGGTTGAAACTTTCAAGCCAGTAGAATTCAAAGTAACAGTATATCCTGATAAAGAATATTATATCTTTGGGGATAAATACGAAGCTTTAATTACAGGAAACTATTTATTTGGTGCTCCATTATCCGGACAGAAAGTTAAGTGGACTTTAAGAAAGGATTTTACTTTTTACAAACCTCCTGGTTATGAGAACTATTTTTTCGGTCAAATAGACTGGGAAGAAGTTGAAGTTGAGAGAAGTAAGTTGCTTGCTTCAGGAGAGGGAGTTCTTGATTCTCGTGGCACATACAGGGTAAAAACAGAACTTCTACAAAAAGAATCCAGAGGAACTTTTCGCTTAAATCTCGAAGCAACAGTTACTGATCCGAGTAGAAATGCTGTTTCTGGTAGAGTTTCCAGCATTCTTCATCAGGGAGAATACTATATTGGCATAAAACCATCCACCACTTTTATTGAAAATGGAAAAAATCTAAAGATTGATGTTATAACCGTCGCTCCTGAAGGAAAGACAATTTCAGGTAAAAAAATAAAAATTACAATAAAAAAGAGGGAGTGGCATTCTGTCAGAAAAGCAGGGATTGGTGGTAGATATAGATGGATTACAAGAAAAGAGGATAAGGAAATAAAGAATTATGAAATCAAGACAGAGAGAGCTCCTGTGAGTATCTCTTTTACCCCTGAAAAATCAGGATTTTATATAATTCAGGCAAATGGAGAGGATTCTCGGAAAAATGAAATACAATCTTTTGCCTATTTTTATGTTACTGGAAAAGACTATGTTGCATGGGAAAGAAGAGATGATGACATGATAGAACTTGTTTCAGATAAAAAGAATTACAAACCAGGAGACACTGCTTTAATAATGGTGAAATCGCCTTATGAAAAGGCTGAGGCTCTCGTAACCATTGAAAGGGAAGAAATAATTGATAGTTGGTTAACAAAGCTTCAGAGCAGTGCGGATAAAATTGAAATTCCAATAAAAAAGAAATACCTTCCGAATGTTTTTGTTTCAGTGTTAATTGTCAAAGGAAGAGTTTCATTTAAGAAAGAAGGGGAAAAAGAAGATATTGGAAAGCCCTCCTTCAAAATTGGTTATATTGAGTTGCCAGTTAGTCCGGAAGAGAAGAAGTTAAAAATAAATATCAAGACAGATAAAAGAGAATACAGACCAGGAGAAGAAATTGAAATAAGTATAAAAGTCAAAAACATGAACAATAAAGGAGTTCGGTCTGAGGTGTGTCTTTTCGTGGTTGATGAAGGAGTATTAAATTTAATCAATTATCGCACGCCGTCACCATTTTTGACTTTTTACGGTAGAAGACCTCTATCTGTAGAAACCTCTGATATAAGATTTCGCCTTATAGAGCCCCAAACATACGGGCAGAAAGGAGATGAGGTAGGAGGTGGAGGATTTATAACCGATAGACTGAGACTTGCTGGAGTGGAATTAAGAGGAGTCTTTAAAATAACAGCTTTATGGAAGCCATCAATAATCACTGACAACAAAGGAGAAGCATCCATCAGATTTAAACTGCCAGACAATCTTACGACTTTTAGAGTTATGGCAGTAGTTCAGACAAAAGACTCCTGTTTTGGCTCTGGAGAAGCTACATTTAAAGTGAATAAACCCTTTCTCCTCCGCGCCTCCACACCACGATTTGCTCGTGTCGGAGATAGCTTCGAGGCTGGAGTGATTGTTCACAATTATACAAAGAGAAAAGGTAAGGTTCTACTCAGCGTTAATGCAAAATCTATTAAACTTGTGAGCAATAACTTGAAAACTTTTACACTGGCTCCAATGGAGGCAAAGGAAATAAGATTTCCATTTAAGGTAGAAAAAACAGGAAAAGCTATTCTTTCTTTTCGTGCAAAAATGGGAGAAGAATCAGATGGTTTAAGAATCGTCATTCCAATTTATTTACCTCGCACTACAGAGACTGTAGCGCTTTTTGGTGATACGACGAAAACTATAAAACAATTAATTAAAATACCAGAAGAGATTTATCCTGATACAGGAAAAGTTGAAGTCAAAATTTCCTCGACAGCAATGTCTGAACTTGGAGAAAGTTTTAATTTTCTTGTAAGTTATCCATATGGATGCTTGGAACAACGGGTTTCTTCAATCCTTCCTGTAATTGTAGGTGAGGATTTAATAAAAACCTTTAAACTCTCCTCTAAAAAAATGAGAGAATTAAAGGATTATGTGAAGAAAGTTCTTGAAGACATACCTAAATTTCAGAAATCAAATGGAGGATTTGCTCTCTGGCCAGATTCTAAATATGATTCTCCATTCATTACTTGTTACACTCTTTTTGCCTTAATAAAAGCTCAGGATAAAGGTTATAAAGTAAGTGAAGAAATAATGAATTTAGCTCAGAGATATCTAATTGATTTTCTCCATGGGAAGCTGGAAAATTCAAAATATCCCTATAATAGAGGAGAGCGGCTTTCTACAAAGGCATTCGCCCTTTATGTGCTTTCTCTTAGGGGTAAATTTGAGACAGGTTATATGGAACAGCTTTTTAATGAAAGGGATAAATTATCCCTTTATGGAAAAACTTATCTTCTGAGAGCTGTGAGCTTAAGCGGAATTGATACTACAATGGAAAAGACTCTCCTGGATGATTTATTAAATAAAATAAAAGTTTCTCCTACAAAAGCCTATTTCCAAGATTCACATGAAATGCATTGGATTTACAATTCAAATGTTAGAACAACCGCGATTATACTTCAGACCTTACTCGAGACAAATAAAAATTATCCACTTATTCCAAAAATTGTTCAGTGGTTACTTGAGGAAAGGAAAATCGGAAAGTGGCGTTCCACTCAGGAAAACTTTTATGTTTTTTATGCACTCGGAGATTATTACAAAAAATATGAGGAGATAACGCCTGATTTTAAAGCAAAGGTTTATCTTGCTGGAAAATTAATTCTTGAAGAGGTATTTAAAGGAAGGGATTTAATGGTCAGAAAGGTTGAAACAAAATTATCCAGATTGAAGAGAGGAAAGAATCTGGCTTTTAAAATTAATAAAAAAGGAAAGGGAAGATTATTTTATGGAATTAGAATGACTTATGCTCCTTTAAATCCTAAGAATCCAAGGGATGAAGGTATTGCTGTATATAAAACCATTGAGCCTTTAGAAAAGGGAAAAACAGAAAAATTCAAACCAGGTTCGCTGGTGCTTGTTACTCTGAAAATTGTAACACCTCAGGAAAGACATTTTGTAGTGGTAGAAGACCCACTTCCAGCTGGATTTATTGCAGTGAATCCCAGTTTTGCTACTGAAAGTGTAGAGCTGGAGAGAAAGCTGAGAGAAATCAGGAAAAGACAGAACAGATTCTGGTGGTGGAGCGGATTCAATCATATTGAAATTCATAATGATAAAGTGCTTCTCTTTGCTGATTTTCTGAATTCTGGAATACATACCCATTCGTATCTTGCAAGAGCAATAACTTATGGAAGTTTTAAAGTTCCTTCAACAAAAGCTGAAGAGATGTATAGTCCTGAAACTTATGGAAGGACTGGAGAATTTGAAATAGAAATCAGAAAATGAAGATTAAGATTATTTCATTCACAGTTTTTGCTTCCATTTTTCTTACTTTTTATTTATCTATTTACATTCCTTTTCCAAAAAGTAAACTTGAACCAGCTCCTGTAATTTCTCTACAAATCCTTGACAGGGAGGGAAAACTGCTAAGGGAAGTTCTTTCGGATAAAGAGGGTAGATGCAAATGGGTTAGTCTAAATCAGATATCTCCTTATGTAGTTAGAGCTACAATTGCAGGGGAGGATAAGAATTTCTTTTATCATAAAGGAATTGATCTATCAGCTGTTCTAAGAGCAATATATCAGAACATAAAGGCTGGAAAGATAGTTTCAGGAGGTTCCACAATTACTCAGCAGGTAGTAAGAAATATCTATCATTTCCCTCGAAACTGGTTTTACAAAATAATTGAAATGTGGCTTGCCTTAAGACTCGAGAACACAATATCCAAAGAAGAAATTCTTGTTCAATATTTAAACCGTGTGTATTACGGAAATCTAACCTATGGTATTGAATCTGCATCGCGACTTTACTTCGACAAACCTGCCTCTCATCTCAGCCTTGCAGAGTCTACTTTTCTTGCAGGAATACCTCGTGCACCCGCAATTCTTGATCCTTACAGGAATTTTAATCTTACTAAAAAAAGACAGATCAAGATTCTCCGAAGAATGCTAAGAAACAAGATGATTGGTTTAGAGGAATATAATCGAGCTTTAAATCAAGAACTGAATCTTGTTCCTAAAAATATTAATTTTAAAGCTCCGCATTTCTGTGATATGGTTCTTTCAAGAATAAAGTCAATTGAGAAGCAAAACATAAGTGTCATTCAAACAACTCTTGATATAGAACTTCAAGAAGAGATTGAGCTTTTTTTAAAAAACCATATTAAAAGATTAGAAAACAATGGAGTTACAAATGGAGCAGTAATAGTTATGGATAATTATAGTGGAGAGATTTTATCCCTTGTAGGTTCAGTGGATTACTTTGATGAGCATCATGATGGTCAGGTAAATGGAGCAATTTCTCTGCGTCAACCAGGTTCTACTTTAAAACCATTCACCTATGGGCTTGCCCTTGAAAAGGGTATGACGCCAGCTGATATAATACCTGATATTGAAACCTGTATTCACACTGAAAAAGGTGATTTTTATCCAGCCAATTATGATGGAAAATTTCATGGCCCGGTTCGACTCAGAACCGCGCTTGCATGTTCATACAACATACCTGCTCTGAGAGTCTGTGAATATGTTGGGCCACATACTCTTTTAACAAGACTTCATAAAGCTGGTTTTCAAAGCCTTAAAAAGAGTGCAGATTATTATGGTGTGGGATTGACCCTTGGAAGTGGAGAGGTTACTTTGCTCAAACTGTGTAGAGCTTACTCAGCATTAGCCCGTGGTGGAATTTATAAAAGAGAAAAAGTTTTTCTTAAAATTCTGGACAAGAAAAGCAGGGAAATTAAATTTAAAATTAGAAATGCTTCAACTTTGGTTTTCTCTCCACAGATATCTTACATCTTGACCCACATTCTATCTGATAAAGATGCAAGGGTTCCTGCTTTTGGTTATAATTCTCCTTTAAATTTCCCCTTTCCCTGTTCTGCGAAAACAGGAACATCCAAGGACTTCAGAGATAACTGGGTTATTGGCTTTACTCCAAAATATACGGTTGGAGTATGGGTTGGAAATTTTGATGGCAGACCAATGCATAATGTCTCAGGAATTACAGGATGTGGACCACTCTTTCGTGATATTATGTTACTTCTTGAAAGAAAGGGAACTGGAGGAAATTTTGTAGAGCCATCTGGATTGACGAAAGTTTCAATATGTCCTCTTTCAGGTAAAATTCCGAATTCTCATTGCCCAGGGAAAATAGAGGAGATTTTTATAAAAGGGACAGAGCCAGTTGAGACCTGTTCATATCACAGACTTATTTTTGTTGATAGAGTGACCGGACTCCCGGCTGGAAAAAATTGTCCCCCAGAACGAATAATCAAAAAAGTCATTGAAGTTTTTCCTCCACTTTATCATGCATGGGCATTGAAAGCAGAGAAAATGCAACCATATTTAAAAACACAAGAGCCCAATCTCCTGATTCTGAAGAATAAAGTTCAAAATAATTTTGAATTTAAACAGCAAATTTCAAAAATTATAATTGCCTTTCCTTCTGATGGAGATGTATTTAGAATAGATCCATTTTTGAAAAGAGAATATCAGATTATTCAACTAAAAGTTATTTCCCCTCCAAATATAACAAAACTGCAATGGTTTGTGGATAATAAGCCATATTTAACAGTTAATCAACCATTCACTGTAAAGTGGAAACTGATGCCTGGAAAACACACATTTAAAGCAATTGGATTTACTGGAAAGAAAAAAATAGAAAGTAATGAAATAAAAATTTTGGTTCTTTCTTAAAAGAAAATGAAGCTAAGAAAAGCAATAAAAGAGGATATAGTTTTTATAGAGAAATTACTCAAGAAAAATAAATTACCATATGAAGATATTTCTTCAAAGATAGATTGCTTTTATATATGTTCCATTGGAGAAAAGATTATTGGTATTGGAGGACTCGAAATTCATGGAGATTATGGACTGCTCAGATCACTAGTGATAATTGAACATTACAGAAAAAGGGGATATGGAAAAATTTTGACTCAGAAAATTATTGAATATGCTAAGAAAAAAGGTTTGAAAGAGGTTTATCTTCTTACAACTACTGCAAAGGAATTTTTTGAAAAGATAGGATTTGAGATTGTGAATCGGAATGCAGTTCCTTTAGAGATTAGGAATTCTACTGAGTTTAAATATCTATGTCCTTCAACAGCTGTCTGTATGAGATTGAAATTGAACTAACTCTTAAGGTTTTATTTAAAATTCAATTCATTTTATTTTCTAATCACTTTAATTTCCACTCTTCTATTTTTTCTCCTGTTTTCTTCTGATGTATTTGGATATTTTGGTTTTGATTCTCCATAACCTATAGTTTCTATTTTACCACCTGGAATACCTTTTTTTACAAAATATTTTGCGACAGATTCTGCTCTTTTTCTTGATAGTTTCAGATTGTAATTTTCTGAACCTATATCATCTGTGTGACCTTCTACGACGATTTTAGAATATGAATAATCTTTGAGAAAATCTACCACTGTATCAAGTATAGTTTTGGCGTCAGATTTTAATTGAAAGCTATCGAAATCGAAAAGAATCGCAGAGCTCATAATGAGGCTGGTCACTTTTTCAGTTTCCTCCATTTTCACGAGTGCAAAATTCTTCATATCAAAAATTTCCTTCTTACCATTTTTGACCACGGAAAGAACAAGAGCAACTTCCCATCTCGGTCCCTGAAAATAGGGAACTTCTATTTCATGAATACCCTTTTTGAGATATATACTTCCTGTTTTTTCCCATGGAGGATGAACTCCATCATTATCTATGACAATCTTCCCGTCTATTATTAATTTTGCTCCGTCATCACTGAGAAGAGAAAAAGTGTATGTTCCATTTTGTGGAATATAAATTTTTCCTTTATAGTCAATAGCAAACCATTCAAATCTATCAGTTACTCCAGGAAAACCCTGGTCAAAGCTTCTTGGTGTTATATTTAAAACTTCAGTGTAAATCTTTCCAACCGGTGTGAGTTTTGAAAAATCAGGAAGTCTGTCTGTTCCTTCGGGTAAGTAATATATTGTTCCTGTAAATATAAAGGGATTTTTCTTTGTGGTTCCGAAAATACCCTTCTGAGCCTGTTTCTCTGCTTGTTGTGAATAAACTGACATAAGAAAGAAGGTCATAAAATAGAAAATGAAAAATACCTTCAAAATCGATTTCATATTTCACCTCCTTCAGATTTATTATCACAAATTTAAAAGATTTCATCTATTTATTTGACGAATTCTGGTCCGGTTTAAACGATTTTATATCTTATATTATGCTTTTTACATATTTCTTTTGATCTTTCCTCGAGCTTTTTCAGATATTCTTTTGATGGTGAAGCAAAAATTCGGTAAAGGCTCTTATATTTTGGAACAAGTTCTGGATAATATCTTTCAAGAAATCTGTAATACAGGGTTCTGGAGTCAGCCTGTCCATTGCCAAATAATGTTAATCCTCCAACGAAAATAAAATCTGCGCCATACTTCTTTGCAGTTTTTATCATTTCTTCAAGTTGTTCTTCAGAATCCGATAGGAATGGTAAAACAGGAATAAAGCACATTCCTGTGAATAATCCTTCGTCCTTACATTTTTTCATAGTTTCAAGTCTCTTCTCAGGAACTGGTGCACCCGGTTCAAGAATTTTTGCCAGTCTTTCATCCAGAGTTGAAATGGAAAACAGGATAATTAATCCATGTTTAAGTCTTGGTTTCAAATCAGATGGAAGAATCGCCTTCTTATCAATTTCTTTTAATATGTCCAGATCTCTTAAAACAAGGTTTGACTTTGTTGCGACTTCAACAGGAAATCTGTATTTAAGTATTATTTTGAGTAATTTTCTGGTAATTTTCAGTTTTTCTTCCAATGGCATATAAGGCTCGGTAGAAGATGAAAGAGCAATGATTCCATATTCTCCTTTTTCAGCTCTTCGTGAAAGCTGTCTCTCCAGAAGTTCAGGCGCATTTACCTTTACTGAAAGGGTTTTTGCCATATTCTCTCCGTATTTGCTTCCTCTGATATAGCAGTAAATGCAATTAAATGAGCAACCTGAGTATGGATTTACCGAGTAATCATCCAGAAACCAGTCATCTCTTTTTTTGTGTTTATTTAAAATTGATTTTACTTGAATTTCCTCAGGCATGGCGATTTAAATAGTTTTAGCCATACTGGCAGGACAGATAAATCTCATCTTGCAGGTTTCACATGCCTTTTTATGAATTATGAAATTGACTGGAGTCAATAAGACGAACAGGACAAATAAAACCAGAGTGAAAATAGAGAAATTCGAAAATAAAATTATTATGAATCCTGTTACTGGAATAAGGGTTACAAGCATCCATGTTAGACCAGCAAGTGCTGTTCCAGTTTTATAATTTCCGGAATTTTTTCTAAATATCAGCGCAATTTTTCCCCATCCTGTGTTACACCGTTTGCCGTAATAATAACAATTTGTGCATAAGTGCTTTCTCAGGACAAAGAGGAGCATAATTACAATAAAAATGATATAGGTGATAGAAACAAATGGTATTCTGTAAATTTGCAATTTCCATATTCCTGCGAATCCTGTTCCAAAATAGATGAGGAGAAAAATGTTCTGAAGAAAAACCCACCAGAAGGGGTATTCCTCGAATCCGTTTTCGAACAGATTTTTCTCCTCGCTCATATTCTCAGTTTTTATTTTTAACAGGCTGTCTCAATATTGTCTTTAGTCTCTCTTCAGGAACCTTTCTTGGATAAGACATAACCAGGTATATTTCATGATGAGGTCCATTTTCAGTAAGATTTTCCTTTTCCATCAATTCTTTCATTTTTGCCAGTGATTCAGGCTCAGTGGAGTATGGACCAATGTGTAATATCTGAACGCATTTGCCTTCTTTTATTTTTTTAAACCTGACCCCTTTTACCAGTTCCATCTTTTTCTTTTTTATGACTTCCTGTCTTGCTGTTTTAACAATTTCAGGGGTTATAAAATCAGGTTGGCGAATAAGAAGTTTCCAGCACCATTCTTCTCTTGGCACTTTATGCCATGGTTTATCAGAATCTACCCACCAGAACCCTTCTAATTTTGCAACAGTGAAATCTTCTCCTTGCTTTTTCATGAGCATTTTAACGCCATAGGCGAGTGAATAAAGTGCATTAACCTTTGCCTTAAATTCATCACCACCAGGAGCACCTTTTCCTTCAATTGTCAGAAATTTTCCTTCCTCAATGTCAACAATTTCAGGTTCAGTTCTGGCAGTATAGTACGATTTAAATTCCTTAAGTAAATTTATTTTTTCTCTTTTCATTTAAAATCATTATACTCAAAAACTTTTAAGTTTACTAGAGTATTAAATTGAAAAAAATTCTTAAAAGATGATTGAGATTAGGTATATTTTGATAAATATAAAATAGTTATACCCATGGGCAACAGAGGTCAATAATTGAAGCCGTTAGTGGTTTGTAAATAAGGATTAACATAATCTTACTGTCATAGGAAATTAATTATGAAATGGCTGATTAATAAATAATTTCTATTTTGGAATTTTGATATATACCTTTGTTCCTTTATTAACCTTAGATTCAATCCAAATCTTACCCCCATGCGCCTCTACAATTTTTTTACAATTATATAATCCAATTCCACTTCCATCTTTTTTTCCAAATGTATGACCTAATTTAAATAAATTCTTTAATATTTTTTTTGGTATGCCAGGCCCATTGTCGCTGATACAAATAATAACATAATTATCTAAATCTGTTATAGATACTTCTATTTTGGGGTTTTTGGTCATTTCTAATGCTTCGTTTGCATTCTTAATCAAATTCCAAAAAACTCTTTCAAAGTAATCTTTATCTACTAAAACCTGTTTTTCTAATTTTGAGTCAATCCTTACTTCACAATGAAGGGTCATTTTTGAAATGGTATTTTTTAGAAGTGATTTAAGATCAGTTAGTGTCTTAGATAACTCAATTTTTTTCTTACCTTGCGCCAGCGTTTTGATGTCCATTATCATTTTTGAAATGCGTGTTGCCTCTTCTTCTATCCTTTCACAGTAGCTAATTTGCTGTGGATTATCAATTTTACTTTTGACTAATTGAACATAACCAATTATTCCAGTGAGAGGATTGTTTAAATCATGGAGAATACTGGAGGCTTTTATTCCTATTATTGAGAATTTTTCAAGTTGTTCATTAATAGTTTTGTATCCATTTATTGTTTTACCAAAGAGATATCCGATTAATCCCGATAAAATAATATAAGAAAGCGCATTTGGCCAATGTATAGGGTCAAAAGAATCTACTAAGGTGCCTAAAATGTCGTGCCAATGAAGGTGTATGTATCCTTCTGGGTGCCTATGAAAAAATGCATTTATTATTCTTGCAAAAGGATGAAGAAATATATAGCCCAAAATAGCGCCGGAAAGAGTACTCACAAATAGAAGATGTTTCTTAATAAAGTTCATAATTCAACCTTTTTAGAGATATGTTGTAAATATTATCCTGATTATTAAAAGTGAGTAGATTTTTTGCTTCAATTGCATCTTACTTTTTTAATTGAATTCATTTCTGTATAGCATTTTATAATTATATGATAACAAAGAAGAACATAAAATCAAATTTTTCTTGAAAACAATCCAAAATAGATATAGACATATTTACCAGTTAGAGAGGAAAAAGTTAATAAAGAGAGTTGAGGCTGCCCATCACATCCTGGG
>MTON01000019.1 GCA_002010665.1 Candidatus Aminicenantes bacterium JdFR-78
CCCGCCTCTCTTAAAAGATTTGGCCAGAATTCAGATTCAGTTAAAATTAGCAATTTTGGCTTTATTTTTTGGAAATATTTTTTAATTATACACGGAAAATCTAAAGGAAAAAAGAAAATGTTATCAGCTTTTATCTTCTTATTTGCAACCTCAAAACCTGTGGGAGTCAGAGTTGATAAATATATTTGCCAGTCTGGATGGCTTTTTTTTATATTAGAGATAAGATTTTGAATTGAAAGTGTTTCGCCAACCGAAACTGCATGAAACCATAAACTCAATCTGTTTTCTTTATTTTCTGGGATATCTTTACCAAGCCTATATTTCAGATTAATTGAAAACTTTCTTATAAACTTATTTTTTATTAAAAAATAAGGAAAATAGATTAATAAAAGAAAAAATAAAATAATGGTATAAATCAAATACATTAGCTTTTGATAATACTATAATAGTTTAAAGCTATCAAGACTTGACAAATATCTAATTAAAAATTTATAAGATTAATCTAAGGAGGAAAAAATGGGAGAACAAGAAAAAGTGACAACTGAAGAACAAAAAGAAATTCAAGAAGTTGAAAAAGCTAAAGAAACTAAAGAAGTTAAAGAAGCTAAAGAAGAAACCCCGCAACCTCAGCAAAAAAAGAAGAAAAAAATAAATAGAATGACTTTAGAAGAAATTGAGGCCCAGCTTCAGATTGTAAAAGAAAAAATGGGTGGATTTGACTCTGTTTATGCTCAGCATTTACTTAGAAGAAAGGAAATTTTATTATCAAAGTCTAAAAAATAATTACTTTTCGAGTCCTTTACAGCATTTCACACATATCCCACATATGTATTGATTTGAAATTCCTTCTTTTCTAAATTCTTTAAGTTTCTCAAAGCAAGCTAAATGATCAAAATTCTCTTTCTGTTCTTTGATTGCGTTCGCAGGACAAACAGAAATACAAGCTTTGCATTTACCGCAATCATATTTTATAGGTTTATCTATTTTTAAGGGCATGTCAGTCAAAACTGTTACCAATCTAAAACGTGCTCCTATTTCAGGATTTACTAGAAGATTATTTCTTCCAATCCAACCAAGACCTGCAAGCATCCCAATTTTTTTATGAGATAAATGTGCTCTCTGTTTCTCCCAATCTATTATTTGAGAAGCTGGAATTGGAAGAGCTCTATAACCCATTCTCTCTATAAAGGAGGATAAACTTAAAGAAACCCTGTCTAAAAGAAAGTTCACCTGCCTGTAATGATGATAATATAATTTAGTTGGTTTATTTTGAATTTCTTCAAGAATAGAATAATTTAATTTAAAGCCAAGGGAAATTGCTTTATCAAATCCATCTATTGTTTCCTTATCCAAAAGAAACTCATTTTTTATTTCAGCAATATCAGCGACTCCAAATAGATTAATTTCTCTTGCAAATACAAAATTTTTTAAAAGGATGTAATTTCTCTCCTCTTTTTTCATGAAAAATTATTATTTTACTTTTTATATTCCTTGTCAAATTCTCAAAAAAATATTGCTTTTTTGGAGAATGAATGATAGTATTTAATCTCGAACAAGGGTTTTTTCAAAATGAACGAAATAGAATTGTTGGACAAATTGGATGTAGAGAAATTACCAAGGTTAAAGGATATTTTTCTCGATGATCTGCATTCAAATGTATTGATGAAATTGCATTTAGAACTCGGGCTTGGCGCAATAAATTACCTTATTTCCCCATCCTTTTCAATTCTGTCTCCAGAAACAAATGAGAGAGTAAATGAATTTCTTGCGAAAAAAGAGCCGTTACTTCAGCATATTAAAAAATATATAATCCAAAATTTAGCATGTTATTCTGTTGTGCTTGATGTAAATAGTTACTTTATTGAACAAAACGATTACCTGGTTCTTGCTCGATTAAGAGAAAGAAATTCAGGAGGAAGAAAATATGAGGTGAAATTTTACACTCATTCTCCTTTAGAACTCACCGTGCATTACGAAGATAAAATATATATAGGAAGAGACTTTATAGACCTCTTCCATTTTAAGAGAAAATATTTTGGAGTTGACGAATACATAAATTCAATTAGGGATCAGTTCAATATCCTAATAGAGAGAGGAAAAGAGAAATTGAAAAATTTTGAAAAATATAATTCAAGTTTCTTACAGGAAATTAGAGAGCTGGTAGATGAAGTTCATTCTGAAAGTTTCCGTATATTGCATTCCATTCCGCCGTACCTTGATTTTGAAAAATCAAATTTTAAAGATTTGATAGAAATTAATTCTCAATATCGAAATATAAATCATTACCTTATAGAATTAAAAGACGAAGTTGGCGAATTTGAAAATGTTCTTAGATATGATAAAGAGCTCTCATTTGCCCGATATGTAACCAAATATAAGAAAGATTTGACCAATCTGATTTCTTATTTCAACATAAAAATCAACGGAAGAATAATGGATAGAATCAATTTTCTTAGTCAAATAAAATACTAATTGTCATTTTTATTCACAACAAAAATATCCCCATATGAAGTTGAAAGAAAAATTTTTGGTTTATTTTTGACATCTTTAAAGGCTTTAACATAAACTGTGCTATTCTCTCGATAATATTTCACCGGAAAAAACACCTTTATCTTTCCGTATTTTACTCTTCCCTCAAAAGGAACTTTCTCTCCCTTTGGCCAAAGGAACTTTATATCAGAATAATTTGCAATTACTTCTATATCAGAAGTAATTTTTAAAGGCTTCAAAAATAAGTCTCCGTGAGAGAGTGAAACAACAAGTCCTCCAGAAAAATCCGTTAATTTCATATCCCTGTAACTATTTGATATCTTAATGGTTTTACTGAAAATATTATTTCCTTTTATCAGAAGATATTTCCCTGAAATTTTTAAATCTCCCTTAATATTTGAAAGATAGAGCTTTCCATAATTATTATAAATTTCCCCCCCTTTTGCTCTATTTATATGAATTATTGAGTATCGACTTTTTACTTTTACTTTATCTACATTCTTTAAATCAATTTCCTTATAAGTGCTCTCGACTTCGATTATTTTTTGAATACCACTAGCTATAATTTTGGAATGTGGAGCAAAAATTTTGATTTCTCCACTTATATTATTCAAAATTACTGAGCCATATTTATGTTCGATTTCCAATGCTCCAGATACATTATAAGCATTTACCGAACTGTATTTATTTTTTAAATAACAATTGTTATGAATCCTCCTAATTTTCAATGGAGCATAGGAATTTTCCACTTCCAAACTACCATTTATATTCTCTACAAAAACTTCGCCATATGGATTGTATATTTTTAAAGAGATTTCTTTCGGAAGAAAAATTTCAAAATCAGTTATAATCTTTTTCTTTAATTCATCTCGATTTGATGAAATTGTAATGATTTTTTCTTTGTTAATTAAGCTAATTTTCAATTTTTCAGCAATTTCTCTTGCCTTCTTTTCATCTTTTGAATAAATTTTTTTCATTAAATTTATTTCGATCTTCCCCAAATCCCCTCCAATTACTTTAACCTTCCCATATTTATTTTCTATTCTTATTAATTCTGGAAAAGGGGGAAAAATTTCTTTTGTCTCTTTATAACAATAACTTTTTCCAATATTTAGATTTATCTCTAATTCTCCAAAGACCCTCTCCTCTAATTCTTTTCTAAAATGAAAGAACAGTCCGATTCCAATTATAAAAATCAATAAAATCCACTCTCTTAATTTCATCTCTCTCCTCCAGAATTTATTTAGCCTTTTCTACTCTTTCAATTACACCCAGATAGATTTTCCATATTCCCCAACCTATTAGAATCAATGGCCATAAATCAAATAGATTTTCCCAAAATGAAATATTGAGATTATGGAGAAGAAAAATAATACCAATGATTATTAATACAATACCCCAAAAGAGTTTCTCTCTTTTTTCTTTTTTCATTCTTACCCCCTTTTTCTTGGAAAATATTCGAGAACGAGTTTTACTCCAATTATAATTATCAAAACAGGCCAATAATTGAACAATGTGGAATAAGAGATAATATCATAATTCCCGAGGAGGAAAACAATACCAAGTAATACAAGAAAAGAGCCCCAGAAGATAGAGCCTTTGGATTCTTCAAATTCTTCTATTTCTTCTTCTACTTCTCCATATACCACCTTTTTATTTATCTTTTTTGCAGTATGGTAAGCTTCAAATACCATGTAAATATAAAAACCGGTTAATAAAAAGGCTGCAATAGGTTGAACTCCGCTTTTCCCCTGCATCTGAATTAATCCACCAAAAATTAATATGTAAATTAAGGCTTTAAAAAATTGACCATTATATATAGCTCCCACTCCTGGAATAAAAGCTAAGATCGCAGCCAATCCAGGAGATTTAGGAGCTGAAGGTTGAGTTGTTTTCTTTTCTTCCATTTTTCTCCTCCAATTTTAATTTTTCTTTTAAAGGTTTTATCTTGAATAAAATAAAATTTTTCTCTTTAAAGGAATCCAACAAATTTTCCTTATAACCAATAAGTATCCCTTTCAAAGACTCTCCCTTTACCTCTAATTCCTTTATTTCACCGTAAATAGAATATATCTGCTTCTCTATTGCTAAATATATTTTTTGAGAATGCGGAATTAACAATGAGATTATGATAATAAGGGCTGCTAAAGTCGCTAAAGCAGGTTCTAAATATGGAATAATCAAAGAGATTCCCTTTTTTGGTTTTGTTTTTCTCAAAATATTTTCGATTAAATTATTGCTTACTTCTAATTCTGGAAAATTTGAGAGCGTCTTCTTGATATCAAGCATTGATGTGAGGAAGCTTTTACAATTAGAGCACTCCTGAAGATGTTTCTCTAAATTAGTTTTTATTTTACCGGAAATTTCGCCCTCTATATACAAACTCAAAATTTCTTCGAATTCTTCACATTTCATTTTTCAATTTTCTCCCTTAAATTTTTTACAAGTTGAATTCTACCCCTATTTATTCTTGATTTTACAGTCCCCAATGGAAGTTCCATGATCTGAGCTATTTCTTCATAGCTCATTCCATGGATATCTCTAAGTAAAATTGCCATTCTGATTTCAGGATTCAAATTCTGAAGACCCTCGAATACAACTCGTAATTTTTCCTTCATTAAAAAATCATTTTCTGGATTCGAATTATCTGTTTTTATATATTCTAATTTATTGAAATCAGCTCTTTTTAATTTTTCTTTTTTAATTTTGCGATAATGATCAATACAATAATTCTTAGCAAGTCTAATTAGCCAAGCTTCAAAATTTATTTCAAAATTGTATTGATTTAGACATTTATATAATTTTAAAAAAATTTCCTGTGTTATATCTTCTGCTTCCTCATATATTCCAAAAAATTGATATGCCAGGTTAAAAATCCTTTTTGAATATTTTCTTACAAGCATCTCCCATGCCTCCCTGTCTCCATCAATGCATCTTTGGACTACTCTTTTCCACTCCATTCACTTCACTTAAATAAACGAAATTTCTTTAAAAAAGTTCCTTTTTCACAGGGAGGCTAGATTATAATCCTAAATCCTGAGAAATTTCCTGCATTGCTTTAAGACATATGTCCATAAATTCATCAAGATCTATCCCAAGATTCACACATTTTTTAATTTCCTCTCTATTTGCCCCACGAGCAAAGCTTTTCTCTTTAAATCTTCTTTTCAAAAAACCCAAATCAACTTCCTTTAATTTTTTACTAGGATGCATCAAAGCTGCAGCAACAATTAAACCAGTAAGGGGATCTGCTGAAAAAATTGCCCAATCCATCTTACTTTCACAAGGAACTTTTCCTGCATGAGCTTGAATTGCATGGATAATATCAGAACCCAAATTATAAGGTTCGAGTATCTTAATGGTTTCAGTTGTATGAAGTTCAGGGCTTTTCTGCGTTATCTCGTAATCCAAATCATGAATTAATCCCGCAAGTCCCCATTTCTCCTCATCTTCATCAAATCTTTTAGCAAGTTTTCTCATGCATGCTTCAACAGCAAGACAATGTTTAACAAGATTTTTATTTTTTAAATACTTATTAACTAATTTTAAGGCTTCCTCCCTTTTCATTTTTTACTCCTTTCATTTATTTTTTTATTGAAAATTGAATTGAATCTTCAACTTCATTTCTCTCATCCTTTGCAATTACTTTAATTATATAATTACCTTCTTTATCAGGAAGCCATGAAAACTCGTTGTCAGTTGAAAGTTCCTGAGCAAGAATAAAAGATTCTGATTCCTTGAGTTTAATATAAAATTCAAATTTAGGATTATGAAGTCCTATTGCATTAGCTTTAAATATAATTTCTTCTCCTATTTTTTGGGGAGAGGGTTTATTTGCGATTATCTTTACAGCAATTTTCTTCTTTAAAACATACAATTTGTTTATGCCTTTAGCAGATTCATAAACCCCTATAAAAATATTTGAAACTCCAATAAGGGGATCAGTAATCAATTTCTTCCCTGATAATTTAAATTCGCCCATCTTACTTCCATCTTTTTTGTTAAAAGCTAAAAATTTATCTCCGAGTATCGGAACCAATAAAATGTTCCTACCAAGGGACAATTGAAAAAGAACTCGAGAGGGTATGGATTTCCACCATAAAATATCACCTCCCTTTTTATTTAAGCAAAAAATGACATTATTCAGACATGCAAAATAAATCCTCTTTTCATCTACTATAGGCGAACAAGCTACCCTTCCTCCTGTCCTAATTTTCCATTTTACTCTATTCCTACTAAGATCATAACAGTAAAAATAATCATCGGAACCAAAATACAGAAAGTTTTCATCTTTCAATAAATCTGATGTAATATTTTCTGATAATTTTATCAAATTTTGAATTCTGCCATTTCTGGGGATTGAATAAATTCTTCCATCAATGGAGAGAAATATCAAATTATTTGTCCAAATGATTATCTTTGAATTAATAGGGTATTCAATTTCATATTCCTTTGTGATCTCTCCATTCTCACTTTTTCTAATTTGAATTTTATTATTAAACGCTATGTATAAATTTCCTCTAAATTCTGAAAGATGAATGACTTTACTATTATTAAAACTTTTTTTCCAAATCAATTTTCCATCATTTTTATTAACGCAGAATAATTCATCTTTTGTTAAAAAATAAATATTTTTTTTCCCAACATAAGGAGGAGTGATGATCTCTTTTCTTCCTATATTAATTTTCCATAATATTTCTTTTTCTGCGGGATCAAAGCAATATAAAAATCCTTTATCAGTTGTAAAGTATAATTTTTCAAGGTCCTTTTTTAACTTTTCTATAATATTTCCCTCAATGACAATTTCTTTTTCAATTGCTAATGGAAATGAAATTTGTGAAATATCTCTATCTAAATTTTTTAGAAAGACTCCACAATAAACAAGAACCAGAATAATAACAATGGGAATCAAATATCTCATTTTTGAAAAAACTATAATATCATTATATTTAAACCTTCTCAACCATATGAAATTCTAATATAATATAGTAAAGAGGAGCGAGAGGTATAAAATGATTAATTTCATTTTACTTTATAAAATAAGAAGCACAATAAAAAGGTTTGTAAAAGAAAAATTAAGAAATGAAGAAATAGCTTTGACAAAAAATTCCTGTTTAAGCTGTCTCATAACAGACTTAACATGGGAAATTTACTATCTTCTCAAAGAAGAATCAAATAAAGAGAAATAATTCAACCCTTCTTCCCTTCTTCAATTAATCTCTTTTTCATTTCCTCTTTCAACTTATTCCAGTACTCTATTCTTTTTTTTATCTCTTTTTCCAATCCCAAGTCCCCTGGCTCATAATATTTTCTGTTAATTAATCTTTTTGGCATTGACTCCATTGGTGTAGTTTTTTCTTTAAAATTATGTGCGTAAAGATAATCCTTTCCGTAACCGAGTTCTTTCATCAAAGGAGTTTCAGGATTTCTAAGATGAAGGGGAACTGGCTCATATTGTGTTTCTTCTGCATCCTTCATCACTTTAGAAAAGGCCTTATAAACACTATTACTTTTTGGAGCTGACGCAAGATAAACCACTGCTTCTGCTAAAGCCAACTCCCCTTCTGGAGAACCAAGAAAATCATATGCTTCCTTTGCCCAGAGTGCTATGGAAAGAGCCCGTGGATCAGCCAATCCGATATCCTCAATTGCGAATCTTACAAGACGACGAGCAATATACAAGGGATCCTCCCCACCTGCTATCATTCTTGCTAACCAATATAGACTTGCATCTACATCGCTATTTCTTAAACTTTTATGTAAAGCAGAAATTAAATTATAATGTTCTTCACCTTTTTTATCATATAGAAGAATTCTTTTCTGTAAAGCTTCCTTCACTTCCTCTGCAGTAATCTTTGTTTTTTTATTATGCAAGGTCAATTCTGACGCAATCTCTAATGTGTTGAGAGCTCTTCTTGCATCACCATTTGAATATATAACAATCATTTCAAGAGCGCCTTTATCAATTTGAAGATTATAATTTCCAAGTCCTCTTTCCTTGTCCTTTAATGCTTTTTCAATGATTTTTATGAGATTCTCGCTTGACAAAGGATGCAAAACAAGAACTTTTACTCTTGAGAGAAGAGGAGATATTATCTCAAAGGAAGGATTTTCCGTGGTTGAGCCGTAAAGAATAATATCTCCTCTTTCCACATAAGGAAGAAATGCATCCTGTTGTGCTTTATTAAACCTATGTATTTCATCAATAAAAACAATGGTTGACTTTCCAAAAAGCTTTTTATGATTTTTTGCCTCCTCCATGACTTCCTTTACCTCTTTTATACCTGAAAGCACTGCACTAAAAAAAACAGATGGACATTTAAATTTCTCAGCTAAAATGCGGGCTAAAGTTGTCTTCCCAGAACCAGGAGGACCCCAAAAAATTATTGAAACAGGATGCTGATTTTCCAGAATTGTATTTAAAATTTTCCCTTTCCCTATTAAATGTTCCTGTCCAAAAAATTCATCAAGAGTTCTCGGACGCATTCTTTCAGCAAGAGGTATTTTTTGTGGATTTTCCTTCATGATTTCTTTTAAAATTATATCAAATAATCTTTACCTTTACCATTGTCAAAAACCTTTGCTATAATTAATAATGATGAAAAAATTCCTCTTTTTTTTCTTTATTTTTTTCTACCTAATCGCCATAAATTTAATTGCTCAAAAGCAATCAATAATTAATTTTTTTAATTCCTTAGAATTATCCCTAAAAAATCAGGATTACAACTCCTATTTAAATTTATTTATACCAAAAGAGAGAAATAAGGAGGAAGAATTTCTTAAAAATTTTTTGAATTCTTTCTCCTACGAAGAAATTCAATTTTCAAAACCTTACAAAATTTCATCTAAAGAAGGAAAAATTTCCTATGCAATTCATGTTCTATATTTAAATGATTATTCTGCACTTATAGAAATTTGGTTTTTGGATTTGAAAGAGATAAATAATAATTGGAAAATTGAGAAAAAAAGGATACTGAAGACATTTTCCGGACTGTATAGATTAAAAATTCCAGGCGATAAAGTGAAAAGAGCAGAGAGGATAGAAATTAATCATTATGATATAAGATTAATTTTCGAAAATTCATTGATTTTTTTTGATAATATTCCTGAATTGGACACGGGATTTATAATATTAGGAAAGGGAAAGGTTATATTCACTCCATCCTCCCCGCATGAAAAACATCAATTGAAACTCTATTATAAAAGCGAAAAAATAGAGAATAAAATAGAATATTCATATATACGTATGTCGCCTCATCTCTTCTCCAAAAAAATTAAATTATACGGAGCTTCAAGCGTCAAAGTAGATAAATATATTAAAAATAAGGTTTATTCTATATTCAGAAAATCTTACCCGAGATCTTTTACAATTGAAACTCCGCTAACTGATGAATTATTTACTCTAATACCTCAAGGAGAAGACATGGTAATTGAATTTAAAGGCCCTAAAATAGGAGAATTGACTTATATTTATTCTTCTTTCAGTAAAGAGAGTATAAATTTATATGACAGGAAAAGGAATAAGATAATAAGTCTCTATTCACCACTGACAAGTTCAAAATTAAAAAGGTTTTTTATTTCATTTGAAGAAAAAGCCAATGTGGAAAGTTATGATATAGATATAACCTTTAATCCAAGTAAATTATATTTCTATGGCAAAATAAAAATAAATTTAAGGACAAATTATCTTTATATTGAAAGTCTTCAGTTCAAATTTAATAGAAATCTTAAAATCACGAACATTTATGACGACAGGGGAAATAGTCTTTTCTTTAGCTGGGACAGATTAAGGGAAAACCTTTATATTTATTTATTATCCCCCCAGGAAAAATACACTTTCAGCATTACTATATTTTACAGGGGAAGAATAAAACCCGTTAAAGAAATATCTGATGTTATTCCTCAGATTAATCCTCTAAATACTCCGATAAAACACTCAAGAATAAGATACAGAACTTATTTATATAGTTATTCATCTTTATGGTATCCAGTCTATTCTAGTACCGATTATTTTAAAGCATCCTTAAAAATTACAATTCCATCAAAATATACCTGTTTAGCGAATGGGCAAAAAATAAAAATAGAAACTGATGAAATAAAAAAAGAAAAAACATATTATTTTTTAATCGATTACCCTGTAAAATATCTGTCCTTTATAGTTGGTGAATTTGTTTTGAATTCTGAGGAAAAAAAACCGATTTTTATTGAAGCCTACTCAACTCCAGATACAACTTCAAAGGAAGAGGGAGAATTAATTAAAGACATCATCAATTTTTATGAAGAGAAATTTGGCCCTTATCCTTACCCCAAGCTAACTTTAATAAAAAGAACTTTTAATTTGAAAGGTGGACACAGTCCTGCTTCCTTAATTATCCTAAACACACTTCCACAAAAGAAAGGACTTTTTAGATATTCAAGCCCTGTTGACCTTTCTCAGTGGAAAGGTTATTTTTTGGCTCATGAAATAGCTCATCAATGGTGGGGTCAAACAATTACCTGGGACACTTATCATGACCAATGGCTAAGCGAGGGTTTTGCTCAATTTGCTTCAATTCTTTATCTAAAAAAGAGATATGGTGAAGGTGTCTTCAATTATAGCCTTGAAAAATTCAATAAATGGGTTAGAAAGAAAAGCAAAGCAGGTGCAATAATTTTAGGACCAAGAATAGGACATATAAATAATGATACTAATGCATTACTTGCTATAGTATATAATAAAACAGCTCTTGTTCTCAATTTACTTAAAGATATTATTGGTGAGGATAAATTTTTTGAAATATTAAGAGACTTCCTTCGGGATAAAAAATTTAATAGGGTGAGCACTTTAGACTTTAAAAAATATATAGAAGAAAAAAGTGGCATTAATCTTAAAAGATTTTTTGATTATTGGTTTTATTCACATAAACTCCCAAAAGTTTCAGTTTATTATAAGGTAAAAAAATTACCTCAGAGTTATGAACTGAGCCTTAGAATTATTCAAGATGAAATCAGTTTCCATTTTCCCCTCTGGATTCAGTGGATTGAAAAGAAGAGTAAAAAAGTTTACAGGAAAAAGATTATTGTAAATAGCAGAGAGGTAAATATTAAATGGAATCTAAGTGATTATCCCCGTAAGATAAAGGTAAATCCCTTTAAGGCAGTCCCTGGATTTTTTAAACTGAAGAAAATCAGTACCTGAGAGTTTTTAAATCTATATTAAGTCTTTTTATCATTTCATTCAGGGTTGTGGGCTTAATTTTTAAAAGCGAAGCTGCGTCTTTCTGAACCCCTTTTGTTTTCTTCAGGGCTTCTATTATTATTTTCTTCTGATATTCTTTTGTTAATTCTCTTAGAGATGTATTGTTTAAGCTTATTGTAATTTTTCTTTCTTCTGTATTTAATTGAATAAGATTACTTGGAAGATAGTCTCTTGTAATAATCTCACCTTTACATAAAACCACGGCTCTTTCTATTACATTTTCAAGCTCTCTTATATTTCCAGGCCAATCATATTTCATGAAAATTTCCATCACATCATCTGAAACACCTTTTATATTTCTATTGTTTTCACGATTATAAAGCTCGATGAAATGTTTAACCAAAAGAGGTATATCATCTTTCCTCTTTCTCAATGGTGGGAGCTCAATTTTAATAACATTTAATCTATAATATAAATCTTCTCTAAATTTTCCTTGATCAACTAATTCTTTTAAATCCTGATTTGTAGCTGCTATAATTCTAACATCAACTTTGATCGTCTTTGTTCCACCCAATCTCATAAACTCCTTTTCTTGCATAACTCTAAGAAGTTTTGCTTGTGTTTCTAAGTTTAATGTGGAAATCTCATCAAAGAAAATGGTTCCTTTATCTGCAATTTCAAATAACCCTTTCTTATCACTTATTGCACCTGTAAAAGCCCCCTTAACATGACCAAAAAGATTGCTTTCAAGTAAATCAGGGGGCAAACTTCCACTATTAACAACTACAAATGGTTGATTTGCCCTTGGGCTATTCTGATGAATTGCTTTAGCAGCTAATTCCTTTCCAGTCCCACTTTCTCCTTGAAGCAAAATAGTGCTTTTAGTTGGTGCAGTGGCTCTAATTAGCTCAAACACCTTCATCATTTCTTTACTCTTACCAACTATATTTTCAAATTTAAATTTATCCCTCAACTCCTGTTTTAATCTTATATTTTCTTCTTTCAACTTCTTATGCTGAAGAGCTCTATCTACAGTAAGAAGTAATTCATCATGTTTAAACGGTTTTTGTATGTAATCGAAAGCACCTATTTTCATAGCTGTAACAGCTGATTCAACCGAGGCATAAGCAGTGATTATAATAACCATTATTTCAGGATCTATTTTCTTTAGTTCTTTTAATATCTGAATTCCATCTGTATCAGGCATCATTAAATCAAGAAGGACAACATCAAAATTTCCCTCTTTATGTTTTCTTATAGCTTCCTCGCCTGTAGAAGAAAGTTCAACTTCATATCCCTCGGAAGTGAAGAGGTGCCCTAAAATATCATGAATTATAGGCTCATCATCAATTATATGAATCGTTCCTTTAGATTCCATCTTTTATTGAGCCTCCCTCCTCCTTTTATGTAAATCTTTTGGAATTTTTATTGTAAAGGTAGTTCCTTTTCCAACTTCACTATCTACAAATATCTGACCTTCATGCTCTCTAATTATAGCATAACTGATGGAAAGTCCAAGTCCAGTTCCTTTCCCTAAGCCCTTTGTCGTGAAAAATGGGTCAAAAATATGAGGTATATGTTCTTTTCTTATTCCTATCCCTGTATCTCTAATTTTAATAATAGCCTCTGATTTATTCTCAGAAAGCTCAATGATTAATTTTCCTCCATTTGGCATTGCATCTATTGCATTGAGAATTAAATTAACAAAAACCTGCTGAAGTTTTTCTCCATTTGCCCATATAGTACTGGTCTTTGAAAAATTAAGTTCAACATTTATATTCAATTTTTTAAGTTTATATTCGACTAAAGAGAGAATTTCTTGAATAATTTTTGACAAATCTACTTTATAAAAGGAGAAATCAGGCTGGCGTGAGAAATTTAATAGAGTTTTTATGATTTTAGCCACTCTTTCTGTCTGCGATTCAATTTTTTGAAGAAGCTTTAATTTGGGATCATTAGACGGAAAGCTCTTTTGTAACATCTGAACATAACTTGAAATACCTGTTAAAGGAGTATTTATCTCGTGTGCGATTCCTGCTGAAAGAAGTCCCAAGGATGCCAATTTTTCTGAAGTGAGAAGCTGTTGTTGAAGTGTAATCTTCTCAGTTATATCATCAAAAACTATAATGGTTCCATAGGGTTTGAAATTATTATCCAAAAGAGGAGTTTTCATAATATCGAAAATTCTCTTTTCCCCTGAGGGTAAGGTTAGACTTATTTCACTTAAAAGCCTTAAATTTTCTTGGGTTTTAGTTGGAAAAATCAGCTTGTAATTTTCCTCTCCAAAAACATCTTTTATTTTTCGATTAATAACTTCCTCTTTCCTTTTCTTGAAAAAGTTTTCAAGTACTCTATTCCAACTAATTATTCTTTCTTCTCTATCAAGCACAAGAACCCCTACTGTCAAACTTTCTATAATATTCTGACTATAGTCCTTCAATCTTTCGAGTTCTCTGGACCTTTCCTGTGCTTGATTATAGAGATAGGCATTTTCCAAGGCTAAAGCTGCTGGGGTGGAAATTGTTTTTAATAAATCCCAATCTTCACTTGTTAAAAACGAATTATTTTTCTTTTTCCCCATTCCAAGACAACCTACTATTTTTCCATCAACCTTAAAAGGAAGATAATGGAAAAAGCCAAGTAAATAAAGAGTTTTATAATCTTCAGGGAATTCCCTTTCCATATCCTGATAGGAATAAAATATTATAAATTCCCTTTTTTGAAGGGACTCGATAAAATCCTTTGAGAAGCTGAAACTCTGCTGAGCGCTTAATTTCTTCCCTGTTCCACTATAGATCTTAAACTGTAATGGTTCCCTCTGCGGAAGAAGAAGAGCTAAGTTGTTTATTGAGATTGCATTTGAAATTAAATCTATTAAAGACTGGGATAATCTATCTAAATCTCTTTCTGAACTTAATCTTTTACTTATTGCTAATAAACTTCTTCTATAATAATAACTTTTTCTATAGAAAATTTTATCAAAAAGATTCTGTAAGAACTTTTTTAAAGGAGAAAATAATGTTGCTCCCAGAATTATTGCAATTAAACCTAATACTATTGCAGTCAGTCTGTTTTCATTTGAAACTTTAGTTTTTGAAGTGACAATAAAATATATGGTTGCTATGATCAAAAAGGAGAATATCAGTGTCGCTGCTTTTTTAAGTAATATTTCAAAATCCATCAATTTATATTTTGAAATTGAATAGGCAAAGGTAAGAGGTATTAAAGCCTGTAATATTACTGTTAATTCACCAAAGGAAGACGGAATCTTCCCTAGAGAAAAAGGAATAATATAAAATAGGATAAATGGAAAAGTTCCTATTCCTAAACCGTATAAAATCCATTTAAGCTGTGTCTTTATCAATAAATTCTTCGTTTTTCTATAATTGTAAAGTAAAAGGCATAGAATAAATATTGAAAATATTCCAAAATGAATTAATTCAATTCTACTTAATGATTGATGTACTCTAATTGTAACTTCTGGATCAATGGAAAAAATCTTTGATGTATGAAAGAAAATTCGAGTTCCTATAAGAAACAAAGCAGGTACATAAAGAATAGGAATAAAAGTCGGAGATTTTTTAATAATTTTACTCCTTTGAGGAAAAATAAGAAAGAAATGGAAAAGGAGAGGAGGAAATAAAAGAAAAGCAATTTTATCAAGCCAGTAAAAGATTAAATCCATGGAATCAAGTTTTCCAGTGGGGGAGAAAACATAGAAAGAAAAAAAAGTGAGAGCTAAAAGGTAAAAATATACGTATGGGAGAGTGATAGGCTTTTTGGAATTTAAAATTACAATTAATCCAATAACTAAGGTTATAAGACCAATTAAAACTAAATAAAAATATAATTTAGTAACACTTTTTGAAACAAGTTTAAATGTTGGAAAAAGTATCTGACCTTCCCTATTAACTTGATAAATAACCTTACCTCCAATTCCAGCAACCCATAAATTTTTCACTAAGTCAATTTTATTTTTAATGAGATTTCCATTTATTGCATAGAGTATATCTCCTTCTCTAATTCCAGCTGAAAAGGCTGGTCCATCTTTTTCTACTTTAACCGCAACTAATCCCTCTTTTTTATGCTTCCAGAAAACTCCATCATAGGGCTCTTTCCATGTAGCCTTTTGATATGTATTTATAGTTCCAAGTATCAAAAGCGCTACAAATGGAATTACAAACAGATATTTGTTCATCTCTTAAAGTCTTGCAAATTTTATGCCATAAATCAGAAAAGAAAATAGATAATGGAAAATGTCCTTTGAATAACAATTTTGAAAATTTTTTCTATTTCTCGATTCAAATTTTTGAATTTTCATTCTACAAAATCCAAAAAATTGAATTACACTTTTAAAAAAAATTAAAATTTAATTTCTATTCCTCCAATTATTTTTCTTGAATATGGAAGAAGAATTATGCATTCATTTTCATTCAATAAATCATTATTTTCAAGAAAATTGATTAAGTCCAACATAATTTTAACTTTTCCGTAAAAATTTAAAAACGGAAGATCTTGTTTAATTCTTATCCTTGATCTTAAACGATTAAGGGAATAACTCCTATAATAAAGGTTATCTGAAGCCCAGTTATAATTAGCAAAAATAACAGTATTAGTAATTGGAATCCGAGCTTCAATTATTGAAGAAATTATATGTACAACTTTATTTTCTAATAAATTAGAGGATAGAATTTGAGGTTCTGTTATTAATTTCCCTTCTTCATTAAAAGCCTGAGAGAATATAAGACCATAAGATATTGAACCATGAATTAATGAGCCAATATCCCTCGAAAATGTAATATTCAAGCCTTTATCCTCTACTTCCTTAATGTTATATATAAAATAAATAAATTCTGGTTGATCCGTTTTTTTTCTTCTAATTACAGGGAGAGGAAAAATCTGATTTTCTATTCTTTCATAATGAGCATTTATATTAATCGAACTTTTTCCTAAATTCTTTTCCATTCCAAAATACCATTTAAACGCCCTCTCTGGTTCAATTTTTTCAACAATGTAAAAATGCCCAAGGGAAAACACCTCATCCCTAATAAAATCCATTCCTCCAGGTGCTGATAAATCATAAGAAAACCCACTGTTTAGTCTAATTGTTTCTGATAAATTAACTGAAAGTTTCAAATTTGGACTTATCAAATTAAAGGTTTTGACCCATTTTAAATAATCATATTTTATTTCACATGCGAGTGTAAGATCAGGAGTAACTCTCCATATATCTGAAAATTTTAATGAACCAATTAAAACCCTATTTCTTTCATTTTCTCCATATCGAAGATAAAAAATTGAATTTTCCTCAATCCCTAAATTTACCTTGAATGAATGCGAATCCTTATTGAATTTAAATACTCCTACAGTTTTCCATAAACTAATATCATCAAGTCTGGATTGTAAAAAATAACTTGTAAGATTCCAGGTCAAATTCGATTTTATCAATCCTCCAATGGAAAAAGCAGTCCTTTTTTCTATAAGATTTTCAAGATAACCCGGAGAAAGAGAGAGATTTATTTTAGCCCGAGTCCCTCTAAAATATCCTTTTCTCACAAATGATTGTGTCGTCTTAAAAGCATAATCTTGTTCCTCAAGAATGTGTCTTTGAACTGCTCTTATAGCCCAAAAATTATTCGATTGTCTTAAGAGCTTTCTTAGCTCTCTGCTTCTTTTTAATCCCAGAGACTTTGAATCTGCTCTTAATGTGCTTAAATAATCAAATTGTGGTTTATTTATTGGCAAAAAACGGTAAGCCAGAAATTCTATATTACTCTCTTTTTTGTGAGTATTCTCCTCTGGTTGAAGAAATAATGGAATGAATAGGGTAAAGAAAATTGCAAACCATAACACATTTTTAAATTTCCACATTATTCTCACTATAAATTTAATTATTTATTCTGTAAAAGTCAACCATTTAATAAAAATTTGACATTTATCCATTAATTAAGTTAATAAGTTAAGAGAAGAAGATATGGCGAAAATAAATAAGATTTTAATAGCAAATAGAGGGGAAATTGCGGTAAGAATAATCAGAACATGCAGAGAAATGGGGATTACATCTGTAGCGGTTTTTTCAGAGGTAGATAAAAAAGCTCTTCATGTGAAATTAGCTGATGAAGCCTATTTTATAGGGCCCTCTCCTCCGCTGGAAAGTTACTTAAATATAGATAAAATTATTTCAGTAGCAAAGAAATGCAGGGCTAATGCAATTCACCCTGGATATGGTTTTTTAGCGGAAAATTCTCTTTTTGTAAAAAGATGTGAAGAGGAAGGAATTATTTTTATTGGTCCTCCTTCAGAACCAATGGAGATCATGGGTAAGAAAACTCTTTCCCGAAAAAAAATGTTAGAAGCTGGGGTCCCAATTATTCCAGGAACAGTGGAGCCGGTCAAGAATGAAGAGGATTTGCTGGAAACAGCAAAAAAAATAGGCTTTCCTCTTCTTCTTAAAGCATCAGCTGGAGGCGGAGGAAAAGGAATGAGGCTTGTCAGAGATGAAGATGAACTTCTATCTGCCTACCAACTGGCAAAATCAGAAGCTTGCTCAAGTTTTGGAGATGATTCAATCTATATTGAAAAATATATCGAGCGTCCTCATCATATTGAAATTCAGATATTAGCTGATCAGCATGGAAATTGCATTTATTTAGGAGAAAGAGAATGTTCAATCCAGCGGAGATATCAGAAAGTCCTCGAAGAAACTCCTTCTCCTTTATTGGATGATGATACACGTAGGGCAATGGGAGAAGTTGCTGTTAAAGCTGCAAAGGCTGTTGGTTACACAAATGCTGGAACAGTTGAGTTTGTTGTAGATGAAGACAAAAATTTTTATTTTCTTGAAATGAATACTCGCCTTCAGGTAGAACATCCAATCACGGAAATGGTTACAGGTATTGACATTGTCAAAGAACAAATAAAAATTGCCTCAGGAGAAAAACTTTCATTCAATCAAAGTGATATTAATCCAATAGGAGCATCTATTGAGTGCAGAATATATGCTGAGGATCCGGACAACAATTTTCTTCCATCTACTGGTACAATTGTCTATTATCAGGCTCCTGAAGGGGGACTTGGTGTGAGATTGGACAGTGGAGTTTATCAGGGATATAAGGTTCCAATGGAATACGATCCAATTATTGCCAAATTAATCACTTGGGGAAGAACAAGAGAAGAAGCAATTTATAGGATGCTAAGAGCTCTTTCTGAGTATCAAATTGTTGGAATTAAAACTACAATACCATTTTTTAAAAGAATTCTTCTTCATCCAAAATTTTATTCTGGAAAATATAATACACATTTCATTAGCGAGTTGGAAAAGAAAAGAGAGGAAAATCAAGAAGAAAAAAAGATAGCCCTTATAACTGCAGGAATTAAGGATTATTTAGAGAAAAAAATTAGTTCACAAACAGAGAAAAAAACATCTTTAAGCAATTGGAAATTTTATGGAAGACTAAAAAATTTTTCCAATAGATTTTAGTTAGAACTATTTTAAAAATTTCAGAAAATCTATGCGAAGAAGAGAATTTCTAAAAAATCTTTTACGAAATTTTATTGGGCTTTGGGGTATAGGACGATTTAGTGAATTATCTGGAATAGAAAAGCTCCTTCCTAAGCGATCTTTTGGAAGTACAGGAATAAAGCTTTCAATAATCGGTCTTGGTGGAGCAACAATTATGAATCTCCCTCAGAAAGAAGTAAATAATATAGTAAGCTGGGCAATAGACCATGGAGTAAATTATTTTGATGTCGCTCCAACCTATGGAAATGCAGAAGAGTTATATGGTATAGCTCTAAAAAGACATAGAAATAGAATTTTCCTTGCCTGTAAAACTTTAGAAAGAAATGCTAAAGGAGCTGAGAAAGAATTTTACAATTCTCTTAAACGACTAAAAACAGATTATATAGACCTTTATCAATTCCATGCACTTACCAAAATAGAAGATATAGATAAAATATTTGCTCCTAAGGGTGCGATGGAATTTTTTCTTAAAATTAAAGAAAAAGGTTTTATTCGTTTCATTGGTTTTTCCGCACACTCAGTAAAGGCTGCTTTAATTGCTATGGATAGATTTAATTTTGATTCAATTCTTTTTCCTGTAAATTTTGTTATGTATTTTAAAGAAAATTTTGGGCCACAGGTAATCAGAAAAGCTCAAGAAAAGGGGATAAGCACTCTTGCAATAAAATCTCTTGGAAAACAAAGATGGCTGAAAGGGGCGATAAAAACCTATCCAAGACTCTGGTATGAACCTGCCTCTTCCCCTGAGGAAGCTTCCATGGCTCTTAGATTCACTCTTTCCCAGCCTGTGGTTTCAGCCTTGCCTCCTGCTGACCCTGACCTTTTCAAAATATCAATGAAAATTGCTCTTAGATATACTCCGATAAAATTTTGGGAAATTAAAAAACTCAAAGAAATAGCAAAGAAATATGATCCCATATTCCATTTAGACATTTGAAAAAAACTTATTTAATATAATTGACCGATTCCATGTTTTTTGGTAAATAAAAATAAAGGGAGAGATGTCCGAGTGGCTTAAGGAGCACGCTTGGAAAGCGTGTGAGCGGTTAGATGCCGCTCCGTGGGTTCGAATCCCACTCTCTCCGCCAAATTTTTAAGGTTTCCAACTTAAAGTAATTTTAAATACTCCTTTTGATTCAAGGGGGACAAATCTACTTATTGGATCCCATCTTCTCTCCCAGGTGGAATTATATACAAGATAAACATAATTGCCAGGGGAAATTCTCCATTTTAACCTTATATTTGCTCCAAGTTGCTTTGATATATCATCATATTGAATATAATTCAATAATCCAAGATTAGGAGTAAAATAAAAATCAGCTTTTAATCTGTAAACGTTTTCACTGAATTTTCCCTGAGGTAGATCTCCTCGAACCAAGTTAAAATTCAATTGAAATGTTACATAACCTTTATATTTGAATCCAAAACCTAGATTCAGATCTTTATATTTTCCTGAATAGAATTCTCCAAAACGATAACTTATATCAACTTTTACTTTCCTATAAGATGCAGAATTAAATTCAAAACGATAATTTGTAAATTTATATGTTCCAGCTGGAATAATAACTCCCTTTGCAACTTCGAAATCATAGGGAAGGACATCCATATTTGGAATCACATTGAACTCAATATGCTCTCCACTTTCTGTTCTTAGATTTATAGGAGCTGTGAAAATCCGTCTTGTTTCTAGTTTTCCGTTTAAATCCCAGTAAAAAGTTCCGTAAAGTTCAAAGAAAAATTGTCTAACAAGTTTTCCTATTATTCCTTTTTCAGGTCTCGGTCTATATGCAAATCCTGTTCTGAGAGTTTGGACATTGTTCCTGGGAAGAAAACCGAGACCTGGATTTAAAGAATCGCCAAAATAATGATAAATGAAAATAGCATCCAGGAGATCATTTGGATAATCTATCATAAATCCATATCCATAATGTTTCCCCAATTTTAATTCATTCCAGTTATAAACCCACCACCCTCCAATAAATAAATTTTTATCTCCTCTAAATTTTGATGTAACATATGTGAAATCAATTCCGAAAAGGGAATTTCTACTATTGCCTGATGGATTTCCATTTGTAAAAATAAAACCGACCTTGCTTTGGGAAAAGATATTTTGATAGACTCTCCCAGCAATGAAATTCTTTGCGGGTAAATCTTCAAAAGGTTTGGTTTTCACATCAAGAATAGAAAGATTTGTGTTTCCTAATTTTCCATAAATTTTTAAACCAAATTCAATTGGAACCTGACGGGATTCATATAATCCTATTCTCCTGCTGAAAAAAGGAATGAAACTTCTTTGTAAACCAAGTCCAAAGGAAAATATCTCAGATCCTTCAAGGAAAAAGGCTCTTTTTTCAGGAAAGTAAAGGGGAAAACGGGTTAAATTTATTCTTCTCTCATCAACTTCTGTTTCAGCAAAGTCTGTGTTATAACTGAATACTCCCACAAAATTTGGGGTGAAATGTTTATAAATATCAAATCCACCTGTTCGATCAAATGAGAAATTAGGGGATATTTCCTTGTTTCTATAAGTTTCGATAATACCATAAGGCCTTATTGTCAATCCCATTCCCTGTTTTATATTTTCAATACCGCTTAACAGAGAGGCTTCCACCGGATTATAAAAGAAACTATCTCTCGATATTCCGGAAAGTCTAATTACTTCCTGTTTTCTCGGAATATACCGTTCTATATTGAGACCCCATGCATTTAATCTTGAATTAAAAGATATTGTCTTAAAAGGAATTTTTATTTCTACACTCCATCCATCTTTATGAATTTTTGCCTTTGCATCCCATATCCCATCCCAGTTAAGACTAAAATGTTCTCCAAGAGCAAGCCCATCACTTCTGGCCCCTCTTGGATTTACAAAAAACACATAGGCTGTTCTCTTATCCTGAAATGGGTCAAGAAGAATTCTTACAATATCATCACTCTTTTCTCTTTGATCGAAAGCCATTGAATTTGCTGAGATTTTGGAAACTTCGCTATCATAACAGTATATTCCTATATACAAATTTTCATCATCATAAAGAATTCTCAATTCTGTCTTTTCTGTTGGCTCTTGCTGGGGATAAGGCTCAACCATTTTAAAATCCGTGAAAGGTATAGCTTCCTGCCAGACTTCATCGGTTAAATTCCCATCTATCCTTGGACCTTTATTAATCCGTATAGCTTTAAGATTTACATCGTAAGCAAGTGAATAAATACATGCGAAAAGAATTAATTGAATCAGGAAAATTTTTTTTATCATTGCCTGTACTCCTTTCAATATAAAATAAAAATTCTCAAGTTTTTGCTAATGTTTTCTGAATTCTGGAAGTATTTTGAAATAGCATTAATACCGCCTTCTAATTTGATCTGTCCTTGTTCCATTACAATTATTCTCATTGCCAAGGAAAAAGCCTCTTCTCTACCGTGTGTCAATAAAGCATTGTGATGCCCATCTCCTCTTGTAATCTCAGAATTTCTTTTCTCAGCAATAAATTGAGATCATCACCTAAATTGGATAAAGGTTTATCCATCAATAGAATTTCGAGCTATAAACAATAAGAATCATTACCAAACACAGAGAGCCACTTTTGCAAGCCATTTGTTAAAAAGACTATACATGGAATTAACGAAATTAAAATGAAAAGACTCTTTCTCATTTATCAATTCTCCTTTAAAGTTTTTTTAAAAATTAATAAGAAAATCTCCATACCAATTTTAAAAGTACAGTTGTATCTTCAAATTTCAATCTCGAATTTCCAGTAAAAATTCTCTGATTTATAGCCAAATAAAAATCGCTTCCAATTTTTGGAATCCAGTGTAATCTGAAATTTATCAATATTTCGTTATCTTCATTATTCCACTGCCCAAAAATAACAGAATAGAGCTTAGTATTAAACGCATATTCTATCCTTGCACCCACCTCTTTTGTGGTAAATTCACCCTCTGGAAACTCAAGTTTGTTCAACTGGGTATCTGCAGAAATATTTAGATGTTTATTAACATTAAATCTTATTCCTAAGTTAGCTTCTTTTCGTGTCCCAGAATAATAATCTCCCCAGCTTATATTGCTTCTAAAATAAATTTTTCGGCCTGAAAAGGTATGAAATTGTATTTCATGACGGTTAAACCAGTATTTACCTTTAGGAATTTCTATTCCTTCATGAATTTCAAAGGGTTCGTCCAAACGGTCGAAAAAACGCTGGATATTATATTCAAACCATTCTCCACTTTTTGTTCCAAATCCTAAAGGGCGCCATTCCATTGATACCGATTCTAATTCATTGGTATCATCCGTTAAATAATAATTTATATCAATAGGTTTAAATTCCATTTTGCGAATCCACGGTAAAAATGATGGCCGAGGATTAAATTGCAGTTCTGTATAAATCACCTTGTAATTCTTCCGCCTCAGGAATCCTATTTCTGGATTAAAATCTCTTTGAACACAAACTATTGCAAGATCATATTCAACGCGATCATTGGGATAACTAAGAAAAAATCTGTAAGCTAGGTTTCGATAGTTTGAATCACCTTTTGTCTGGGATTGTGCAACAGCTCCTCCAATAGCAATATTCTTGTTACCGAATAATCTTGAAGAAACATAGGTAGCATCTATTCCATATACATAATTTGATACATCTCGAGAATTCTTTGCAGTAATTATGAATCCTACCTTAGATTGACTTAAAACATCTCGGCTTATTCTGATTACACTATAATTTGTAGTTGGTTCATCCTCCTTCGTAGCTGTTTGTAAAGATAAAACCCCGATATTTGTCCCTCCCTCTTTTCCTATTAAACGGACTCCTCCAATAATGGGAATTTCCTCATGCTCCTTAATTCCAATACGTCTGCTATAAAAAACCTGAACGCTTCTCCCCAATCCAAAATCAAAAGAGCCTCTTCCTTCGAGAAAAAAATCTCTTTTTTCAGGAAAATATAATGAAAAACGAGTGAGATTTATACGGGCTCTATCTGACTCAACCTGAGCAAAATCAGTATTGAATGTAAGATTTAACTTAAGATTCGAGGTAATAAGATAATTAACATCGGCACCAACTTTATTTACATAGGTGGTTTTTATTCTAGGTTTTTTTTCAAATCCTCCTGTAAAATAGGGTTTAATTTCGAGTAAATGCCCGCTGGAAATCCCTTCTAATCCAACTAATGTTCCAGCTTGCGAAACTCTTTCAAGTTCATAGTCTCTTGACCATCCCTGCCATAGAACCTGTTCTTTTTTGCGGCGAATATTTCGTTCAAAATTAATTCCCCATATTTGAACATTCCTTTGTGGAAATTTGAGAGTTGAAAAAGGTATTTCAATTTCAGCAAACCAGCCCTGTTTATTAACCTTAACTGCTACATCCCATACACCATTCCAATCCTTATTCATCCTCCTGCCCTCATCAGTTACAAGGACATCTGCTCGTGCTCCATTTGGATTAATTACGAATAAATAGCCATTGCGTCTATCGTGATATGTATCAATAATAACTTCGAAATTGTCTTCTGTATCAAAATTGAAATCTCTTTTCATCTCCTTAGCAACTAGTTTATTAGGTTCAGAATCATAACACCACACACCTATATAAAGAGTCTTCTCTGTATAAACTATTGCTACTTCAGTTCTTTCAGTGGCAGGTTCTCCTTCATTAAGCTCTCGCTGGGTGAAATTAGAGATTTTTTGAGCACGAGACCATGCATCTTCAATTAAAATTCCATCTAATTTTATTTTTGAGTAAATTCTAAGTGCTTTTATGGTATTAGGAATAGAAGTCTGACCGTAATCTGAGACAACAGAAATTATGAAAAATAGAATTATATAAGAAAAACATTTCTCTCTCATTCCAATTATTCTTCCTTTTCCTCCTTTACTCTTAAATTATCAAAAGCAGTCACTGCATCTGCCTTAGTCCACAGACCAATTTTCCCTGTTTTGAATGTGTTATCCCTTGCCTCCAGGTATTTATTACCATCTAAAAAACACACTATTTTATTCCCTTTATTCTCGATTCTCATGACATACCATTTTCTAGCCTTAAGAGGTATACGAGCACTTTGGAGCAGGATACGTCTCCCATTAATTACTTTGTATACACGAAAATTGTTCTCCAAGGGATTTACACGAGCAATATAATAATTATTGGCGTCTTTAAAACGCCAGACAAGCCCTCCTCCCTGATCAATTTTTCCTTTAATAGCTTTCAACCAAACACTCAGCTCTAAATCTGAATAATTGGAGTTCTTATCAACAGCTACATTGAAATGATAGTTAACTCTCGGCTGGGAAACTTGCACTAACACGTTGGGAGTACTTGGAGCATCTTCCATTTTCTGGATTTCCCATTTGCTATTAGGCCCTCTCCCTGTTACATATGCAGACCATCCCTCAGGAAGTGCACCTATTTTTTCACTGTCAAAATTATAAAATTTTCCTCCTTCAACTTCCTTTTCCTCCTCTACTTCTGCCTTCCCGACCATCTTTTCTTCTGAAAATTCTCGAATAATACCATTAGCTGTAATTTCAATTGCATACATTACTCCCTTCGCCTCTGCTGTAATTTCGTATCGCAATTCTCCTTCTTCTCGCTCAACATAGGCTGATAGTATTCGGGCTCCGGGAATTTTTTTCTGCACAGCTTCAACCACAGCTTTTGGGAGCTTTGATTTTGGAATATTCCCTTCTTGGGCTGAAATTAATAAATTGAAGGTAACTATAAAGAATAAGATAAAAAACAATATAAAAGTAAAGCGCAAAATTTTCATTTTAACCTCCATAGTTTGAACTTCATAAATTAATAATTCCATATTAAGATTAAAAAAACATTAAAAACGCTTATTTTTTCAATTTTTATTTGATTGTGTATAATAATTAAAAAATGAGAATTTTAGTGGTGGAAGACGAAAAAAAGTTAGCTAATTTAATAAAGAAGGTTCTTAAAAGAGAAAAATACGCTGTAGATATTGCTTATAATGGTCAAGAAGCACTGGATTTCGCTGAAACTTATCCATACGACTTAATAATCTTGGATATTCTTCTTCCTCAAAAAAATGGTTATGAGGTAATTCAACAATTGAGGGAAAAGAAAATCTTAACTCCTGTCCTTATGCTTACAGCTAAAGATGCGATTGAAGATAAAATCTTAGGCCTTGATATGGGAGCAGATGACTATCTTACAAAGCCTTTTGATTTTGGAGAACTTCTTGCACGTATCAGGGCTCTTTTAAGAAGAGAAACACAGAATAAGCCTGTTATTCTAAAAGCTGCAGACCTAACTTTAAATCCTAAAACTCATATTGTAAAAAGAGCTGGAAAAGTAATTCACCTTACCTCAAGGGAATACAGACTGTTAGAGTTTCTTCTCCGTCGCAAGAATCAAATTTTAACTCGTGATGAAATAATAGACCATGTATGGGACAGTTCTTTTGAAAGCATGACAAATATTGTTGATGTTTACATCCGATATTTACGCCAAAAAATTGATACGGGTTTTTCAAAGAAATTAATCCATACTGTTCGCGGTATAGGATATTGTTTAAAAGAAGAGGTGGAAGATTAAAAGTTTACAGAAGAAACTCTTTCAAAACTATATTTTAAGTTTTATTATAATTTTCATAGTTTTTGGATTCACACTATTCTGGTTACTCTCCCTCGGGCTTTATAAAAAAATAGATAGCGTATTGATCTCAGAATCAATTTGGATAGAAAATTTCATGAAAGAAAACATAGAGTTTGGTGAGGAATTTATTGTAGAAGAAATTGCAGAGCATATTGACCCAAAAGACGAGTATGCAGCATTATTCTCTAAAGATAAAAGAATCCTCTACCTTTCCAGAAACCTTAGGGAAAACAATTTTTTATTTACTTCCTTTCCAGAAATTAAAAGATCAAATAAATCCATGGAGATACATTCACTCGAAGTAGAAGGCAATGATACCCATTATAGAATTCTCACCAAAAAAATAGTGCTTCCTGATAATGAGTATACTCTAAATATCGCGGTTAATATTGACGATTTAAAGTCCATTCAGAAACAACTTATTTTCTGGTTACTGATTATTATGCCTTTAATTGGATTACCATTTATTTTATGGTCAAGGTTCTTCGCATTAAAAATCTCAAAACCTATTGAAATCATATCAAATAAGGCTAAGAAAATCACCATAAATGAGCTTTCTCAGAATATAAAAATTCCCCCATCTTACCAAGAATTAAAAGAGCTAGCTGATTCTTTTAATGAAATGATCAGTAAACTAGATAAATCAATCTCAGAAATTAAACGTTTTACATCTGATGCTTCCCATGAATTAAGAACTCCTTTATCTATATTAAAAGGTCAAATTCAATTAATGCTTAGGGAGAAAAAAACATTGCCAAACCGTATTCGCAAAATTTTTGAAGAGGAATTAGATGAGGTTAATTATATGGAAAGGATTATTGATAATCTTCTTTTACTCTCAAGATATGACTCCAAGAAAATAAAGATAGAAAATGAGATTGTTGACCTATCGGATTTAGTTATTGAACAGTGTGAGAGAATGAAGGATATTGCAAATAAAAAGAGAGTAAAAATTAGGCTCGGCTTAATAGACCCTGTTAAAATTAGAGGTGACAAATCTTACCTTGCACAGATGCTCTCTAATTTGCTGGATAACTCCATTAAATATAACAGAAGAAACGGTGAAGTTTATGTTGAACTAAAAGCAATGAAAGAAAAAAATATATGCATATTAACAATTCAAGATACAGGCATTGGAATCCCCAAAACGGATTTACCCTTTATTTTTGACCGATTTTATAGAGTGGACAAGGCACGTTCAAGGAAAATAATGGGAAGTGGATTGGGTCTGAGTATCGTCAAAATGATAGTTGAATTACATAAAGGAAAAATTACTGTAAAAAGTAAAGAAAATGAGGGAACGACTATTATACTAAATTTCCCATTAGCTCTGTTCTAATTTAAAAAGATTACTAATTGACAGGGAAAGAATCAAAACAATAATAGAATAGACCAGAAAAGTATTTCTTATCCCAATCCAATCAGTTAATAAACCGAAAAACAAGGGTCCTAAAGCAAATCCTAAATCTACTGAAGACGCAAAAAGGCTAAGCACTTTACCCCTTTCCTGTGACTTAACTTTTTGTACATTCAAAGCCATGAGATTAGGATATAGAAATCCAAGGCTTGTACCAAAAATTAATCCTGAAATGGAAAGAATATAATTATTTTTCGCAAAAAATAAAAGAAAAATACTAATAGAGAAAAATATGAAACAGGGAGTAATTATTACAGATTTTCCCCACCAACGAAGTCTTCGTCCAAGAAAAGCTCTTACAAAAACAGCTGTTAAAGCAGTAAATGTGAAGAAAAAGCCAGCCCTCAAAGAAGTTCCAGCTTTTTTAAGAAGGGGAACAAAGGTAAAACAGGAACTTACCCCAAAACCTATTAAAAAGGAAAGGGGAAGATATAATAGGGATTGTTTTCTTTTTAGTATTTTTAAAAATTTCTCCTTTTTCAATAAAGGCTCTCTTACAAAACTGAATTTTACTTTGAAAGACAGAACAAAAGCAACGAATGATAACAGAATTATAAGAGTAAAGAATGGCGGGNAACCATAATACTCGATAATATTCTCACCAAGCATTGGCATTATTAATTGAGGAAGCATAAAAGCTATTGAAATGATTCCTAAAGCATAAGCCCTTACCTCCTCTTTTGACAGAAATACAGCAATTAGAAGACCTGCTAAAATGGTCATTGAAAAACTAAATCCATGAAAAATTCTTAAAAACGCAAGAAAAATATTCATGCTTTTAATTAGAGGATATAAAGAAACAGAAACGAGAAAGAGAAAATTACCAAGAATGAATATATTTCTGGGATTTTTTATATCCAGAAGCCATCCCATAAATGGTCGCGAGAAAAATGAGGCAAAAGAAAATAGACCAATAAAAAAACCTATCTGTGATGGAGAACCTCCGATCTTTTTAAAATAAAGGGGCAATAGAATCAAGAGGGAAAGAGTTGAATAAATTAATAACAATAAGAATTGTATGAATAAAATTCCTTCTGGTAATTTTCTTTTTACCATTTATTTTGAAGGTAAAAATTATCAGAAAAAAATATTAATTTCAAATTTTATGTTTTATGATATAAAATTTAAGGGAGGAAAAAATGAAAAGAGTTCTATGCATACTCATTTCCTTCTTTCTGATGATTCCTTTTCTATATGGGGAGGAAAGACCAAGGGCAAGGGATCTGGGTATTAAGATTGGTATTCTAAAGCCCGGGCCTTATAATGCAATAACTGATGTCAAAGGTGTAAAAGTTGGGCATTTCACTTTAATTAAAGGAGAAAATATTCGAACTGGTGTAACAGTCATTCTTCCCCACTCAGGTAACATTTTTCAAGAAAAAGTACCCGCTGCAATATATATTGGTAATGGATTTGGTAAACTCACAGGATATACTCAGGTAGAAGAATTGGGATATATTGAAACACCAATTGCTTTAACAAACACATTAAGTGTTCCAATAGTTGCTGACGCTCTAATTGATTATATTTTATCCATTAAAGAAAATAAAAATGTATTCTCTGTGAATCCAGTTGTAGGGGAGACTAATGATGGTTGGTTAAATGATATACGGGGAAAATATATTAAAAAAGAACACGTATTCGAGGCAATAAAAAGAGCCTCTGGGGGTCCAGTGGAAGAGGGAGCAGTTGGGGCTGGTACTGGAACAACATGTTTCGGCTTTAAAGGCGGTATTGGAACTTCCTCAAGAGTCTTACCTCCTTCTCAGGGAGGATATACTGTAGGTGTTTTGGTTCAAACTAATTTTGGTGGAGTCCTTCAGATAGCTGGTTGTCCGATTGGACTGGAATTGAATAAATATTACCTGAAAGGAAAATTGGATTATAAGTCAGGAGGCTCCTGTATGATAGTAGTGGCAACTGATGCTCCTCTAACTCATAGGAATTTAAAACGTCTGGCAAAAAGAGCTATACTTGGACTTGCAAGAACAGGAGGAATCTGTTCAAATGGGAGTGGAGATTATGTAATTGCTTTCTCAACAGCGGAGAATCTTAGAATCAAACATCGAGAAAAATTTCTACTAAGAAAAATTTCAGTATTACCAAATGAGAGAATGTCTCCATTGTTTCTAGGAGTGATTGAAGCTACAGAGGAGGCAATCTTAAATTCCCTTTTTAAAGCGACTTCCATGAAAGGTTGGAAAGGACATTATATCGAAGCTATTCCAATTAATAAAGTAAAGGCGATACTCAAAAAATATAATTTTATAAAAGGAGAAAATAAATGAGGGATAAAACAATTGGGATTTTGGGTGGCATGGGACCTGAAGCTACAGTTTATTTATTTGAATTGATTGTAAAAATGACAGATGCTGATAAGGATCAGGAGCATATTCCTATCATCATTTATAATAATCCCAAGATTCCTCATAGAACCTGTGCAATTTTAGGAGGAGGCCCATCTCCTCTCCCTTTTTTAATAAAGGGAGCTAAATTTCTAGAAAAAGCAGGGGCTGATTTTATTGTTATGCCATGTGTTACAGCCCATTATTTTTATTCTGAAATTATAAAAAAAATAAAAATTCCTTTTCTTCATTTAATTGAAGAGACTTACAATTATGTTAAAAAAGAATTTCCTACAATTAAAAGGCTGGGTCTTCTAGCTACTTCAGGGACAATCAAAACCAATTTATTCCAGGAATATTTTGAAAAAGGTGGAATTGAAATCATAATTCCTGATGAAAAGGAACAGAATAAGGTCATGGAAGCTATTTATTGTTCAAATGGTATTAAAGCTGGCTATAAAAATGGTTTACCAAAGAATTTGCTTATGGAAGCAGCAGAAAATTTGATAAGCAAAAAAAGATGTGAAGGAATAATTGCTGGGTGCACAGAAGTTCCATTAGCACTGAAAAGAGAGGATTTTAGGGTTCCTTTTATTAATCCTCTAGAAATAATAGCTCGAAAGAGTATTTTGAAAGCTGGATATAGAGTCCGAGAATAATAATAATTGTCTCCGGCCATTTCTTGACACTTTATTAAGGTTTCCCCTATACTTAAGTGTTAGGAAAATAGGAAAATGACAATAATAGAAGAAGTTAAAAGGGGTAACATCTCAGGTTCTGTAAAAAAAATTGCCGAGGATGAAGGTTTATCTATTGAAGAAATTTCGAACTTAGTAATCAAAGGTCAGGTGGTTATCCTTCATAATCCATATCATAAAAATGTATCTCCAGTTGGGGTTGGAAAAAAACTAAGAACAAAAGTTAATGTCAATATTGGTACTTCTATAGATTATCCTTATCTTGAAAAAGAGCTTGAAAAACTTGAGATTGCGATAAAATATAAGGCAGATACTGTAATGGACTTAAGCACAGGTGGCGATATAGCCAAAATAAGAAGAAAAATTATTGAAAAATCTCCACTCCCGATTGGCACGGTTCCAATTTATGAAGCGGCAATTAAAGCGATTTCAAAAAGAGGCTCAATTGTAGAGATGACAGAAGATGATCTTTTCTCTACCATAGAAGAACAGGCTAAAGATGGTGTTGATTTTATGACAGTTCATGCTGGATTAACCCTCAAAGGAATTGAAAGATTAAAAAAGCAGGGCAGATTAACAAATATTGTTTCTCGCGGGGGAGCATTTCATTTTGGATGGATGATTCACAATCAAAAGGAAAATCCTCTTTATGAGAAATTCGACCGTTTACTTGAAATTGCTAAGAAATATAATATTACACTTAGTTTAGGAGATGGCTTAAGACCTGGTTCAATAGATGATGCAACGGACTGGGCTCAGATTGATGAATTATTAACCCTTGGTGAGTTAGTAAAAAGGGCATGGGAACAGAATGTCCAGGTCATGGTTGAAGGACCTGGTCATGTTCCAATTGATCAAATTGCAATGAATATTCAATTACAGAAAAGAATATGTCATGGAGCTCCTTTTTATGTATTGGGTCCTCTGGTGACTGACATAGCACCAGGATATGATCACATCACTTCTGCAATAGGAGGAGCTTTAGCAGCCTTTTATGGAGCAGATTTCCTTTGTTATGTTACTCCCCTCGAACACTTAGGGCTACCTGATGTTGAGGATGTAAAGGAAGGACTGATTGCTTCCCGCATTGCAGCTCATGCAGCAGATATTGTGAAAGGTGTAAGGGGAGCTATGGAATGGGATAAGAAAATTTCAGAAGCAAGGAGAAGGCTTAATTGGAAAGAACAGGAAAAATTATCCATTGATCCTGAAAAATTTAGAAAAATTAGAAAAAAAAGTAAAACATCTACCAGAGCTTGTTCAATGTGTGGAAAATATTGTGCAATAAAAATAGTGAATGAATATCTTGGCTCATCTGGAGAAATAGATGCCATCCTATGCTAAAAAAATATTTTTTGGAACAGCAGGCATACCACGAAGCACTAAAGAAAGTTCAACTGAAGCTGGTATTGATAGAATTAATGAGTTGGGTCTAGATTCTCTTGAGATAGAATTTGTCCGTGGAGTGAAGATGAGTGCTGACACAGCTTTTGCAGTAAAAAAAAGAGCAAAAGAAAAAAATATAAGACTTAGCGTTCATGCACCTTATTTCATAAATTTAAATTCACAAGAGGAAGGCAAAAGACTGGCAAGCCAAGAAAGAATTCTTCGTTCTGCTCGTATCGGACACTTATGTGGAGCAGAAAGTGTAATATTTCATCCCGGCTTTTATGGAAGAAATCCTGAAGAAGCCTATCTAAAGATAAAAAAATCCCTCCAAGAAATTCGCTCTATTTTGAAATCCGAAAATAATCCAATTATATTAAGACCTGAAACAATGGGTAAAAAAACACAATTTGGTTCTTTAACGGAAATAATTAATTTATGCTTAGAAATAGAAAATGTTCAGCCCTGTATTGATTTCTCCCATCTTCATGCTCGAGATGGAAGATGGAATAGTTACGAGGAATTTTATAAAATAATAAGAAAAATTGAGAGAAGCTTGGGTAAAGATGCAATTAAAAATGTCCACATTCATATATCAGGCATAGATTATACAGAAAAAGGGGAAAAAGTTCATTTAAATTTGAAAGAATCTGATTTCCGATACGATGAATGGATACAAGTTTTAAAGGATTGCTCTGTTGAAGGAATAGTAATATGTGAAAGTCCAAATCTTGAATTAGACGCTTTAATGCTTAAAAGACTTTATTATGAGGGAGAGAAATGAAAATAAAAGAATATAAGCTTTTAATTAATGGTAAATGGGAAGAATCGAAAAATGTAAAATCTATAAAATTTCCTTACGATGGAAGAGAGGCTGGAAAAGTTCATTTTGCTGATAAGGAACAAGTTAAGAAAGCAATAGAATCAGCTCATTTAGCATTTTCGAAAACCAAAAAATTATCAAGTCACGAGCGCTCAGTTATTCTTGAAGAAATAGTGAATGGAATAAAGGAGCATAAACGAGAATTGGCTGAGTCGATTACTCTCCAGAGTGGTAAAATTATCCGTCATTCATTGGTTGAAGTAGAAAGGGCAATCAATACCTTTGAGATTGCCTCTGAAGAAGCTAAAAGAATGGAAGGGGAAATTATACCTCTTGACTTAAGCCCCCAAACAAAAGGAAGAATTGGATTGCTTAAAAGGTTTCCTATTGGAGTAATTGCAGGTATTACTCCCTTTAATTTCCCATTGAATTTAGTTGCTCATAAAGTTGCACCTGCTATTGCCTGTGGAAATACAATTGTTCTTAAACCCTCTTCTCAGGTTCCAATAACTTCAATTTTATTAGGAGAAATAATTAGAGGGACTGACTATCCTCCAGGAGGCTTCAATGTTGTTCCTTCTGGTTACGGAGAAGCAGAAATTCTTCTTACAGATGAGAGGATAAAAAAGGTAACCTTCACAGGATCACCAGCAGTTGGATGGGAATTGAAGAAAAAAGCGTATCGTAAAAAAGTAACCTTAGAACTTGGTGGAAATGCAGCGATGGTTGTGGAACCAGATGCCAATCTTGATTATGCTGTTAAAAGAGCTGTTTTTGGAGCATTTTCCTTTTCTGGCCAGATCTGTATATCAGTGCAGAGAATATTCTTACATAACAAAATCTATGATAAGTTTATGGCAGATTTTATTTCTCAGACAAAAAAGTTAAAAATGGGAAATCCGCTAGATGAGGATACAGATATTGGTCCAATGATAAATCTTGAAGCTGCAAAAAAAACCGAAGAATGGATTCAAGAAGCAGTGGACAATGGAGCAAGAATTGTTTTAGGAGGTAAAAGGGATGGAGTTATGTTTGAACCAACAATTCTTGAAAATGTGAAGCCGGAGCTAAAAATTTCTTGGTTTGAAGCATTTGCTCCTGTAGTTGTCGTTTACCAATATAAAGATTTTGAAGAAGCCTTGAAAGGGGTAAATTACTCTATATACGGACTTCAGGCAGGAATATTTACATCTGATTTGAAGAAAGTTTTCAGAGCATATGAGGAACTAGATGTTGGAGGAGTGATAATTAACGATGTCCCCACCTTTCGTATTGACCATATGCCATATGGAGGTGTAAAGGAATCTGGATTCGGAAGAGAAGGAGTAAAATATGCTATTGAAGAAATGACTGAATTAAAGTTATTGGTAATAAATTTGGAGGTCTAATATGAAAGTAATAAGTTTAAAAGATGTCAAGGAAAATGTAAAAAATGTTGTTCAGAAAGCCAATTTTGAATTGAATGAAGATGTAATTAATGTGATTAAAGAAAGTATGGAAAAAGAGGAATCCCCTGAAGGAAAAGCAGTCTTTGATCAACTTCTTGAAAATGCTGAAATAGCAAGAAAAGAAAAATTGGGTTTATGTCAGGATACAGGGCTTGCTGTATTTTTTGTTGAATTAGGAGAAGAAATTCAATTCAAAAAGGAAGATGGTTTAGAAAGCCTTTCTCAAGCCATAAATGAAGGTGTGAGGGAAGGCTATAAAGAGGGCTATTTAAGAAAATCAGTGGTTGAAGACCCCCTCAGAAGAAAGAATACAGGTGATAATACACCAGCTTTTATCCACTGGGAACTTGTTCCTGGGGATAAGTTTAAAGTAACTTTTATGGCTAAAGGCGGAGGAGCTGAAAATATGAGTGCGATTAGAATGTTAGCTCCTGCAGCAGGGCAAAAGGGAATAGAAGATTTTGTAGTTGAAACAGTTGATAGTGCAGGTCCTAATCCATGTCCTCCTATTATTGTTGGAGTTGGTATAGGAGGAAATTTTGAAACATCAGCTTTACTCGCAAAAAAAGCTCTCTTAAGAAGACCTCTTGGCTCTCACCACTCTGACCCCTTTTATGCTGACATGGAGAAGAGACTTCTCGAAAGAATAAATAAACTGGGAATAGGGCCTCAGGGAATAGGAGGAAGGATAACTGCCTTGGCAGTCCATATTGAGGTTTTCCCCTGTCATATTGCTTCCCTACCCGTGGCAGTTAACATTCAATGTCATTCCCATCGTTTACTGACTTTTGAACTATAAAAGGAGGCTCGGATGATAGAAATAAGATTTCATGGAAGAGGGGGGCAGGGCACTGTAATTGCTTCAGAAATACTTGCTGAAGCTCTTGCAATCGAAGGCAATTATGTCCAAGTTTTTCCTCAATTCGGTGTAGAAAGAAGAGGAGCTCCTGTTACAGCTTTTCTTAGAATAGACAATAAGCCGATCTATCTCAGATGCAGTATTTACACCCCTGACCACATTGTTGTACTGGACCCTGTTTTAATAGAAACCATAGGTATAACAGAGGGATTGAAGAAAGGTGGATGGATAATAATAAACTCCTTTAAGAATCCTGAAGATTTCAAGAATTTTTCTGATTTTAAAGTGGCAACTGTGGATGCCTCTTCAATTGCAATTAAATATAATTTAGGCTCCAGAATTGCTCCAATAGTTAATACAGCCATTCTTGGTGCCTTTGCTAAAGTTACTGGAATGACAAAATTAGAGACCATTGAGAGGGCTATGAAAGATTATATTCCAATTAATCTTGAAGGAAATATAAAAGCAGCAAGAGAAGCATATAAGGAGGTGAAAATGGGGTAGTAAAGCTCAATAGACTATCGGATTTTCCTTTAATGCCAATTTCCCTTTCAGATACTCTTCATAATAAAACAGGAACTTGGAGAACCTTTCGCCCAATTCATAAAAATAAGCTCCCTCCCTGTAATAAAAAATGTCCTACAGGAGAAAATATTCAGAAGTACATTTATCTCCTTTTGAACAAGAAATATGAAGAAGCATACAGGGAGATAAAGAAAGATAATCCAATTCCTTCTATAACAGGTAGAGTTTGCCCTCATCCATGTGAGAGTAAATGCAATAGAGGAGAATTTGATGAACCCATTGCTATCCATCACATTGAAAGATTTCTTGGAGATTATGGACTCGAATTAAAAGACAATTGGGAAATTGAGGAAAAAAAAGAAAAAATTGCAATTATAGGTTCTGGTCCAGCTGGACTCGCATGCGCTTATCATCTAAGAAAAAAGGGATATAAAATTAAAATATTTGAGGCTGAAAATGAAATTGGGGGAATGCTTAGAATAGGAATTCCTGACTATAGATTACCAAAAGATATTCTGGATAAGGAGATTAAAAAACTTCAGGAAATGGGAATCGAAATTGAAACAGGCGTGAGAATAAATCATCCACTTGATTTAGCTGGAAACTACGATGCAATATTTGTTGGAACAGGTGCTCATATCTCAAGAAAAATGGGAATTCCTGGAGAGGAACTGGATGGAGTTATAAGTGGTCTCGAATTTTTGAAAAAATTGAATCTCGGTGAAAAGGTAAAAATAGGTAAAAAAGTAGCAGTTATAGGAGGAGGAAATACCGCTATTGATGCTGCGAGGTGTGCATTGCGACTCGGGGCAGAAGTAAAGATTTTATATCGTCGCTCAAGAAATGAAATGCCTGCAATCGAATCTGAAGTAGAAGAAGCTGAAAAAGAAGGAATTAAAATAGAATTTCTCACCACTCCTGTAAAAATTATTGGCAAAAATCAAAAAGTATCTACACTTGAATGCATAAGAATGGAACTTGGAGAACCAGATGAATCAGGTAGAAGACGCCCTATTCCAATAAAAGGTTCTGAATTCACCCTTGATTTTGACACGGTAATTTTAGCTATTGGAGAAAAAGTTGACTTAAAATTATTTGAAAATATAGAAACCACATCATGGGGAGTAAAGACAGATCAATATACCAGAACCACCCATGAAAAGGTTTTTGCAGGAGGAGATTGCGTTACAGGTCCATCCACAGTAGTTGAGGCATTAGGAGCAGGAAAAAGGGCTTCAATTGCTATAGATTGTTTTTTAAAAGGAGAACCTCTTCCTGTAATTAAAGATAAAAAACCTGTTACTATTGAAAATATTAATCTTGATTATTTTGAAAGAAAAAAAAGAAAAGAGCCAGAAAAAATCGAATTCAATAGAAGGGTTAACAGTTTTGATGAAATTTGGTTGAGATTTGATGAAAAAGACCTGTTAGAGGAAGCAGAAAGATGTTTTTCCTGTGGAGTCTGTAATAGGTGTGATAATTGTTGGGTATTCTGTCCTGACTTATCAATAATAAGAAATGAAGAGTACAGCGTAAACTATGATTACTGTAAAGGGTGTGGAATTTGTGCGAGAGAGTGCCCGAGATATGTTATAACAATGGAGGAGGAAAGATGAAAAAAGTTATTACAGGTAACCATGCGGTTTCATATGGGGCATTGTTATCCAGAGTAGAAGTAATAGCAGCATATCCCATAACCCCCCAGACTCAAGTGGTTGAACTCCTCTCTGAATTCTGCGCTGAAGGTAAGCTAAAAGCAAAATTTGTAAAGGTTGAATCAGAGCACTCAGCAATGGCAACATGCATAGGCGCTTCTGCAGCAGGTGCAAGAGCTTTCACTGCGACTTCAGCACAGGGACTTGCATTAATGCATGAACTACTTCATTGGGCAGCAGGAGGGAGACTCCCTATAGTCTTAGCTAATATTAATAGAGCCATGGCTCCTGGATGGTCTATATGGACAGACCAGAACGATTCACTCTCTCAGCGAGATACTGGATGGATGCAAATTTATTGCGAATCCAACCAGGAGGTATTAGATTCTGTAATTCAAGGATATAAAATAGCAGAGCAGGTTTATATTCCATTGATGCTTGTCCTTGATGCTTTTGTTCTCTCGCATACATCTGAAATTGTTGATATTCCTTCCCAAGAACAGGTTGACAGGTATTTACCTCCTTTCAAACCAAAATATAAATTAGATGTAAATGATCCACATGCATTTGGGGGGCTACTTGGACCTGACCACTATATGGAAATTCGTTATCTTCTTCAAAAAGATATGGAGAGGGCAATGGAAATAACAAAAAAGGCAGACATAGAGTTTAAGGAAATCTTTGGGAGGAGTTATGGGGTTATAGAGGCATATAAATGTGAAGATGCAGAAATAATTATGGTCACTTCTGGGACGGTCACAAGCACCGCAAGAACAGTTATAGATAAATTGAGAGAAAGAGATAAAAGGGTTGGACTTCTAAAAATAAGAATGTTCAGACCCTTCCCTTCCAAAGATATAAAAAATGTCCTGCTAAAGGCTAAAAAGGTTCTTGTTGTGGATAGAAATATCTCCTATGGTTTAGGAGGAATATTCTTCGAAGAAATTAAATCTGTTCTTTACTATGAAGATAAACATATTCCAATTTTTGGATTTATTACAGGACTTGGTGGAAGAGATGTAACACCTAATATTCTTGAAGAAATGATAGAGTATGTTGAAACACATGACAAGCCAGAAGAACCTATTTTGTGGAAAGGGGTGAAGCTATGAAAATATTTAATTTGCCTGAGAAGGAAAATATGAGACCCGGGCATCTCGCATGTCAGGGATGTGGTGCAGCTCTTGCAATGAGATACACATTAAAGGCTTTGGGAGAAAAAACAATTGTCACAATTCCCGCATGTTGCTGGTCTGTTATTGATGGTCCTTTTCCCTACTCATCGCTAAAAGTCCCTCTTTTTCATTGCGCATTTGAAACAGCAGCAGCATCAGCAGCGGGTATCCGTGCTGGTCTGGATATAAAAGGATTAGAAGACATAAATGTCCTTGCATGGGCAGGTGATGGTGGAACCTTTGACATAGGAATCCAAGCCCTTTCAGGTGCTGCGGAGAGAAATGAAAATATAATTTATGTATGTTATGATAATGAAGCATATATGAATACAGGAATACAAAGAAGTTCTGCAACTCCGTATGGGGCATGGACAACAACCACTCCTGTTAAGCATTATAAAAATAGACCTAAAAAAGATATTGTCGCAATTATGGCAGCACACAGAATTCCATATGTTGCAACTGCTTCAGTTGGATACCCAGATGACCTGATAAGAAAAGTTGAAAAAGCAAAGAATATAAAAGGCACAAAATTCATTCATATTTATGCTCCCTGTCCCACTGGCTGGAAATGTAAACCAGATGATACAATAAAAATTTCAAGATTAGCGGTTGAGACAGCAGTATTTCCTTTATATGAGATAGAGAATGGTTACAAATATATTTTAAACATTAAACCTGAAGTTAAAAAACCTGTTACTGAATATCTAAAAATGCAGGGGAGATTCCGTCATCTCACAGAAAAAGAAATAGAGATGATTCAAAAGGAAGTAGATTTCCAATGGAAAAGACTTCTCGAGAAATGTAATCAAAATTAAGAATTAAGATTCTAATCTAACTCCATTATCTATACTAATAATAAATGGTTTTCCTCCTACCCTTTTTATTGCTTCTGCAACTTCCAAGTATTTATCAGGAGCATAAGCAAATATACATCCTCCTTCTCCCGAACCATTTATTTTTGCACCTAAAGCTCCTGCTTTTAAAGCAGAATCTATCATCTTGTTTATTTTTTGAGTTGATACTTCTAAATAATTCCTTAAAATCTCCTGCTGTTTTATAAGAAATAAGCCAAACTTTTTATGATCGAATTTCTCCTGTTTAAAAAGAGTTCTTGCTTTTTGGGTTAAATCTCTTGTAAGCATTGTCCCTTTTAAAAGTTTTCTCAATCTCAACGGCAATTTTTCAATCTCTTGGTTCGCATCCTCTAATGCAAAACTCTTTAAATCAAAATTATTTATTCTTTCTTTAATTATTCTTACTGACTCAAATACTCCACTTTTTATACGAGCAAGAGTTCCCTTTGTATTCTTTCTTTCGAGTGAATCAGCCAAAACAAATTTTCCAAGTTCCCTACCCAATTTTTCTATCTTCTCCTCATTTCCAAAGTCAATGTAAAGAATTCCCCCTAAGGCAGAAGTGTAATGGTCCATTTTCCCTCCCGGTTCCTTGAATTCCAGGACTTCAGCCTCATGAGCAAGTTCAGCAATCTTTAATTTATTATCCTTTAAATTATGATTAACCGTTTCAAGAAGAAATTTTGTCCATGCAACCACAAGAGCTGATGAACTTGCAGTGCCTGAATTTATAGGAATATTTCCTTTTATTGTACAATCCCAACCTTTATTAAATTTTATTCCTCTCCGTTTTAGAATATTAAAAGTGCTTCTTATATAATCTCTCTCCTTTATATATCTCAACTCTTTCTCAATTGGAAATGAATCTTTCTCTTCAATATCAGGCATATCTATATAAAAGTAATCATCATCTCTTTCGCTTCCCGAGATAGAAATTCTCAGATTTATCGCAGATGCAATTACTGAAAGCCCAAAATAATCCTGATGTTCACCAAACAAACATATCCTTCCAGGCGCAGAAACTTTAAGCACCATTTCTTTGTTATTATACCAAATAATTTTTTAAATTTCGGCTATATAATTAAAATCGTAGAAAAATGAGCGAGAAGTGAAAGAACAGGGGCAAAGGAAATTATTTACACCTCGGGGGTGTAAGAATTAGTATGGATTCTTCCATTCTCCATAAAATATATTTTTAATTCAGGTGTATTCCAGATTCGATGCGAGATTATTATGCAAATTTTACTTCAAAATTTTCGTTGATTAGTTTCTGACGCTCTTCTTAAAAATTTATAATTTATCTTAATGCATTTCTAAAGTACATTTAATAATTTTTGGGAAAGGATATTTTTGTAGAAAGTAGAAATTGTTGAAAGAATCTGCTTTTACCAAATCCATATCCTTTGCTACAGGATACGAGCCTAAGAATTTAAAGTCTTTATTAAAGAAATCGAGATAATATTCGTAATGAAAATCTTTTCCTTCTCCTTTAGCTAATCTTAGTTTTACAATGAGTGTGCCATCTTTAAGGAAATAAATTGGGCCAACTTCATCCATATCCATTACAAAACCTCCACCTCCTTCAAAAACCTGCACTTCTGCGGGTTTAATTTTAATGTCCCGAAAGATTTTTTTTATTAGCTTTCCATCCATTGCATATACTTGGATTTCATATTTTTCTGGCAAGCAGATATAAATACTATTTTTAAATATATTTACATAACCACCTCCCCAAATTAACTTAGCTTTATTCTTTCCTCTATCTTCAAATATTTTTTTACCAACTTGGGATTTAAATATTCTTATCAATTTTCCTTCTTTAGTGAAAAAAGCACATCCAACCCCTACTTGACCGGTTATTAATAAAGAGGCAATAATTTGGTTATCAGGACAGGCGATTATACCTTTTATAGGTTTTTCCATTCTGTACGTTTTTTTAAAATTTCCGTTTTTATCGAAATAATGAATTCTGGTGCTTTCTGCCACTATAAGTTCATTTTCCGTAATTATTAAATCTTCTGGATATTCAAATTCTCCAGGACCTTGTCCTTTTCTTCCCACTTGCCATAGAAATTTTCCATTTTTGTCGAATTTCAATACTCTACTATTTTGGCTATCAAGTATATAAACATTTTCTTCCTGGTCAACGTCTACTTTTATATAATTCCCGAACATTAAATAATCTGGGCCTTCCTCAACTCCAATTGACAGAATTTCCTTAAAACTTATTTTATTTTTAATATCTTTTCCATATATGCCATTACCTTTATTTTCTATTATGATAATACCTTTTTCTTTTCTTATTTTCCCTTTCCATTTTTGTTTTGCTATTAAATTTTTAGCGGGAATTATTAAAATAAAGCAGAGAAATAAATTGAAAAGCAAACAAATTCTAAATTTCATTTGTAAACCTCCCTTTATGATTTTATCACTATATTTGAAAATTTCAATTTTAGAATCTTTGGAAATATAAAGAAAGGATATTTTTTAAATTAATCTAAGGGGGAAGACGCACTTCCCCCTTAAAAAATATTATTCCTCAGGGCCCCCTATTTTTTCACACTCATCTGCTCCATAATCGTAACAATAGCAGTTACCCCCTATCAGATAACAACAATTTCCAGTACATTTACCTCCGTTAGCTGATTCGCATGAGCATGCATTAAGAATCGAAGGAAGAATGGACAATGTGACATTTAGCAATGTAATTACCAATAAAATAATCAACATGATTTTTTGCATTCTTCTCATTCTCAATCACCTCCTTTCATTAGAATTTTTTTTAAATTAATTGCATATACTTCATTGTATTTAACTACTGAAAGCCGAGGGCAAAAAAGGGTATAATCCTTGGAAAGGTAAATATTTTCAAATAGTATTTTCTTATTTGCGATCTCTAATAAACTGATTTTTTCTCCATCAGTATTTGCAATATAAATCCAACCTCTGTGCCATTGAAAGGAAATAACTAAGTAATCACTCTTTGAATCCACTGCTATCCCAGTTGTTATTAAAGGCGTTGGCACATTATCGATCCCTCTTCTAACTGGTGATTTTCTTTTAATGCGAAATTCTTTTATTATTTTTTTTGCAATTGGACTTTGAATTCTTTTTTCAAATAATAATTCCCCCTTTTTATTGTATTTTTGAAAAAATGGAGCCCCAAGAAATGATAAATAAAGATTATCTTTATTATCAATACATATATTTACTCTATTTATAGCAATTTTGTATTTTTTATCTAAACTCCTTAATCGAGTGCCATAAAAATTTGATAATTTCTTTAAATTTCCGAAAGACCTTAAGAATTTTCCATTTTGACTATATACAGAAATTAGTTTTCCTCTTTGAGGTTGCCCTAAATATATTTCTCCCTTTTGATTCACTGCGATTCCGCATGATTTATAGTCACTTGAAAATCCATTAATATATTTTCCATTTGAACTAAAAATTTGAACTCTCTTCATCATATTATCAAGGACATATATATAATCTCCTCTTATTACAAAATCTATTGGATAATATAATTCACCTTTACCTTGTCCTATATGTGAAATTTGTCTCTCAAATTTCATTAAATCATTGAATACCAATATACGATGATTTTTGGATTCCAAAATATAATATTCATTTTTATATTTCACAACTTTTGCTATGCTTGAGAAATTATATTCATCAAATATTCTAACTGGATGAATTACAATCTTCTCCTTATTTTGAAAAACCTCTGCAAAAATCGTTACAGAAATTACTATTAATAGAGAAAGAAGATAAAACAAAGAGCATCTCTTTACCATTTCTTTCTTTTCATATATTTAATAAAATTATCTAGGGAATTAATATATGAGATAATATTTTCTCTATTTAAATCAATAATTACAATATCTGTGTTAAAATAGTATATTGAATTATAAGGGTCTTCGATTCCAGGAATAGAACCATTAGCTAAAAGTATCTCCAAATTAACATTTCTATACATCTTACGAATATCTTTTTCTAAAAATTTAGAACTAAATATTAATACAATTTCTTTGTCTTCTTCATTTGAATAGGGTAATAATTTTTCTATTAAAGGAATAAATGTTCTAAATTTCTCAAGAATACAATCCGGACATCTCCCGGTTAAAACTATTGCTAAAGTATTATTATTTCTTGGAAAATATCCCAGATTTCCATTCTTTAAATTTTTTACCCTAAAAGTAGGATATACATCTCCTTCTTTCAGATACTCTAATTTATTAAGGGGAGGATAGGAAATTCTTCCTTCAATGAATTTTTCCACTAATTGTCTTATATCGTTTTGTGTAAAGAATGAAGTTATGAACCTTATTGTATTTGAGTCATCCAATAATATTATAGTATGAGATAACTGCCCAAAGATTTTATTTATGGAAGGATTATTTTTATAATTTATAAAAGGGAAAGATAGTCTCTCTTCCTCAATGAATTTTTGAGTGGAATATTTATCTAAATCTAAAATGCCTATTATTTGGAGACCAGAATTACTATATTTTTGATATAAAATATTTAAAAATTTAGCAATTCGAATATCTTTACTTGATTGTAAAGAAGTAAAATATAAAAAATTGAATTTTTTAAATGGAATAATTTTTCCATTGGTATTATAAAAAGAAATCTCCGGAATGATTTTCCCATAAAATAGTTTGGGCATATTATTTTGTTTTTCGATTCTAAAAAATAAAATTAAAATGTTTAGGGTTAATAAAATAATAATTAATGAAAGAAACTTTAAATTTCGTCTCACTTGTCCCTTTTACTTATTAATATTCATTAATTTCATGTGCAAATTTCGTGCCAATTTCTAAGTTATTGAAAATAAAGTATTTTTATTTTTAAATACTTTAATGAAATTTATAATATTTCGTAAATTTAATTCTAGAAAATTCAAAAACGATGTATTACAAGCCATTTGAAAGTTACGATATTTCGTAGATATTACGAAATATCGTAGATTATTTTATTCTTAATTTTTTCATCTTGCTAATTAATGTAGTAAGTGGAATTCCAAGGAGTTTAGAAGCTTTTGTTTTATTTCCGCGTGTGAGTCTTAATACTTTTTGGATATGGGTTCTTATTATATTATCTAAATTTAGTTCATCACTTTTATGAAATAGTGAAGATTCTAATAATGAATTCTCAGAAGAGATAGAATGGAATCCCTCTATAAGAGGTAAACACATCTCTGGATTTTTTATTTTCGCCGGTAAAGCTTCAAATTTTACAATTCCACTTTTAGATTTAATAATAAGTGCACGAATAACTCTTTTCATTTCTCTAAAATTCCCTGGCCATAGATATCTCTTCAATGCTTCAAGTGCTGATTCGCTTATCTTTATTTCTTCTCCATCGCTTTCTTTAAAAAGAAAATAATAAATATAATTCTCTAAATCTCGTCTTTCTCTTAAAAGTGGAATATAAAGTTGAAGTCCAGTGATTCTATGATAAAATGGTTCAATGAATTTTCCTTCTTTAAGTAGTTTCTTAGGTTCTTCATTGCTTGCTGCAATTATCCGAACATCTGCTCTCTCTGTCCTATCTGAACCAAGAGGTCTTATTTCTCCATAATCAAGAAATCTCAAAAGTGAGTGTTGAAATTTCCATGAAGATGCTTGAATCTCATCCAAAAATACTGTTCCTCCATCTGATGTCTTCAATATTCCTTCTTTCCTTCTATCCGCTCCTGTATATGCACCCTTCTCATGTCCAAAAAGCTCACAGTAAAGCATCTCATCATTAAACGATGAACAGTTTATTGCATGGAAATTACTCTCCTTCCTCTTGCTTAAATAATGAATTAACCTCGATATAACTTCCTTTCCTGCTCCTGATTTCCCAATGAGTAAAATCATCTCATCTGAATGGGCAAGTTTAACTATTATAATTTCAAATAATTATAAAATTCTAAACAGATTTTCTCATAATCTGAAGGCAGAGATTTCTCTGAATTATCACTCTTCTGAAGAAGAATCGCTCTTCTTATTCTTTCTTCGAGTTCTTCCTTCATCTTCCCTTTGCCATAAGTTTTCATATTCTAACATTACATCTTTTATTATTATTTTTTTGCCTCCCCCCCAAGGACAGGTTTCTTCTAAACCCTGTCCTCTGGCTCTTTTAAAATAATATAATCAATAAAAATTTCCTGTCAAGGAAAATTATTATCCAGACCCAAAATAGATATAGACATATTTACCAGTTAGAGGGGAAAAAGTTAATAAAGAGAGTTGAGGCTGCCCATCACATCCTGGTTATAATAAAGAGTTTGAGAGTTCCCTGGTGGAGGGAGCCGCATCCTCTACCAGGA
>MTON01000034.1 GCA_002010665.1 Candidatus Aminicenantes bacterium JdFR-78
CCTTGACTTTAAAAGGAGGCTTAATTTTAATATATTTCGTGTAGATTTTCTCATGAGGCAACGATTCAATTTCATATAGATTTTAAGTGATTCAATTCGATGTATTGAATTCTAATCTTCTTTTAATGTATAATTTTTATAAGAGGTATTCAAAATGAGAAAGAAAATTTTTATTTTATTCATTTTCACTTCGATTTTTTTTATTTTTACTATTTCGGGCCTCTGCAAAATAGAAAAAATTGAGAGTCAATGGGCTTCATCCCCTCCAAAAATTGATGGTATAGTAAATGAATGGAGTGATGTAACTTTTGGTTTTGATAAGAAAAAGGAGATTAATTTTGCCTTTAAAAATGATAGTAGCTATCTTTATGCTATCTTAATATTCAAAAATCCTAAATTTCTGAGTTCAATAGACCAAACTGGCATAACTTTATGGTTTAATCCAGAAGGTAAGAAAAAGAAAAATTTTGGTGTTAAATTTAAAATGGAAAGACTAACTGCTGAAGAATTTATAAGCCTCCTTGAGAGAACAAAGGGTCCGCTTCCAGAAGAAAAAAAACAGGAAATTAAGGCTAATCCATATTATTTTGTTTACAAAAGCGAATTAATTCAAAAGAAAAAGAAAAAATCAACTTTTCCAATGAAAAGCATAGAATTTGGAAAGCCAATTTTTAGATTTACGAGGTTAAAAAGGGAGAGAGTTTATGAATTTAAAATTCCTTTTGAACTAATTCCTAACATAGAAATGAGCCAGAATTTAATAGTAGGATTTGAATGGGGTGGCATGACAAAGGAAATGAAAGCTCAAATAATGAAAATGCGAGCAGAAATGAGTACAAGAGCAAGGGAGCGAGCTGCATCCATGAAAACCTTCGAAACAAGAGATTCTAGAGAAGAAGGAATAGGCATGGGTTCAATGCCTTTTCGAAGAACTGTAAAGAAATATTCATTCTGGATAAATTTAAAATTAGCCCAAGAAAAATAATGAGAAATGTATTACTTTTCCTATTAACAATTGCAGCATTAGTAATTCTTCCTCTCCATTCCCAGAAAATTTCAGAAAAGGTTCTTGTGATTAATGTTGAAGTACCAGTAAGGGTATATGACGGCAATAAATTTGTTGATAATTTGACAATAGATGATTTTGAAATATATGAAAATGGAAAACTTCAAAAAATTGAGGCAGTTTATTTAGTAAAAAATAACAATATTCAACGGAGCGAAGAGAAACAAAAATTTTTTCCAAAAATTTCAAGAAATTTCTTCCTCTTGTTTGAAATCACAGAATATACTCAAAAACTAGGTGAAGCTGTTAATTATTTCATTAAAAATATATTCACGCCTGAAGATAATCTGATAATAATTACTCCAATTAAGTCTTACATATTAAAAAAACAGATTTTAAAAGTAAAATCAAAAGATGAGATAGTAAATCAATTAAAAGGTCTTTTAAAAAGAGATATAGCTCTTGGAAGTTTTGAATATAAAAGTTTAGTAAAAGACCTTGAAGGATTGGCTATTTCACTCTCTGCAGCTTTATCTGCTGGAGAAAGTGGCAGAGATTTAATTCAAATGGGGGGAACAACATCTTCTGAATATCAAGAAATGCCAGTCGACGAGCAATTAATGAGATATGAAAGTATTCTAAGGGAATTAGAAGAACTTCGTTATGTTGACCAAAAAAGACTTCTCGATATAGCTAACTTTTTAAAGAGAAAAGAAGGACAAAAATATGTTTTTTTATTTTATCAAAGGGAATTTATTCCTCAAATTTCACCTCGGGTATTAAATCAATATTCAAGTTTATTTCAGGATAGGCCGGATATTCTTCAAGTTCTTGTAAATCTTTTTGATTTTTATCGAAGGGACACCACATTTAATATTGATAAGGTGAAGAAGGCTTATTCAGATTCATCCATATCTATTCATTTTCTATTTATTACAAGCCCTCCCAAAAAGATGTTTGGAATTCAATTCCAAGAGCAATCAGAAGATATTTATAAGGCTTTTAAAGAAATAGCAGATGCTACAGGTGGATACATAGAAAGTTCTTCCAATATTTTATCCTCTTTTAAAAATGCTCTAAATGCTTCAGAAAATTATTATTTGTTGTATTACATTCCTAAGAATTACAAACGGGACGGGAAATTCAGAAGAATTGAGGTGAAAGTAAAAAATAGGGACTATAAAGTAATACACCGATATGGATATTTCGCTGATTAAAAATTACTTTGTTTCCTTAATTTCCTTTACTAATTTTTTAATTTTTTCTTGCTTAGGATTAAGACTAAGGGAAGCTTTTAATACATTGAGGGCTTCCTTTAATTGTCCTGTCTTAAAATAACAAAATCCTAAAGCATTTAAGAGTCTTATATCGCTATTATAAATCTTATTACCTTCCAATAAATTATTGATAGCTTCTGAATATTTTCCCTTTCCAGCAAGAGCTAATCCTTTTATTAGAAAATAGTCAAAACGATACTTTTCGTCTTCCTTTAAATTTTCTATTATTTCTAAAGCTCTATCATATTTTTTATTCTTAACTAGAAAATAACCATATCTAATAACACCTTTTTTGTAATTGGGATTTAGTTTATATGCTTTTTCATAATTAACCATTGCATTATTTACAGCTCCAATTTTTGCATATTGATCAGCTAACATTAAATACATTAAAAATTTACTTGAAAGAGGAAAATTTTTTATCTTTACTATTGGATGACCAATTATTTCTGCAGGGGATATAATAAAAGTAGTCTTTCTTTTATCAATCATTTTTTTATCTTCTTCAAAAAGATATACAGTCATCTCATATAGATCTGGGACAAGTTTATTAGATGGTATGGTTTCAATAAGGCTTAAGAGTGTTCTATTATAAGGATAATTTTTAAGTTTAAAAAGAAGTGTCTTGATACTTTTTGTACCTTTAATTGAAATTTCCACTCTTCCTCTTTCCCATAGTTTCTTATTAATATTGGAAATTCCAATAAAAAAGACGATTTCTTCTTTATTTGAAAAGATATTTTTTGGATCTATTAATAATTTCTTGTTTACTATTTTAAATGGTAAATGATTATTTACATCATAGTATTCAGTTTTATAGCCCAATATTAATCCACATATTCTTGGATGAGGTGCGTTTTCTGGAAGATTTACATCTGTCTCATATACTGAGAACTCTTTTCCAACGGAGTTTTGTAAAAGAATAGTCAGTTTATAGTTTCCCTCAATAATTGGAAAAGAATCTTCAATAGAGAGACCATTCGCTTTAACTTTTTCAATAATTTCAGGTGAAAAGTAAAAGGGATAATTTTTCGTATACTGAAAAATAATTTTATCCTTTTTTCTCAAAGAGACATTAACTTTAAAATTACAAAAGTATTTATCTTTAGGTTCATAATAATCTATTGAAATCTTTTTTGGAGCAATAGAGAAATGAACAAAATTAAGACCAAGCACAGGATCGGTTATTAAGGCTGTATAGCCATCTGACTCCACGTAATTAGTCAAATAATCTGTAGTTACTACACCTTTGAATCTCAAAAAATGAGTAGCATAAGAGGGATTTATTCCCCTCTTGGGAGCCTCAAGAATTTTAGAAATTATAATATTATTTCGAGTAGAGGGCTGATATCCATAAGGAATCTCCCCTGGGATCATAGATAAAGAGACTAAGGCTAATGTAGGAGCCATTTCACGAAGTTTCTCATATAAGGTTTCATAATCCATTGGATCTAGCCGTTTTCCCTCAACCATTAAACTTGCTGGACCATCCACAGCTGGATCATACAATTTATATTCTCCTACTTCTCCTTTTTTATAAAAAACTAATGCAAAATGTGGAGGAAGACCTTTTTCTTTATCACCATAATAATACCACACCTGTGTAGGATAAATGCCTTTTACTCCTTCGAATCTTTCTATACTTACTGGAGGCCCGAGTAAAATATAAAATTTTCCCATATCTGTCATCCATCCTTCCCTCGGTGAGCCTCTACGCAAATATTTATTTGCATAATTGAATCGTCGAATATGTTCCTCTCGAAATTCATTTTCAGGCGTCCCTGGAGTTGGGTCTCTAACTTTCCAAAAAGTCTCTATAAATAAATCTCTTTCTCTGTCATTATTTAGTTTAAGAAAAACCTCTCGTTCTTGTGGAAGTATTATATAATGAACTAACTTAAGCCATTCCCGATATTTCTTTGGAAGTTCTTTTTCCGTTATCTTCTTCTCAGACGAGAATAACAGATATGGAATAATAAGTAGTAAAATAATTATTTTCAAAATCTTAATTCTCATTTTATCTTTAATTATTATAATTTTATTTTAAAAATTTTTCTCGCCTTATTTATATTAGGTTCAACTTTTATTATAACATCAAAATAATAATTTCCTGATTTTAAATTATCAAAAGAGAATTTAAATTTTAAGAAGTCTTTTTCTAATAACTGTTTTTCGATTCCTTCAAAGTGACGACTTTCACGAAAGATATATTTTAATGGTTTTCCTTTTTCATATATATAAAATTCAAATTCAAAATCTGCTTTAAGTTTACCATTTTCTTCAATGAAATATATTGATTTCAGAGGGACTGAAATTATAATTTTTTTTTCTTTTTTATTATATTTCAGGTTAAAATCCATAAATTTTAATGGGAAATCTTCCTCTTTATATATTAATCCAAATTTTGCTCGCTCCATTGCATCAAAAAAACTCCCATACACTCCAGAATATGGATCAAATCTGTAACTCCCGTCTCCTCTTTTATCTATAAATTCCACTGCAAATCTATAGCGATAATAAATCCATAATAAGTATCCTTTAATATCCGGCCTATTTAATACAGGTCTTTGCTCGATTTTATCAGGAGGACCAAAATAAATATAAATTCTCCCCCTATCAGTCTTCCATCCGGGAATTCCTTCATTAAAATGTTTATTTGCATATTCGATTCTTCTAAAAAATTCTTCTTTAAATTCATTCTCTTCTGTCGTAGGATCTGGGTCTCTTTTTTCCCAAAAGTCCTTTATAAACTCCTCTCTCGATTTTCTGTCTGGGAGATGAAGAAAAATGTCTTTCTCCTCCTTGCTCATAATAAGTCGAGCCTTTTCATAGAATTCTTTGCTTTTAGGGTCAAGCTGAATTTTTAATGAAGCGCAATTTATTAAAAAAAGGACAAAAAATAATAGAGGAATTAGGGGAAGAATTTTTTTATAATTTATTAAGCTTGGCATTTCTTTCTTAAAAAAGAAGAAGCTCCCCCACCCTTTAACTAAGTGGGGGAGCTTGAAGTTTGCGAATTTTAGTATGCTTTTAGAACTCGAACCTCACTCCCAATCTCAAGACTCGAGGATTCAGAATCTCGTTGATTAACCCAGCAGTCTTGTTTGGAACAAATGCACCACTGTGGACATAGTAGTTTCCAAGGTCTAATTGATATTTTCTGTTTATAATTCTGTTGTTAAAGACATTAAATAGATCTGCCATGATGTAGATTCGACCTGTCTCTCCTAATTTTAGAACTTTTTCGAGTCTTAAATTGAGATTCCAGAAGTTCGGGAGTCTGTGAGTTCCAAATGGAGTTAGATAAACCCAAATACTACGCTCAAGTGGGTTAGGAGCATTATAATCTATTATATTTACCCTTTCTCTAAGAATATGTCCCTCTCGAGCATTGAAGGTGAAGGAGATATTCACATCCCATGGCAATTGATAAAGTCCAGAGAGTTTGAACAGCCATCTTGAGAATACATACTGACTAACTTTACCACTACCACCGCCCATGTACTGAGCATACTGTTTACCATCTAAAGCCCAAATGTTTGTTGGATTGAGATATCCTTTATCTCCAAAATGGACTCTCTCATTTTGTAGAGTAAAAGAACCGTTCAGCATCCAGCGATTAGATAGACGCTTATTAAATCGAAGTTCTATACCCATGTAGTCTTGATAGTAATCGGGTCTTTCAGTTACATAAATGTAATAGTAATTTGGAACACCAGCTTTTCTGAGATAATAAGGTTTTCCTGCAGCATCCTTGGCAGGCTGAGTCCCTAAATTAGCAGGAATTGTTCCAACTTGAGTATAATCATCCTGTGAACGAATTGTATTCTTGTCAGAGCCATCCCACTGGAGTTCCCAATTGTAATCGTGTAATCTTCTATAAGTGAAATCAAGTGCTACTCCAAAATCGGGTAGAACTTCTCTTTCAATAGATACAATTACTTCATCAATTAAGTAAGAACCAACGCTCGGATCAAGTGTATATTGAGGCTTACCAGTTTTTTGAGGATTACTAGGATCAAAACCACCCCAGCTCCACCACTCAGCAGCTGGAATATTTGCAATTATATTGCCATTGCTATCAAAAACTTGATGTAAGGAATAATCTCCAACATACTGCCAGTACAATTCAGTCACATCAACTAAACCATTTCCATTATTATCAAGCCACCAAAAATAAACCCAACCACCTGTATAAGTGGGCAAGAAGTAATCAGCCCATCCAGTGTGCATAAACTCGCCATAACGAGCTAAATTCAATTTTGCAATTGTTTTACCATCTCCAAATACATCGAAAGTGATTCCAATTCTCGGTGAGAAAGTTTTCATAGCCCAATCAGGCTTTATCTCAGGAATCTTTAAACCAGGGAGAAATCTGTCAATTGCATTAATGGTTGTGGAGGAGAAATTGTCTTTCCATGCGCCATTATTAGGTTCTACTGCTGTCTTTGTGAATGCAGAAACTCGAGGTGCTTGATGGTCATAACGGAATCCGAGTAAGAAATTGAATCTTCCTACTGAAATAGTATCACTAAAATAACCAGTATACTGAACAACTGTATTATTATCTCTCCATCCTCGCCAGGTTGCTATACGTTGAATTCCAGGAACAACATCAGGAATGTTATCACCTGTTACATCTACAGTTGGTCTGTTTCCATAATTGTAATACAATATTACATTACCGGATGAGCTCCAATAATGAGTTCCTGTACTGTGACGGAAGTCAAACCCAGCCTTAATTTCATGGCTTGCCCCTAACAATTCATCAGCAAAATAATTTAATTGGAAGTAAAGGGAATGAGATGGTCGGCTTGCATTGTATGCAAAATATGAATCTCTATAGACTCGGTTATCAACATCATATCTAAGGAGTCTATTCTGCTCCTCGTCTTCCATAGGAATCAAATTAAATCCCGCATCATTAAAGGAATATTTAAGAGACACAAACAAATTGTTCCCGAACATGTGTTCGTCTTGAACTTTGTAAATCGGGCTCCCAAAATGATATTTTCCAGTTTGATGCCATCCTCTCGGGAAAGTAGCGCTTGCAGATCTTCCCCACTTTTCCTTATTACCAATATGAGCAAAGAGCTCTAATCTGTTTTCTGGAATTAACTGTAAATTGATTTTACCTGCATAATTCTGTAAGAGAGTATCATCAGCAGCTCCTGTTATAACATTAGTCTTTATGTCCTGAACACCAAATGACATCCACCACCATGCTTTATCTTTTACAAATGGGCCTCCCATATTGAATCCATAGTCTTTAATATTGCGGATAACATTATATCCTGTCCAGGTTGGATGCAGAGACAATATCTCATCAATCTCAGGTCCTGTATGGGAAGCTTGGAATTTAGAATCAACAAGATAGAATCTTCCACCAAAACTTACTTTATTTCCGCCTCTTCTTGTAACTAAGTTGATGCTGACACCACCTCCCTGTATAGTAACATCCTGTGCTCCTGTTGTAATATTTATTTCTTCAAAAGCATCGAAGTCATAATAGGTAGGTGAAGCTACTGCTGCTGGGTCAGTTATTACAACTCCATCTAAGCTCCATTGGTCGTAACCTCCTCCTTTTGCAAAAAAACCTGATTGCTGACCAGACTCTGAACCTCCAATGTTTTCTCTATCCACCATGATACCTGGTGCTTGCTGGAGAACAACCCATGGATCTCTTGCAGTAGGAAGAGATTGTAATTCTTCTCTCGTAACATTTTCAATTATGGATGTCTTTTTTGTCTGAACAACAGGGGTAGGAGCAACAACAGTTATTTCTTCTTCTAATTTTCCTAATTCCATGACTATTGTAATTTCAGTATTCTTACCAACAACAACTTGAATATTCTCTCTTATTACGGTTTTGAATCCTTTAAGTTCAGCCTTAATTGTATAATCAGTAGCAGGAGAGAGAGACATAAAACGAAACATACCATCTACACTAGTAACAACACTAATAGGAGCAGTCAATTTTCCTGTTAAAGTGACTGTAACACCAGGAAGAGGATTCCCTTCTGTATCAACTACTCTTCCATAAATGTTTCCTGTTCTTAACTGAGCATGAGCAACAAGGCATAAAATGATTAAGAACCCAAGTCCCATTAAAATTCTTTTACTCAATTTTTCACCTCCTTTTTAAAAATTTCATCTTTGCACTCTGCAAAAAATATGCCAATTCTTAAAAAAATTAATATTTTTTAGATGGTCTCTATGATTATTGAATTTTAAAAAATATCTAAAAAGAATTTTTCTTTATATAATCTAAAAAATTCAATTTTTTGAACAAAAATTCAATTTTTTGAATTTTTAATAACTTCTAATTATTAAATAAGATATTAATTTTTTCATTTAAAAAATTCAGTTTTTTGGAATTTTTGTATATCATTAAAAAAATTAAATTTTGACATTAAAAATCACTTCTTTTAAAATCAAAAGGAAAGAAAACAGTGCTCAAAGGAAGGTGAGAAATGTTTTCCGAGAAAGAACTCGAAAAAATAAAAAAAAGAAAGGAAAAATGGGAAAATGGAACTTATTCTGAATCAATAAAGAAACTTCCAGAAAGAATGGAAAAATTTACTACTATATCAGGGAAGAAAATAGAAAAATTATATACTCCTCTTGATTTGAAAGATCTGGATTATTTGAAAGACTTAGGCTTTCCTGGAGAATACCCCTTCACCAGAGGGATTCATCCAACCATGTACCGTTCCCGTCTCTGGACAATGAGACAATTTTCAGGATTCGGGACCGCTGAAGATACAAATAAGAGATATAAATATCTTTTATCTCAAGGGCAGACCGGCTTAAGTGTTGCCTTCCATCTTCCAACTTTAATGGGAATTGACTCTGATCATCCTTTAGCTCAAGGCGAGATTGGAAAATGTGGGGTTGCTGTTGATTCCCTCGCAGATATGGAAATTCTTTTTGATGGAATTCCCCTTGATAAGATAACGACTTCAATGACAATAAATGCACCTGCTGCAGTTTTATGGGCTATGTATATAGCAGTTGCAGAAAAACAAGGGGTCTCCCCGAAAATTATTTCAGGAACAATTCAAAATGATATTCTTAAAGAGTATCTTGCACAAAAAACTTTTATTTTCCCTCCAGGCCCTTCAATGAAATTAACAATAGACACTTTCGAATATGGAGCTAAAGAAGTTCCTCGTTGGAATACCATTTCAATTTCAGGCTATCATATTAGAGAAGCAGGAGCAACTGCTGTCCAAGAATTAGCATTCACTATTAGAGATGGAATAGAATACGTTGAATGGGCAATAAAAAGAGGCTTAAATATTGATGATTTTGCTCCAAGACTTTCTTTTTTCTTCAATGCTCACAATGACTTTTTTGAAGAAATTGCAAAGTTTAGAGCTGCTCGAAAAATGTGGGCAAAAATTATGAAAGAAAGATTTAATGCAAAAAATCCTCGCTCCTGGTGGTTGAGATTTCATACCCAGACTTCTGGTGTATCTTTAATGGCCCAACAACCTTATAATAACATAATTCGCGTAACAATTCAGGCATTAGCAGCTATTTTAGGAGGGACTCAATCCCTTCATACCAATTCTCTTGATGAAACATATGCTCTTCCATCCGAAGAAGCAGTAACTATTGCTTTAAGAACTCAACAGATTTTAGCATATGAGAGTGGAGTGGCAAACACGATTGATCCACTTGGGGGTTCTTACTTTATTGAGAAATTAACTTTGGAAATGGAGAAGGAGGCTTGGAATTATATTAAAAAAATTGACGATATGGGGGGAATGGTAAAAGCTATAGAAGCTGGATTTCCTCAGAAAGAAATCCAAGACAGCGCGTATTGGTATCAGAAAGCTGTTGAGACAAAGGAGAAAATTATTGTTGGAGTAAATGAATTCAAAGCAGAGAAAGAAGAAGAGATACCAATTCTCTACATAGATGAATCAGTTGCAAAAAAACAATTGGAAAGATTAAAAGAAGTAAAGAAAATGAGGAATAAAGCCCTGGTAAGGCAATGTCTTTCTGATTTAAAGAAAGCCGCCCAGGACGATGAAAATCTCATGCCTTATATTTTAAAAGCAGTTAAGGCTTATGCTACCCTTGGTGAAATAATAGATTCTTTAAAAGAAATTTATGGAGAATATCAAGAACCAATATCCTATTGAAATGGAAAAATCAAAATTCCAAATAAAAAATAACAAATTATTTTTAATTCAACCATCCTATAATTTTATTTGGAATTTGAAATTTGATTTTTGAAATTTATTTTTTAAAGAGTTTGGAGGAAAAAATGGCAGAGAGAAAAATAAGAGTCCTTATAGCTAAACCTGGTTTAGATGGCCATGACAGGGGTGCAAAAATAGTTGCAAGAGCTTTACGCGACGCAGGAATGGAAGTTATCTATACAGGGCTTCGAAGAACTCCAGAGGAAATAGTTGCAACTGCTCTTCAAGAAGATGTTGATGTAATCGGGTTAAGTATTCTCTCAGGAGCACATAATGTTTTGTTCCCTCGCATTATGGATCTACTCAAGGAAAAGGGAATGCACGATGTTCTTGTTATAGCAGGGGGTATAATCCCTCAAAGAGATATTCCTTTCCTTAAAAAAATTGGAATAGCAGAAATATTTCTTCCAGGAACATCAACACAGGAGATAATTGATTATATTAAGAAAAATGTTAAGAAAAAAGCTAAAAACTCTTGACAAATGAATTTTTGTTTGGTAATCAAAAGGCATGCGTTATTTTAGGAGGGGGAAATGAAGGAAAAATTTTATACATTCATAATAGTCCCTCATTCCACATCAAATTCAAAAAAGTTCACTGTATCAAAAAAGACAATTTATCTTTTATTCGCTGGAACATTAATTCTATTTTTAGCTTTTATTTTTATAATTTATGATTATGCGACAATGAGCATTACAAGAGAGAAGTTTAAAAATTTAAATTCAAAATACACTGAACAGCAGAGAAAAATCGCAAGATATGAAAAAACAATTGTCGAACTTAATGCTAAATTAGAGAGTTTTAAGAATTATGCAAAAAAATTAAATATTATTGCAGGTTTAGAGTTCCCCCTCGCTTTAAAAGAAGTAGGAATTGGAGGCCCAACTGTTTTAAGAGAAGTTGAAAGTATTTCTCCTCCTAAAATAGATAAATCTCTTCAGGATCTGGAATTAATTACTCAAAAGGCTGAGGGAATAGAGAAAAATTTGAATACACTCTTAAAATTTTTCGAACAACAAACTGTAAAATTAGCTTCAACACCCTCAATTTGGCCAACCCGTGGCTATATAAGTTCTGCTTTTGGTTGGAGGAAAGACCCTTTTACTGGGAAAAGGGCATTTCATAAAGGAATAGATATTGCAACCCGTTATGGAAATCCAGTAGTAGCCCCTGCTGATGGAATAGTACTCACAACCAGATATGAAAAGACATATGGAAGATATATAATATTAGACCATAATTTTGGTTTTACAACTGTTTTTGCTCATCTGAGTAAATTCGCTGTTAAACCAGGACAAAAAGTTAAGAGAGGAGATGTGATTGGCTATGTTGGACGCACTGGAAAAGCCTTGGGTCCACATCTTCATTACGAAATTCGAATCCATAATAAAGCGGTTAATCCATATAATTACATCTTAGAAGACTAAATGTAAAAAGTTCAAATTCCAAAGGTCAAATTACAACTCATTAACTTTAAAGTTTTGGTATTTAAATTTTGACATTTGGAATTTGGCATTTGGATTTTTGACATTTCATTTTTTATATCTTATCTCCAGGTTTTAATCTCGCTCCAAGAGAGAAAGAGTACGCTGACATAATACCTTTTCCTTCTGGTTGAAGTTTTTCTATTAGAAATAAAGTGGAATTCCCACAAACAATATATATACCATTTTTATCAATTTTCCAAATTTGACCTGGTAAAAGGTCTGAAACATCCGAGAAAGGTTCCACAGCTTTCCCTTCAATAATTTTTATTCTTTTATTTTTCATAAAAAAATAGGCTGAGGGCCAGACATCAAAAGCTCTAACCATTCTATGAATTATATTAGAATCCTTTTTCCAGTCGATTATACCATTCTCTTTTTTAAGCCTGGGTGCATAAGTTGCAAGAGAATGATCCTGCTTTTTAGGCTTTATTTTCCCTTGTTTCAATAATGAAATGGTTTCAACTAAAAGCTCTGCTCCTATTTCAGATAATCTATTCTCAAGATGAGAAGCTTTCTCATCTGGTAGAATCTCTATTTCCCTTTGACTCAATATATCTCCTTCATCCATTTTCTCATTTAGTTTAAAAATAGTGACGCCGGTTTTTCTTTCTCCATTTAATATAGCCCATTGAACCGGAGCAGCTCCCCTGTATTTTGGAAGAAGTGAAAAATGAACATTAATCGCTCCAAACGGAGGATAGTAAATAATTGAAGGAGGAATAATCTGTCCATATGCAACAACCACAATCAATTCAGGATTTACCTCTTTGATTTTCTCCAGTGCTTTTTCATCTTCTCTAATTTTTAAAGGCTGATACACCGGAATATTGTTCTTTAAGGCAAATTCTTTGACTGGAGTAGGGATAATTTTCATTCCTCTCCCAACTGGCTTATCAGGTTGGGAAATCACAAGCCTTATCTCATGTCCATTTTCAAGCAATTTTCTAAAAAAGGGGATTGCTATCTCTGGAGTTCCCATAAAAACTATTTTCATTTACCACTTTCCTTCTTTTATTTGTTTTAAAATTTTTCTTTTAATTAAATTTCTTTTGAGATAGGAAAGGCGATCAATAAAAAATTTTCCATTTAAATGGTCTACTTCATGACAGAAAGCTCTTGCAAGAATACCAAAAGCTTCTATTTTTCTTTCCTTCCCATCTAAATCAATTCCTTTTACCAAAATTTTCGAAGGCCTTGCCACATTCTCAGAAATACCAGGAAGACTTAAACACCCTTCCTCAAGTATTTCTTCCCCCTCCTCTTCCAAGATTTCAGGATTTATAAGTATGATTAATTTGGACGGATCCTTTCCTACTGACAAATCTATGGTGATCAATCTTTTACCAACGCCAACTTGAGGTGCAGCAAGCCCTATTCCAGGTGCTGCATGCATTGTTTGAACCATTTTCTGGGCAAGTTCAACAATTGCTTCATTAATGTTATTTATAGGTTCTGCCTTTCTATGCAAGATTTCATTTCCATATTTGAGAATCGGCAAAACCTTCATCACACTTCATTTTAAAAGAAAATATACGCTATTTCAACTTAGCAGTCTTAAATTTTTAGTCTAAATTTTTAGACTTCTAAATAAACAGAAAAAATAAAAAAACTTATTTATTTTCAATTAATTACTTAAAAGAATTTAAAAAATTTAAAAAAGATTGAGTTTATAAATTATTTATTTTCAAATACTTAGCAATGACCAAATTTTGTTCAAAATTTCATAACTTTAACTTTTCTTTAAACTTACAAAAATTTTCATCAAGATTTCCACAGGGTTTTCCACAGATTTTGTGAAAAATTTCAGAATCTAAAAAATATTCCCATTGTAACATCAAAATTGCTTATTGCAGGGTGTTCATTTGTTTTAGGAATAAAAATATATCGAGAATCAATTCTTGTGCCAAAACTTGACCCAAAGAAATAAAGAATTCCACCTCCAATATTACCTACAAAATCAGTTGTTTTTTCAGGTGCCTTTAAAAATACTGGAAAACCATATTCTGAAGTCAAAGTCTGATCTTCCACATTTACAAGAGTATCAAATCCAGCTCCTACAATTATATAGGGCCTGAATTTTCCTGATAATAATTGAAAAATTAAATTCCCAGTAAATGAATAATGCTTGTTGCTATCTATTTTTATAGTATCGTCATCCGATGGATCGCGAAGAGTTAATTTGGAATTCAAAATGTATCTAAAATCTAATTCCAAACCCAGATTTTTGAAAAAGAAAAAGGAATAGGAGAGGCCAAAAACAGGAGGAGTATGAGATGGTGTAACTGGGAAGTCATTTTCTCCGAGAATGTAATCTTCCTCTGAGCCGTATTCAAAGACATGATTAAATCCTCCAAATAGAGTGAACTGATGTCTTCTGGTTTGAGCATAAATCGGAAAGGAAATAAATAGGATTAAAAATAAAACAAAAAGTTTCCTATATAATAAGGTATTTTTAATTTTCATTCATTAACCTCCCTTTAATTTTAATATTCAACATTCACAAGACATAATATGTAAAGTTCAGGTAAAATAAATTTAAGAGTTTTACCATCTTGAGAAAACTCAACTTCATGTGCAAAATTATCTTCTGGAGTAAAATAGTAGACTCTTTTAACTTTATTTGGTATTTCAACAGAAACTTCTATCGAATATTCTCTTATGAAATCTTTCTGATTCCAATTGTAATTATAATTTACAAAAATCAAATCAATTTTATTTTGACTTATATTGTATATAGAGACGGAAATATTTTTTCTATTCCCAATATTTACTTTTTTATCCAATCCTAGTGACGAAACTTCTGATAAAATCTGGCTTCTACTATCATCTTTCCCGAGATAAATTATTTTTCCTCCATTAGCTGTAAACCGACTGAGCAAATTTTTGGCTCTTGCACTTAGAGGAAAGGAACTATATGGAACAACAATTACCTTAAGATCCCTTATTTCTTCAAAAGGCGTTACAATATTTAATACTTCATTGTCTCCCACATAAATTACATTGAAAAGCCATTGTCCCTCCTGAAGAGCTGTGGTTGCTCTTAAGAAATAGTAATGAGAGTCAAAATCTTTAAAAGCTCTTATCCAGTCATAGAGAACTCCGATTTCATACCATTCTTTAATTTCATCATTTGTATATGATATCTTAAATCTTCGTCTTTTTCCGCCCTTTGAGAACTGAGAATGATGTCTTTTTAAGAAAGTTGTATAAGGTGAAATAATCTCTGACTTTATGGAATATTGTCTTCCTCCTTCTGCGAGTGCATCAAATGGAATAAGAAAATTTTCTTTCATTGCAAAAGCTTCTGATAGAAACAACCTGTAATAGGAGTAATCATCATTATCAAGCAACTTCCCTAAATTAAAGACATCTGGAAAAGGAATGATTGATTTTCCAAAAGCCTTACCCAGTTTGTATAATCCAAAAAACTTGAAATCTTCCTTTCCAACCCATCCTCCAAGTCTTTTGGTAAAAAAGGAATTCTCAAAGGCTAAAAAATCTAAATAAGAGACAAAAGCGTGCTGTTCCGGCCATAAACTATAGACATTTCCTGAAATATAAATGTTGCTAATTTTTGATTTCATATAATTAATTAAATCCTCTATTTCTTTTTTCGAATCCAGAATCAGAAATTTTCTGAATTCATCACGGAGACTAGAATTAGGATCAGCATAAGCGGAATAGACACCTTGATTAACTAAATATTCTCGGTAATTGAAAACGTTGATATCGTCAATGCCAAATTTATTTTTTAACTCGCTCGCAGAATATCTATTCTTTAGAAAATTTCTGAAATCTACCATTGTAGTTTCATCCATATTGGTATCTAAATTAACCGCATACGCGGAAATCTCATCAATCTGGATTCCATCTGGATTTAATGGTGAATAAATGTCATCAATGTATTTTCTAAGAGCTTGCATATATTTCTTTTTAAAAAGAGTCCTACAGATTGTGACCATTGGCTCTCCTATACCAAGAGGGTCTTCAAAAGGGACTGGATCTCCAGCCACATTTCTACACGGATACCCTGCCACAAGATCAATCCCCCATTTGTTTTTTATTTCTTCGACGCTGCTCATCAATAATGCGCCGAGAGGCATAAAACCCGAAACATATTTTTTCCCAAGCTCATGAACTCTATTGACAGTATCATCATTTGGTGGCCCCCAAATGAAAATATTTATTGACAATCTATTTATCACATCAGTCGAAGGAAGATTCTCTGTGCCTAGGAAACCGTAAATATTATTCTTTTTAAGCCAATCTTTTTCCTGAGAAAAAAATGAATTGACTCCTATTATCAGCATAAGGCATAACCCTATTAATATTTTGCAAATCAATAGTTTCTTTTTTTTCATCTCATGCCCCCATTTTTTTATTTAATTTTTTTATGATGGCAAAAAATTTTTTTAATGAAAAAAATCTATTAAGCTTTGAAAAAAAGCTTAATTCTTTGACAAAAAGAGTCATCCTTCTCTTAAATTATCAAAAATCTTCTGCTTTTCTATCATAAAATATACAGAAAGTCAATAAAATTTATAAAATTAATGTATTATTACTTTCTGGGTGAATTTAAACTTTAACTTGACTGGTAAAATAACTCGAAATATAAAAGAAAGAGTAAGGTTTTTTAAAATGCTTCACAGAATATTCCACTTTAAAGGAAAACTAAATGAAAATCTTGGCAATTGATACAACAACCTTTTCAGGCTCTATTGCTTTATTGGAAGACACAAAATTGATAGGCGAAGTAAACATAGATTCAATTATAACCCATTCACGTCGCTTAGTTCCTTCAATCCAGTTCTTGCTCCAAACAAATAATCTATCTATAAAAGATATTGATGGATACGCTTTATGTATAGGCCCTGGTTCTTTTACTGGAATTAGAATCGGATTGGCTACTATAAAAGCCCTATCCTTTGCTTCTTCAAAACCTGTTGCACCTGTGTCTTCCTTAAAAGCACTAGCTTTCAAATTGAGAGGGAGAAAGGGAAGATTAATATGTCCGATTTTAGATGCGAAAAAAGGCGAAATCTACTCAGCCCTATTTGAATCATCCGGTTTTTCTGTGAAAGAAGTAATTCAGCAGAATGCTTATAATCCTGATAAGTTCTTCTCCTCTCTTCCTCAGAGAAGAATCATATATTTTTTAGGGAATGGGCTTGAAATTTATTATTCTAAAATTAGAGATTACTTCAAAGACAGAGCAAAGCTAACTTTTAGAAGCAGTTTCATTGGTCATGAAGTCGGATTGTTAGGATATGAAATTCTAAAAAATAGAAAGGGAGTTTTATATAATGAATTGAATCCCCTTTATCTTCGTCTCTCAGATGCAGAAATTAAAAGACAGAAGAATGAAAATAAATAATTTTAATTTTATCTCTCTTAGAAAAATGAGAGAAGAAGATGTAGACGAAGTAGTGGAAATAGAAAAATTATCTTTTTCCACTCCATGGAGCAGATTCGCCTTTCTCAGCGAAATATATAATCAACCTATATCTTCTCCTTTTATAATCGAAGATAGCAGAGATAATAGAATAATTGGATATGTAATTTACTGGGTAATAGGAGACGAAGCTCATATTAATAATATTGCCCTTCATCCAGAGTATAGAGGGAAAGGAATAGGTGAATTTGTTTTAAGAAAAATTATAGAATTGATAAAAAAAGCCGGTGCAAAATCTGTGAGCCTCGAAGTAAGACCTTCAAATATACCTGCAAGGAAGTTATATCGAAAACTTGGGTTTCAACTCAAAGCAATAAGAAAGGATTATTATATCAATCCTAAAGAAGACGCATTGATTTTAGTAAAAAATTTAATAAATAACCTCAAGAAGACATAATCCATGAGGAGGAGCAGTAGGAACAGTGATTGAATTATCTTTATTTTCAAAAATATCCAGAATAGTATCAGGTTCTATTTTTCCTTTACCAACTTCTATCAAAATTCCAACAATTTTTCTAACCATATATCTGACGAAGCTATTTGCTTTTATTTTGTAAACAATTTCATCATCTCGTTTGAATATTTCTGAATAATATACTTCCCTTACATTGTTTTTCTTATCCGAGGAGGAAAATCTTGTAAAATCTTTTTCTCCTACAAAATGCTTTGAAGCTTCCCTCATTTTCTCAAAATCAAGGGGATACGGATAATGCAAAACATAACGCACGAGAAAAGGACTTATTATTTTTGAATTTAATATTCGATATTCATATATTTTTGCTTTAGCTTTTCTGCGAGCATGAAAGTCAAGAGGAACTTTTTCAAGATTAATAATTCTGATATCCCTGGGTAAAACCGCATTTAATGCCCGATAAAGTTCTTCTTCTGTTAAATTAATATTTGCCCAGAAATTAGCAACCTGTCCTTTTGCATGAACTCCAGCATCTGTCCTTCCGGCACCAACTATCTTTATTTTTTGCTCTGTAATCTTTTCAAGTGCATTCTGAATGGTGCCCTGGACTGTTTTTATGCCAGGTTGAAATTGCCAGCCATGATATCCCACTCCATCATATGCAACTATAATTTTGTAGTTATCCATTTTTAATTATTTACTTCCAGAATCCTATACTTTTTCCAGCGCTTGCTTTAAATCATCAATTATATCTTCAAAATTTTCTATGCCAATAGAAATTCTTACAAGTCCTTCTGGAATTCCAAATTTTTCTAATTCCTCTTTTGAATATGCCCGATGAGATGTGGTTGCAGGATGCTCTATTAAACTATCTGTGTCTCCTAAACTTACAGCAAGGGTTATAAGTTTGACAGAATTTTGTAAAATTTCTCCTGCCCTTTTGCCTCCTTTTAATTCAAAAGAGACCATGCCACCAAAATTTTTCATCTGTTTTCTAGCTAACTCATGCTGAGGATGAGAAGGCAAACCAGGATAATAAACCTTACTAACTTTAGGATGAGCCTCAAGAAATTGTGCAACCTTTAATGCATTGAAACAGTGTCTTTCCATCCTGATAGCAAGTGTTTTAAGGCCTCTTATGAGAAGCCATGCAACAAAAGGACCTATTGTAGCACCTATATCTTTCAAAATATTTTTAGCTTCTTTTATAAATTCTTTTGAACCAATAATAATTCCTCCTATAGCATCTCCATGCCCTCCTATGTATTTTGTTGCACTATGAATTACGCTATCAGCTCCGAGTTCAAGGGGTCTCTGCAAATAGGGAGTCGCGAAAGTATTATCAACGCAGAGATGAATATTCTTCTTTCGAGCAATTTCAGCCACTCCTTTTATATCAATTACTTGTAAAGTTGGATTTGATGGAGTCTCAATAAAGATTAGCTTTGTTTTACTATCTATTGCCTTTTCTATTTGTTCTAAATCTGTACACCTAACAAATCTAACTTCAATTCCAAGGCGAGGCATTAAGTTCTTAAAAAGAGCATATGTTCCTCCATATAATGTATCCTGACAAACTATGTTTTCTCCTGCTTCCACAAGTGTAAGGACTAATGTTGAAATTGCAGCCATGCCAGAAGCTGCGATAAGCGCAGATTCTCCTCCTTCTAAACATGCCATTTTCTCCTCAAGAACAGATATTGTTGGATTTCCTAAGCGAGTGTAAATGTATGCTTCTTTTTTCCCTTCAAAAGCATCAGCCAGATCCTTAGCTTTTTCAAAGGAAAATGTAGAAGTTTGATAGATTGGAAAAGAAACAGCTCCGGCTAAAAGATCTTTAAAATGGGTCCCATGGACGCATAATGTTTCAAATTTGAATTTTTTATAATTCGAACACCCCATTTATAATTCCTCCGATTTTGTTTTTATAATCTCAAAAGCTAATTTAATAGCCTCTTCAGGATTATTTGCTTTTATTATACCTTCAATATCCCAGGTATTGAGACCAATTATTTTTTTCTTGTATATAAGAGAATAAGCAATCTCTGTCAGTGTTCCATACTGACCATCTATAGCTATAACAACATGGGAATTTAAAATAACCATCAAGTTCCTCATATAACCAATACCACTGGCTATTGGAATATCAATATATGGGTTTGCTTCATTAATCTCATTCCCAGGGAGAATACCAATGGTTATTCCCCCATTTTCTTTTGCACCCTTCGAAGCTGCTTCCATAACCCCTCCTAGCCCTCCGCAAACTAGGATTGCATTTTTTTCAGCAATAAGTTTTCCCACTTCATATGCCAGATTCCATGTCTTAGAATCTATTTCTCTCCCACCACCAATTACACCAATTCTAATTAAATCTCTAAAGTTTTTCATTTTTGAAGTTCAGGGAAATAATATTAGTCAAATTTAATTAATATCATAGGCAAAATTTATTTTCAAATTAAATTACTATTCTTGGGATTAATGGATTTATTCTTGTTACTATCTCATAATTTATAGTACCACAAAGGGACGCAAGATACTCTGCGGATATTATTTCATTCCCCTGTTCCCCAAGTAGAACAACCTCATCTTCTAATTTTACCCCGGGAATATCAGTTATATCCACTGTAATCATATTCATAGCAACTCTTCCCCTCACAGGTGCTCTCTTTCCTTTGATTAAAACATAAGAGAAATTGGATAATTTTCTATCATATCCATCATAGTAACCGATTGGAAGAACAGCTAATTTGGTTGGACGAGTAGTTTTATATGTGCAACCATATCCAATAAATGATCCTTCTGGAACATTCTTTATTTGGGCAATTCTTGTTTTCCAAGTGAGAATAGGTTTTAAGCTCACTGGTTGTCTGCCACGTAGTAGGCAGGAAAGATAAGTTTCCTTTGAAGGCCAGAGTCCATATATACCGATTCCAACCCTTACCATGTCAAAATAAGTTTCCGGAAAAAGTATTGTTGCTGCTGTACAGGCTGTATGTTTTACAGGAATAAAAATCCCCTTCCTTTTAAGCAGCTCAATACAGAAATTAAACATATTTAATTGCTTCTGAGCATAAGAATGATCGGTTGTGTCCTCAATATTTGCAAAATGGGTTGATAGCCCTTCGATTGAAAGATAGGGATACTTCTTAATAAATTTTATAAACGGTATTAGCTCTTCCTTATTTATTCCCTGGCGATGTGTCCCTGTCTCTACCTTTATATGAAGATATGCTTTTTTCTTAATTTTCGAAGTTATTTCTCCAAGCTTCTCTATTGTTTCCTTATTATATACAGTGAGCCGGAATTCATTTTCAACAGCTTCTGGTAAATCTACAAGTCCGACATATCCAAGAATCAAAATAGGGAGGCTGATGCCATTTCTTTTAATAATTAATGCTTCTTCCAATGAATTTACGCCAAGCCAATCCACTCCACAATTTTCTGCAAGACGAGAGATTTCTATAATTCCATGACCATATGCATTTGCTTTTACTACAATTAGTAATTTCTTGGTAGCACCAATTAAATTTCTAAATTGATTTAAATTATGTTTGAATGCACTCGAATTTATCTCAATCCACTGCAAAAATTTCTTTCTCACTTTAGAGATTATTAAGACCTGAGTTTTTTTAAGTCAATAAGTTTGCCTAATGCCTTCTCTGATTTCACGATTGTATCCTGTCTCTCAACCCCAGTGGAAATTATGATTATCTCAGCTTCAATTAATTCTTCAATCGCTTTAATATACTCTCTCGCTAATTTTGGTAAGGAATCAAAATCAGTTATTCCCTTTGTTTTTTCTTTCCAGCCCTTAAATTTTTTATAAACAGGCTCAACTTTATCCAAAACCCAATCCTCTGTTGGAAAAGTTTTCAAAGTTTCACCTTTATATTTATATTCAATGCAAATTTTAATTTCGTCTAAATCATCTAAGACATCAATTTTTGTTAATGCGATATTTTTAATTCCATTAATTTTTAGTGCATATTTTACTGCTACAGCATCAAACCAGCCACATCTTCTTGGTCTACCAGTTGTTGCTCCAAACTCATTTCCATCCTTTCTAAGAACCTCTCCTCTCCAGTCAAAAATTTCAGTTGGAAAGGGTCCCATCCCAACTCTTGTTGTATATGCCTTGGTGATTCCCAAGATACCATGAATTTTGTCCGGGCTGATACCAAGACCAGAGCAAACACCACCTGGAGTAGGGTTTGAAGAAGTTACATAAGGATATGTGCCGTGATCAATGTCAAGCAAAGTCCCCTGAGCTCCTTCAAAAAGAACTGATTTTCCTTCATCTATTTTCTCATTCAAGACGAATGCTGTATCCTTTATGTATTTTTCCATTTTTTTGGAGTAAGTTTTATATTCTTCATAGACTTTTTCTGGATTTAATGGAGATTTATTATACAGACTAAGAATTTTATTCTTCTCCTCAACATTTCGAAAAATCTTTTCTCTTAATACATCAAGATTGAGTAAATCCGCTACTCTTATACCTATTCTTGCCGCTTTATCCTCATAGGCAGGTCCTATTCCTCTACAAGTGGTTCCTATTTTCTTATTACCTTTTTTCTCCTCAAGAGTTTTCTCTACTAACAGATGATAAGGCAAAATCAAATGCGCACCTTTACTAACAATAAGATTATCATCAATTTGCACACCGAATTTTTTCAGCTCATCAATTTCATTAAAAAAAGCTTTGGGATCAATTACAACCCCATTTCCAATTATGCAGAGTTTCTCGGGATGTAAGATGCCAGAAGGAATTGTGTGAAGAACTATTTTCTTGCCTTTTACAAAAACAGTATGACCTGCATTATGACCACCCTGGTAACGGGCTACAATATCAAACGCGGTGGTGAGAAGGTCTACAATTTTCCCTTTTCCTTCATCTCCCCATTGAGTTCCTACAATTAGTAGATTCGGCATTTTACAATAAAACTATTATTTAAATTTTGGAAACGAATTTTAACAGAATAATATTTATTTAGCAAGAAAATCAATTTTATTTTCTCTTCTTTGGTGCAACAGATAAAATTCTTTTAATAAGGTTTTCATCTTTTGGAAATTGCCCCACCTCTGGTAGCCTTGGAAAAAGGATAACCCAGTTATAATCCATGGAAAAAACCTTTTTAAAAAGGGGAAGACTCTCTTCCACTTTCCCAGAAGCTGCAAGGGCAACAGCTGGCCAGAAAATCATTTCAGGATTTTCAGGATATAATTCCATTGCTTTTTTATATTCTTCCAGTGCTTTTTTCACCTTCTTTTCTGCAAGATATTCATCTCCCCTATTCATATGATTATAAGCCTTTGCAAGTTTTATGAGTCTTTTAAGTTCTGCTAAAGGATTGGAGTGGTCTTCGACTCGAAGGTCATAAATTCTATCTTTCCACCATACACCTGAACTTTTTCCCCTTACAACTATTATTGCAGCTGATTGTTTTCCTCGAATGTCACCCCCCTCTCTTTCCGCAGCTTCAAGAGCAGCCATTAATCTATCCACAAGCTCACCACCTGCATTTTCAAAAGCCACTGCCATTGCTTTCCATACAGTATTTTTGAGCATAAGATTTGCTTGGCACGAATAATTCTTTCCTATATAATGTCCGGCCTCTGGTATACAATTCTTTCCTGTATGTACAGCCACTCTTCCTTTAAAATCTATCATTGCAACCTGACGAACTGATTTGTTTTTATCTGCCTTAAGAAGAGCCTGGAGAGCCTGCTCTGCACTTTTTCCAGCCTTCATGAGTTCTAAACCCAAAGGCCCATATGAAATATCAACGAATGATTGAGTGGCAACTGCTCCCACTTCTGCCTCAACCCATGGCACTATAGAGCCAACAGAAAACCAGTGAGATTGAACCGCTACTCCAAGCTGTCCAGTTTCTGGGTCATAAGCTACAATTGAATAGGTTGGGACAGGTCTTATATCATTGGAATAGGAAAATGAACCTATAAATACGATAAACAAAAAAATAAAAGATATCTTTCTCATTGATTTTTCTCCTTCTAGAAATATTATCAAATAAGAAAGAAGGCATCAATATAAGGGAAAATTTTAAAAATAAACTTGTTGTATATTTTTGGGCAGAGATATTGCCTGCAATTTCTTATTATGTTATAAAGAAAGGTAAACATGGGATTTATTTTAGGAGTAATACAGATATTTGTTCTTCTATTTGCTATAACTATTCACGAAGCTGCGCATGGATGGACCGCGTATAAACTTGGGGATCCCACCGCCTATTTACAGGGAAGGGTAACCCTTAATCCTATTGCTCACATTGATCCATTTGGAACAGTTTTACTTCCCCTTATTTTAGTCGCATTTGGAGCCCCTGCCTTTGGCTGGGCAAAACCAGTTATGGTTAATCCTTACAATCTCAGAAACCCAAAAAGGGATAACCTCTGGATTTCAGCTGCAGGTCCTTTTTCCAATTTAGTGGTTGCATTTTTTTGCCTGCTATTTTTAATCTTTTTGAAATCCATAAGCTCAAACACTGAATATTTTCTTAAAAACCTGCTTACTGGAAGCATAGTCTTTGGAGCAGGATTCCGTCCCATGGAAGGCTTAGCTCTCATTCTTTTCTATGGAATCTTGATAAATACATATTTAGCAATTTTTAATCTAATTCCAGTTCCTCCCTTAGATGGAAGCGGAGTTCTAATGGGTTTTCTTTCAGATGAAGCAGCACAGAAATATGAAAAAATAAGACCGTATGGTTTTATTATAATCTTAGCTTTAATTTATCTCGGTTTACTCTCATTGATTATTAGACCTATTTTGTTTATTATTTACTCCATAATATTAATCTCTTAACTAAATTCAAGGGGTAAAAATGAAAAAAATAGTTTTAAGCGGAATGAGACCAACAGGAGCTCTGCATCTCGGTCATATAGCAGGAGCTCTGCGTAACTGGATTAAATTACAGGATAAATACGAGTGTTATTACTCAATTGTATCTTGGCATGCATTGAGTTCAGAGTATAAAAATTCAAAGGTAATAAAAAATTATATATTTGAGCTTGCAGTGGATTGGCTTAGTGCAGGTCTTGACCCTGAAAAGAGTGTTATTTTCCTTCAATCAGAGGTAAAGGAGCATGCTGAATTACATTTATTATTATCCATGATTATTCCTCTTCCATGGCTTGAGAGAGTCCCTACCTTCAAAGAAATGCAAAAACAGTTGCCGGATAAGGAACTAAATACTTATGGTTTTTTAGGTTATCCAGTATTGCAGACAGCAGATATTATCATCTACAAGGCAAATTATGTGCCAGTTGGTGAGGATCAGGTTTACCACATTGAACTGGCAAGAGAGATTGTCAGAAGATTTAATCGATTTTTTGGAAAAGTTTTTCCAGAGCCAGAAGTTCTTTTAACAGAAGTCCCGAGATTGGCTGGAACTGACGGAAGGAAAATGAGTAAATCCTATAATAATGCTATTTATATAGGTGACCCTCCATCAGTCATTGAGGAGAAGATTAAACCAATGGTAACTGACACAAGAAGGAAGAGAAGAAGTGATCCAGGAGAACCGAATGACTGCCCTGTCTTTACTCTCCACAAAGCCTTTACTCCTGAGGAAAAAATAAATGAGCTTGCCCAAGCCTGCAGAAAAGCCTCAATCGGATGTCTTGACTGTAAAAAGGTCATTATAGATGAATTAATAGAGGAATTTGCTCCTTTGAGAGAGAAAAGGAATGAACTCCTCAAGAACCCAAAAATTGTATGGGATATTTTAGAAGAAGGAAATAAGAAGGCCCGAAAAAAAGCACAGCAAACCATGGAAGAGGTTCGTAAAGCCATAGGTTTTTAATATGGAATACACTGGTTATCATGTAAAACTTGATTTTTTTGAAGGACCTTTGGAACTTCTCTTATTTTTAATCAGGAAGAATAAAATTGATATATACGATATACCAATTTCCCGTATCACTCGTGAATATTTGGAATATCTGGATAAAAAGGATAAAATCAATCTTGATTACGAAGCAGACTTCCTTTTGATTGCTGCAACATTAATCTACATAAAATCTCAAATGCTTCTTCCAAGAAGAAAAGAAGATTATTTAGAGGAAGACCCGAGACAGGATTTGGTGGACAGACTAGTGGAGTACGAAAAAATCAGGAATATATCATATTATCTATCTAAAAGAGAAGAAGAACAAACAAAACAATGGCAAAGACAAATTGCAAAGAATAACAATGTTGAATACTTGTTGCAGGAAACATCACTTTATGACTTAGCCCTCGCATTTTACTCTGTTCTGAAAAGAAAGGAAAGACAGGAAATTAAAGTAATTGAGGGAAGAAAGTTTTCAGTCGAGGATAAAATTAAAGAAATAATGTCCTATCTAAGAACACACAAATATTTAGACTTTCTTGAATATTTCAATAAACAAAGAACTCTTGAAGAAGCATTAATTGCATTTTTTAGTTTACTAGAACTTCTAAGGTTAAGAAAGGTTATTGCCCTGCAAAAAGGAATTTTTCAGAAAATTGAGGTTTGGCCATATAGCTATTTTAAAAAATTGAAAGGAGTCGCCAATTAGAGATATACTTGAAGCATTATTATTTGTATCCTCTGAGCCTTTAAATGTGGATAAAATTGCGGATATTTTGAAAGATTTTCCAAAAGAAAAAATCCTGAAAGAAATTGAGAATTTAATGAATCATTATAAAAATAATGAACATGGCATTCAATTGATTAAAGTTGGAGGTGGATATCTTTTCACGACAAAGCCCGAGCATGATAAATTCATAAGACAACTGCTAATTAACAGGAAACAAATTCGCCTTTCTCGAGCAGCTATTGAAACCTTAGCTGTGATAGCCTATTATCAGCCTGTCACCCTTTCTGAAATCAATTCTCTAAGAGGAGTTGATTCCACATATACTCTTCGAACTTTATTAAGACATAAACTGGTTAAAATAATTGGAAGAAAAAATGTTCCAGGTCGCCCACTACTTTATAGAACAACCAAAAAATTCCTAATTCATTTTGGGCTCAATAGTCTGAATGATTTACCCTCAATTGAAGAACTGGAGAAAATAATAGAGGAAAAACATTCCTCTTTTTAATAGAAATTTAAATTGAGAGGTTGGATTAATGAAAGAATTAATTCCGTTTCATATTTCTCAAATAGAACCTTATGTTCCAGGGTTACCAATTGAGGAAATTAAAAGAAAATACGGATTAAAGAAAGTTGTTAAATTGGCTTCAAATGAAAATCCTCTCGGACCATCCAGACTGGCAGTGGAAGCAATCAGAAAAAGTTTGGACTCTATTAATCGCTATCCTATTGACGATGGCTATTATCTAAAGAAGGCTCTCTCTGAAAAACTGGATTTTCCAATGGAGCAGATAATACTCGGTGGAGGTTCAACGGACTTAATTAAAATGATTGCTCGTGCTTTCCTTGACAGAGATGATAAAGCAATTATTTCTGAGACAAGTTTTCTCATGTATCGTTTGGCAATATGTGAGGTGAATGGAAAAGAAGCCATTATTAAAGTTCCCTTAAAGAATTACACCTATGACTTAGAAAGCTTCCTGAATTCTCTTACACCTGAGGTCAAACTTATATTCATAGCTAACCCAAATAATCCAACCGGCACTATGATAAGAAAAAAAGAACTCGATGAGTTCATAAGTAAAATCCCTGATAATATTATTATTGTGCTTGATGAGGCTTATAAAGAATACATTACAGACCCAGATTTTCCTGATGGGACAAATTACATTAAGAAGGGAAAAAAAGTAATTGTTCTTAGAACCTTTTCTAAAATTTATGGTCTGGCTGGATTAAGGGTCGGCTATGGAATTTCTTCAGAGGAAATAATAGATGGTCTTAAAAGAACCAAAACACCATTCAATCTACCGAGAGTTTCTCATGATGGAGCATTAGGTGCCCTCGAAGATGAGGAACATGTTAAGAAAAGTCTGAAATTAAATACACAACAAAGAGAATTTCTCTCTAAAGAATTAAAGAAATTAGGCTTAGAAGTTATTCCCTCAGTTACAAATTTTATAATGGTCAAATCTCCAAAACCAGCAAAGGAATTCGCATTTGAATTAATGAAAAAGGGAGTCATTGTCAGACCCCTTGATGCTTTTGAGGCTCCAGAACATATAAGAATAACTGTTGGAACCGAGGAAGATAATCTATTCTTGCTGGAGAAATTAAAAGAAATTCTTTAAATTTTTAAGATAGAAGAAATTACATTATTGTTGAAAGCTTCTTAAAATTTGGCTATTAATTTTATTTAAATACTTGCAGTCATTTATATTGTGTTATAAATTCAAACATTTAAAAGCTCATTTTACTAAAATCAATTGACTGTTTTGACAAAAATATTTTTTTTGATATAATAATTACCTGACGCGGGGTGGAGCAGCCAGGTAGCTCGTCGGGCTCATAACCCGGAGGTCGTCGGTTCAAATCCGACCCCCGCTACCATTTTTTTATTTATAGAAATTTCCAATCTTTCATTGCAAAGAACTCACCTTCAAATATTTCCCTTTACCCTCAATTAAAATCTTACCTTCCAGTTTTATTTTCTCCCTGAGTAGCTTATGGATAAGAATCCTTCCTTGTTTATCTATTTTCCCCACAAGCCCGAAAAAAGCAGTCCTTTCCATGACCTTCTGTATAATCCTGTTTTCCTTATATTGTTCTCTCATCTTCTTTTCAATCAATTCCCATTCGCTCAAGGGATAAATCCGAACATCTCTTACATCCACGGTCGTAATAAAAACCTCGTTTCCATATTTTACCTCGATAATCCTCTGAAGCGCCTTTGGAATTCTTACCCTTCCCCACTTATCCATCACGGATATGAATTTACCCCTCAACATGATTCTTTAGATAAGATATTTTCCCCTTACCTTTTGTCAACTTTCCAGGATGCGTTCCAGCCGTCTGCTCCGATACCGACTTCTTTTTTGTATGAAGGAAGTGAAACGAAGAAGCGGAAGCTCTCGAGTTTCAAAATTTTTAAAAATAATAAAATTTCTTTAAAGAAAAATTGGAAAAAATAATTTTACTTGTTTATATTTAATTGGTTTCATATAATACTTTATGAATACCAAAGTAGTGGAATGGGTGGATACACTAAATTTAGAATTGAGTCTTTTAAAAAGAGAGATTGAATTCTCTTTTTGGTATTTTCTTTTCGAGTTCATTTAGAAGTGTTCTTACAGTTTGGGCTTCCGGTGCATTAGGTGCTAACTTTAAGAATTTTTTAAAATTCTCAATACTTTTTTCTATATTTCCTTTCCTCAAATATAAAAGACCAAATTGATAATAAGTATTAGGTAAAGTAGGTTCAAGTTCTTTTGCTTTTAATAATGATTCAATAGCTAAATCATCCTTTTCTACACTGGAATAAAGAGCTCCTAAATTAACATATAGTTTTGCATTATTAGGGTTTATATTAATAGCCTTTTTATAAATTTCTATTGCTTTTTCCTCATTCTTTTTATTGACATATGCATGAGCAAGAGCAAAATATGCTTCTAAAAATTCGGGTTTTAATTCAATAGCCTTATCTATATTTACAATTGCATTATCAATATCTCCCTTATATAAATAGGCTAATCCTAAATTGTAATAACATTCAGCTAAATCTGGTCTATCTTTAAGAACCATTTTAAATAATTCAATTGCCTTATCATATTCCTTTTGTCTATAAAATTGAATGCCCTTGATAAAATTATTTCGTGCATTTTCAAACGAAATTTTCTTTTCCACAATAATATCCATCCTCAATTCTTCTCCTGCTTTAATTCGAATTTCCTTTTTAAGTGTATGGTATCCTTCTATCTCTACCGTAAGTAAGTATCTTCCTGGGTCTATTCCTCTTCTAAAAAATTTTCCTTTTTTATTGCTTTTAAAACTGATACTTATATTTCTTGCGATTAAAGTAAGAGTAATTTTGGCATTTGGAACAGGATTTCCTTCTTCATCTTTTACTGTACCTCTAAATTTTGCATCTTGAGCTTTTAATAGAAAATTACTCAAAAAGAAAAAGATTAATATACTTCCTATCGTTAAAATTTTTTTTAAATTCATTTGAATTTTTAATTAAAAGGGAAGGGGTCTAAAAATTCCCCCTCCCCATATTATTTTGATTCAGAATCTCAGTCTTAACCCAAGCTGAACTCTTCTGGGCGGCCAGATATCACTATAAACCCATTGCTGTCCTGCTACTAAGGAGTAATCCATCATTCCATATGGTGTTGCTCTATTTAAAAGATTAAATGCTTCAAAACGAGCATGCAAGTGTATTTTTTCTGTGATTTTAAATCTTTTCTCAATACTTAAATCAAGTAAATAGGAATCCGGCAATCTATGGTTATTGTCGCCTCTCTTTTCTACTGGAACATTTGCACTTCCCTGATTTAATCCATATATGGTTGCTGTGCGACAATATGGTGTCCCATCTTGTATTTGAAAATTTACACTCGCAATTATACCATAAGGAAAGATGTAAGTTCCAAGAATTTTTATACTGTAACGTCTATCTCCAGGAAGAGGACCTTCCAAATTAAGAAAATTATTTGGATCCCTTGAAGCTGCATTATTCCACAAAATATTTTCGCTAAAAATCTGTCGTGTCACTCCTCGAGGATTTAACCCCCACATTTTAGAGAAGGTGAAAGAAGCTGAAAGTTGCCACTTATTAGACATCCGCTTATTGAAAACAATAGAAAACATGCGAAATCGAGCATAGAATCTATCAGGATTTGAAATAATAATCTCCGGATAGTCGGCTTTTAAATTATATACTTGTATTGGCTCGCCAGTGTATGGATCTGAAACTGTTATTAGCTCATAGTAATCATCCCATGTGCCTACAGCGGGTTTAAATCCTATCATATCCCTTGTCCATTTTTCTAAATAAGTAATACTTAATCCAAAGTTAGGCAAGATTTCACGATCAATACCAATTGAGAATTGATCAGAATATGGATTTTTCAAATTTGGATCCACGGTAATTAATTCAGGTTTGTAAGAAGTTATCAATTCCCATTTTACTCCATTCCACCAATACATATACCAAACAGGAGAAGTAGGAGATGGCAACATCCAATTGCCGTAAATCATTTGATCATAATATCGTCCCACATTAACTCTTAAGAGCGTTTTCCCATCTGGAGTTAGTTTAAAAGCTAATCCAAGTCTAGGTGAAAATACACTCCACTTTACAAGGTCTGGTCTACCAGGAACAATTTCGCCTGTTTCGATCCAATCGTATGTGTTAGGATCGACATCAATAACTGGTTGATCTGGAATCCAGCCAACATTACGGTCATATCTTAATCCTATATTAAAAGTTAAACGGTCGCTTACGGTCCATGTATCATCTAAAAAGATTCCAATTTGTTCATTTGCTGCACCATAATGGTAAGGAGCCATTTCATATTTATATCTATATAAATAAGGCACGCCTTGATAGTAATAGGTGTAATCTACATAGACAACTCCTGCACTATACCCTCCTTTTGTATCTGAACGACCTCTTGCATATTGAACTCCTATTTTGAAATCATGATCTCCTGCAAGAAAATCTTCGGCAAAATGGGACAAAGAAGCATTAACCCCATGTTTAAAAGGCTCAAAATAGAAAATCCACCATGGTCCACCAGAAATAACTCCTGTATTTGCATTATAATAGGTTGGGCCTCTATAATAGTTATAAGGATAGCCCTCAACTTCTACTAGAGATTCATAATAATCATAGCCACCCGAATAATTATATTTCAATTCAAATAAAGTCCTATCGGTTAGAACAGCAGTGAGTGTTAAGCTTCCCGTTGGTAAACCTCCTCTTTCCGAGCAAACTGCCTCACGATTTCCATATTCAGGAGTAAATGCATTAGGAAGATCAAACCATTCATAATTAAAGAAACCACTCAACTTGATATTTTTAGTAAGCTGCACAGTTGTCTTAAAAAATATTTGGGTATCGTCGAATTTTGAAAAATATTTTGGATCTGTTCCAGGAGGAGTTGAAGCATCAACTTGTTTCCAGAAGGATAAGAAAAACCACATTTTATCTCTAATTATAGGTCCACCTAATTGAAAACTTACATCATAAAACTGTTCTCTATGATATGGAAATTTTTCCTCCGAGGTGATATAACCTGCTTCAAGAAGATCCTGAAGATAATCTTTTGAATTATCTGCTGTAAGGTCATCATGCTGAAATAGAAACCCTGCTCCACCACTAAATTTATTTCCACCTGATTTTGTTACAACATTTATTGTAACGCCCATAAAATTACCATATTCTGCTTTACTCCCAATTCCTATAATTTGAAGCTCTTCAATTACATCTGGATTCAGCCATGCCCATGCAGCTCCATAATCAGGAGATGTAGTATCAACACCGTCAAATAAATAAACATTCGATTCAGAACTTGTACCATAAGCGACTGTTCGAGTAGAGTCTGTTGTTCCATAATGAGACCAAAGTCCTGGTGTTGAATTTACTAAATCAAAGAAGCACATTCTTAACAATGGTAAATTTTCCATCACTTCAGATTCCCATGTTGTAGATACTCCAGATTTTGTTACATCTACAACTGGTGTTTCTGCAACCACTGTAACTTTTTCCTTTATTACAGCAGTCTTTAGAACAATATCTAAACTAACTGTAGTGTCTACTTTAACATCAATTCCCTTTTGGGTTAAAGTCTGAAAACCTTCAAGGGAAAATGTAAGTTCATAAATTCCAGGAGGTAAATTTGGAAAGAAAAATATCCCCTTTTTACTCGTTGTTGTTGTCCTCGGACCTCCTATTAGGGCAGGACCTCTAACCTCTACAGTTACTCCGGGTAGAACTTCACCTTCTTCGTCCTTAACAACTCCTTTTATAGAACCAGTGAGAATCTGTCCCGGCAAGTAAAATGAAATTCCCATAATTAAAAAAATAACTAACGATAAAATAAATTTTTGTTTCATCTACCCCCTCCTACCCTAGTTTCTCCTCACGTCTAATATATATAAGAAATAATTTGAAGTCAAGTATATATAGGCGGAAATGAAGAAATTTATTTGATTAAATTTTTCTTTAGCTGTTTTGCTAAGTCCACATGATTTTTGGATTCTTCATATTTTCCCATTCTATTGTAAATATCAGCAAGAACAAAATGAGCTAATATGGTTGTTTTTAAGTCAGGTTTTAATTTAAGGCCTTTAATAACTAATTTTTCTGCCTTAGTTAAATTTTCACCTAAATCCATGTACATTTTAGCTAAAAATATGTAAGCTTTGGGAAAATCGTTTTTCTTTTCAATACAACTTTCAAATTCTTTTATTGCTATATTAATTTTTCCTAATTTCATATAGAGCAGTCCTAAATTAAAATCTGGTCGATAATTAAAAGGACACGTTTCCTGTTCTTTTCGATATTCATAAATAGCCTGTTCATATTCTCCTTTTGCTTCATGAATTAGAGCTAAATTAAAATGAGCATTAAGTAAAGGACTTTGTAATCTTAGCGCAGTTCTAATTGCTTTTTCAGCTTTATCATACATTTGTTTTTTTATATAACAAGCACCTAATTTATTATGAAAAATGGGAGACTCGGGATCAAGCTCCAGTCCTTTCTTTAAGTATTCAATTGCTTTATCAATTTCCCCCTTTTCATAAAAGATATCTCCCAAGTGCATATAGGGCTTCTTATCCTTAGGATCAAACTCAATTAATTGTTTAAAACCTCCTATTGCTTCTTCATATTTTTTAATAGTCTTATAGGTTAATGCTAACCCCCAAATAGCCTCATAGTAATTGGGGTCTACCCTAAGAGCTTTTTTATACTCTTCAATCGCTTCGTTATATTTTTTCTGTCTAAAATAAATATTTCCAAGTGTGTAATAGGCTTCAAGAACATTTTTATCCTTCTTTAAAACCTCTTTAATTTTTTTCTCAGCTTGACTAAATTTTTCTTCTGTGACTAAAAATTGAGCAAGTTTTATTTCATTGTAAAGATCAATTTTGTCTTTTGGGTCGGCTAGTTTCCCTTTCTCCTTTTTAAGAGGAGCATGAAAAGCTCCTAAGTATCCTAAGGCTTGAAGTTTTATCAAAGAATCGCTGTCTATTTTCCTTGGCCCTATTTCTTCTATCTTTGGAGAAGAATATTTTTCAATTAAATTAGCTAGTTCTTTTTTCATTTTCTTTAAAATAGATTTTTTCTTATAAAACAAATTGATGGTTTCACGGGGATCACTCAGAAGGTCATAAAGTTCAGGTTTTGGAGCTTTAATAAACTTATATCGATTTGTACGAAGTGATTTTAACTCACTCCAGCCATAATGATATCTTGGCCAATAGGTTTCACTATAAGCAAGAAGAGTCTTTTTTCTTCCTTTATTTAATATAAACGATAATAAACTTTCACCTTGAACATTTCTGGGAATATTTATGTCTATAAGATTTAAAATAGTAGGCATAATATCTATACTTCGAATTTGATTTATAATCCTCTTTCCTGAAAATTTACTTTCCGGGAATCTTATAATTAGAGGAACTTTTAGAACGGCATCATAAATAAAAAAACCATGAGCGCTTTCTCTATGTTCTCCTAAGCTTTCTCCATGGTCAGAAGTAAATACAATAAGAGTTTTATCTAATATTTTTTTCTTCTTTAAATAATCATAAAATTCACCAATTAATTTATCAACGAAAGCAATTTCACCATCATATAATCCGTATCTTCTCCCTTTGAAATAAGTTTTATAAGGCTCAGGAGGGTCATAAGGTGTATGAGGGTCGTAGAAATGAATCCAAGCAAAAAATTTTCTCTCAAGATTTTTGTCAAGCCATTCATAAAATACAGAAAGCACCTCATTTCCTCTTCTTTGCACAGCATCCAAGCTAATTGTTTTATACTTAGCAAGATCGAAATTGTCGTAATAATAATCAAAGCCTTGGTCAAGACCCCATCGAGAGTCAAGAACAAAAGCACCAATAAAAGCTCCTGTTGTATATCCTCTATTCTTCAGAATTTCTGCTAAAGTAATCTGATTTTCTTCCAAATAAAAACTTCCATTATCTCGGACTCCATGGAAAAGGGGATAAGTGCCAGTGAAAATTGAGCAATGAGAAGGAAAAGTGAGCGGCGTTTGACATATTACATTTTCAAATAATACGCCTTCATATGCAAGACGATTAATATTTGGCGTTTTAACTCCTTGATATCCGTAACATTCTAAATGATCAGCTCTAAGAGTATCTATTGTAAGAATTATAATGTTCATTTGGGTAATATCAATTGGAGACATAAACTTTATATAAGATTCTAATAAAATGTCCTTTCGAAATTTTAATAAGAGGAAAGATAAAATAAGAAAGACACCTAAAAGAAGTAATAATAAGATTTTCTCCTTTCTCCCTTTCACTATTATTATAATATCCAAAAATTTTAGTCTAATCAATGACACACGATAAATTATATTGACTCTGTTATAAAATAAAGTATTATTTTAATGAGAAAATGAAAAAAAGAATTTTAATATCTTTAATTTTTATATCAATAATAAACTTCTGGAAAACAACTGGAGAGGAGCTGCCTCTTAAATATAAAAAATGGCTAGAGGAAGAGGTTGTATATATTATTACACCTACCGAAAAAGAAGTCTTTTTACAACTTAATACCAATAGAGAAAGGGAGCTTTTTATTAGAGCTTTTTGGAAACAGAGGGATCCAACACCTGGAACTCCTAAAAATGAGTTCAAAGAAGAACATTATAGAAGGCTTAACTATGCAAATTCTCATTTTGGTAGAGAAGCTTCAAAACCTGGCTGGAAGACTGATAGGGGAAGAATTTATATTATTCTTGGCGAACCTCAAGATATTGAGAGAATTATCGGTGAGAATGGAATTTATAATACAGAAATATGGTTTTATCAGGGTTTAACAAAATATGGACTTCCACCTGCATTTTATCTCATTTTTTTTCAAAAATTTGGAGTTGGAGAATATGTTCTTTACAGCCCAATAAATGATGGTCCTCAAGCTTTATTGTCCTTTTATATAGGGGATTATTCTAATTATATTTCTGCATATAAAGCTTTAAAAAGAATAAATCCTAAATTAGCAAAAATTTCTCTTTCTCTTATACCAGGAGAATCAAGTCGTTTTCTATTTCCCTCACTGAGCTCAGATTTATTAATTCAAAATATTCTAAGTCTTCCCCAAAGAGAATTTAAAGATATTTACGCAAAAAAATTCTTAATGTATAAGGATGTGGTGGAGGTTGAATATTCGATTAATTACATTGAAAGCAATTATTCTTTAAAAATCTTGAAAGACCCTTCAGGGATAAATTTTGTTCATTATGTAGTTGAAATACCAAAATTTTCAGTTCAAAAATATAAAGATAAATATTCAACTTACCTGAAGATAAACGGAAATATATCAAATTTAAAAGGAAAAACTGTTTACCAATTCGAAAGGTCCTTTACTGTAGAGCTCAATGAGTTTGAGCTAAAAAAGATTTCTTATAGTCCCTTTAACCTTTACGATATGTTCCCTCTACTTCCGGGAAATTATAAAATATCCATTATTATAAAAAATGCATCATCTAATGAGTTCACCTCATTGGAGGAACATATAATTATTCCAGATGATAAGTCTCTTTATATGACTCCCTTAATTTTAGGATATAAAAAAGAATTTATTCCCCAAAAGTCAAAAAAATTGAAACCATTTAAAATTGGAGATTATCAAATTTACCATCAACCAACGAAAATCTTTCAATCAAAAGATAGATTGATTGTAGCTTTTCAGATCTTAAATGCCGACTCTGATACATATGAGAATGGAATAATTAAAATTGTTTTTTTCAAAGATGATAAACAATTTTTAATCTTCACAAAAAAAATTAATGAATATTCTGACGAATTAATAAATTTTATAAAAGAATTTTCACTTTCATCATTTTCGCCTGCGCATTATAAGATCAAAGTTTCCCTTTTTAAAAAAGATAAAGAGATTCTTTCAGAATGGGATGAATTTGAGATAACACCTGCACCATTTATGCCTCGTCCTTGGGTATATCATAGAACTTTATTGCCTCCAGAGAATCCCATATATGACTACATTTTTGGAATACAATTTTTTAATAAAGGAGAATTAGAAAAGGCAAAAATAAAATTTGAAAACGCTTATAAAATGGACCCCTATTCCTTTAAATATGCATTAGGCTTAGCTGAGGCTTGTTTTGCTCTAAAAAAATATAATGAAGTTAAAAAAATTTTGCAACCGTTTTTAAATAAAAATAATATTCCTTTCAGAGTTTATATCTTAATTGGAAAATCTCACCAGGTATTAAAAGAATTTAAAAAAGCTATTTTCATTTATACTCAAGCAATCTCTCGCTTTGGAGAAAATATTTATCTTTTAAATTCACTAGGAGATTGCTATTATGAGATTGGTTTAATAAAAAGAGCTTTAAATTTATGGAAAAAATCCCTAGATATGAATCCAAATCAGCCTCAAATCCGAAAAAAAATCGAAAATTTAAAAAATTAATTATGTAAACAAAGAGGTAAGTATTCTTTATTTGGTTTCAAAGATAGTCCTTTTTTAATAAGTTCTATTGCCATCTAATTGGTTCTAAATAAAAGTAACTGAGAGGAAAATTGGAATTTAATTCAGTCCATTCATCATGAGATAAATTACAATGATGAAGAAAGTGACGCCGGAAGGGCTTGTCGGAGTCAAGAAAGGTGCTTCTTCCTATCTTGCTTTTCGCTCTTATACTCTCTTTCCTGCTTTTTAACATAGAGACTAAAGCTTATTGACCATACTTAAAATTTGTTTTATAAACTGAAAAGGAGTTTATATTTGCAAGAAAGGAGGTAAAAGTGTTTAAACGTTGGCTAATAATTTTGAGTGCTTTTATAATTTTAGTATTTTCTTCCACTGTATGCAAAAGAGCTCCTAAGGAATTTGATATCCTGATAAAGAATGGGAAGATTGTTGATGGAACAGGAAATCCTTGGTTCTACGGCGATATTGGAATCATAGATGATACCATTGTAGAGATAGGCAGCCTTGATGGAAGAGAGGCTTCCAAGGTCATCGATGCTGAAGGATTAGTTGTTTGTCCTGGATTTATTGACACGCACACACATTGTGATATGGACATAGGACAACTTGATAATAATGCCAATTTAAACTATTTGACCCAGGGTGTAACCACAGTAGTAACTGGAAACTGTGGAGAATCAGTATCGTTAAAAGTTAAAGAGACGAAGTCTAAATGGGAAAAACAGGGAATTGGGACAAATATTGTTTTCTTGGTTGGTCATGGTACGATTCGGAGAGAAGTAATAGGAGAGGAACCACGGGAAGCTTCAGTGGAAGAAATTGAAAAAATGAAAGCAATTCTCTGGCAAGCAATGAAAGAGGGCGCTTGGGGGATGAGCACAGGCTTAGAATATATTCCTGGTCGATATGCCAATACCAAAGAATTAATTGAATTAGCAAAAGTTGTTAATGAATTTGGTGGCATCTACACCAGCCATATACGGGATGAGGACACCCATATACTCGAAGCGATCAAAGAAATCATCAGAATTGGTAAAGAAAGCGGTGTTCGGGTCAATGTTGCACATTTTAAAATATGTGGGAAAGAAAATTGGGGAATGATGAAGGACGCGGTTAAACTGATTAATGAGGCGCGGGTAAAGGGAATTTATATAACTGCTGACCAGTATCCCTATATACAATCAGCACCGATAGGTCCAATTTTATCAATTCTTGAAATTCCAGAAGATATGATGCCTCTTATGGAATTGAGAAGAAAAATGAGGGGTCCAAAGTTAACAGAAGAAGAAAGGGAAAAACTGGGAGAACAGTACCTGGATGAGCTGAAGAAAGCCTTATCCAATAAATCAAAGAGGGAGCGGATCAGGAAACTAACTCTAGAGGGTTTACCTAATAAACCGAGTGCTATAGCCCAATGGGGCTGGCATAATTATACAATTCTAGTTGCTGAGAAAAACAAACATTTAATGGGGAAAAACATCTCAGATTTAGCCAGAGAACAGAAAAGAGATGCCTTTGATATAGTTGTCAGCTTAATTCTCGATGAGCCTGATATGCTTTATTCAGGGGGATCGATGTCAGAAGAAGATCTTCAATTGGCGATAAGACAGAATTGGGTAATGGTTTCCAGCGATGGAAGTGCTAGGCCTATTATTAAGGAAAAGGAAAAGCCTAAACGCGGACATCCACGTGCATATGGGAGTTTCACCAAAGTCCTCCGTAAATATGTTAGAGAAAAGAGGTTCCTGTCTTTGGAAAATGCAATCAGGAAAATGACCTCGCTTCCGGCCTCTCTGCTCCAGATGAGAAATAGAGGATTGTTACTGATAGGATATAAAGCTGATATTGTTATCTTTGATCCCGAAACCGTTAGAGATAATGCCACGTACGCAAATTGCCGTCAATACAGTTCCGGTATTGAATATGTAATTATTGGAGGGAAAATAAGCATAGAAAGAGGTCAATATACTGGTACCTTAAACGGAAAAGTCTTGCTTCTCACAAAAAATATATAAGACTTATTCAAATGAGAGGAACTTTCCATATTCAAATCGAAGAGTGAAAAAGAGATATTTCTTCAATTTAATATTTCCATTTTTTACTTACACTTTCGATTCATTTCAGTTTTTTCTCTTAAATCCATTCATTCTGTTGTAGTGAATTACATATCATTTACAAGAAAACGTCCTCTCCATAATCCTTTTTGAGAATTTCTTTCGGAGTCAAAGATAAACCACTAAAAAGATAATCTTCTTTCGCGAAGCGAGTGCTTCCTCTCGATTCTCCTGTATGTGATATAATGAAAAAAGAGGTAGATAACTTTGAAAAAGGAAAAGAGCGGTTTTAAATCACGGATAGTATTTGGTGTGGACAAGTGTTGTTTTTTGTTTCTAGTATTACGAAGCTACGAAAGTTGTTTTCCACCTTCCCAAGTTGCGCAATAATTTCCAAAAATTTCTTGACGCCGAAACCGATTTTATTTATTTTTTACTGGAAATAGGGTCAAAAAATTCGGAATCTAATCTTTAAGGTCGTCGGTTCAAATCCGACCCCCGCTACCATTTTTTCATTTATAGAAATTTCCAATCTTTCATTGCAGAGCACTCACCTTCAAGTATTTCCCTTTACCCTCAATTAAAATCTTGCCCTTCAGTTTTATTTTCTCCCTGAGTAGCTTATGGATAAGAATCCTTCCTTGCTTATCAATTTTCCTCACAAGCCCGAAAAAAGCAGTCCTTTCCATGACCTTCTGTATAATCCTGTTTTCCTTATATTGTTTTCTCATCTTCTTTTCAATCAATTCCCATTCGCTCAAGGGATAAATCCGAACATCTCTTACATCCACGGTCGTAATAAAAAACTCGTTTCCATATTTAGCTTCTACAATCTTGCGGAGTGTTTGGGGAATTCTTATCCTCCCAAATTTATCTATTTTGGATATAAATTTACCCTTTAACATGATTTTTTAATTAGAATAAGTTCTTTTTGCTATTTTGGTAAATCTCTTGAACCTCCTATCACTTCTGCTTCTTATTCCGAATTGCTTATTCTCCTTTTATTAAGTTTAGAAAATTTGATAGGCTTATAATTTCAATATTTTTATATTTTTTAAGAGCGAGAAGGTGTTTATCTCCAGTAACAATGTAATCAATATTCCCTTTAATAGCACACTCAAGTATTCGATTATCTGGGGCATCTTTAAGTATATCAATAGTGGGTGTAGTCTTTAAGACTTTTGCGACCTTGCTAATGAATTTGAGTAAACGAATAATTTTCTCTTCTTCCCAGTCAAATTTCTCTCTGAGTTTTTGAGCAGTTTCTGTTAGAATTGACACAGAAGTGTATAAAGAGAAAGTACCTCTTATTGCTTGAAGGAAAGCTTCTTCAGCACTTCCGTCTTGAATAGCAAATGCGGAAATATAAATGTTTGTATCAAAAATAACCTTGAAAATTATCGTTCCTCAAAAACTATTTTTTCTACCTCTTCTTCTGTTAGAAATCCTTTTTTCCGGGCTAAGCTGGCTCCATATTTTTGAAGTTCGAAAAATTCTTTTTCAAGAATTTGTCTTTTATATACCTGAAACATTTCTCGAAAAAGTTGACTTTTATTTTTAGCTTCTTTTTTCGCTAATTTCTCATATTCCATTGCAATTTCAGGTGGAAGAGAAATGGTTATTATTTTCCGCCTTCTTTTCAATTTTACCTCCTTTGTAATACAAATTATTACCATAAATATAATCCATTGTCAAATTACTGATATTTAAATCCGACCCCCCTCCCATTTTTTATATAAAATTTCTTAATAGAATTCCACAATTATAAATTTTTCTTCTGAAATTTAAATTTTTCAAAACATTCCATAAAGTTGCTGAATTACTTGAAATGACAGGTATATTTAATTCGCTCTCGAGTTTATCAATTACTTCCAATGTTCTAAGGTTTGTACAGCTAATAAACAGACATTCAGCACCTTTTTTATAAGCTTGTTTTGCTAAATTATATACATCCTCGAGACTAATATTTCCTACTTTTAAATTGTCAATTATTCCCAATCCTTTTAATTTTAAAATGTTGAAGCCGTTATTTTCTAAAAATTCTCTAACCTTTAAATTAATCTTAGATGAATAAGGAGTTGCAACACTTATATTTTTGACATTTAATCTATTTAACGCGCTTAATACTGATTTTGCAGTTGTTATAACCTTAGTCCTTGTTTTTCTTTCAATTCTCCTAACAATTTCTTCCTCATGGGTAAGTCCTTTATAAAGGCTACCTGATGTACAAGCGTAACAAATTAAATCAACCTTTGCATCAGTTAAAAGCTCCGAAGCTTCTTCCACATTATTTTCCATAGTTTCAAGCTCTTCAATAGTAATTTCTTTTAATTTTAATCTACAGAAATGAAAACTTATATCTTCAATAAAAATTTTACTATATTCTCTTTCAATCGTGGTGTTTGAGGAAGGTATTATAAAACCAACTCTATGTTGCATTTAATGCTTTTTAACTTGTATCATACCAACTAAATCTTGTCAATTTCATTAAGTCAGAAATTCGGGTAAACGTTTGTTTACTTTTTCAATCAATTTCTTGTAAACAAATGTTTACAGAAATAAATTTTATCGAGTTTAACTTATTGAAAACAAAATAATTAATCTTGCGGCATCCGAGTTGCATATTAAAACTCGGGAGCTAAGAGATGAAGGAAAAAGGATTCAGTTTAATAGAAGTTTTAATTTCACTTTTTATTTTTATATTTATACTAATTTCTTTGTTAAGTCTGACAACAACATGTTTATTTATTAAAAGAAATAGCGAAATAAATTTTCTATCCTCAAAAATTACCGCAGAAAAACTCGAATATTTAAAATCAATGCCTTTTGAAAATGTAGCTTTAAAACCTGGAATTTATAGAGAAGAACTCGTTTTGAAAAGTCATAAAAAAATTTACATTAGAAAGTGGAAGATTTCAAATTTGTCCTCAAATCTTAAGAGAATTGAAATTCAGGTCTGGGAAAAGAATCATCCAGAAAGAAAAGTAGAATTTTTACTTTATATTTCAAAAGATCTGGGATTTTGAAAAATGAGGAAAAATAAAGGATTTACTACAATTGAATTGCTCATAAGCTTAAGTCTTTTTCTTCTGATTTTAATCTTTGCACTTAGAATTATCAGCATTAATAAAAGAATTTTTTATAAATTAAAAAGCGACGAGGAAACACTGGAATTCTCCTTTTCTGCTCTTGAAAAAATAAAAATTGATGTTCTCGAAGCAGGGAGGTTATTAAAGAGCCCAAAATTAGATTCTATTCAAATACATGAAAACAAATTGATTATTAAAACCGGCGAAATTAATTCCAGGTTACTTGAGAATGCATATAAAGGAGCGAGAGTAATCAGAGTTCAAGCCCCGAAATATTTTAAGAAAAATAGAAATATATTAATCAAAGGAAAAAATAATGAAGAAATCTCAGAGATTTTGAAAAAGTCTGGCTCTGATCTTATTTTAAGAGAACCATTAACCTTTGAATACAAAAAAGAGGAAACAAACATAATATTAATTCGGAAAATTATTTATTTTCTGGATTTAAAAAAAGTTCTTAGAAGAAAAGTAAATAATAGCCCTGCCCAACCTTTAATCGAAAATATAGACCACTTTGAAGCCAGTTATTCAAAAAACCAGAATTTACTTTTTATTAAGTTTATAAAGAACAATAAAACATTTAAAGAAATAATTTTCCCTAAAAATTTATTTTTATTAAGGAGTCAATCAAATGAATAGAGGATCTATATTATTAATTACTTCTTTTACCATCCTCGCTCTTACCATAATAGGTTTAAGTCTACTTATATTTTCCCAATTTCATTTAAAAATCAGCAGTTATTATAAATTTACATTGGCAAATAATTATGTATCAGAATGCGGTATAAAAGAAGGTTTTGCTAGATTTTCTGAAATAATCCATTCATCAGGTTCATTCTCAAGCCTAAATGAAGAGGACTTCTTTGATTTACAAAGATATATTGAAGATAACAGCATATCGATCTTGGAAAAATTATTTAATTTTTCGTTCCCCTTGAAAGGCCAGAATTCCTGGAAAAATTATAACTGGAAATGGAATCTTAGCTTCACTCTTCTTAATTCAGAGAATTTTAATGAATATTCAAAACTTATTTATGAATTTGATTTAAAATCCACTGGATGGATTTCAAAAAAATCCTTTTCTTCTTCACTCTTAAAAGGGGAACTGGAAATATTCATTGGGAACATTCCACTCTCTCTTTTTCCAGTGCTCGTGGAAAAGAAAAAATCCTCTAAAACTTTATCTGATTTAGAAGTAATAATTCCAGATAATAGGAATTATAATTTAAAAACTATTTATTTAACAGAAGAAGAATTAATTCCATCTGAAGACCAAAAAAAGATTTTTGATGCTTTTAATATAAAATATTTTTATCCGTACAAATTATCCTATTTAGAACTCCGTAGAGCAATAGGACTTGAATTAATTGATGAGCCAATTCCTCCGGGTGTTTATCTCATTCATAATGATTTAGGGCTTGGAGGAGTTTATGTAGAGGGAGATTTAAAAGAAATGATTTTAGCAATTGAGGAAAATTATCAAGTAATAGGGTTTTATACAGAGGATAAAATATGGCTTGTAAAA
>MTON01000004.1 GCA_002010665.1 Candidatus Aminicenantes bacterium JdFR-78
TATATTATGGGGCAGAAAATGAGCAGGTTGAATTTTAGGATATCCAGAATGAAAATTTTGCAATTTTTTATATTTTATTTATTATGAGTTAGTTATTAAAAATACCTCTTATTACTATGTAAACAAACATTTACATATTTGACAAATTTTGTCACCAGCCTATTTCAATTTTTCAATTTCTTTAGATTTCTATTTCTATGAAAAGATTTTTTAAAAATTTTTTGGACATAAAACCTTTTTTCTTGACTTTAATTGAATAATTTTTTAAATTTAGATTTTAGGAACTAAAGGAGGTTTTTATAATGAGCAAAAAAGGATTGAAGATTGCCGTAATTCTTTTTCTTAGTTTTCTATTTTTAACATTTGTAAGTTGTGAAAAATTAAAAATTTCTACTTTAAAAGCCAATTACCATTTTAATAAGGCAAATAAATTTTTTCAGGACGAAATGTATCGAAAGGCTATCCCAGAATATGAATTAGCGCTAAAATATAATCCCAATCTGGTTCCAGCCTATCACTACCTGGGCGAATGTTACAAGGCACTTTACAGACCTGGGTTAAAAACTGAGGAAAATAAAGAAAGAGCAAAGAAGGCACTGGAATATTTAAAGAAAGCCTTAGAGCTCAACCCTGATAATAGGGATATCATTTTATCCTTAGGAGATATGTATAATAAATTAAGGGATTTTGAGAATGCAGAAAAATTCTATCTCAAAATCCTTGAGATGGAGCCAGATAAAGTGGAAAATTACTATGTTGTTGCAGAATTTTATAAAAGCTATGCTGGACAGGAAGATAAGCAGAAAAAAGAGGGAGAGAAACCAGTGAGAGTGGTTGGAGGGAAAGTGATTGAAGAACCTGAGGAGAAAAAGGAAAAAACATTTGAGGAAATGACTCCAATTGAAAAAGCTGAAGAAATGTATAAAAGAGTTATTAAGATGAATCCAAATAATATTGATGCTTATGCTCGTTTAGCAACATTTTATGAGGATCCTCCTCTTCATGATTTTGATAAAGCGAAGGAGTATTGGAAAAAAATAATTGAAATAGACCCCAATAATGCAGTTGCTTATTCTCATTTAGGAGTTAATCGCTGGGCAAAGAGTTATAGAATAGCAAACTTGCCTCTGAAGGAGAAATTAAAGGCAGCATATGAAGGAGTAGAAGCACTCAAAAAAGCTATAGAATTAAATCCAGATCTTGCAGAACCTTATGCTTGGCTTAAAGTTCTTTATACACATTTAAGTAAATTAGAACCAAAAAAAGAGGTTGAATATAAATCCTTAGCAGATGAATATGGTAAAAAATGGGAAAGAATCAGAAAGAAGGTTGAAGAGAGAAAGAGATTAGAAGCAGAATTAAAAATTAAGTAAAAAAGACACATTATAAATTTCCTTTAATTCATGTTTATTCCTTTAAGGGACGAAAATCCTACAGCTAAATTTCCTTTTATTACTGTGTCATTGATAGGAGCAAACATATTAATATTCTTCTATCAGTTTTTATCAGTCCAGGGTCTTAAATATTACATAATCAAAATGGGTGCAGTTCCTTGGGCAATTACCCATTTAAAATCCTCGATTTTTATATCTGATATTTTTCCACCATTAACAATTTTAACTTCAATGTTTATTCATGCGGGATTTTTTCATCTCTTTGGGAATATGCTGTACTTATGGATATTTGGAAATAATATTGAAGATTTCCTCGGCCATTTAAGATTTTTCATTTTTTATATTCTTTCAGGGATTGGGGCTGCTTTAACTCATATTATTTTTAATCCAAATTCAACAAAACCAATGGTTGGAGCAAGTGGAGCAATTGCTGGAGTGCTTGGTGCTTATTTGATTCTATATCCCTATGCGAGAGTTCACACTCTGGTTTTCCTTTTCTTTTTCATTAGAGTTATTCCCATCCCTGCTGGAATTATTCTGAGTCTATGGTTTATAATTCAGGTAATGAATATTGGCTTAGGAGGTGGAATTGCCTGGTTTGCTCATATTGGAGGTTTTCTTGCTGGCATTGGGTTGATAAAAGTTTTCTCAAAAAGAAGAAAAACCATACTAATTCATCAGTAGCTCTATTTGTAGTGGTGAGAAAATCATCATTTGAGTTTTGTTTTTATATTTTTCTATAAGACCTTTAGCAATTAAAATTTTTTTATTTAATTTTCTGATATTTTTGAACCTCTGACTCTCATTAATAGGAATTAAAACTGAAAAAGTATGAGCATAATCATAGGAAGAGTCAAGAAAAATATATTTCTTTGCAAAGTATATATTTACGCACTTAAACTTTACCCCTAAATATTCATTTATGTATGAAGGAGTTTCCTTAAATGAAACAATCTTTTCATTCCCAATGCCCCATAATCCTTTTCTATTAATTCGAGCCCACCTCTCTGCATTTTTAAATTTAAACTGAAATTCTTTTTTGAAAGGGAATTTCAAAAAAGCAAAAGCAAAACCTTTCCTGATAATGAATTCATTAAAAAGCTTTTTATCAACCCAGACATATGCCAGAAGTCTTCCATACTGATCCCTTAATTCCCAGTCATAAGTTAAATTAACCCTTTTCTTATAAAGATTGACAAAAGTAAATCTCTTTGCAATTTGAGCAAAAATTCTTACTTCCTCTCTTTCATCATCCAATTCAGGACAATTTACCCCAATAAATCTGATTTTCTCCCTTTCCCCATTTAAGAATTTAACTTGAATAGTATCTCCATCATAAACTTTTGTTACTATACCAGTATCACCAGGTTTAATTGATTTAAATATATACGGGCTTCTTTTAATTAAAAAAGAGATTAAAACTACGAAAATTATAAATGATAATAGAATTAATTTAAATTTTTTCATCAACTTCCTTGATATTTGATTTAAATTCTATTGTCAATAGCTTGACAACTTCAAATTTACAATGTATAAATTTGCCATCCATGAGTAAGAAATTAGAAAAAGGAATACTAATAGTATTTGAAGGTATTGATGGATGCGGGAAGAGTACTCAGGCGAAATTGCTTTTTGAGAAATTGAGATCCTTAAAATTCGATTGTATTTTATTAAAAGAACCTTCTTCAGGCAAATGGGGCAAGAAAATAAAAAAATTATCACTATTTGAAAATTCAATCTCTCCAGAGGAGGAATTAGAATTGTTTGTAAAGGACAGGGAGGAAAATACACGAGAAAATATAAAACCTGCTCTCCAAGAGAAAAGAATAGTAATTCTGGATAGATATTATTTTTCCACAATAGCCTATCAGGGAGCTAAAGGGATAAACCTCAAATATATTGAGAATTTAAATAAAAGTATTGCAATAGAACCGGATATTGTTTTTATCTTAGATGTAGAACCTAGTGTTGGACTTTCGAGAATTGAAAATAGGAAGAAAAAGGAAAAGCTTTTTGAAAGAGAAGATTATCTCAATAAAGTCCGACGGATTTACAATTCATTAAAAGGAAAAAACATAATCAAAATGGATGGGTCTCAAAAAATAGACAAAATAAGAGAAAAAATAGAAGAGATTGTTTTAAAGTATATTGAGAAATATATTGATAATTAATGTATTTCCTTTTCCTTATTTAATTCATAATAGTCGTAAACCATAAGATGATCTTCAATTGTACAATATCTTTTTGGTTCAGTTCCTTTTACAAAAGCTTCATCAATTGTATAAAGACAGTGAGGAGAAGCTAAAAGACCTGTTTTTCTATCAATTTTTACAAAAACTATGTTTGGAGGAACTTCAAATTCTTCTTCTTTATTGTAATTATTATTATCATCCTGAAAAATCTGTTCAAAAAAGTATTTCCATATTGGGAGGGCAGCTCGTGCTCCTGTTTCGTTTTTTCCAAGAGTTTTTTTAACATCAAAACCAACCCAAACGCCTGCACATAATGATGGTGAAAAGCCTATAAACCAGGCGTCAGTATATTCATCTGTTGTTCCGGTTTTGCCTGCCAGGACCTTATCCAGATCTCGTGCAAGAACTGCGGTTCCTCTTTGAATAACTCCTTGCATTAAATATGTCATAATAAAAGCTGTTTGAGGAGAAATTACTTCATAAGATTCAATTTTCTGTTCTTCCAATATATTCCCTTCTTTATCCTCAATTCTTTTTATGAAAAAGGGTTTAACTCTCACTCCTTTGTTTGGGAAAACACAATAAGCTGAGGTCATCTCAAGAAGCGAAGTTTCAAAACTTCCAAGGGCAAATGATAAATAGGGATAAAGAGGAGAAGTAATACCAAATTTTTTTGCGTATTGTACTCCAACCTGAGGAGTTATACTCTCAAGTAATTTTGCAGTTACTATGTTTCTGGACTCCTCTAATCCCTTTCGTAGAGTTACAGCTCCTTTATATTTCTGGTCATAATTCTCAGGAGACCAGGGTTCACCAGTCCACTGATCGAAAAAAGTTGTAGGTTCATCCCATATGATTGATGCAGGAGTATAACCATGATCCAAGGCTGCGGTATAAATTATTGGTTTTATTGCAGAACCGGTTTGCCTGAGCGCCTGAGTAGCACGATTAAATTCACTCCTTTTAAAGGAATATCCTCCAACCATAGCCTTAATTTCACCTGTTTGTGGCTCAATAGCAATAATTGCGCCTTCAACGAGTGGTTCCTGATCGAGATTTATTTTTAGTATTTTTTTCTCTTCATCAATTTTCATTATTTTCACAAGTATTATATCTCCTGCTTTTATTAATCTTCTCAAATTAGTAATTCCCGTCCATCTAGCTCCAGAAGGAGTAAGATATGCGATATAATCTTTTACTCTTATTTTTGAAAGTCTACTACTCACATCTAGAACTATACCATGAACTAAATTGCCCTCTTTGATCTCTTCAGTTTTCCATTCATTTAACCAATATTGATTTAAATCTATCTCATTATTTTCTTTTAATAGATTCTTTTTATCTTTTCTCCATCCCTGTCTTTTATCAAGTTCATGAAGTCCTTTTTTTAAAGCCTTTTCAGCATATTCCTGAAGTTTGATATTAAGAGTTGTATATACTTTTAGGCCGTTTTTATATAAAGCTCGTGTTCCATATTTTTTAACTATATATTTCCTAACCTCCTCTAAAAAGTAAGCAGCAAATTCTTTATTTATTGGTTTTGGCGGGATAACATTTAAAGGCTTTTTCATAGCCTCTTTTGCTATCTCTTCGGAGATGAATTTCTCCTCTACCATTCTTTTTAAAACCCAATTTCTTCTTCTGAGAGCCCTCTCTGGATGCTTATATGGAGAATATAAACCAGGAGAACGAGGTAATCCTGCTATTAGAGCACTTTCTTCAAGATTTAAGTCTTTTGCGCTTTTTCCAAAATAATATCTTGAAGCAGCTTCAACTCCATAAATTCCTGGCCCTATGGGAATTTGATTGCAATAAAGAGTAAAAATTTTCTTTTTTGAATATTTTCTTTCAATTTTTAAAGCGAGAAGAATCTCTCTTATTTTCCTTTTAATTGTTTTTTCTCTGGTTAAAAAAAGTAACCGTGCCAATTGTTGAGTTATGGTGCTTCCTCCCTGAAGGGGTTTACCTGCAAGTAAATCCACTTTTATTGAACGAATAATTGCTTTTATATCAATTCCAAAGTGACGATAAAATTTTGGATCTTCTGCTGCTAAAATTGCTTTTTTTAGAATATCAGGAATTTCTTCATAACTAATTTCTATTCTTTTCTCAAGAGCAAATTCGCCAATTACTTCTCCATTGTCAGAATAAACAGTTGTGATTATATTGGGTTTGAACTCTTCAAGAGCTGAAACCGGAGGAAGGCCCTGCTCATAGGCCAGAAAAGCTCCAAGAAAAATGCCCGTTATAATGGAACACAGAACCAAGGTCCCATAAATCAGATATTTCCACCACTTTTCTTTTTTGATTTTTATCACAAATTTTTTTCTTCTGTTTTCCTCCATAATTAAATTTATAGCAAAAATATTCATAAATTACTAATTTTTTCTTTCTAGATAGATGTTTTTAAGAAAAGAGTTTTATTTAAAGGAGAATTTTATTTTTTCTTTTTTATTATTCTGCTTCCTGACCTCGAGGAGGAGCTTCGCGATGTGCTTCTTGAAATAGTTCGCGAAGAACTATATGACCTTGATCTCGAGATTGAGCTTTTATTCCTGTAACTTGAATAACTCCTTTTACTCGAGGAAATTGTTTTACTTCTTGTAAAATAATTGTAGAGATTATTTAGAAAAGAGCGAGATTTAGAAGAAGAATAATTCTTATCTCTTTTTATTATTTTTGAAGGCGATTTATATCTATATATTTGATATCTATTGTAATCCTTTCTGTAATCATCTCTTTTGATAACTTTAGATCGAGGCAATGAATATCTTTCTGTTTTTGTTGAAGTTTTATCTCTGATGTTGTCTTTTCTTCTAATTATTTTCCTTTCTCTGGATTTTTCTTCCGTGGGATATCGAGAATGTCGATTTATTATTTTTGACTTTGATAGAGAATAATTTTTATAGGTAGGATTGACTCTTTCAATCTTTTTAGTTTCAATTCTTCTCGTTCCTTCAAATTCTCTAAGAGAAATATTCTTTTTCAGAAGAACTCGCTTGCCATTAATCTGTATCTTCTGAATTCGGTTTTCTACTGGTCTGATGGCTGGTTGCATTTTTGAAACAGAAATTTTGGACAATTTAATGGTTCTCGAAACTTCATTATATGAAAGTGCAACTTTTGAAATATTTCTTGCTCTCAGTTGGTTTTTATGAATAAATACAAGAGCCCTTGAGTTTATAGGAACCGTATTGTAGTATTCTCTGACATAACAGTAATTATTTATAATTACCACAGGATATCCATAATAACTGAGAGGGCACCATCCAATATAGTCAATTCCTCGATACCAGTAAACCCATGCAGGTCCCCATACTGTTGTGGGAATCCAGTACCATCCTATTGTTGCACTCCAATGCCAGCGCCCATAATGAAATACAAGCCAACCCCAAGGTTCGTATGGAACCCATGTCCACCCACACAGAGGTAGCCATACCCATCTGCCATAAAAATAGGGTCTCCAGTCAATACCAACAGCAATCGGGACCCATACATATCCATAAGGTCTGTAATAAATCCATCTGCCATAATTTTCAAGTTCCCAAGCATACTCAGCAAGTTCCTCGGGGAGGTATCTATTTGTAAATCTTCGATTTATTTCAGATTCCCTGTATTGATTCCAGCGATCAAAATCATCTCTTGCATAAAAAGTGAAATAACGAGGACCAGATACAAATTCTCCATTTAGTAATTTTATTTCTTGCTCGCTTCTCACAAGAAGAGAATCTGTTTGACTGACTGCTTCAACTAATCCATCAATAACATAGAGCTCGGTTTCCTTTGCCTCATGAACATTTATTCTATAGAGTCCTTCCTCTAAGATATAAAAAGTAGCATCTGGAGTTTTGATTTCAAAATTTCTCTCCCTTTCAAGATATTTCACACTTAAATAAATACTCCCAGACCATATATTAAAAGCAAGAAAATCATAACCTCTTGATGGTAAATTTAAAAAATCAACCTTTGTATATTTATCAAGACGAAGATAATTTCCTTTTCCCAAGTAAACTTCGGCCTGTCCATCAGTTGTTCCAAGTCTGTCTCCTTCAGAAATTGGCATATTTACTATTCCCTCTTCATAACCTAAATCCGCTGCTCTTTGAATATAAACGTCACCCTTAACATAACTTAACCTGGCAAAGGTATAATGACCATACTTAGCACTCAGGGGGCTGATTGATATAAATAAAATTGTAAATAGGAAAAATCCTGTTATTGCCATAATTAATTTTATTTTCCTCATTTTAGCCTCCTTTTCCAATTACTAAACATGCAAAATCTATGCCAGTTTTACTCTGTTTATGTATTTCTCTTCTGAGAAAGGAAATGTCCTATTTTTAGAACACATTTAATATTGGAGGACACTTTTCATATCAAATGTTCATAACCTTCTTTTTTGAGGGTAGATTCTTTTCCTTTAGAATCAATTATTTTTATTCCTCTTTCTTTCTCTGTAATGTATCCTATATAAGTAATCCTTTCACTTAAATTAATAACTTCTTTCTCTTTCTGAGGAGAAACAGTAAAAAGAAGTTCATAATCTTCTCCTCCATGAAGAATATAGTTATATTTTTCTTCAGTTTTCTCCAGGAGCAGGTTTTCTGAAACAGGCAATTTATCTTTGTATATCACCGCTCCCACATTACTTGCCTCGCATAGATTAAACAAGTCAGTTGAAAGACCATCGCTAATATCAATCATTGCACTGACAGCCCCTTTCTCTCTTAATTTTTTACCTAATTCAACTTTTGGTTTTGGATCTAAAAAGGATTTTATGAAAAAGTCGTATTTCTTGTGTTCTCCAAGCCTTATTCCTTTTTTAAGGAGACTGAGACCATAACTCGCGTTTCCCAAAGAACCAGAAACGAATATTTTATCTTCTGGTTTAGCTCCATTTCTTTCTATACCTTTATCCCCCTCACCTATTAAAGTTACTGAAATAAAAATTTTTTTTGATGAGGATATATCTCCACCTATTAGATTAACTTTAAATTCCTTGCATATGTCTCTAAATCCATTTAAAAATTCATCGACCCATTTTCTATCTATTTCAGGAGATAAACATAATCCAAGAAGGGCAAAGCGAGGTTTTGCCCCCATTGCTGCTAGATCACTTAAGTTTACTGCCACGCATTTTCTTCCAAGATAATACGGAGGATTAAAATCTAATGTAAAATGAATATCTTCAGATAAAATATCTTTTGTTAAAAAAATTCTTTTTCCAGAAAAATTAATTACTGCAGAGTCATCCCCTATATTTACTTCAATATCTAAATCTTTTTGTGAAAATTCTTTTTTAATTTTGTTTATTAAATCAGATTCTTTTAGTCTATGAATTTTCATAAATATTTTAGCCAACTTGTGCTTTTTTCTGAGTTAATGGAGGAAGGAGAGCGATCTTGAAAACCTCTTTTATCTCCTTTACTAGAATAAATTCAATATTTCGTTTCAAATGCTTCGGAATGTCAATTAAATCCTTCTCATTTTCTGCAGGTATAATTATCTTTTTTATTCCAGCTCTTCGAGCAGCAAGAACCTTCTCTTTTATACCTCCAACAGGAAGGATATTACCTCTTAAAGTAATTTCTCCTGTCATTGCAATATCTTTCCTTACAGGAGAATTTGTTATTGCAGAGACCAAAGCAGTTGCTATGGTTATTCCAGCAGAAGGTCCATCTTTTGGAATAGCTCCCTCTGGTATATGAACATGAAAATCATAATTAGAGAATATATTATCATCAATTCCAAATTCCTCGGCATGAGACCTTGCATAACTTAATGCTGCTTGAGCAGATTCTTTCATGACATCTCCGAGGGAACCTGTTAGTATTAGATTCCCTTTCCCCTTCATCATTGTAGCTTCAACAAACAGAATCTCGCCTCCAGTTGCTGTCCAAGCCATTCCTGTTGCAACACCAACTTGATTTTCTTTAAGAACTTGGTCCTTAAAAATTTTAGGAGGTCCCAAAAATTTTTCAACATTTCTGGCTGTTATTCTTGTGGGTTTCTTCTTGCCCTGGGCTACTTTATAAGCAACTTTTCTGCAAATAGAAGCTATTTCCCGTTCTAAATTTCTAACCCCAGCTTCTCTTGTGTATAAAGAAATGATTTTCTTTATAGCCCCTGGTGTAAATGAGATTAATTTTTCACTCAAAGCATGCTCCTTTATCTGCTTGGGTATTAGATGTTTCATGGCTATATGTAACTTTTCCTCTTCAGTGTAACCAGGCAAGTTAATTATCTCCATCCTATCCCTGAATGCAGGATGAATGGGATCAAGTAAATTTGCTGTTGTGATAAACATAACCTTTGACAGATCAAAGGGTACTCCAAGATAGTGGTCTCTAAATGAATGGTTTTGTTCAGGGTCTAATACCTCTAATAGAGCAGCTGATGGATCACCTCTAAAATCTGCTCCTATTTTATCAACCTCATCGAGCATAAAAACTGGATTATTGGAACCTGCTCTTCTTATGCCTTGAATTATTTTCCCAGGAAGGGCACCAACGTAAGTTCTGCGATGACCTCTAATTTCTGCTTCGTCCCTTACACCACCAAGTGATATACGCACGAATTTTCTCCCAAGGGCTCGAGCTATTGATTTTCCAAGTGAAGTTTTTCCCACCCCAGGAGGACCAACAAAGCAGAGGATTGGACCCTTAATCTTTTTTGATAATTTTCTTACACTTAAATATTCGATTATTCTTTCTTTTACTTTTTCAAGATTATAATGATCTTCATCCAATATTTTTCTTGCTGTATTTAGGTCCAAATTATCACGAGTGCTCTTTGACCATGGTAGGCTAAATATCCAATCTAAATAGTTGCGGATAACCGCTGTTTCTGCTGATTCTGGATGCATTTTAGAAAGACGATTTATTTGTTTTTCCACTTCCTCTCTCACCTCAGCAGGAACTTTCATATTGGCTAATTTTTCTCTGTAATTTTTTATTTCTTCCTGTAATTCGTCTCCTTCGCCCAATTCCTTTTGTATTGCTTTTAACTGCTGACGAAGGAAGAATTCCCTTTGCATTTTATCCATTTCACCCTTAGCTTGAGCACTTATTTTATGCTGAATTTCGAGAACCTCCAGCTCTTTAGCTAAGAATTCATATACCTTCTTTAATCTTTCCACAGGATCTTGAATTTCAAGAATGGTCTGAGCTTCTTCTACTTTTAAATCCAAATTTGCAGCAACTAAATCTGCAAGCCTTCCAGGGTTTTCTATATTTGCAATTAATATTAATACTTCTGGAGAAATCTGTTTGCCTAAAGATACTGCTTTCTCAATTCCTGCTCGGACATTTCTGATTAATGCCTCCACCATAACTGATGATTTTTCCACTTCTTTTTCACTGATGGTTCTGATTTTTGCTGAATAAAATGGTTTATTTTCATCGAGTTCCAAGACTTCTGCTCTCGATATTCCCTGAACAAGAATTCTCATTCTTTCGTCAGGGAGTTTAAGCATTCTCATTACTATTGCCACTGTCCCTGTTTGATATATTTCATCCTTTGTTGGTTCTTCCTTTTCCATATCTTTCTGGGTTAATAATAAAATTAATCTATGAGTGGAAAGGGCTTCATCAACAGCTTTTTTTGATTTTTCTCTTCCAACAAAAAGAGGAACCGCCATGTATGGAAAAACAACTATGTCTCTGAGTAATAATACAGGTAAGACTTCTGGAATTTTAATTTTTTCCTCTAATTCAGGTTCGAATTTCTTTTCTTCATTCATGATAACCTCCTAATTCGTTTCTTACTCGATTTCGACCTCCATCTCTTTTTCTTTGTCTGGCTTTAACTTGCTGAACTTAATAGTTAAAATTCCATCTTTTAAATAAGCTTTAACATTTTCAGGATTAACATAATAAGGGAGATTTAAAACTCTATGGAATCTTCCATATTCCCTTTCCAGTCTCAAAAATCTAATATTTGGAATATAAGGTTGCCTCTTATTTCCTTTTATTTCAAGCTTGTTTCCTTTTATAAAAATCTTTATATTTTTTTTCTCGACACCTGGAAGTTCAATTTTCACAATAATTTCGTCATTTTTTTCGCAAATATCAACAGGAGGAAACCATCCTTGTTCAAGGAAAAATTCTCTTGTTGTTTTAGCAAATATGTCTTCAAAAATTCTATTTATTTCTCTTTCTATTTCCAGTATTCTATATTTGTTATTCTTCTTTGCCATAATTCCCCCTATTTTTCTTTTAATAAATTTTCCAATTCTTTTTTAAATTCAATGACATCTTTAAATTCCCGATAAACAGATGCAAATCGAACGTATGCAACTTTATCAAGTTCCTTAAGTTTCTGCATTAAGTATTGACCAATTTCAGAAGTAGAGATTTCCTTGTCAGGTTTTTCTTGAAGCATTGATTCAACCTCATCAGCAATTTTTTCCAATTTTTTAACTGAGATGGGTCTCTTTTCACAAGCCTTTAAAAGTCCATGAAGTAATTTATTGCGATCAAAAGGCTCTCTCCTCCCGTCTTTTTTAATTACCATATAGGGAATCTCTTCAACTCTTTCATATGTTGTAAATCTTTTATTACAGTTCAAACACTTTCTTCTTCTTCTGATAGTTAAGCCATCTTTACTTTCTCTTGAATCAATTACTCTGTTATCAAAACTTCCACAAAATGGGCACTTCATTTACTTCCTCGTTTTTCTAATCTTCTTACATAGGCAAAAGATAAACCTTCTTTCCATAATATTATGAATCCCATTAGAATAGTACCCACATATATTATAGCATGTAATACTGTTGTGGTTCCAATTGCAAGATTTGTATTTACCCCATAAAGGGATATAAGTCCGAATTTGCTTAAAGCATGAAATCCTCCTATCATTCCAGGAGTGGGTATTGAAGCCCCGACCATTGTTAAAAAAAGGTACGGAAGTATTAGTGGAAAAGGGAACTTTATATTGAAACTGTAAAGTACAACCCAGGAGAAAAAACCAATAAAAAGCCACTGAATAATTGAAAAAACAGAATATAATATTAGATTTTTTAAGGAATGAAAGAACTTTAAGCCATCTAGAAAATTGGTGGATATATGAATCGCTTTTTGGGAGAGTTTAGGAAAAGGTTTTAGAATTCGAGTAATAAATGAGATGGATTTTCCTTGGAAGAAATACAGGAAAAGAATTAATACAAGTAAAATAGCACCAATCGTAAGGGAGATTAAACTAAAGTTTGTCAGACTTGATAGCGCTTTTTTCCTTTCAGTAAAATAAGGCTTATAAAATGGTTTTAAAAGCAAAAAAATTCCAAATAAAAATAAAACTGTCAAAAGGTCAAAAATTCGCTCCACCACAACTGTTCCAAATGAGAAACTTCTGCTTATTCTTTCCTTCTGGCCAAGATAAACAGGGCGAATTACCTCCCCAGCTCTAAAAGGCAAAAGGAATGTAACTGTAAAGCCTATTACATATGCAGAAAATAAATTCCAGAATTTTACTTTTCTCTTTCGACTCAAAATTAAGTATTTCCATTTCCATGCTCTTGTTATATAGTGAAAAGGAAGAAGAGCTATGATAATTGGGAGGAAATTTTTATTAAATCCCTTTAAATAAAAAATAACTTCTTCCCAGTTTACACCTCTGAAAAATAAATAAAGGAATAATAAAGTTATTACTATTATTACAAATAATTTTATCCACTGTTTTCTCATTCATGTAATGTTATCACCTTAATTTTTTAGTGTCAATTTATCGCTTAAGAGTAGATTAATATTGAGTTAAAAATAATTGTTTATTAATATTTTAAATGTAAATGGAAAAATTTATTAAATTTAATTTATATCTTGGCCTTGGAATTATTTTAATTAGTGAACTTTTACTTTTTATGGAAGTTACTTTTATAAAAAATTGGTTTTTCTCTATTTGCTGGTGGAGTTACATCTTAATAATCGATAGCTTAAATTATAGAAGAAATGGGTATTCATTAATTTTTAAAAGAAGCATGGAATTTCTCTTTATGGCATTTATCTCGGTTTTCACTTGGTTAATATTTGAAATTATTAATTTCAGACTAAACAACTGGTCCTATCATAATCTTCCAGAAAATATAGTAAAGAGATGGCTGGGGTATTTTATTTCTTATGCTACTGTTATTCCAGCTTTATGGGAAACAGCAGTTTTTATGGAGAGCTTTTTTTCCAGAAAAAAATTTCGGACTTTTATTAAGATATCGAATATTATTTTATTGATTTCTATATTTACCGGAATCCTATCAATTATACTCGTTCTTTTATTCCCTCGATATTTCTTTCCATTAGTATGGTTAGGTTTTATATTTCTTATTACTCCTATAAATCATATATTGAAAATAAAAGGAGTTATTCATTGTATAAATAATGGCAATTATGGAAAAATTATAGCTTGGCTTCTTACTGGATTATGGGCTGGAATTCTGTGGGAGTTCTGGAATTACTGGGCAGGCTCAAGATGGCAATATTCAATTCCTTATTTTAATTTTTTAAAAATATTTGAAATGCCTTTACTTGGATACTTTGGATTTCCTCCCTTTGCTATCGAAGTTTTTGCTTTTTATAATCTTTTTTCATATTTAAGAGAAAAAATAAAACATTATGTATTTTTAAAGTGGACTATATTAAGTCTTCTGATTGCTTTTGATTTAATTTGTTTTAAATTGATCGATTCTTTTACCTGGCTTAAATAAAAAATTAATCGACAATTTTAGATGCATATACAAGATTAACATTTGATTTTTCAATTAAAGAGATGCTCCTTTTTAATCCCTTCAATGTTTCTTCAAAGGGGTGTCCGATTCCTATTGCTTTTCCTTTCTTTTTTGCTAATTTCAAAAGCTTATTAATCATTTTTATAGTGTATCTAAAATCATACCTTTTGTCTTTATCATTTATTTCTGCTCTATCGAGAAATACATTCCTAATTCCTGATTTAAGTCTCAATTCTTCAGCCACTCTATAGGCAACAGAATTGTTGCTTGTTAAGCTATCGATGAAAAAAAGATTATTTTCTTTTAAATAGTTTAAAATGAGTTTCATTAAATAAGGATTTTTTGTTATTTTAGAGCCTTTATGATTGTTTACACCCTTAATGTAAGGAATTGATTTGATATTATTTTCTAAAATTCTTTTGATCTGAGAGGGAGTCATAGTGCTTGTTATTTCTCCATTTTCGATACAATGATTAGTTGAATTCAAGGGTTCTAATGGAAGATGGAGCATTACTTCCAAACCATTTAAATGGGCAATTCTCGCTGCTTCACGGGAATAACGCAAATGTGGGAGAACTGAAATGGTAATTGGAATTTTAAGAGAAATTATCTCCTTTACAATTTTTATATTATTTCCTATATCATCAATTATTATTGCAACTTTTGGTTTTTCTTCTTTTTTGAAAATCCATACAATCTTTTTGTTCTCTTTAAAGAGATAGAAAAATATATAGGATTTATTTTTAGTTTTCCATCCGATAAAATCAAGGCATACAAAAATTATAAGTAATAGAAATATTAATGTTGCATAATTTTTATTTTTCCTAATTTTTTTCTTTCTTTTATGAGCCAAGGAGTTTAATTGCTTTTTGGACGGGATTTTCCTTTTCTTTTAAAGTTATATCTGGTTTAACCCCTTTTCCCCATATTTTTTTGTCCTTTTCAAGGAATATCATTCCTGTAGTAAGCACAATTCCTGAACCATCATCCATTTTAAAAACTTTAGTCTCAGATAGGATTCCAAAAGTGGATTCTCCAATGATTTTAGCCCTCTTAAATTTTTTCAAGAGGAGAGCAAATAACTCTCCTCCTGACATAGTCGCCTTATTAACTATTACAACTAAAGGTAAGTTTGAGAAATAATTTTCTTTTTTAAAATAATATTCTTTAATAGTTTTGTCCTTTCTCTTCACAAAGAAAGCTTTACCTGATGGAATAAATACATTAGCCAGATTAAAACCTGAGATAATCTTTCCGTCATAACAGTTCCTAAGATCAATTATTAAGCCTTTAGCTTTATTTTCTATTTTCTTTAGGGCATTTATTAGATTTCTTAAGTTAGATGGAAAATAATTAATTTTTAATAGATAGTTATTTTTTATTTTCTGGATATTAAAGTAAGAATCATAAATTTTTTCTCTTTTAACTTTGAGCTTTAAAAGCGAATTATTTCGCATTATTTTTAAATAGACCTCACTGTTTATATTGCCTTTTAATGAAAGTCTTACTTCCCATATTCCTTTTTTATAGGTTGTCTCCCCATTAATTGAACTTATATAATCACCTATTTTTAAACCAGATTCTTGTGCTGGAGAATTTTCAATTATTCCAATAATTTGAGGGTAGCTATATCTTTTAATAAGAATAACCCCTATATCACCAAGCTCTAAATTCCATCTATTTTCGAATAATTTCGTTTGTTCTGGATTTAGATAACTTGAATTTGGATCCAAATAATTAAGCATTCCTCTTATTGCTGCAGGAGCTATTTTTTCAGGACGAACAGGTTTAAAATATTCATTTTTTACATATCTAATTACCCTTTCAAGCATATGAAAGGGAGAGTAAAATCTCGAGAATATCTGTGAAAGTGATAAACTGGCTAAAATAATTATAATTAGTATAATAGAAGAAACTAAATAGATCCTTTTTTGTTTTTTCTTCATTTTCAAAAGTTTATATTATCATCTTTTTTTTAACCATTTCAAGGGATTTAAAGGTTTTGTTCTATATCTTAATTCGAAATAAAGGCACTCGCCTTTTAAGGAACCTGTATCTCCGACAAATGCAATTGCCTGATTTTCTCTCACAAAATCTCCTTTGTTTACTAAGAATTCCGAGCAATAGCCATATAATGAATAATATTTTAATCCATGGTCTATAATAATTAAATTTCCATAACCTTCAAAATATTCGGCAAAAACAACTCTTCCATAATAGACTGCCCTTATAATAGAATGAGGTCTATATGGTGATATTTCTATTCCTTTATTTAAAATTGTTGTTTTAAAAACAGGGTGCTTCTGGAGTCCAAAGTAAGTGATAATTTTACCTTCCACAGGCCAATTCAAGGAACCTCTCTTTTCATAAATGGGGGGAAAAATAAATGGAAAGACCTCTTCTTTTTTGGTCAAGTTCTTAATTATTTCTTTTAATTTCTCCGCTTGAGCAGTGAGCTCCTTTAATGCTTTTGTATAATAAGTTTTGTCTTCTTGAATTTTCTGGAGCAATAATTTATTCTTTACCTCTTTTTTTCTTAAATCCTTTCTTTTCTGTTCAGCTTTTTTCTTTAAAGTTGTTAATTCTTCATTTTTTTTCCTTAATTCCTCTTCGCTTCTTTTTAATTTCTCAAGACTTTTTCTATAATCCTCTACTGCTTTGGACTGAAGTTTTATTAATTCCGAGATGTATTTGCTTCCAGAGATAAGGCTGTTTAAGTCCTTAGCAGAGAGTATAATCTGAAAATATCTGAACTTCCCTAATTTATAAAGAGAAACTAAGACATTCTTTAAAATTTCCTTTTTCTTTTCTAATTCTTTCTTTATCCTTTTAATCTTAATTCTGATATTTTTAATTTTTATTTCTGTCTGCTTTAACTTTAATTCATAAAAATTTATTTCCTTACGAAGTAAATCTCTTTCTAATTTAATGGTTCTTAATTGACTCAGCAATGTTAATTCTTTTTCTTTTTCCCTTTTTAACTTTTCTTTCAAAACATTTATTTCCTGGCCTATTTTAAAAAGTTCGCTTTGGTATTTCTCGATTTCTTTACTTTCCTGAGAAAGTAATGTAATTGTTGCTGTGAAAAGAATAAAAATAATAATAATAATAATTATTTTCTTAACCAATAAACTACACCTCCAATCACTCCAATAATTAAATTGAAAGCTACATCGATCAAAGAAAATGAAACAGCAAAATCTGAGGAGTAGGAATAAAAATCGAATATACCTATTAATGCGCCCTCCCTCACACCCCACCCACTTATTGTTATGGGAATAGAAAGTAGAAGTAATACAACCGGCATTATAATAAAATAATCAATAAAAGGAATATCTATATTCAATGCTTTGCCTATAAAATAATAGTGTAGAATTACATTTATTTGAAGAAGAAAAGAGAGAAATGTTACTTCAGCAATTTCTTTCTTCCTCTTCTTATAAATTATTATTGAATCTCTAAAAAAAACAATTTTTCCTTTTATTTTAAGGAGAAAACCTTTCACTTTTGTTCTATTCAATAATTTAGTCACAAATGGAGTCAAAAGAAAGAGAAGAACTACCATCCCTCCAAAACCAACTAATAAAGAAAGCCAGATAACAGGATTTTTTTCTGTAAGTTCCAATCTGAAAATTGAAGCAAAAAAGGCAAATAGAAGGAGAATCAAAATTCCATTTGTTCTTTCCGTAAGAATTATTGCAGATGATCTTAAAATAGAATTTGTGTAGCGTGAACTATCGTAAATTCTTACCATATCACCACCAAATCTTGTAGGTAAAAACTGATTAAAAAATGCACCGACTAGATAGGATTTTATTAAGAAAGATAAAGGAACCTCTATCTGCTGAGCTTTCATTAAAATCTGCCAGCGCCACGCACTTATTAGCAATCCAATAGAATGGAGAGAAAAAGATAATATGAGCCAGAATAGATTGACAGATGATAGGGTTATAAAGATATCTTTTAGAGAAACCCTATAAATCAATATATATGTGATAATTCCTGCACTTACAATGAATTTGAAGAGAGTGGATAGAGTTTTTTTTAGCATTTAGTTTTTATAAAAATATTTAACTGTGGTCCTTGCCACAAGTCCGCTAAGGAAAATTAATGCTATAAGATTTGGAAATGCCATTAATGCATTTGCTGTATCTCCAATATACCAAATAATATTGAGATGAACTCCTTGGACAATTGCTCCAATAAAGAGCAGGATTATAAAAGCTATTCGATAGGGATAGATTACTCCTACCCCAAAGAAATATTCAAGACATTTCTCTCCATAATAGCACCATCCGAGAAGAGTAGAATAGCCAAATAATAATGAAGAAAGTGCTATAATATAACCTCCGTAGGGGATAACTGATTCAAATGCCTCTGCAGTTAAAGCCGTTGAGGTAAGTCCCTCGGTTGCCCCAAAAGCTGCTGTTTTAATATAGGCGCCTGAGAGAACAATTGTCAGAGTAGTTAAAGTATTCACAACCAAGGTATCAATAAAAGTTCCTGTCATTGCAATTAAACCATTCATGGATGGGTCATCTGATCTTGAAGCTGACTGAGCGATAGCAGCTGAACCCAAACCTGATTCATTGGAAAGTAATCCTCTTCTTATTCCAATGCTTATTGCTTGTTTTACAGAAGTTCCAACTAATGCTCCTCCAACTGCCTTGGTTGTAAAGGCTGATTTAAAAATAACAGCCAGAGCTTCTGGAAGATGAGTAATATTTGCAAAAATTACAACAAGAGCTCCACCAAAATATAGTAATATCATTGTTGGAACAAGTCTTTCTGATACTGAGCCAATTCTTTTGATTCCTCCAAGAATAACCATTCCAACAAAGGTGGTGATAACTAAGCCAGTTACCCAAAAAGGAACGCCAAATTGATCATAAAATGCAAGGGCCATTGAATTCGACTGAGCCATATTTCCTGTACCAAAAAGGGCAGCAATTCCTCCACATGCAGCAAAAAGAGCGCCCATGAATTTAGCAAAATTTTTGTATTTTATTCCATATCTTGCATAATACATTGGCCCACCAGACATCTCACCACGGGGATTCTTTATTCTAAACTTAACTCCAAGGAATCCTTCTGCATACTTTGTGGCCATTCCAAAAAACCCAGCAATCCACATCCATACAGGAGCTCCGGGTCCTCCTGTTGCAATTGCAGTTGCAACTCCAGCAATATTTCCATTTCCAACCGTTGCAGCTAAAGCGGTCATTAATGCTGCATAAGGAGAAATATCACCTTCACCTTTCTCATATTTTTCCCTTCCTGTAGCACCTCTCAGAACCAATTTCAAAGAAAGGACAAGTCTTCTTACCTGTATAAGACGAGTAAGAATTGTTAAAAGAATGCCTGTTCCAAGAAGAAGAACCAACATCCAGGTGCCCCACATAAAATCACTTAATTCACGGATAAAAACAAGTGTTTTATCTAATATAGAAAGGGTAATAGGTAGAGTAATGTTTAATTGTCCTTCAGGAACTTCAATTTCTTTTTCAATTGGTGTAAGTCCATATAGATCCATTTTAATAATATATTTTCCTGGTTTAAGTTCCCGATAAATGAAATTTCCCCTTTTATCAATTTCAGTTTTAATGTATTTTTCCTCCCCAAAGGGTAAGAGGAGGATGTTTCCCTTAATATAGGGCTTCCCGGTTTCGGAATTAATTACTTTACCAATTATATCGGCAGGATATAAATTATTATAAATCAACAAAATTAGTAAAAAAATTAAACCTATTTTAAGTTTTTTTATCATTTTTTACTCCCTAACCAACAATTGTTTTAATGAATATCAGTATTATTAAAACCGCTATTGGAGAAAGAAATCTTACAGAGAAAGCCCACAATTTTTTAATTTTAAATTGAGGATTTCCTTTCTCAACTTCCTTGGATGCGTTTTTAACTCCCCAGATCCATCCAATGAAGATACATATAAATAAAGCTCCAATAGCTAATGAAATGTTTCCAAATAGGAAATCTATCCAGCCAAGAAAATTAATTTTTGTCAGAAAGGAATTGGCTCCTGTTGATAATGCAGAGGGAATTCCAAGTAAGAAGGTGATTAATCCTGTAAGAGATGCTGCTTGAGTTCTTGTCCAATTCTTTTCATCTACAAGATAAGCAACAGGAACTTCAAGGAGAGAAATAGTTGATGTTAAAGCAGCTATTGTTAAAAGGAGAAAGAACAAGGCGCCAAATATTATGCCTCCTGGGAGTTTGGAAAATACAAGAGGGAGGACCTTAAAAACAAGCCCTGCGCCTTCACCAGGAGAAATTCCAGGAATAGCAAATAAGGTTGGAAAAATTATAAATCCAGCGAGCAAAGCTATTAAAGTATCCGAGAAAGCTACCCATCCTGCTGAGGTTACTAAATTATCCCTCTTTGAGATATAACTCCCATAGGTGATCATAGTTCCCATTCCTAAGCTAAGAGAGAAGAAAGCTTGCCCGATTGCAAAAAGAAGAATTTTACCGCTTAGTTTGGAAAAATCCGGTTTAAGATAAAAGAGAAGGCCCTTCTCAGCTCCTGGTAAAGTAATTGCTCTTATAGCTAAAAGAATTATTAGTATGAATAAAACTGGCATTAAAATTTTACTCCATCTTTCAATTCCCCCTTTTACTCCTCTTGATATAATATAAGTTGTTATTCCTATAATTACGAAGAAATAAATGAGAACAGTTATTGGGCTTGAAGTAAATTGAGAAAAAATTCTATTTGTAATATCAGTTGTTATTTCACCTCTAAATGAACCTGTAAGGAATTTTACAAAATAACCGAGTGTCCAGCCTGCTATAACTGCATAATATGAAAGAATAAAAATACCTGTTAAGACTCCTAAATAGCCCACGAGACTCCATTTTGTTCCGGGTTTTATAAATTTAAAAGCACCTACTGGATTTTTCTGTGAAAAACGACCAATCGTTATTTCTCCCAGAAGAACTGTAAAACCTATCAGAACCACCGCAAGGATATAGATAAAGACAAAAATAGCCCCTCCGCTTTTTCCAGTTATCATTGGAAAACGCCATATATTTCCCAGACCAATTGCAGAACCAGAAGCAGCTAAAATAAAAGCAATTTTGGAGCCCCAAACCCCTCTCTCTCTTTCGGGTGCCATTCTTCCCTCCTCATATAAACTTTTGAAGATTATAAATTGGATATGGTGTGTTGTCAATCTTTCCAATCTAAAGTTGATTTTTTAGTAATATTAGTAAATAATTTTCAAAAAATGAGAGGAAATGAATAAAAGCAAAAGGAGTGAAAAAATGAAGAGAATTAGTTCTATGATTTTTATTTTTATATTCCTACTAATACTCTTTTCCTTCTCTTTTTCCCTTTTGCCTCAATCAATTAGAAAGCCTGCTTTTAGTGGGAAATTTTATCCTGATAATCCTAGTGAGTTAAAAAGAATGATTGAGGAGTTTCTAAAAAATGTTCAGCTACCTGAAATTAAAGGAGAGATCAGGGGTATTATTTCTCCTCATGCAGCATATATTTATTCAGGTGCCATTGCTGCTTATTCGTATAAATTAGTTGAGGGAAAGGATTATGAAACAGTAATCATCATTGCTCCAAGTCATAATTTTGGATTTTATGGTTGTTCAATTTATCCTTCTGGATATTATAAAACTCCGCTCGGTCTGATTGAAATAGATGAAGATCTGGCGAAGGAGATAATGAAGAATTCAGGATATGGTTACATTAAAAAAGTTCATATACCGGAACATGCAATAGAAGTTCAAATTCCTTTTATTCAGATAGTCCTTCCAAAAGCCAAAATAGTCCCAATAATAATGGGTTATCAAAACAAAAAAACAATTAAAAATTTGGCTAATGCTATAGCAGATTCTATAAAAGGGAGGAAGGTTTTAATAGTGGCTTCTTCTGATATGAGTCATTATCATTCAAAAGCTGAGGCAAACAAGATTGATAAACAAACAATCTCTCTTATTGAGAATTACAAAAGCAGTACTCTAATAAGAAAAATTGAAAGAGGAGCTGGGATTATGTGTGGTGGTGGACCAGTTGTTTCAATGCTTCTTGCAATTAAGTCCCTTGGAAATCCTGAAGTTAAAATATTGAAATATGCAGATTCATCAGATTTTGGAGGCCCACAATCACGAGTTGTTGGTTATCTTTCAGCAGGAGTGGTTTTACCAAAAAAAGAAAATTTCACTCTGACACCAGAAGAGAAAAAAGAATTATTGCAAATCGCTCGAAAAACAATCGAGAGTTTTATATTGAGAAGAGAAATACCAAATTTTAATATAAAAAATAATAAACTTCTTGAGAAAAGAGGAGCTTTTGTTACCATAAAAGAAAAGGGTAAATTAAGGGGTTGTATAGGTTTTACTTCCCCAATTTTCCCACTTTATCAAACTGTAATGAGAGCAGCGATTTTTGCGTCAACTCGGGACCCTCGTTTCCCTCCCCTTTCCCCTCATGAATTACGAAAAATTGAAATAGAAATTTCTGTTTTAACTCCTCTTAGAAAAATTAATGGCCCTGAAGAAATAATTGTTGGGAAGCATGGGATTTTGATTTCTAAAGGAGGAAGGAGTGGTCTTCTTTTACCCCAAGTGGCCGTGGAATACAAATGGGACAGAATAGAATTTTTAAATCAAACATGCTATAAAGCCGGACTTCCTAAGAATTGCTGGAAAAAAGATGCTGATATATATATCTTTGAAGCCATAGTTTTTGGAGAAAAACAGAAAAAATAAAGTTAAAAAAACAAATATAAATTTTTTTATTTGACAATGTTATTAATTTTATTTATATTAGAATAGCTTTTTTTGTCAATAAGTGACACCTGGAGGAAATTATGGGTTTAAAAGAAAGGAGGGAAAGGGAAAAAGAATTAAGAAAAAAACAAATTTTAAAAGCAGGAACAAAAGTATTCCTTAAAAAGGGACTCGAAAGTTCCACTATTCAGGATATTGCTCAAACAGCAGAACTTGGAAGAGCTACTATTTATTACTATTATCCGTCTAAGAAAAATATATTAAGAGATATATTAATAAAAGGTCTGGACAATTTTTTTGAGAAGTTGTTGAATGATCTGAGGAAAGCAAAGAATGAGATAGATGTGATTGAAAGAATTATTTATTTTTATATTAATTTCCTAAAAAGAAAAACTTCATATGCTCAGATATGTTGTTTAGTTGTTGCTTCTACTCAAATTCCATGGGTAAAAAATGTTGTAGAAGATTTTCAAAAAGCATATAATAACTGGTATGAAAAGTTAAAGGAGACAATTAATAAGCATACGAATAAGAGGAATACAGAAAAAATCGCAAAATTGATTCCAGTTTTTGCAAGAGGGCTTGCATTTGAATATCTCCTCTCTAAAGATATGGATAAAGTCTATAAAATAGCTAAGGAATTTCTAAAAAATTATAAAAGTTAACAAATTTCCTTGTTTCAAAAAAATCTCTTTTTCTTGTAAAATAAAATTTAATGAATAAATTTAAAGCATTTATCTTTGACTTGGATGGAACCATTATAAACTCTCATTTTTTTACTACAGATTTTTTACAGCGTGTTTTAAAAAAATATGGAAATATAGAATTAACCGAAAATGAAGTGAATAAATTGTTTGGACCTTCTGAAAGAATGATTTTTATGAGGTTTATTGATCGAGAAAAAATAGACAAGTGCTATGAAGAATATTTCAATTTATTTAAAGTAGATATAAATAAAATTAATCTTTTTGAAGGTTTTCCAGGTGTGCTTGAATCTCTGGGTTCAGCTAAGAAAAAATTAGCTATTTTTACGGGTAGAGGAAGAGAATTAACTTTGTATATCCTGAAACAGAAAAAATTATTGAAATATTTTGAAATAATTGTTACAAGTGAGGATGTCGAAAATCACAAGCCATATCCTGATGGAGTTTTGAAAATCTGTGGACATTTTAATTTACATCCCTCTGCTGTCTTACATATTGGTGATTCGCCACTTGACATTGCATGTGGTAAAAAAGCTGGGGTTATAACAGGCGCTGCTTTATGGGGATGCAAGGATAAAATGGCATTAGAAGAAGCTAAACCAGATTATATATTTCATCATCCTAAAGATATAGAAAGGATTATTTTATGAATAAAATTAAGCTTTTATCCGAGGAATTAGCAAAGAAAATCGCAGCAGGAGAGGTAATTGAAAGGCCATTTTCTGTAGTTAAAGAATTGGTTGAAAACTCAATAGATGCTGGTGCAACAAAAATAAAAGTTGAGCTTTCAAAAGGAGGAAAAAGGTTAATTAAAGTATTTGATAATGGAGAGGGGATGACAAAAGAGGATGCTCGATTGGCCTTCTACCGCCATTCTACGAGCAAAATTTCTAATGAATCTGACCTTAAGCGGATAAGAACTCTTGGTTTTCGAGGAGAAGCATTACCAAGCATTGCTGCTGTTTCCAAAGTAATCTTAATGACAAGATCAAAAGATGAGCCTACAGGGACTCTTTTAGAACTTGAAGCTGGAAAAGAAATACGATTTCTAGATTGTGCACATCCTCCTGGAACAACTGTTGAGGTAAGAGAGCTTTTTTATAATCTTCCTGCAAGAAAAAAATTTATGAGGAGTGAACAGACTGAACTCAATTTAATTATTAAATATTTAACTCAACTTGCACTGGGTTATCCATCTCTTCAGTTCACCTTGTTTAATAATGGAAGACTTATTTTCTCGTATACTAAGACGAACAGTTTAAGAGAAAGGATAAATCAAATATACGGAAGTTCATTGCTAAGGCAGTTATTAGAAATAAATTTTGAAGAAGATAGATTACATCTTGGAGGATTTTTTTCTCGGCCTCCACATGGAAGACCAAATAAGATTTTTCAGTTTTTCTTTGTAAATAAAAGACCTGTCAGAGATAAAATAATGTCTTCGGCTGTAAATCAGGCTTATAGCTCTCTTCTGGAAAAAGATGTTTTTCCTGTCGTCTTTTTATTTTTAAATCTTCCTTACGAAGATGTAGATGTAAATGTTCATCCCACAAAGGCCGAAGTTAGATTTAATTATTCTCAAAAAATATATAACTCCATTTATAATGTTCTAAAAAAAGAGTTAAGCAGAGTAGTAGAAGCCAAAAGCATTGAGTTTGATGAAAAGAAATATAAAAAATTTTTAAGGGTAAAAGAAAAAACTTCATTTTTTGAGACTAAGGATTCTTTTTCTCAAGAAATTCATGATGAAATATCTCTTTTTGAGAAAAAGGAAAAATTACAACAATATAAAGTTTTAGGACAATACCTGAATAGTTATATTTTGGTTCAAGAGAATGAAAACTTACTTATAATTGATCAACATAATGCCCATGAAAGGATCTTATACGAGAAATATAAGAGAGATTTTGAGAATAAAAAATGGAACATTCATGAAGCCCTTTTCCCGATAATTATAGATTTAACTCCCTCCCAACAAATTAATTTCGAAAAAAAGAAAGAGGCTCTTGAAAAGCTCGGTTTCAAAATTGAACAGATGAGTGGGAAAACATATACTTTGAAAACATTTCCGGAGATTTTATCCTCACTTCAAGCTGAAAATATATTAATATTATTATTAGAAGAGGAAAGAGAACACGATTTTGAAAATTTAATTGATTCTCTTATTGCAGTTATTGCATGTAGGACAGCAATAAAAGTAAATCAAGTTTTGACTCAAGAAAAAATGGAATATTTAATTAAGGAATTATTTAATACTTCAAATCCCTATTTCTGCCCTCATAAAAGACCGATAATAGTTAAACTCACGGCAAAGGAGATAGAAAAGAGCCTCGGAAGAAATTAAATTGTTACTTTTAAGGGAATAGAGTAAATTTTATTATTATAGGAGCAAAGAGGAGAGCTGTCATATTTATTAATTTAGTAAAAATATGTAAAGAGGGTCCAGCTACATCCTTTAATGGATCTCCAACAGTATCACCTTCAACTGCAGCAGCATGGGATTCTGTCCCTTCTCCACCAAAATTTCCAGCCTCAATATATTTTTTTGCATTGTCCCATGCTCCTCCTACATTAATGAAAAAAGGAGCCAGAACAATTACTGAAAGAGTTTGTCCAAGTAAGAGAGCACCCAGGGATTCTTTTCCAAAGGTGAGTCCAATTGCTATAGGAAAAATAATTGCAATAAATGAAGGTAATACCATTTTTTTTAATGCATTTTTTGTTGCTATATCAACACATCTTGCATAGTCTGGTTTTGCTTTTCCTTCAAGAATTCCTTTTATTTCTCTGAACTGTCGTCTGACTTCATCCACCATTTGAAAAGCAGTTGTGCCTGTAGCGCCAATAGCAAGAGCAGAAAATAAAAATGGTAAAGCTCCTCCAATGAATAATCCAACAAGAATCTTTGGGTTTGCAACATTAATTATTGGAAGTATATTTGAATCAATATCCAAAATCCCTGTAATACGGAGATATGTAACAAAAATTACAACTGCTGATAAACCTGCGCAAGTCATTGCATAAGATTTTGTTAATGCTTTTGTTGTATTTCCCACAGCATCCAGAGTTTCAAGGGATTTGCCTACCTCTTTTTTCATGCCAGACATTTCAGCAATACCATCGGCATTGTCACTAATTGGACCGAAAGTATCTGAGGACATTATTATTCCTGTGGTGGAAAGGATACCAAGAGTTGCGGCTGCAATTCCATAAAGTCCCTGAAGTCTTCCTCCTGTAATATAATATGAAAAGGCTATAACTGCTGCAATTATTATCACAGGGAAAAACGCACTTTGAAGACCATATGCTAGACCAAAAATAATATTAATTGCAACTCCTCTTTGAGAAGACTCAGCAATTTTTTTGACGGGTCTCATTCCACTTCCTGTGTAATATTGAGTGACAATTCCCACTAATAAGCTTGCAATTAAACCAGAAAGGGCAGCATAAAAAATTTCAATTTTACCAAGAAGAGTGATTGAAGCAAAATAAAATCCAATAGCACATATAATTCCTGTAGTAAAAAAACCAATATTGACAGACATTATTGGAGATAATTTCTTATATCCTCTTACCAGAAATACGCCGGCTATTGTGGCTATTATACCAATAGCCTGTGTAACAAGAGGAAATATAAATGCAAATTTACTCAATTTAGCAAATAAAATCCCAAGTATCATTGCGCATATTATATTATCGCTAAAAGATTCAAATAGATCTGCTCCTCTTCCTGCGCAATCTCCCACATTATCTCCTACTTGATCAGCAATAACAGCTGGATTTCTTGGATCATCTTCTGGAATTTTTGCCTCGACTTTTCCAACCAAATCTGCACCAATATCTGCTGCCTTTGTATAAATTCCTCCTCCAAGCTGTGCAAATAGAGCTGCTAAACTCGCACCAAATCCAAAGCCGACAATGTATTCGAGGACATTTAGGGTCTTTTCTAAATCTTCAAAGGAATGGAATATGAAACTATATAGATAATATAAAATGCTTATTCCTATTAGGCTCAAGCTGACTACAGAAATACCCATTACAGCACCACCTTTGAATGCAATAGTTAATGCTTTTGATGGGGATTTTCTTGCTGCATTTGCAGTTCTTACATTTGCTTTAACAGCAACATTCATGCCTATATATGCTGCTAATAATGATAGAAACGCACCGAATATGAAAGAAAATGCTGATAGAAAATTCAATTCAGGCCATTTTGTAAAGAAAATAATAAGAATAGATAGAATAACTATAAAATAAATTATGGTTATATATTGCCTTTTAAGGAATGCTCTTGCACCTTCCTGAATGTATCCTGCTATCTCCTGCATTCTTTGAGTACCTGGCGCTTCCTTTGAGATACGCCATGTAATATAAGCAACAATTAACATTCCAATAATTCCAAAAATAGGAGCAATTAGAGAAATATAAAAGACTTTATCCATTTTTTTACTCCTTTCTTGAGAAAAATTAGAATATTAAATTACATACATAAGTAAATAAACTTATATCACCTAAAAAATTCAATGTCAATTAGTAGGGAGGCGAAGGCGTATAGAAGTTTTTCACAAATAGCCTATTTTAAGAATAGAATTATAATAAAACTACAATATAAGAAAAGGAGGACAAAACCTTCTATTCTATTCAAAATAAATTTACTTTTTAAAAAATAAAAAATTAAAAAACTGAGCAAAAGCATTATGGGATACTCAACAATGAGCATACTCGATTCAATTTTAAGCGGGAGTATTAGAGAAGCCATGCCCATAACAAATAAAAGGTTGAAGATATTACTACCCACTATATTGCCCAATGATATATCACTTTCTCCTTTGATTACACCTACAAGTGAGGTTGCAAGTTCTGGTAATGATGTCCCGATTGCTATCATAGTGAGTCCAATAACGAATTGACTGACTCCTAATTTTAATGCAATGTTAACACCTGCTCTAATGAGTAATTGGGCTCCAGAAAGGAGAAGTATCAAACCTATTAAGGTTAATAAAATATTTTTGACTCTTTTGTTCCGTTGAATTAAAGTCAATTTTTTTCCAGAATTTTCTCCACCATACTTAATTTGGAATAAGATGAATCCTATAATTCCAATGAATAACAAGCCTCCTTCTATTCGAGAAAGATTTAAGTCTAAACAAAATATATAAAAAATAATGGTGACTATTATCATAAATGGAAGTTCCCTCTTTAAAATACTTGGTTCAACTTTTATTGGCTTAATCAATGAGCTCAGACCTAAGACCAAACCAATATTAGCTATATTGCTCCCAACTATATTTCCAATGCTTATTCCCTCTGATTTTTGTATTGCAGCAAGTATGCTGACAAAAGCTTCTGGGGCAGATGTTCCAAAAGCAACAATTGTTAGACCTATTATTATTGGTTTTACTCGATACAGATAAGCTAATCTTGATGAGCCTTTTATAAAACTTTCTGCACCAAAATGCAAAAATATGAAGCCTAGAATTAGAAACAAATAATCTAACATCTCTAATAATTAAAATCTATGCTCAATCCCAAAATCTATTCCCCATAGTAAATTAAATCCTCTTGCTTTAGGTTTTATAATATCATGACCCTGTTTCTGAATCCAGAATTAAAATTAGTCCCTTTAATAGATGATTAAAACCTTAATATAGTATCATTCTTGATTAAAGAGAGATAATTAATTTGTGATCTTTATTTCTGCGTTGTATAAGAGTATCAGTCATTCCAAATAGAGCTTCTAAGAATTAATAGAAAATAGAAGAAATAAAGTCTATTTCAATTCAGCCCCATGGTTTTTATTTATTGAAATTCTCGACAATAATTATATTCTCATAAACTATGAGATGGAGCAAAAAAAGTTTAACGGGAAAGAAAAATAAATTAGAAGTTAATAAAACCCCTTTTTCTTATAATGATAAATTCAATTTGAATTCTATTATTATGTATTTTCTTTAAAACCCTCAATTCCTTTGAGTTTATCTCCCACAAAGATTTCACCTAATATTCAGTTTTAATGATAGAAAAAATTAATTTTACTTAAAAGAGAATTTTTACTCAAATTAAGTTCAATGTTACCGGTATAACATTGTTCTTAGTCTGTCTGCAGCACGAGCTGAAGCATCTGCTATATCATCAAGGGTGTGAATTATTTGAGATAAATGGAAAATGTTGACTGGATCCATTTTTGAACTGAAAATTTTTCTTACTAACTCTATTTGGATTAAATCGGCTTCATGTTCGATTTTTTCAATTTCCTCAATTTGTTTAAAAGTTTCAGTTAATTCTCTTTTTGGGGGGGAAATAGAAAGCGTGATTTGAATTTTTCTAATCATTTTTTCATACTTTTCTACTGCTTCTATTACCTTTTCCGACATTTTAATTAGATTTTCCTTTATTTCTTTATTCAGTTTTGCTGGTTCTTTAAATGTTGTTATTCTACTGACATCTTGGGCTCTATCTGCTATTTTATCCTGTTGGGATAAAAATTCTAATAAATCCTGGCGTTCAATCGGTAATAATACAGAAGAAGGCAAGTTTGAGCGAATGTTTTGCTTGATTTTATCAGCTTTATGTTCAATTTCAGATATTTCCGCGTCTAATTTTGTAAGTTTTTCCAAATCTATTTCACAATAAGCTTCTATGACATTTCTAATTTTCTTAACTGCTTCATAGCTAATCTTAGCATGAGAATATAATGATGAAAGATAAGGCTTTGAGAACCTTGAGGTTATTCTTTTGAGAAATTTCATTTTTATTTTCTCCTTGTAACATACTTAATTATACTTAAAATATTGTAATTATCAAAATAGGTAACACATAAAATATAACGCCAATATAAACTATCAAAAGTAATGGATGGGTAGACGTTATCCATTTTGCTAGTTTAGAAGCAAGTTTTGGTGGAATAGTTCTTAGTGGAGTTCCCAGCCATAAAATAACACCAATTAAATTCAATAAAACATGGATAAAGCCAACTTTAAATCCTGTCAATCCAAATTTTGCATAGCTTATTATTTGACCAGGGTCTATTGTTGTTCCAATATTACAGCCGAGTGTGTAAGGATATATTTCTTTTATTTTTATTATTCCGCTTGCTGCAAATGGGACTGCAAGAGAGGTTGCTACACTACTTGATTGTAAGAGCCATGTTAAAGACCCTCCAATAAAAACTGCACGAGTTTTAGTTTGAAAAGCTTTTGAAATAATTTTTGTTACTCGTTTTTCCATAACTCTTTGCATTGAGTTAGACATTAATCTTAAAGCAAATAGAAGGAAAGCAAATGATATTAAGCCAATAATTATTGCTGGCAAGAAGCCTTTATATCCAATAATTTTTATTATGATTGTAACAAAAGGGTCAACTATTGGCTTTTCAACTATAACTCCTGTTAAATCAGGAAAATCCTTTATAATATGACCTAATATTGGAAGATTACCTATTTTATCTGCCAAAAATGATGCTGATTTAGATAAAATTTTCGTTGTTAATTCTAAAATAAAAAAAAATGATACATTAAATATATTAAATATATCGTGTATTATTGAAGCTTCTGTAGCACGAATAAACTCAATTTTTATAAATTTTCTCCTAAGTAAATATCCAAGAGTAACCATTGTATTTGTAACTGTTGTACCAATATTTGCTCCTAATATTATTGGAACCGCAAATGCAATCGAAAAGGCTCCTGCAGCACAGCTTGCAATGACTACTGCAACAACACCGCTTGAACTTTGCACAAGTGCAGTTGCAAGAATTCCTACAAAAAGCCCTGAGAAAGGATTACCAATTACATTATTAATATAATTCTGAGCCAATTCTTTTTTACCAGCAGGTGCAAATGCAATCTCCCATGCACTTTTTAATCCTTCAAGTGCACCAATAAAAACATATATTCCAATAAGGAGAATTAGAAAATTGAAAAGAAAATTCCTTTTTGTAAGTATTGATTTTTCATTTTTTCTCATAAATCTTTGGAACAACAATTTAATTATTTTAAAAAAATATGTCAAGTAATTGTAAGAGCAAAAATTTATTTTGCTTTTTTTAATTCAAATTTCTTATATTCTTAATTCTCAATATAGCCTAAGCTTTTTAATTTTCTTTTAAGTTCAATATCTAATTCTGTTTTCTTTGGGCTAAATGATTTTTCTTCTGCTTGCTGTATAATGAAATTCAATTTCCGAAGAAGCTCTATTGCAATCTCCTTTTTTTCTTCATAAATATTATTTTTTTCATTTGGATCAGCTTTTAAATCAAAGAGAAGTCTTTCTCTTTTTATTCCAAACCTAATTTCAATTACCTTATATCTATCGGTTCTTAAACACCATGCTGAATTTTCTCCTTGTGTAAGCTCTGAGAAAATAAAATTCCTTATAGGTTTGGGATTTTTTGCGTAAAATAGAGGAGTCAAATCCAATCCCTCAATTTTATAAGGAATTTTTAAATTAATTCCGCATAAACTCAATATTGTTGGAAACACATCAACTAAGCTTACAATTTCCTTTATCCTTTTACCTTTTGGTATCAAACCTGGACAATAAAATATCAAGGGAACATGAATAGTCTCTTCATAAAGAGAATGCCCATGTCCCCATCCTTCATGTTCATAAAATTCTTCTCCATGGTCGGAGGTAATTATAATTATTGTTTTCTTTTGAAGATTTAGATTCTTAAGTTCCTGAAATAATATTCCTAAACTCTCGTCATGATAGAAAATTTTTGCATCATATTGGGCAATCATATTTTTCAATTTTTGTTTAGGAAGAGATTCGCCTTTCTCAAAGGGTAAAAATAAACCAAATTTTAAAGGATAATTAATAACCGGTTCTCTACTGTAATCTGAAGCAAATAACTTCTGATAAAATTTTGGGACTTTATAAGGTGAATGTCCTCCCTCGTAATGTGAATAAATAAAGAATGGATGGGACTTGTTCTTTTTAATCCATTTTATTATCTTATGAGTTATGAAATTTGGATCAGTTGACTTCGATAAATTCTTCGAAGAGAAGAGAAAATAATTTAATTTTGAAAATGGTTCAAATATTCTCCCTAATACAGAAAGTTTCTTTAAAATTTGAAAGGAATGGCCAAGCACTGTTTTATTAATCTTTATAATTTTTTCATCATCACAATGAAACTTATCTATGCCCTTACCATAGCCATATACAACTGAGATGTAAGGATTAGTGGAGAATATAGCAGTCTTATATCCATAGGATTTAAAAATTTCAGGAAGGGTTAAAATATCGTCGGGTATAGCAGAGGTTATTGTTTTAACATTATGGGTGGAAGGATAGGTTGATGTTAAAAGCGATGGAACCGATTCCAGTGTATGAGATGAGTGAGAAAATGCATTTTCAAATATAACCCCATTTTCTGCTAAACGATCTATATTAGGAGTTGTCTTTCTCTTATATCCATAACATCCTACATGATCAAAGCGCACGGCATCCAGCAATATCAATATAACATTATATCTTTTGAATTTAATATTATTAATCACACTGAGATTTTTCTCGGATGTAATTAAAAAATCTTCGCATAATATTAATGAGAATAAAAAGATAATTATTAAAGTTCCTACATATATTATTAAAGGATAGGCTAAAAATTTCTTTTTTTTAGAAATAAGAATAAAAAGGATTACTCCTATAAAGATTATAATTAAATTAAAAATTATTGATTGAAGTGAAAAAAAACCTGCAAAGAGGTAAATATTAACATACATAAAAATAAATAACCAGATGCTAAAATAAACATAAATATAAATAAATTGCGAGGGATAATTTATTAGTTTTTTCCCTCTGAGGACAAGAAAAATAGCATATATAATTCCTGAAATAACACCAATAATGCTCCAAACTATCATATACCAAAAAGAAACATGAAAAATATCACCAAAAACAAATATTGAGTCTTTCTTTATTAGTTCAACCAAAATATTTATTATCCCCATGGTTAAACCAGCTATAATTGAGCCAACAATTGAATAGAGAATCGGAAAGATAAAATCTGAAAAATTTAAATATGATTCTTTTCTTTTAACTATTAATTCTTGCATTTGAAAGTTAAATAGCTTCTTTAAAGAATAAAATTATAATAAAACCACAATATAATAAAAGGAGAATAAATCCTTTTATTCTATTCAGAATAAATTCACTTTTTAAAAAGTAAAAAATTAAAAGACTAAATAAAAGCATTATTGGGAGTTCAACAATAAGCAAGCTTTTTTCAATTCTAAAGGGTAAAAGAAGAGATGCAGTTCCCATTACAAATAAAATATTAAAAATATTGCTTCCCACTATGTTTCCCAGAGATATATCTCCTTGTTTCCGAAGTGCTGCAACAAGAGAAGTTGCAAGTTCAGGCAAAGAAGTTCCGACTGCTATCATAGTAAGCCCAATTATTAACTGACTAACTCCTAATTTTAAGGCAATGTTAGCTCCAGCTTTAACAAGCAATTGAGCACCCAGTAGTAAAAGTAATAAGCCTACAAAGGTGAACACCATATATTTTAATTTTTTAATTTTTTGAATTAAAACTGTTTCTTTTCTGTAGTTTTCCCCTACATATTTAATTTGAAAAAATATGAATCCTATAATTCCAGCAAATAAAATACTTCCTTCAAATCGTGAAAGTGCTAAATCTATGCAAAAGATATAAAAAATAATTGTAACAATAAGCATAAATGGAAGTTCTCTTTTTAAAACACTTGATTCAACTTTTATTGGTCTTACCAAAGCGCTTAAGCCTAAGACAAGTCCAATATTAGCTATGTTGCTTCCAATTATATTCCCGATACTTATTCCCTCTGATTTTTGTATTGCAGCAAGTATGCTGACAAAAGCTTCTGGGGAAGATGTTCCAAAAGCAACAATTGTTAGTCCTATTATTATTGGCTTTACTCGATACAGATAAGCTAATCTTGATGAGCCTTTTATAAAACTTTCTGCACCAAAATGCAAAAATATGAAGCCTAGAATAAGAAGTAAATAATCTAGCATAGTTATTTAATTTTTCCTGGACGAGAACGAATGAATTTGATTTGAATTCGGTCATTATATTCTTCTTCAAGGCGGACAATATGCCATTTTGCACTCGAAAGATATTTAAGATGAGCATTAAGATAAGTTAGCCCTTGCTCACATATAAATTCTAGCCAAGTATTTTGAGCAGTTTCATCCATTACTTCAGGGACTTCCTCCACAAAAGTTATTTTCCTTCTTGGTGTTAATTTATTCTCTCTTGGCGACCTTCGTTCAGCATATAAATTTAAGCCTTGATGAATTTCAAGATAATTCATATGAGGTTGCCACCGGCCAGCCCATCTATAATATCGCTTGTAAAGTTTTTCATTAAAATTTTTGATTTTTTCATTTTTATTTATTTCTTTTATTATATAATCCTTCAATTCTTCTCCGGCTTTTTTCCAGTTCTCATAAATTGGAAGTCTTAAATAATTGTAATAGGCAAACCAACCTCTGGGAATCCAGTAATCCCGAAAAAGATAAGGAGAATAATTTGAAAATTGTTGAACCCATTCATGAGAAGGGTAGCCATGTAAATTTAAATAAATATCAGGTAACCATTTTTCATAAAGTTTTCCTCTTACTTTTGCCTCTGGTAAAATAGGTTTCTTTACATTTACCTGATATCCTACATCAATGCCAAGTGCACTGTATCTTCCTGCATGGAGACAGTGAAAGGGAGTAATTTTTTGAAGTTCATAGGCAAGCTGAGCGCCATCAGGATTTTCCATTGGATGAAGAACAAAGTTTATTTTTTTGACGAATTCTTTATATTTTTTATCAGTAGCCAATAATTCAGCCAATTTAAGAATATAATTTGTTGAAGAAACTTCATTTGCATGCTGACGTCCTGAAAGATAAATTGTTGGCTTAAAAGTAATTAATTTTGGAACAGAAACATATTTTCCGAGTGGGAGATATATTTCTAGCACAGGTATTTTTCTTCCTTCATAAGAAATTCCGGCTTGATAAAAATTAATTCCAGGCATCTCACCTAATTTTTTGCAGATTCTCCAGCACTCATCAGGAGAGATAATCTTATTCAATGGCACGATTGGGAAAGAAATTTTTTCTTCAATTAGATGTTCTTTTTCTATTTCTTTCTCTATTAATTTTAATGTAATCCCTTTTTCAAGTTTTTTGCTTTTAAAAAGAAAGGTTAAGTGTTGAATTTTTGGAAAACTTAATTCATCCATGAATAACCCATTTTCTCTAAGCTCCAAGAATGAGTGTATGATCTCAATTGCTTTTAAATACTCTTTTTCTTCTTTAAAATTTACTCTTATAAAAAGATTTTTGATTTTATTTTCTTCACCATTAAAAATTAAACGGAATACAGAAATTGAGTCTCCTTTAATAGATGTATATTCTATTTTTCTGCTCTTTTCTTCGCCATTTTTTTCCTTCCATTTAAAAATAGCAGTAGGCTTGGGAAATTTCCTGTCTTCAAAGATTATTTTAACTTTACCTCTCTTTCCTTCAATAGATGGATGAATTAAGGGAAGTATATTCCCTGGCGCAGAATATCTGGATGTATCTTCTGGTACTTCTCCTTCTTCAATTTTTGTTATTCCTCTTAGAAAATCAAGGGTATCAAAATATATTTCATCATGGAGTGCTTCAAGACTGCTTATTATTTCTTCATCCAATCCGAGCTTGAAATCAGGCTCACTAAACCATGCCTCAATTAGTAATCTCTTAAAATAAGGTTGCTTTTTAAAAGTTGGTTCTTTGCCGGTTTTCTTCATAACATAACGATACACAACGGGTAAAATTTCCCTTTGATAAAAATTCCAGAATCTTTCCAAATCTGTTTCTAAAAGTTCTTTTAGAATTATTTTATTTCCAGCCTTTATTTCTAACCATCCAGTAGTTATTTTCACCTTTCCCCATTCAGGAAAAATATCAAAATAAAATCTTTCCTTTATTCTGGGATAGAATTCATCGGAGAAAATGAGTTTCTTCTGAGAGTTAAAGACTTCAATTCTATAAACTGGTTTAGAACTTTCAATCATTTCAAAATTTATTTTTTCAACTGGCAGAGATAATTCCTTGGATAAAATTTCATCAATAGGATAAAGTTCCTGAAGCCATCTGATTGGTTCAGTGTAAAATCTTTTCCTTAAATTAAAATCAGGATTTTCTTTTGAGAATTTAATTAGTATTTCTAAAATATCTTTTCCCTTTAATTCTGGAATAATTTTCTCTTTTATCCAGAAGAAACCCTGTTTATAAGCAGATAAAACATTTACTTTGAAGTTTGAAAACCCATTTTTCTTTAATATTATTTTTATTTTATCCCTAATTTTTTGCCTTATTTTTGGTGATTCACTGATACCAAGATTGATTTGTAAATTATTCTCTGGATTTAAATCAGATATTTCTTTCTTTATTAATTCAAGGGCTTTTTCCACTTCCCATTTGAATTCCTTTTCCCTTTCAAAGATTTTTTCAGACTTATCCAAGTGATTTATTTTTATATCAATATTTTTAGCATTTAAATTCTTTTTTAGATAGCTGGAAATAAAATTTTCAAATTTTTTGTTCTCTTTGTATGTATAAAATTCACTTTTGAAATAATCTAATTTCTTGTTTTTTAATTTATCAACCAGTTTTTTTAATTCATTATAAAAATAAGATACTGACGCTCCATGTTTTCCATCAAAAAAATTTTCTACTTCTTCTTTCACAGTTTTAATAGTTGGCTCTCCTGGTTTATGTGAGGTAAGATATGGGTAGGTTTTTGCCAAATACTGAAGGGTTTTATACATTCCATCTTTATTTTTTGCGAGTATTATTAAGGCATTAGATTTATCAAATGCTTCAGGAACAACTTCAATCAAACCTTCATTTTGTTCTAAAGGATATTCTTTTAATTTGCCAACTTTTATTAAATGTCTAATAAGTGAATTTTCGTCTCCTATCAAAATTGGAGAAATTAATTTTTTGTAATCTTTAATTTCACTATCTTTTTTTATCAATGGAAAAGAAGCACCAGCAATTTCAATCATTAATCTGCCACATAATTGAGGAAGGGCAAGGTATTTTTTGTTGTCTGGGATGATTAAATAACAGTCAAGTGTATCTAATATTTTGTCTTTATTACTATCAGAAAATATACCCTTTTCTGAAAAGATATTTGTAAGGTCAAAATTTTTATCCGAAATTTTAATTTTTGGGATTCTCTTATATCCTGGTGTTAGCATTCTTTTCGGGAATCCAATTCTTGGGACAATAATTTTAGAAGAATTTTTTTTATCCTTTAAAATAATAGTTAATTTCGCACAACCAGCATAATTTAAAATATTTGTTTCTATTCCCTTTGAATGGTTTTTTATTAATAATGAAAATTTCTTTTCAGCTTCTGTCTTGTAATCCTCATTTGGAAGCTGAATCTCAATGGTTAAATTTTCTATCTCACCAAAATCAAATTTTAATTGGGAAAGAGATTCTGGGATTTCTTTTTCTTCGCGGTATTTGTATTTAACAGAAATTATTTTTACATCCCGGTAATTAATATTTTTCCTTTCCAAAAATTTTCTAATGTCCTTTTGAATTTTTAAATAAGTTGCACCAAATTTTCTTCCCCATATATCCCATGCATATGGATATCTGAGAAAAAATGCTCTCCCTCCAAAGAGCAAGGCCTTTCCTGTGCCACCTAAAATAATTAATCCATTAATTTTATTTGAAGATACAATAGAGATTAGAGCTTCATTTTCTTTTAATTGTGGAAAATGAAACTGCAATTTCTTAAAAAATTTAAACCTATTTCCGATAAATATTGGGTTTTTCAATTTAGTTAAATCTTTTATTTCAGATTCTTTTTTAACCAGATTAAAATTTCCACAGAGACTTTCGAAATTAATTCGAGCGGATATTTCTGAGGCTAAAATTAATTCGTCAGTGGATGGATTATCGGAGATAATAATATTAGTTTCAATTGTATCTATTAGATTGTCATTATCATTGTCTTTCAATATTTTTCCTATTTCAAAAATTTCTTGCAGGCTTTTAATTTCAGAATAAAGTGATCCAGTTAATATGCCACAAATTAAAAAGAAAATAGCAATTATCTTCCTCAACATTTTCCTCCTCCATTTTCACCTATATTAAAACATAAAAATTGAATATTTCAATTAAAATTTATAAACATACACGAAAGTTAAGAAGTTAAAAAGGCACTTGGTAAAGACATATTTACCACCTTGAGTAACTCTAAGAATCTCTGTAATAATACCGACTTTTCTCATTACATCTTCCATCAACACCACAGGATATAATAACACATGATGATGGATCATTGAGCTTTTC
>MTON01000039.1 GCA_002010665.1 Candidatus Aminicenantes bacterium JdFR-78
AAAAGGTTGTAATAAGAAAGAATATTGCTTAAATTTTCATATGGATTCTTACATGAGGCAATGAATATGTTTTTATATAGATCCTTAAATGAGGCAATAAGATAAGCTTTCTAATTACAAATAACTTCTTTTATTTTATTCAGACTTATTCGTGCACCGCTTATTATTAAAACTACATTTTTATTCCTAAATTTTCTATTTACTTTTAAAAAAGAAGCTATTGATAGAGCTCCTGCTCCTTCGATTATCATTGAATTCTTATCAAGCATTAATTTTATTGCATTTTTAATTTCATTTTCTTCAACGATTATAAATTCATCAACATATTTTTTGCATATATCAAAGGTTATTGACCCAACTTCAATCCCTCCTGCTGTAGCATCTGAAATTGTTGGTTCTGATTTCAACTCCACTATTCTTCCTGCTTTAATTGATTCATACATAATTGGTGAATTTCTGGGCTGACAGCCAATAATTTTAATATCAGGTCTTTCAGGCTTCAAATATCCGGAGATTCCAGAAATCAATCCTCCCCCTCCAACTGGAATAAATATTGCATCTATTTCTTTTAATTGTCTTTCAAGTTCGATCGCTATAGTTCCCTGGCCTCCAATTATTTTATAATCGTTGTAAGGCGAAATATAAATATAATCTTTATCCTCCGCAATTTTTTTTGCAAATTTTTCTGTTTCAATGCAATCATCTCCATAAAATTTAATATTTATAGTGTATGAACGAAGAATCTCAACTTTTGCAGATGATGTATTTTTTGGCAGGTAAACAATTCCTTTGTAATCAAATTTATCAAGAACATAGGCTACAGCAATTCCATGATTTCCAGAAGAAGCTGTAATTATTTTCTTTTTCTCCTGAGAATTTAAGGATAAAATCTTATTTAATGCTCCCCTTATTTTGAAAGAACCAGTAATTTGAAAATTCTCGAGCTTTAAATATACATTAGCTCCACATTTCTGACTTAAATAAGAAGAAAAATCGAGAGGAGTTTCTCTAATATAAGTCTTTATTCTTTTCTCAGCCTCTATTACCTCTTTTCGTATATTCATTTAATCTTACTACTTCTCTGTTTTCTTCTTTTATGCTCATACATTAATTTATCAGCCTCCTCAAGAAGTTCATCAATATTCTTAATACTACTTGAATCAAAAGCAACAAGACCCGCACTTATTGATAATTTATAAGGGAGACTACTCTTCAAATTAAAAGCATTCAATTTTTCTTCGAGTCTACCTATTAATATTTCAGAGAGTGTCTTCTCCCCTCTCCAGGATGTTACTAAACCAAGTACAACAAACTCGTCTCCCCCTATACGAGCTATTACATCTGATTTTCTAAAATTTTTCCTTAGTATATTTGAAATTTCCTGTAATGCTTTATCTCCTTCTTGATGTCCAAAATTATCATTTATCCATTTCATTCTATCAAGGTCTACATACAATAAAAATATAGCTCTCTCCATTCTTTTAGCCAATTTAAGTAATTCCTTGCCATAGGTTAGAAATCCTCTTCTATTATATAGACCAGTAAGTTCATCAGTAGTTGCTAATTCCTTTAATCTTTTCATCATATGATGTCTTTCTATAGCATAGCATATAGAGCGAAATAGTAATTGCCCGTCCACTTTTCCTTTAATTAAATAATCCTGTGCACCTTGCTGGACTGCCTTAACACCTATTGTTGAATCATCCAGACCTGTAAGAACTATCACAGCAATATCTGGAATTCTCTCTTGTAATTTATTGAAAGTTTCAAGACCTTGTGAATCTGGGAGAGATAAATCTAGCAACACCACATCTATACCATTTCGAATCAAAATCTCTAAAGCCTTTGAGAGTCTATCAGCATGTCGAAAATTGAATTTTACACCTTCCACCTCTTTCAACATTTCTTGAATTAATCTTACATCTCCTGGATTATCTTCTATCAAAAGTATGTTGTAATTTTTTGTTGGCATTAGTTCCTCTTTATTTTACGGGTAACTTTACAATAGTAAACCAAAAATCTTCGATCTTCTTTACAACTTTTATAAATTGTTCAAAATCCACAGGCTTTGTAATATAGCAATTTGCGTGATATTCATAAGATTTAATAATATCTTCTTCTGCGCTCGAAGTTGTCAATACAACAACAGGAATTCTTTTTAATTCTGAGTCATTTTTTATTTCTGCAAGTACGTCTCTTCCATTCTTTTTAGGTAAATTCAAATCCAATAAAATTAAATCTGGACGAGGAGCATTTGAATATTTTCCTTTCTTACGGAGAAAAGATATCGCCTCTAAACCATCTTTAACTACATGAAGATTATTCTTCAATTTACTGTCCTTTAAAGCCTCCATTGTCAATTTAATATCCCCTGGATTATCCTCTACTAAAAGGATTTCTATTGGTCGAATTTCTTCATTCATTATTTCTCCTCCTTATTGGAATTGTAAAATAAAAAGTTGATCCTTCTCCTACTTTAGATTCAACCCAAATACGACCTCCGTGACGCTCAACGATTTTTTTACATATTGCTAATCCAATACCGGTCCCGGGATATTCATCTCTTAAATGAAGCCTCTGAAAAATCTGAAATATTCTATCCTTATATTCTGGATCAATCCCGATACCATTATCTTTTACTGAAAAGACCCACTCATCATTCTTCTTATTTACAGAGATGTGAATTCGAGGGGTTTTTTTATCGCAGAATTTAATTGCATTACTTATCAAATTTTGAAATAACTGAATTAATTGAGACTCATCAGCCATTACAATTGGCAATTCATCATGAGTCACAATTGCTCCCCTTTCTTCTATACTAACTTTCAGATTAGCAATGACCTTTTCCAAGACTTTTTCACAATCAGTAGGAATAAATGGTTTGCCTCTTGTTTCAACTCTTGAATATAAAAGTAAATCATTTATCATTTTTTGCATCCTATTTGCACCTTCCACAGCATATTTAATAAATTCATCAGCATCTGGACCAAGTTTGCCTTTATAACGCTTTGCTAAAAGTTGCACAAAACTTGCTACCATTCGAAGTGGTTCCTGAAGATCATGTGAAGCAATGTAAGCGAAATGCTGCAATTCTTTATTTGAACGTTCTAATGCCTCTGCTGTTTTCTTTAACTTCTCTTCTGCTTTTTTCCTCTCTAAAATCTCTCTCTGTGCTTGCTCAAATAACTTTGCATTCTCTATAGCTATTGCTATCTGAGTACTCAATGTTTCCATTGCAGATATATCACTTTCATCAAAAGCATTGTACTCATCGCATTGAATATCTAAAACACCAATAACCTTCTTACCTCTTTTTATTGGAACAGACAATTCAGATTTTGTGATTTCATTTGCTTTCCTTATATAATAGGGATTTTTACTAACATCTCCACTCACCTGAGTCTCGCCTGTTTCTGCTGCGCGACCAATCATCCCTTCTCCGATTTTAATTCTTAAATCTTTCGGAAAAACATCAACATAGCCACCAACAATTGCCTGAAGTTTTAAATATCCTGTTTCTTCGTCAAGTAGAAAAAGCATAACTCCATAATAGTTAAACGCATCCCTAATAGCAGTGACAATTTCTTTAAAAAGAGCTTTAAGCTCGAGTTTACTGCTTATCCGTTGTCCAATTTTATAAAGTAAAGCAAATTGAGTTGCTCTTTTTTTTGTCTCTTCCTCAGATTTTTTTCTTTCTGTAATATCAAGATATATTGCATATATAGCAACTTGTTCATTATTAACTATAATAGGAGCACCAATGCTTAGCACATTAATTAAACTTCCATCTTTACGTCTTCTTACGGACTCAAATGCTATTTTCTCTCCCCTTGCTAATTTCTCAGTATAGAAAAGAGCTTCTTCTCGAAGATTCTCGGGCGCAACGAGGTCATCTATAAAATTACCCAATGCTTCCTCTTCTGAATACCCAAACATTTTTGTGAATTCCTTATTAATTCTAATTATTCGACCACTATTATCTGTCATTACAACTGCTTCTTGTGCGCTTTCAAATAACTGATCAAGATACGCCTTTTCGGTCTGTAACTTTTCTTCAATTCGCTTTCTTTCAATAATCTCTTTTCTAAGTTCTTCATTANCTCTTTCCAACTCAGAAGTTCGTCTGCCAATAACTCTTTCGAGATGATGAGCTCTTTTTCTTATTGCATATGTTCTTGCATGGTATGCACTTATAAGTGCAACCAAGATAAAAATCAAAATTATTCCTCTGAACCACCATGTCATCCAGAAAGGTGGTAATATTTTAATCTTTAATGACAAACCTTCGTCATTCCATACCCCATCGCTATTTGAGGCTTTCACTCTGAATGTATATTCTCCAGGTGGAAGATTTGTATAGGTGGCAAAATTCCTATTTCCAACATAATTCCATTCCCTATCAAACCCTTCCATTTTATATGCATATTGATTTTTCTTTGGTGAAACAAAATGTAAAGCCGAAAATTCAATAGAAAAGAAACGGTGTTTATGAGAAAGAATTATTTCTTTCGTATTAGTAATAGACTTCTCGAGAATAATCATTCCATCAAACTTCTCTCCAATAGAAATACTTTTATTAAAAACTTTAAAATCAGTGATAACAATTTGGGGAGGATAGGGATTATCTTTTATTTTTTCAGGATAAAAACTATTAAATCCATTTATACCTCCAAAAAACATCTCTCCACTTTTGCTTTTAAAACATGCGCCTTTACTGAATTCATTGCTCTGAAGTCCGTCACTTACATCATAGTTTCTGAATTTTTCTTGAACGGGATTAAATTTCGACAACCCCTTATTTGTGCTAAGCCATAAATTCCCTTCTCTATCTTCTAAAATATCATATATAAGATTATTTGGAAGCCCATCTTTTGTTGTATAATGAGTAAAAATTTCTCTATTTCTATCAAATTTATTTAATCCTTCAGCTGTACCTACCCATAGAATTCCTCTTGAATCCTCATAAATTGAGAGTATTTCATTATTATTTAAACTACGAGAGTCGCCAGGAATGACGAAATATTTTTTAAAAATATTCTTTTTTCTATCGAATTTATTTAATCCTTTTAAAGTTCCTATCCAAAGAGTTCCTCGAGAATCTTCGAAAATAGAATAAATAAAATTATTACTAATACTATTTGGATCCTTCGGATTGTGTTTATAATGAATAAATTTTCCTGTTTTTCTTTCAAATTTATTTAATCCATTGTCTGTTCCTATCCAGAGATTTCCATCTCTATCCTTATAAACCACTCTTATAAAATTGCTACTTAAACTCCATGGATTACCAATCTCTGATTTAAAATGAATGAATTTCTCGGTTTTCTTATTGAACTTATTTAATCCATTCTCAGTTCCAATCCAGAGTATGTTTGGGCCATCTCCACAAATTGCCATTACCCTATTACTGCTCAAACTTGTCAAGTCATTTGGATTTGCAATATAATGCTTAAAAATTCCCTTTTTTCTATTAAATTTATTTAAACCTCCATAAGTTCCAATCCATAAGATACCATCGTCATCTTCATAGATTGCTCTCACATAATTGTTACTCAGACTATTTGGATCATTTGGTATAGAATAATAATGAATAAATTGCTTACTTTTTTGATTAAGCTTATTCAAACCAACCCGTGTTCCTATCCACAGAACTCCTGCTCTATCTTCAAAAATTGAATAAATTTCATTATTACTTAAACTGTTTAAATCATAAGGTCTATGTTTAAACCTGAAGAAATTTTCACTTTTTCTATTAAACTGATTCAATCCATCTTCTGTTCCAATCCAGAGTGTTCCTGAACTGTCTTCATAAATCACTCTCACGTAATTATTGCTGAGTGAATTAGGATTACGGGCATTATATTTGTAATGTATAAATTTACCTGTCTTTCTATCAAATCTATTTAACCCCCCACCATAGGTACCAATCCAAAGGTTTCCCAAATGATCTTCGTATATTGAATAAATATAATTATTACTAATGCTATGAGGATTTTTGGGTTCATGAAAATAATGAATGAATCTTTCATTTTCTCTGTCAAATTTATTTAACCCATTCTCAGTCCCTATCCAAAGAATTCCTTTACTGTCTTCATAAATACATGTGATAAAATCACTACTTAAACTATCAGGATTGTTTATATCGTGTTTATACCGAATGAATCTCCCTTTTTTACTATCAAATTTATTTAGTCCTTCTTCTGTTCCTATCCATAAAACGCCAAACTTATCTTCAAAAATTGAGGTTACATAATTATTGCTTAAAGAATAAGGATTATCAACTTCATATTTATAATGAATAAATTTTTCTTGTTGGGGATTAAATTTATCAAGACCTCCCCCGTAAGTCCCAATCCATAAATTACCTTTACTGTCCTCGTATATTACTTTTATGTAATTATAATTTAAGCTATTGAGATTATCATGGTCATTTCTATATACCTTAAATTCATATCCATCATATCTGTTTAATCCATCTTCTGTTCCAAACCACATGAATCCTTGCTTATCTTGAATAATAGTGAACACCGAGCTTTGAGAAAGTCCATCTTCTAATGTTAAATGTTGAAATTTTATATTATATTTTTGTGAATATAAAAAGAGGGTATATAAAAAGAAAAAAAGTATAAAAAATATCCTATTTTTGTATTTTCCGTCCCTCTCCATTGTTATTTTCGGATTTACCTTTCACACAAATATATTTTGCAATATCTATACCATTTTTAGATTCTGTGAAAATTATTTAATTTCAAGAGATTAGTTAAAAAACAATAACAAGATATCTATCGTTTTTACAATTTCTGTCACTAAATTTGACAAAATTTGTCACTATATAGAAAATTAAATTTACAGTCTTCTCCTTTTTCCTCCTTTTCTATTCGAACTAAAACTAAGCTAAATTAATTAAATTGCTAATTCTAACCTATTTAGATTTGTTTAACCCTTTCAGTTCCTATCTTCTTCACAATAGCTTTTTTAATTTTTGCTGGTAGCCAGGATGGTCTATTTGGAGGAGCATCCACTACTTTTACCTCGCCTTTGAAAATATGAATTGTATAGGTTTTGTCTTTGTTTCTTCTTCCTCTTTCACGAAGTCTAATTTCTGTGTATCCACGGGTAGCTGCCTTCAATGCAGCCTGACGAGGAGATCTGCCCGTGAAAACGGCGGGCTTTTCCGCATTGACCAATACATAACTCTTTTTTTCTCCTTTTTTCTTTGCCATAACTTTAACCTCCATATATTAGTTTTTAATTTTGGATATAATATAATAAAAAAAAAAATTTTTTTCAAGCTTTTGATTTAAAATTTTTAAAATTTTTTGACACTAAATTTGCTATATGCTATAAATTCTATTTCAAAAAGGAGGTATGGGGATGCCTTATATAGAAGTAAAGGGAAAAAAAATTGAAATAAATGAAGAAGGTTTTTTAGTTAATCCAAGCGACTGGAATAAAGAAGTGGCAGAATTTTTAGCAAAAAAAGAGGAGCAAATCGAAAAATTAACAGATGAACATTGGGCAGTAATAAATTATATTAGACAATATTATCTTGAAAACAATTTAGCCCCAATGGTTAGAAAAGTATGCAAAAATACAGGTCTAACTTTAAAAAAAATTTTTGAACTTTTCCCATCTGGTCCAGCTAAAGGAGCCTGCAAAATAGCTGGACTTCCCAAACCTGATGGATGTGTGTGATTTATGCATATATATTTTAAATACGGAATTATAATTTCTACCTTTATCTCTTTTATTTCTTTGACTTATCTTATATTTAAAGCATTTTCATTCGGGAAAAAACCCTTCTATTCAATTCCAAGAGGAAACAAAACAAAAGGAATTTTATATGCTTTTGGAAAAGGAATGTTACCTTGGAAAAAGGAAAGTATTAAAAATCATTTCATATCTTATATCGCAGGTATTTTTTATCATTTTGGTATTTTTTTAGCACTATTTTATCTATTAATCGTCACTTTTAATTTTCGTTTCTCATATATTTTATTATCAATAGTCCGCGTTTTCATAATAATAGGGATCCTATGCGGGATTGGACTCTTCATAAAAAGACTTCTTCTACCCGAGCTACGAACACTCAGTTGCGCTGACGATTTCTTCTCTAATATTCTTGTTGACTTTTTTCTTTTATTGAGTCTACTAGATTCTTTTGCAATAAATATCAGAATTTTCTATTACCTCGTCTCTATTATTTTATTTTTATATATTCCAATAGGAAAAATTAGACATTGTTTTTTCTTTTTTCTAAGCAGAATCTCTTTTGGAATATTCTTTGGAAGAAGAGGAGTTTTGCCGAGAAAAAGTTTTAATTAAATAAAATGAAAAAAAACAAGGAAAAAAGAGATTCATTTGAAGAAAGTATAAAGAAAATTAATATCCGTGATATAGAAATAGCGTTAAGGGAATTTATAAGCAGAATAAATTTCGATTATGCTGTTTTTATGAATTCCTGTGTTCGATGTGGCTTGTGTGCGGNTTCCTGTCATTATTATTTGACTTTTAAAGAAACAAAATCAATTCCTTCTTATAAATTAAATCTTGTAATAAGTGTATTCAAAAAATACTTTAGCTTTATGGGTAAAAAGGCCTCAAAATGGATAAATGCAAGGGAATTAAACAACAAGACAATTGAAGAATGGATAGATACATTATTCGGAAAATGCACTTTATGTGGAAGGTGCACATTGAATTGCCCAATGGGAATCAACATTCCTTATCTAATAAGGGTAGCAAGAGGTGCATTAGCAAAAATTAATCTAATTCCTCCTGGGTTACAATCAACAATTAATATAACTCTTGAAAAAGGAAATAATATGGGCATTTCTTCTGAAGATTGGCTTGAAACTGTGGAATGGTTGGAAGAAGAATTAAAACAAGAAATTGGTAATTCAAATATCCAACTCCCAGTGGACAAAAAGGGAGCTAAATATCTATACATAATTAATCCGAGAGAAGCAATGTTTTTCCCAATGTCCATTCTTGCAGTTGGAAAAATATTCCATGCTGCTGAAGAAAGCTGGACTTTGTCAAGCAAAAATTTTGATGTAACAAATTATGGTTTCTTTAGCGGAGACAATAAAACAGCTTCTATCATTTCTGAGAGACTTGTAGATTCTATGAAAGAATTAAAATGCAAAACTCTGGTTCTTTCTGAATGCGGACATGGTTTTAACTCCCACAGATGGGAGGCTCCTGAATGGTTATCCAAAAAATACGACTTTGAAGTGAAAAGTATTATTCAAATAATTGCAGAATATATAAAGGATAGAAGAATTAAACTCAACCCATCCCTTAATCAAAAACTCCATACACTTCATGACCCTTGTAACTTGGTAAGATTTGGAGGAATTATTGAAGAACAGAGATTTATCTTGAAAAATTCGGTCATGAACTTTGTTGAAATGAACCCTAATAGAGAAAAAAATTTTTGTTGTGGAGGGGGTGGTGGACAATTGGCAATGACGCGTTTTGCTAAAAGAAGAATAGAAGCTGGAAGAGTAAAAGCTGAACAGATTAAAAAAACAAAAGCTGAGGTAGTTATTGCACCATGTCATAACTGCATTGACCAGCTAAATGAATTAAATAAACATTACAAACTCGGCATTGAAGTTAAAACTATTAGCGAATGCGTAGCAGATGCTTTAATAATATAATTATTTCTTGCTTCTTGATTCAGCAATCTCCTTTACTGCATTTATTGCAGTTTTAATCTCTTCTTCTGTATTAAATGGACCGACTGAAAATCTTACAGCGCCTTTAATTTTATCTGTTTCAAGCTGTTCATGAACAAGTGGTGCACAATGAAGCCCGGTTCTACATGCAATATTATAGTCAACATCAAGCATTATACCAGTATTCATAGCTTCTATACCTTCTACATTAAAACTCAAAACACTTATATGGTTTTCTAAACTGTCTTGACAGTATAATCTAACACCTTTAATCTCCTTTAAGCCATCAACTAACATTTTTGTAAGTTTCATTTCATATTCATAAATATTCTTAATACCCTTTTCTTCTATCCATTTAACTCCTGCATTCAAACCAGCTACTCCAAGGGTATTAATGGTCCCGTATTCAAGCCTATAAGGATATTCCTCGAGATGAGTCCTTAATGCTGAACGAACTCCAGTTCCTCCTGCTCTCGTATGTCTTATCTCAATTCCTTCTCTTACATAAAGCCCCCCAATTCCTGTTGGTCCCATTAGAGATTTATGACCTGTAAATGCCACTATATCCACATTCATCTCTTCAACATCAATTGGAATTTTCCCTGCGGTTTGTGAGGCATCAATTGCAAAAGTAATTCCCTTTTCCCTGCAATATCTTCCAATTTCTTTAATTGGTTGAATTGTTCCCAATACATTTGAAGCATGATTCACTATAACTAATTTTGTATTTTTCTTAAATCTCTTTTTAAAATCATCTGGATCAACAAAACCTTTGCTATCAAAAGGCACATAATCTACTTCTACTCCATTGAATTTATAAAGATGATAAAGAGGTCTGAGAACAGAATTGTGTTCAAGAGTTGTAGTAATTGCGTGGTCACCTTCTTTTAATATTCCAAAAATTATGAGATTAAGTGCATCTGTGGAATTATAAGAGAAGCAAAGTCTATTTGGATCTCTTCCATTAAAAAACTTAGTTAGCAATTTCCGTGTGTCCTCAACCACTTTTCCTGCTTCCATACATAAATCATATCCAGAACGTCCTGGATTAACACCAAAATTCCTGTAAAAAAAATCCATAAATTTGTATACTTCTTCTGGCTTTGGAAAAGAGGTGGCTGCATTATCAAGATAAATTATTTTTTCTTCCATTAATAATTCCTCCTTTCCGTAAAATGAGGAATAATTTTAATTACATTTAATATCTTATGTCAAACTATTGATTTATATAATCTTCTAAACTAAACTAATTTGAGGATATGAAAAAATTTATAAAGACAAGAATTGAAAAACTTGTATTCGGTGGACAAGGTCTTGGAAAACACGAAAGCAAAGTAGTTTTAGCTTGGAATGCCCTTCCAGAAGAAGAGGTGGAAGTCGAGATTTATAAAAATAAAAAGACTTATTCGGAAGGAATAGCAATTTCTATATTAAATCAATCACCTTACAGGGTTGAACCCGAAGAAGAACATTTTCTCTCCTGCAGTCCATGGCAAATACTAAGCTGGGAACAGGAAAATATATGGAAGAAAAAAATAGCAGAGGAAACCTATATAAGAATTGGAGACCTATCAGAACTACCTGATTTCGAAATAATTTCTGATTCAGAAAATCAATTCAACTATAGGAATAAAATGGAATATAGTTTTGCTTTAAATAATGAAGGATTAATATCTCTAGCCTTTTTTAAAAGAGGAACACACAGGCGTATGCCAATTAATTTTTGTAAATTAGCTGAGCCTTCAATCAATGATTCTGCTCAAAAAATTATTTTATGGCTCAATCAGAATTCAGTGCCAATTAATATTTTAAAAACTCTAATCCTTAGATGTAATGACAAAAATGAGGTCCTTGCGGGATTATTCATAAAGGAAAATTTCAACTTCAATAATTATCCATTATTAGATGAAAGTTTAAAAGGATTTCAGATCCATCTATCCAATCCATTAAGTCCAGCATCTGTCTCGGACGAAAAATTATTTGAGCAAGGACAAGATTTTCTTGAAATTATAACAAGAGGGAAAAAGCTTAAATTCGGCTTATTGAGCTTTTTCCAGATTAATTTTGTCCTTTTTAAAATAGTGCTGGAGGACATCTCAGAATTTTTGGATTCCAGCAAATCAGCAATTGATTATTATTCAGGAGTAGGAGCAATTAGCCTTCCTCTTTCTTCAGAATTCAAGGATTGTATTTTAGTGGACAATGATAAAGAAGCAATATATTATGCTGATGAAAATATAAGGGAAAATCAAATAAATAATTGTAAAACCATTTATAAATCTGCTGAAAAAACAACTGAATTAATAGATAAAAATAAAATTATAATTTTTGACCCTCCTAGAGCTGGTCTACATAAAAAAATAATCAGAAAAATTCTCTTAGAAAAACCGATTCGTATTATATATCTTTCCTGCAATCCCTCCACTCAGGCAAGAGATATACAGTTACTTCAATCAAGTTATGAAATTAAATTCCTGCGTCTTTACAATTTTTTCCCTCGCACCCCTCATATAGAGGCACTATGCGTTCTGGATAGAAGATAGGGTTATTATTCAACAAATATTGAAATCCAGTATACATTCCCTTTAGTTTCCCACTATAGTCAAGAAAACCGATATAATAATTTTTAAAAAATTTAAAGCCAAAAGTCTGGTTCAGAATCATTTTTCTTTCGAATTCTCGTTTATATTTTCTAAATGCTAGAAGTTCAAAAGGCTTAATTTTTTCTATCTCTTTAATAAATTGAAGATTTAAAATAATCTCATTATCACTAATAAATTGAGGTTTTATTTTAATTTCATAATTCAACCCATTTCCTTTAAAATCTGAGAGCTCTTCTTTTATTCTCTTACTCTCCGATAAGGGATTGAGTTCAAGCTCATATTTGGCTACTGGAAAAATATTAACAATTTCCGGACATCCAAATAATACTTTGCTTTTTATATAATTTTCAACTATTGAATCTGAGGCATCCCTTCCTAAATCTGAATCAAGTAGAACTATTCCAGATGGAAAGGTTGCTGTAACATTTCCTCCAATTTTTGTTCCCTTTAATCCTCCATTTTCTGTTTTTTGTGCAGATAATATACTTTGATAAGCTGGAACTTCATAAATTTTTAAATAAACTCTAATTGGTATTTGTGAATTCAAATTTTGAAAAAGAATAATTAATAAAATAGTTAAAAACCAATATTTCCTCTGCCACATTCTAACCCCCTTTAACTTTATAATAGAAATTTAATAATTCAATGTCAATTGTTGACATTGAACATTTAGGAAAGTTGATGTATTATTTCCACAGAAGGGATGAAACTTAAAGTTATATGTTATTCGGGATATAAGGGGGAAGAGACTCCTAGAGCAATTATAATTAATGATATTGAATACATGATAAATGAAATTATAAGAAGAGAAAGGGTTGAGGATATAAATACAGGAGAAAGAGAAAATATTTATTGGTGTAAAATTGATGATAGAATAATAAAATTATCAAAATCATTATCTTCAGGAGAATGGAGAATAAAAAATGAGTGAGAAGAATAAAGAATTAGCGTATATTTTTTCAAGAATTGCAGATGCCCTTGAATTAAAAGGAGAATCAAGTTTTCGAATTATTGCTTATCGGAAAGCGGCAAGGGTATTGGAGGATTTAACAGAGGATATTGAAGTAATTACTAAAAAAGGAAAACTAAGAGAAATTCCAGGCGTCGGAGAGGGAATCGCAAAGAAAATAGAGGAATATTTAAAAACAGGCAAAATGAAAAAGTATGAGGAAGCTCTTTCTGGAATTCCAGAGGGTTTGCTTGAACTCCTGGAAATTCAAAATCTGGGAGCTAAAACAATCAGTCTTGCTCATAAAGAGCTTGGAGTAAAAAACCTTGACGACTTAAAAAGGGTGATTGAAGATGGCTCATTAGCAAAACTTTTCGGAATGGGAGAGAAAAAAGTTGAGAATATAAAGAAAGGCATAGAAATTTATGAACAGGCTCATGAGCGAATTCCAATTTATGAGGCTTTAACTATTGTAGAGGATGTCATTGAATATTTAAAGAATGCTCCTGGAATAAGCCAGATTTCTCCTGCAGGTTCTTTGAGAAGAATGAAGGAAACAGTTGGAGATATTGATATTCTTGCTACAGGGAAAAACGGAAGAGAAATAATAGAATTCTTTACAAAATATCCCAATGTTGACCGGGTTATTGCTTCTGGAAAAACCAAAGGTTCAATAATGGTTAAAACAGAGAAAGGCAAAAAACAGGTTGATTTAAGAATTGTTGATGAAGACTGTTATGGTGCTGCTCTTCAATATTTTACAGGGTCCAAAGCTCACAATATAAGACTCAGATCAATGGCAAAGGAGAAAGGTCTAAAAATCTCAGAATACGGAGTTTTTAGAGACGACAAGAAAATTGCAGGCAGAACAGAAGAAGAAATATATAAAATCCTAAATTTACCATGGATTCCTCCTGAAATAAGAGAGGACAGAGGGGAGATAGAATGTGCTCTGGAAAACAGACTTCCTGATTTAATTAATTATACAGATATAAAGGGTGATTTGCATGTTCATTCAAGTTATAGTGATGGACATTCAACAATTGAAGAAATTGCAGAACATGCAAAATCTCTTGGATATGAATACATAGCAATTTGTGACCATTCGCAATCTGTTAAATATGCCCATGGCTTAACAGAAGATAGATTAAAAAGACAGATTGAAGAAATAGATAAATTAAATGAGAAATTAACTGGAATTAAAATTCTAAAAGGAATAGAGGTTGATATACTTCCTGATGGAAAACTTGATTTTCCAGATGAACTTCTTGCACAACTTGATTATGTTGTTGCATCTATTCATATAGGATTTAAAAAGAATGTGACTGAAAGAATGCTTTTAGCTCTTGAAAATCCATATGTCCATACTCTTGCACATCCCACAGGAAGATTGATTTCAAAAAGAGAGGGATATGATGTTGATCTTGACAAAATTTTCGAAGCAGCTTTAAAAAATAATAAAATTCTGGAATTAAATGCTTATTATGACCGCCTGGACCTGAATGAAATAAATTTAAGAAAGGCAAAAGAAATGGGTATAAAAATTGCGATTGGCACAGATGCTCATCATATTGGTGGAATGAGAATGATGCGTTTCGGAATAGGCATTGCTCGCCGTGGCTGGCTTGAAAAAAAAGATGTGTTGAACTGTCTTCCCTACTCTGAATTAAAAAAGATTCTTAGAAAATAATTTAAAGAAAAATGAGCAAGAAAATAATAGGGATTATTATTTTATTTTTTGGATTTTTTCTAATTCAAAACAAAAATCTCAAAGCAAATTTTGAAAAAGACTGGTATCAAAAAGTTCAAATATATTGTATGGTTGCCCTTCCTCCTGAGGATGTTGAAAAATTCCATATAACAGTAAATGGCTTGTGGAATGGATATATTGGAGAAATCTCCTCCCCTTTTGCTTTTGGTCGCTTGATGGAATCAATCTTTTCTGGAAACACCTATAATTCTGATAAGGAATTCGTGGAAACCATGCATGATCAAGGATTATTAGTCCCTGCAACAATTCTAACGGCTCAGGGGCACAGAAAAATGCAGGGAGCTGAATTTGAGAAATTAGCCTGCAGGAGTTCCAAAGGAAAATTACCAAATTTTGATTTAGAAGCAGATTCCTATTTCATGTGTGCAAATAACCCAAACTGGATTAATTGGATGATTAAACATGGAAAAAAAGCTATTGACGCTGGTGCTGATCTAATTGTTCTTGATGAAATTCAAGGTAACAGTTTCTTCCCCATGTTTCAATTCATTGCTCACTATATTGGGACAGAAGAGCCTGGTTTCTGTTCCTATTGTATAGAAGGATTCCGTAAACATCTGCGAAACAGGTACTCCCCTCAAGAATTAAAAGATAAATTCAATATAAATGATATTGATAAAGAAAATTTACTCCAAAGGATTGCAAGCACTAATTCACTTCCATACAAAGAAAGAGTAGAAACAGATCCATTAGTTAAGGAATACATTTATTTTCAGGAATTAAACAATTACCTCGGAAAGAAAAAATTAATTGAAGCACTTAAAAATTATGCCAAGCAAAAAGGAAAAGAAATACCTATAAGTGCAAATTCATATACACTCGGGACCAATCGCTGGGCTGGATATTGGGCTAAAGGGCTTATTTTTAGCGATTTAGTAGATTTTTATACATTTGAAAATGCTTATACAATTTTTGAAGATGTCCCCAATCTTTCCTTTCCTCGCAATAAATGGCTTGCATGGGAAAAATTAGCCCGTGCAGCAACGAATGCTCCAGCAGTAATACTTCCTGATACTGAAGCAATAAAGGAAATAGTTAATAATTCAACTCAAAAAAATAAGAGTTATAAAAATTATCTATATATTCTCATGGCTGAAGCATACGCCAATCAAGGCGCTTTTGTTAATTACTATATAAAGGGATGGGGCACTCCTGAAAACTGGCTTAACTGCGCTAAGCTTGCTGAATTTATAATTAAAAACCAAGATTTATACAATACACCATCAAAAACTTATGCCTCAATTGGATTATTGCTTTTATATACTGAAAATTTAAAAGACAGAATATTCTCCTATTTAGGATTTGCTCAGGCACTTGCTGAATCCAACATTCCTTTTGATGTAATTTTCGGAGGTGGAGGCCCTTATTTAAAGAATAGAATTAATTTAAAGAAATTAAATGATTATGAACTTCTCATAATACCTGAGGCTAAAAATATATCGTCCAGGCAGAAAAATACGATTCAACAGTATGTAAAGGAAGGAGGAAAAGCACTTATATTTGATCCTGAAACTTTTGGACTAACAGGGACTGGAGAAGTGACTTATGGAAAAGGAAGTTTCATTATTTCACCTACCTGGACCTATGGTAATATGGAGTGGAATATTGGCTCCCTTTACTTTTTTAATTATGAAAATTCTTTGAGGGAACAGATTTCATCTCTTGTAAAATTGTTTGTTCCTGTTACACCAATAATGGAAAATACTGATCGAAAAGTGATTACCTATCCCTATTATCAGCCAGAAAAAAGAAGAATCGTGGTTCATATGGTTAATTATGACCACAATCTTGAAAATGATGAAATCGCTACAAAGAAGGACCTTGTTATCCGTATTAAAATACCTGATTATCCAATGGCAAAATCAGCATTTATTATTTCTCCTGATTTTGAGGAAAAAATTTTCTTAAAACCAGAAATAAAAAATAATTTTTGGGAATTTAAGATTCCTTCTCTAAATGTTTACAATGTAATTGTAATTGGTGGAAAAGGAATAAAACAACGGCGTTGATAAAATAGATGGTATGGTATTGTTTTTGAATTATATAATTTGATATAATAAAACTCTTCCCATGTTAAAATTCAAAAAGGAGCTGAAAAATCAAATATTTCAAAGACTAAAAGATAAATTTCCGATAGAGTTGGATTCTCTGAAATTTAATTACACTCCAAATCATAAATTAGGTGATTTAGCTGTTACAATATGCTTTGAACTGGCACAGAAATTAAAAAGAAACCCCAGAGAAATTGCAGAAGAAGTCATAAATTACCTCAAAGACATTCCATTTATTGAAAGAGTGGAAATTGCTGGAGGCGGATATATAAATTTCTTTATTCAAAAGGACAGATTTTTCCTAAATCAACTCAGAAATTTACAAGAGATTTCGCTCGAACCAGAGCAAAGAAAAATAGTGGTTGAGCATACAAATATAAATCCAAATAAGGCAGCACATATAGGTCACTTGAGAAATGCCTGTCTTGGAGACACACTTGTAAGATGCCTGAGGTATAAAGGAGAAAAGGTTGAGGTTCAAAACTATATAGATGATACTGGAGTCCAGGTAGGAGATGTAGTTTTTGGTTTTTTAGAATTAGAGAAAAAGTCTCTTGAAGATATTAAAAAAATCGATGGAAAGTTTGATTATTATTGCTGGGATTTATACACAAAAGTTACCAAGTATTTTGAGGAAAATCCAGAAGCACAGGAAAAAAGAGCATATATATTGAAAAGAATCGAAGAGGGTAAAAACCCTGAAGCTGAAATTGCAGAGCATATTTCCAATAGAATAGTTAAGGCACATTTAAACACAATGAGAAGAATAGGGGTTACATATGACTTGCTTCCCCGTGAAAGTGACATATTAAGGTTAAAATTCTGGGAAAAAGCCTTTAACTTCCTTAAGGAAAAGAAAGCCATACAATTTGTAACAGAAGGAGTAAATAAAGGTTGCTGGGTAATGAGATTCGAGGATGAGCCTGAAAAGGAAAAAATAATTGTTCGTTCAAATGGAACAGTGACCTACGTTGGGAAAGATATAGCCTATCAATTATGGAAATTTGGACTGCTAGGAAGAGACTTTTATTATAAAATTTTCGAAAAAAATAATGGCCAATTAATCTGGATGACCACTTCTAAAAACGGAGAAAATAAAAATATTGAATTTGGGAAGGCAAGTAAAGTATATAATGTGATTGATGTAAGACAATCATATCTTCAGAAAATTGTAGCTCAGAGTCTAAAATTACTCGGTTATGAAGAGGAGGCTAAAAATTCAATACATTTTTCCTATGAAATGGTTGCCCTATCAAAGAAATGTCTAGAAGAATTCGGATTGAAAATTTCACCTGAAGAAAAGAAAAAATCCTTTTTGGAAATATCTGGAAGAAAGGGACTCGGAATAAAGGCTGATGACCTGCTTGATAAATTGGAAGAAAAAGCTTTGAATGAAGTAGAAAAAAGAAACCCCCAACTCGACCCTGATCTAAAGACATCAATTGCTCAAAAAATAATGACAGGGGCTCTTCGTTATTTCATGCTAAAATATGCAAGAAATTCCATTATAGTATTTGACTTTGATGAAGCTCTAAATTTTGAAGGCGAAACAGGTCCTTATTTACAATACAGTTTAGTAAGAGCTAATAGCATTTTCAGAAAATTAGAGGAGAAAGGAATCTTCTCTGAGAAAGAAATTAATAATCTGATTGAAAGTGAACTCTCTCTTGATGAACTTTCTGAGCAGGAATTAGCTGATTTCTGGTCACTTGTTTTTTATGCTTCTACCTTTGAAGAAGAAGTTTTAAATTCCATTAATAGCCTAGAATTCTCCCATTTAGCAAAATTTGCTTTTAATTTGTCGCAAAAATTTAATTCATATTATCACAGCTACCAAATATTGAAGGAAGAGAACAAAAATTTAAAGAAAATAAGAATTCTGACTGTATATTATGTCAAAGAAATTTTAAGAAAGGCTCTTAATTTAATGGGAATCCCCCAACCTGAAATTATGTAATATGGAGGGATGCGATGATTGAAGTTGAAAATCTTACTAAAAAATATGGAGAATTAATAGCTGTAAAAAACCTTAATTTTAAAGTAGAAGAAGGCAAAATATGGGGATTTCTCGGACCGAATGGAGCTGGAAAAACAACTACAATGAGGATATTGACTGGTTACCTACCTGCAACAGAGGGAAAGGCATTTGTTGGTGGATTCGATGTCTTTGAAAAACCAATGGAGGTGAAAAAGATAACAGGGTATTTACCGGAAAACCTTCCCCTTTACCCTGAAATGACAGTTTATTCATATCTGAATTTTGTTGCTCAGATTAAGGGAGTTCCTTCTAAGAAAAGAAAGGAGAGAATTGAAATGGCAATTGAAAAAAGTAGATTGGAAGAAGTCAGAAATAGATTAATTAGAAATCTTTCCAGAGGATATAAACAGAGAGTTGGAATTGCACAGGCTCTAATTCATGACCCCAAGGTTTTGATTCTGGACGAACCCACAATGGGACTGGACCCTGCCCAGATAGTTGAAATCAGACAATTAATAAAATCTCTTAAAGGAGAACACACCATTATTCTGTCAACACATATTCTTGCTGAAGTAACCCAGGTATGTGATGGTGTGGTTATTATTAATGAAGGTAAACTTATGGCTTCAGGCTCTTTGGAAGAACTTGCAAGTTCTTTTGCTGATAAAGAAGGAGTTTCAATTAAATTAAAGAAAACAGGAGAGGAAGTCATAAATGGCATCAGGGAAATTAATGGTGTGGAAAATGTGGTACAAAAAAATGGAGATATAGAGATAGAATGGAAAAAGGGTATTGATTTAAGAGATGAAATAGTAAAAAAGATTCTTGAAAAAAACTGGGGTCTTTTGGAGATGAAACCATTAACTTTGAGCCTTGAGGAACTTTATTTAAAAGTTATCTCAGGGAGATAAAAAATGAGAAACATATGGGCAATTTATGTTAAAGAATTGAAATCATATTTTACTTCACCCATGGCTTATGCTGTGATTGCTATTTTCACTTTAATTTCGGGCTTTTTCTTTTATAGCTTAATATGGTGGTTCAATAGTCAGTCCCTGTATTATTCATCCAATCCATACTGGGCTTCCCAGTTGAACATTAATCAGATGGTTTATTCCCCACTTTTTGGAAATATGAGTATAGTGCTCCTGCTCATGCTTCCTGTTCTCACTATGAGATTATTCGCTGAAGAAAAGAAAATGGGAACAGAGGAGTTGCTGTACACCTCTCCGCTTACGGTCAATCAAATAATATTGGGAAAATATTTTGCTGCGCTTACTGTTGTGTTGGTGATGCTGGGTGTAACAGGAATCTATTCAATTTTCACTTTTGTTTATGGAAATCCAGAGCTCAATCCTATTTTAACAGGATATCTTGGACTATTTCTTTTAGGTGCTGCGTTTGTCTCAATTGGAATTTTCTTTTCCTCCTTGACAGAAAATCAAATTGTTGCTGCAGTTCTTTCATTTGGTGCTTTACTCCTGCTGTGGATAATAAACTGGCTGTCGTCAGCAAGTGGTCCAACATGGAGAGAAATACTGGAGTATCTTTCCTTTTTCCGGCATTTTGACGAATTAACAAGAGGAGTTCTTGATACAACCGATATATTTTATTACATAAGTTTTTCCTTCTTTGGATTATTCCTTACATACTCTGTGATTCAATCTAGAAAGTGGAGATAATTAAAAGTGAAAAATGAAAAATTACAATTTAAAATTAAAAAATAAAATCAAAAACCAGAAAACGAATGATATAAATTTTAAATTTTTAGCTGTAGTTTTTTATTTTTAGTTTTAAGCTTTTAGTTATTGTCGGAGGTGAGTGATGAGGAAGATTATTAATACATTTAACTATATTGGAATCAGTCTTATTATTCTTTCACTATTTGCTCTGAAAATATGGCCATATAAAAAAATATATGCTTTAATTCTTGGAATTTTAGGTTTAGTGCTTTTAATTTGTTACATATTTTTTAACCTATCTCAATTAAAGGAGACTTTAAAAAGGAAATCATTTATATATTCAGGAAATCTGATTATAATTATTATTTTAGTCCTCGGTATTCTTGTGGTTCTGAATTATCTTTCCTCCCGTCATCACTGGCGTTTTGATCTGACAGAAGGAAAAATTCACAGTTTATCAGACCAATCTGTTAAGGTATTGAAAAATCTGAAAAAAGAGGTCCAGATAAAAGCATTTTTTAGAGAAGGAAGTTTTCAGAGATCTAAAATGGAAGATTTATTAAAAATTTATGCATATCATTCCAAGAAAATAAAGTATGAATTTATTGATCCTGATAAGAATCCTGGACTTGTTAAAAGATATGACATCTTACAAGACGGAACTACTGTTTTTGAATGCGGTGATAAGGATACACGAATAACTTCAACTTCTGAGGAAGATATCACAAACGCAATAATTAAAATTACAAGAGAAAAGAAAAAGGTAATTGCTTTTCTCGAAGGTCATGGTGAAAAAAGCATAGAGGATGACTCAGAATTTGGATATAGCAAGGTAAAAAATGAATTGCAGAAATTAGGATATGAGGTCAGAAAAATTGTTCTTGCTCTTAAAGAGAACTTGAAGGATGATATTTCCTTACTCGTTATTCCAGGAGTAAGAAAGGATCTCCTTCCTCAAGAAATAGAAGCGATTGAAGATTTTATTAGCAAAGGCGGAAGGGTATTTTTTATGGTAGATCCAGAGGATTCCCAGACAGTTGTTTCTCTTTTAAAGAAATATGGCATTAAACTCGAAAGAGATATTGTTGTGGATACAGTCTCCCGTCTCCTAGGTGGTGACTATTTTATGCCTGTGGTAAGCCAATATGAGTCTCACACTATAACAGAAAAATTTCGATATGCTACTTTCTTCCCATTAGCCCGTTCAGTTGATAAATCAGATTCTATTCCAGAAAATGTAACAGTAAATATTATTGCTAAGACAAGTCCTAATTCATGGGCTGAAAAAAATTTTAAAGAGGCGCACATAACTTTTAATCCAAAAGAAGACCGTCAAGGTCCAATTCCAGTGGCAGTTGTGGCTGAAATAAAAGGAGAATCAAAAACCGAAGAAACTAAAGAAGAGAAAAAAGAGGAGACAGAAGCAACCAAAAAAGAAGGAAGAATAGCAGTTTTTGGTGATTCTGATTTTGTGACCAATAATTATTATAATCTCTCCGGAAATGGAAATTTATTTCTAAATACTGTGAATTGGTTGACTGAAGAGGCAGATCTTATATCAATCCAGCCAAAAACTTCTTCGCCTCGAACAATCCATCTTACACCCCAGCAAGGAAGAATAATTTTCTTTACCTCTGTTATAATTATTCCAGCATTTATCCTTCTTCTTGGAATTTCAATCTGGATAAGGAGAAGGAAAAAATGAGGATGAGAACAACCTTAATTTTATTCATAATTTTAATAGGACTATTAGTGGTTGTTTATTTTCTTGAAATTAAGGGTAAAAAGGAAGAAGGGGAAGAAAAACTTATAAATATTCCATCAGAAAATATTACTAAAATTTCGCTTCAAAAAGAGAATGAAACCTTTGTTTTTGAAAGAGAAAAAGAAAATGAATGGAGAATTGTATCTCCTCTTGAAGTGGAAGCAGAACAGTATGAGGTAAATAGACTGGCAGATGATTTCTCTGATTTGAAAATTGAAAGGGTTGTGGAAGAAACCGCAACTAAAAAGGATTTAGAGAAATACAAAATTCCATCCACAAAAGTGAGTCTCTGGACAAAGGACAAAATAAAACCAATCGTTCTTTTAATTGGTATGGAAAATCCTTTAGACCAGACACTTTATGCAAAAAGAGAAGATGACCAGAGGATAGTTCTAATTCCAAGCTATTTGAAATCACTTATAGACAAATCCCTGTTTGACTTTAGAAAGAAAGATATCTTTGAATTTGAAAAAGATAAGGTTAAAAAGATATCTGTAACTGGAAGAAAATTCTCCTGGCAGGCAATTAGAAAAGACGAAGATGAATGGTTCATGGAAAAACCGATTAAAAGTCTCATAGAAAGTGGAAAAGTAAGCAATTTACTTTATAATCTTTCCTCATTGAGGGCCGAAAAATTTATTTCTGAGGAAAAAACAGATGAGGAAATGAAAAAATATGGATTGAACAATCCTGATTTCAAAGTGACATTGAATTTTCCTTCTGAGAATAAAGAAATAACATTCTTTTTAAATAAAAAGGATGATAAACTTTATGCAACCACATCTCTTTCATCAAAAATAATAACTGCTGACGATTTAGTGATAACAGATCTGGAGAAAAAACCGGATGAATTAAGGGAGAAGAATGTCGTTGTTTTTTATACTTTTGAGGTAAAGAAACTTGAAATAAAAAGAAATGGGAAGGCTTTTCTTCTGGAGGAGGATGAAGAATCTAACTGGAATTTTATAAAACCTGAAAAGGTAAAAGCAGACAACAGTAAAGTGGAAAGTTTTCTCACGAAAATAGCTGATCTTGAAACTAAAAAATTCATAGACCCACCCTTCAAAATCAAGAAATATGGACTGGACAAGCCTCAAGCAGAGATAAATATCTGGACAGAGGAGGATAATAAATTGGAAAAGCATACCCTGTTAATTGGAATTGAAAACAAGGATAAAAAAGAAGTCTATGTTAGAAATACTGAACTACCCTATCTCTTCGTTGTTGAATCCTCCTTCCTAAAAGAATTTCCGGAAAAATTAGAAGCCTGGGAAAAAGTAGAAGAAAAGAAAGAGAAATAAGGAGAAAGATTGCTCCAAAAAATTAAAAAAATAGGACTCTCCACTCAAGTCGGTATAGGTATGCTTCTTGGTTTTGGCGTAGGATTAATTTTCGGTGAAAAAGTCTCCTTTCTTGAATTTTTTGGAAGAGCTTTCATTAAACTTATTCTCGTTGTTATAATTCCACTTGTTTTTGCATCACTAACTATTGGTTTAACAAGTATCCCGAATTTCAGAAAATTTGGACGGATTGGAATAAAAACTGTGATTGTATTTATACTTGGAATTTCTCTGGCGATTTTAATTTCTTTTGGATGTGCACTTCTTTTAAAACCAGGAAGCACTTTTAACTTAGCTGAGAAGGAATCTCTTATAAAAGATTATAAACCCGTTACACTACAGAAAATTGAAAAAACAAAAGAAAAACCGAGTTTTAGTGAAATTATTTTAGATTTTATACCTTCAAATCCAATTAAATCTGCAGCAGAAGGTCATTTGCTTCAGATTATAATATTTACAATCCTCTTTGGAATCTCGTTGAACAAAATTCCTAAGGAGTATTCTGAGGCAATTTTAAAGGTAATATCAGCTATTAACAGAAGCATGATTGTAATTCTGAACTGGATTTTAAAACTTGCACCTTTTGGCGTATTTGCCCTTATAGCACCCATAACCGGAAAACTGGGATTTTCTATAATTTTCAGTTTACTGAAATATACTTTAGTCTTTTTAATAGCAATAATTCTCCAGTTGGGGATCGTATACAGTCTTTCTCTTTATTTTTTGGGTTTAAACAGTTTAAAATTCTTCAAAGCAATTAGACCTGCACAACTTATAGCTTTTGGCACAACTTCATCTCTTGCCACACTCCCTGTTTCAATGAAATGTGCAGAAGATATGGGAATTTCAAATGAAGTCAAAAGTTTTGTTCTTCCATTACTAGCCACTTTATATAGAGATGGAACAGGGATTTATCAGGTAGTATCAGTCATTTTCCTTGTCCAAATATATAATGTAAACTTTTCTTTAAAAGTCTTTTTAATAACATTTTTCCTTGTTCTGATTGGTGCAATAACAACAGCAAGTGTGCCAGCAGGAGGATTTATAAATCTCACTATAATCCTTAGTTCAATAGGAGTTCCTTTAGAAGGATTGGCGTTGATTCTTGGGGTTGAAAGAATTCTTGATATGCTGAGAACAACAGTTAATGTAACCGGTCAGCTAACCTGGACAACTTTTGTCGCTTCATCAGAGGGCGAAAAACTACTTATAAGCCGAACCTCTTAAGGAATTTATAAAGTTTATTGAATTCAAATGATTTCTGTTTTTTCTGATTTTCGATATTATTTAAGCATTAAAGGAAATTTAATTTTGAAAAGAGTGCCTTCATTAACTTTGCTTTGAACATCGATCTTTGCGCCATGTATTTCAGCTACTGACTTCACAATCGAAAGACCGAGCCCTACCCCTCCATGCTCTTTGGAACGGGACTTATCCACCACATAAAATCTATCAAATATATGAGGAAGGGCTTCCTCTGGAATCCCAATTCCTGTATCTTTAATAGAAAGAGACACAAAATTGCCATTTTTTGCAAGAGAAATTTCAACTTTACCATTCGGTGGAGTGTATCTAATAGCATTATCTATTATATTTGATATCATACGTTCAACGAGTATACTATTACCTTTAATCTGAGAAGGTTCAATTTTTCTGATTGAAAATTTTATTTTCTTACTCTTAGCCAATTGCTCATATTTTTCAAAAACCCTCAAAAGAATTTCATCAAGAAAAATTTTCTCAGCAAGTTTAGTTTTTTTTGAAACATCGATTCTTGAGAGCAAAAGCAAATCCTCTACAATTTTTTCCATTTTACATGTTTCTTCCAAAACGCTTTTCAATGCTTTTTTATATTCATCTTTTTCTCTCTCTTTTCTAAGAAGAACCTCAATTTCCCCTCGAATAATTGTTAAAGGAGTCCTCAATTCATGGGAAACATCAGCAGAAAACTGTTTAATTTTCTTAATCGATTTTTCAAGTCTGGCGATCATGTTATTAAATGTATCTACTAATTCTCCAATTTCATCTTCTCGATTTCCGGAATCTATTCGAAGTGACAAATCCTCCGCAGTAATCTCCTTTGCTGTCCGAACTACGCTTTTAATAGGCAATAAAGCTCTTCTTATAATAAGATTTCCACCAAATGAGGCGAGCAACAATAGTAATACACCCGTTAATATCATAATAATCAATAGTTTTCTATATGTATTAATTGTTTTTTCCAGCGATATACCTACTTGAATAATATATGGACCTCTAATGGGAAAGAGAACAACTCGTATTGGATAGGAAGTAAGTTTTTCTAAAGTAAAGGTTTCATATATAGGATTTCCTGCTCTTTCTACCTTATAATAAGTTTTTTCGCCTAAATTAAAATCATTTGAATCAATCTCCATGGTATGAATAATTTTCTCGATAAAATTTTTTCTATGATAGGAAATCCTTACCACCTGAATAAAGGGGCGAAAATCTCTAAATTTTTCTTCAGCTTGTTCAATTGCATCCTTCCATGTAACTCCCCTGGTCTTCCAATATATCCTATTAACTTCTATTGCAATTTCATATAAGTTTTTATCAACTTCCTCAATCAAACTTTTTCTAAATCCCTCATATAAAAATAGTCCTGTAACCAGAATAATAATACCCAATATCACGATATACCAAATGGTAAGCTTGAAACTCAAGGATTTAAATCTCTTAATTTTCATCAATCTTATAACCGTGCCCCCGAATTGTGTGAATAAGTTTTATTTCAAAATCCTCGTCAATTTTTTTTCTAAGACGGGTAATGTATACATTTACTATATTGCTCAATCCTTCATAATTCATATCCCAAACATGCTCGATAATCATTGATTGTGTAACTATTCTTCCCTTATTTCTCATTAAATATTCCAACAGAGCATATTCCTTCCCTGTTAAATCAATTTTCTTCCCTCCTCTTGTAACAGAGCGCCTAAAAGGGTCCAATTCTAAATCCCCAACTTTTAATATCTTTGTCTTATAATCCTGACTTCTCCTTAGAAGAGCACGAATTCTAGCAAGCAACTCTTCAAATGAGAAGGGCTTGGTTATATAATCATCTGCGCCTTCAGAAAGACCTGTGACCTTATCTTCAATCGAATCCTTAGCTGTCAACATTATAATCGGCGTGAAAATAGATTTTTCTCTTAATTCTTTACAAACAGTAAAACCGTCCTTCCCTGGAAGCAGAATATCAAGAATTATAATATCGTAAGGATTTAATTGAGCATAATAAATCGCATCTACTCCATTTCCACATACATCTACTGCGTAATGCTCTTCTTCTAAACCTCTTTTTAAAAAGGCTGCAAGTTTTTTGTCATCTTCAACTATTAAAATTCGCATTCTCTCAATATTTTATTCTATTTTTTATAATATGCAAAATTACCTCCATCTCCTCCATCCATGTCTTCTTATCTCTCCAAACCTTGGATTCACAACATTAGTGAATATTGAGCCAAATGTAAAATTTATTCCAATGGAGAGAGAATATTCATAACCTGTCTCAAGTTCTCTCCTCCTCAACAATATTTCCTCTAATGTTGCTTCTCCTTTTGGAAGGGATAACTGGTCGCGAATGCGCTCATATCTTCCTCTAATATACATTGAAAGACCTTTAAAAATTCTAAAAGAAAGAAAGCCTCTAAAAGTTAATCTGTTTTTACTCAAATCATGGAAATAATGGGAACCTTCCAAAGAAACAGAAGTACTTCCCCATGGTTCGCGCACTTCCATAATTATTGAAAGAGACTCGGAGAAAAGCTTTTCTGAAGTCTTAAAATATATTGTTTCTTCCAGATAATTTGCAAAATTATATCCAATTTTATAAAGAAATCTTAACTGTCTTCTTGTAGATATTGTATAAGGAAAGAGATTAAATTCAATAGCCGGAGCAATAGTATAAAGATATTTTAAATTACTATATGTTGATGAAGAAACTTCAAACCATCCACCTATTGACCAGTGTTCTCCGATGCTTTTTACTGTAAGAGCTGAAAAATTTAAATTCTTATATGTACTTATAATGGTTTCTTCTCTATACTTAAATTCCTTTTCATCAAATTCCCCAGAAATTCCCATTCTTATTTTTAAATCAGGGGTTACTCTGTTTGCAGAGAAATTCAACTCAATTGAACGAGAGCTTCTGTATTTTTCACCGTCTATGTCACCATCCAAGCTAAGGCTAAAAACCCAGAAATTCCATTTATCCTTTACTGCAGTTGGTTGTAATCTCCTTCGAAAATTTATTGAGAAATATTTATTTAAAGGAGTTTTTAACATGAAAGGAAAAAGTCCTCTTTTTAAAGTCTCGACCAACCCCTTACGAGTTTCATCCCATGTATCTATTTTATATGATATATATGTCAAAGTATGTTCAATATTCGAAAATTCATTCTGTCCCATAAATGTTAATGTATATTTTTGCCCACCTCCTCCTGTTTGTTCTTCTGTAATTAATACATAAATATCTGCTTCAAATTTATCTCTTACATAATTTACAAAAGTAATCTCATCACGGATATAATTCATATCGCATCTCCTGCAATCAATAAAGACCTTTGGAGCCTTTTCTTTTAATTTTTCAATCCCGGTTATTGAATTTTGAGAATGAGCATTTAGTGCATAAATCAGTGTAAAGAAAATAAGGAGTATATTCTTTTTCATTTCCTGCCTCCTTTTATTACTTCATAAGAGTTAATTGTAAAAAACAAATGATTAAATAAAGATTAAAAAAAGATTAAAAAATTTTAATTTTACTTCTACAACCTTAGAAGTGTTTAAGAGCATTCTATTAATTAAATCTCTTGATACTATGTAAACATTCATTTACACTATTGACAAATTCTGCCAAAAATCCAGATTTTTAGATTAATTTCATACAATTTTCAGTAAAAATTTCAATTTACCCCCCGATTTAAACCACTCCCAGAATCCTTGTTATTTCTGAACTTTTAAAAAATCAAAAAAATTTTCAAGTTTTTGCATATTTTTAGTACTAAATTAATGGAAGGGGAAATTTATGAAAAATGAATTTAAGAGTCAAAAAAGCTCTTAAGTTCATAGAAAAGAATTTGGATAAAAATTTAACTTTAAAGAAATTAGCTAAGCATTTTAATTTAAATTACAGTTACTTATGTGAACTCTTCAAAAGAGAAATTGGTATGAGTTTTTCTGAATATTTGACTAAAATAAGGATTAAAAGAGCAAAAAAGCTTTTGAGAGATAAGAGTTTATTAATAAAACAGATATCTTATAAGGTTGGCTATAGACATATTTCAAATTTCAATCATGATTTTAAAAAACAAACTGGATTATCACCTTTAGAATACAGGAGAAAATGGCAAAAATTTATTTTTAAATTATATCAATCATTAGAAATTAAAATCCGAAAAATTACCAATTCCATCCGAAAATATACCAAAAGAATCCGAAAATTTACCAAATAAAAATTCTTGACAGAGGAAATTTTTCTACTTAAATTTCTTAAAAAGAAATGATAAGACATTTGATATTTAATAAGTGGAAAAAAATTATATTTGTTTCCTCAGCATTTCTAATTACAGGAATTATTTTAAATGTTCATGTCTATTTAACAGATTGTAAAAGAGCAATAAATAGGATTATAAAAAATGACTTTAGAGGAAAAAAGACAGCGGTCTATATAATAAATGATGCGCATATAGAATGTAGACCCTGTTTTAAATATGATGAGTTAAGCAAGGATAAAAATATAGATATTATGTTCTATGTTAGAAAAGATTTTTCAGATAATGATATAGAGAATTTTAGAGATGCATTTAAGATACCAATAAAATATGTGATTAAAAGAATTGAGGGTGAATGGGAAAAGATTTATAAAAGATGTAATAAAAATAAATTCTTATACAACTTATTAATACTTATAAATGATGGAGAAATAGAAGAGATTAGGAGATTTTAAATGAAAAAGAAAATTCTAATTGTATTTTTCGTAATTTTTCTTTTTCAAATTCCTTATATTTTAACCGAAAAGAGAATAAAAGTTGAGGAATTAAAACTTATAAGAGTTCTTCCGGTAAAAGAAGAAAGAGTATTTTTCAAGACAACGCCTTTCATTGTAGTTGATAATTTTGGAAACGTTTATGCAGTGGATAATAGAGAGCATACCGTTTATAAATTTGACAGAAATGGAAAATTACTTCAAAAAATAGGAAGAAAAGGCGAGGGACCAGGTGATTTAGAATTTCCTGTTCATATATGCGTTAGAAAAGATAAAGTTTTTATTTCAGATAACAGAGCGATTTCAATATTTGATTTAAATGGTAAATTTATAAATAGATTCAGGAAATTTCGGCATATTATTTCAATGGCTGTATTTCGAGATACTATTCTTTTAACTGAGTCGAGTGCAGAGAAATTAATAAATGTATATGATTTCAAAGGGAAGAAGTTAAATTCATTCGGTGAGAAATATAAAGTTGATTATTCAATATATAAGGGATGGCCAAAGGCCTACATAGATCAGATGATAAATAGAGGTAAAATACTTTGTAGCAATAATTATATTTTTTACATTTCATATGCATTTGGTGATGTTTTTGGATATAGTGCAAGTGGAAAGTTATTATTTAAAAAAGAAATAAAAAATATAGATTTTATTAAAAAAAGTAGGCAACTTCTTTTCAAAATAGGAGGGAAAATAAATAAAAGAGGATATTACATTTTAAAAAGAAAAGACTGGGGATATTTTTTAAATGATGCTTTCTATTTTAAGAATAAAATTTATTTATTATTATCTGAGAATTATTTGCGATTTTCTAAAAGAGATATATCAAAAGGCGAAATTTGGCAATTTGATGTGAAGACAGGAAAAATTGAGAGAAAATTTTATTTCTATCCTCTTGAAAGGGATAAAATAAATAAAATTTATACCAGAAGTTTAGCTATAAGAAAAAATGAAAATAATAAATTATTGATCTATATTTCTTATTACGATGATAGAAAAGGGGATTTCTTTATAGGTAAGTATATAAAACAAAATTGAAAATTAGGAGGTGTCAAATGAAAAACTCAAAAACATTATTTATTTCAATTTTTTTAATATTTTCATTAGTTGTGTTATTGATTGGTATGGTATATGCAGTGACAGTCACTTGCCAAGAGAACTTTACTACATGTACTGAAGGAGGATGTGATGCTAATCCAGGATGGTGGGCTACAGATTGTTATATATACGGCTGTACTGCTGCACCTACAGGATTTGAGTGTAAGTATCCTAAGAAAAAAGTATAATATTTACACTTTAAAAATGTGTTTGTTCAAAAGAAGAGAATATTTTTAATTTTAAGTTCCAAATTAATTCAAGTCATAGTTCGATTTATACTTGGTGGCACATTCATCTATGCAAGTTTTGAAAAATTGTTGAATCCCATAGAATTTTCCAGAATAATACAAAACTATAAGATACTTCCTGAGTTTCTGATCAATCCTGTTGCAGTTATTCTTCCTTTAATAGAGCTTATTTTTGGAATATTCTTAATTTTCGGGATTTTTGTGAGAAACTCAGCTATTGTGCTTTCCTCGTTGCTAATTATTTTTATTATGGCAATAACAATTAACATAATTAGAGGAATTGATTTTAATTGCGGATGCTTTTCAATAAGTTCTAGCAAACATAATTCAAACGGATTTTTGCTGATTGCAAGAGATTTATTAATACTAATTCCTGGGATAATTATAGTTTTATTTCACAAAGAAAAATAAGTTTTTTTGGTTCTAAATAAATTATATTAAATAGTCTCCTGAGATTTTAAAAGAATCACGAAGTTATGGCCAGAGGAATATAGAGAGATTATTAAAAAGTATAGATTTTTTTCTATCTATAATGCAGTCATCCTGATCCGAAAATTCGCTAATTCAATCCGAAGATTTGCTAACAAAATCCGAAAAATTGCTAACAAGAAATGGTTGACAATTATTTACTAGCTCCATAAATTTTTTATACAAAAATTAAAAAAGGAGGTTTAGACAATGAGGAAAATTGAAAAATTATTATTTGTAGTGATTCTAATACTAGCAATTTTTAGTGCTGTTCTTCTATTTCTTCCACAAAAAGCCGAAACTGGAACATGGATATGTGGAGTAGCTCATCCCGAGGATCCCGAATATTGTGCATTTATATATGAATCTAACTGTTGTGTATTAGTTGAAGAAGAATAATAAGATTTAAAAAAATTAATTTCCAGATAAACAAACAAAAAAAGTGAGAAAGTATAAAAAAATTCTTTTGCTAAATATTCTATTAATTCTAAAGATAGCTCTTTTCATTTTTGCATACGATGTAAAAATAGAATTACAAACTAAATTATTGTTAAAAAAGGGGAAAGAACCTCTTGGTCGACCAGGAGATATAGAAGTCTATAAAAAAAATATTTGGATTACTGATAGAGCTTTTGCGAATATAAAAATTTATAATATGAAAGGAGAATTAATCAAAATCTTAGGGAGAAAAGGTTCAGGACCAGGAGAATTTTTAAGTCCAAATTATATAGAAATAGATGAAAAAAAGATTTTCGTTCAAGATATGGGGCATTTTAAATATGTAATACTTGATAATGAATTTAATGAAATAAAAAGATTTTTTTTCCTTATGAGCGCTCAACCATTTGTTGTATATAAAACTAAACTTATAAATTATGAATATTATAGAGACGAAAAAGGAAAAGAATTTGATGGTGTAATAATAGACATTTCAGAAAAAACACCAAAAATAGTAAAAAAATTAATGCCTATAAAATATCCAAAGAGTGATGCATGGAATAGAATTATATCAATGATGGGTTTTTTAGATATTTCAAAAAAAAGAAAAGAAATCTATTTTGTAAAACAAAATAAAATTAAAATTTATAAATTTGATATAGAAGGAAATTTTATTAAATCCTTTGGTAAAAATCCTTCTTATTTTATTCCATGTAAAAGAACAAAAGATTTCGACATATATTTAAAATGGGGAAGAGCGCCAAAAGGTATTGAAGCAGTAAGAAAATGGCGTAAATCGTTTAGCTGGGTTTGTGGCATATTTGTTTTAGAAAAATTTCTGGGAGTAGTTATTAAGAATTATGATAATAAGATAAAAAAATGGGAATATTATTGTGAATTCTATGATTTTGAGGGAAATTTTCTCGATGGAGGAAGAAAATTGAAGGAAGTTGGTGCTCTTTTTTCTCCTGAGCGTTTTATAATTGATTCAAACAATAGGGACAGGGTCTATATTTTAGAAATTAATGAAGATAAAGAACCCCCTGAATATAGATTCTTGGAATATAAGATTATGTAATGAGAAAGATATGGTGGATAATTCTCAGTATTATTCTTATTATTATTAATCTTTCCTTAATAATAGAAATTAAAAAATTGAAAAGTAATCCATTTTCTGGAAAAATTATTGTGAGTACCGAGAATCGTAAAATTTCTTTCCCTTCCACTCAAAGTTTGTTAACTTTAATTATATATTTTTCTCATAGAAGTAGTGAAAAACGTATGAAAGAAATTTATTATTGGAATAAGTTATATAAGACTTTACCCAAGGAGGATATTGCTGTGGTTGGCTTAATTCCAGGAAATGAAGAAATAAAAAGCATAAAAACTAAGTATAAAATTCTCTTTCCTATTTATTACGATAAAAATCTATTAATTATAAGAAGATTTCTTATTTCAATCACTCCTTTCAAAATTATAATCGATAAAAATGGAAAGATATTGCATATGTCACCTGCCTATTTAAGTGAAGAATCCCATAAAAATTTTTATTTTATAGTACTTGAACTCTTAAAGAATAAAAAAATCCAGGAACAACAATCGCGTTGGAAATAAATATAATGAATATTTCCTTATACGAGAATTGTTAAATATACTTAATTTCATGAATATATAAAAATCATTAATTTTGTCTTTTTAGAGTGAGGAAAGAGTATTTATTTAGCTGAATTAAAAAAACAGGAGAATAGATTAGGGAATGTTTTAAAATTTCCGTAAAAATGGAGGAACTTCTGGTAAGGTGGGAAGATTAAAAAATCTTTAAAAAGAAAATTCCTATGAAAAAGATGCCACCATTATAATTAAAATAAAATATGTAAGTGTTTAGAGGAATTAAAGGAGGAATTGATAGGAGTAAACACATAAAAGGGGACAGGCTACTCTTAGGAATCAGACTGACCGGTATATGGTATTTAAAAAATAGGCTTACTCATTAGAAAATTGCCCTCCCAAATAGACCATAAACATTAAAAAAAATTATAAAGTTTGAATTTAAATCTCTCAATTTTCATTAGTCTCAATAAAGCTTTAAAAAATGAATCTCCTTTAAAAACATTTAACTAGTATGTAAACATGACAAATTTGCCAAAAATCCAAATTTTTGTATTAATCTCATACAATTTTCAGTAAAAATTTCAATTTACCCCCGATTTGAACCACTCCCAGAATCCTTATTATTCTTGAACTTTTAAAAAATTAAAAAATTTTCAAGTTTTTCCCTCTTTTTAGTACTAAATTAATAGAAGGGGAAATTTATGAAAAATGGATTTAAGAGTCAAAAAAGCTCTTAAGTTCATAGAAGAGAATTTGGATAAAAATTTAACACTTAACAAGGTGGCGAGATACTGTAATTTAAATTATTCCAGATTCAGAGAATTATTTCGGAAAGAAGTTAAAATGAGTTTTTCAAAATATTTGATACATTTAAGAATCAAAACAGCTATGGAGTTATTAAAAGAGACTGAATTAGAAATCAAACAGATTTCTTCTCAGGTTGGATACAAAGATGTTTCAAATTTTTGCCATCATTTCAAGGAAGTCACTGGAATTTCACCTTCTCTGTACAGAAAAATCAGCAAAATCTTTATTTTTAGGTATTTCAGGCACTTAGATATAAAAATCGTCAGATTTACCAACTCTGTCATCAAATATACCAAAAAATTCGTCAAATTTACCAATAAAAAGGCACTTGGTAAAGACATATTTACCACCTTGATTAACTCTAAGAATCTCTGTAATAATACCGACTTTTCTCATTACATCTTCCATCAACACCACAGGAT
>MTON01000036.1 GCA_002010665.1 Candidatus Aminicenantes bacterium JdFR-78
ATCCTGTGGTGTTGATGGAAGATGTAATGAGAAAAGTCGGTATTATTACAGAGATTCTTAGAGTTAATCAAGGTGGTAAATATGTCTTTACCAAGTGCCTTCTTGAAAACAATTCTAAGAAATTTGGGCTTGACTTACTTATTTTTGTCTCTTCTGCCTCCTTTTATAGAATCTGATGAACATTTAATCTTTAATTATGTCTTTAATTTTTCCTTCGTTTTCATGGGAGGGGAAAACCTAAAGAGGTATTCCTATAATCATTCTTGCTTGAACATCGTCGGTTCGGTCATTTAACGCAAAAAGTATGCCAAAAGAAACCCAAAATCTCCCCCCATGGGAAATGGTCGGGCCTAGAGAATATTTGCCCTCTGTATAATTACCTTTTGATTCTAAGCCCAATTTAAGAATGGGACTAATTTCATAGCTTATTCCCAAAGCGTATTCATGTTCTGTTTCTCCATTTGATTCTAACTCTAGTTTCAATATCTGATTATAAGCAAAATTAAATCTACCAATATCTTTAGCCAGAACGAGCTTGCCTTCAAATATATTTGGTTTAGAAAGGTCATCATCTCCAATATATTCAAAATAAAGAAGAGGATCTAAAAAGAACTTGCCTTTTTCACCAATTCTGTATCTTGTCCTTATTTTAAATCCATCATATTCAAAGTCAGAGCTATTTTGCTTATTTGATTGCTTAAACACTTGGTACAAACTCACATCCCAATGGTCAGTAATACCATGTTCAATCTCTAAATAGTGCTTCCAAGTATTGATATTTGTTTTATCCTGGTCAGGTACCGCTAAGGTCAAATAGTATTCAAACTCAAATTCTCCTTTCGGCATAGTCAAATATTCATAGGTCCAGACATAGCTTTTTCTATCTGTAAAAGCTTTTATAGAGATACACATAATCATTACAAGAGTCCCGAGAGCAACAAGTAAATTTCTCTTTCTCATTTTTTATACCTCCATTTTAAAAATTTTTTTCTGCTCTTTCTCTCAAACTATAAAAATTGATTATGATTTTCATTCTCAATTTATTCTTAAAAAAATTTCACTTATTCCTGCACTCTTTGCATATTCCATACATTTGCAATCGGTGCCTTTTTAAAATAAATCCTTCCTTTTTAGCAAGTTTCTCTTGTAATTTTTCAATTTCAGGATCTACTACTTCTACAAACTTTCCGCACTTTATACAGATAAGATGATCATGATGTTCGTGCCCATATAAATGCTCATATCTGATGGTTCCATCATCGAGTCTTAATTCACTGCAAATCCCGCAGTCACACAGGAGCTTCAAGGTTCTATAAATAGTGGCATATCCTATAGAAGGGAACCTTCTTTTTACTAATCTGTAAAGTTCTTCTGCTGTGAGATGTTTTTCTGTTTTTAGGAAAATCTCCAAGATTTGCATTCTCTGTTTACTCTGCTTTAAGTTTTTACTGCGAATGTAATTTTCAAAAATTTGTCGTTCATCTTCAAAGGGCATAATCAATCTCCATTTTGAAATTGAAAATCATATTCATAATATAAAAAGTAAAATTTGCTGTCAAGTATTTTTTAAATTTTCTCTTAAAAGCAGGTATAAATAAACTTTTTTAGCTAAGGAGGGAATAAGTAATTGAAAAAGTGGGATTTAATAGAATAAAGAAAATTAAAAGAATGATATGTGTAATTTATACAAAAATATTAACCAATAACTAACTAAGAGATTTTTTCTTTGTAGGATTTTAAAAGAGAAATAAAACCACTATCAAAAATCAGAATAGTGTAAAAGTTCTCAATAATAGTGGAGTATACAGCAATCTTTAATTATCAAATTTTAAATAAAAAAAACGTTAAACTGATTAAAACCCAGTACTATGAACTATGACGAGTTTATAATCCTAAATATTCGACTAATGAAAAGTAGTTAACGATTATTCTTGAAGATTCATAGAAAATGGCTCCCCGGGCAGGACTCGAACCTGCAACCTAGTGGTTAACAGCCACCCGCTCTGCCGATTGAGCTACCGGGGAGCATCACTAATTTATTATCATAATACTGATTTTCTGTCAATGAGAAACTTTGTCTGTCAGGGATTTTTTATTTTCTTTTTGTGCTCTTCAAGTACTTGAGAAATTCACTGTCAGTTGACAGAAGTAACCAGGTATTATCCTTCAAAGTGTTCTTATATATCTCAAGTGTCTTCATAAACTGGTAGAATTCCGGATCAAGATTGTATGCTTTAGCATAAATTCTTATAGCTTCAGCATCTGCTTTACCTTTAATTTCCTGCACCTTACGATACGCTTCAGAGAGGATTCTCTTCAATTCTCTTTCCTTCTGTCCTCTTATTTCTGCACTCCTTCCATCTCCCTCTGAACGATACTTTGCTGCTATTCTCTTTCTCTCTGCAATCATTCTATCAAAAACCTTTTTCTGAACTTCCTCAACATAATTCACTCTTTTGAATCTCACATCCTTGAGCTCCACGCCAAATTCAGGTGTTATTTTGGAGGCTCTTTCGAGTATCAATTTAGCAATTTTTTCTCTTCCAGTTTTTATCTTTGGTATTGCTCTTTTAATGTCAAGAATTGCAGATTCTTCTGTCAGCTCAAATTCACGGTTCGTTGAACGGACTATTTCTATTAAATCAAAATTGGCAACCGCATTTCTCGTCTCACCGTCTATAATATCATCCAGTCTTGATTGTGCTCCTCTTTCATCCTTAACTCTTTGGAAGAATTTAAGCGGGTCACTTATTCTCCATCTAGCATAAGTATCCACCCATATGTATTTTTTATCCTTTGTGGGTATTTGATTTGCATCTCCATCCCATTCAAGCCATCTTTTCTCGAAGTAATGAGCTTTCTGAATGAACGGAATTTTCACATGGAGTCCAGGAGAGGTTATTGCTCCTCCTATGGGTTCTCCAAACTGGGTTATTATAACCTGATTTGTTTCAGAGACAATGTAAAGGGCATCGCTCAATACTATGATTAAAATAATTATCACAATTAAAATCACTATATTTCTCATCATTTTATTCATTTTTCTTCACCTCCTCTTTCAGTTCAAGAAGTGGAATTAGGCTCTTTAATTTCTCATCAATAATTATTTTTCTCTTAAGTTCTGGGAGCACCTTTTCAAGTGCTTCAAGATACAGGCGTCTTCTCGTTATTTCTGGTGCGCGAGAATATTCTTTATAAATTTGAATAAATCTTTTTGCATCTCCCATTGCTTTGTTTATTCTTTCTGTGGCATATCCTTCAGCAGCTCTTATCATTTGTTCAGCCTCACCTTTTGCTTTTGGTATTTCCTGATTGTATTCTGCCCACGCCTCATTAATTTTTCTTTCCTTCTCCTGAAGGGCTTCATTGACTTCATTAAAGGATGGTTTAACCGGATCAGGTGGATTTACATCCTGAAGTATTAACTGACTTACCTCAATTCCAATTTCATACATGTCACAGAGTCTCTGCAATTCCTCCTTTGCCTCACTTGCTATTTTTGCTCTTCCAATTGTTAAAACTTCATCCACGGAGTGATCACCAACTACCTTTCTCACAACAGCCTCATTCATATATCGAAAAGTATCTTCAACATTCCGCATTTTGAACAGATAATTATAGGGGTCCTTGATTTTATACTGGACTATCCATTCAACAACAACCACATTTAAGTCTCCTGTAAGCATTACTGCCTCTTTTTCAGCTTCCGGTGTGACAACATATTCTGTCCTTACACCAGGCTTTATTGTTCTGAACCCGAATTCCATTTTAAGCTGTCTCTGCACAGGAACTTTAATCACCTTTTCAATTCCAAGCGGAAACTTCATGTGAAGTCCTGGTCCTGTTGTTCTGACATATTTTCCGAATCGGAGTATAACACCGACTTCTTCAGGACTGACCTGATAAATGGAGCCGAATACAAGAATCAGAATTATAACTATGCCAATTATTGTTTTTATAGCTTTTCCTGAGACTCTTGGCATTTTGAATGCAAATTGAGAAAAACTGTCCCTCATTTTAATTCACCTCCTTGAAAGATTAAAAAACGGAAAACGGAAATCGAAAATTAGAAATCGAAAAACGTTTATGTTTATGTCTTTTTATGTTTAAATTCATTAAATCTGCCTGTTATTTCTTTATTTTCTATTTTTCTTATATTAGCATAAATACTTTAGATTATAAACAGCTTATTGAATAATCAGCTTGACTTTTTTTAAAAGATAATGCATTCTCTTAGGTAAGAATGAACTTCAGTAAAAAATCCAAAATTGTAATCACGAAAGGAGTGAGACATGACTGAAAAAATTAAAGCTAAAATTATGGATGCTCGAAAAATCAAAAGAGCTTTGAACCGGATTACCATGGAGATTCTAGAAAGAAACAGGGATCTGGATAATGTTGTAATAATAGGCATAAGAACCAGAGGAATTTATCTTGCCCAGAGAATAGCAGACATCATAAAGGAAATTGAGAAAATAGAAGTTCCAGTGGGCATACTGGATATAACCCTTTACAGAGATGATTTTTCTGCACTTCATCCTCAGCCTGTAGTGAAAAAGACTGAAATAAATTTTCCGGTGGAAAACAAGGATGTGGTCCTCGTGGATGATGTTCTTTTTACTGGAAGAACAGTAAGAGCTGCGATGGACAGCCTCATTGATCTTGGAAGACCTAAAACAATTCAGCTAGCTGTTCTTATTGACAGAGGCCATCGTGAATTGCCAATAAGAGCTGATTATGTTGGAAAATTCCTGCCCACATCAAGGCGTGAAATCGTGAAGGTTCACTTAAAGGAGATTGATGGGCAGGACGAAGTCCTGATAACAGAGCCTTCTGAAATTTAATCAGAGAGGATAAAAAAATGGCGTTTAATCATAAACATTTATTGGGTATAAAGGATTTAAATAAAGAGGATATTTTAACAATACTGGATACCGCTGAGTCCTTCAGAGAAATTTCAATAAGGGAAATTAAAAAGGTTCCAACCTTAAGAGGAAAAACCATAATCAATCTTTTTTATGAGCCAAGCACTCGAACAAGAAGTTCTTTCGAGATTGCTGCTAAAAGGTTGAGTGCTGACATAATAAATTTTAATTCTAGTGTGAGTAGTGTTGCAAAAGGGGAAACTTTGAAGGATACTGTTCTGAATCTTGAAGCAATGAGACCTGATGCCATAATAATCAGACATCCAGCATCAGGTGCACCTTACTTTTTAACAACCTTCTGTAAATCTTCTGTGATCAATGCAGGAGATGGGACTCATGAACACCCGACGCAGGCACTTCTGGATGCCCTGACAATAAGGCAGATGAAGGGAGATTTTTCTAAATTAAAGGTTGTTATTGCAGGGGATATACTTCACAGCAGAGTTGCTAAATCCAATATTTTCCTTTTAACAAAAATGGGAGCTAAAGTTGTGCTCAGTGGGCCACCGCCTCTTGTCCCACCTGAATTTAAAGAATTTGGAGTGGAGATTGACTATAATTTTGATAATGCCCTAAAAGATGCAGATGTTGTAATGATGTTAAGAATTCAGCGGGAAAGACAAGGTAAAAACTTTTTCCCATCTCTAAGAGAATATCGTAATCTCTATAGTTTGACTCCTGAAAAAATGAAAAATGCTAAAAAGGATGCTATAATCATGCATCCTGGTCCAATAAATAGAGGAATTGAATTATCTACAGATCTGGCTGATAGTTCAAAATCGGTGATTCTGAAACAGGTGGAAAATGGCATAGCAGTGAGAATGGCTATCTTATATCTTCTTTTAGGTGGAGGGGGCAAATGAAAATTTTAATAAAGAATGGTAGAGTAATTGACCCCTCATCCGGAATTGACGACACCCTTGATATTTTAATTGAAAAAGGAAAAATCGTAGACATAAAAGCAAAGATTGAGGATAGCCAGGCAAAAATAATAGATGCAACTCGTCTGGTTGTAGCACCTGGTTTTATTGATATGCATGTACATTTAAGAGAGCCTGGGAGAGAAGACAAGGAGACTATTGAAACAGGCTCAAAAGCTGCTGCAAAAGGAGGTTTTACCACAATATGTTGTATGCCAAATACAAATCCTGTAAATGATAATAGAGGTGTTACAGAATACATAATATCTGAAGCAAAAAGAAAAGCAGTAGTTAATGTGTATCCAGTGGCTGCTATAAGCGTTGGTTCAGCAGGCAAAGAACTTACAGATATGGTTGACCTCAGAGATGCTGGAGCAATTGCTTTTTCAGATGATGGCGAACCTGTTTCAGATAGCAATTTGATGAGAAGGGCACTTGAATATTCCAGATTAATAGATGTGCCAATAATAGACCATTGTGAGGATAAATCTTTGAGTCAGAATGGGGTAATGAACGAGGGTTTTTATTCGTATCTCTTTGGACTTACTGGAATTCCTCCAGCCTCAGAAGAGATAATGGTTGTTAGAGATTTAATATTGGCTGAAAGGACTAAAGCTAAACTCCACATTGCTCATATAAGTACAAAAGGTTCGGTGGAATTTTTGAAAGTAGCAAAAGAGAAGGGTGTTAGAGTTAGTGCAGAAGTAACACCTCATCATTTAATCTTAACGGACTCATGTCTTGAAACTTATGATACAAATTTGAAGGTTAAACCTCCTTTGAGAAGCAAAAGCGATGTTGATGCCTTAGTAGACGCAATGAAAAATGGTTTGATTGATGTTATAGCATCAGACCATGCTCCTCACACAGAGGATGAGAAAAATGTTGAATTCGATTTTGCTCCATTCGGCATAAATGGACTTGAAACAGCTATTTCCTTAATTCTTGACCATTTTGTCAATAAAGGGGTAATTTCAATTCAGAGATGTATTGAGCTCTTTTCAACAAATCCTGCATCAATTCTCGGACTCAAAAATAAAGGAAAAATTCAGGTCGGAGCAGATGCAGATATAACAATTTTAAACCTTCACAAGGAAATAATTGTGGATAAAAATAAATTTCAATCAAAGAGTAAAAACACACCTTTCCATGGATGGAGATTAAGGGGAGCTCCAGTTATGACTATAGTAAATGGAAAAATTGTCTGGGATGAAAGGTGAATGGTAATGATTGAGGATAAGATAAAAATATTGGAAAGGGAAATAGGCTATGAATTTAAAAATAAAGAGCTTCTAAAATTAGCCTTGACACATAGTTCATACAGCTATGAACATCAGAATGAAAATGAGCATAATGAGAAACTCGAATTTCTTGGAGATGCTATTCTGAATTTTATTGTAGTTGAATATATCTATAAGAACTTTTCTGATTTCTCAGAAGGCTATCTTTCAAAACTAAAGTCAACCGCAATAAATGCTTCCACCCTATGTGAATTTGCAAAAAAGATTAATCTCGGAGAGTATCTCTTGCTTGGAAAGGGAGAGCTATTAACTGGTGGAAGAACAAAGACAAAAATCCTTGCAGGTGCTTTTGAGGCTCTTATTGCTGCTATTTATCTTGATAGTGGAATTTCAAAAGCAAGAAAATTCCTAAGAAGATTTCTTCAAAGTTTCTTTAAAAAATTGAAAGGAAAGTCCTTTTATGTGGATAACTATAAGTCAGCTCTTCAGGAATATTATCAAAAAAGAAATTTACCTCCTCCATCCTATAAGGTAATTGAGGAAAGTGGTCCTGAGCATAATAAAACATTTAAAGTCGAAGTGATGTGGAAAGGTCAATCGCTTGCTCAAGCAGAAGGCAGAACCAAAAAAAGTGCAGAGCAGAGAGCTGCGAAAAAAGTTTTGGAAAGTATATTCGGGAAGAGAATAAAGGATTTTGTTGCAGAGTTATTTTTCATGCAAAAAAAGTAAATGAAAGGGACAATTTATATAATTCCATTTAATAAAATAGATGCAGGTATTTTAAAAAGATTGGCAATTCAACTTGAAAAGAGATTCGGGTATAAGGTGAAAATCACTAAAGAATTGGGTATTCCTTCTTCAGCATATAATCCAAAAAGAAATCAATATCTTTCGCCCGTATTTTTATCTGAATTAAAAAGAAGGATTCCAAGAGATGCTATAAAACTCCTTGGAATTACTGATGTTGATCTGTATGTTCCCCATCTTAATTTTGTATTCGGTCAGGCAGAACTTGGAGGAAAGACTGCTCTGATATCAATTACAAGATTAAGACAGGAATACTATGGTTTAAGACCTGATCAAAAGCTATTTGAATTGAGAATATTAAAAGAGGCAATTCATGAACTCGGACATTGTTTTGGACTAAATCACTGTCCAAACTCAAGGTGTGTCATGCATTTTTCGAATAGTCTTCAGGATACGGATTACAAATCCCATGAATTCTGTAATAATTGTAAAAAAATACTGGAGAAGGGAAGATGATTATCAAATCTTACACTTTTGGTCAAATGATTGTCAATGATAGGAAATATACCTCAGATTTAATTATTTTTCCTGATAGAATAAAAGATTCATGGTGGAGAAAAAAAGGGCATTCTCTTTGCAAGGAGGATATAAAAGAAATTCTATCCGAAAAACCTGAAGTATTGATTATTGGGACGGGATTTTACGGGATTATGAAAGTTCCCGACGATTTAAGAGAATTTATCAAAGAGCAAGGGATTGAATTATATATAGAGAAAACCAAAAAAGCAGTTACACTTTTTAATGAAATGTTCCAATCAAAGAAGACAGTTGGTGCTTTTCATTTGACTTGCTGAAAATTATTGGCTCAGCAATTCACTTACGACTCGAAGTTCTGGAATATTCTCACATATAATTTTAATTGTTGATGTAATTGGGACCGCCAAAATCATTCCTACAATTCCCCAAAGCCATCCCCAGAAAATAAGGGAAAGAATCACGACAAGCGGGCTAAGACCAAGCCTTATTCCAAGGACTCTCGGCTCAATGACATTTCCCATTAATGTTTGAATTACAATCAGGATTAGTAAAATCCATAAAGCTGTCCAAATTTTTTCAAATTGAATAATTGCCATGAGAACAGGAAACACAGTTGCTATAACTGAACCGAGATTTGGAATATAGTTCAAAAGAAAAGTGAGAAAACCCCATAGTACTGCGTAATTTACACCAAAAATATAGAGAACTAATCCTGCCAGAATTCCTGTTATTAGGCTTATAAATGTTTTTATTGAAAGATACCTGTAGACCTGCCGATCAACATTGGATATAATTTCAATGATTTTTTTTGAGTTTTGACCCTTAAAACTCTTAAGAATCTTATCCCTTAGTCTTCCTCTACCTGCCAGTATAAAAACAAGAAATAGCAACACCAAAAAAAGATTTGTGAGAAATTTCAAAAACGAACCAAGGCTTGAGAGAAGAAAAGAGGCAATAGATGAAAAGTTTAGTTGTTTTGCCCAATCAATTGATTCGAGTCTACCAGAAGTTAGCTTCCATTTCTGTGATAGATTTGTAATAAGGACGTCAAATTTTTTCCCGTAACGGGGTAAATCAGAAGCAAAAGCTTTTCCACTTGAATAAAGTAGCAAACCGAGTAAATAAAGAAGAATGAATGTAAAAATCAATATAAATATGATTGCAATAGCTTTGGGGATTTTTTTCCTTGTTAAAAATTCCACCACAGGATTCAATAGGAAAGAGAGAAACACAGCAAGGGAAAAGGGAACGAGCACAGGTTTTGAATATTTCAGAAATACACCAATTATAAATAGAGAAATAATTCCCAAAAAGAATGCGATGACTCTACTTTCTTTCACTTTGCTAAATTATATTAAATTATATCAATATAGTCAAAACTAAAAATCAACTTTAAAAAGCATGTATAGAAGTTTGTCTTTCTTAAATACACCAAATTTTGTATTTTCTTCGTCTCCAAAAACAATAAAAGCGCCCATCTGAAAAATAACAGCGTCAGAGAATCTATATTCGATGGAAGGGATGAAAGAAAAAGCATTTTTCTTGGCGAATTCCATAATTCCTCCGAGTTCTATTTTAAGATTGTCTTCCAGCATTTTATACTCTGCTCTTGTAATCAGATAATCTTCAATTTCTCCAAAGAACATTCCTTTTTTAAATCCTAAATATTTTTCATATAGAACAGAATAGTCTCTTTCATCAAAAAATCCATGTAAATACTGGGCATTCAGATATATACCGTTCCCTATTCCAATTGTATAGTCTGCACCAATTACCCACTTATAATATCCTTTTTCAAAAACTGGAAATTCTTTTTTCACAGGTAGATATTTCTTTCCAATTAAAATCTGTGTTTCCAAGTGCCCCTTTATTTTTTCAGGTTTGATATAAGAAAATTCTGCCCACCAGCCAATGGAATGTATTTCTCCTGAGAGGTCAATCCCAAAAATATCTTTTTCAGGGTATTTATAATATTGAGATGGCGTCCAGTATGGTGATTGGGAAATCTTGTACAGAACTGGAAGATGATAATTCCCTGAGTAATAACTCAATCCAACATCAGTATTGAGGAATACAGTTGAAAATCTCAAACCGTAATTGGTATTTCTTAAGAGCAGTTTTTCACTTTCAATATAGACAGGTAAGTTGTAATTCTTCATGAGCATGTATGTAAAGCCCGAGGGTAGGGGAGCATACTGTCGCGAGAGGAGCCATATAAGTTGAATCTTTGTGAAATCAGAAATATAATATTCCAAATTAATTGCATTTTGTGGCCGTCGCTCTGCAAAATAATCAGGGTCAAAAGTGAAAAAGTTCGCAAAATCCACTGGATTAAGATTATCAACCACATTCATCTTATCAGCTGTTCCCCATTGGATGCGCTGTTTACCAATTGTGAGATCAAGATTTTCAATAAGAAAATTTGTAATTTTAATATAGCCCTCATAAAGGGATAGTTCAAAGGGCTCTGTTGCTGATGGAGTGCCGAGAATACTTGCTTCGGGGAATGAGACCTGATTAAATATTGCATCGGGTCGGGAAAAAGCATCGAGTCTTACTCCATAACTGACATTATCAGTCACATAACCTGCTAATTTTAGCCTTGTTTCAAGTCTTTTAAAAGCAAATTCACCAGTCTCATGGGTGAAATATTTACCATTCTTATTTTGAGAAAGAAAGAGCGATGTGAAAAGTTTTACCCTCCCTGAAAAGTCAATATTTCCAGCGTATCCAAGTGTTAGGAAAAATAACAGGGCAAAAAGTAAAATCAGTACCTTTTTCATTTTACTCTCCTCCTCAAAAATCTTTGTGTGAAAATTTGATTCCCAAGCCCTTGATCAACTTTAATATCTTTCATTTCAAGCACTGTATAAGAATTCTTTTTTACATTTGTCATTTTTATTTTTACTGGAATCCAATAATTTTCAATTTTTTTTGCTTCCTGTTCTGCTAGTTTCCATAATTTTCCAGAATCATCATATAATTCCATTTTAAAAGGAATTTCTATTTCTTTTGAAACCCACATTTTAATTTTAGAATATGGTTTTGAGACACCAGATTTTCTCGTGAGTTCTAAGACCCACTCATTTTCATTTTCACTCAAAAGCTTTGCATCATAAAATCTTGTAAATCCAGATGTTCCCATATCCTCGTAAGAGAAATCCGAGCCCATAAAACTTTCCTTTTTATTGTGGGATGCAATTCTTCTTATCCTGTGAAATTCCGGAAGATAAAGATACATCCGATCATCTGATAGAACTAGGAAACCCACATTTCTCACATCCGGAGGAGATAGGAATTTCATGACCCTCCAGTCATCTTTATCAATATTGTTTTTGGACCAAACTTTGAGTTCCCTTATTTTCTTTTTTCCCTTTGAACTCACTATAGTCATGCTCATTATTGCCTCAACATCCTTTGGTGCTCTTTCCCCAATTGTTCTTTCTTCAACTTTTTTTAAAATTTCCTTTCCAGTTATTGCCCAGAGATTAAAATTTAGAATTAAAAATAAACTAAAGAATATAAAAATTAATTTTTTCATTTTTTACCTCCAATTTTTGGTTTAACCAATAAAATAACAGCAGGTAGTATTGTAAGGGCAGAGAAAGCAGATAGAAACATTGAGCCTATCATTACTTCACCAAGATGACGAAGCGGACTCATTGAAGAGAGAAGAAGAACTGCAAAACCTGTCATTACAGCCAAAGAATTTACAATTATGGCTTTTCCCTTTTCAAAATAAGAAAGTCTTATAGCTTCAATCAGAGGATGACCTCTATCTACATTTATTCCTATCTCATAAATTAGATGAATTGCGTAATCTATACCAACTCCAATTGAAATTCCTGCAATTGTCATAGTTACATAGTCAAGAGGAATATTTGATAAACCGAGAAATCCATATATGATTCCAAGAGTAAATGTTATAGGAATTATTGAAATTGCACCGAGAATAAATGATTTTCTCATTGTTACCATCACAATGAATGTAACAATAAATGCGAGGAGAAGTGATTGAATCTGAGAAGTGAATAGAAATTTATCAAGTCTTGTCATGAATGATGGGAATCCACTCTGTTCAACTTTCTCGAGTTTAATTTGTTTTCCAATTATACCATTAAATTCTTCCTCTTTAAGAATAACGAGATTATCTGTTATTTCATATAAAAGTCCTTTCATTTTTTTATAAAAATTTTCATTCTTTAATAAATTTTCAGAAAAAGCATTGCCCAGACTTTCAATAGCTCTTTCAATAAAAGCAATTCTTTTCGCTTCATTGATTGTAAAAATCAACGTATCTGCAACATCATTTGCAATTTCATCATCATATTCAGAATCAGGAATCAATTTTTTAAGTATTTTTAAAATATTTTGTGTTTTGAATTCCTTTCTCAATATTTCTTTTTTTAAAGTCTCATAAAGTTCATTTTTTATTCTTTGAGAGATCCAAAAATCAAAATAATCAGAGAATATATATTCTTTAAATTTCTCGTCTATAATCTTTAATACATCTTCATCTATGGGTTCTGGCATATTTTGAATTAAGTCAGTTAGTTTCTTTCTTGCAATTTCTCTTTTAAAACTATTTTTTCCACCATAATATTCAGAAAGCCATTTTATTTCATCTAATATATTTTCCATTTCCCTTATTCTGAGCTTGATTTCAGTCTCTTTATCCAGATTTTCTAATCTATATTCATAAAATTTTCCTGAAAACTCTTTTTCCAGAAAATTTTTAATTTTATCCCTAACATTTTTCGCAAATTTAAAATCTGACTCAGGTATTTTTGAGAAAATCAAACCTTCCTGAAAATCCTCTGTAATCACCTGTTTTAATTCCTCCCTTCCTTCCATAAAAAACCATAAATTCCCAACCCCTCTATATGTGTCTGGAATATGGTACCAGTCATTCAATTGATAATTGATTTCCTGGATGAAATCTGTTATTGAAAAAGGATTTTTTGCTTCTGGAAGGTTCAAAATATAATTTTCGATCCTCCTCATTATTTTCAATATAGAAGGAGATTTTAGATTGTTGCCTTTAAAATAAATTGTGAGTGGATAAGCTCCACCAAGACTCCTTTTTATAACATTAAAGGAGACTCTTGGAATGCTGTTTTTTGGAAGGTATTCAATATAATTAACCTTCTTTTCAATCTTTGGAATCCATAAAATGAAAATTATAAATATTGTGAGAGATATAATGATTACACCTTTGGGATAATTTATTACAAGATTTGAAATTTTCTTTAGAAAATAAGATAGCTTTTCCCTGTTTTTGTTTTTTTTGTTTATATTTTTTAAAGGTAAAATTCTGTACATTGCAGGGATGAAAAAAATTGCTATGAGAGTTGAGAATAAGATTCCTATTGCAGAGAAAATTCCAAATTCGCTTACAATTGAAAATTTTGCAGTGAGAAAAGAACAGAAACCTATAATTGTAGTAAGACCTGCCATAATTACAGGCACAAATACCTCTGAAATTGCCTTTTTCAGTTTTGTTTCAGGTGAAAGATTAGATACTGAATTGTTAGCACTAAAGATTTTTGACATTACATGAATTCCATAAGCAGAACCAAGGGCTATGAGCAAGACAGGTAGGGCAGGGGTGATTAAATTCATTGGACTTTTCATGAAACCCATTAATCCAAAAACCCAGAGAGTTGCAATAAAAACAACTAAAGATGGTAGAATAACGCCTCTTGCATTTCCAAAACTCATGAGAAGGATAATTACAATTGCCAGAATAATAATAGGAACTAATTTTTTTAAATCCTTTTTTAGGAAGTCGTCCGCAAAGTAAGCTGTAGAAGGGTCGCCTCCATAATAGATTTCAGCTACTTTTAAGAAGTACTTTTCAACCTCAGGCTTTATGATTTCTCCAAATGTCTTAACAGGATCTTCTCCGCTTTTAATATAAATAGCAAGGGCTAATAAATTTCCGTTTTCTGAAATTATGTTGTTCACATAAGATTCTTTTGAGAGAGCATATTCTTTTATCTTTTTAAGTTCATCGCTGTTTTCCGGAATGTCTTCAAGAAAATCTCTCACCTCTATTCCATCTTCAATCCTTTTGATATCCGGCATGTTAATTATTGATTTTACATGGGAAATTTCTTTAAATTGTTTGAGCTTTTCAGTTAAATTGCGAAGTTTGATTAAATTTTCTTTCGAGAAGATTTCTCCATTCCTGGATTTCAATGCGATCATTACAAGTTCATTGGTTCCGAATTTATCTCCTATGTCAATAAAAAGTTTGATGATGGGGTCTTTTTTGTCGAGCCATTCAGTTATTCTGTTCTCAAAATATAAATTCTTCATTTGGTAAATGAAGAAAATGGTAAGAATTCCAGTAACTGTAATTACAAGCCACCTTTTTTTAATAATGAATTCAGCTATTTTTCCGAGCATCTCTTGTCTCCTGAGAGTGAATATTCACTCTCTTATATTAAAAAAATTTATGCCCTTATTCCTTCAAAAAACTGGTTTAGTAAACTATCTCCTATTTTTATCAAAGAAGATTTCCTATTTTTTATTGTCCAGAAGGAGAAGGCAGTCTGGACTATTCCAAGAAAATGAATGGCAGCAAGTGCTGGATTTACATTTTCTTTTATTAATTTTTTCCTTTTACCAATATTTACCGCATTCTCAATGATTGAAATCACAGTATTGATTACATTATTGAGTTTTTCGAGAAGAAATTCATCACCTATATGGATTTCGTCAGAGTAGAGGACTTTAAATATTCCAGGATATTTTTCAAGGAATTCTAAATGATTTTTTAGCAGTTCGCTCAGGGCTTCGAATACATCCTTTGCATTATTTACTATTTCCTTAAAATTCTTTTTTGCTTCAAGATGGATGCTGTCCAGTATTAATGAAATAATTTCCTTTTTTGATTTGAAGTGCCTATAGAGTGCTGATTCAGCAAAACCTATTTCCTTGGCAATTCTTGCCACAGTAAGTCCTTTTACCCCATATTCATCCACAATTTTTAAGGATATGTCGATGATTTCCTTTTTTCTTGTTTCTTCCTCAAGTGAAAATATTGATCTTTTCATGTTAGTGACCATTCACTAACATACCATAAAAATTTCACAAATTCAAGAAAATTTTATATTTTTTAAATAAGTAAATAGTCAGTAGGGGGGTTCTTTGTAAGTCAATCTTCTTATTTTAAATGAACATTATCTATTTGAAACCAAAATTCTCCAGTTTCCTGATAAGCTCCTATAAATATTCCTTGAATATCATAACCTTCAAGATTAAAGTCTTTAAAATAAAAAACATATTCTTTCCATTCAGGTCCGAGTTGAAAAGTTTTAATTGAAGGGAAAAAACCGAGATGCTGAGCAAAGATCATAATTGCATACTTTCTTGGTGTGCCTTTTGCCCAGAAACAGATTGCCTTCTTTGATGAAAGATTTGCAGGAGCCATGATAGTTTGTCCAGGATTAAACATGATACCTGCCCACTTTATAAAGTTTCCTTCAATTATCTCTCCTTTTACAAGAAGCGATCCTCGACTTCCTTTTACTCCTCCTTTAGTCAATTTCATTTCTGCTTTTGACTTTCCACCTAAGACAGAGTCAGTTGAAATCACCCATCCAGCTCCAAAATTAGAGTCTATTTTATCACTATCAAAATCACTAATAAGTCCTGATTTTAAATTTTCTGGAGGAGGAGTCTTTTTTAACTCCTCTATTCTTTCCCATTCTTTTTTAACCATTAAGCGATATTTTTCTCTATCCACTCTTTTTCCCTCTTTCCAGATAGCAACAATTCGTCTTGTTACTTTTATATTTTTAATAGGATCTCCATCTACTAAAATAAGGTCTGCAATAGCACCTGGCTTGATTGCTCCTCTTCCTTTTATACCGAATTCTTTTGCAGGAAGTAGGGTGGCTGATTTTAAAGCTTCAAGAGGAGTTAATCCAGCTTTTACAAGAAGTTCAAGCTCATGATGTAGACTAGCTCCAAAAGTTGTTGTGAGATTTGGTGCATCAGTTCCAGCTAAAATTGGAACATGATTTTCTTTTAATTGTCTGATAACTTTTTTGATAATTTCAATTTTAGATTTTTTCTCTTTTGAAGTAAGTTCTTTCGCTATTTTTGCAGTAAGGAATTTAATGTCTTTTGGTGTAAGATAGGGAGAGATGTTAGTATCTTTAACTAGTGATTGGACATCAGAAATTCCATTCATTCCTTCAATTACAGCGAGAGTAGGGATGATAAAAGCCTCGTGTTTTGCCATAAGACGACCGAAATGTGGATTATAAGCATTATTGAAATAGATATGTGCAAGCCCATTTGCTCCACTTTTTATTACATCAATACAATTTTTTAAAGTGGCTGCATGAACCACAGCTATTTTTCCATTTTTATGGGCGGATTTAATAAGAGCAGATACTGTAGATAGTTTTAAGGAACGAGAAGATTTTCCTTCTTCATAAATTATTTTAATAAAATCAGAACCCTCAGCAATTCTGGATTTAACAAAGGCAGAAGCTTCTTCAGGTTTGCTCAAAGTTGGAATGTTGATTCCGTATTCAGTTCCATGAGCTCCTGGAGCTGTTGCAAGAGTTCCTGCTGAGATAAGATAAGCCATATTCTGAGCCTGGCCAGATTTCTGCTTTTCCTTTATTGTTTTCATTAAATTTACATCCATGAACATATCAATAACTGTGGTAACACCAAAAATTAAACACTGCTCAAGGGCCTGTGTATTAATTATATGAACATGTGAATCAATGAGTCCTGGCAATAGAGTTTTTCCTTTCCCTTCAATTATTTGAGCACTTTCTGGAATAAAGATTTTTTTACCAACAGCATTAATTTTCCCATTGATTATAATGACAGATCCCTCGGGAATTACTTTTTCGCCATCAAAAATTCTTACATTTTTGATCACGAATGAATCAGATAGATTAGATTTTGTAGTCGATTTGAAACCCATTGTAAATATTAAAAAAAATAAAAGGGAAAATATTAAAATACCTTTTGATTTCATTTTCTCACATACCTCCTTTTCAAAGAAGGGAGCAAATCCATAACATTCATACGAGATATTTCTTTTATGGTTGCAATTTTTCTTTAAATTTTTTTATCCTTCAAGCTCTAAAATATGAACTGAATTATATTTTTCACTTTTTCGAAAAAGTGGAATATTGTTTTTTAAACCGATGTCTGATGAGTCCAACCAGAGCCTTTCGATAAGGGTGTTCGCTCGGGTTTTTTATTTTATAAAAAGCTTTGCCATCTTTGATCTTACTCAGTACCAAATACACTTTTTCAAGAATCTTGAGATTTCTACAACATGTGGCAAGAGGAATTTTCAAATCCTTAGCAATTGTATCAATATGTGTTTCTCCATTTTTTAAAAGATATTCAATAATTTGAATTCTTTTAGTATTAGCTAAAGCTTTAAAAAGTTGAAGAAGATAATCCATTCTCCCACCTTTGTCTATTTAATGCTGTTTATCTTTTATCATATTTAGTTCAGATATTTCAAGTTTAACTTTAGTTTAGTTTAATTTTTCACTTTTTCGAAAAAGTGGAAAAGAAAGAAAAAACTTTCCATAAAAGAGAAAATTTTTTATACTTTTAATTTCAAAAATGGAAGAAGATGCAGGAAGAATGGATGAAAATTTGACTCGGGGGGTTAAAACTTTACTCGGAGATCCAAAAAAAGCTGTGCTTAAGCTTTCCGGGCCAATGATTGTTGCAATGTTTGTTCAGGCACTTTATAACATTGTGGACGGTATCTGGGTTGCTGGGCTTGGCTCAAATGCATTAGCTGCAATTGGTTTATTCTTTCCTTTATTCATGATTATTTTATCCCTTGCCATTGGAATTGGAATAGGTGGAAGTTCAGCTATATCCAGAAAAATTGGTGCAAAGAACAAAAAGATGGCTGATTCTTCTGCAATTCATACTCTTGTAATCGGTTTCATTATAGGAATCTTATTAAGTTCTCTAATATTCCCTTTTCTTAGAAAAATATTTACTTCAATTGGAGCTAAAGGCGAGGTTCTTCAATTAGTTGTAAATTATGGACAAATACTTGTTGGAGGTGCAATAATTCTGGTTTTTACAAACATTGCAAGTGGTATACTTCGAGGAGAAGGAGATACGAAACGGGCTATGTATGCAATGATTCTTGGTTCTGGCTTGAATATGTTTCTGGATCCAATTTTTATTTATAAATTCAGATTGGGAGTGGTTGGTGCAGCCTGGGCCACACTTACTTCAATTTTTATTACTTCATTATTAATGATTTACTGGCTTTTTATAAAAAAGGATACATATGTTGATATAAAATTTAAATCATTTAAATTTAATACTGGAATAATAAAAGAAATTCTTAGAGTGGGAATTCCATCATCCTTTGCTCAGCTTTCAATGTCCCTCACTATGATAATTTTGAACATCATAATCGTAAAAGCAGGAGGCACTGATGGAATTGCAATATTCACGAGCGCATGGCGCATTATAATGATAGGGATTGTTCCTCTATTAGGAATTGCGATTGGTGTTACTGCAGTGACAGCATCTGCATATGGTGCAAGGGATATTAATAAATTAAAGAAAGGCTATCTTTACAGTATAAAGTTTGGATTTATCATAGAGATTGGTATTGTTATTTTGGTTGTAATTTTGGCTCCTCAACTTTCCTATCTTTTTACCTATTCAAAAGATGCAGTACACATACATGGTGATTTAATAAAAGCTTTCCGCTCATTGGTATGGTTCCTTCCAGCTGTTCCATTTGGAATGCTAACTTCCTCAATGTTTCAAGGGATAGGTCATGGCGAAAAAGCCCTTGCAGTTACCTTCTTGAGAACAATTATAATGCAGGTATTTTTCAGTTACTTATTCGGAATTCTTCTTAATTATAAGCTCATTGGAATCTGGTGGGGAATAGTTCTGGGAAATGTGACAGCAGCCACACTTAGCTTCGTCTGGGGAAAATTAACAATTAAAAGCCTGAAGAAAATTTTTTAAAACTTACCTTTAAAAATTCACATTATTTCTTTTTTGCAATTATTTTATTGGAGATGGACAGTATTTAAAATAGGCTTTAGTTCATTAAGCACTTAATTATGTAAGTTATTCTTATTTTCTAATGCAAAGCACCCTATTTCATTTAATATAATTATAAAGGTTATGAGGAATATAGGACATAATTTACCATCATGGGACAAAGAAATTTCAACAGATGGCTTACAATTGAATTTTCTAAGAAGCGAAAAAAGATTTAACTCGCAGGTGATTTCTCATTTTTTGAAATAGAAACAGGATGGGAAATTGACATTTATTTTTAAATTTAATAATTTTTAAAAGAAATTAAAATAAGGTAGTAAATTGAGTTCATAAAAATATTAATGAAAATGAATAAAAAAATACTAATGAGGATATTCATTCCTGTATTCTTCCTTTTATTAATTTTTTCTCAAATTCATTCGGGGAATATTGAATATCACAAAATAGCACTCAAAATATTTGTTCCATTTAAACCTGAATTGCAGAATGTGCTTTATAAGGATGATGAATTGTTCGTTATTGCTTTGCCTACACCTGATAAGTCCAAACATGTTCCCGGTATTGGTTATGCAAGAGTTACACCTTTTGGAGATAAAATTGTTTTTAGAATTGGACTTAATGAAATTGGCTTTCAATCTATTTATCTTAATGATTTTAAAAAAATTAAAATTCCTGGGACAGACAATGAAGGTAATAAAATCTATGTGCCATCGATTAGAACTCAGAACTGGGATATTGATTTACATCTGAGAAAACTCTGTTTCAGTGCGAAAATAGGAAAGAACGAGATAGAAGAAATTCTTTTAATGGATTTAGGAAAGGGCATGATTAAGAGGTTGACCCATAGTCTTCCCAGAAAGTATGGAGGTTATTCTCACAGTATAGAACCTCATATAAGCAAGGATGGTGTTTTTGTTATTTTCAGAGGGATTGATGCTGATCCAAATTATATTGGTTTCATCAAAACAGATGGTTCAGGCTTTAGAAAGTTAGATGAGGGTTATATTCCGAGAGGAGGTATGAGTGTCATTGCTCTTTCTGAAAAATCAGTTTTTTATTTAAAAGGGAATCAGATTTGGAAGGTTAATCTCAATGGGACAGAGAGAACTCAAATAATTAGAGAAAAAGGAGAAATCAAATCCATTGCTACAGACGGTTCAGGAGAAATAATCGCATATGTTGTGGATAAGTATCCTGAAGATATTTTAAAAATTGTGAATTTGAATACAAATAATCTATTAATGGATCTTAATATAAAAAGCTGGGAACCATGGCATAAACTGATGGTTAGCGAAGATGGGAGGAAAGTTGTTTTTAATGGTTCTTACAAAGGAGAAAAAGGAGTTTATATTATTAATCTTGAGGAGAAAAAAGTTATTAAAATAGACAAAGGGTTAGAAAGATTTTCAGAACACTATGATCCTGACCATACTTATCCTGATTTATGTGCCACTGGCGAGATAGTTCTTTTTAATGGGGGGCCTTCGGGTATAGCACTTGCTTTTTTGTCTGATAAATCAACTCCTGATATTTTTATAAAGTCACCAAACAATGAATCTACAATAACTGAATTCACACCAGTTATAGAAATTGTGTATCGAGATAAATGTGTTGTAAGTGGGATAAACAAGAATTCCCTAAAGGTTTTTCTTAATGGAAAAGATATTTCTTCTCTTTTTGAAATAGAAGATGAAAGAGCAAGCGGAAAATTGAAAGAAGAATATCTAAGGGAAGGGGAAAATATACTGCAAACAGTAATTTATGATAGAGCAGGAAACAAGTCCTCTTGTAAGATAATATTTAAACTCAAACCATGGGTAACTTATAAAATACAGGGCGGAATTGCAGGTTTTAGTGAAGAGGTCAGATTATATTCGGATGGATGGTTTAAGTTGAAAAGAAAAAATAGGAAAATAAAAATATTCAGACTATCTAAAAAGCAATTAATTGAAATCAAGAAAAAATTCGAGAAAATTTCTAAATTAACTTTGAAAAAAGAATATCTTCCTGAAAAGCCTATTGCAGATGATGTGTATGAAATATTGGAGACCATAAAAAATGGAAAATCTATAAAAATCCGAGCATCACGTCGTGTTTCATCTGTACCCAAAGAACTTCTTTCTTTTCTGGATATTATGAAAAAATTTATATTTCAGGAAAAAAGCCAGTAATAACTCATTTTAATAATTTATTAAAGGCATACTTTCTACTCTACTTTTGTGTAAACTTGCGCTAATTGAGAAGCATTAAAGGAGGATAGAATGGAAGCTCCTATACACAAATCAGTAGAAGTTATTGCAAGTCCAGATCCATCATGGAGAAGACTTTATAGGGCAGGAGGCATTTCAGTATTTCTTTATATTGTTCTTGGTATGATAACGCCCAGTGTGCTTCTCTTAATCTTGGATTACAATCCAAATATGAATGGAGTGGAAACACTTCAGTTTATTGCATCAAATAGAACATGGTGGATAGTTATCCAATATACATTAGCTAATACAATTATGAGGCGCAATATTTTAGCCTCAGCAGTTGAAAGTTTGGTAGCACAGAATAATACATTTGGACTAAGTGAAGCCCTATTTGCTATAAGTATTCTTATTATTTTACTTGTCATATTGAAAGGTGTTTTCCATAAAAACACAGCATATTTAGGAATTGTGACTTTTGTTTCAGCCATCACTGGGGAAGCATTAAAATAGACTATAGGTATTATCTACTTTATCTGATGGTTTTTTCATGGTGGGGTTTCTTTTAGTTGGTTTAAAACTCTATAGACTCGGGAAAGATCATGGTGTATATAACCATTACTCTTTTTGTAATATTTTTTTTCTTTCTACAGAAATTTATCGAGATAGTATGAAGAGAGGGTATTATTTCATAGATTTGGGAAGAATAAAAATCTTATGCAGATCAAAACTGGATTTTTACATCTTATTTCCTTTTATTCTTAAAGAGATAAATGGTAAAATAGTAAAAAATCAGGAGGAATTAAGAGAATGAAGGTAATAATAATTATGGGATCGAAAAGTGATATGGAATGGTCAAAAAAAATTGTAAAAACACTTGAAAAATTCGGTATCAGAGCAATACTAAGAGTGGCATCAGCCCATAAGGTTCCACTCAAAGTTTTAGAAATAATCAGGGAATATGAAGATGAAAATGCGGTTTTTATTACAGTGGCTGGGAGAAGCAATGCATTGAGCGGTTTTGTGGATGCCAATACTGTTAGACCTGTGATTGCGTGTCCTCCCTATAGCGATAAATTTTCAGGAGCTGATATTTTCTCAAGTTTAAGAATGCCTTCAGGAGTTTGTCCTATGGTTGTTCTTGAACCAGAACAGGCAGGACTTGCTGCAGCTAAAATATTAGCCTGCTTGGATAAAAAACTTCAGACAAGGATTAAAGAGTATCAGGAAGAGAAGAGAAGAGAAATAGAAGAAGCAGACGGAGAAGTAATACAGAATAAATAATTTGGAGATTTGAGAATATTATTTTGAGGGAAAATAAAAAAACAGGTGACTTTTTTAGAAAGCCACCTGTGAACTAAATACTTTTAAAAATTTTCTTTTTTATCTTCCTTTAAAAAATTCAGCTAAAGAGACCTCTTTGTAGGAGGCTGGAATTTCAAATTCTGAAGAGGAAAAGTTTTTCTGTTCCACAAGTGTCGCTTCACTGGATCTTATTCCATATTCTGTATATTCTACTGTTTTTAATGGGAAACCAGTAAATATCAGGCTCTGATATTCTAAATTTGCTTCGTAACTTCCGGTTCCTTCTGTAGCTTTATTCATATCCTTCATTAAGCTTGCAAATTTTTTGGTATTTATCTCTTTTCCTATTTTTATTTTGGAACTCAACCAGATTTCTTCCTTTAACTCGTTATTTGCAAATACCTTATATTTTACAGCTGGATAGTTTGCAATTACTGACTTTTCAGAAGTTTTAACTATTTTAACCTTTGGAATAGGGGATTTCTTTTCAAATTCTTTTTTCATGGCTTCTCTCTGCTCCGGCGGCAGATTTTTCATCATCTCTTTCATCATTGCATTTTTAAAATTATCAATTTCTTTTTTCAACTCCGCAGGTGTTCCTTTCCAGTAGACTTTTTTACTGTTGTTTACAAAATACAGTATGCCCTTTTCTACATCAACTATTGAGGTAAAGTCTTTTTCAACTACTTTAAATCGGTTATTTTGAATGTAAAATAAACGCCTTTTTGGTTGATCCTCTTCCCTGTAAGATTCCTGAATGAACCATCCTGCGAATACAGATAAGCTCATTACAGATACCAGAATTGTGGATAATATAATTTTACCTTTCACAAATATCCTCCTGTGTTTTATTTTTCGTGAGACCCCTCAGCCGTGGAAGGACTGACTTTCAGGTCGCGAAAGTTAATTATAACATGAAAGGTAAATTAATCAAAATATTATTTTTAGAAGTTTTGAATGACTTAATTTTTCGGGTTTTTTGTAGGTGAAGGATTCAGATTATTTTTAAAAAACCAAATCATATGGAATCAAATATAATATTCATAAAATCTCAGAATTAAAATTCATTTTCCTACATTAACAAGTAAGTTTTTCACTTTTTCGAAAAAGTGAAAAATTATGTTAGATGTTGGTTTTGAAGGAAATATTAATGTATTTAAACATATGAAATATATGGAAAAGTTTGAATTTTTTTCATTATATTTGAAGGTAACCGAGATTTTCAGGAATCTTAAATTGAGTTGAGGGGATAAATGTAATATAATCTGGGGAAAGTTTAATAATGTGTATTGAAATTATAATTTATAACAGAAATAAAGGAGTTTAAAATAATAATGTCTGAATTTTCATCATTACCTCCTACTATTCAGGCATTATTTGCGACACTTTTTACATGGTTTATTACGGCGCTTGGAGCTGGAGTTGTTTTTTTAAGAAGAGAATTTAGCCGAAAATTATTAGATGCTTCCCTTGGTTTTTCTGCTGGAATAATGATTTCAGCGAGCTTTTTTTCTCTGCTTCTTCCCGCAATAGATATAGCTTCTGAAGGGAATCTTCCGAGATGGATTCCTGTTTCTATAGGCTTTCTGATTGGTGGATTATTTTTAAAATTTATTGATTCCATAATCCCTCATCTTCATCTTTTTCTACCTATTAAAAAATCAGAAGGAATTAAATCAAAATTTTCTAAAACAACATTGCTTATGTTTGCAGTCACAATTCATAATTTTCCAGAAGGAATTGCAATTGGTGTTGCTTTTGGAAGTGTTGCCTTACTTAAAACTTCCACTTTTATGGCTGCAATTGCATTGACAATAGGTATAGCAATACAGAATTTTCCAGAAGGAATGGCTGTTTCCCTTCCTCTATTAAGGGAGGGACATTCAAGATTTAAAAGTTTCTGGTATGGACAGTTATCCGCAATGGTGGAACCATTAGGTGCAGTAATGGGTGCTTCTTTAGTAATTATGTCAAAGAAACTTCTCCCATATGCCTTAACTTTTGCAGCTGGAGCTATGATTTATGTAGTTATAGAAGAGCTAATACCAGAATCCCAAACCGGTGGTAATGTGGATATAGCTACGGTCAGTGCTATATTAGGTTTTACTATTATGATGATTCTTGATGTTGCACTGGGATAATTCTTTTTTGTATGATGCAATATTGGATAAAACAGTCAATATTGGAAATTGCATGAATATGATTTTATTTATTTAAATCATGATTGGAGCAATTCCATTTTTATTTTCGAGCATTGTTTTTGGATTAGCAGCTGGTATCTCCCCGGGGCCTTTACTTACTCTGGTGATATCAGAAACTCTGAAATACAATAAAAAAGAAGGATTTAAAGTTGCAATAGCACCTCTTGTAACAGATGTGCCCATTGTGCTTATAACAATCTTTATACTTACAAAATTGTCGAATTTTAATTCAATACTTGGGGTAATTTCCATACTTGGTGCTATTTTTTTAACATATCTGGCTTATGAAAGCATAACTTTTAAAGGCATTAATCTGGATTTGCAAAAACTCAAGCCACAATCTCTTAAAAAGGGGGTAATTGCGAATTTCCTTAATCCACATCCTTATATTTTCTGGTTTACTATTGGTGCACCTACTATATTAAAGGCATCCAGAGTGAATATGTTATCTGTTGTCTTTTTTTATTGTTGGATTATATGGAAGTCTTATCGGCTCAAAGATAACCATAGCTTTGATAGTAGAAAAATCAAAGGCTTTTCTAAGAAGTAATATTTATAATTATTCAATTAGGGTTCTTGGCTTGATATTATTTGTCTTTGCAATTCTATTTTTCAGGGAAGGATTGAAATTATGGGGATTAATTTAAACTGGAACTTTTCGACTAAAGATCAGTTTCTTTTATTATTGAATTTTCAGGATAAAATGTGAGTTATTTATCAAATTGCTTTATTTTACTGATTCCAGTGTTTTTATGGAATGTTATATTTGCAGATAAACTACCAGAATTATATCGGAGAAACAACTTCTGGAATAACATACCGGATTTTATAAAGATATTGGAGAATATTTTGAGAATAATTGTTTTCTTCTTCCCCTTGTTTCTTAAATTAGAAATTAAAGAACTGCAGCAGAAAATTGGTTTATTGATATATGTAGCTGGAATATTTGTTTATTTTATGTCTTGGTTAATGCAGGTATATTTTCCCGGGTCTTCATGGAGTCAGAGTGTAATGGGATTTATGGCTCCTGCATATACAGCAATTATTTGGCTTACTGGGATTGGGCTTATTGGAAAATCTCCTTTCTTAAAAATACCATATCATTACTCTATTTATATCATTTTTTCAGTTTTTTTCGTTGTAATTCATTCAATTCATTCTTTTATTGTGTATTTGAAAACTCGGATTTAATTGTATTGTTCTTTCTATTTAATCTGAAGTAGAAAATTTCATTATGACAAGTAAAAATCAAGAAAACTTGACATTTATTTTTTTGATGTGATAAACCAAAAAGGGTTTTTGAGTATAGTTCAGGAGCAAATCTCAAAGAGTAAGGGAGGGAGAAATATATAAGAACTGGATACATTGAGTGAAGCAAAAAAGTGCAGATTGAAATTTTAAGAAAAATGAGGCCAGAGCAGAGATTAAGAGTTTCATTGGAATTTGTCCAAACTCTCAAAGAAACTTCTTGAAGAGGGAATAAGAAGCAGACACTCAGAATATTCAGAACAGGAGGTGAAATTGACAGTTATAAAAATTCTCCTTGGAAATGAGCTGTTTGGGATCGTGTATTCTGATAAAGAGAACCTAAAATCATGAATCCAGAAGATGTTTTAATAATAATCATAGAAAAGCTGGAAAAATTTAGTATTGACTATATGATAACCGACTCATTTGCGAGTAATCTTCATGGTATTCCCAGGGCCACCTTTGATGTAGATATTGTCATTTCTACTGATTTCGAGAAAATCAATAAATTTATAAAAGATATAAAAAATGATTTTTAAGCTGATTCAGAGCCAGCACGAAATGCTTTAAACAAAACAGGCATGTTCAATATTGTTCATTTCTGCACTTGGTGAAGAAAGAGGGTTTCTCATTTTCGGCGTTCGTTCTTCTTGTTCACTGGATTGGCGTCCAGAGCCCACATTCCGCGACCATGGGTGGCAATGATGATTATATTGTCTCTGGGATGAATTACCAAATCGTGCACATAAGTTGCGGGAAGGTTTCCACCGAGCACATTCCATGTTTTGCCTCCATCGGTGCTAACATAAACTCCAAGGTCTGTACCCACATAGAGTATATTAGGATCAACCGGGTCTTCTTTAATAACATTTACAGGTCCGAGAGGTATATTATTGGTAATGTTTATCCAGGTTTCACCATAATCAGTGGACTTCCGGACATAAGGAGTAAAATCGTCATCCCTTTTTCCATTCTGAGTCATATAGACTGTAGCCATGTCATAACGAGAAGCCTCTATGCTGGATATCCACTTTCCGTAGGGAAGTCCTTTTACTATTTCTTTCCAGGTCTTTCCACCGTTCTTTGTTCGCCAGACCCTTCCATCGTCGGTTCCCACATAAATTAAACCATATTTCAAAGGAGATTCCGAGATGGCGAAAATGGTATGATAGGGTATATCGCCCATTTCGGATTTTATGTTGTAAGTGAGGTCAGGACTTATTCTTTCCCAGGTGTTTCCTCTGTCAAGAGAACGGAAAAGGTATTGAAGACCAGCGTAGACTATATCAGGATTATGGGGTGAAAGAATTATAGGAGCAAGCCACTGTCCTCTAAGCTTAGGTTCCTCTTTATATACTTTTGGTCTTATAGGTTTTATGCCCTCTCTATCGGGTTTGCTCAGGTCAGCCCTTATGAAATGACCGTAAAATCCCGCAGCATATACGATATTTGGATTTTCAGGATTGATAGCGTGACGGCATCCTTCTCCGCCAGGAGCTCTTTCGAAAGCAACCGCTGGTATTTTATCTCTACCTTTGCTTAAATCCACCACACCACGCCAGCTTCCATGGTCCTGAACCGAGCCATAAACATGAAAAGGTTTCTCCATGTCATAGGCTACATTATAAAACTGGACTGCTGGAAGGTTGTGGGTGAAAACCTTCCATGTCTTTCCTCTATCATAGGATATGGCTATTCCTCCATCATTTGCATCCACAAGATAGTTAGGATTGTCAGGGTCTATCCATAGTCCATGGTGGTCTCCATGCATTCCCTTCAAAGGTTTAAAGGTTCGTCCTCCGTCATAGGATACACTCAGAGGGACTCCAAGAATGTAAACCACATTTTCATCGGTGGGGTCAACTCTTATTTGACCAAAGACCCAGCCATAGGTTCCGGAGTGGCGTTCCATGTATTCTTTCATCTCTGGTGTCAGTCCACTTACTTGGCGCCAGTGTTCCCCGCCGTCGTCAGAACGGTAAACTGTAGCTCCTTTTATAATTCCACAGGAGGGAAGTCCGTAAGGGTTTGCAAGCTCTTCAGGAGTTGGCTCCCTGGACTTTTCATAATTATCTACGAGAGCATAAAGGACTTTTGGATTAGAACGGGCAATATCAATTCCTATCCTTCCCCTTTTGTCAGGAGCAGGAAGACCCTCGTTTATTGGCTTCCAGGTTTTTCCTCCATCAGTGGTTTTCCAGATTCCACTTCCTGTATAGCCTGGCTCAGTTCTGGGGTCGTTCCATTTCTTCCTTATCCTCTGCCAGGTAGCTGCATAAAGAACATCAGGATTTGACGGGTCCATTACAAGATCAATGGCTCCTGTTTTTTCATTTATGTAAAGAATTTTCTTCCAGGTTTTTCCTCCATCAGTAGTTTTATAAACACCTCTTTCAGTGTTATAAGTCCATTCGTGACCAGAAGCTGCTACATACACAATGTCAGGATTTTCCGGATGAATTACTATTCTGGCGATCGTATAAGTATCAGAAAGTCCCATGTGCTTCCAGGTTTTTCCTCCATCAATAGATTTGTAAACCCCTATCCCTGCTTGAGAACTTCTGAAAATATTAGCTTCCCCTGTTCCTAACCATACAATATCTGGATTGGAAGGAGCAATTTCAACATCTCCGATTGTGGTAGAGGGAGCTATTTGGAATACTGGTTCCCAGGTAGTTCCTTCGTTTACTGTTTTCCATAGACCGCCAGACGCAGTAGCAGCATATATGGTATAGCTTTTTCCTCTTGGTCTCACCACAGCTACATCGGTGCATCTTCCACTAATATTAGTGGGTCCAATAAACTGCCATTTCAGGTCTTTGAAGGGAGATATTTCCAGCATTTTCATGTGCTTTTCAAAACCCTCAAGCCTCAGCGCAGGGTCTGTACAGCAAAGAGGTTTCAATTTTTTCGCTGGAACCGGGAGAAAAAGGGTGAAAACCAATATTAAGGTTAGAATCGTACCTTTAAAAATTTTTCCGATTTCAGAATGCATGCTGTCCTCCTCGTCTGAATATTTAAAAGTTCTTCGATATTCTAAATATTTTACTCTAAAATTACAAGCTATTGTATGCGTCTATAATATAAAACAGCACCACAAAGGCTATAATTTGTAAAGACTTGTATGAAGTTTTTTAGTTTCCCACAGTAGGTCGTGAAAATCACGCAAAGTAACTCATTCGTAATCCAAATTAATTTGGTAATAGATTGATAATTAGTTCTAAATAACTTAAATAATTTTTTCAAACCGATGAAGAAAAAGGGTTTCTCATTAATTTTCCATTTCCTCCTAAGGAAGAACCCGAGGTAATTATCACATTTGAGTAATAGAAAAGCATAGAATGGAGTATCTTGAGACAATAAATAGGAGAGTAATAACAAAATTGTGAGTGAAATTATATTATAATATTGACATTCACACATTAAGATGTATATTATTATGTGTAGATTTAATAGGAGGTTAAAAATGCCAACAAATTTAGCAATAGATGACAAATTGATTATTGAAGCTCAAAAAATTGGGGGACATAAAACCAAAAAATCTGCAGTTACAGAGGCTCTTAAAGAATATATTCAACGCCGAAAACAATTAAAGATTATAGAGCTTTTTAACAAAATAGATTATGACAGTGATTATAATTATAAAGATGGCAGAGCTCGAGAATGAAGATACTTGTAGATACATCAATATGGTCATTGGCATTGAGACGAAAGAAGTCTCCGCACTCCACGGAGGAAGAGAGTTTAATAAAAGAGTTAAAAGAATTAATTGATGAGGTAAGAGTTGTCATAATAGGTCCAATCAGGCAGGAAATTTTATCGGGAATTTCAGATTCACAGCAGTTTAATCTTTTAAAAGAAAGGTTAGAACCCTTTGAGGATTTACCCATAACTACTCAAGATTATATATTAGCTGCTGAATTCTATAATATTTGCAGGGGAAAAGGCATTCAAGGTTCTCATATTGATTTCTTAATATGTGCTGTTGCCAAAAATAATAATCTTGCTATTTTCACCAACGACAAAGATTTCCAGAATTATGCAAGAATTTTAAAAATATCCCTTCACAAACCAAGAGAATTCTGAAACTTGACATTTATTTTTTTATTGTGATAAAAGGAAAGGGGGTTTTGAGTGCAGAGTAGGCAAAGATTTTCTAAAGTTAATTCAGGTTTAAAGTATTAAAGTATAAAAATCTTTACTATAACAAAGTGGAACTTGGGAGGAGATATATTTTCAATACTGCGTATATGTCACTAAATTAGAAGGATATATGCATTGCATATATGAACAAGTTAGGCGACAACAGGTTTAGATAAAGATAAAAATGTGGTTCTATATTGGCTTGGTAATTGTCATAATTTCCTCGATATACTGTTGGTATGGGACAAAGAAAGCCTATAAAAAGAGGAAAATACTACCCATTCGCATTGTGGTGACCATAGGAATAGTATATACAAGCCACTTCCTATTAGTGCTATCAGCGTCGTTAAATAACATTTGGCCTTTACCTCTCAATAAAAGTATTGCGTTGATTGCCGGAATAGGAGCAATTGGGATTGGGCTGACCATTACATTGGCAGGAATGATTGAATTTCGCTCTCTTAAAAGGATAAACGGTTTAGACTCTTCAACACTTATTACCACAGGCATATACAAATGGAGCAGAAATCCCCAATACATGGGTTGGTCTTTGACACTTTTAGGTATATCAATTATGGGGAAGTCTGGGCTTGCACTTTTACTTACGACAGTACTTATCATTAGTGTTCACCTGTACAACATTAAGCTGGAGGAACCTCATTTAGAACGAATATTTGGTAAGGAATATTACCATTATAAATTGAATACTCCGCGGTATATTGGGATACCGAGAAGGGTAGGAAAATGAGTCTAGCAACGCCTAATAGTGGACATACGGCTACGCTTCACTTCGTTGAAATTATCCCCGAACGGCTGGATTTCATATGTCCGCCAAACGTTAGGAGAAAGACCTACAGGTAATAGATAATGGAAGTAAACTCAATAGCAGAACAATTATTATTTACTGTCGTTGAAACGATCCAAGAGTTTTTAAAAGTGAAAAATTTTGATAACTTCTTTTATTCTTAAGATATCAATTAAAACCAAGAGAATTCTGGGCACTTGGTAAAGACATATTTACCACCTTGATTAACTCTAAGAATCTCTGTAATAATACCGACTTTTCTCATTACATCTTCCATCAAC
>MTON01000029.1 GCA_002010665.1 Candidatus Aminicenantes bacterium JdFR-78
TTTTTTTCTTTTTTTTCATTCTATTAATAATATAATACTTTTGTAATCACTTGTCAAGTCCCAGTAGTTCAGGATTATAGCGACGTCACTCGGTTTAGGAGGAAAATTTTTTTTGAATTATTTTTTTTTTAAAAAATTTAGGAAATTCTAAATTCTATAATATTCCTATTTTTTTTGGAGTATGCATATCAAAATTAAGTAAATCGAGATTCTAAAAGATGCGATAGAAATTAGTGAAAAAAAAGATGCGGTAGAGAAGGCTTACATGGTCACATTTTAGCCACATTGAGAGAGNAGATTTTGTAAATGCTTGCGAAAAAAGAAGTTAGAGGGATAGAGAATCAGACTGGCAGTCAAGAGGTCGGGGGTTCGAATCCCCTCAGCTCCGCCATATGAATATCATCAATACAAAATCCCCACATGAGATTTTCTTTCTTCACTTCCAAAAATACTAAATACCTAAGTGCAGGATTTTCTTTTTTCATACTTTTTAAATTTTTTATAAAGTCCGTCAGCTGTATAATCTTCTCCATTCTTCAAGAATTCCCACTGATTTTAGAATTTCAATTACAAAACCAGAACAGTCAAAACCTGCAAGTGGATCATCTCCACCCCCAAAGGTAGAATGTCAAAATTTTAGAAATTAAGGTAAAAATTTTGGATTGTAGATTTTTTAGGCTATAAATTTTTTGAAAATCGCTAACTAATTATGAATGTAAAATTATTAGGAATACTAATTTTTTAAATTTTTTTATTAATTCTTTTAAAAATAACTTAAAAAGGAAAAAAAGTCTATTATTATACCATTCTCGAGAGTTGATTATTAATAGAATTCTACCATCCTGAAGTTGAATTTCTCCAAAGCTTTTTCCATGACCACAACATGAACCTCTCATATCTATATTGCCTTCTTGTAATGCTCTAACGATTGGAGCTATACATTTATCAATTTTCACCCATTTCCAAACAATAATTCCTTTACAAGATAAATCAGCTGGAATTTTGAGCTTAACATATTCATAATTTCCCCATTTACACATTTTTAAGGTTGATGATTTTTTGAAGGATAAATTATTCTATATATCTCAAGTTTATGTTGAGTTGAAAAGAAAACCCAAAGCTCAGCATGAACTCCAGTTGGCAGAGTTTTAATTTTTTCTTCAATAATTTTCTTCTCCACTTTACAGCTTTTATAACAAATTTTAAAAAATGCTTTTTCTTGAAACCGATGTGCATAAAAATCAAAAAATTCATCATTACATTGAAGAATCTGCCAGCCTGTGGAAATAAGATATTTTTTTACTCGTTCTCTTGCATTATAAAGATTTTGTTTTATCCGCTTTATTTTTTTCTCGGCATTTTTATCCATCTTTCTATACAAAAAAGAGGGAGGAATAAATCCTCCCCTATTTCACCTTTTCTTTATTTTAGACTTCTACTTTCAATTTTGCAATATTGAAACCGAATAATATACTCATTATTAGCCCAAGAGCTGGAATAATAATGGTTAAGGGTAAATTCCAACCGAAAATTTCATTCAAAGCAGTAAGTATAGCAGTTATAAATCCTAACCAGAATTTTGGATCCAAAAATTTATGACTTTGAGCTCGAATACGGAGAAAATCAGCTTTTGCTTCAAAGAAAATGTAGAGAAGAAGGATAGAAAGGGAGCCGACAACAGCTTTAGAGTCGATAGTCAGGCCAAATTGCGTTTGAAAGAAAGCGAGGAAAGCGCCGAACACAGCGAGAATTGCCATCAAAGTTTTACGCCTCATCCTTCACCTCCTTATAAGTTTCTTCTAAGCATTTTTTGAGATATTCGAGCCTCAGACGTAGGCGACTCATATCGATTTTCGAGTTTTTCTCAAGCATATTAATTGCAGCAATAAGAGGAATTACGTCTTCTCTCTCGATGGGAAGCATTAGAATATTATTTTTAGCGTCGCTTAAAATATCGATGCTCGGCATGTTTCACCTCCCTTTTAAGGATAATAAGTTCTATCTTCAAGTGAGTATTTATAACGCTCGTCCCAGTTGACTATTAGTAGCTCGTGGTGTTTTCCTCCCCAGACATCGACATATTTTCCAACTGCGTATTTGCCAACTCTAATCCAGCTACCCGTAAGGGGAATTCTTACAAGAATCTTATCTTTGAGTTTTGTGTACTCATGATTTTTCTCAAAACGAATGCGTCTCTTTTCAGCGATTTCACTTTTGATTTTCTCGACTTCTTTCGAGAATTGTTCAGCCTCTCGAATTGATTGAAACTCAGCTGGTTGAGGAGGAAAACTTCTCTCAAGTTCTCTCAATCGCTTTGTTATGGACTCAATCTCCTTTTCCAGTGAAAGATATCTCCTCACGAGGTCATAGAAGGTCTCTTTTTTCTCCCCTTCTTGCTTAATCTGGAGAGGCTCGCCAGCTTGACCAGTATCATTAGCAATTTGGGAGGATTTCATCTTAAAGTCACTCATGCCTCACCTCCTATATATTTTTCATGCGACTCGGGAATTGATTGATATTTCCCGAATCGACTTAACATTTGACTAAGATAGAGATTAAGTTTTTCATAATCTTCCAGTCTGAATTTTTTCACCCGCTTAGATTCAAGACGAAGTCTTTCGAGCTCTGCCGCACCCTTATACTCCTTGACCCAATCCCAATAGTCTTCAACAGCTCGCTGACCTTGTTTTCCGTGTGGCTTCATATGACAAGGTTTGCAGAGACAAAGACCAGCGTCGAGATTCCATCGCATTGTGTTAGAACGTTTTCCGTAGATATGATGAGCATCGAAATCTTTGAAACTAATGCCACGCTTTCCACACCATTCGCACTGAAAATTTGCTCTAAGTTTTATGACTTTTGACCATTTGTCATCAAGGATTTTCTTCAATCCCGAAATAATTCTTCCCTTCGCCCTCATATTCGAAAATACCTCCTGATTTTTTCTCTGATTCGAGCTATGACTTTAGTGAGAGGTTCAAGAATTCGCTCCAAAATTTCCTTCTTGATTGGCTCTGGCTTAGGCACAGGCCTAATGAAGATGGTGTCTGCAAACTCAGCTAAGACATCAAATTTTGCTTGTCTAAGTTTGGCTGGAAGCACTCTTTCGACATTTCGATTGAAATAGCAATATCCAAAATATCGATGTTTCACAAGTAACTTTGCCATTGTATGAGCTTGTTTCACCGAAGGCTCACGCTTCCAAGATTTGTCGCCACGACGACCGAGCGCATAGGGATCGATGCCGTCACCATTTGGAAAGAGTCGCTCTATTTCGATTACTTCCTGATATTTCTGAACGAGACATCTTAGTCGCTGAGGTGAATTGACGCCATGAATTTCCATGACACAGCCTTGCTTTTTGAGGGTTTGAAAGCCCCACGAAGTCGAAATTATGATTTTTGATTTTGGACATCCGAGATCAATCAAGTCTTGAATATACCAGTTGTGAAACTCGATGACTTTCTTTTCTATTGTCTTCTCTGTATCGCCGGGATCAGCGAGATAACCCGCCTCATTCATAGGCACGAGATAGTAGTCGACGCCGATGTTGTTGAGCATCGTAACGAGTCGTTTGTTGAGTCTGTGATAATAACGTCTAATAGGAATACCCCAGAGACCGCCCGTGAGCCTTCCTTCCATTCGCTGTACACAAGTTCTAAATGGAAGATGATATCTGTACTCTCTGTCTTTGATTGAAACAAAATCGTGGATTCGAATAATAATCGTAAGAGCTAATCTCTTGCAGTAGCGAAAGATTTCACGCCATTTTGACCAAATCTTTTCATTCCATTTCGTGAGATCGTAGAGCGGGCATTTCTGGTCAAGCATATTGACAATTTGAAAAGGTGAGTAGCGCCAGCCATCTTGCCATGAGAAGATGAGAAAAACTTCTGTTGCATTTCCGCCATTCTTTTTGACGTTTTCTAAGAACCACTTGATGTCTTTCATTCGAAAAGTAATAAGCTGATAGACAGAAGTTCCGATAATCATAGTTTCAGCTCCTTCTTTTTGAGCTCTTTTCTTATTTCAACTGCACGATTAATGATGTCCATTGTATACGCAGCACCCGGCATATCTTTTCGAAAGTAAGAAGTGCGCAAAAGTTCAGTCGCTTCAGTGCCCCATCGATATGAGTGAACCATGAGAAAAAGCAAAAGATTTTTGTCTCGAATTGCTTCTCGAATTATTCGGCCTCGATGATCTTGTACGGGATTTGTCCAGTAGGGATAGAGTTCTTTTTCGATATGAAACAATGCTGCTCTGGTATTTTTGATGGGATCATAGACATCTTTGTAATAATTTGAAACACCAAAACCAAGCTGACGAAAGAGTCGCTTTCCTGTCGGGTCATGAAGCTGCCAGAGTCCTCTATCAGCTGTGCGAGAGACTGCGTAGATATTGCCATGACTTTCTTTGAGAATTTGAGCAATACAGATAGCAGCATCATAACCACAGAGTGGAGACATACGACGGTCGAATGAGTAGATCATGAACGCAACTTCAGTCACTTCATTATGCGAAAGTGAGTGATTTGTAATTTCGTCAATTGTGAGAATTATATTTGAGAAGTAATTAATGTCAGCCGCAGCTCTGAGCGAAGCTTCAGCTTTAAGTGCAATTTCACGAAGTTGTGATTTGAATCGCTTCTCAGTTTCTTGTGAATGTTTCCATGTAAAATATGAAAGATATGACGCTGCGATTATAATGAGACAAAGCAGAGCTATCGGCACTGCGACGAACTTAAACCACCAACGTTTGTTTTCTTGCACCACTTCACGCTTAATAACATTCATCCGTTGAGAAAGTGAAATTTTTTCTCTCACTTCTTCTGTGAGTTTTTTNTCATTTTCGTTCATGATTTACCTCCCGAAAATTAGATAAAGAAGGAAAATCACAGCTGCCCAACANCCAAGACAGTAGACGAGGAGAGCAAAATAAACAAAAGCCCTCCAGTTAANTTCTTTTTCCTTCATTACTCACCTCCTGATCTATGTAAAGAGAGGAGGGAGCCGGACAGATTAAAGAGGAGAGGNNTTTCCTCCTTTCAGGCAACCAAAGAGGGGGTTTTGAAGGGTTTGGCGGNGTGTTTTTACGACTCCCTCCTCTTCTTGGTTTTGACATCTTAAGGGATANAAACATTATTTCCTCCTAATCGATAAAAACATGAATGTCTAAAATATGGGGATTTTGAAGTTTCTCTTTAAGCTCTTCGAGTTCTTTATAGNTCAATTCTAAGCCAGAGTCTTTCTTCTTTTCTTTGAAATTGTAATAACGAAGCGGAGGCCCCTCGCTGAAATATATACTTATCGAATTTTCGAATATATGAATTAATTCCACCCCTTCTAAATTGATTATATCGTTTTTAATTCTGATAAATCGCATTTAAATCCCTTATGCTGTTTCAATTTTTGCCTAATATAATTTTTTTGTGTTTCGTCGAGTCTACAAAGTTCTTCAAAGTTGAGTTCGTCTTCAGATTGCTTTTTTAGAATCTCTTTGATGATTTTCGGCTTAATCTTCTCATTGAATTCTCTCTCTAATTGTTCGATTATCTTTGGTTTCTTCTGTGTCTTACCTATCTGAGATGCTTTTTCTCGGCGATCCTTCCTAAAATTCTCAAAAGGTTTATTTTTCGTCAGAAAATTTACTAATCCTCTATCAAGAAACTCCCATAATTGCCATTTGTAGGTGAAAAAGAATTTATCAGGATTTGAAATTATGAATGCATAATTATTAATAGCTTCTATAATTTCGTCAGAAGAGTAGTCTTTTAGCCATACTCGAAGTTTTTTGATAGTTTTCTCTCTAACCTTCGTTTCCTTTTTAAGGTCGAGATTTTTGATGTTTTTTGAGTTCCAGTGTTCGAGTATAGTATATATATTATTATTTTCTTTTATATTCTTTTTCTTTTCTTTTTTATTTAGGCGTGAGTCTTCATTGAAATGTTCGTGAATATTCACTGAAGCTTCAATGAATTGATTTTTCACATCCTCTGGCGGTGGCGGAAGCTTTGATTTTGAAGGGCGATTAATTGTTTGGTGTTTTGTGAAATTTTTGATCCATCCATATTGCTGATTATTAATTTTATACCAAAGTACCTTTTTGGAGACCTCCTGCATCAATTTTTCAACGTTAATTTTCTCATCATAAGGAAAAATCTGAGCTTTCAGCAATTTTGGATGTGCTTTCAATCGTCCCTCGTCGTCTGCAAAATTCCAAAGGCCTATATAGAATAGTCTTGCCTCGATTGACCATTGACCTATTTCCTCATCACTCCAGAATTCTGGATCAATCATTCTTTTTCTTGGCATCTCTCTCAATCTCCTTTCGCACTTGATCAAGGAGATTTCTCATAATTTGAGTCTCATAGGAAGGAACATCCGAGAATAAACTGAGCAGCTCTAATCTTGTCTTATCAAGGACTCCAAGAATTGAGCTATATGAAGCACAAAGTAATGCGGCTCTGAAGGGTGCATCGAGATTTTCTAAAATGCGTTTGATATGCTTTTTTCGTTCTTGAAAAAAATTAATCTTTTTTTCTGACATTTTTCCTGTGTCATAACCTATTTCAAAGCCAGCAACCCAACCAAGACAGAAAAATGATTCTTTATCAGGATAGAGGACTGAAGCAATAATTAGAGAAGAGAAATATATATTCCAAAGAATTTCTTTTTGTTCGGATTTCTCTAACTGATCCAATAATTTCTGAGCTTTCTTCTCGAATTTAAATCGCATTATCACCTCCAAAAAAAAGAGGAGCTCAGGGCTTGACCCATTCGCCTCAATATACGGGGTCTTAGCATGTTGAGGTCTTTGCATTCGCCCCGAGCTCCTCCTATATAGGAGAAAATGGGGAAATGAGGGCTTTCTATAATTCATTGATTTCGACCCTCCAGTATTTGCGTTTTTTTGCGAATTGCTTCTTGATTTCTTCAGGAAACTGATAGATAGTCATTTCGATTTCCTTCGATATAATTTCGAAATCTCCGCCTACTATGATGTTTTTTCCTTTGAAAGTCTTCTTGAGCTCTTTGTCGAGTCGCTGAAATTCTTGAGCTTTTTCTCTGAGTTCAGCCCAGCGATAGAGCTTCTGAAGCGTCTTTTCGTCATCAATGAAATCCTGTACATGATCCAAAGGCATACAAAGATGCTCAAATCCGCAATTCATACAGACTTCAGAGTTATAGTTAATTCGATCTGGATATTTGCCTTTTCGGACATATTCATTCACTTTCTCAGCTTTCTGAAGGAGCTCTTCGCCAAGTTCCCAGTCAATCTTCATTCCGAGTATTCGTGGTTTCTTGCCAAATGTCTTGAGTACTAAAACGCCAAGTTCGTAACCTGTCATCAAAAGATAGATATTCAGCTGAGCGACGACTCGACGAATCCAATATGATTTGTGATTTTTGATTGCTTCTATTGATGTCATGACCGACCAGTGGTAAGGACTTATAGATTTGAATTCGGCCGGGACTTCTCTAAGTGGAAAGTCTTTGAGCCTAACAAAGCCGTCCACTCGTCCGACGATTTGGAATTTTTCCCATTCGAAAAATTCCTGTGACCTGATCAATTCAATCTTGTCAGTATTTTCGAGCATTCGGCGAATACTGCGCTCCTGATCATTTCCTTCTCTGAATCTGAACATCAACTCCCGTGATGGTGTCGCCTTATCACGCCAATTTAAGCGGGAGTAGACGAGATAACGTANACAAGGGTGTGCCAAGTCAGATGCCCAATTTGCATTTCTTTTTGAGATTCTGATTTCAGATTCAATATAAGCATCGAGAGCCTGTGAAATGCGACTCTCGATTTCTTTGATTAGAAAATCTAAATCTTTTTCACTTAGTTTTTTCTGTATTTCTCGTTTCATTAGTCACCCTCCTTGAGAACAAATCTTCTTCTTTTTCTTCTTCTTTCCGAGTCTCCTCTATGATCTTCTCTTCCTCAGCAACATCAACCGCCGCCACTTCCTCAATGTGTTCGACTTCCTCAATCTCTTCGCCTCGTTCGACTTTTCTTGCGATCTCGCCTATTTCAGTAGTTGTAAGCGAACGACGATAACCATAGACTCGCACAAGTGCAATTGTGTCGTTTCCNTTTTTTGAGACCGAGACTTGAGAGACGCCTATTGCAGGATGTGAACGGAGTACATTTCGAGTTACGATTTTCTGAGCGATTCTATCGCCGAAACGCTGACGTTGTACGTGATCCTCAAATGCTTTGACAATATCTTTGTCATCAAGATTAACCCACAAACCGACTGGAGGCTCTATCGGAAAGAAAACCCAAGAACCCGCTTCCTGAGGTTGGATGTTATTCGTTCCGAGTCGAGCACATTTTGGATTCATCTTTGCTTTTGCTTGAAGTGATTGGAGAAAGTAAGTGTAGACATTATAGAAGAGTGTGTTATCAATAGCAACAACATTTCCGACTGGCGAGTAGCCTATCCCAACTTTTCGGATATTTACAGTCTGAATTGCTTTTGTTTCCCTGTCTCTTTCGATATAGGGATTTGGACGCTCAACGCCATCAACTATGATGACTTGAGGCGAGATNATTGAGATTGAAGCAATCTTATTGAGTTTGAGATAGCCATCGGCAGAGATTCGCCACGATTTTGAAATTTCGTAAAGTTCGCCTTTCGATGCCGAGAGAGTTACACGAGCAGAGAAAGGCTCGAGGACTCTATCTCCTTCTCGCTTAATGAAAATTTCCCCGAAATCTACTTGAATTAGTTCGGTACTTAATTGTTGACTTTTCTTTCCCTTCATGTTAAACTTTTCTTGTAGTTTTTTCTCCATTCCCTCCTCCTTTTTTTAGTTTTTATTTTTTTTATGCTCCCGCAGTCTATCTCGACTGCGAGAGCAAAGATTTCTCCCTCCGACCTTTATTCTGGGTGATTACCACCTCCCTTCGTGAAGATTTCGAGAAGGAAGCATTCAATCAAGTCCCATAGAGGGAAATTACAGAAGAAGCAATATTTTGCTTCCCTCTCGATTTGACGATAACCACAATTAGGACAGACCCTCATTTCCTCCTCCCTCTTTCAAGATTATTTCTAAGACTTCCCTCATTTCCTGAGGGAGTCTTTTGATTGCCTCAACTGTTTCCAAAAACTTCTCGATTACTTCTCTTCTCGTCGGCTCTTTGAGTTTGAGTTCAAAAGGCGAGTCTTCAGAGAAGTACTCGAGAAGTATATAATTATTCGTAATGCTCATAAGAGGTTTGATCCAATAGGGCGGGAATTGTATTTTGTGAAAAGGCGACGACATGCGTGAGAACTGCGAGATGTCGCAGCCAAATTGAGAGGAGAGGCTTTTAAGACCGCCTATATAGCCATAGACGGTACGCTGAAGNACGTCATAAAATTTTTCTTTTTCGTCTTTAAGGTTGATATTCAAGGCTCAACCTCATGAAATTATTTTGATTTGATTTAATTTCTTAAATTGANAAAAATACTTAGGATGATTTTCAAACTGTTTGAGAAAGCGAAGAAAAGAATTGAGTTCGACTTGAAACACACAGCCGTGAATTTTTCGAACTCTAAACTCAGTGGGAAATTGATGGATGAGACGATAGATAGAACTCTTAGAAAGATTCACCTCTGGCAAAGAAGAGAGGTCGCTAATTGTAAGCCAAGTCATTTACCCCCTCTTTCTATCAATTTTCGGATTTTGTATTCAGTCCGAAGTAAGATTTTTTTCCGTCGACCGCTCAAAATATCTGAGACAGTTGAGCGTGAAATACGTAATAATAGAGCAACTTGTTGGTATGTCAAATCTCGCTCAAAAATAAATTCCTTAAATCTTTCGACTAATTCAGTTAAATCATCATTTTTCATTGCAGTTATAAATATAATGACTAATTTTCAACTTGTCAAGTCTTTTTATGCTAAAATTTCAAATTTTTCATTTTCGTTCAATTATGTTATATAAGGACAATGACGACAAAGAGGGACATCGGCTTAGCAATACAAATTAAACGAAAGAAAGCAGGCTTAACACAAGACGAGTTAGCAAAGGAAATCAAAGTTGCAAAAGACACAATAAGTAGAATCGAAAGAGGGCGTTTCAATTATACGATTGATTTGTTGTTCAGAATTGCAAACGCCCTCGATTGTAATATTTCAGAATTTTTCGGCGTCTCAGAGCGAAGAGTAAGAGAAGTCACGCTTATTACTGGCTCACTTGAAGACATCAAACGAGTAATTTTAGGCGAAGAGAAGAAAAAATAAAAGAAAGGAGGGCTAATGCGAAAAATAATTTCTATAACTCTATTAATAAGCCTTCTTTTTCTTATCAACTGCAAAAGCTTATTTGAGAAGAAAGAAGCCAACTGTGTGATAGTTGGCGAAATCACGGTTACAGAAGACTACGAAGACGACATCAAGTTCTTAGGGGAAATTAAGAACATCGGAAACGCTAAAGCATGCTTTGTCAAAATTACTTTCACAATGAAAAACGCTCAAGGCAATGTGATAGGTACTGATTTTACATTCGTCAATTCAGTTGATCTTGCGCCGGGTCAAACGAGTAGTTTCGAATGCTATACAGAAGTCCNGAGAGCTCAAGTTGCTACTTGGAGTTATGAAATAACATGGCAAGAATGCGACTAACGCATGGGTATCTTTCTTCGCAACAACTGGTATTACTTCAAAAAACAAATCGAGGGAAAAGTCTATCGAAAATCACTAAGAATTAGAAAAGGTCAGGAGTACTTACTTTCTGCACGTTTGCGACAAGTTGAAGAAGAAATTCTCGCTCATCATTTCGGACTTAACTACTCACCACGAAAAGAAATCACTTTTCTCGAATTCAAAGAGCGATATAGNGAATTGAAAAAATACAAGAAGACTCTCGAGCTTGATCTGAGACGACTTGAAATTATGAATGAATGCTTGAATAATCCGCTACTTTCTCAGATTTCNAAGCGAGAAATCGAGAAGCTCGAAAACTTCCTCCTCGAGCGTGAGAGAATCGAGAAAGAGACAACTGTGAATCGCTATTTCTCGTTGCTAAAACACTTTCTCAATCTCGCTATTGAAGAAGGTTTTTTGAAAGAAAATCCAGTCGTCAAGTATTATAGAACCTTTGTTGAATCAAGCGAACGTAGAGCTCTGACAAAAAGAGAGATTAGAAAAGTGCTCTCGGCTGCAAAAGAAATTCAGNAAAATCCACGAAGCCAGACACAGCGGATTATATTTGACTTAATTCTCTTCGCACTAAATACAGGCATGAGATTAAGCGAGATTCTGAATTTGAAGAAAAGTCAAATCAAAGAAAATCTCGTTTTCCTTCCAGTCATCGAGACGAAATGGCGACGTAGAGGCTTAAGCTCAAAGAAAGTCAAAATCGTAACCCTTAATGAAATTGCACAGAAAATTATTGAGAGACAGAATTCAAAGGATGATTATGTCTTTCCACTCATAAGAAGAAAAGTTGATATCGTGAAGCGAAGTGTCAATCGAATTAGAAAACTAACAAATATTCAAGATTTTACATTCCATACGCTCAGACATACTGTTTCAACGCTAATTTCAACTGAATATGACCTCGCAACTGCAAAAGCAGTGCTCGGTCACGCTGATATTCGAACGACTTTGAAATATGCACATCCTGAGCTAAGAAGACAGAGAGAAGCAGTCTCAAAACTGTGCTCAATTACTGAAGAAATCCTGAAAGAAGATATTGAGACAAAAGAGGATAGAGCAAAAAGTTCATAAGACTACGAATCCGCAGGTCGGGGGTTCGAATCCCTCCGGGCGCACCATAATCTATTAATAATTAACCATTTCCCTCCACCCTTGTTTAGCCAGTGTAAGTTAATGCTTATTGAAAATTTGAATTTACATTGAATTTGATATATAAAAGAAGTAAGAAAATGGAAAAGATACCCATTCCAATAATTTTAAAAAATATTTTTTTAAATAAAAAAAGTGGAGTCCTCAAATTCAAATACAAGGACATAGAAAAAACCCTCTATTTACGGGAAGGAAATTTAATTTTTGCGGAAACAAATCAAAAGAGTGAGAGACTCGGTCAGATTCTTTTCAAGCTTGGAAAATTATCTGAATCACAATTAAAAGAGATTCATTTATTCATAAGAAAGGATAAAAAACTGGGAAAAGTTCTTATTGAGAGAGGGCTTATCTCCCCAAGAGATTTATATGAGGCATGGGTTGCTCAGATGAATGAAATTGTTACAAATATATTTTCCTATTTTGATGGAGAGATAGATTTTAGAGAAGAAGCCGTTGAAGTATCAAAAGAATATGCACTAAAAATCAGTTTGCCACTCTTAATAGCTCAAGGAATAAGAAAAATGGAATATTCTCCAAAATTGATTGAGATTGTAGGAGAGGGAATTCCCTATTTAAAAAATAATAAAGAATCTGTCCTTCTTTTAACTGAATCGGAAAGAGAACTTCTTAATAGAATCGATGGCTCAACACCTGTTAAAAAATTATTCCCTCACAAAGATATGGTATTGAAAGATTTCTGGAAAACTATATTTCTATTTTACTGCTTGGATTTAATAGATTTTAAAGAAAAGAAAGAAGAAAGAGCAGAATTCGAAGCTGTAGGAGAAAATAACTTTGATGAAATAGTAGCCCTTGAAAGAGAACTTGATAGTTTAAATTACTATCAAGTTTTACAGATTTCTCCTACTGCCTCTCCAGAGGAGATAAAAAGGGCTTATTTTAATCTTGCAAAACTTTATCACCCTGATAGATTTGCGAAAAATGTTTCACCAGAGTTAAAGAGAAAGGCTGAGAGAATTTTTGTTAAAATTACAAGGGCTTACGACACTCTTATTGATCCTGAAAAGAGAAAAAAGTATGATTCCACACCAAAGAAGGAAAAGGAAGATCATTCAAAAGAAATAGAATTAAAATTCAGAAAAGCAAAGGCTCTTTACAAGCAGGGAAAATATAGGGAAGCGATTGCTTTAATTAAGGATATTCTCAAATATAGGAAAGACAAAGGTGCTCATTACTTACTTCTAGCTTTATGTCAATCAAAAATTCCTGCATTTCATAAAGAAGCTGAGGAAAATTTTCTTGAGGCGATTAGATTGGAGCCATGGAATGCAGAATGCTATGTAGGACTTGGTCTTCTTTACAAAAGTGAAAATATGCCTATAAGGGCGAGTAAACAATTTGAGAAGGCTTTGAGCATTGATAATGAACATCCTATTGCTAAAAAAGAACTGGAATTAATCAGGGGCAGAAAAGAAAAGCTTAGTCTTAAAGATCTCTTAAAAATGGATTTAAGTTCTTTTTTTAAGAAGAGAAAATAATTTATGATTTTTTAATCTCGGATTGAACTTTTTTCAAAAGTTCTTTAAATTCCTTTTTTGTACCTTTTTTAATATTGAAGAAAAGATGTTCAAGTAGTTTTCTAGCATCTTCAACTTTTTTCCCATTGTTTAAAACAACTGCTTTTGCAAGATACTCAATTGCCTTTTCAATCTTGCTTTCATCCCTTGCAAGTATTATTCCTATATTATAGGCAGTATCAGAATTAGGATTTTTGTCAAAGGCTTCCTTAAAGTATATTAAAGCTTTATCTATTTTTTCATTATGATAAAGAGACTTAGCATAAAAATTCAATGAGGCAAAGTCTTTTAAAATTGTTGCAGGAAGAAAGAAAGCTCTTTCAGCTTCATTAAAAGATTTTGAATTATAAAAAATCAGTCCGAGTTCCTTTAAATCATTAAGTATTTGAAAATCATTTAAGATTTCATATGCTTTAATATAGTATTTAAGGGCATCAGAATTATTGTTTAATTTTTTTAAAGCAGATGCTTTGACATAATATCCTCCTCCAAGAATTTTTATCCATTTTTCCTTGTCCTTTGTTTCCACTTTTATCTCTGAAAGTTCCACAGCAATTTCTGCATATCTATTTGCCTTTGCTAGATTCTGATTTAATTTTACATACGAATCTGCGAGAGCTATATACAATTGTATCCTTGCAAAGTCGTCTAATCTGGGAAAAGAAAGAGCCTTCTCTCCGTATTCAACAACTTTCGAATGTTCCTGTTTTCTCGAATAAATTAATGCTAAATTGGCGAGCACATATTTTTCATATGGAGTTCTCTGCCCACTGAATTTTTTCAGGTATTCCTCGAATAAAGCTACTTGTTTTTCTGGATCCTTTTCATTTATTGCTTTCATGTAGAAGTCGTAAGGGTCTTGGCTCTGTAAGTTTAAAAATAAAAGAGCAATCAATAAAAAAAATAAAAATTTCTTTTTTAGCATCTTTCTATTATAATGTTACTTCCAATCTTAAATTTATGTCAATCTTTTAAGAAGGGAGAGAAGAAATGATAAGTGATGTTGAGATTTTTCAGAAAACAAAAATGAAACCGATCAAGGAAATTGCCAAGAAGCTAGGAATAGATGAGAAGTATCTTGAGAAATTTGGAGAGTATAAGGCGAAAATATCTTTAGAAATATTAAATGGGAAAACCGACAGAAAAGGAAAATTAATTATGGTCACTGGAATGTCGCCAACTCCAGCAGGAGAAGGAAAAACAACAGTGAGTATTGGATTGACTGATGCAATCTGTCGCCTTAGTAAAAAAGCAGTGGTTGCTTTGAGAGAGCCTTCTCTGGGACCAGTATTTGGAATTAAAGGAGGTGCTACTGGAGGAGGTTATGCCCAGGTTATTCCAATGGATGAGATTAATCTCCATTTTACAGGTGATATTCATGCTGTTACATCCGCTCATAATCTTCTCTCAGCTCTTATTGATAATCATATTCACCATTATGGAGCAGGCGGCCTAATCGATTGCAGAAGAGTAACATGGAAGAGAGTGATGGACATGGATGATAGAGTATTAAGACAGGTTGTTGTAGGGATAGGCGGACCTCTCCAAGGAATAGCAAGGGAAACAGGATTTGATATAACAGCTGCATCAGAGGTGATGGCAATTTTGTGTCTTTCTAATAATTTAATGGAATTGAAGGAAAGGTTAGGGAATATATTTATTGGCTATTCTCATAAAGGAGAGCCTGTATTTGCAAAGGATTTAAAGGCACAAGGTGCTATGACAGCTCTTCTAAAAGATGCAATAAAACCAAATCTTGTTCAGACTTTAGAGGGAAATCCAGCAATAATTCATGGTGGTCCATTCGCAAATATTGCTCACGGAACAAATTCCGTCATAGCAGATAAAATTGCTTTAAAGTTTGCGGATTATGTGGTAACCGAAACGGGCTTTGGAACTGATCTAGGAGCTGAAAAATTCTTTGATATAGTTGTAAGAACCGGTAATGTTCCACCTCCTGATGCATGTGTAATTGTTGCTACAATTCGTGCTATAAAAAGACATGGTGGTGTGTCTCTTGATAGAGTTGAAGAAGAGAATATTGAAGCACTTGAAAAAGGTTTTTTGAATCTGAAGAAACATATAGAAAATATAAGGATATTTGGAATACCCTTTGTTGTTACACTCAATAAATTTCCAACTGATACAGATGAAGAGATAGAGACGTTTTTAAGATTATGTGAAGGATACGGGACAAAAGCTGTTGTATGTGATGTCTGGGCTCATGGTGGTCAAGGAGGTATAGAATTAGCAAAGGCTGTTATGGAAATAATTGATAAAGAAAAGAAAAATTTCAATTTTCTATATCCCTTGGATATCCCTCTAAGAGAAAAAATAGAAATTGTGGCAAGGAAAATTTATGGTGCAAAGATGATTGCAATGGAAGGAAAAATAGAGAGAAAAATTACCCAGATTGAAAAGATGGGATTTCAGAATTTACCAGTTTGTATTGCAAAAACTCAATATTCTCTTTCCTCGGATGACCATCTTTTAGGACGACCAGAAGATTTCACATTAATTGTCACTGATGTTTCATTATCTTCAGGAGCTGGATTTGTGGTGGTTTATTGTGGAGATATTATGACAATGCCAGGCCTTCCAAAAAATCCTGCGGCTGAAAGAATTGATATAACTCCGGACGGGAAGATTAAAGGATTATTTTGAAGTTTTAATTTTTAAATTCTTCACCTTACCCTGAAGCGTATTCCTGTGCATTCCAAGAAATTCTGCTGCTTTACTTTTATTGTTCTTATAATAATTCAGCACCTTCTCAATATACATTTTTTCAAACTCTCTTTTAGCATCATTAAGTAATATTCTTTCCCTTATCATTTCTTCAATTAAAATATCCATTTTTTCTCTAATTGTTAATTCACTATACTCTTTTTCCATTTTTACTTATCTCTCTAATGATTTTCTGGTAGTTTTTATTGAATTCATCTTTTATTTCCTGAGGAACAAGGTCAATTATAATTTTGATTCCTGCTACACAGTAAGGTGTGATTCTGGATTTCGAAAGAACCTTCTCATTTAGATTTCCGAGTGAAAATGCCATTAAGAGAAAAACGATAATAATACATATTAAAGCCCCTCTTAAAAGCCCAAAAATTCCACCGAATATATGATTCATTGTTTTTAAGGGGCCTCTAATTAATTTTGATAATATGAATGAAATTATCATCCCAAATATGATTACAGATATAAATATTAGGAGAAATCCTAGTAAATAGGAAACTATTTGACTATGAATAAAAGGAAAAATTAATTCTGCTATATTTTTATAAAAGTAAATAGCTAAAATTACTCCAATCACGAGAGCTGAGAGTCCCACTATCTGTCTTATTAAACCTTTTATAAATCCATAGATAAAGGATATTATTATAATCGCCATAAGAACATAGTCAAACCAATTAAAATACATTTTATGCCTTCCTTTTTCTCAATTCCTCCACAATCCAATATCCACCTTGCCTAAGTTCTCCAATATTTATATGAGGCTTAATTCTTCCATGGAAATCTGAACCTACTGTGGGAACGAGATCCAGTTTTTCAGCAATCTTTAGATAATATTGAGTTTGCTCCGCTTTATGGTAGAAAGTGTATACCTCCAATCCTCCAAGCCCTTCTTCCTTTAATTTTCGTATATCATCTTCTGTTGCATGCTGAAAATAAGCTCCAGGATGAGCTAAAACTGGGACCGCCCCGAATTTCCTCCCTTCTCTTATTGCATCCATGGTGCTGATATACATCTTTGGAACATAGGCTGGTTTACCCTCACTGAAATAATCCTGATAAAAACGATAAGGAGCAAAAATGCTGTCATCACCTTCTAAATATTTCCTAAGGGGAGAATTTTCTTTTCCTGTCTCCTTGTCAAGTAAAATTTTTGCAATTACAACTCCGAGGGGTGGCTGTGTTTTGGTTTTTAGTTTTACTTCCTCCCATGATATGTCAAATCCCAGTTCCATTAACTTTTCCACTCTTTTCTTTGCCTCTTTTTCTCTGAGTTCTTTAGCCTTCTTTAATATTCCATAAAATTTTTCATTTGTCCAGTCTAAAAATGGTAAAAGTATGTGAAATTCTCTTCCTTCAAACGAAGTTGTTAATTCAATGCTTGGGATTATTTCTATGCCATTGCTTTCTCCTGCTGAAAAAGCTTCTGGATATGCTTCTAAGGTGTCATGGTCTGCAATTGAAATTGCACGAAGTCTCCTTCTTTTCGCAATTTCACATATTTCAAGAGGGCTTAGGTCTCCGTCACTACTTTTATTTGAATGAATATGTAAATCTATATATTCGTTCTTCATGTAAGTCTTTTCCCTGTAATTCTATAATAAGCTTCAAGATATTTCTGTGAAGTTTTCTCAATTACTTCGTCTGGTAAAGGAGGTGGAGGAGACTTTTTATCCCAGTCTGTGCTTTCTAAATAATCTCGAACAAATTGTTTATCAAAACTCGGCTGAGATCTTCCAGGTTCATAATCCTTTTCAGGCCAGAATCTTGAGGAATCAGGAGTTAAAACTTCATCTATTAGAATTAAATCATTATTTAATAAACCAAATTCAAATTTTGTGTCCGCAATTATAATTCCCTTTGAAATCGCATAGGAAGCAGCTTTGGTATAAATCAATAAACTCAAATTTCTCATCTTTTCTGCTAATTCTGGATTAACGATTTTCTTCATTTCGTCAAAAGAAATATTGATATCGTGTCCTTCCTCACTTTTTATTGCTGGAGTGAAAATAGGAGTATCCAGTTTATCCGCTTCCCTTAAACCTTCTGGAAGCGGAATATTACATACCTTGCCCGTTGATTTATACTCTTTCCATCCTGAACCAGCAAGATAACCCCTTACAACACATTCAATTGGAATAACTCTTGTCTTTCTTACAAGCATTGATCTTTTCTCAAGCATTTCCCTATATGAATGAAGCTCACTTGGAAAGTCTTTCACTTCAGTTGAAATCAAATGATTTTTACAAAAGGGGGAGAGATAATTAAACCAGAACTTTGAAAGCTGTGTTAAGACTTTTCCTTTATATGGAATCGTGGATGGTAATACGAAATCAAATGCAGATATTCTATCCGTAGCTATTATTAATAGTTTATCTCCAAGATCATAAATATCTCTTACTTTCCCTCTTTTAAAAAGAGGAATTTCCTTTATTTCTGTTTTGTCTAAGGTTTTTTCCATTGTAAAAATTAGAATAAAGGAATCAGGTTAAAATTTCAATAATTTTTTAATCCAATAAAAGCAAGCATTCTGCCTCTGCTTTTTGGATTTCTTCTATGAGAATAGAATAAATCAGGATTGCATTTTGTGCATAAATCTATGCTGAATATATTTTCATACCTGATTCCAGCTTCGTAAATCTGAATTAAATTTGCTTTTCTAAGGTTGAGTTTATATTTTTTATTTTCATTCGAGTATGTTAGAAAATTTAGATTTTTCCACTCTTTTTGAATTTCAAAAGCTCTTTTAACATCCTCTCCCACTTCATAGCATTTCTTACATATACATGGTCCCAAGAATATAATTAAGGAAGAGGGATTCAAGTTGAATAAATTTATTGTTTCTTTTAATACTTTAAAAGTAATTCGCTTTAAAGTTCCTTTCCATCCAGAGTGAATGGCTCCAATAATATTTTTTTCATTTTCATAAAATAGAATCGGCAAGCAATCAGCTGTTCTGATAGTCAATAAGAGCCCCTTTTTTTGAGTAATAAGAGCATCTCCCACCAATAATTTTTTCGGCTTGTTGGTAATTATATGAGATTTATTTGAATGAATCTGTCTTAAAGTAATAACTGAATTTTCTTCCAAATTAAAATTCCTGATGATTTCTTTTAAGCTCCAGATTTTTGTTGTAAATCCATATATGAGATTTTTGGGATTTAAATTATGAAAGAGGAAAAATTCAAGATTTTTTTCTTTTTTAAGAAGATAGCTCATTATTCACAAGCCGAATTCCTTCTTTTTGGAAATAATTTCTGGTAAATTTTTTCTAAATAATTCTTTAGTGCGCAATATCCAGTTTTTGAAATGTTCCTCTATATTTTCTTTGGTCCAACGATGGTTCTTCACGCTTTCTTTAGAAAAAATGAAGCCCTTCTTGGTCCATTTTGCCTGCGCATGACACACAGGGCATCGAATTCTCTCTTGATCAATTCTTTCAAATAACATGGAGAAACAGACAGGACAATGGGTTGAAATTTTTTCTTTGTATTCTTCTAACTGAGGGGAAGGGGATAGAATTTTTTTAATAGCATAGTCCAGACGGGATAGGGAATCCCCTTCTAACAAAACTTCACCAGGGCCAGCACCAAGAATAAGAAAACTATCAATAATTTTAAATCCCAGTCCAAGAAGAAACATGTTCATAAGGGGTAGCTGAAAGGAAAACCAGTCAATTGGACTTGCAACTCCAATACTTACGGCTGGCTTGGAGTAAAGCTTCTCGAAATAAGATGACATAAGCAGATATCTATCCATTAATAATTTAAGAGAACCTGGGATTGTAGTTACATAGGTTGGTGCTATAAGAAAGAGAGCATCTGCTTTAACAGTTTTCTCCATTAAAGAATAGAAATCATCGGGCAATGGACAGCGTTCATTTTTAAAGACGCATTTCATACAGCCATCACACTGTAACAATTTATAATCTCTTAAATTTATAATTTCTGCTGAATTTTTGTTATTTTCAATTCTTTTTAAAATTAATTTTGAAAGAAGTTCTGAGTTTCCTCTTCTTCTGAAAGATGAGTTTAAAATCACAGCATGCATTTTTACCTCCAGCATAAAATAGAGCAAAAATCAGGTTTTTATTCAAGCAAAAATTTTTAATATAATTGACAAATTTGTAAAATTGGCTATAAATAAAAATGGATGGGCGATTAACTCAGTGGCAGAGTGCTACCTTCACACGGTAGAAGTCGGAGGTTCGAATCCTCCATCGCCCACCAAAAAACTTAGAATTAAAAATTAAGAAGTAAAAACTATAATCAAAAATTTAAAGCATAAAACCATAAATTGTATTATTTAATTCGGTGTAATTTTTTGAGATAATATTGAAATCTTTTAAATGAAGCTCTTTACACATTTCTTTTAATCTCTTTAAATCCGACTCTTGTGGATTCAGCTTTACTTCGTACGCTATATTTTTATTTAGAATAAAGTCAATTTCAGCTCCACTTTTCCTCTGATAATAATTCACTTCTCCTTTTAATCTTAGATTCTGGAAAACATTATTTTCAAAGAGCTTGCCAATTTCTAAATTAGCAAGATGATTTGCGAGACCACTATCACAAAAATAGATTTTTGGCATTTTTCGAATTTCAGAATTTCTTCCTCTACTATATGGTCTTATGGTTTTAATGAAATATGTTCCTTCAAGAAAAGAGATATACTCAACCAATGTGGAACGGGAAACTCCAAGTTCTTTTGAAATTTTTTGAATATCCAGTTTTGAACCTATGCGTTGGGCTAAAAGTAATATTAAATCTCGAATTATCTCATTTCTTCTGAAATCACCTAATTGCAGGACTTCTAAATGGAAAAAAGAAGTAAAAATTTCATTAAGAGCTTTTTTCTTTTCTTCGATACTGTTTTTTAAGACTACTCCTGGAAAACCGCCAAATAAAATGTATTCATCATATAAAAGGGATACTGTATCAAAAATTGGCTTCGTAATGTTGCTTTTCTCTTTTGGAATTTTCAGAGAACTTTTTTTGAACATAAGAAATTCTTTGAAACTTAAAGGGAAGAGCTCAAAAATGTATTTTCTACCAGCGAGTGACTCAGTGAATAAATTTTTTAAGTAAAAACTTGCAGAGCCTGTTAGGAAGAATTTCACCTGATAATGGTCAATAAAATATTTAACAACTGAAGGGAGATTTTTTACAAATTGTATTTCATCTAAAAAAATGAAAGGTTTTTTAGTAAAGTCAATTCCTAAGGTCTCAAAGGATTTTTTAATTCGTTCATAATTATCTTCTTCAAAATATTTTCTATTTAATGGATTTTCTAAATCTAAAAAAATTTTATTTTTTGAATTAATTTTTTCGTAGATAAGATTGAGAAGGGTTGTTTTACCAGTTCGTCTCATTCCAGTAATGATTATAGCTTCGGGAGAGCCGAAATATAGTTTGATTTCATCAAAAATTAATCTTGGGAAAATCATAGTTTTATTTTACAAATAGTAAAACTTTTTGTCAAATATAGTTTACAAAAAGTAAAATTTTAACTTTTATCGTTTGTACTTTCCCATTAATTGGCCTTCAGCGAGAATATGTCCTTTCATAGCTTTCAGTAATTGTTTTTTCTTAATTCCTGGTTCGAGATCGAGCACTGTATCAAGAGCATAAATTTTAAAATAGTATCTGTGAATTCCAAAAGGAGGGCATGGTCCTCCATATCCAATGTCTCCAAAATCATTCTTTCCCTGTTTTGCTCCATTTTCAAGAATTTTCTCAGATGGTATGCCTTCAGGGAGCTCATGAATATTAGGAGGAATATTAAAAATCACCCAGTGAACAAATGTCCTGAAAGGAGCATCTGGGTCATCACAGATAAGAGCTAAGCTTTTGGTCCCTTCTGGAACAGAACCCCATGAAAGAGGAGGAGAGATGTTCTCGCCGTCACATGTATATTTTCTGGGAATCATTCCTTCATTCTCAAAAGCGGAACTTTTGATTTCTATTTCCATCTTGCTTCCTCCAATTGCTTGATTTTTACCCTGATAGATTAAAAATAAAAAGATTATTAGAAAGAATAAAAAGAATTTCTTAAACATTTTTCCCCCTTTTTCAATTTTTCCTGAATTCACTTTTTATTAATAATATGATGAACTTCTCAGTTTGTCAATTTTTTATAATTTAAAAACTAGCCAACAAGAAAATTTCTAATCCAGGAGAGCACCTTGCCTTCATACTTTTTTGCAATTAGGATTGGTTTTTTTGACTCTTTAACAAATTTTTCAGGAATTGTTCCAAATCTCACCCTTTTCCAAAGTTTTTCCTTAGAAGCTCCTAAAATTATTAAATCATAATTTTCTGAGAATCCATTGAGTACTTTATAGACATCGTCTCCTTTAAGGATAATATCTTTTACATATTTTCTCACAAATTTTATTCCCTTCTTTGTATCAGCAAGGCATTTCTGTGCAGTTTGATTATTATCATTATTTCTTATTACTCTAACAAGACCTATCTCAGCATTATATTCCTTTGCCAGCATAATACCCCATTTAAGTGCTAATCTTGCATTCGGCCCTCCTGCGGTGGGTATCATTATCTTTCTAATATTATTGAAATCAATCAATTTAAGAAAACCGATGTCGCTATTAGCCTTTTCGAAAATCGGGCTTAAAACTCTACCGAATATTTTTCTCTTAGGCTGGGCTTCTAAACCCACCAATAAAATGTTCGATGTATATTCATCAGAAATTTCAATTAAAGCCCTCGCAACATTATGTGAAATCATAATGTTGTAGCTTACTGGAATTCCCTGTTTATCTCCTAATTTATCAATTTTTTCGAGATTAGATTTCCACTTTTCTATTAATCTTTTACCCGCTCCAAGAGGAGTTTGAGGAGGCAATGTTAGTATATGAGTTATAATTATTTCACCCTTATTATATTTGGCAATTGGAAATGCTATTTTCGCAAAATACTCCAAGTCTTTAAATTTTTCTATTCCAACAATTATCTTAAACTCAGATTTTATCGGTTCTCTTTCCTCTACCACAATTTTTGGTCCTGCCTCCTCTTTCTCTTTTATTCTAGAATAGGAATAATAAACTGCTATTCCAGATATGATCCATATGAGGGTTACAGAAAGTGCCTTGAATGAATAAATAAACATAATAATAATGAGCAATAGCTGTGTTAGAATTCCAAGCAGAGGGAATAATGGGAAGAGGGGAGATTTATAACCCTTAAAAATCCTTCCTTTTCTATTTCTTAAATGAATAAGAGATAAATTGACAAGAATAAAAAGGAATAAAAACATAATATCCGCTGAAAAGGCAATATCTTCAATTGGAAGGAGAAATACGGTAAGGACAATTATTAAATATGAGCCGAACAAGGCTCCAAAAGGGGTTTTGAATCTGGAATGAATTTTTGAAAAAAATTGTGGAAGATTATGGTCTCTGCCCATTGCAAAAGAAACTCTGGAAGAGGAATATATAGTTGCATTTAATGCTGAAATTGTGGAAAAAAGCCCTCCTATCATTATTATTATCCCGCCAAATGAAGAGATATTTTTTGCTGCTTCGATTAAACCTATTTCTTTTTTTAACCCAAGAAAATCCCAGGCAGTTAAATTTCCAGGCTCGACGACACCAAGGGCAACGAATCCAACAAACAAATATATTGGCACAACAATTAAAAGTGAATAGAAAATTGCTCTCGGTATGTTTCTTCGAGGGTTAATGATTTCCTCTCCACTTTGTGCTATTATTTCATAACCTTCAAAAGCAATAAATGTTAGCCCCATTGCTATAAGAATAGCTGTTGTGCCCTTTGGAATAAAGGGAGTAAAATGCGAGAAGGATGAAGGGTTCCTAAAAATAAAAAAGAGTCCGAGCAGAATAAAAATAGAAAGAATCAAAATTTTTAAAATTGTTACAATTGTCTGGGCTATTCCTGTTTCCTTTACTCCTTTATAATTTATATAGGTAAAAACTGAAACAAGTATAAATGCAAGAATTTTCTTAAGAATTTCAGCATCTGAAATTATTTTTATCCCCGCTGAATTTAAGAATTCAGCAAAATAGGCTCCAAATCCTACAGCATAAAGAGAACAGGCAACTGAATGAGCCATCCAAGACATCCATCCTGAGAGAAATCCCATTGGTGGAGGTAAAGCCTCTTTTACCCATAAATATCCTCCTCCAGCTTCTGGAATTGTTCCGCCGAGTTCAGCATAGGCAGAAGCTGTAAAAAAAGCCACAATACCATTTAAAAGAAAAGCAAGTATAAAGGCAGGGCCTGCAATACCAGCTGCTATTCCAGTTAGAACAAATATTCCAGCCCCTATCATTGCACCAACACCTATCATTGTTGCAGAGAAAAGCGATAAGTTTCTTGAAAGTCTTGTTCTTACCATGATGTAAGAGTATGAGTTATCATTATTAATGCGGAAATGTCAAATCAATTATTTATTAAAATTTTTTTAAGGGCGGCCATAAAATAATCTATTTCTTCACTTGTGTTGTAGTAATGAACTGATGCCCGCACCACTTCTTTGAGACCGCGATGTTGAAAGAGAACAAAATTTCCTGAGCCTCCTGATACAGATACATTTATTTTGTAATGAGCAAGCTGTTTTTTTATTTGGGAAGCGCTCATTTGATGTGCTATAAAAGTCACAATACCACATTTTTCTTTCCCTTTATCTGTAATCACTACACCATCTATTTCAGCAAGTTTCTCTCGAAGTTCTGAGGCTAATTTATAAATCCGCTGTTGAATAGCTCCAATCCCCCAGGAAAGAGCATAATCAATTGCTACTCCAAGAGCTACCTTTCCTGCCATGAACTGCTCCCATGTCTCAAATCTTTTTGCATCTGGACGAATCACATATGTATAGGGAGAGGTTAGCTTTGCTGAATGAATATCAAGAAAAGGTGGAATTAATTTTTCTATCATTTCCTTTCGAACATAAAGTAATCCTGTTGCTCGAGGACCTCTTAGATATTTTCTCCCTGTTCCACAAAGTGCGTCACAACCTATTTCTTTTACATCAATAGGAATCTGACCAATACTCTGTGTTGCATCAAGGAGATAGGGTATACCAGCGGATTTGGCTATTTTTCCGATTTCCTTTGCTGGATTAACTAATCCATTTCCTGTAGGTACATGATTAATAGAAATCAATTTAACTCTTTCATCAATGAGATTCTCAAGTACACGGAGGTCTATCTGTCCATACTCATCATTTGGTACAAATATTAATTCTGCTCCATATTTCTCTGCCTGCTGATTATAGGCTATGACATTGCTTCCATATTCAGAGATTGTGGTAAGTATTTTATCGCCTGGTTGAAATCTAAATGAATAAAAAATCATTTCCCAAGCACGAGTTGCATTTTCAGTAAATGCAATTTCATCTTTTTCGCAATTTAATAATCTTGAAGCAGCATGATAAAAATTCTCAAGGGATTCACTCTCTAGTTCTGCAGTTTCATATCCTCCAAATTTTTCCTCTTTTTTTAAATATTCATGTAATGCTTCAGCTACAGGAATAGGCATCAATGATGCACCTGCATTATTGAAATGTACAACATCCTTACAAGCTGGAGTTTCCTCTCTTGCTCGTTTGACATCAATTTCACTCATTGTTTTATTCTTTTTATTAACCTAATCTTAGAAATCCTTAAATGGATTGTCAACTGAATTTATGTTTTGGCTAATCAATACACAATTTTTGTAAACGGATATCTTTACAAACCTTTAAGCCTTTGATAATATTTTTGTCTAGATTATGAAAAATAAACTAAAAATAAAAATTTTTCTTTTTTGTTTATTAACGGGTTTTCTTCTGTTTTCCCAAGAAGCTGATAATGAAGAATGGACAAATTGTTTAAAAAAGTTAAGTGATGCCTATTTTATTGTTACAGAAAATTATCATAAAGAAATTAATAAAGAAAAGTTAATCTATTCAGCAATTGAAGGATTGTTAAATTCTCTTGATCCCCATTCCCATTTTTATGATCCTAAAATGTTTGAGTACATGAAAGAAGAACAGCAGGGAAAATTCTACGGACTCGGTATTCAAATTCAGAAGCAGGAAGACAAACTTGTTGTAATTTCTCCTCTTGAGGGAACTCCTGCATATAGAATGGGAATTCAAGCAGGAGATATAATAACACATATAAATGGGGAAAGCACAAAAGAGATGAGCGATTTAGAGGCAGTGTTTAAATTAAGGGGGCCAAAGGGGACAAAGGTTAATATAACAATTCATCGAGAAGGACTTGATAAGCCAATTAATTTAACAATTATTCGTGAGGAAATACCTCTTTATAGCATTCCCTATTCATTTATGTTAACTGAAGACATCGGATATATTTTTATAAGATCCTTTACTCAGACAACTACAGAAGAGTTTGAGAAAAATATGAAAGAGCTCAAAAAGAAGGGCATGAAAAAACTAATTCTTGACTTAAGATATAATTCAGGAGGTTCTTTAAAACAAGCAGTTGAAATTGTTGATGAGTTCATTCCAAAGGGGAAATTAGTGGTTTCAATAAGAGGAAGAAAACCCTACCATAGAATGGAATATTATTCAAGGGAGAACAATCAATATGAGAATATACCCTTGGTTATTTTAATTAACAAAGGAAGTGCAAGTGCTTCAGAGATTGTTGCAGGTGCCTTAAGGGATTATAAAAGAGCAATTTTAATAGGAGAGACCACCTGGGGAAAAGGGCTTGTCCAGACCCTTTATCCTGTAACTTATAATACAGCCCTTGTCCTAACCACTGCACAATATTTTACTCCAAGCGGAAAGGTAATACAGAGAGATTACTCATCCTTAGAGGAATATTTTATGGCAAGGGAAGTCGAGAAAGGAAAACCACCAAAGGGGGGTATTTCACCTGACATTTATATTGAGTCAAAATTACCACCATTGGTTGTTAAATTTATAAATAAAGGGCTCTTTTTTAGATATGCTCGAAAATTCGTTTTAAAGAAAACGCCTCTCTCGAAAAATATAAATAAACTGGATGAAATCTTTGAACCTGGCAAGATTTCAATAAAAAAAGAGGTTTTGGATGATTTTAAATTCTTTATCGATAATTTAAAAATCAAATATAAACTCGAAGAATTCAATAAAGAGGTAAGGGCAATAAAAAGAGAAATTTTAAGAGAAGTGATTTCAGCATTTAAAAACCAGAAAGAAGGTATGAAAGCATACAGGTTAACGGACCCTGTTGTGAAAAAGGCTATTCAAATTCTGAAGCAGAACTGAATCACTCATGAAATTTTGGAAAATCTTCCTGATAATTTTACTGATTGTTGGTTTTGCACTCTTTTCTTTTCCCTCTCAGGGTAACAAAGAAACAGAAAATCCAATATCTCAGGTATTAATTGGATTAATAGTCATCCTTTTTATTGCAAAAGTTGGAGGATATCTAGCTGAAAGGATAGGACAGCCAGCGGTTTTGGGAGAATTAATTGCTGGTATAATAATCGGTAATTTGGCACTTTTTACAGGTTGGGAGGGAGTCAATTTTCTCAGATTCAATGAACATATAGAAATTCTCGCAGAATTGGGAATTATTATTTTATTATTTGAGGTTGGTTTAAGAGAAAATGTCAGAAATATGCTAAAAGTGGGCTTCTCATCTTCTTTAGTTGCATTGATTGGTGTAGTTTTCCCATTTCTATTCGGTTATTTTTCCTCACAATTAATGCTCACTGGCAAGCCATCCAGTGTTTATATCTTTATAGGAGCAACCCTTACAGCTACAAGTGTTGGAATTACTGCAAGAGTTCTCCAGGATTTAGGAAAGATTAGCACTAACGAAGGGAGAATTATCCTCGGAGCAGCAGTTATTGACGATGTTCTCGGATTAATAATTTTAGCAGTTGTGACAGGAATTGTAACTTCTGGAGCAGTTAGCTTCAGTGAAGTCAGTTATATAATTTTAAAAGCAGTGATATTTCTTATTGGTGCAATATTCCTTGGAGTTATATTTGCCCCAAAAATTCTAAAATTAGCTCAGAGATTATGGATTGAAGGAATAATGCTAGTTTCTGCTTTGCTTTTTGCATTTTTACTGTCATATTTAGCTAATAAAGTTGGACTAGCAAGTATTGTTGGTGCTTTTGCTGCAGGCTTAATACTTGAAGAGGCACATTTTAAGGGTTTCAAGGAAACTACTTATACAATTGGAGATATGATAAGGCCGATATCATCTTTTCTTGTGCCTATATTTTTTGTTTTAATGGGCGTGCAGGTGAGGATTGAAACCTTTAAGGAACTTCATGTAATATGGCTTTCACTCGTATTAACTGTGGTTGCTATTATAGGAAAACAACTCTGTGGATTAGGAGCAATTGGTAAAAATTTAAATAGAATTTCCATTGGATTGGGAATGATGCCTCGTGGTGAAGTTGGTTTAATTTTTGCAGCAATAGGAAGAAAACTTACAATTCCTGGGACCAATATTCCAGTTATTGATCATGGCACCTATTCTGCGGTAGTAATAATGGTAATCCTAACAACTCTTATCNCCCCGCCTCTTCTTAAATATAGTTTCCTTCCTAAAAAGGCAACAAAACCTTAAAATTCCTTTTATATTTCCTATTCTATTATGTATTTTTTATTAGAGGGTGCCACGTTTTCGGGGTGTGAAAGAGGGGTGAGAAACTTTTTTTAAAGAGGGAGGAAGTGGCACCCTCATACTAAATATAATTATATGAATAAAAATTCAAAATTTCAACTACTCGAATTGAATCACTTAAAATCTATATGAAATTGAATCGTTGCCTCATGAGAAAATCTACAGTTAAAGGAAGAAATCTGGTTGAGTTCCAAAATAAAAAATA
>MTON01000018.1 GCA_002010665.1 Candidatus Aminicenantes bacterium JdFR-78
GACTTCGAATCCGCAGGTCGCAGGTTCGAATCCTGCCGGGCGTGCCATATTTATTTACCATAATTTCATTGAATCTTCGTTAATTTTCCCCTATATCTCTTAAAAAATTTGCAATCTAATATAGTAAATATTATTTTAGAAACATGGAAGAAAAATTTTTAAAATTTAAAGACTTTGGAATTTGTTATTGGAAAAAAGGAGAAGGGAAGCCAGTTGTATTACTTCACGGATTAGGAGCTTCAAAAGAGTGGTGGAAATACAATATTGATTTTCTTTCCAAACATTTCAAGGTTATAGTGCCTGATATTATTGGTTTTGGACATTCTGATAAACCAGATATTCTTTATAGTCTTGATTTGGCAAATGATTTTTTAAATAATCTAATAGAGAAATTCAGTTTTAATAAAATATCCCTGATAGGGAATTCAATGGGGGGATTAATATCCCTTTATTTTACTATTACTTTCCAAGAAAAAGTAGAAAAACTCATATTAGTGAATAATGGTGGCTTCTCCCAGGAGCTCAGTCCAATTTTGAAAATTGCTACAATTTATCCCATTGGTGAAATAGCTCTTGCATTCGCAAATTATAAAACTGTTTACTGGCTTTTAAGAAGTTTGTTTTATGATAAATCTAAAATCCCAACTGAATTGATTTATAAAGTTTTAGAAATATTAAAGTTTGAAAATTCTAAAAAAATTTTGCTAAGAGTTCTTCGTTACGGAGTTAATTTGAAGGGTTTAAACCCGGGTATTATTGAGTTTATTTTGAATAAAATATCAGGAATCAAAATTCCGACATTGATTATCTGGGGAGAGGAGGATAAAATTATTCCATCTTCAAGTGCAAAACTGGGCAACAAATTAATTAAGAATTCAAAACTTCATATTTTTAAGGGATGCGGTCATCTTCCCCAGATTGAATGTAAAAATAAATTTAATCAGCTTGTTTTAGATTTCTTGCTTGAATAATATATCTTGCAATTTGTTCATGAGTGGCAAACCATACTTTGGGATGAGATTTCATGTATCTAATTAGTTTTTCAAGCATTAGAATTCGAGATCGATGACCAATTACATGTGGATGCATTGTTAAAATGAATATAGTTCCTTCCTCATAGGCTTTATCAAACTCAGCTTTCCAGATTGTAAAAACATCTTCAGATGAACGCTGATTGTGAAGCCCGCTCTGCCAGTTAAAACCAAAATACGGAAAGTCATCCAGTAACCATTCCACAGGTAATTCAACTATTCCGGTTCTCTGGTTCTTAAAAAGAATTTCATAAGGTTTATCATCAGCCATTAGACTGCTGTCATAAATAAATCCAAATTCCTTGAGAATTGGTAATGTCTGTGGATTAAAATACCATGAAGGGGAACGGTATCCAACGGGTTTTTTACCTGTAATTTTTGTAAGAGTATTAATTGCCTTTTTCATTAATTCTCTTTCCTCTTCTTCACTGAGCTGAGGAATTGGTTCATGAACCCATCCATGAATTCCAATTTCATGTTTTTCTCTGGACAGAATTTCTTTAATTTTATCTTGGTGTAAAATAGCACTTACTGCAGGGACGAAAAAGGTGGCAGGTATGTTATATTTATCCAATAAATTTAAGATTCTTGGAATTCCTGCTCTGGCTCCGTATTCTGCACGTGAGAGAGAGGCAGGGTCTTTTATATTTTTTCTCAGGTATATTGTTTCTGCATCAAAATCAAAGGATAATCCAACTGCAACTTTGCTTCCATTTGGCCACGAATCCGGGGTTAGATCTTTGCCAGCTCGGATTAAAGTGACAGGTTTAATTAATTCTTCAAGGGATAGATGCCAGGGTTTTTTCTCTTTCTGGTCTTCTCCATAAACATAAAAAATAAGAAAAAATAAAATAAAGAAAAAGATAGCTATTTTTTTCATTTGACCCCCCTGTTTAATGAATTACTTTGGGACTTCTCTTCCGAGGATTTCTTCAATTATTCGAACTTTTCCCTCTATTCTGTTTTTACTGCCCTCTCTATCATCTATTGTAATCTTTGTATAAACTCTATTAGAATATTCCTTCATTTTAAAATGACATTCTTTTATTAATTCCATGATATCATCCCACTCACCTTCAACTATTGTTCCCATTGCTGTGAGTTTATAGGGCAGCCCACTCTTGTCAACGATATCAATTATTTTTGCGATATATCTAGAAAGGGATTCTCCCTTTCCAATTGGAATTATACTGAACTCAACGAGCATTTACTTTATTTTTTTAATTCTTTTGATTGCTTCAGCTTTTCCGATTTCAACATCCTCTTCCCAAGTTACAAAGCTGTGGTAGAAAATTTTATCTCCTTCGTCTATACCTCGAGTGATTTCTGTAATATGAGATACTGAGGCTTTAAATTCCTGAACCGCATACTCAACCGCTTTTTCCGGATCAACATGGTCACCGCATGTGTATATATCCAGAGCAACATAACCAAGTTCAGGCCATGTATGAGTTGAAATATGGGATTCTGAAATCACAATTACACCGCTTACTCCATTTGGAGGAAACCTATTAAAGGAAATAGACCAGACCTGTGCACCAGCTTTTTCAGCTGCTTTAACTAGGATTTGTTGCATTTTTTCAATACAACCAATAATTTTTGGGTCGCACCCAGAAGCTTCAACTATATAATGATGACCGATTGAACTATGTATTTTTTCCATTTTTTCCACTCCTTCAATGAATTTTAAGAAAAATGAGCTTAGGTTTGAATTATTGCAATAACATCCAAATATGTCAAGATATTTATATAAAAGTTGACATTTTTTTACATTAAATTTAAAATTAGCTTCAATCATGAGGAAAGATGATAAATTGAAACAGGTATGTTCAGTCTGGGGTATGGCTGAGGCAGAGGTTATAAAAAGCCTATTAGGAAGTTATGGGATTAAATGTTTGCTTCGTTCCCATGTAGTTCAGAGTGTTCATCCTTTCTCAATGGATGGGCTTGGAGAATTGAAGATTTTTGTAAATGAAAAGGATTATGATAGAGCAAAAAAGATAATCTCAGAACACTTGAATAGAGATTCTAAGTAAGGAATTTTTTGAATACCCTTCTGATTTCGTCTTTGCAGGACTTTAAGTCCTTTAAGAGGAGACGAGTAGCAATGCTTGGTGGATAACCAAAATCTTTTGCAAGTTCCTTTCCGTTTATTTCTCCTTGCGGATAATATGAGATATTTTTATCCAATAGGATGCATAATTTATGCTCTAACTTTTTTAAAAAATAATATCCTTTTATTAAATTTTTCTTATCCTCGTTGCCCATAAAATTTTTATTTTCGATTTCCTGGAATAGAAGATTAATGTCATATTCTCCATTAAAACTTATAATCCCTTTTAATATCAAGTAATCAAGAAGAAAATATACATCCATTAATCCGCCAGCAGCATTTTTAAAATCTAGGGGATTAGAGGTTTTTTCTTCAATCTTTTGACGCATTTTTAAAATATCTCCACTAAGTTCTCTGTCTTCTTTAGCCAGTATCATTTGTTTGATTTCCTTTATTATATTATTTCCAAGTTCTTCATTCCCCGCAATAAAACGCGTTTTTAGAAAAGCTTGTTCTTCCCAAAGGCTTGTTTCTTGATGAAAATAATATCTCAAATAATCTGATGTTTGAACTAATTCACCTGCTTTTCCAGCTGGCCGAAGCCTTAAATCCACAGGATAAAGAACTCCTTCTTTTGTATAATTGGACAAAAAGGTAATTACATCCTTTGCAATTTTGGTTATTTCATCAGGGATATAAGCACTCTTTCCTTTGTAAACAAAAATTAAATCAAGATCTGAACGAAAATCAAGTTCCTTTAGCCCAATATTTCCCAACCCTAAAATTGTGAATGCAGGTTCCTTCGCATGATGTTGTTCTAATGCAACTTTAAGGGAAATTTTTATTAAAGATTCTGCAAGCTCTGTTAATTTTTTAAACACTTCAATATAATTTATCTGATTTTCGATTTCCTTTAATCCTAATTTTATATATTCTTTCTGCTGAAAAATTCTCGCCAAATTCATTTTTTCCAGGAATGTTCTTCCTCTTTTGATCTTTTCAGATAAATAATCATAATAATTATTTGGTATTTCCTCGTCAAAAAAAGAGAAATCCTTGGCCCTTAGAATTAATTGGGCAAGAAGATCGCTTGTCCCAATAAGTTTTAGAAGGGATTGAAGACGGGATGGATTTTTAAATAGACTATTTATTTTGTCTGAATGGCTAAATTCAATAAAATTTTCAAAATTTTTTAATCCCCTTTTTGGATTCGGGAAATTTTTTAAATAAGAAATAATTTTTAGAAATAAATCTTCTTTTTCATTTACTTTTACCTTTTCAAAAAATAAATGGGCCAATCTTTTTGGTTTGAATTCTATTTTTTTCTTCTTTTTTTCTGGAAGAAGATGTTCTTGAGAAAATTCAAAGAAATAAGAATCATAAATAGCCCTTATCCCATCTCTTATTTCATTCAGTTCGTGGAGAAAGTCCTCTTTAGAATCAAAATTTAATTTCCTACTTAAAGTTAAAAGTTCTCCTTCTTTGTTGGGAAGACAATGAGTTTGAAGATTTTGAAAAATTTGAAGTATATGTTCAACCTTTCTAAGAAAGCAATATGCTCTCATCAGAAATTTATAGTTTTCAAAATCAAGATATCCTTTATCATAAAGTTTAGTTAAAGCTAAAAGAGAATTTTTTTCTCTTATCCATTTGTCATCCAATCCGTAAAAGAGCTGGAGAGCTTGTATCAAGAATTCTACTTCCCTGATTCCTCCATATCCAAGTTTTATATCAAGATAGGTTTTTCCTTCTTTCCTCAATTTTAGGTCAATTTTGTCCTTTGTCCTTTTTATTTCGAGGAAAGTTTTTTTTCTTTTACCCTCCCTATATATAACGGGTTCTATTTCCTTTAAAAAGTTTTTTCCGAGTTCTTCATCTCCAGCGCATACTCTTGCTTTTATCAAAGATTGTTTTTCTAAAGGAGATGCCCAGTTTGAATAATAACCAATTGCCTTTTCAAAGGAGGAAACTAATTCTCCAGCTCGGCCATTTGGTCTTAGTCTTAAATCTACTCTGTATAAAGTGCCCTTCTTGGTGTGTTTGGAAATTATTTTAATGATATCAGAAGCGAGTTTAGAAAAGAACTCATGATTTTCTATAATTGAGGTAGAAATAATTTTCTGGCCAGATGTTTGTCCTTCTGAAGTATATATGAATAGGAGGTCGATATCTGAGGAATAATTCAATTCTTCTCCACCTAATTTACCAAGACCGATAATTGTAAATTTCGCCTGTTCTAATTTTCCAGTTGAATCATAGTATTGAGGGTAACCAAAAATTTTAATTAAATTCTGTTCACAGTATTCCAAGATATTTTCTAACAAAACATCCGCTAATTGGCTGAGTTCAAGGGTGATTTCACTTAATTCCCCATAATTAAGCAAGTCCCTTAAGGCAATTCTTGCCAATTCTCTTTTTTGAAATTTATTTAATAAAAGAACATAATCTTCTGAATAGTGAGAAAATAAATACTGGGAAAGCTCTTCTTTTAAATCCTCCTTTGATTTTAATTTTGTAAGATCTTGGCCTTTTAGCCAGATTAAATCCTCCTCATTTCCTTTTAAGATTTCCAAAAAGTAATGGCTATAAGAAAAGAGAGTCAAAAGTTCAGAGGTGAAAAAGGAATCCTCGCTAATTTCTCTTAGAAAAAATGATGGATCTAAAGAATGAAGAAGTTTCTCAAAACTGTTTAATGCCAGATCAGGATCAGGAGATAATTGAAGATGACTTTTTAAAATTTCGAGAAATTTCTTATTATTCAGAACCCTATTACTAATGCTTCTCCAGTTTTTTTCTGCTAATTCTCTATTGATAAATAACTGAGCTGGAAAAAGGGTTTCAGTCATTTAGGCATTGAAATAAAGTAAAAACTCATAAGGATGGGGTCTTAATTTATATTCAGTTATTTCTTTTCTCTTTAATTCAATCCACATTTTTATAACATCTTCAGTAAAAACATCTCCTTTAAGAAGAAATTCGTGATCCTTTTCAAGCGCATCAAGAGCTTCTTCAAGACTTCCTGGAAGCTTTGGGACATCTTTTAATTCTTCTGGCTCCATGTCATAAATATCCTTATCAAGAGGAGGGCCTGGATCAATTTTATTTTCTATACCATCAATGCCTGCCATAAGCATAGCTGCAAAGGCTAAATAAGGATTTGCAGTTGGATCAGGAGGTCTGTATTCGATTCTTTTCTGTCTTGGTTTAGGTGAGTACATGGGAATTCTAATAGCAGCGCTTCTATTTCTCCTCGAATATGCAAGATTAACCGGGGCTTCAAAGCCAGGAACCAGTCTTTTAAAAGAATTAATTGTGGGAGAACAAATGGCTGCAAGAGCTGGTCCATGCTTGAGAAGCCCTCCAATGTAATATAGAGCGAGTTCACTTAAACCCGCGTATCTATTCCCAGCAAATAAAGGTTTTCCATTCTTCCATAGGCTCTGATGGGTATGCATGCCACACCCATTATCTCCAAAAATAGGTTTTGGCATAAATGTAACAGTTAAATCATAGTTTCGAGCCATATTTTTTATTATATACTTGTATGTCATAATATTATCAGCTGCCTTTGTTAAAGTTGAATATTTAATATCAATTTCCATCTGACCACCTGTTGCAACTTCATGGTGATGAGCTTCAACAGAAATTCCACATTCTTCAAGAGTTTTTACCATTTCGTTTCTTAAATCAAATAGAATATCTGTTGGAGGGGTTACAAAATATCCACTCTTAGGTCTTATTTTATAATCCAAATTTGGATTTTCTTCTCTTCCTGTATTCCAAAAGCCTTCCTCTGAATCCAGATAATAGAATGCGTAATTCTCTCCAAGGTCGAAAGTAACATCGGAAAAGACAAAGAATTCTGCCTCAGCTCCAAAAAAGGCCTGGTCAGCAATACCTGTGTATTTCAAATAATTTTCCGCTTTTCGTGCAATGTAACGAGGATCCCGAGAAAAGGGTTGTTTTGTAATTGGGTCATAAATATCTCCAATAATATGGAGCGTTGGTATTGAAGCAAAAGGATCAACAAAAACTGTATCCGGATCAGGAATAACTAACATGTCACTTTCATGAATTCGTGTCCATCCTCTTATTGAAGAGCCGTCAAAACCAAATCCTTCTTCAAAACTCACTTCTGTTAATTCATGGACAGGATAGGAGCAGTGTTGCCACGAGCCCAGAAAATCCATGAATTTCAGGTCAACAATTTCGATGTTCCTTTCCTCGATTAATTTTAATACATCCTTTGGTTCCATAGTTTCCTCCTCAAATTTTATCAAATTTAGTTATATCATACTTCATTGGATAAAGAAGTCAAGATACTTTCTAAAATAAAATTTGACATAATTAGAATAATGTGATATTATATGCCCTGCCCCCCGAGGGTATTATGGAAAAAATAAAAGAAGAATTAATAATAAGGCTAAAAAAGATTGAAGGTCAGATTAAGGGGGTATTGAAAATGATTGAAGAGGGAAGAGATTGTGATGAGATACTCATACAGGTAGCTTCCCTTCGCTCAGCAGTAAACAAAATTGGAGTAATAATTTTAGAAAATTATTTAAAGATGTGCATAAATAAGATAAATAAGGAAAAAATGGATTTCGAGGAAATCGAGAATTTCTTCGAGATATTTTCTAAATATGTAAAAAATTAAGGAGGTTTTAAAAATGAATCAGATCATTGATTCTGAGACTTATAGGAAACTGGAAGAGAAATTTAAAAAGGAATTAAAGGATGAGGTGGATATAAAGGTTTTTACTCGCAAAATAACTTTAAAAGATGAAGACCCGAGATATGCTGAATTTACAATAAATTTTGTAAAGGAATTAGCTTCAATTGACTCAAGAATTAAACCACAGTTTCTTAATTTGGAGGATGAATTAGCAAAAAAGCTAGGATTTGAGACATCACCCACAATCCTTATTGGTGATGACCTCGGCTATAAAATAATTTTTAATGGTGCTCCTCTTGGAATGGAAGCTGGCTCTTTTATTGAGACAATTACCTTAGTTTCGCAGGGGAAAACTAATTTAAAGGAGGAAAACAAGAAAAAATTAAAAGATATAGATAAGGATGTCTTAATTCGTGTTTTTGTTACTCCAACCTGTCCCTATTGTCCCCAGTCTGTTATTTTGGCAAATCAAATTGCAATTGAGTCAAAAGGTAAGGTTACTGCAGAATGTATTGAGGCAAGTGAGAATATGGAATTATCAGTGAAATTTAATGTTATGTCTGTTCCTCAACAAGTGATAAATAATGATGTTAATTCAATAACTATTGGAGTTCAGTCTGAGGATAAATTTGTTGAAGATGTCTTAAAATACGGCTCAAGCGCCTATCAATCGAAAAATTAAAACATTAAAAAATCAGCTTATAAGAATTGCCTTATGCGAAGTGAAGAATCGTATTGACTCTATATATATTCTTTGTTATAAATCCAAAAGGAAAAATGGAGGAAAGTGTAAAAGTAGTTATTCTTTGTGGAGGCAAAGGTTTAAGATTAAGAAAAGATCCGGCCCTTCCAAAACCATTGGTTGAGATAGGCGGCTTGCCAATTCTGTGGCACATAATGAAAATATATGCACATTATGGATTTAATTCTTTTATTCTCTGTCTCGGGTTTAAAGGAGATAAGATAAAAGAGTATTTTGAAAATCGTGGGAACAGACATCCTGAATTTAATCCGAGTGAGTTTGAGATAGAATTTGTTGATACTGGTTTAAACACAGAGACAGGTGGAAGAGTGAAATTAATAGAGAAATATATAAAAGAAGAAAATTTTTTCTTGACTTATGCAGATGGTCTTGCTGATATAAATCTCAATGACCTTTATAATTTCCATTTAAAGAATAATAAAATTTTGACAATGACATGTGTTAGAGCCAAAAGCCAGTTCGGGATTTGTGAGATAAATGATAAAAATGAAGTTGTAAATTTTGAACAAAAACCACTTTTGAAAGATTGGGTGAATGGAGGCTTTTTTGTATGTAACAGAAAGATATTTGATTATCTTGATGTAAATGATATTCTAGAAGAAAAGCCTTTCCAGAAATTAATTGAAGATAAGCAAATTTGTGCTTATAAGTTTACAGGCTTCTGGGCATGTATGGATACTTATAAAGATGCAATAATGCTTAATGAAGCCTGGAATCAAGGAAAAGCAAAATGGAAAATATGGTGAGAGAAGATAATTTCTGGAAAAATAAAAAAGTTCTTATAACCGGTATTAGTGGATTTGTAGGTTCACATCTTGCAAAGGAATTGATAAATAAAAAAGCTAATGTTATAGGACTCATAAGAGATTATAATCCCTATTCCTATCTATTCTTTGAAGAGATAAATAATAAAATAATAGAGGTGAGAGGTTCTGTGACTGATCTTTTTCTAGTGCAAAGAGTAATAAATGAATACGAAGTTGATACTGTTTTTCATCTTGCAGCACAGACGATTGTTGGAATAGCGAATAACTCACCTTTGAGCACCTTTGAATCAAACATTATGGGAACATGGAATGTTTTGGAAGCATGTAGAACCAGTAAAACTGTTCAAAGGGTTATAATTGCTTCCAGTGATAAAGCCTATGGAGAACAGGAGAATTTACCTTATAAGGAAACGCATCCATTGAATGGGCTTTTTCCCTATGATGCTTCAAAAGCATGTGCAGATATTCTTGCTCGTTCTTATTACAAGACATATAAATTGCCAGTTGCTGTTACAAGAGCATCAAATATCTACGGAGAGGGAGATTTAAATTTTTCTCGTATTGTTCCTGGAACAATACGCTCCATAATTTATGATGAGGAACCAATAATAAGGAGTGATGGAAAACCCATAAGAGATTACATTTATGTGGAGGATATAATTCAAGGTTATTTGGTGCTGGCTGAAAAATTACATGAGAAAAATATAATGGGTGAGGCTTTTAATTTTGGGACAAATAAACCAATTAGCGTACTTGACCTTGTTAAATTGATAATTGAGATATCTGGTAAAAAAAATTTAAAGCCCAAAATACTTAATATTGCTAAAGGAGAAATATACTGCCAGTATCTTGATTCCAGAAAAGCCAGAGAGAGATTAGGCTGGGAGAATAAATATTCGCTGGAAAATGGTTTGAATAAAACATATAAATGGTACGAAGAATACTTTGAGAAATTTCAAAAGTGAACGGACTTCATTTCTCTCTTGTTATTCCTGCCTATAACGAGGAAAAAAGATTACCAAATACACTAAGAATAATAAATAAATATTTTCAAGAAAAGTCTTATGATTACGAAATAATTGTGGTTGATGGTGGTAGTACAGATAGGACAAGTGAAATAACAAAAGAATTCCAAAAAGTAAATCCGCGAATTAAATTAATAAAATTACCAAAAAATCGAGGAAAAGGGTTCCATGTTCGTACAGGTATCCTAAATTCTAGGGGAAAATACATTATTTTTGCTGACGCTGATTCTTCCACTCCAATACATGAAGTGGAAAAGCTCCTTTACTATTTGGAGAATAATTATGATCTAGCAATTGGTTCTCGCCATTTGATTGAGTCAACAATAATTCAACCGCAAAACTGGATAAGGAGACAGATGGGAAAGATCTATAATAAATTTGTAAAATTAATAGGGTTGAAAAATATCAAAGATGTTCCATGTGGATTTAAAGGATTCAAAAATGAAGTGGCAAAGAGAATTTTTAGCAAAATAAAACTCACGGGTTTCAGTTTTGATGCGGAAGTTTTATATCTTGCACAAAAATTCAATTATAAGATTAAAGAGGTTCCAATTGAATGGAAGAATTCTACAGGTAGTAAAGTCAGATTGTGGAGCGACCCACTTCTCATGACAATTGATTTGATTAAAATAAAAATTTATGAGTGGCTTGGATATTATGACTGAGATTATTGGAGACATGTTGCAGGGAAGGGAATTATAAGGGTAAAGTAATCTAATTTATATATTTTAAATTTTATTTTTCTCTTTTTTAAATAATTTAAAATAGTAATTTTCATGATCTTTGTAAATTGTTTATGCCATTTTTTGTGAGGATAATTCTCAGAAAAAAATATAAAAGCCTTATGTTTTCGTGGTATTTTATCAACTCTTTTTTTCATTTGAGGGTAGAAAAATGGAATAGTCACAGGTCCAATAGAGTCTGAAACCAGAATTTTCCTCTCTGATAAAAAATAAATAACATATGCAATTATGAAATCTCCAGCGAGATATTTAACTTTGTTATTTTCCAGAATTGAAAGGATTTCTCTATAAGAATTTTCTTTAATATATGTCATCTTTAAATAACAGTAATAATGGGGAAGTGTAAAAATTAAAAGAAGTAAAAAAGCTAATATACTTTTGACAGACAAGAATCTCTTTATTTTCAGAATAGCAGAAAATGTGATTAAATAACTTAACATTATTATAAAAGTTAAATCAAAATTATGCCTTGGTTCATAAAAAGGTTTAGGGCTGAGAAGAAAGACTTTTAAAATAAAAATAATAAGAAGAATAAAAAAGAATAAATAAACCCACTGATTTTGATTTAAGTTTTTTCTCAATATGGACACACATTTTAAAATAACTATAAATATAGCACAAACTAAGATTAGAAGAGAGAAATAAATAAGAGCTTTATTTATAGATGTGAGAATGCCTGGTGAATCTATAAAATTTATTATAGAGGAATAATCTAAACTGAAAATATTTTTAAAAATTATTTTAATATCGACAAATAAGTCAGTAAGGTACTGAGGAATTTTGTTAAACGAAAAACTGGAGGGAGTCAGTATTTTTATCTTGTACCATTCTCCAGTGGGTGGAGGTTTCGGCTTGAAAAATAAGTAATAAAGCTGATGAAAAGCACCTGCAAATGAGCCTCCTAACATTAAGGTTAAATTTCTTAAGAATTTTTTTGAATATATAGAGTAGATTATAGCTACAGCAGCGAAGCCGAGTGCAAAAAATAAGCCAACAGGATGAATATAAATTGAAAATAGAAAGAAATAGTATGAGAGGAAAATTTTAATTTTATTTTCAAATGTGAAATCAAAAAGAAAAACTCCTATTAAGAAAAATACAAGCATCTCCAAATAAGGACCTGCTCTTATAAAAAGAGAGTAATTAAAGACTATTTCTATAAACATAAAATGGCTAAAAATGAATATAGTGAGGATTTTTTCATCAATTATGGGCTTCAAAATTCTATATAAAAGACATGTGAATAGAATAAATAAAAGTAATTGAACAAGAAGGAAATATAAATAATTTTTACCCAATATATCCCAAACAAAAGCAACAAGAAGATATTTTAAAGTTCCATTGTGCCCCATAATTTCAAATAGGAAAAAGGGTGCAGTTTTTGTATCTTTTATTGCCTGTGCTTGCAATGCCTCGAGAGCATTATCTGATGAGAAGATAAGACCATGTTTGTGAAGATAGAATGGAATGCGGATAATCAAAATGAAAATTATACAGAAAATTATAAACTTCTTTTCTTTTATACCTTTAAAAAATAGTAGAATTAGAAGAAAAAATTCTATAATGAAAAGAGTTTTTAGTATCTCGTATAAAAATTTAAATTGAATTATTAAAAAAATTTGAAATAAAAAACATAAAATAGTAAAAATGATTAAAATAAGATTTATTTTAGAATCCTTTGAGAGAAATGGAATTTTCATTATTTGAATTAATAATATAAAATCACATATTCAAAGTCAAAAAATAATTTTATGAGTTGAAAAATTTTGATTGTTTTGCAATTATTCCTATATGAGAATAGTCCAAAAAGTTTTTCTTATTATCATAATCCTATTCTTTTTCAATGCTTGTTTTAAAGAAAAAAAGGATACTCTGATAATCTGTTGCGCGGGTGATAGTTTAATGAAGCCGATTCCTTTTCATTTTAGAAAAATAATTGACAGGAAATCCCATGTAAAAATCCTTAATTTAGCTCGCTCTGGATACGATACTGGAAATTATAAGGATTACATGTTAAGGCATTGGAGAGACTGGAAAAACAAGAGATGTGATTATATTTTGATTCAGCTTGGCACTAATGATGCTATTCGAATAATGAAAGGAAAATATCCGTTTATTGCTTTTAAGCAAAACTTATATTTTATTGTCAGGAAATTCAAAGAATTTAAAGGAAATAAATTTAAAAATTCAAAAATATTAATTGCAAGTGTTCCTCCGGTTTATTTCGGTAAATTCGGAGATGAAGTTAATAATTTAATCAGAGAAAAAATAAATCCAGCAATAAAAGAAATTGCTGAAAAGGAAAGGATATTTTTTGTGGATAATTATTCCAAGCTAAATGGAAAAATTAATTTTTATGATAAAGATGGAGTCCATCCAAATCATGAAGGAGAAATTCTTTTGGCTAAAAACTGGTTATTTTCCATTAAAATTACTCTAAGACAATTCAGGAGATTAGGTAAATTAAGGCAAGAAGATAGGACTTCCAACCCAGACCTGTAATAAGTCCCTTACAGCCAGTGGCTGTGATGCTATTCTTGCGAAAATCTTCTCTCGCAAAAATATTAGAAATATGAACTTCCACGCAGGGAATATTTATTGTTCTTATTGCATCCAAGATTGAAAATGATGAATATGATAGCCCTCCAGGATTTATTATAATTCCATGGAATCTTCCATCTGCATGTTGAATTTTCTCAATTATTTCTCCTTCAAAATTGGAGTGGAAAAATTCTATTTCTACATTCTTCTCTTTTGCATATTCTTCCAACTTCCCTTTAATGTCATTAAGGCTCATTTTCCCATATATTTCAATTTCTCTTTTGCCAAGAAGATTTAAATTTGGACCATTGATTACAAGTATCTTCTTTTTCATTTTATAATCTCCCTCAAACATTCATTTATATGATTAATTGAGATATTGGTTTTTATTTTAACCTCCCCAATTTTTCTTGGGATTATAAAGGAGATCTTTTCCCCTTTTCTTTTTTTATCATATTGCATAAATGATATGATTTCTGATGCATTTAAATTTGCAATCTTGGTTGGTAATCCTGCATTTTTTAAAATTTTCTTGATTTCTTCAAGATAATTTTCTGAGCACATATTTAATAAAACACCGAGTTTAAAGGCACATATAAGACCCAGCCCCACGGCTTTTCCATGGGATATTTTATAATTAAGACAGCTTTCAAATGCATGAGCAAAGGTGTGTCCGAGATTTAAAAGCTTTCTCAAATTCCTTTCATAAGCATCCTTTTCAACGATTGACAGTTTTACCTTAATACTCCTATATATTAATTCTTCCAGATAACCAAGATCCTTTAAAATTAATTCATAATAATGATTTTTTATTAGATTATATAAGTACTGATCTCCAATAATTCCAGTTTTTAAAGCTTCAACAAGCCCTTCTTTGATATATGATTTTTTTAAAGATATCAAAAATAAGGGATCAATCAGAATTGCTTCAGGGAAATAAATTGTTCCAATTTGATTTTTAGCTTTATTGAAATTAATTCCATTTTTTCCTCCTATGCTTGCATCTATTTGAGACAATAGGGTTGTTGGAATATTAATAAGTTTAATTCCTCTGTGATAGGTTGAAGCAATAAAGCCCCCAAGATCACTTATTACACCACCTCCTATGGATATAAAAAGAGAGGAGCGATTAGCCCTTTCATTCATGAGCCAGGAATAAATTCTTTTTGCGATATTTAAATTTTTGATTTTTTCCTTTGAGGTAATCACGTAAACCTTTGGATTTAAGCCATTTTTCTTTAAGTTTCTTAGAATTTTCTTTCCGTATAAATTAGAAATTATTTTATCCATAAGTATAAAAATCTCGGATCCTTTATAAATTCTATGAATATAGGAGCTCAAATTATTAGAAAGGCCTTTTTTAATGACTATTAAGGAATTTTTATGATTTGTTTCTGTTTTGATTTTTCTCTCCTTCCCATTAAGTATATTAGTTAATATCTTTTCTACCACCTCTTCTGGATTTAAATCATCTGTTTCTATTTTATTGGGAAATTTTTGATAAATGGGTATTCTTTCCTTATACAATTTTAAAATTGATTTTGCCGGGTTGGAAAACAAAAGGGGTCGAGTTTTATATTCTACATCAAGCCTTTTGATTATCGTTTCTGGTGTTGATAAAAGAGTGATAATAATAAAAGAGTAAAATTGATTTAAGTTTTCTTTATATAGAAGTGTTTTTCCTCCAGTTGAAATTACGCAATCCTCTGATTCTGATAGTTCTTTGCAAGCTTTTCTCTCCATTTCACGGAAATAGAGCTCACCATAGTTTAAAAAGATTTCATTTATTTTCAAGCCTGTTTTTTGCTCGATATATTCGTCCATATCAATGAATTTCAATTTTAAAATCCTTGAGAGTAATTTTCCGACTGTTGTTTTTCCAGAACCAGGGATTCCAGTAATTACAATTTTCATTTTAGTTCGAACAATCTTAAATTCGAATTATAGATATTAAAATTCCTTTTCACCTCAGTTAAGGTGTCACCTCCAAATTTTTCAAGGAAAAGACGTGCAATTTCCCAGGCACTTACTGCTTCTCCAATTATTCCTATTGAAGGAACAACGCAGATATCACTTCTATAATATGGGGCTTTTTTTAATTCTTTTGTTACAATGTCAAAGGAAGGGAGTGGATTTTTTAAGGTTGGAACAGGTTTGACATAAAGTCGCAGGATTATTGTTTCTCCATTTGACACTCCCCCTTCTATGCCTCCGCTTTTATTTGTTTTTCTAAGTATTTTCCCATTATACGAAATGGAGTCATGAAAATCCGAACCAAAACTTTCACTTCCAAGAATACCCTCACCAATTTCAACTGCCTTTACTGATGGGATGCTCATTAAAGCCCCTGCCAAGCAATAGTCGAGTCTTTTGTCATAATGAACATATGAGCCAATTCCAGGTGGTAATCCCCTTATTAATATTTCACTTATTCCACCGAGAGTATCACCTTTCTTCCTGGCTTCATTTATTTTTTCTTTCATTTTGCAAATAACTTTTTCGTCAATGCAATACAAATCTGATTTGTCTCTTTTTTGTCTCAATTCATTGTTGAAGTCTTTTAATTTTAAAGAAGTTCTAATTCCTCCAATCATTAGAGTGTGGGAGAAGAATTCTACATTAAATTCAGAAAGGAATTTTTTTGCAATTGTGCCTATAGCTACTCTCATTGCTGTTTCCCTTGCACTTGCTCTTTCAGATACTAAGTGAATATTTCTAAAATTGTATTTCATTGCACCAGCAAGATCCGCATGCCCAGGCCGTGGAACACTTTCATTTTCAAATTTTTTCTCTTTATTACTTAACTTTAGACATATCGGAGAACCTATTGTTTTTCCATTGATAATTCCAGATAGAATTTCTATTTTATCTGCCTCTTCAAATGCTCTTTCGCTCCTGCCAAACACTTTTTTTCTTAAACTTAACTCTTTGTTTATATCTTCCTCCTTAATTTCAAGTCCTGCGACCATACCCTCTATAATTCCTATTAAAGCCTTTCCATGTGATTCACCAGCTGTTAGAAATCGAAGCATTTAAAACCTCCTCACAGTTTTTTATAAATAATTCCTCGTTTATTATTTCTCTGTTCCATATTTTGAGGCTCTCCATTGCTTGAAAAATAAGCATATTAATACCATTTTCAATAAGAGCTCCCCTATTTTTAGCCCCTTTAAGGAACTTTGTTAGTCTTGGATTATAAATTAAATCAAATACAAGGAAATTATCCTTTAACTGAAAATCAATTTCTATTGGAGTTTTATTTTCATCTGGAAACATTCCAACAGGTGTTGCATTAATTAACACATCGGAACTTCGGATTTCTGCTTTGATTTTAATCTCCTCCCACAAATGTCCTTTCAGGACTTTAATGAAGTAGAAATCTCTCATAATTCTATTAATTCTTTTCCTGTTTCTGGAGAAGAATACAATCTTTTTAAAATTCAAGGTGTAAAGAGCATAGATGACACTTCTTGCAGCTCCACCAGCACCAAGTATTACAGCATTTTCTAAATTAAGGTGGTCATATTTTCTCAGAGCTCTTTTGAATCCAGTATAGTCGGTATTGTAGCCTGTTAATTTTCCTTTATCATTATGGATTACATTTATAGCAAATATTTTTCTAGCAATTGGGTCTAGTTCATCGAGGCAAGATATAACACTCTCTTTATAAGGAATTGTTACGTTTAATCCAAGGATTAAAGAATTTCTGAGCTTTTTCATAAAGCCTGAAAGTGAATTCTTAGATATTGAAAAGAGATAATAACTACAATTTAAATTTAACTTCCTGAAGTATGAATTAAATATCAATGGAGAAAAACTATGATTTATATTTTCTCCTAATAATCCTAATAAATTTCTATTACTCATCCTGCCAATTCTTTAATAAGCGATAAAAATCAGGAAAAGAGATTTTATAACACTCAAAATCTTCAATCTCTGTAATTCCTTCGGCTATAAGACCAGCAATAGCCATTGTCATTGCAATTCGATGGTCTCCTCTACTTGAAACTCTGGTGCCCTTTAATCTCTGAGGTCCCTCTATTATGAAGCCATCTTCCTTCTCCTCCATTTCTACCCCCATTTTTCTTAAATTCTCTGCCATGACTCCTAATCTATCGCTCTCCTTGACCCTTAGTTCAGATGCTCCTTTAAGAGTTGTTTTTCCCTTTGCTTGCGTGGCAAGTAACATCAAAAGAGGAATCTCATCAATTAGGGATGGTATTTCATCTTGCTCAATAGATGTTCCAATCAGAGAGCTTGGAGAAATTGAGATTGTGCCAACAGGCTCATTACATAACAACCTTTCATCATTTATCTTGATATTTGCTCCCATTCTCTTTAAAACTCTTATAAAACCCGTTCTTGTAGGATTTAAACCAACATCTGGAATAATTATTTCTGAATTTTCAATAAGGAGTGCAGAAGTTATAAAAAAGGAAGCTGATGAGAAGTCACCAGGTACTGAGATTTTTTGAGAGGGGAAGATGTTTCCGCCTTTGACTTTTATAACGCCGTTTTCTTTTTTAATTGGCGCTCCAAAATAAGAGAGTAGTCTTTCAGTATGATCTCTTGAAGGTATAGGCTCTAAAATTTCCGTTTCATCCTTGCTTAAAAGGCCAGCAAATATTAATGCTGATTTTAATTGAGCGCTTGGAATGGGTAATTTGTATTTAATTCCTTTTAATTCTTTTCCCCTTATTGCAATAGGCAAATTTTCTGAATTATTTCTTCCCTCAATCCAAGCCCCCATTTTTCTTAAAGGTTCCACAACTCTTTTCATAGGTCTATTTCTGAGAGAGGAATCCCCATCAATTATAGAGAAAAAATTCTGTCCTGAAAGAATTCCTATCAAAAATCGTGCTGTTGTACCGGAATTTTTTGCATTTAAAATGGAGTATGGTTCATTAAAATTGTAAAGCTCCTTCCCTTGAACTGTAACCTTATCAGACCTTATCTTTAGCTTTACCCCTAATTTCTCAAGACATTTAAGTGTGGTAATACAATCCTCAGCAAAAAGGAAATTTTCAATTTCTGAAATTCCAGAGGCAAGTGAGGCTATAAAAACTGCTCTGTGGGAAATTGATTTATCTGAAGTTATTTTAATTGTACCTTTAAATCCTTTACTCTTTTTAATTCTAACTTTCATTTTGACCTCAAACTTTGCTGAAAATTTCTAGTACTTATCAACCACTCCTTTATTTTTTTTATATTTTCGTTTTCAATTAATTTTTTTATTTGATTCAATTTTGAGGAGAATTCCTCAATTCTTTTAATGATTTGTTCTTTATTTGTTTCTATAATTCCAACTCCCATTTCCTCATGTGTAAGAGAAAGGCGAGTGGTGCTTAGCAAGCCATTGCCTATAAGTTTTTTAGTAATTGGGTTATCTTTAATCTGTTGTTCGGCGAGAAAAGACAGGGTTAGGGAAAGGATGTAGGGTAAATGAGAAGTCATGGATAAAATGCGGTCATGTTCTTCAGCATCAATTTTTAGTGGAATAGCCCCTATTTTTTTGAGAAGATTGAAAACAAAATCCTTTGCTCTCATACTTTTTGAGGTAGGAAAAGTAAGGGTGAAAATTCTATTCCTGAAAAGAGACGGGTTTGATGCATTAAATCCAGATTTTTCAGTTCCAGTTATAGGATGTCCTCCTATTAACATATATTCAGGAAAATCCTTCATTTTTTCACAGATTTCTCTTTTCGTGCTTCCAGAATCCAGAAGGATTGCATTGGGTTTCATATAAGAAACAATTTCTGGGATTAGTTTAATGATAGTATTAACTGGTGTTGCTAAAAAAATGAAGTCAGCTTTACTAATAGATTCTTTGAGGTCTGAACTTGGAAGATCAACAATTCTTTTTATAAGAGGATTTGATATTACTTCTTCCAGATCAACGCCAATAATTTTTTCTCCGATTTTATTTTGCTTTAGAGCTAAGGCAAATGACCCCCCTATTTGTCCAATCCCAACAATAGTAATTGTCATTTTACTAAACATTAGATTTCTCTATTTATTGCCCTTGCAATTGATTTGATTTCATCCATTAGTTTTTTAAACTCATTAAAGGTTAAACTCTGGGCTCCATCACTTAAAGCCTTTTCAGGGCAGGGATGGACTTCGACCAGAAGAGCATCTGCACCTATTGCTACTGCTGCTTTTGAAGCTGGAATTACTAAATTTCTCTTACCTGTTCCATGGCTCGGGTCTATACAAACAGGGAGATGGGAGAGCTGATTTATGAGAGGAACAGCGGTTAAATCCAGCGTATTCCTTGTATATTTTTCAAAGGTTCTAATACCTCTCTCGCAAAGGATAACCCTATAATTTCCATTAGATAAAATGTATTCTGCAGCCATAAGTAGTTCTTCTACTGTTGACATCATTCCCCTTTTAAGTAAAACAGGCTTATCATATTTCCCAACCGCTTCTAAAAGAGCATAATTTTGCATATTTCTTGTTCCGATTTGAAGAATATCAGCCACTTCTCCAACAATCTTGACATGCTCAGGAGCCATAACTTCTGTTATAATAGCTAAACCTGTTTCCTGTTTTGCTTCATAGAGTAGCTCCAAACCTTTTTCTTTTAAGCCCTGAAAACTATAGGGAGAGGTTCGAGGTTTAAATGCTCCTCCTCTTAATATTTTTGCCCCTGCTTCTTTAACAGCATGAGCTGTTTCCAAAATTTGTGAACGACTTTCAACAGAACATGGACCAGCCATAACTATAATTTCTTTTCCCCCTATACTAATTCCATTAATCTTAATTAGACTCTTTTCCTTTTTGAACTCTTTACTTGCGAGCTTGAAAGGTTTTAAAATTCTTACAACTTTTTCTACTCCAGGGAATGCTTCAAAATATTCAGGTGGCACTGTTCTTCCATTTCCGATTATTCCAATAATTGTTTTTTCTCCACCTTTTATTGGGTGTGCTCTAAAGCCAAGATTTTTAATTTCTTTTAAAACCTTTGAAATTTCTTTTAATGAAGCTCTATCTCTCATTACGATTATCATTTTTAACCCCCATTAAATCAGGTCTAAATTTGATTGTTTCACCCAGATATTGATGTTTTATTTCATCCTGTTTTTTATCAGTATATGCATGAACAAGGACCCTTATTACTCCTTTCATGCTATTTGGAACATTTATTTCTCTGGCACATAAAACAGGAACATATTTCCAGCCCATTTCTCGCACTGCATATGCTGGAAACTCTGCATTTATATCCTCTGTGGTTGTAAAAAATATACTGACTATATTCTCAATTTTTAATTGATTTTCATAAAATATTTTCTCCAAAAGCCTTTTTGTCGCATTTAAGATCTCCTCTCTCTGATTTTTTCCCACTTTAATTGCTCCTCTAATTCCCCTTAACCAGACTCCCTTTTCCTCGTTCATACTGACCTCCTTAATTCCTGTATAAATTTTTGAAATTTATCTAAAAGATTCTTTTCATTTAAGTTCTCCTTTATAAGATTCATTAAGGCGCTCCCAACAATAACTCCATCACTAATCTGAGCAATTCTTCTTGCTTGATTGGGATTGGAAATCCCAAATCCAATGCATAATGGTTTTGATATTAAATTTTTTACTCTTCGGACATATTCATTTAAATAATTAGGCAGGTTTTCTCTCATTCCAGTAACTCCTATTATAGAAACGAGATAAATAAAACCTCTCGCCCATCTATCAATCTGTGAAATCCTTTGCTCAGATGAGGTAGGAGCAATCAAATAAATTAAATCAATATCATTGGATTTAAAAATTTCATTAATGTAAATGCTCTCCTCAAAAGGTAAATCTGGAATTACTATTCCATCCACACCACATTCTTTTAACTCCTTAGCGAGACTTTTAATTCCTCTTTTTAAAAGAGGGTTTAAGTAAGACATTAAAATCAGAGAAGCTTTGATTTCTTTTTTCAAATAGTATAATTCTTTCAACAGTCCGGAAAGAGAAAATCCTTTTTCCAATACCCATTGACTGGAAAACTGAATTGTTTTCCCATCAGCCAGTGGATCAGAAAATGGGAGGCCTATTTCTATAAAATCTGCACCAGTTCTGTCAGCTATTCTAATTAGTTCTCTGAAAAGCTCAGGAGAAGGATAAAATGCAGTAAAATAAGGTATGAAAGCCTTTCTATTTTCATTCAATATTAATTTAAATCTATTCTCTATTTCACTCAATTTTACCCTCTTTTACGAATTTCCTTATAATTTCTATATCTTTATCCCCTCTTCCTGATAAATTAATGACAATTAATTTCCCCTTTATTTCATGAGAGATTCTTTTTAAGTAAGCAAGTGCGTGTGAGGATTCAAGAGCGGGAATTATACCTTCGAGTCTGGATATTTCAAAAAAAGCTTCGAGCGCTTCCTCATCTTTAACTACATCAAAATGAATTCTACCTATGTCCTTTAAGTAGCTTAATTCGGGGCCAACTCCTGGATAGTCTAATCCTGCTGAAACCGAATGAGTGGGCATAACTTGACCTTCTGAATCCTGGAGAAGATAAGAATAGGAACCGTGGAGAACTCCAGGAGTTCCGTAATTAAGGGTTGCTGAATGTTCTCCTGGATTACTCCCTATTCCTCCTCCTTCCACACCAATCATTCTCACTTCTTTTTCTTCAATAAATGGATAGAAAAGTCCAATCGAATTTGAACCACCTCCAACACATGCGATTAAAATATCCGGTAATTTCTTCTCTATTTTTAAAATTTGATCTTTTACCTCCTTCCCGATTATTGATTGAAAATCCCTTACCATGATGGGATAGGGATGAGGTCCAACAACAGAACCAATCAAATAATGGGTAATTTGGACATTTGTTACCCAATCTCGTATAGCCTCATTTATTGCATCCTTTAAAGTCTTTGAACCTGACGAAACCTTAACTACTTTTGCTCCAAGAATTCTCATTTTTAATTGATTTGGAGATTGTCTTTCGTAATCCTTTTCTCCCATGTAAATTACACATTCAAGCCCAAGAAGGGAACAGGCGGTTGCAGTTGCAACTCCATGCTGCCCAGCTCCTGTTTCAGCCACTATTCTCTTCTTCCCCATTCTTTTTGCCAGCAAGGCTTGACCAATGCAGTTATTAATTTTATGCGCTCCTGTATGACATAGATCCTCTCGTTTTAAATAAATTCGACATTTATATTTTCTGCTAAGATTTTCTGCAAAATAGAGGGGAGTTGGTCGCCCTACGTAATTGGTAAGATAATAATTGAATTCTTTAATGAATTGTCTGTCCCTTCTAAATTTAAAATAATTTTTCTCAAGCTCGATTAAATTTTCCATTAAAGTTTCAGGGACAAATCTTCCTCCATAAACTCCGAATTTTTCAGTTTTTTCTGGATGTCCCATTTTCTTACCCTCTCTATGAATTCTTTTAATTTTTCAGGACTTTTTATCCCTTCTCTTTCTTCAACTCCTCTACAAACATCAACTCCATATGGCGATACTTTTTCAAGAACCTCCTCTATATTTTCTGGATTTAACCCACCAGCTATGATAACTCTTCCAAACTTTTTCGCCTTTTTTGCTATTTCCAAATTCATTAAAAAATTTTTACTTTCCTTTGGTAAATCAAGCATAAAAAAGGGAAGAGAGAATTTTTTAATTTTCATAAATATATTGATATTGTTAAATTCAAAAACCATTATGACTTTTGGATAAAAAAGACTTAAATATTTTTCGCTTTTATTTCCATGAATCTGAGCGAAATCTAATTTACAGAAGTTCATGATTTCTTTAATGGTTAAAAAATCTTCATCTTTAAATACCCCAACTTTTGTAATAAATGGAGGAAGTTTATCTATTATTTCCTTTGCTTTTCTCGGAGAAATTTTTCTTGGACTTTCTGTAAAAATAAAGCCAAGTGCATCAGCACCTTCATCAATAGCTAAAAATGCATCATTAATATTGGTGATTCCACATATTTTAATTCTTGTCATCTTCTAAAATCCTTTTAAAAGATTTTAATTTTTCACCAGGATTTGCAGAGGTAAGAAAAGCTTCTCCAATAAGGAAGCCATTAACATTCAATTTTTTATAAGGAATTAAATCTTTTTCCTCTCTGATTCCACTTTCTACAATTTTAATTTTTTGATCAGGAATTAGAGGTATTAATTCCATTGAAATTCTCAAATCAACCTTTAAGTTCTTAAGATTCCGGTTGTTAACCCCTATAATTTCAGCATCTGCCTCCAGAGCCTCCATTAATTCATCCCTGCTATGAACCTCTACTAGGGCATGCATTTTTAATTCTTTTGTTAGATTTAAAAGTTTTTTTAGCTGATTTTTTTGTAAGATGCTTAGAATTAACAAAATTGCATCTGCACCATAAATTCTGGATTCAAGAATCTGATATTCTTCAAAAATAAAATCCTTTCTTAATATGGGTATTTCAATTTTTTCTTTTAACCTCCTTAGATTCTCGATATTTCCAAGAAAATAATTTTCCTCAGTAACGACTGATATTGCAGATGCTCCACACTTCTGATAGATTTTTCCAAATTCTTCAATTTTATCTTCGAATATAAAAATTCCCTTTGATGGTGAGGCAATTTTAATTTCAGCAATTATAGATGAATAGCCAGAAAGACATTTTAAAAATGAGGATTCTGATGATAAATCCTTCATCATTTTGAACAATTCAGTAAAAGGAAGAATTCTCTTCTTCCTCTCCAGTAAAATTTTTTTTCGCTCTATTATTTTTTCCAAAAAATCATTCATTTTTCTTTGAAAAAGATAGATATTCCATAAACAATCTATATGCCTTTCCTGAGTCAATTGATTCCCGAGCCATTTCTAATCCTTCCTTAATGTCACTTGCCCTACCTGAAACGAAAATTGCTGCACCTGAATTCAAAAGGACAATATCTCTTTCAGGCCCTTTCTCTCCTTTTAAGACCCCGTAAAAAATTTCAACATTTTCCTTTAATGATTGTGTCTTGATGGATTCAAGAGGTGAAAGTTTTAAATTGTATTTTTCTGGATTTATTTCAATCTCCTGGATTTTATCCTGTGTTACCATATATCCTTTTGTTGGAGATGAAATGGAGATTTCGTCAAGTCCATCATCTGAGTGGATTACAAGTGCTCTTTCAGAACCTAGGAGTTTTAAAGTGCTTGAAATCGGATATAAAAGATCAGGTGAATAAACACCAAGAAGTTGTCTCTTTACCCTGAGAGGATTTACTAAGGGACCGATTATATTAAATATTGTTCTAACACCAATTTCTCTCCTTGGTTGCAGGACATATTTCATAGCAGGATGGAAATTTGGAGCAAATAGAAAACCAAATCCAATCTCATCTATGCATTTCGAGATTTTCTCTGGAGAGAGATTTAAGTCAATTCCCAGTGCCTCCAATAAATCTGCACTTCCACATTTGCTTGATACAGAGCGGTTGCCATGTTTCGCCACTTTAACACCTGCACCAGCCACCACAAATGCAGAGACAGTAGAAACATTGAAGGTTGATTTTCCGTCTCCTCCTGTGCCACATAAATCAATTAAATCTGTGCTCTTCGGAGATAGTTTAATAGCTTTTTTAAGCATAGCCTTTGTTGCTCCAGTAATTTCTCCTATTTTTTCCCCTTTTATTCTTAAAGCTATTAAAAAAGCAGCAATTTGAGCATGAGTTGCCCTATTTGACATTATTTCATCCATTACCTGTTCCATTTCAAAAGAATTTAAATCCCTTCCATTAATAAGATTTTGGATTGCCTCTTTGATCATTTTTGTCCTCCCAATTCAAGAAAATTTCTCAGAATTTTTTTTCCTTCCTGTGTAAGAAATGACTCTGGATGGAACTGAACCCCTTCTACTTTTTTACCTTTAATCCTTATTCCCATTATTTCTCCTTCCTCTGTATATGAAGAAATTTCTAAAATCGAAGGTAAAGATTCCTCTTCAACTATAAGAGAGTGGTAACGAGTTGCTAAAAAAGGATTGGTAACACTTTCATATATTGTTTTTCCGTCATGATAAATCTTAGATAATTTACCATGCATTACTTTTTCAGCTCTTTTGATTCTTCCTCCATAGGTATATGCAATGCATTGGTGTCCAAGACAAACACCAAGAACAGGAATTTTTTCTGAAAAGATTTCAATCAATTTATTTGAAAGCCCTGCCTCACACGGGGTTTTAGGTCCAGGAGAGATTACTAGATAATCTGGAGAGAGTTTAATTGCTTCATCCACGGAAATTTGATCATTTCTTTTTACAATTACCTTTTCTCCAAGTTCCATAAATGCCTGTGCCAGATTAAAAACAAATGAATCATAGTTATCAATTAATAAAATCATCTCTCCACCTCCTCTGCATATTTAATAGCCAGATAAATTCCCTGCATTTTATTTAAAATTTCTCTGTATTCTCTTTCTGGATCAGAGTCAGCAACTATTCCTGCACCTGCCTGTATGTAATATGTTCTTTTCTTGTAAATTATCATTCTAATCGCTATACACATGTCCATGTTTCCATTTAAAGCAAAATATCCAACTGCCCCAGCATAGGGTCCTCTTTTTGCTCTTTCCAATTCTTCTATTATTTCCATCGCCCTGATTTTTGGTGCACCTGTCACTGTTCCAGCAGGAAAAGTTGCCTTAAAAAGGTCAAGAGCATCATATTGAGGAGCTAATTTTCCAGTGACCTGTGAAACAATGTGCATTACATGTGAGTATTTCTCTAGATGCATTTTTTCATTGACTTTAATGGAATGGGGAAGACAGACCTTTCCGAGGTCATTTCTAGCAAGATCAACAAGCATTACATGTTCAGCAATTTCTTTTTCACTGGCAAATAGTTCTTTTTCAAATTCTTTTTCCTCATCAATATTCTTTCCTCGAGGTCTTGTTCCTGCAATTGGATGTACATATGCTGTGCCATCATTTAATTTCACGAGAGTTTCAGGTGAGGAACCAATTAATTGAAAATCATCGAAATCGAGATAGAACATATATGGAGAAGGATTTATTCCTCTCAATGATCTATAAATCTGGAATGGATGTGACCAGGTTTCCCCACTTATTCTTTCTGAAAGTACGACCTGAAATATATCACCAGCACGTATATATTCCTTTGCTATTTCAACAGCTTTCTTAAATTCAATCTTATCAAAACTTAAAGGAGGAATTTCTTTCACTCTGATTTCATCAATTTTAATACTAAGTGGAATATTTAAATTTTTTATAATATGATTTATTCTATTAAAAGCCTCAAAATCGGTTTCTTCTTGAGTTTTTAATGTAATAACCTTAGCTCGATGTTTTATATGGTCAAAGACTAGAATATCTCTCACCAGGTATAGGATTCCTTCAGGAAAAGATTCAGAATATTTTATATGCGATGGCAAAGATTCAAAAAATTTAACAACATCATAACTAATATAGCCAACCCAACCTCCCACAAAAGGAGGAAAATCAGGTTCAGAAAATGTCTTAAATTCAAAAATAATCTCTCGAAGTTTTTTAATTAAATTTTCAGGAGTAAAGGAGATTTTTTTATTATCCACAATTAAAAGATTGTTTTGTATTTTTAAGGTTCTGAAGGGTTTCATTCCAATAAAAGAGTACCTGCCAAGTCTTTCGCCTTTTTCCACACTTTCAAGTAAAAATTTCGCTCCTATTCTTTTTAATTTCAAAAAAGCTGAAACAGGAGTTTCTAAATCAACATTAATTTCTTTCCATATTGGTTTTAATTTTGCCTTTTTCATAATAATAACCTCCTTTCCCCTCCAAAATAAAAAAACCCACTAATTCATTTGCATGAATTAGTGGGTCTTAGGAATTCTTAGGAGGGGGTCATGAAAGGGCGAGAATCCCTACAGACCCACCCTCATATACCACCAATAATAGTATCGAGGGTGAATCTCTGAATTAATTAAGATAATTATCTTTCTCTCCCTCTCGCCCATAAGGTAATTTATTATATTTAAAAAAAATCCTTTGTCAACCCTAAAAATTTTTGACACCAAAATAGATATAGACATATTTACCGGTTAGAGAGGAAAAAGTTAATAAAGAGAGTTGAGGCTGCCCATCACATCCTGGGTATAATAAAGAGTTTGAGAGTTCCCTGGTGGAGGGAGCCGCATCCTC
>MTON01000015.1 GCA_002010665.1 Candidatus Aminicenantes bacterium JdFR-78
TAAAATTCAGTCCTGAACTCAGTAAAACTATTTTTATAACTCCTGATGATATCAAGATTTTCAATTTAATACCGCGTAGCATAATAATTGTAAATGGTAAAATTCACTCCCTAACTGCTGGACTAATAGATTCTAAAAGAGAACTGGTTTCCACCGATGAAGAAATACCCTGCATTTTAAGTGGAGTAAATTTAAATATAATTTCATCAGATGAAGTAAAAATCACCTCGCATTTGATTCTTCAAGGTGTAGAATGGAAAGATGGAATTCCGTATATTAAAGAAAATAAAAAATCTCAGCTTATTATTTTCTCCACTGGAAAAGATTTTTTCGACGACGAGGAGAAAAGTGAAGGAGGAGTAATAATTGAATCCGGGACTCAGGATGGACTAAAATTACAGGCTTCATTAATTGTGAAGGGCAAAGGAATAAAAATAAATGGAAAAAATAAAAACATACAGATTTTTGGAAGCGTTCAGACTTCTGATATAAATTCTAATGGAAATTCAATAAAAGTCATTTATGACCAGAGATTGAAGGATATTTCAAATAAAGATTATCCTTTAACCATTTCTAAAATAATCTTTTTATCTGATTTAAGACTTTTATTCTGGAAAGATTACAAATAAAAAATTCAGGAGGGGAAAATGAAGGAAAAAGGATTCTCCTTAGTGGATTTAATTACAGCTTTTTCCATCTTAAGCATTTTACTATGTATTTCATTACCTGCATTCAAAAATCTAAGTTCAAAGTACACATTAACAAGTGCGGTAAGGGAAATATCAGCTAGTTTGAATTATGCAAAATATAAATCCATATTTCAAAGAGCAAAGTTCAGGGTAAGTTTTGCTGAAAGAGGTTATAGAATTGAAAGATTTAATACAGCAAGTAAAAAATGGGAAAGAGATAAATGGGCTATCTGCAAAAATGTAATAATTTATGCAAATAATAGTCCTATTTTTCATCCAAATGGCACAGTTTCAAATCTTACATCCATTTATATCTCAAACTCTTCTGGAAAATATAAAATTACTATTGCTATTTCTGGGAGAATCAAAGCAGTTAAATTAGACAAAGATTGACTTTCATGGTTTATTCTATTAAAAATAAAGAAAACAACTTAGGAGGAAAGAATGTCTCCATTACAAATCGTTATATGGCTTGTAATTGGAATTATTATGGGCTGGCTTGCTAGAGTTTTAGTGAAAAGGAGAGGCTTTGGTCTCACGGGAGATGTGATTATTGGAATAATCGGGGCTTTCCTTGGTAATTTAATAATAGGGGAGAATATTGCAAAAGGTTCAGCTGGTTATGCATTTGATTCATTAATTGGTGCATTTGTTCTTCTTTTAATTTTTAAAATAATTAGAAAAAGCCGATAGTTGAAATTAAAATTTACCTCGGTTATCATTAATTTTCTCCAATGTTAAGATTTTACAATACTTTAAAAGGCGAGATAGAAACTTTTAAGCCTATAGAACCAGGTGTAGTTAAACTCTATACATGTGGCCCTACAGTCTATGATTATGCACATATTGGGAATTTCCGTGCATATATTTTTGAAGACCTCTTGAAAAGGACCCTTAAATATTTCGGTTATAGAGTAATTCATGTAATGAACATCACAGATGTTGATGACAAAACAATCGCCGGATCCAAAAGAGAGTATAAATCCCTAAATGAATTTACTGAGAAATATATAAAGGCTTTTTTTGAAGATATAAAGACCCTAAATATTGAAAAAGCAGATTATTACCCCAGAGCAACAGAACACATAGATGAAATGGTCAAGATAATAAAGGGATTACTTGAAAAGGGTCATGCTTATGAAAAAGATGGCTCCATATATTTTAAAATCTCTTCTTTTCCAAATTATGGTCGACTGTCAAAGATAAAGATTGAAGATTTAAAATCAACTGGAAGAGTTGATACAGACGAATATACAAAAGAGAATATTCACGATTTTGTTTTATGGAAGGCAAAAAAAGAAGGTGAGCCATTCTGGGAAACAGAGCTTGGACCAGGAAGACCTGGCTGGCATATTGAATGTTCTGCTATGAGCATGAAATATCTGGGAGAAACCTTTGATATTCACTGTGGTGGAGTTGACAATATATTCCCTCACCATGAAAATGAAATAGCCCAGTCAGAAGCATACACGGGCAAAAAATTTGTGAATTATTGGCTACATTGTCATCATCTGATTGTAAATGGAGAAAAAATGTCAAAATCAAAAGGAAACTTCTATACTCTCAGGGATTTATTGGCAAAAAATTATAATCCCAAAGCAATAAGATTTCTTTTGATGTCAACCCATTATAGAAAAGTTTTAGACTTTACTTTTGAAGGATTAAAGCAAGCAAATTCTGCGATCCAGAGAATTCAAAATTTTATATATGAATTGGAAAACGAAGATTTTCATGAGGGTGAGTCTAAAGAGGTGAAGGAAATTTTAATTGAAACAAGCAAACAATTTGATGAAGGCTTAGAGGATGATCTAAACATAAGTGTCTCTTTAACTGCTTTATTTTCAATGATAAAGAAAATCAATATATTAAGAAACAAAAAAAAGGTCTTCAAGAAAGATGTAGAAAATATTTTAAAGTGGTTGAAAAAAATTAATACAGTGCTTGGCTTCCTTGAATTTGAAGTAAAGAAAGAGCTTCCGCCAGATATTCTCGCAAAAATTAAAGAAAGGGAAAAAGCACGTCGAGAGAAAAATTATGCCTTAGCAGATAAAATCAGAGAGGAATTATTCAAGAAAGGAATTATATTAGAGGACACAAAAGAGGGAACAAGATGGAAAATAATAAAATAATTAATATTCATATCTTTAGGAGGAATTATGAAATACCCATGTATAAAAACATCTTTACCAGGACCAAAAGCAAAGGAATTACTGGAAAAAGATAAAAAATTTGTTTCTCCCTCCTATACCCGACCTTATCCTTTAACAGTAAAAAAAGCTCATGGAATGCTTATAGAGGATATGGATGGAAACATCTTTTTAGACTTTACAGCTGGAATAGCTGTAAATGTGACAGGCCATACTCACCCAAAAGTTGTAGAAGCGATTAAAAAACAGAGTGAAGAATTAATACATATGTCAGGAACAGATTTCTATTATGCTCCGCAAGTATTACTAGCAGAGAAACTAGCTGAAATTGTTCCTATTAAAGGTGAGAAAAAAGTATTTTTTGGTAATTCTGGAACAGAAGTAGTAGAAGCAGCTATCAAATTAGCAAGATATTATACAAAAAGGCCTGGAATAATTGCTTTTTATGGCTCTTTTCATGGAAGAACACTCGGAAGCCTCTCACTTACTGCAAGTAAAGCTGTACAGAGAAAAAATATGGCACCTTTTTTACCCAATGTTTTCCACTCTCCATATGCATACTGCTATAGATGCATTTTTGGAAAAGAAGTTGATAATTGCAAATTAGAATGCATATCATTTATTAAGGAGTTCTTATTTTCTAAAATTGCACCACCAGAGGATATAGCTGCAATAATAATTGAACCTATTCAGGGTGAAGGTGGATATAATATTCCACCTGAGAAGTTCATAAAGGCTATAAATGATTTAGCAAAGGAGAATAAAATTTTATTAATTGTGGACGAAATTCAATCCGGAATGGGGAGAACGGGTAAATGGTTTGCCTTTGAACATTTTGGAATTGAACCTGATATAGTGACAATTGCTAAGGGGATAGCATCTGGCCTCCCACTTGGGGTATGTGTTTCAAAAGCTGAGATAATGACATGGGAACCTGGTGCTCATGCCTCCACTTTTGGGGGGAATCCAGTATCATGTGCATCTGCTTTAGCAACTATTGAGCTCCTGGAAAAAGAATTAATTTCAAATGCTAAAGAAATGGGAGAGTATATGCTATCAAAACTACGAGAGCTTCAGAAAAAACATCCTCTAATTGGAGATATAAGAGGAAAAGGACTAATGATTGGAGTTGAACTAGTAAAAGATAGAGAAACAAAAGAAAAAGCAAAGGAGGAAAGAGATAAAATAGTTTATAAATGCTTTGAAAAAGGATTAATTATTCTTGGAGCAGGAGAAAACAGTATTAGATTTTGTCCTCCATTGATTATTAAAAAAGAGGATATAGATATAGGTCTTAAAATATTTGAAAAAGCTCTTTCAGATGTGGAAAAAGAAAAAGGATATAAATAATATCACTCCTCATGAACTGGGAAAAATGGGAGAAAAAGTTGCTGAAAAATACCTAAAAAATAAAAAAATCAGGATAGTGGAAAGGAGTTTCAGGGCTTTTGGGGGAGAAATTGATTTAATAGGATATGATGGAGAAACTCTTGTTTTTATTGAAGTGAAAACCAGAAAAGGACTTGATTTTGGCTATCCTCAAGAAGCTGTCTCAATCCAAAAGCAAAAGCAATTAAAAAAGATAGCACAAGGTTATATAATTAAAAGAAAACTTGAAAATATAAATTGCAGATTTGATGTAATTGGTATTCTTTTCTCTTCTTCTGGAAAACCATCAATATTTCATATTAAAAACGCCTTCTAAATTATCATCAAGTTTTTTAACCACAGAGTTATCCTTTGATTGAGTAAAAAGTGTCTTTATGTTTTTTTTAAATTCTGGATGAACAATATTGGGACAAATTTCATTTAAAGGAGCAAGAACAAAATTCCTTAAATGCATTCTTGGATGAGGAATCTTTAATTCATTTGCTTTGATTATTTTTTCTTCTGCAAGGATTATGTCAATGTCAATATTTCTTGGACCCTTTTCTATAACTTTTCTCCTTCCCATTTCTTTCTCAATTTTTTTAATTAAATTCAAAAGATCAAGAGGCTGGAGATCTGACTCAGCTTCAAGAACAAGGTTGTAAAACCAGTCTTGTTCTAAAAAATCAACCGGCTGAGTTAAATAAATGGAAGAAATTTTATTAATTTTAATACCGTTTTTAATTAATAGATTTATTGCATTTATTAAATTTTTTTTCCTGTCTCCTAGATTGCTTCCAAGACTCAAATAATATCTCATTTTCTAGTACACATTTATTTTAAAACCAAGCAATCTTCTAACATTATCTGCTATTTCCAATAATCTCTCCCTTGAAACTATTTTCAGTTTTTCATCCGTGGGCCTATCTATTGTATAAATCTGAATTCCTTTTGGCTTTATTTCTCTGAGTCTTTCCATCCAATCTCTTACTTTTCCATTGGATGAATTTTCAATTTTTCCAGTAAAAAATAAAGATTGAATAACTATCCTATCAAGTTTCTTTAAATTCTCAATTAAATCTTTAAAGGAAATTCCTTTAAAAGGTCTATTAACTTTTAAAAATAAATCTTCGCTTCCAACATCAAGTTTGAAAATTTTCAAATCAATCTTTTCAAAAGCTCTTCCTATCTCCTTATTGCAAGGAAAAGTTGAGTTTGAGAGTAAAGCAATTTTTGTAACTGGTGCATATTTATTTCTTAAATCAACTACTAAATTAACTATATCACTAAATTCAGGATGAAGAGTTGGCTCTCCATTTCCTGAAAAGGTTATATAATCAATTGAAGGAGAATTTCTGAGAAAATTTTCAAGAGATATTTCTATCTCTTTTAAGTCCGGTAAATCCTTCTTATACGAAGTTAAATTATCCGTGAGAATATCTGTCTTTCCATATTGACAGTAAATGCAATTAAAGGAGCATAATTTATAATCAATTGGCATTAGATTTATTCCCAGAGATTTACCAAGACGCCTCGAATTGATAGGTCCATAAATAATATTTTTCTGTAATTGTAAAACCATAACTCTTTATAATAACCTAAAAAACTTGAAATTTTAAGAAAAGATTTAGGTGGATATATTATTAACCTCTTTTTCCAGTCTAGTTCTGGTTATTATTTTCTTTATAAATAAACTAACAGGGGCTGAAAAAACATAGAAAAACATAAAAATGAGGAAAAATTCACGAGTATAAATTGCTGCACAGGCTAAAATAACGCCAATGATTAGAATCGTTTTTAAATCCTTTCTCTTACGAAAATTCATTGCTTTATATGATAAATATTTCAATTTGCTAATCATAAGAAAGGAAAGGATTAATACAAATATAGATAAAATAAGAAGATAATTTTGATTGTTTACAGGTAGAGGATGAAATAACACAATAGCTGAAATCATTAAACTTGCCGAAGGTATAGATAGCCCTATTGAGTATCTTTTATCATTATATTTGCCCTGATAAACATTAAATCTTGCCAGACGTAGAATTCCTGCTACTAAATATATAAATGGAAATGTCCAGGCATAATGAGTTAATTTACTGAATCCCCAATAATAAAGTAAAAGACATGGTGCAATTCCAAAAGAAATTGCATCTGCTAAAGAATCAAAATGTAAACCAAATTCAGAGGTTGTTTTTGTCAATCTCGCAATTATACCATCTATTGCATCTATTATAGAAGCTGAAACTATCCATATTGCTGCCAATTTATAATTTCCTTTCAGAATCGAGATAATAGACAAATAACCAAAAAATAAGTTAACTGTGGTTAAAAAACTTGGGAGCAAAAAAATAGTAACTCTCCTCTTTCTTTTTTTCATTTTAATTCTCCTATTATTGTCTCTCCAGCCTTTACTTTTTGATTAATATCTACTTTAAGCAGAATATCTGAAGGAAGAAACAAGTCAACTCTTGAGCCAAAATAAATTAAGCCTGTCTTTTCTCCGCTTTTTAAATAATCATTCTCTTTTATCCAGCATTTTATTTTACGAGCAATAATTCCTGCAATATGTTTTACTGCAATCATGCAATTTTTATTTTCAATAAATAGTATTACAGAAGAATTGAACTCCTGAGCTTTATCCTTATAAGCTGGAAAAAACTTTCCTTTTTTATATTCCATTTTTCTAACATATCCATTAATTGGTGATCTTGTAATGTGTACATCAAAAAGGGATAGAAAAATACTTATTACTGTTGTGGGCTTATTGAGATAGGGATGAAAATCCAGTTTTTCGATTTTGATAATTTTCCCATCTGCCGGGGAAAGAATGAGATTTTCTCCAGAGGAAATATTCCGTTTTGGGTCCCGAAAGAAAAAAATCATCTGAAAAGATAAGAGAAGAAAAAAAATCGAGATAATCCATGAATTTAAAATAATTGACACAAGGAATAATCCAATAAAAAAAATAACAAAAGGAATCCCTTCTTTCACCATAATTCTATTACCGAATTATGTTTAGCATAATAACCCATGGTAGTCAATAAGGCATCAATTGACTTTTAATATTGGAGCATGTTATAAAGCTAATTAAGGGAAAAATGGAAGAACATACAAAAGTAAGTTTGATTGCAGTCACTTTAATAGCTCTAATAGGATTATTGTTTGGAATTTACTACTTCCTAATCCGAGAAAAACCCCAACCAGTTAAACCACCAATTAAAATAGAAAAGAAAGCAGAGAAAATTTCTGAAAAGAAATTCATTGAGAAGAAAGAAAAGATCCCGGAATTAATAGGAATAGACCTTAATAATAGTGACAATAAAATAAGGGAATTGGCGAAAAGAATTTCATCCCACCCTCTATTTATTTCATGGCTTAATCAAGAAGATTTAATTCGTAGATTTACTGTTGTAGTGGATAATATAGCCAATGGTGAAAGCCCTCGACCCCACCTTCAATTTCTTGCTCCAAAAGGAAAATTTAAAGCTATAAAAAAGAAAGGTAAAATTTTTATATCTCCAGAAAGCTATAGACGCTATAATTTTATTGCAGATGTCATCGCCTCTCTTGATACAAAAGTATGTGCGGAGATTTACAGAATAGTAAAGCCTCTTATTCAGCAAGCTTATAAAGAACTCGGATATCCAGAAAAAGATTTTGATGAAACTCTAAAAGAGGCTATCATTGAGCTTCTTAAAACTCCAATAATAGAAGGAGAAATAGAATTAAGAGAAAAAGTTGTGACCTATAAGATTGCGGATCCAAAATTAGAAGAATTAAGCCCTGCCCAAAAACACCTTCTTCGAATGGGAACAGAAAATGTCTTAAAAATCCAAGATAAACTGAGAGATCTTGCTTTGGAATTAGGCATCTCAGAAGATGAATTACCTGAGCCAATAATTTATTCAACAGATATTTAAATTTGAAGAAGGAATACCACTTATTTAAGGAGATTTTAAAATGAAACGTTCATGTTTTATTTCAGTTTTAGTTTTAATATTCTGTTTTATCTCAAATCAATTATTTGCTCAAAGAGATTTATCCAAAGTAGAAATTAAAATTATTCCCGTTGAGAAAAATATCTATATGCTTCAAGGAGCAGGTGGAAATATAGGAATTTGTATTGGTAAAGATGGAATATTACTTGTAGATACTCAATTTGCTGAACTTTCAGATAAAATTAAAGATGCACTAAAAAAAATAAGCGACGGTGAAATAAAGTATATTCTTAATACCCATTGGCATAGGGATCATACAGCCGGAAATGTAAGTTTTGGAACAAAAGCACTTATTATTTCCCATTATAATGTCCGCAAAAGACTTTCAACAGAACAGAGAATTTTTTCCCGAATAATAAATCCTCTGCCAACCGAAGGATTACCCAGATTAACTTTCTATACTTCTATAACTCTATATTTCAATGATGAAGAAGTTCGTGTGGTTCATTTTGCAAAAGCGCATACTGATGGAGATAGCGTGGTCTTTTTTACGAAGTCAAATGTTTTACATATGGGTGACCTTTTCTTTTCAGGAAGATTTCCTTTTGTGGACTTAGAGAGTGGAGGAAATGTACTGAATCTTACAAAAACAATTGAATCCATTTTACAGAGAATACCCTCTACCACAAAGATTATTCCTGGTCATGGGCCTCTTAGCACTCGAGAAGATTTAAAAGCATATCACCATATGCTTATTCAGACAACAGAAATAGTGCGCGAAAAAATTGAAAAAGGGAAAAGCTTAGAGGAAATTAAAGCCGAAGGACTTCCAGACGTTTGGAAATCATGGAGCTCTGGATTCATAAATTCTGAAAGGTGGATTGAAATTATATATACAAGTTTAATGAAAAAATAAAAATTTAACTTATAAATTTAACTAAATTCCTCCTACTGTCATTTCCTCAATTTTTATGGTTGGGCCTGCATAATGACTTCTGAAATCAATATCATTTCCTATTATACTTATATCTTTCAATATTCTTCCAAGATTTCCAGATATAGTTATTTCACTAACTGGATATGCAATCTCCCCTTTCTCAATCCATAAACCAAATGCTCCTCGAGAAATATCTCCAGTAACTGGATTAAAACCATGCCCAATAGTCCTTGTAACAAGTAATCCTTTATCAACTGACTTAATTATTTCTTCTTGTGACTTTTTACCTGGAACTAAATAAAAATTATTCGGGCCCACACCTCTTCCAGTACAATTTCCTGTAGATTTTAAATTCAACTTACGAGCAGAATAACTATTGCAAAGATAATTTTCCAGAATGCCTCTTTTTATAGCGTAAGTCTTGCGTGTCAACATTCCTTCATTGTCAAAGGGACGGGTCCCTAATTTTCCTCTCATCAGTCCATTATCAATTACGTTAATTGAATCATTTGCTATTTTCTCTCCTAACTTATCTACTAAAAATGAACTTTTTCTATAGATGGAAATCCCAGATACACAGGTAAAAAGAAAAGAAAGCAATTCAGCAGTAATAATTGGTTCAAGTATAATTGGGACATTTTGAGTTTTAACTTTTCTTGCTCCAAGCTGTCTGACTGTTCTTCGGACAGCCTCTCTTGCAATTTCTTCGGGTTTATCAAGTTCGCCGAAGTGTCTTTTTGCGCAATACCAGAATCCATCCACTTTCTCCCCCTTTTTCTCTGCTTGGAGTCCTATACTAATGGAGAAAACTGTTTCTGAATATTGTCCTTCAAAACCCTTTGAATTTACTAAAATTCTTTCGATTTCCTTTGTGCCAAAAGTTACTCCATGAGAATTTGAAATCCTTTTATCCATTAGAGCTATTCTCTCTATTTGAACAGCAAAATTGATTTTTTCTTCTGGAGAAAGTTCCAAAATCTTCGAATCATATATATTTAAAGAATCTAAATCCACTTTTAATTCCTGCTTTTCTGGAAGACCAATAAAATCATCTGGATTGCTTATTTTTGCTCTTTCCAAAGTAGTGGAAATTAGATTTTCAAGTATTTCTTGTGAAAAATCCTCAGAAGTAGAAACTGCTATTTTTTTGTCTTTTATAATTCTAATTTGGAGCTTTTTTGAATGTGCTTCTACGAGACTCTCAATTTCTTTCATTCTAATATGAACATTGAATTCATTTTCTTGAAGAATACTCACCTCGATTTCATCTGCTCCTTTTTTCCTCCCGAATTCTACAAGATATTCAGCTAAAGTTATCAAATTCTCTTTACTATTTTTCATTTTCTTCCGCCCACAGTCATCCTCGAAATCTTAATTGTTGGGCATCCATCTGTCACAGGCACTGACTGCCCATTTTTTCCACATGTACCTGTTTGCATACCAAATTCAACATCACATCCAACCATTTCAATTTTATTAAGAATATCAATATTTGTGCCAATTAATGTAGCCTGTTTTACTGGTGCAGTTAATTTACCATCTTCAATGAGATAACCAAGACTTACAGAAAAAGTAAATTTTCCCGAATCCTCAACCTGACCTCCTTGATATTTTAAAGCATAAAATCCCTTTTTAACTGATTTGATAATTTCTTCAGGAGAGTATTCCCCTTTCTCTACATATGTATTGGTCATTCTTGGAATTGGAATGAATTTATAATTTTGTCTTCTTCCATGGCCTGTCAAAGGCATTTTCATTATCTTACTGGAAAGTCTATCCTGAAGTAATCCTTTCAAAATTCCATTTTCAATTAAAAGAGTTTTCTTAGGAATTGTTCCTTCATCATCTACATTTAAAGAACCCCTAAAATTTGGTATTGTAGGATCATCATAAACCGTTACTTGAGAGGAGGCAACCTTTTGCCCCATTTTATCCCAGAAAATCGATGTTTTCTTTCTATTGAAATCTGCTTCGAGCAAATGTCCAACAGCCTCATGAATCATAACTCCACTATGACCAGGCGCAAGAATAACTGGCATTTCTCCAGCAGGAGGTTCTCTCGCATCAAGCAATAAAATAGCCTCTTGAGATGCCTGCTCCCCGATTTTTTCTGGAGTATATTTATCCTTAAAATATTCAATCCCAACCCTTCCCCCTCCACCAAAATAACCATAATCTCTTCTTCCATTTTTCTCCGCTACTGATATACAAATAATTTTTACAAGGGGTCTTTCATCTGATACAATTAAACCCTCTGAATTCGCAATCAATACATATTGAATTTCATCCTCTAAATATATCCTCACATTTTTAATCCTTGAATCATAATTTTTCGCAGAATTATAGACTCTCTTCACAAATTCAAACTTATTCAAAATTTTCTCTTTATGAAATGGGTTAGAGACAGAATAAAGACTTTTTGAGATTTTTAAAGGAGAGAGTTGTTTAATCTTTAATCCCGATGAATTTTTAGAAATAGAAGCAGAAGTCAATGCAACTTTTTTTAAACTCTCCATAGAGAGGTCATTTGTATAACCATATCCTATGCTATCACCAGAAAAAACCCTTACTCCAGCTCCATAAATTATGTTTTCTGAACTTTCCTTAATAATGCCCTCTTCCATTATTATTGATTTGCAAATTCTATGCTCAAGGAACAACTCTGAAAATTCTCCTCCCTTGGACAATGCAAAGTCAAGTATTTTCTCTATATCACTTTTACAAAGTCCGAACCTCTCAAAAAATTTTGAAATATTCATTTCAATTTCAATTATGCAAGAAAGGAATAAACTGTGCCATCAGTCTTCGCATTTTCCATTCTTCAATTTTAGGTAAATAAACAATAATATTTTTCATCTTATCTCCAACATTTATTTTTAATTTTTTTGTCATGTATCCAAGTGCAGAAATTACAAGAGTGTATTTTCCTTTCTGCAATAACCTTACATGTATTCCTGTATAAGAATTGGTAATCCTTGGTATTATATAATTAAAATTATCAATTTCCATTACTTGAACATTTGCACATATTGGCTCTCCTGTATCAGCATCCATAACTTTTATTTTAATACCAGGGCCCCCTGCTCTATTCATAATGTAAGATAAGCCCTTAATGGCAGAATTAGCAATTGGCTTAATTTTATCTGGAGAAGGAATAAATGAAGTTCCTAACTCAACAAGAAACTCTAGAACACCTGGAACACCATACATCCAACAGAGACTCTGACTTGCTCCATAAGCTGGTCTGTATGTATATGTTCCATTACCTTCTTCATTTTTTATTCTCCTTGAAAGCTCATATGCAATTTCACTAATCAATGAGTTATCAGGTGCAGAATCACCTGAACCAGGCCAAGACCAGGGATATAGAACAACTTCACCATAACTATGAAAAGAAATTGCAATTGCAAAATTTCTCCTCAAAACCAGTTCTCTTTTTGCCCTTGTTTCCTTTTCAGAGAAAGGATAGGGACCTCTATAGGTCCATTCGGATGGGTCAGATGAACCGCCTTTAGACCAATTAAGATTATAATTTCTATTTAAATCAACTCCATCATAATCAGGATCAATTATTCCATTTTCATTGTTATCCCTTAAATTCTTTCTCCACCATGGATAATTAAGATTATTGTCCACCAGATATTTGTATCCCTCGGGATTTAATATTGGAATAATCCATATTTCATAATCATTAATCCATTGAGTTACTTCCTTATCTATCCCGTATCTCGTTAACAAATAATTTATAAATGAGAGACAGACCTCATTTCCGAGAGGCTCCCTCGCATGATGCATTCCATCAATTAAGATTCCTATTTCTTCCTCATCTAAATTCATATTATCAGAAATTTTTAGTGCATAAATTGGTAATCCAAATCTGGTACTTTCACCTATAATATAAATTTTGCATAAATGAGGATATAAATTTTCCATTTTTTCTAAATACTTAACCATTTCTTCATAAGTATGATATTGAGGAGCGATTGGAGTTCCTGCTAAATCAGACTCCCTTTGGAGAACTTTAATTTGATATCCCTTTGAGATTATTTGATTTATCTGTTGAGGAGTTAAAATTGCATCTATGTAATCCCTTAGTGCCATTGATGCAAAATCAAGGTTCTTCTTTGAAAGGGCTTCAAGCATTTCCTTTGAACCTTTTATTCTTACAAGATATCTCTCTATTCTATTAGCGGATTTTAAAAGCGAAATAAAAAGGAATGTAAAAAGAATAATGCAGATTAGCAGTTTTGAGTTTTTCATCTTTTTACTCCCCCTATAAATTCCATAAATTAAATTTAAAACATGGGATTGAATTGTGTCAATAAAAGATTTATATGTAGGAGAGCTTAAAAATAGAAATGGCGGGGCCGACGAGACTCGAACTCGCGACCTCCGGCGTGACAGGCCGGCGTTCTAACCGACTGAACTACGACCCCGCAGTAATAAAAATTAAATCATTAACTTTACTTTGTCAAGCGTAAGAAAATAACTGGAGGCGGCGACCGGATTCGAACCGGTGAATAGAGGTTTTGCAGACCTCTGCCTTACCACTTGGCGACGCCGCCTTTAAATGGAGCGGGAAACGGGATTTGAACCCGCGACCCCAACCTTGGCAAGGTTGTGCTCTACCGCTGAGCTATTCCCGCTCTCCCAAATAATAAATATCAAAATTCCCAGCCCGTGTCAACCAAATGCAGTGGGTAAAATGAGAAACTATAGCTTGAAATGAAACATATATAATTTGCCATTTTATGTTATAATAATATTGGTTCTCCTGTGCCGGCTGGGGAGAACTCCCACCTTATATCATCAACCCCCCTTTGCCAACAGCCGGCATTAAATTTTTCCCTACATTAAATTTTTAATTTATGATATAAGAGAAAGGAATGAAGAAGAATATAAAAATATGTCCCCTATGTGGTAATAGAGAGATAAAATTTTTCAGAAAAGGAAATATAAAATTAGAGAATTTATCTCCAAATGATATAAAAATAACTGACTCGCAGTATGGTAAATTTTGGGATTTATTTGCGTGTAAAAACTGTAATTACATTTTCTCTTCTGCCCTTGCATCAGCAAACATAATTCACAGCCTTTATAAAGAAATCAAGGACCCAGAATATGATGAAGAAGCAGAAAATCGCTCCCTCAATTTTATTCGTATTCTGTCTTTTATTGAAAAGTTAAAACCAGAAAAGGGAAAACTATTTGATGTGGGAGCTGCAACAGGAATTCTCTTAAACCTTGCCAAGAAAAGAGGGTGGAAAATTGATGGAATAGAGCCAAGCAAATGGGCTGTAAATTATGCCTTAAATAAATATGGGTTAAGAATAAAAGAAGGAATATTCGAAGAGGCTGAACTCTCTGAAAATTACTATGATGTTGTTACAATGATTGACCTTATCGAGCATATTCCAGATCCAGTTACTGGAGTAAAAAAAGCATATAAAATATTAAAAAAGAATGGGATTCTGTGTATTGTTACTCCGGATGTAAGAAGTTTTATGGCAAAATTTTTTGGCAAGAGATGGTGGCATTTCAGACCTGCCCATTTAAGTTATTTTTCAAGAAAAAGCCTCACCTATTTATTAAAAAATAGTGGTTTTGAAATAGTAAAGGAGAGAAAATATGTATGGACTTTCAGTCTTTATTATTTACTTTCAAGATTTAAAATCTTTACACCTTTACTAAAATCTCATAGAATATCTTCTTTATGGAAAAGAATCCCTTTAAAACTTGCTCTTGGGGATTCTATTGAGGTTTATGCTTTAAAAAAATAAATATTGAGAATGAAGGTGAAAGGATATCTAAGAGCTATCCGTCTTGAGAGATGGCCAAGAAGTACTGCTATTTTTGTTGGAAGTATTGCATATGTCTGGTTTAATTACGATTATTTAGAAATTTCTAACTGGAAAGGCATAATAATAAATACAATTATTGCGTTTTTTTTAACATGGGGGATTTCCACTTTAAATTACATTATTAATGAAATTGCTGATGTGCCATATGATATTCATCATCCTATAAAAAAGAATAGGCCCTTGGCACGAGGAGAAGTAAAAAAAACCATTCTAATAATTATTGGAGTCCTATTAGGATTAATTAGTTTAGGTTTTGCTTTCTCCTGTTTTTCCTTTAATTTTTTCATTTCTCTAACAGCTCTTTTGATTGCTGGCATTATTTACAATGTAAGACCCATGAGGGCAAAAGAAATTCCCTTTCTCGATTCAATAGTGGAATCAGCTAATAATCCTATAAGATTTTTTATTGGATGGTATGCTCTTTCAAAAACAGAGAATTTTCCTCCTCTAAGCCTTCTCTTTTTATGGTGGGCTTTTGGAAATTTTCTAATGGTAGCAAAAAGATTTTCTGAAAAAAGATTGCTAAAAGATAAAGCAGGAGACTATCGCATTTCTCTAAAAAAATATACAGAAAAATCTCTATTGGTCTTTATGTCAATCAGTGTTCTGATTTTCTTCATTTTATACTTTATTTTTGCAATTACTTATAAATTACAATCTTTTCTCTATTTTTCTCCTTTTATACTCATATACTTTTTTCTATTTTTCAAAAAAACTTTAAAGGAAAGAGGAATAATGGAAGAACCTGAGAAATTATTTATGAATCTTAAATTCGGAGGATATACCCTTTTCTTAGTATTATTGATAATAATATCAATTCTATTTGATAGAATAGGAGAATGAGATGTTCAAAGAAAAATCTGAGCTTACCAGCATTATTGATCAAACCAATTTAAGACCAGAATTATCACAAAATGAACTTGAAGATTTAGTAAAAAAATGCATTGAATATAAGTTTTGCACTCTATTTATCCATCCATTTCATCTTGAAAAGGCAAAAAGATTTTCAGAAGGTAGTTCTTTAAAAATAGGAACAGTTGTTGGTTTTCCCTTTGGAGCAAATTTCAAGGAGGCAAAAATTCTGGAATCAAAACTTGCAGAGGAAAGGGGAGCTGATGAAATTGATATAGTAATGAATATAAGCGCATTTAAGTCAGGATACTTTTCTATTGTTGAAGAGGAATTGAGAGAAATTTTTGAGGCATCTACATCCTGTATTCACAAGGTAATAATTGAAACAGGTCTTCTTTCAGAAAAGGAGATGGAAGTTGTCTGCAATTTAATGAATAAGATTAAACCTGATTTTGTAAAAACTTCTACAGGAATTAGTGCCAGAGGAGTTACAGTTGATGATATTGTTTTTTTGAGAAAAAATCTAATACCTGAAATTAAAATAAAAGCATCCGGTGGTATAAGAACTTTAAAATTTGTGGAAGAACTTGTAAAAGCTGGTGCAAACCGGATAGGGACGAGCACCGGCTTTCAGATAGTTGAAGAATGGGAAAGGAACTTTTCTGAGTGAGATGGTAAAAAAGAAACTCCTGATTGCAACAACAAATCAAGGAAAGATTAAAGAAATCAAAAAATCTCTTGAACACTTATCCCTTGAAATTTCAGACTTAAAAGAAAACCGGATAGAACTAAAATATGAAGAGAAAGGCAAAACTTTTCTCGAAAATGCCAGGGGAAAGGCTATTTTTTACAGTCAGTTTTTTAAGGGCTTGGTCTTAGGAGAGGATTCTGGTCTTGAGGTAGAAAAACTTGGAGGAGCTCCTGGAGTTTACTCTGCTCGTTTTGCAGGAGCAAATGCAAATGACGAACTTAACAATAAAAAACTTTTGGCTCTTTTAGAAGGAGTTCCCTGGGAAGAGAGAAAAGCTCGTTTTATATCAGCTCAGGTGGTTGTTGAAGATGGAAAAGTAATTTTTGAGACAATTGAAAGTGTTAGTGGATATATTTTAGAAGAGCCGAGAGGAAATTATGGTTTTGGATATGATCCTGTTTTTTATTATCCTCCTTTAAAAAAGTCTTTTGCAGAATTATTGCCTGAAGAGAAAAATAAAGTGAGCCATCGGGGAAAAGCTTTAAATAGATTAAAAGAATTTCTAGAAAAATATCTCAAGTAAAATTAAAGTGAATTATAAATATTAGGTCTTCTATCAATCAAAAAATACTTCCGAGCAGGACAGTTTTCCAATAGCTTAAAATCAATATCTGCATAAAGAATATAATCCTCACATTTTGGAGCTTTTGCTATTATTTTACCCTCGGGATCTGTTACAAAGGATTCACCAGCAAAAGTAAGACAATCCTCTTTTCCTACTCTGTTAATCAGAGCTATGAAATATCCGTTCTGAAATGAAGCAATCTGAAGCTCTGCTTCAAAAATCCCTGGCGGCCACTCATCCACCGCACCTGCCTGTGGAACTATAACCAACTCTGCTCCTTTTAGGGCAAGTGCCCTCATATACTCAGGAAAATGGCGGTCATAACAAATCGCTATTCCAATTTTTCCGACTTCTGTCTGAAATACTCCTGCACCTAAATTTCCTGGAGAATAATAGTGTTTCTCGTGAAAACAGGGAGCTTCAATAATATGAATCATCCTTGTTTTTCCTATAATTTCTCCCTTTTTATTTATTATCACTGACGTGTCATACGTATTTTCTCCATCCTTCTCAAAAAGATTTATAATTAATACAACCTTGAGCTCCTTTGCTTTTTTAGAAAACAGGTCTGTTATTGGGCCCGGAATTGATTCTGCTGACTCAAAAGCTTCTTTATAATCAGGATACTGAGGAAAGAAAAAATCAAAGGAAAGCTCTGGAAAGGCGATTAATTCAGCTCCTTCATTTGCAGCCTTCTCAACAGCCCTTAAACCCCTTTCAATATTATCGCTTTTATTCTTAGTTGAATGCTGTTGAACAAGCGCAATTTTCATAACCCTTCCTCTTCAGAATTTTTGAATTTGGATTATATATTTTTTCATCTTAATTGTAAAGTTTTACAAAGTCCTATTTAATAGAATTCTCTTTCAATCTTATTTTTGTAAGAAAAATCACGTTTTCATTAGTTATAGAAGATACGGTGCTCATAACAATTAATCCAGTGGCATTAATTATTCTATTTCCAGTCACTATTCTCACAGCGTATTCTTTTCCGACCTTAAGCCCGTGAAACAACTCAATGAGAATCTCCCTGGAATTAAAATCCAGCAATTTTCCCTCAAGATTATAATTTATTTGAACTCTCGGCATATTACTTATTGATACCTGATTTTCCTCCCTCATTTTTAACCTCGAATTTCATGACATCTGTTTTTCTACATATTTTGTAAAACCAAATAATAATTTCGAAGTGTCTTCTATTTCTTTAACCAATCTTTTATAATCTTCTTCTTTTAAGTATCCAAGCCTTCTGGAGAAATGAATTAAATATTCCAATTCATCAATTAATCTTAAAGATTCTCTTAAACAGTTTATATCCTTTCTTCTTGATCCACTCGAAATTAGAACTGGAATTCTTATAGCACATTCTTTGATTTGATTTTTCAATTCTCTATCATTTTCTCCTTCAATAATGTTTCTTACAAGATTAAAAATTTCCCATGCCAGATTATCCGCTTTTTGCCATGCTTTAATTTTTGAATTTTTTATCATTTTAAACCTCCTTATTAAAGGAGGGGGCTTGCGCCCCCCTGTTCTTTCATTTTGTCCTTCCAACTGTAATCAAATCTTTAATCCGTAGAAAAGTCTTCTCACCTATCCCTCTCACTTTCATAATATCTTCAACTCTCTTGAAAGGGCCATGTTCTTTTCTGTAATTGATAATCCTTTGAGCAACTTTTGGACCAATTCTCGGAAGAGTCTGAAGCTCAGTCAAGGACGCAGTATTAATGTTGACTTTCTTTTTAGCTTTTGTTTGAGCCTGAACCTGAATAAATGAAAAAGCTCCTAATAAAAACCACATACAAAGAACCAGAACCAAAACTTTTTTAATTTTTCCAATCATTTTAACCTCCTTTCAATTCCTCAATATGCAAGCACAATACCAAATTTTTTATTTATTCCATTCTCTTTATTTTCAATCACTTAGATATAGAACATCCTTTTTGATGTAAACAAGCATTTACATTTTTATTTTTTTGAAGGGAAACAGATGTTTACGTTTTTAATCTATTAGGAACGGGGGTGAGCTTTTTTATAAATTTCAATTAATCTTTTTAAATTTAAATGCGTATATTTTTGAGTTGTTGATAGGCTTTCATGTCCGAGTAGTTCCTGTATTGCCCTTAAATCTGCTCCTCTGCTCAACAAATGTGAAGCAAAGGAATGTCTTATTGAATGGGGACTTACTTTTCTCTTTATTACTAACTGCTTAACATATTTCTCCAGAATTCTCTCAACCGATCTCGGGCTTATTCTCTTTCCCTGATAATTAAGAAAGAGAGCTCGTGCATCTACCCTCCCTTTATTTATAGTATTTCTCAATTTCAAATAATTATTTAAGCTTTGCAGGGCAATCCTTCCAAACGGAATAACTCTTTCTTTTTTACCTTTTCCCTTTACTCTGACAAGCTGTTCTCGCAAATTCACATCCTCTAAATTGAGGGAAACCAGTTCACTTAACCTCATTCCAGTAGCATACAATAGCTCAAGAATTGCTTTATCCCTTGCTTCAAGAGGGGTAGAAGGTTTTATCGAATCAAGCAAAGTAGATATTTCCTGCTCTGTTAAAAAAGAAGGGATTTTCTTCTCCTGCTTTGGTGTAGAAATAACCTTTGCTGGATTGTCTTTGAGTTTACCTCTCCTGATAAGATATTGAAAAAATGAGCGAATGGCAGCTAATCTTCTTGCAATTGTGGATTTACTCTCTCCTCTTTTAAAACAATCCGCCATAAAACCCCTGATAGAGACATTATCTACTTTATTCAATTGAATATTTTTTTCTTCAAGGTACTCATTAAATCTATATAGATCAAATCTATAATTTTTTATTGTATGCGCGGAGACATTTTTTTGATATTTCAGGTAATTTAAAAAATTCTCAATCTCTTTTAAAATTGATTTCATTCCTGATAATTACATTTATAACAATAAATCTTTCTTCCACCTCTAATAAATATTTTCTCCAGAAGAAAATAATTCCCGCATTCAGGACAAACCTGAAATATTGGCTTATCCCAAACTGCAAAATCGCATTTAGGGTAATTACTACAGCCATAAAAAATTCTGCCCTTTTTGGTCTTTCTCGCTATGATTGTTCCACCACAACCATTTGGACATGGAACTCCAGTATCCTTGCTCTCTTTTTTGATATATTTACAATCCGGATAATTTGAACATGCAATAAACTGGCCATATTTACCGCTTCTAAGCACTAAATTTGCTCCGCATTCTGGACATTTCTCTTCGAGCATTTTATATGTCTTCGATGTGAAACTCCTCGTAAAATCACAACTTGGAAAGTTACTGCATGCATAAAATCTCCCAAATTTTCCTTCCCTGATTACCAAATTGGAACCACATTTTGGACATTTCTCCTCAGCAGGAATACCTTTTGCTCTTACATATTCTCCTTCTTGATATGCTTTATTTAAATCATTATTTAAATGTTTATAAAACTCTTTAACTGCATTCACCCATCTCAATTCACCTTCGCTCACTTTATCAAGCTTTTCTTCCATTTTAGCTGTAAATTGTGTTTGCATTATATCTGGAAAATATTGGATCAAATAATCTGTTACAAAAATCCCAAGTTCAGTCGGAATGAACCTGCCTTTTTCTTTTATAACATAAACCCTGTCCTGGAGAGTTGAAATAATTGTAGAGTAAGTACTCGGTCTTCCAATTCCTTTTGCTTCGAGTTCTTTAACTAAACTTCCCTCCGTGTATCTCGGAGGAGGCTGAGTAAAATTCTGTTTTGGTTCAATTTTTTCTAATTTAAGTTTCTCCCCTTTCCGAACAGGAGGAAGGATTGATTCCTTCTCTTTTTTCTCTTTGTAAAGAATTGTAAATCCTGGAAACTTAACAACCTCTCCTTTTGCCTGGAGTAAATATTTTCCTGCAATTATATCAAGTGTAGTCTCTTCAATTTCTGCAGATTTGAATTGAGATGCAAGGAATCTATTCCATATTAATTTATACAAATTATACTCATCTTTCTTTAAATAGGGTTTTACCATTTCTGGCGTCCTCTTAACGGAAGTTGGTCGAATTGCTTCATGAGCATCCTGTGCTTTTTTCCTGTTTTTATATATTCTTGGTGTAGAAGGGACATATTCCTTTCCAAAGCTCTGCCCTATAAACTCTCTTGCTTCTTTTATAGCTAAATCAGAGACCCTAACAGAATCTGTTCTCATATAAGTTATTAATCCCACTAATCCTTCTTCTCCGATTTCAAGACCTTCATAAAGGCGCTGTGCTATTTGCATAGTCTTTTTTACAGGATAATTGTAAATTCTGAAGGCTTCCTGTTGAAGAGTACTTGTAATAAAAGGAGGAGGGGGATTCTTTATCTTCTTTTGGACTTTAATATCATGAATTAGAAAAGAAGATTTTTTAAGCTCATCAACTATTTTATGAGCTTCCTTTTCGTTTTCAATTTCTGCTTTTTTGCCCTCTATTTTTACAAGATTTGCTTTAAAAATGGGTGGATTCTTTGCAGCTAACCATACAGAAATTGTCCAGTATTCTTTTGGAACGAAATCCCTTATCTCTTTTTCTCTTTCACATATAAGTCTCAGCGCAACAGATTGAACCCTCCCTGCACTTAAGCCTTTTCCTATTTTTTTCCAAAGTAATGGACTTATCAAATAACCAACCAACCTATCAAGAGCTCTTCTGGCAAATTGAGCTTCAACCTTATTCATATCAATCTCGCCAAGATTTCTAAATGCCTCAAAAATACCCTTTCTGGTTATCTCATGAAGAATTGCACGATAAATTTTTACTTTTGAACCATCAATTTCCTGAGCTATATGCCATCCAATTGCCTCTCCTTCTCTATCAGGATCTGTTGCAAGAATAACCTTAGAAGATTGTTGTGCCAGGCGCCTTAATTCCTTTAATATTTTCTCTCTCCCAGGAATTATTTGAAAAGTTAATTTAAAATCATTTTCTATATCAATGCCCATTTTATTCTTGGGCAAATCTTTAACATGACCCATTGAAGCTTTTACAATAAACTCCCTCCCCAGATATTTATTTATTGTCTTGGCTTTTGCAGGAGATTCAACAATAACCAGTGACTTACTCATATTATTTTCCTCTGAAAATATTTTCCCGGATGCTGAATTACCATATCTTTTAATTCAAGATTTAGTAAAATAGAAAGAAGTTCAGAAATTGAAAAATCTGTTTTCTGAGAAAGGACGTCAATATGAATTTTTTCATCCGGTTTTAAAACATTTAAGACTCTTTCTTCTTCAGGACTTAACTTAATTATTTCCCTTTTCTTCTCTTTTTCCTTTAATAAAATCTCTTCCTTTAGTGGAGCAGGTAATTCTTCCACAATATCTTCCCAGCTCGTAACTGGCTTTGCTCCGTTTTTTATTAACCAATTTGCTCCGTAACTGTATTCTGAGGTTACATTACCTGGTACAGCCATTACTTCTCTATTCTGCTCCAATGCCAAGCGTGCAGTAATCAAGGAACCACTTCTCTTAGCTGCTTCAACCACAACAACTGCAAGGCTTATTCCACTTATTATTCTATTTCTTATTGGAAAATGAAAACTATGCGGAGGTGAGCCAAGAGGAAATTCTGTTATGATTGCCCCTGAGTCTGCTATTTTCTTGAATAAAGATATGTTCTCCTTTGGATAAACATAATCTATCCCTGAGCCAAGAACAGCAATAGTATTTCCTCCTACATTGAGTGATGCCCGATGTGCACAGGAGTCTATACCTCTTGCAAGACCACTTACAATAACCAATCCCCTCTCAGCAAGCTCTGACGAAATTTTCTCTGCAACTGCTCTCCCATAAGGAGTGGGTTTTCTTGTCCCTACAATCGCTATACAGGGTTGATTTAAAACCTCTTTTTTACCATAGCAATAGATAACAATAGGAGGATCATAAATTTCCTTAAGTAAATCAGGATACTCCTCGTCACCTATTGTAATAACTTCATAATTCTTCTTATAGACTTCTGAAAGATTCCTGAAAGCCTCAGCTACTATCTCTCTTGATACTAGCATTTTAACCTTCTCTTTTTTTACTCCAATTTTTTCTAACTCCTCTGGTTCTGCTTCAAAAATTTCCTCGACCTTTTTAAATCTTTCCCTTAATTTTGTAATAATTTTTAAATTAGTACCAAATAATAAGTGCAATGAATACCAGTATAATTTGTTTTTACTGAATCTACTATTCAATTTCCTCTGGAGGGATAACAAAAACAGGTATTGAAGAATATGAAACAACCTTTTCTGTTGTGCTACCAAGGAAAAATCTCTCCAAAGCACTTCGAGTATAAGTAGACATTACTATTAAATCATAATTATGAGTATTTGCAAAATCCACAATACCTGCTGCAGCATTCACAGCCCTGTAAACTTCTTCCTTTATTTTAATCTTCTCTTTTTCTTCCCTTTTTCTCTTCTGAAATTCTTTATAAACAGCCTCTAATAATCCGTCAAGTATTTTGGGCGGGAAATCATATCCGTGGAGTTCAAGAACATGTAAAATTGTGATATCAGCATCAAAAGCTTTTGCAATTTCCCATGCATATTTTCTTTCACTCTCTTCTCGGGTAGAAAAATCAGTTGGAATCAGTATTTTCTTAATAGCTGGTTTTTTAGCGCTCTTTTTTGTGACAAGAACGGGGATGTGAGAAGCTCTTAGAACTCTATTTGCAACACTCCCAATAAAAAACTTTTCAACAACGGATAGCCCTCTCTTCCCTAATACAATTAAATCAGCCTTTTTCTTCTCTGCAATTTCAACTATTTTATCAGGTGGATTTCCTTGTGAAATGAGATTAGTTGTTTTAACATCTCTTCCTTTTCCAATTGTTAATAATCTTTTTTTAGCAGTTTTTTTCAATTCATCAATTTTTTTAATGAGCTCTCCTTTGATCAAAATAGAGGTATTGTAAAGAATTGGCGAAAAATCAGGTATTACATGAAGGGCAAACAATGATGCATTGAATTTTTTTGCAAATAATTCTGCATAATTGAGTGCATCAACTGACTCATCTGAGAAATCAGTAGCCCATACAATTCTCTGAATCAATTTAGACATAATTTCCTCCTTTTCCAGTGTAAATTCATTCACTTATTTTAATAATTAATTAAACAAAAAACAAGCTCGAGTCTTTAAATATTTTCACTTATAGAAAAGAATTCAAAAATTAATAAATGAGCAATTTAAAGATAAGACTTGCATTCTAATCTCACATCGAATCTGGAATATTCCTGAACTGAAAATTTATTTAATGAATAATGGAAAGATTTATAAAACATAATCTTAACGTATTAACTGGAAAGTATATCTATCCCTATTTTGGGAACTCGTTTAAATTTCTCTTGACAGGAAATTTTTATTGATTATATCATTTTAAAGGAGCCAGAGGACAGGTTCGAAAGAAACCTGTCGGGGGGTAGGCAAAAATTAAAAATATTTAAGGAGTATTTTAAATTGAAATAGCTGATAGAGAGAAAAACAAAGGGGGAGGAAATGTTAGTGGGGAGAAGTAAAGTTATAAGAAAGATAAGGAAATTTATAAACATTGCCTCAAGAAGTAAAAATTGTGCTTTGATAAGTGGAGAGACAGGAGTTGGTAAGGAACTTGTTGCAAGAGAAATACACAAACAAAGCATAAGAGAAAATGGACCTTTTGTAGTGGTTGATTCCCCCTCAATTCCTGAAAATCTCTTTGAATCAGAGTTATTTGGACATAAGAAAGGTTCATTCACAGATGCAAAACAAGATAAAAAGGGATTAATAGAAGAAGCAAATAATGGAACAATCTTTTTTGATGAAATTGGAGATTTACCTCTTTTCCTTCAAACAAAACTCCTCAGAGTAATCGAGAATAAAGAGCTAAGGAGAATTGGAGAGACAAGAACAAGACAGGTGAATGTCCGATATATTTTTGCTACGAACAGAGACTTAAAAGAAGAGATAAAGAGAGGAAGGTTTAGAAAAGATTTATATTTCAGAATAAGTGTTTTGAAAATTCATATTCCTCCTCTCAGAGAAAGAAAAGAGGATATTCCATTGTTGATAGATTATTTTAT
>MTON01000009.1 GCA_002010665.1 Candidatus Aminicenantes bacterium JdFR-78
TTCCTTGACTTTAAAAGGAGGCTTAATTTTAATATATTTCGTGTAGATTTTCTCATGAGGCAACGATTCAATTTCATATAGATTTTAAGTGATTCAATTCGCACTATTGACAAGCGTGCTAGTTTCATTTAATATAAATTTTTGAGTAAGGAAGGCGCGTAGCTCAGGGGTAGAGCGCTTCCTTGACGCGGAAGAGGTCGTGGGTTCAAAGCCCGCCGCGCCTACCATATTTTTATTTAAAAATAAAAATGATTAAAAATAAAGGAATTAAATATTCAATTTCTCTGAAATTAAATTCCTCCATATTTATTAGCTAATCCTATGGAAAATTTAATCCGGATTGAAATTAATGACTCTTCTCTTTTAGTTAAAAAGGGGACAAAAGTATCAGAGATAATAACAAAATTAAATTTAGATGGAAAACCCCTTGGAGTGAAAATTAATGGAGAACTATACGATTTGGACTTTGTATTGAATGATAGTGTGAAGATTGATTTGATTTTTCCTGACTCAGAGGATGGTCTTGAAATATTAAGACATAGTACTGCACATTTAATGGCACAGGCAGTTCTCCAGTTATTTCCCGGCACAAAAACAGGAATTGGACCACCTGTAGAAAATGGTTTTTATTATGATTTTTATAGAGATAAACCTTTTACACCAGAGGATTTGGAAAAAATTGAAAAGAGGATGCGGAAGCTTTCAAAAGAAGATATTCCGATTAAAAAAATAATTTTATCCAAAAAGGAAGCAATTGAAATTTTCAGAGAGAAAGGACAAGATTTAAAGGTTGAATTGATTGAAGAGAAGGGAGGAGATGAGGTTACCTGTTATCAACAAGGGGATTTCATTGACTTTTGTCTTGGTCCTCATCTCACGTCAACTTCTCAAATTAAATATTTTAAAATCCTTTCTTCTTCAGGTGCATATTGGAGGGGAGACGAGAAAGGTTTAAGACTCCAGAGGATTTATGGAACAGCCTTTTTTAAAAAGGAAGACCTTGATAATTACCTTCACTCAATAGAAGAAGCTAAGAAAAGAGATCATAGAAAACTAGGGCCTGAACTTGATCTTTTCAGTATAAATGAAGAAATTGGAGCGGGTTTAATTCTATGGCATCCTAAGGGAGCAATTATACGCAAATTAATAGAGGATTTCTGGAAAGAAGAACATTTAAAAAATGGATATGAATTGGTTTATACACCTCATATAGCTCGACTGGATTTATGGAGGCAGAGCGGTCATACCCAATTTTACGAAGCCATGTATCCTCCAATGAAAATTGATGAGGTTGAATATGAAATTAAACCAATGAATTGTCCCTTTCATATAATGATTTACAAGTCAAGACAAAGGAGTTATAGGGATTTACCTTTAAGATGGGCTGAACTTGGAACAGTTTATAGATTTGAAAGGAGTGGAGTCCTTCATGGTCTCTTAAGAGTGAGGGGTTTTACCCAGGATGATGCTCATATTTTTTGCAGTTCAGAACAATTAGGATCAGAAATTACAAATGTAATCAAACTTACTTTAAAGATTCTTAAAACATTTGGCTTCAAAGAATATGAAATCTATTTATCAACAAGACCAGAGAAATTTGTTGGTGATTTAAAAGACTGGGAGAAAGCAACAAATGCTCTTGAGAATTCTTTAAAGAAGATGGAACTTAATTATAAGATTGACCCAGGAGAAGGTGTTTTCTATGGGCCAAAAATTGATATTAAAATCAAAGATGCTCTAGGAAGAGCATGGCAATGCACTACGATTCAACTCGATTTTAATTTACCTTCTCGATTTAATTTGACATTTATAGGAAAGGATGGGGCATTGCATAGACCATTTATGATTCATAGAGCTATTCTGGGTTCTCTTGAAAGGTTTTTCGGTATTTTAATAGAGCATTATAAAGGAAATTTTCCAGTCTGGTTAGCTCCTATTCAAGTAATTATTCTTCCAATTACCGAGAAAACCAATGACTATGCGTTGAAAATCGAAGATTCCCTAAAAAAATATGGAATTAGATGCGAAACTGACTTGAGAAACGAGAAGATTAGTTATAAAATAAGAGATGCTGAAAAGAATAAAATTCCTTATATGGTTATTGTTGGCGAAAGAGAAAAAAAGGAAGGTAACATATCTTTGCGAGTTCATACGATAGGAGATAAAGGTAAAATGGAGCTTGAAAAATTTATTGAAATGGTGATAAATTTGGATAAAAATAAATCATTAGAATATATTATTTAGGAGGAGGAATAGGGATTAGAAGAAAGCCTTTTATTAGAAGAAACAGACCTCATAGAATAAATGAGGAGATAAGGGCCAGAGAAGTGAGATTAATAGATGAAAATAAAAAACAGATAGGGATAGTTTCCCTTGAAGAGGCATTAACACTTGCAGAAGAGAAAGGTTTGGACTTGGTTGAGGTGGCACCTAATGTAAATCCTCCGGTATGCAGAATAATGGATTATGGGAAGTACCTGTATGAACTTCAAAAAAAGGCTCAGGAGGCAAAGAAACATCAGAAGCAGATACAGATTAAGGAAATGAAATTCACACCAAAAATAAGTAAACACGATTATGATTTTAAACTCCGTCATATTAGAGAATTCTTAGAGGATGGAAACAAGGTGAAAATAACAGTGATTTTAAGGGGAAGAGAGAGGGCAAAACCCCAGCTTGCACATGATTTTATAAAAAGGGTTGTAGAGGATACAAAAGATCTTGCTGTGGTTGAGGGTCAGCCCAAGAGTCAAAGTTTTTTTGTTTCAACGGTTTTGAGCCCAATTAAAAAAGGAGGAAAAAATGCCCAAGTTAAAAACACATAAGGGAGCTAAGAAAAGATTTAAGGTGACAGCAACAGGAAAAATAATGCGTAGACATGCCTATAGAAGCCATCTGCTTGCTAAGAAGTCGAGCAAAAGAAAGAGAAGATTAGAAAAGGAAGCAATTATCAATTCCTGCGATAAATCCCGAATAAAACAAATGTTGCCATATTAATCATAAAATGAAAGGAGTGAGAAAGTGCCAAGAGTAAAAAGAGGACCAAGAAAAGCTCGTAGAAGAAAGAAGATATTAAAACAAGCCAAAGGCTATTGGGGGGCTAAACATAGATTATATAGAACAGCTAAGGAAGCAGTAGAAAAGGCTCTGGTTTATTCTTACAGGGATAGGAGAAATAGAAAAAGAGATTTCAGGAGATTGTGGATTATAAGAATTAATGCAGCAACTTCTCAGTATGGTCTTTCATATAGTAAATTCATGTATGGACTAAAGAAATTGAATATTGCAATTAATAGAAAAATGCTAGCTGATATGGCAGTAAATAACCCCCAATCCTTTGACCAATTAGTTCAAAGGGTTAAGGAAGTTGTTTAGGGTAAAATGGAAAAGTTTGAAAAGGATATCGAGAGACTTAAGCTTCTTTTTGAGCAGAAAAGTAAAACGGTTATAGATAAAAAGTCTTTTGAAGAACTCCGCAATTTATTTCTGAGCCGTAAAAAAGGCTATGTAAAAGAAATTTTTAACCAAATAAAAAATCTTCCCTCTTCCCAAAAACCTCATGCAGGTAAATTAGCTAATGAATTTAAAGAATACATTGTCTCACAATTAGCTCAAATTGAGAAGAATTTAAGTGCTATTAAGCGAGAAGAAGAAAAAATTGACTTATTTTTACCTGGTGAGAGAAGATATATTGGCTCAATTCACCCAATAAATATTATTCAGAAAGAAATTGAAGAAATCTTTTTAACAATGGGTTATTCAATTGAAGAGGGGCCGGAAATCGAGACAGATTACTATAATTTTTCTGCATTAAATTTTCCAGAAGAACATCCAGCAAGAGATATGTGGGATACCCTTTATATAACCGATGATATCTTATTAAGAACCCATACCTCACCTGTTCAGGTGAGAGTCATGGAAAGAAAAAAGCCTCCAATTAAGATAATTGTTCCTGGAAGGGTTTTTAGGAAAGATGAGCCAGATCCAACCCATTTGCCGATGTTCTATCAGGTTGAGGGATTGGTTGTGGATGAGGATATAAGTTTCAGTCACCTTAAAGGAACTCTCGATTATTTTTTAAAAGTTCTGTTTTCAGGAAGAGTGAGGACAAGGTTCCGACCGAGTTATTTCCCTTTTACTGAACCATCTGCTGAGGTGGATATAAGCTGTCCAATATGTGAGGGTAACAAATCAGATTGCGGAATATGTAAAGGAACAGGATGGATTGAAATTCTTGGCTCAGGAATGGTTCATCCCCAGGTATTGAAAAATGTAAATATTGATCCGGAGAAATACACAGGATTTGCCTTTGGCCTTGGGATTGAGAGAATTGCGATGATAAAATACCAAATTCCTGATATGCGTTTATTCTATGAGAATGATCTTAGATTTATAAGACAATTTTCTTAAAAATGAGAAAATGAAAGTAAGCGTTAAATGGCTAAGAGAACTAGTAGAGTTGGACTGTTCCAATGAAGAACTGATTAATGCCTTAAATAAAATAGGGTTAATGGTTGAAGAGATAGTTGAAGAGGAAGATGATTTAATTCTTGATATTGAAACTTATCCGAATCGGCCAGATACATTAGGTCATATAGGAATTGCAAGGGAAATTTCAACATACTTTAGGACTCCCCTGAAGGAACTCGATTTTCCAATTAACTGGATTGAAGAATCTGTAGAGAATTTTGTGGAAATAACAATCAAGGACGAGGAACTTTGTCCTCGTTATGTTGGAATGATTGTAAAGGATATAAAAGTCGGAGAATCACCTGAATGGATAAGGAAAAGGCTTGAGTCTCTTGGCTTCCGCTCCATTAACAACATTGTTGATATTACAAATTATGTTTTATTATTGACTGGTCATCCTATACATGCATTCGATTTAGAAAAAATAGAAGGGAGAAGAGTGATAATTAGAAGAGCTCAACCTGGAGAGAGAATTTTGACACTTGAGGAAAAGGAAGAGGAGCTTTCTAATGAAATGCTCGTAATTGCTGACTCAATAAAACCAATAGCAATAGCTGGAGTAATTGGTGGAGAGGAGTCAGGAATAAAGGAAGAGACACGAAATGTCCTGATAGAAAGTGCTTATTTTAATCCTATCTCTATAAGAAAAACATCAAAAAAACTTGGTTTGATAACAGAGGCATCTTATCGGTTTGAAAGAGGTGCAGATATTGAGTCTCCTCCACGTGCAGCACGCATTGCAGCCTCTCTTTTATCATCTTTTGGTGGAAAAGTGGCAAAAGGCCTAATAGATAATTATCCAAATCCAAGAAGACAAAAAGCTATAATTTTTCGCATGAAAAGAGCGGAAAAAATAATTGGAGTTCCTCTTCAAAAAGAATTTGTTGAGGAAATCTTAAACTATCTTGGATGTAATATAGATAAGACAAGCCAGGATGTTTGGCAAGTTCAACCGCCCTCTCATCGTATTGATCTAGAAAGAGAAATAGATCTAATTGAAGAAATTGCAAGATTTTATGGATATGAAAAGATACCCTCCCAACTACCTTCGCTTAGAATCACAGAAAATCCATTTAATACGAAAAAAGAAAGAATAGAACAAATTAGAAAAATACTCATTTCCATGGGTTTTGATGAAGTTATAAATTATAGTTTTACCAGTCCAGATAAAGATGATTTCTTTAAGAATGAGAAGAATCCGATTCAATTGAAAAACCCCATCTCTTCTCTATTTTCCAGAATGAGAACAAGTCTCTTTCCAGGACTTCTTCAAAATATAAGCTGGAATCTGAACAGAGGAGCAGAGGGAATTAGCATTTTTGAAATAGGGAAAATTTATGAGTGGGAAGGGGAAAAACCGAAAGAATACATGTCTTTGGGAATTGTTTGTAGCGGGTTATTCAAGGAGAGATACTGGAAGGAGAAAGAGAAAAAAAGTGATTTTTTTATTCTAAAAGGAACAATAGAATCTTTATTTGAAAAACTTAAATTATTGCCATTTTCATTTGAATATGAAGATTGTAATTATTTCGAGAATAATTTTTCCCTAAACATAAATGTAAAAGGAGAGAAAATAGGCTATATTGGACTAATTAGAAAGGAAATAAGAGAAGCTTTTGAAATAGAAGAAGATGTATATGCTGTTGAAATCAATCTTGAGTCTCTCTTAAATAAGTCCCTACCACCTATCAAATTTAAGCCATTCAGTAAATTTCCATCAATTGTGAGGGATCTATCTTTTATAATTGATAAGGAAAGATCTTATAAAGAAATAGAAGAAGAAATAGGTAAGATTGCTCCTTCTATATTAGTGAAGTTTATGTTATATGATTACTACACAGGACCTCCTGTTCCTCCTGGAAAAGTGAGCATGACTATAAGATTTGTTTATTCTCATCCTGGGAAAACCTTATCTGCTGAGGAAGTTCAAGTAGTTCATAACAGAATTTTTGAGGATTTAAGGAACAAATTTGGGATAAAATTAAGAGAATAAAAAGGAGTATTAATTGACAACCGAAATAGAAAGAATTAGAATATTAGAGGAAAAAATATTAAATTTAATAGAGCTTGCTAAAAAAATTAAAGAAGAAAATAAAAGGTTGAAGGAGATAATAAAGAACTTAGAGGAGGAAAGAGATAAATACAGAAACGAGAAAGAGAAGTGGAGTTCAATGAGGGCAGAAGTTGAGAGGCTGAGAGAAGAGAGAGAAGAGGTTAGAGAGAGGATAGAGAATCTAATAAAGCAGATAGAAATGATCGGAGTTTGAAGGTGAATAAAATCTTCGAAGTAGAGATATTCGGGGAAAAATACAAATTAGAGAGTGAAGAGGAAGAAGGCTACATTTTGAACTTATCCTCATATGTGGATCAAAAGATGAGAGAGATCTCAAAGGAGCTTGGAATATCTGATCCTTTAAAAGTTGCGGTTCTTGCTGCTATGAGTATCGCAGACGAAAAGTTTGCATGTGAAAAACGATTAAATCAAGTGGATGAAGCTATAAGGAGGGTTGAGAATAATATTGAGAATTTAGAGCTTTCACTTATTGAAGATAATGGAAATTTAAATTCTGTGGAAAATGCTACTTAAAAAGAATTTAATTTTAACCGGGGAAGATAATATTTTTAAAAATAAATTGTTTTTTAAATTTAAAGAAAAATTTTCAATAGAATTAAATTTTTCACAAGCTCTTCCCCGGGTTAAAATAAAATTAAAAAATAGTCTTAACCCTCCTGAACTTCATCTCCTTTGACCTTTTTGAAAAGGAGGTGATTCCGCTGAACATACTAACCTTAATTTTAATAGAAATTGGAATATTTATATTAGGGTTTATCCTTTACCTTTTATTTAGAAAGACTTCAATTGCTCGCTCTTTAAAGGAAGCAAAAGAAGAAGCAAAAGAAATTCTTGAAAGTGCTAAGGCAGATGTAGAGAGGATTAAAAGAGAAGCTACTTTGGAGGCTCGAGAAAGATATTTAAATTTAAAAGCTGAGCTTGAAAGACAAATGAGAGATCAGGTTAGAAAAGTCAATGAAATGGAAAGAAGGCTAGTTCAAAAAGAGGAAAAGTTAGAGAGAAAAGCTCAGATACTCGAGAGAAAGGAAAGAGAATTGTATTCTCGTGAGAGAGAATTATATCAACGAGAATCAAGACTGAATCAGATGGAGGAGGAATATAAAAAATTAATTGAAGAAGAGAATGAGAGGCTGGAGAAAATTTCGGGAATTTCTCGAGAAGAAGCTAAAAATTTATTATTAAAAAGAATTGAGGATGAAGCTAAATTAGAGGCAGCTCAGATATTGAAAAAGGTTGAGGATGAAATAAGGGAAAAAAGTCAAACTATTGCAAAGAATATAATAAGTCAGGCGATTCAGAGAAGTGCTGCAGAACATGTGGTGGAAACAACAGTTTCTGTTGTGGACCTACCTTCAGATGATATGAAAGGAAGAATAATTGGAAGAGAGGGAAGGAATATAAGAGCATTAGAAATGGCAACTGGGGTGGATATAATTGTAGATGATACGCCTGAAGCTGTTATACTTTCAAGTTTTGATCCAATTAGAAGGGAACTTGCAAAGATGGCTATTGAAAAATTGGTAATGGATGGGAGAATTCATCCTGCAAGGATAGAGGAGGTGGTGGAAAATGTAAAAGCAGAATTAGATGAAAAAATAAAAAAAGAGGGTGAGGAAGTTGTTCTTGAATTTGGCATAAGAGACATTCATCCTGAGTTAATCAAATTACTTGGAAAATTGAAATATAGAACCAGTTATGGGCAAAACGTTCTTCAACATTCAAAAGAGGTTGCATATATAAGTGCTCTAATGGCTGTTGAAATTGGTGCTAACCGTGAGATTGCGCTGAGGGCGGGATTACTTCATGATATTGGCAAAGCAGTTGATAGAGAAATAGAGGGGACTCATACAGAATTAAGTGTTAAGCTTGCTAAAAAATATGGGGAAAGTGAGGAGGTAATTCAGGCAATAGCTTCTCATCACAGAGACGTGGATTTCCCTTCAGTAGAGGCAGTGCTTGTTCAAGCAGCAGATACAATTTCAGCTGCAAGACCGGGTGCAAGAAGGGAGTTATTAGAAACTTATATTAAAAGAATTGAAAAACTTGAAGAAATCGCAAATTCTTTTGATGGTGTTGCTAAATCATATGCTCTTCAAGCAGGAAGAGAGATTAGAATAATTGTTGAGAGTCATAAGGTATCAGATGAGGAATGCGGTATTATTGCGAGAGAAATTGCCAGAAAAATAGAGAAGGAGCTTGATTATCCAGGTCAAATAAAAGTTACTGTAATAAGAGAGAGAAGAACAGTAGAATATGCAAGATAGTGTTAGGATATTATTTCTCGGCGATATTGTAGGTCGACCGGGTCGAAAAATATTGGAGAATTTTTTACCCCAATTAAAAAAAGCTTATAATATTGATATCACTATAGCGAATTGTGAGAATGCTGCAGGAGGTCTTGGATTAACAGAGAAAGTAGGATTGGAGCTTCTTTCTTTTGTTGATATTCTTACCTCCGGGAATCATATCTGGCAAAAGAAAGAGGCTATTCCCTTTATTGATGGAAATAAGAGAATAATTAGGCCTGCCAATTTTCCTCCAGGTAATCCAGGAAGAGGCTCTGCAATTCTTGAAAATAAAAAGGGTTATAAAATTGCTATTCTGAATTTACAAGGAAGGATATTTATGGAGCCTATTGATTGTCCATTTAGAACAGCAGATAAAGAAATTGAAGAATTAAAAAAAGTAACACCAATAATAATTGTTGATTTTCATGCAGAAGCAACTTCAGAAAAACAAGCTCTGGGTTGGTACCTTGATGGAAGGGTTTCAGCTGTTATAGGAACACACACGCATGTTCCAACCGCGGATGAGAGAATACTGCCAAAAGGCACAGCATATTTAACCGATGTAGGAATGGTCGGGGGACTTGATACAGTTATAGGTATAAAAAAAGAATTGGCTGTAAGCAGATTGTTAACAGCATTTCCTTGTAAATTTGAAGTTGGAAAAGGCAGGAAGATTTTATCAGGTGTATATATTGAGGTAGATTCTAAAAGTGGAAAAGCTTTAAATATAGAAAGGATTACAAGAATAGAGGAAGAAAGTGGATAATCAGGCATTAATTTTTCCGGATAGAGTTTATACAGTAAGTGAACTCACAAAGCTTATTAGATTAGAACTTGAGTCCTCTTTTCCATTGGTTTGGGTCGAAGGAGAAATATCAAATTATCACTTCCATAGTTCTGGTCATATATATTTCACCTTAAAGGATGAGTTCAGTCAATTAAAGGCAGTTATGTTTCGCTCCCAGGCTTCTCAGCTTCCCTTTCAATTAAAGGATGGATTACAAGTAATATGTAGGGGAAGAATAACTGTTTATCCTCCAAGGGGTGAGTATCAAATTATTGTTGAAATTTTAGAACCAAAGGGAAAAGGAGCCTTACAATTAGCTTTTGAACAGTTAAAAGAGAAGCTTGCAAAAGAGGGTTTATTTGATTCTAGGTATAAGAAATCGCTTCCTCTTCTTCCAAGAAAAATAGGATTAATTACTTCACCAGAAGGGGCAGCAATAGTGGATATTTTAAAGATATTAGAGAGGAGATTTGCTCGATTGCAGATATTGATTTATCCTGTTAAAGTTCAGGGCGAGGGGGCTGCAGAAGAAATAGTGGAAGGAATAGAATATTTCAATGAATCTTCGGATGTTGATGTAATAATAATCAGCAGGGGTGGTGGCCCCATAGAGGATCTCTGGGCATTTAATGAAGAAATAGTGGCAAGAGCCATTTTTAATTCAAAAATACCAATTATTTCAGCTGTCGGGCATGAGATTGATTTTACAATAGCGGATTTTGTGGCTGATATGAGAGCGTCCACTCCATCTGCAGCTGCGGAGCTTGTTGTAGAAAAGGAGGAAGCTTTCAAAGATAGAATTGATAGTTTAAATTCCAGAATGGTTAATGCAATTAAATTTATATTTGAACAGAAGAAGAACTTAGCCCTTACTTTAATTCAAAATGAAAAAATAATCAATTTTCCAACTTTAATTAATAATTTTTTACAGAGAATAGATGAATTAGAATTTAGAGCTTATAGAGCAACTAAGGAGATACAAGAAAAATTCACCCAAAAGAAGACATCCTTTTCTGTTCTTAATCAGAAATTGAGAAGCAATATAAAAAATATATTGGAGAGAAAGGAAGGGCAATGGAGGAATCTTATGGAGCAGTTGAATAATTTAAGTCCTTTGAGTATACTAAAAAGAGGTTATTCCTTGTGCTGGAGAGGTAAAGGGCAGATATTGGTTAAAAGTGCAGAGCAGGTTAAGATTGAAGAGGATTTAAGGGTTAACTTTTATAAAGGAGAGGTAACCTGCACAGTTAAAAAAATTGATAAAGAAAAAAGGATTATTCCAATAATGGAGTCTTTTAAAGAATGAAAGAGAAAAATTTTGAAGAAGCTCTTCAAAGACTTGAGAAAATAGTTGAGGAATTAGAAAAAGGGGATTTATCTCTGACAGAGTCTCTTAAGCTCTTTGAGGAAGGAATTTCACTTTCAAGATTCTTGAGAGAAGAATTGGATAAAGCTGAGAAAAAAATAGAAATATTGATGAAAAAAGAGGGAGAAATTAAAAAAGAGCCATTCCAAATAAAAAAGGGAGAAAATAAAGATTAATGGAAATAGAGGAGTTTATTTTAGAAAAGAAAAAAAGAATTGATATAGAATTAAATAAAATACTAGAAAAAACTAAAGGTAGTCTTTTATATGAACCAATGAAATATGCTGTTTTTTCTGGGGGAAAAAGGTTTAGGGCATTATTAACCTTATGTTCTGGAGAAAGCTTGGGCGCAAAAGAGAGAGAATTGCTACCCTATGCATGTGCAATTGAACTAATACATAATTATTCATTAATACATGATGACCTCCCATCTATGGATAATGATGATTTTAGAAGGGGCAAACCTACACTCCATAAAGTTTATGATGAGGGAATAGCTTTGCTTGCTGGAGATGCACTTCTTACTCTTTCTTTTCAGATTCTTTCTTCCCTTTCCCAGCCTTTTACCTTGGAAATTATAAATTTAATTTCAAAGGCAGCTGGAATTGAAGGAATGATAAATGGCCAGGCTCTGGATCTCACTCTGGATAGAACAAGGGAAAATGAAAGCACTTTCTTGGATCTTAGCTTTAAAAAAACCGCATATTTGATAATTGCTGCAGTTAAAACAGGTGGCATTGTTGCAAAAGCTGAAAGAAAAAAAATGGATGCTCTCGAGATATACGGAAAAAATCTTGGAATTGCATATCAAATAATTGATGATATTTTGGATATGGAAGAAGAAAAGAATACAAAGCGTTTAAATTATGCACTTTTGGTGGGAGAGAAAAAAGCGAAAGAAAAAGCTCTTGAATTGGAAAGAGAAGCCTTAACAGCCCTTAGAAAAGCTGGAATTGACTCCCCATGCTTGGAATATTTATTAAATAAAGCAGTTCATAGGGAGAGGTAAATGAGTAGATTACTGGATAGAATTAATACTCCAAAAGATATAAAAAATTTCTCTTTATATAGACTTTCTCGTTTGGCAAAGGAAATAAGAAAATTGATTATTGAGGTTGTTTCAAAAAATGGAGGACACTTAGCTTCAAATCTTGGAGTGGTAGAATTGACAATTGCATTACATTATGTATTTGATGCCCCAAGAGATAAGATCATCTGGGATGTTGGTCATCAATGTTATACTCATAAGATTTTGACAGGAAGAAAGGATAAATTTCATACAATTAGACAACTGGATGGAATATCCGGCTTTCCAAATAGGGAGGAAAGTGAATATGATGTTTTAAATACTGGGCATGCTTCAACTGCGCTCTCAGTAGCTCTTGGCATGGCAGTGGCAAGGGATTTAAAGGGAGAGGATTACCATATTGTGGCTGTTATTGGTGATGGTTCATTAACTGGAGGTGTTGCACTTGAAGCTTTAAATCAAATCGGACATTTGAAGAAAAGAATTATAATTATTTTAAATGATAATGAAATGTCAATCTCTCAAAATGTTGGCGCAATATCTAAATATCTTTCTTATATTGTTTCAGGACAATATTACTTAAGAATAAAAGATACGGTTAGAACAATTTTGAAAAATATTCCTGCCTTTGGAAGACCTATAATAAAAATAGCTTCTGGTGTTGAAGAAGCAGTGAAAAAAACAATTTTTCCTGGTCTGCTTTTTGAGGAACTTGGAATAAGATATAAGGGTCCTGTAGAAGGACATAGTCTCGGCTCCTTAATTGAAGTATTCGAAGAGGCTAAAAAATATGACAGACCTGTTTTAATTCACTGTATTACAAGGAAGGGAAAGGGATATACTCCAGCTCTTAAAGACCCTGAAAAATTTCATAGTGCCTCACCTTTTGATATAAAAACTGGAAATCCAATAAAAAAGAGTAATCTTCCATCCTATTCTGAAATTTTCGGAAGAGCCTTAGTGGAATTAGCTGAGGAAAATGAGAAAATTATTGCAATTACAGCAGCTATGACAACTGGTACAGGATTAAATTATTTTGCTGAAAAATATCCGGACAGGTTTTTTGATGTTGGAATTGCTGAACAGCATGCTGTTGATTTTGCGTGTGGTTTAGTTTTGGAAGGATTAAAACCAGTTGTTGCTATTTATTCAACTTTTCTTCAAAGAGCTTATGACCAGATTTATCACGATGTCTGTCTCATGAATTTACCCGTAGTTTTTGCAATTGATAGAGCAGGGGTTGTGCCACACGATGGTCCAACTCATCAAGGAATTAATGATATCTCTTATTTGAGACCAATGCCCAATATGATAATAATGGCGCCAAAAGATGAAAATGAACTGAGACAAATGTTATACACTGCAATCCATTTATCCCAGCCTGTTGCACTTAGATATCCTAAGACATCAGTATATGGAGTAAGTCTCTCCAGAAATTGGGAGAAAATCCCAATTGGAAAGGCAGAATTAATAAAGGATGGAGAGGGCTTGATTCTCGCGTTTGGGAGCATGGTTTATCCATGTTTGAATGTTGCTAAAAGATTAGAAAAGGAAGGTATAAGTCTAGCGGTTGCAAATGCCAGATTTGCTAAGCCAATTGATGAAGAATTAATTTTGAAATTCGCAAAACCCGGCAATTTAATTATAACCGTGGAAGAGGGTATTCTAAATGGAGGATTCGGAAGTGGAGTAAGAGAGTTTTTGGATTTGAAAGAAATAAATAATATAAAGTTTAAGAGCATTGGAATTCCTGGGAAAATTTATCCTCATGGAAAAAGAGAGGAGATTTTAAAAATTCTTAATTTAGATGAAGAGGGGCTTTATAATCAAATTTTAGATTTTTATAAGAAAAATTATGGTAAAAGAAAGAGCTGATTTGTTTCTTCTAAAGCTCGGTTTAACAGAGAGCAGAGAGAAAGCCAAAAGACTAATACTAGCTGGAGAAGTTTTTGCAAATGGGAAGAGAATCGAAAAACCAGGGGAGAAAATAGATATAAGTGCAAAAATTGAAATTAAAAATAAATTGCCTTATGTAAGCAGGGGTGGAGTAAAGCTTGAAAAAGCACTTGAGGATTTTAAAATTTCACCAGAGAATAAAATCGTAGCAGATATAGGCTCCTCAACAGGTGGTTTTACGGATTGCCTTTTACAGAGAGGAGCAAAAGTTGTATACGCAATAGATGTTGACACAAAACAGCTTGATTGGAATTTAAGAAGGGACTCTCGCGTTATTCTTATTGAGAAAAATGCAAGGTATCTGGAAAAATCAGATTTTAAACATGAGATTGATTTAGTGACTATTGATGTATCATTCATATCTGTTTTGAAAATACTTCCAGCAATAAAAAAAATAATTAAAGAAGATGGTGAGGTTATCTCATTGATAAAGCCTCAATTTGAGGCTGGAAAAGAGAGAGTTGGAAAAGGAGGCATTGTAAAAGATAAAAATATTCATAAAGAGGTTCTGGAAAAAATAATCGGGGAGGCAGAGTCAATCGGATTCTATTTTCATGGCCTTACAAAGTCTCCAATTAAAGGACAAAAAGGAAATATCGAATATTTTATTTTATGGAGATTAAATTCTAATTTTTATTTCAAAGATCAAATAAAAGAAATTATTAAAAAGGTAGTAAGTAATGAATAAAATTAAAAAAGTTGGAATTGTAATCAAGCCCCATGCCCCTGAAATTTCTAAAATTATTCAGGAATTAACAAGATGGTTGAAAGAGAGAAAAATCGAGTGTATTTTAGAAAAGCCAGCTGCAGAGAAAATTGGAGAAAAAAGTTTTACATCAAGGGAAGAAATTGCAAAAAAAGTTGATTTGATAATTGTGCTTGGAGGTGATGGAACTTTTTTAAGTATTTCTCATTTGGCAGCAAAAGAAAATGTTCCTGTTTTAGGTGTAAATTTAGGAAGTCTTGGATTTTTGACAGAAGTGCCCGTTGATGAGCTTTATCAGACCCTTGAAAATTATTTCAATGGGAAAAGGGAAATTATAAGCTTTAGGAAAATGTTAAAGGCAAAGGTTGGAGAAGAAATCTATTACGGATTGAATGATATTGTAATTAATAAAGGAGCATTGGCAAGGATAATTCAATTAGGTTTGGCAGTGAATGGGAATTATCTCGGCATATTGAGAGCTGATGGTTTAATTATTTCCACTCCAACAGGCTCTACTGCATATTCTCTTGCAGCAGGAGGACCTATTTTATCCCCTGGAATTCCAGCTATAATCTTAACACCAATATGCCCTCACACGTTATCCTTTAGGCCAATGGTTTTACCAATTGAATTTAAGATTAAAATTAAACTTCTGACAAAAGGTGAAGAAGTCTATTTAACAGTGGATGGACAAAGGGGAAGGCCATTGAATGCTGGAGATTGTGTAGAAGTTGAAGAGGCTGAATTTTCATTAACCCTTATTTCATCTCCTAGAAGGAATTATTTCCAGTTACTAAGAGAAAAACTCGGATGGGGCGGAACCCCAAAAATTAGAAAAAGTTAATAAAATACTCAAATTCCTTTTCCTATCTCAATCCCCGATCTTAAATCTTAATGGTTGATGATTAATTAATGATGTGTTATTTTGTTTTAAGGAATGGAAAAAAGTCTCATTGTTAAAAAAATTGTAGTAACAGCTTTTATTCTATTTGTGAGCATTTCCTTGTTTTCTAAAATAAAACTTCCAAAAAAATATGAAGAGTGGTTAAAATCTGTTGAGCCTATAATGACAGAAATCGAAAAAAAAGTATTTTTAAGCTTAACTTCAGATAAAGAAAGGGATTTGTTTATTCAATTGTTTTGGAAACAGAGAGATCCAACTCCTGGAACTCCTCGGAATGAGTTCTATGAAGAATATCAGAGGAGACTTAATTATGTTGATAGAATGTTTGGACGAGGGAGCGTTAAAAGAGGAAGAGAAACAGAGAGAGGGAAAATTTATCTTCTCTTGGGCCCTCCTCTTGAGAGACAAGTCTTTGATACTTATTCGAATCTTTACCCATGTGAATTATGGTATTACAAAGGAAAACCAGAATGGGGATTACCTCCCTATTTTTATCTGATTTTTTATCAACCCCAGGGAATAGGAGAGTATAAACTCTATCATCCCTCTATTGTTGGCCCTGAAGGGTTAGTGCTTCCATCACTGTATCAACCATTAAATAGACAGACTGCATATAGAATAATAAAAGGCATTTCTGCAGAACTTGCCTCTGCAACTTTGAGTTTGATCCCGGCGGATTCTACAGGAGAGTTTTCTCCTCTTTCTTCAGAAGCCTTACTTGCAAGAATTCGGAATGTTCCTGAAAAACAAATTTCTGATAAATATGCACTGGAATTTAAATATTATAAAGATTATGTTGAAGTTGATTACACAGCAAACTATATAGAATGTAATTCAAAGGTTAAAATTTTTAAGTTGAGGGGTCAGAATTTTATCCATTGGAGTCTGGAACCCAAAAAGATATCTTTTGGCCAATATAAAAATAAATTTTATTCTTCCTTTGAATTAACAATAAAAATCGAGGATTTAAAAGGAGTAACAATTTACCAGGATACTGAAAATATTCCTCTTGAAATAAATGAGGAGCAATACCAAAAGCATAAAAATCAACCGTTCGCATTTCAGGGAATTTTACCAATTATTCCCGGTAATTACAGATTATTCTTTCTTTTGAAAAATAAGGTTTCAAAGGAATTTACATCCACTCAATATCAGATTTCAGTGCCACAACAAGGGGAGGAATTTTATTTATCCAATCTGCTTATTTATTTTGCGAAAGAGAGGGTCGAAGGTTTAAGAGGAATTAAGGCTTTTCAATTTGGTAATCGTCAATTCTTTGTCTCTTCAGAAAATACCTTTAACCTTAATAGTAAATTAGGTGTATATTTTCAGATAATCAATTGCCCGCAGGTTTTAATAGAGAAAGGAAAAGCCCAAATTGTGATAAAAAATTTTGCAAATAACGAAATAATGTTTTCTAAAGAAATTCCACTAATCGAAATTTATGACAATTTGATTGAGGGTTTTGATATTAGTTCAATTGATTTAAAGGGATTAAATCCGGCTTTTTATTGGTTAGAAATTAATATAATTAGCAAAAATCAAGAGAAAATCCTTTCTGAAAAGGAAAAATTTTCAATTTTGCCTTTAAATTATCCTGTTTATCCCTGGATTTTTTCTCGTTATAATAAGTTTTTTCCTCATCATAGTTATTTCTACATAATTGGAACTCAATATTTCTCCTTGAAAAAATATAATTTGGCTCTTTTTTATTTTGAAAAGGCATACAAAATGATGGACAAGCCAGTATATAGATTAATGTTAGGTAAAACTTATTATGCACTTAAGAGATATCAAGATTCACTCTCTGTTATTTTCCCTTTATATGAGAAAAGTAAGAATTTAGATACAATAAAATTGATAGCTCTTAATTACTATTCTCTCAAAGATTATCGATCTGCTGTTAAATTCTTAGAGGAAGTTCTCACCCAGAGCATGGAAGTGAATGTTATAAATTTAGCAGCAGATTGTTATTTAAAGCTAGGTGAAAAGGATAAAGCAATTTATTTGATTAAAAAATCACTGGAACTTGACCCTACACAGGAAAAGCTTAAAAAACAATTAAATTCATTAGATAGAAATAAGGAGAACTAAAATGAAAAAGGTAATATTCTTTTCATTTTTATTTCTTTTAATATCTAATTTCTTATTAGCTTCGATTCATGGAAAAATTCTAGGTAAGGTTACTGATAAAAAGGGAAATCCATTAAAGGATGTGAAGGTTAAGATTATTTCAACCAAGACTCTATCTGTTCATTTTGAAGTCAAAACCGATAAAAAAGGCAATTATATGCAGGTAGGTATATATCCAGGATATTACATTATACAATTTGAAAAGAAGGGTTATTTAACTGTTACAAAAGAGGTGAAAGTTAGTATCGGAGAATCCACAAGAGTTAATGTTAAGATGGAGTCAGCTGATGAATATGTAAGCAAAAAGCTCTCACCAGCTAATAAGGCTTTCCTAGAAGGTAATAAATATTTTAACCAGAACAAGTTTGATGAAGCTATAGAGAAATATAAAAGGGCTATAGAACTTGGCGCAGGACAAGAGAATTATCTTTTCCTTTATTATTTTAATTTGGGATTAGCATATAAAAAAATTAATAAAATTCAAGAAGCAATAAATAGCTTTTTAAAATGTGTGGAGCTTAATCCTGAAAGTTATTCAAGTTATAAAAATCTTGGTGAATTATTTGCAAAAAATAATGATTATGAAAAAGCGAAATTTTATTTTGAGAAAGCAATTGAACTGAGTCCAGAGGATCCTGTTGCACTGTATAATTTAAGCGTCAGTTACATAAATACGGGTCAGTCTAATAAAGCGTGGGAAATTTTACAGAAAGTAATAAGTCTTGACCCTGATTTCGAGGATGCTTATTACTATTTGGGAACCCTATCAATAAGCAGAAATGAGAAAGAAAAGGCTATTTCATATCTTGAGAAATTTTTAGAATTAGCTTCAGAGGATAATCCAAATACCAAAATTGCAAACCAATTGTTAAATTATTTAAAAAAGAAAAATCCCTAATTTAAATTTATCCAACTTTTTCTTGACAACGGTTATAAATTTTGTTTAAATTGAACCTAATTTTATTAATTATTATTAAAATGTTATCATATTATTGGTTCATATTTTTAATATTAATAATATCAATCCTATTAGGGATATTCATCCTTATTTTCTCAAAATTAATCCATCCAAAAAAGAAGACAGGTGAAAAACTTTTACCCTATGAATGTGGTGTTGATCCTGAAACAAAAACAGAGGATAGATATTCAATCCGTTACTATCTTATAGCTCTTTTATTCATAATATTTGAGGTGGAGACCGTTTTCCTTTTCCCATGGGCTGTACTTTATGAAAAATTGGCTTTATTTGGCTTTATTGAGATGTTTATTTTCTTGGGTATTTTAATAGTCGGATATTTTTATATCTGGAAAACAGGGGCTTTAAAATATGGGGGCGAATGAAATTATAAAAATTCCTAAAAATATAATACTCACCACCTTTGATTATATTGTAAATTGGAGCAGAAAGAATTCCCTATGGCCTTTAACTTTTGGTCTTGCATGCTGTGCAATAGAAATGATGGCAACTGCTGCCTCTCGTTTTGATATCGCAAGGTTCGGTGCAGAGGTTTTTCGCGCTAGTCCCAGGCAGGCAGATGTAATGATAGTAGCTGGAACAGTAACCAAAAAAATGGCACCAGTGATAAAAAGGCTTTATGAGCAAATGCCTGAGCCTAAATGGGTAATTGCTATGGGAAATTGTGCTATAGCTGGAGGTCCTTTCCCAACCTATCACGTTGTTCAGGGGGTGGATGAGCTAATTCCAGTTGATGTCTATATTCCAGGATGTCCGCCCAGACCAGAAGCTTTGTTGAATGGCTTAATTAAACTTCAGCAGAAAATCAGTAAAATGACTATTAAAAAATGAATAATGAAAAAGAGAAAATAGAGATACCGGAAAATTTTGAGAAAATAATCCATAAAATAAGTGAATTCTTTTCAACTGCAATAATTGAGAAAAAATTCGATAGAGGGGAACTCACCTTAACCATAAAACCTGAATTTTTAATTCCAGTTGCAGAATTTTTAAAACAGGAGCCTGAACTAAAATTTGATTTTTTATCGGATATATGCGCAGTTCATTTCCCTAAGGAGAAAAAATTTGAAATTGTTTATAATCTATACTCAATTACCTTTCATCATCGTCTAAGATTAAAAGTTAAAATTAATGAAGGAGAATCTGTAACTTCTTTAACAAGAGTATGGTCAGGGGCAAATTGGCTGGAAAGAGAGGTTTACGATATGTCAGGGGTTGTTTTTGATGGTCATCCGGATTTAAAGAGAATACTGCTTTCTGAGGACTGGAAGGGTCATCCATTAAGAAAGGATTATCCATTATCTGGAGAAGAGGAATAATGGGGAAAAGATATCTGGAACACACTAAAGAAATAATAATGAATATGGGCCCTCAGCACCCCAGCACTCATGGAGTTCTAAGAATTAAACTCTGGTTAGATGGAGAAACAGTTGTTAAATCAGAGCCAATAATAGGCTATCTTCATAGAGGGATTGAAAAATTAGCTGAATTCAGAACTTATACTCAATTTATGCCAATAACTGATAGATTGGATTATGTTTCAGCTGCCTCAAATAATTTAGCATGGGTTCAGGCGGTTGAAAAATTAATGGGAATTGAAGTTCCAAGAAGAGCAGAATTTATTAGGGTAATTATCACTGAATTAATGAGAATCGCAAACCATCTTGTCTGGCTTGGAACTCAGGCTAATGATATTGGAGCGGTCACTGTCTTACTATATTGCTTCAGAGAAAGGGAAGAAATTCTGGATATTTTTGAAATGTTTTGTGGAGCGAGATTAACTCTAAATGCCTTTCGAATAGGTGGACTTGCTCATGATATTCCTCCTGGTTTTAAAGAAAGAGTTAAGGATTTCATTGAACGCTTTCCAAAATACATTGATGATTATGAAAGATTGCTTAGCGAAAATAGGATCTGGCTTCAAAGGACAAAAAATGTTGGAATAATAAGCGCTGAAGATGCAATAGATTTGGGACTGAGTGGTCCCAGCCTCAGGGGTTCAGGAGTGAAGTGGGATATAAGAAAGTCAAATCCTTATTCTGTATATGATGAGCTAGAGTTTGATATTCCAACAGGAGAGATTGGGGATGTGTATGACAGATATAAGGTCAGAATCGAGGAAATGAGGCAGAGTGTTCGCATTATAAAGCAAGCTTTAGAAATGATGCCAGAAGGAGAGATTAGGGCAAAAGTTCCGCGTATAATAAAACCTCCACCTGGAGAAGTCTATCATTCTATAGAAGCTCCAAAGGGAGAACTTGGATTTTATATTGTAAGTGATGGTTCTACAATGCCCTATCGAGTAAAAATCAGAGCTCCTTCTTTTGTAAATTTACAGTCTTTATCAAAAATGATAGAAGGCCATTTAGTTGCGGATATTGTAGCAATAATTGGTTCAATAGATATTGTTTTAGGTGAGGTTGACAGGTGAGTATATTTATTGATTTTGTCTTAATACCAATAATTAAAATACTTGTAATTGTAACCTTTGTCTTTGTATCAGTTTTAATTTTAATTTGGATAGAGAGAAGATTTCAGGGCTTTGTCCAATCCCGCCTTGGACCAAATAGGGTCGGTCCTCAGGGAATACTACAGAGTGTTGCTGATGCAATTAAATTGTTGACAAAAGAGGATGTAATACCTAATCAGGTGGATAGATTTATTTTTAACATATCTCCGATTATTGCCTTTGTAACTGCTTTGGTTGTTTTTGCTCTTATTCCATTTGGAGCAGAATTAAACATTTTTGGGAGAAAGATAACTCTATATTTAGCTGATTTAAATATTGGTTTACTTTTTATAATTGGTTTTAATTCTATTGGAGTTTTTGGAATTATTCTTGGTGGCTGGGCAGCTAAAAGTAAATATCCACTTCTTGGAAGCCTTCGCTCAGCTTCTCAGATGATTAGTTATGAAGTTGCATTAATAATGTCGCTTGTAAGCGTTCTGTTTTTTTCCCGTTCTTTAAGTCTTGTTGAAATTGTTAAAGCCCAGCAGGAAATGAAGGTATGGTTTGCATTCATACAGCCTCTTGCATTTTTCATCTTTTTTATTGCAGGTGTTGCTGAATCAAACAGACTTCCCTTTGATCTACCAGAAGCCGAAAGCGAGCTCGTGGGTGGATTCCATACAGAATACAGTGGCATGAAATTTGCCTTTTATTTTGTGGCAGAATTTGCTCATGTGATATTCTTTTCAGCCCTTGTGACGGTTCTATTTTTTGGAGGCTGGTTGAGACCCTTTCCAAATGTGGATTGGCTTAATTTTCTTGATTATATTCCACCTGTTTTTTGGTTCTTAGGTAAATTAGCCTTTTTTGTTTTCATTTTTATGTGGATAAGAGCAACATGGCCTAGATATCGATATGACCAATTGGAGATGATAAGCTGGAAGTGGCTGATTCCTTTAGCATTAGTCAATATTTTTATAACAGGCTTAATCGTGATTTTGGTGAAATGATTAAAAAAATTTTTAAAAAAATATTTTTAATTGATTTGATAAAGGGATTACTTGTAACCCTAAAGTATTTCTTTTTGGGGAAGATTACTGTTCAATATCCTGAACAGAAACTTAAGTTACAACCACGATTTCGTGGATTGCTAAGATTGTATAAGGACGAGGAGGGAAATGATCTCTGTATTGCGTGTGGGCAATGCATTCGTGCTTGTCCGGATTCATTGATTTCAATTTATTCTGAAAGAGGGCCTGATAAAAAATTACGACCTATTACATGGACATTTAATTTAAGTCGATGTATGTTTTGCGGATTATGTGTTGAAGCCTGCCCAACAAATGCCATTAGATTCTCTCATGAATATGAACTTGCTGTTTATGATAGGAAAAAACTTTACATTCATAAAAAGAATATGTATTTAGACGAAAACACTAAGAAATATTTTGAGGAGAATTAATGAGTTTATATAGTGGATTTATTTATTTTTTCGGAATTTTAAGTATTTTCTTAGGAATAATGGTTATTACAAGAAAGAATGCTATTCATAGTGCTGTTTATCTTATATTTTGTATACTTTCAATCGCAGGACTTTTCTTTTTGCTCCAAGCAGAATTTATAGCAGGAATTCAGATTATTGTGTATGCAGGCGGAATAATGGTTATTTATGTTTTTACAATCTTATTAATCAAATTAGAAGTAGTTAAAGGACTTAAAAGAAGGTGGGAAATTAAACTTATAACCGCCATAGTATTCTCTGCCTTAAGTGGTGAGATTCTATATTTATTATTGAGAAAAAGGGAGGCACTTTTACCAGAGGAATATGGAATAGCTAAAGGAACAGTTCAGGCTGTTGGTTCTTATCTTCTTAGAGATTACCTTATTCCTTTTGAAGTCGTGTCTCTGCTTTTACTGGTTGCAATGATTGGAGCAATAATGCTTTCAAGAAAAAAAGTCTAAAGGATGGAGAAAAATGGTTCCACTTAATCATTTATTAATAATAGGAACAATAATTTTCCTAATCGGGATATTAGGAGTATTGATTAGAAGGAATGTAATCATAATCCTAATGTCAATAGAACTTATTCTAAATGGAGTTAATATTATTCTCGTATCCTTTTCGTATTATTTAAATTCAATAAAAGGACACATTTTTGTTTTATTTATAATTACAGTTGCGGTGGCGGAAGCTGCTCTCTGCTTTGGGCTGATTGTGGCATTTATGAGGAACAAGGATACTTTCGATATAGACCAGATGAATATAATGAAAGGTTAATATTATGTGGATTAAGGATTATGGGATATGGATTAAGGGATTTAGTTTTGATTTCACGAGGTAAGAGATGAGTAATTATTTCTGGTTGATACCATTCTTTCCAGCTTTTGGAGTATTTCTTAATGGACTTTTTGGAATAAAATATTTTTCCAAAAAGGTTGTTCACACAATAGCATGTTCTACTGTATTTCTTTCCTTTGTATTAGGGCTTTCAAGCTTTATTGATTTATTAAAACTTCCTCCTGATGAAAGATTCTGGAGATATGAGTTATTTACTTGGATCCCTGGTGGAATAGCTCAGTTATTTAATGGAAATCAAATCTCTTTTAACATAACTGCTTCCTTTCAATTTGATCCACTTGTAGCAGTGATGGTTTTAGTGGTAAGTGGGGTGGGCTTACTGATACACATATATTCGATTGGATACATGTGGGAGGACA
>MTON01000041.1 GCA_002010665.1 Candidatus Aminicenantes bacterium JdFR-78
TCCTTGACTTTAAAAGGAGGCTTAATTTTAATATATTTCGTGTAGATTTTCTCATGAGGCAACGATTCAATTTCATATAGATTTTAAGTGATTCAATTCGAGATCTTGATTTTAATAAAAAAAATCACTATTATTTAAAGAAGGGAGGCAAACAAAGGTAAAGGGAATATGGCTTATGTCAATTTTCTCACCAAAAATGTCGCTTTGAAAATAGTTTATTACGGACCAGGTTTAAGTGGAAAGACAACTAATTTAAAATATTTGTATACGCATTTAAACCCAAAATCGAGAGGCGAATTGGTTTGTTTGGAAACAGATACTAATAGGACTTTTTTCTTTGATTTACTTCCTGTTGAAGCAGGCTTAATTAAGGATTTTCGGACACACTTTCATCTTTATACAATTCCGGGTCAGATATTTTATGAAGTGAGCAGAAAATATGTGTTAAAAGGAGCAGATGGAATTGTTTTTGTAGCTGATTCTCAAGCATCTCTTTTTGATGCAAACATTGAGAGTTTTGACAATTTAAGAAAATATTTGATGGAGCATGACAGGGATATCTTCAAAATACCAATTGTGTTTCAATATAATAAAAGGGACTTGAAAAATACAATTCCGATTGAAACCTTAAACAAAGTATTAAATCCTTACAACTATCCTTATGTAGAAGCAATAGCTATACATGGTGTGGGAGTGTTTGAAACTTTAAGGGAAATTGCTCGTTTAACCCTTCCATTAGTAAAAAGCAGAATATCAGATATTGAGAAAAAAGATATAAGAAAGGAGAATTATGCAGAGGAAGTTGAAATTGAATATACAGAAAAACCCTCTTTAAAAATCGATATGGATAAGATAGATTTCCTAAAGGAGGAGAAAGAGCCTGTTCGTAAAGTAAAGGTTAAGAAAGTCAAGGTAAGAAATTTTAGAGAAATAGATAGACAGCTGGATGAATTAAGTAGAATATACATTGGAAAATCAATATTTAAAAGGGAGAAAAAATGGAGATTATCTGATAAGAGAAAAATAGAATTTGAGAAAGAATTAAATAAGGAAATTGAAAGAGCCAAAAGATACAAGGAGAAATTAATAGTTTCAGCATTGGATATTGATGATTTTAAAAGGATAAATAATGAGTGGGGAATTAAAGGAGGTGATTTTGTTCTCAAAACAATCTCAGAGACGATTGAGAAAAATAAGCGCCCTTACGATTTATTATTTAGATATAAAAATGATGAATTTATTTTAATTTTAATTAATGTAAAGGAAAAGCAGGGTGTTAGAATTATAAAAAGAATTCAAAATGCAATAAATAATAAAAAAATAATATTCAACAATTCAGAAAAAAATATTACAATAAGTGCAGGAATTTTTGCTTTTAATGGAAAAGATGAGGTAAATGCCTTTGAGCTGGTAAAATTTGCTGAAAAAGCATTACAAAAAGCGAAAAAATTTGGGAGAAATCAGGTTACCCTTTACTAAATTAACAAATCCTTGGTAAGAGTTCCGAAGTAAGGGGTTCAAGGAGTCTCCATCCTCCTGATAAAGTGTTAAGGAGAAGCTCCCCGGATTTCCCAAATTTTTCGCTAATCTCTCCTATTATTGATGCATTTCTACCTAATTTGTTTCCTTTAATTTCAGATAAAATACTTAAAGCTTTCTTACCCTCTACTATCATTACTGCCCTTCCCTCACATGCTAAATAAAGGGGATCAATACCAAGAATCTCTGATGCTCCTTTTACAGGAGAGGAAAGGGGTAATTTCTCTTCATGAATTATACAGGAATAGGGAAGATTCTCTACAAGTTCATTGAGAACACTTGCTAAGCCACCTCTTGTTATATCCCTCATCCAAAGAACTCCTTTTTTCCATATTGGTAGGAGAAAATTTAATGGAGCACAATCTGATTTTATTCTAGCGTCAAGGCCAAAGTCACCCCTTGCAAGCATAATTGAAAGGGCATGCTCACCCAGAGTGCCTGTTACTATTACTTTATCACCAGGTTTTATATCATTTAAACGAGGTCGAGAAATTAATATTCCTATGCCAGAAGTGTTAATATATATTTTATCTCCTTGTCCTTTTTTAACAACTTTTGTATCACCTGAGACTATTTTTACATCAGCCCTATCTGCCGCTTCTTTAATAGAATTTAAGATTTTCCTCAAATCTCTAGTAGAGAAGCCTTCTTCCAAAATCAATGCAAGACTTATATAAAGGGGTTTTGCTCCTGATACAATTAGGTCATTCACGGTTCCATTAATGCATAACTTTCCAATGTCTCCTCCTGGGAAAAAAATAGGATCTACTACATAACTATCAGTAGTAAAAGCAATATTTTCCGGCAAGAGCGCAGAGTCATGAAGTTCATTTAAAATTTCATTGTTAAAAAGGGAAACTATTTCATTGGAAATAAATTCCTTCATCAATCTTCCACCGCTTCCTATTTCAAGGCTTATTTTTTTTAAATTTTTATTTTTCATTTTTAATATCCGTATTTATAATAAGCTAAGCATGCACCTTCAAATGAAACCATACAGGGTCCTCTTGGTGATTCAGGAGAACATGTTTTACCAAAGGAAGGACATTCAGGCGGAGAAATTTTGCCCTTTAATACGTCTCCACACCTGCATCCTCTCAAATCCTTAGATTGTGATTTGATTTTAAGATTGAATTTCCTTTCTGCGTCAAATTGGGAGAGTTCTTCTTTTAATTTCAATCCACTCTGAGGGATTAATCCAAGCCCTCTCCAATTTGCATCTTTCTTCTCAAAAACTTCATAAATCATATTCATAGCCTTTGGATTACCTTCTGGTCTAACTGCTCTTTTATATTGAATTGTGACCAAAGGATTACTTTCTAAAATCTGGTCAAGAATATCATTAATGCCAAGTAGAATATCTACTGGTTCAAAGCCGGTAATTGTCCCAGGGATTTTATACTCATTTGCTATAAATTCATAAGGCTTTTTTCCTATTATAGTGCTAACATGACCAGGGTATAGAAATCCATTTATATTTATTTCTTCTGATTTTACAATTGCCTGAAGTGGAGGAGGTATAAGCCAAAGAGCAGAAAGGAGGGAGAAGTTATAAATCTTTTCTTTAAAAGCCCTTATTATTGTAAAAGCAATGCTTGGGATTGTGGTTTCAAAACCAGCGCCCAAAAAAACAACTTCCTTATCCCTATTTTCTTTTGCAATATTTAAACACTCTTCAGGTGAATAGACAATTTTTTTGAAAGAGCCTTCAGCTGGAATTGATGTTAGAAGAGAGCCTTTTTTTGTTGGGACTCTTGTCATGTCTCCAAAAGTGGCTAAAATTAGATTTCTGTGATTAGAAAGTAAATCTATTGAAGCTTCAACGATTTCATTAGGTGTTACACATACAGGGCATCCTGGACCTGATAACATTTCTATGCCAGAATCCTTTAATAATTTTCTTAGACCAAATTTATGGATTGTCATAGTATGAGTTCCACAAACCTCCATTATTTTTGGAGAAAAACCGATTTTCTTAATTTTTTCCTGGATTTTCTTCAGAATAGCCTCGATAAATTCCTTGTTTCGGAATGATTCAACAATCATGATTAATTATTTATTTTCAATAAAATCTTTGAGCAGTGAGAGAGTTTCTTCTACTTCTTTTTCATCCAATTTTGAAATGGCAAAACCTGCATGAAGAATTACATAATCGCCCACTTTTATATCATCTATTAAACTAAAATTCACTTTAATTTTGGTCCCCAGATAATCGACTTTTCCAGTGTTATCTTCTTTTATCTCAATAACTTTTGCTGGTATTCCAAGACACATTTTTCCCTAACAAAATAGGTTAAGATTTATAAAAAAAATTGTCAATTAAAACTTTGAATCTTTTTAATATTGAAAAACATTGACAAACGTTTGCTTTTATTTTATTTTTTTTACATGAATTTAACCTTGAACCAATTTTTACTTCTTGTTCTAACAATTGCAATAGTTGCGTTCTTGGCATACTTAATTCCTGCAATTCGACAGCTTAAAGAAACAGCAAGGAGAGCAGAAGAAGTTTTAAAGGAAACAAAGCAACTAATTTCAAATTTTCAGGAGACTGAAAGATTAATTAAATCAAGAATTGAAGAAGTGGATGATTTAATCAAAACTTCTAAAAAAACTTTAACAAATATTTCTGAAATCGCTTTTTTTATTTCTAAAAAATTATTGAAACCTTCTACCCGATATGTGAGTGCAATTTTACCTTTAATAAATCTTGGATGGAAATTATATAAAAAAAGAAAAAAGGGAGGAAAAAATGAGCAACAATAATAAAGATTCAAGATTTCTTGAAACAACCTTAGCCTTTTTACTAGGAGCAGTAACTGGGGCAATACTTGGTTTGCTTTTTGCACCAACAAGTGGAAGGGAACTCAGAGAAAGAATTAGCACTTCAGCAGCAAAGACAGGTGAAAAGATAAAAGAAGGCTATGGGAAAATAGCGGAAGAAGCTGGTAAAGGCTTACAAACAATTAAAAAGAAAACTCGTGAAGGAGTTGAAGTAATTAAGGGTTATGTGGAAAAGAAAAAAGCAAAAGAGGCTGAGGAAGAGTAATATTCTAATTTATTAATTATTAAAATCTCTTAATGAAGGGGTAAAAATGAGAATTAAATCAATCAGAGCACGTGAAATTTTAGATTCAAGAGGGAATCCAACAGTAGAGACAGAGATTGAGTTAGAGTCAGGAGTTAGAGTGAGGGCTTCTGTACCTTCAGGGGCTTCAACAGGGAAACACGAAGCCCTTGAACTTAGAGATGGAGACAAAAAGAGATATCTTGGTAAGGGAGTATTAAAGGCTATTAGAAATGTAAATGAAGTTATTGCGCCAAAATTAAAAGGATGGGAGGTTGCAAGGCAAAGAGAAATTGATGAATTTCTAATAAATCTGGACGGAACTTCTAATAAACAAAATTTAGGTGCAAATGCGATATTGTCAGTTTCTCTTGCAGTTGCAAAAGCTGCTGCCAAAGAATTGAATTTGCCCATTTATCAGTATCTAGGAGGAGTTGAAAAAAATGTTCTTCCTGTGCCTTTAATTAATATTTTAAATGGTGGATCTCATGCGGATAATAATGTGGATATTCAAGAATTTATGATTGTTCCTGCAGGTGCTCCGAGTTTTAAAGAGGCTTTGAGAATTAGTGCTGAAGTTTTTCATAGTTTAAAATCAGTTTTAAAAAAGAAGGGTTTAAGCACTGCTGTTGGTGATGAAGGTGGATTTGCTCCTGATTTAAAATCTAATGAACAAGCAATTGAGTTTATAATGGAAAGTATTGAGAAAGCAGGGTATAAACCTGGAAAAGAAGTTTTTATAGCTCTCGATGTAGCAGCTTCAGAATTGTATGAAAACGGAGAATATGTATTTAAAAAATCAGATAAAAGCAGGAAAACTTCTTCTCAATTAATTGAATTTTATATGGATTTAATTGAAAAATATCCTATTATTTCTATAGAGGATGGATTGGCTGAAGATGACTGGCAGGGATGGAAAGAGTTAACTCAACAGCTTGGTAGAAAAATACAATTAGTTGGGGATGATATTTTTGTCACTAATCCAGAACGTTTGAAAAAAGGGATTAATAATGATATTGCGAATTCCATTTTAATAAAATTTAATCAAATTGGAACATTGACAGAAACTATAAATACAATTAATCTTGCTAAAAAAGCTGGATATACCACAATTCTCTCCCATCGTTCAGGTGAGACTGAGGATACATTCCTTGCTGATGCATCAGTTGGGCTAAATACTGGCCAAATAAAAACAGGTTCGCTGAGTCGAAGTGAAAGAATAGCAAAGTATAATCAGCTCTTGAGAATAGAAGAAGAGCTTGGAAAAAGCGCGGAATATGCAGGGCTCTCTGTTTTCTCAAGATTTTTTAAAAAATGAGTGACGCAGAAAGGGAAAAGTGGGAAAAGGAAATTTTAATTCCAACCCTTAAAAGGAGAAAGGAAAGAAAGGATAAATTCTTTACTTCTTCAAATATAGAAATAAAAAGATTGTATACCCAGGAAGATATTTCTGATTTTAATTATAATAAGAAACTTGGCTACCCAGGAGCATACCCTTTTACTCGTGGTGTATATGCAACAATGTATAGGGGAAGGCTTTGGACCATGAGGCAATATGCAGGATTTGGGACAGCAGAAGAGTCGAATAGAAGATATAAATATTTACTTTCCCAGGGCCAGACAGGTTTATCTGTTGCTTTCGACCTTCCAACACAAACAGGTTTAGATTCTAATCACCCCCTAGCTCAAGGAGAAGTTGGAAAAGTCGGCGTGGCTATAGATACTCTCAAAGATATGGAAATTTTATTTGAAGGCATCCCACTTGATAGGGTTAGTGTATCAATGACAATAAATGCTACAGCTCCAATTATATTAGCTATGTATTTAGCTTTAGCTGAGAAAAGAAGTATACCATGGGATAAATTATCTGGAACCATTCAAAATGATATTTTAAAGGAATACATTGCTCGTGGAACATATATATTCCCTTTACAGCCCTCCCTTAAGTTAACCATTGATATTTTCTCATTTTGTAGAAAGTATATGCCATTATGGAATTTCATAAGTATAAGTGGGTATCATATAAGAGAAGCAGGAGCAACAGCGGTTCAGGAATTGGCTTTTACCTTTGCAAATGCAATAACATATGTGAAGGAAGCCATAAAAGAAGGCTTAAAAGTAGATGATTTTGCGCCGAGGATTTCATTTTTCTTTTCCTCACATAATAATTTTTTTGAGGAAATTGCAAAATTTAGAGCAGGAAGAAGAATATGGGCTAAAATAATGAAAGAAAAATTTAATGCTAAGAACCCAGACTCTTGTAAATTGAGATTTCATACCCAAACAAGCGGTGTAACCCTTACAGCTCAGCAGCCAGACAATAATATTGTAAGAGTTACGATTCAGGCTCTTGCAGCAGTTTTGGGTGGTACCCAATCTCTGCATACAAATGCTCGAGACGAGGCTCTTGCCCTTCCCTCGGAGGAGTCTGCACAGATTGCTTTGAGAACTCAACAGATAATAGCTTATGAAAGTGGAGTTACCGACACTATTGATCCACTGGGTGGAGCATATTTTATTGAAGCTTTAACGGATGAAATAGAAAAAAAAGTATGGGATTATTTAAACAAAATTGAAGAGATTGGAGGAATGAAAAAGGCAATAGAAACTGGTTTTATTCAGAGAGAAATTCAGGAAAGTGCTTATTCATTTCAGAAGAAGATTGAAAAGAAAGAGGAGATAATTGTGGGTGTAAATGAATTCAAATCTGAACATGAAAAAATTAATTTTGAGTTGCTTCAAGTGCCTCCGGAAATAGAAAAGGCACAGATAAAGAGGCTGGAAGAGGTAAAAAGAGAGAGAGATAATTATAAGGTTAAAGAAAAATTAAGTAAACTCAAAAATTCTGCATATGAAAAAGAAAATTTAATTCCTTATATTATTGATGCAGTAAAAGCTTACGCAACAATAGGTGAAATAATAGATAGTCTGAAAGAAGTTTTTGGCGATTATAAGCACACAGCTATTTTCTGAGATGCAATTTCCATCCTTAAATAGCTTAAATCCTAAAGCAGAAAAAACCATTTTACTAGTTCGCAATTTAAAGACATACTTTTATCTAAAGGAAGGGATTTTAAAAGCAGTTAATGATGTGAGCTTTTCTTTAAAGTCAAATGAAATTTTTGCACTGGTTGGGGAGTCAGGATCAGGAAAGACAGTCTTATCTCTCTCCCTAATTAGACTTCTTCCTGAGAGAGCAAGAATAGTTGGGGGAGAAATAATCTTCAATAATAAAAATCTTGTTAAACTTAAAGAAAAAGAGATTACTGGAATACGAGGTAGAAAGATTTCAATGATATTTCAGGAACCAATGACTGCTTTAAATCCAGTTATGACCATTGGAGAACAGATAATAGAAACAATTAGATTTCATTTTCATTTAAATAGAAAAGAAGCATTTAAAGAAATGATTTCTTTACTGAAAAAAGTTAAATTTCCGGAGCCTGAGAAAAGATATAAGTCTTATCCTCATCAATTAAGTGGTGGAATGAGACAAAGGGCTTTAATTGCAATTGCATTGGCAGGAAGGCCTGAAATTTTAATAGCAGATGAGCCCACAACTGCACTCGATGTGATCACTGAAGGTGAAATAATAGAACTTCTTTTAAATTTAAAAGAGGAAATGAATCTATCCTTAATATTCATTTCACATGATATCAGTTTAGTGAGTAGTCTGGCAGATAAAATTGGAGTTATGTACGCTGGGCAATTAGTTGAATTCGGTAGAAGAGAACATGTGATGAATCAACCGAAACATCCCTATACCATAGCTTTATGGAATTCACTTCCAGCTTATTGGGAAAGAAGAAAAGTAAAAATAAAGACTATTCCAGGGTTAGTCCCAAATCTTTTAAATCCACCGCAGGGATGTACTTTTCACCCGAGATGCTTAATGAAAAAAAGGATTTGTTCTATCGAAGAGCCTCCCCAGATAAAATTAAATGATGGAATAGTTAAATGCTGGCTTTATTGACTAGTAAATCTAAAATCTAAAAATTTTTAATAAGCATATGAGGAAGGACAGATGGATTTATATTCACAATGTTGGCAATTATGCCAGTCAGGTTTTGGAGAATAATTTCTAGATCTAATTCCCTCCTCTGTTATTTTAATTTTTTCTATTGCTCTTTCAAATTCTCTATCGCCTTTTATAGCATGTCCTATTATGTCAGATTCGAGGAAATAGAGCTGAGTTTCGAGTAGATTTTCCTTTTGGGTGTTTACAAATGCAAATGCATATAAATCAAGCTGTAAATTTTCTCTTGCCTTCTTATCTGCTTCTTTTTGATTTTTGACCTCTGTAGCTTTGAAATCAATGATTATTGCTCCCTCTTCTGTGAAATCAATTCTATCCCATCTTCCGATTAATTTTACACTGTCAAGTTGTAATTTGAACTCTTTTTCAATGTAAATAGGTGGATGTGAAGATTTTTCTTCTCTCTGATAAAACATTAACAATGCTTTTTTGCCTGCCTCATATCTCATTTCTTCATGTTCTCTACTTAGATATCCCTCATTAATCCAGTATCTATTATATGCATCTAATAATTCTTTTTCTGAAATTTTTCTTCCCGCCCTTCTCTGCTTTAGATAATAATGGATAACATTATGTAAAACCCTTCCAAAAACAACAGTATGGTGAGGAAGAACAGGCACTCTTAGAATATGTTTAAACTTATATTTTAGGGGACAGGTCAAATAGTCCTCAATCTGGAAAAAGCTTAATGTGAGAATTTCTTTATCAATAATTAAAGGAGCTTTATCCTTCTTTTCAATTGGTGCATTTCTTTTAATCTCTTCAAGTGCAGAAGCCTTGATTATTTTATCAGGAGGTTTTGGTAAGTCCATTGTTTCAAGAACAAAAGGACTTATTTTCTTTAATCTTTTTAAACCATAATCTTTTGCCATTGTAAAGAAAAGCTCGTTTTTTGCTCTTGTCATTCCAACATAAAAAAGCCTTCTTTCTTCTTCCATATAATTTTCTTTTTCAGGGAGATTTTCTTTTATTAATTCCCGAGGAATCGTGATTTTTTCTCTTCTTTCTCTTCCAGGAAAGCGGTCTGCTATTAAACTCACCATAAAAACCACAGGAAATTCAAGTCCTTTTGCCTTATGTACTGTTAATATATTAACAGCATCTTCATCAAGTTCTGCCTCCGCAGTAGAAGGATTATCTCCAACTTCCTGAAGCAATTCTAAATGTTTTGCAAAGGACCAAAGGTTATCATGCTCTGTTAGTTCGCTAAAATTTTTAACTTTCTTGAAAAATAATGCAATATTTTTAATTTTTGCTTCAGAATTTGCAGAACCTTCCTCTATAAGCCTTTTTAAATATCCTGTTTTTTGTAAAAATTCATATAATACTCTCCCTGCACTTTCTGATGCAGATAGTTTAACAAAATATTCCAGATCCTGATAGATTTTTCTTATAGTTGCTTCTGTCTCTCCAGAAATTTCAACAGGAGGTGTTTCAAGTGCAATTTTTTTAAAAACTTCATGAAGGGACTTATTTTTCTTATCAGCATAGTTTGAAATTTTTGTTAGGTCATAAGGGTCTGTTTGATAAACTTCAGATAAAGCTAAATAATATAAGCTCTTGCTATCACTAAAATCAGTAGCAGATTTTATAAAAGAAATCAAAATTTTAATTTCGGGTTGAGAGTAAAGTCCTCTACTACCCGAAAATCTATATGGAATTTGTTTCATATTTAAAGCTCTCATGTAAGGGTCTGCATCAGCATTCTTTCTCACAAGAATGGCAATATCACTATATTTATAGCCTTGATTAAATTTTTCTTCTATAATCTTTGCCACGGTGTCTGCTTCATTTGATAATGTATCGAATACAAGAAGGTTAATCGGTTTAGATATTGGTTTATCATTTCTAACTGCTTCCAGAATCTTTTTTATTTTATATTTGTACTCAAGTCTATTAGGGTTATTGTGTTGAATTAGTCTGTAAGCTGAGTCGAGAATAGGCTGAACAGATCTGTAATTCTTTGTAAGAATTATCTTCTTTCCATCAGGGTAAACTTCCATGAAATTTAAAATATTTGTTATAGCTGCTCCTCTGAATTTGTAAATACTTTGGTCATCATCACCCACGACTGTTAAGTTCCTGTGTTTTCCTGCTAAAAGTTGTAATAATTGAAATTGAATATAATTGGTATCCTGAAATTCGTCAACAAGTATATATTTATATTTTTCCTGAAATTCTTTGAGAATAGAAGGTCTATTTCGAAAGAGTTTAACAACTAGGCATACTTGATCTTCAAAATCAATCTTTCCTTCCTCTTTAAGTAAATTTTGGTAGGTAGCATAAACTTTTGCAACTTCAAGATGTTTTAAAGCCTTTTCCTTTTCAATTTCGTCCTCTGCATCCTTATATAATTTCTCAGCATATTTCAGATATTCTTCTGGTTCAATATCCTCCTGCTTTAATCTTTTTATTACCTCAACTAATTCCTCAATGTGTTTAGTCGGATCACTTAAAGGTCGATAATAGTCGAGAGGAAATTTAAAAAGATTTTCCCTGAAAAAAATCAACTGCTCAACATCATCAAGAAGTTTGAAATTTGATGGATATCCAATTTCAATTGCATAATCCCTTAGGACTTTCTCTCCAAAGGAGTTGAAAGTGCTTATTTCCACAAATGAGTATGAATATGGTATGAGAATATCCACTCTTTCCTCCATTTCAGAAGCTGCCTTCTCAGTAAAGGTAACTGCTAGAATCTCTTCTGGTCTTGCCTTTTTAGATGCGATTAGATAGGCAATTCTGTGTGTTAAAACCTTAGTTTTACCTGTTCCTGCACCTGCAATGATTAATAAAGGGCCCTCTCCATGAGTTACAGCTTCTCTTTGTTCAGGATTTAAATCATCAAGCAGATTTTTATATGTGGGATAGGTCTTTAATTCCATTTTATTTAAGTACTATAACTACTTCATAGGGTTTGATAAGCCATAGTTTCATTCTTGCCTCTTTCTCAACTGCTCTAGGATTTTTTTCTAGTTCTTTAATTTCATCCTCTAAAAGTTTCTTCTCCCTTTTAAGTAATTCAATTTCTCTTTGTAAATTTTTATATTCTCTGCGGAGTTTATATATTTCTATCAATCCTTTTTCTCCGAAAAAGGAAGTAACGATGAAAATCAGAATAAAAAACCCGATTAATGTTACAAAAAATTTGTTCTTAAAAGAAGATTTTTTCTTTGCCTTCATTTTGATATTTGTTTAAACCCGAGTTTTATTATTTCCTCTACCTTTTGCTCTGAATCAGATTCTGCATAACATCTTATTATAGGTTCTGTACCCGAGAAGCGAAGAAGACACCAATCTCCATTCTCTAGAATTAGTTTTATACCATCTATTTTCTTTATAGAGACCACTTTTCTTCCATTCAAGTTAGGAGGAGGGTTATCGATAAGTTTTTCTAGTGATTCTTTTGTATGAGGTGTTATTTTAAAATTCCTGTGTGAATTAAATCTACGTCCATATTTTGAAAATAAGTCCTCAAGTTGAGCTCTGAGACTTTTCTTTCTATATGCGATCATCTCTGCAACTAATAAACCTACTAATATTCCATCTTTATTTGGCAAATGCCCTTTTATTGTTAAACAAGCGCTTTCTTCACCACCCAGTATTATATTCTTTCTTTTGATGAAATAATCAGCAATATATTTGAAACCAACTGGTGTTTCATGTACTTTCAAACCATAATTTTCAGCTATTCTATCTATCAAATGTGTTGTTGCAACTGAGCGGACGACATCCCCTCTCCAGCTTTTCCTTTCAATCAGGTATTCCAATAAAAGTGCAATAATATGATTTGGTGATATAAAAACTCCTCCTTCATCAATTATGCCAAATCGGTCACCATCAGCATCTGTAGCGATCCCTAAATTGAATTTGTATTCTCTAACCAAATTTTTCAATTCCACGAGATTTTCTTCAGTGCATGATGGAACTATACCCCCAAAACAGGGATCAATATATCCATGAATTTCCTTAACCAAACAACCGTTCTCTTCTAAAATTTCATCCAAATATTCTCTGCTTGCACCATATAAAGGGTCAACTGCAATCTTAATACCTGATTTTCTGATTAAATCAAAATCAATTTTTTTCTGAATATAAGCTAAATAACCAGGTTGTAAATCAATCTCCTCTATTTCTTCAGCTTTTGGGTAATAGGGACAATATCCCTCCTCCTGTTTTAGATTAAAAATTTCTTTCTCTATTTCCGAGGTTATATCGTCGGGTGCTGGAGCACCTTTTTCAGTTAATAAGTGGAGGCCATTGTACTCAGGAGGATTATGTGAAGCAGTGAAATTTATTCCTCCCTGAGCTTTTCTCTTAATTATCTCATAAGATAAAGCCTGAGAGGGAGCATCTCTTTTGGAAAATAAAACTTTTATCCTACAATGAGAAAGAACCTTAGCAGCTTCTCTAGCAAACCTTTCTGATAGAAATCGAGTATCATAATTGATTATAATACTTATTGGTTTGTTCAAATATTTTTTCTTTAGATAATTTGCTATTCCCTGAATTGCAAAACGAACATTCTGAAAGGTGAAATCTTCTCCCATTATACCCCGCCACCCAGATGTGCCAAACTTTATCATACTTTAACCTTTCTATAGAGTAGCATAATCTATATTCAAAAGCAAGGTGCTTTAGTAGGGATTTTAATAAGGATTTGACTTATTTCAAAAGATAGGTTAGATTCAAATGAAAAAATGAACAAGTGGAGAGTATTTATTTTTTCAGTTGCTTTAATTTCCTTTTTTACAATCTTATTTTTACCTCAACCCCAGGATCTTTCAATTGCAGGTAAAAGAGCTCTTGCAATTTTTGTGTTATGCTTGATTTTTTGGGTTACTAATGTGATTCCACTCTCTGTAACAGGACTTTTAGCTATTGTGCTATTGCCATTATTAAATGTTTTGAATACAAAAACTGCTTTTTCTTTATTCGGAAACGAGGCTGTTTTTTTTATCTTAGGAGCTTTTATTATAGCTGTAGCGCTTATGAAAACAGGCTTGAGCACTCGTTTGTCGCTTTTTTTCCTGAATAAATTTAAAAAAACTCCTCAGAGATTATTGATTGGGATTATTTTTTCATCTGCTTTTCTATCTTTTTGGATGCCCGAACATGCTGTAGCTGCTTTGATGTTTCCAATTGTATTGGAAATAGCTGAATCATTAAGACTTAAACCAGGTTTTTCTTCCTATGGAAAATCTTTGTTTCTTTCTCTTGCATGGGGAGCTGTTATTGGAGGAGTGGCAACTTTATTAGGTGGGGCGAGAAATCCTTTAGCAATCGGAATGCTCTATGACAGATTTAAAATAAAAATAGGTTTCTTGGAATGGATGATTGCAATTGTTCCTGTTGTAATTGTGATGCTTGTTTTCGCTTATTTTACCATCAGAATCTTCTTTAAAATTGATATTAAAAGTATACATCCTGCGGAAAGGGTTTTGGCAAAAAAAATTAAAACACTTGGTCCTTTATCCAGGGAGGAAAAGATAGTAGGTGTGATACTTGTTATCACAATTATCTGCTGGATTACTCTTTCAAATAAAATTGGTTTAGCAAACATATCCATATTTTCAGCAATTTCTTTGTTTATATTTAATGTTATTCACTGGAAAGAAGTAGAGGAATATGTAAACTGGGGGGTTATTTTAATGTATGGAGGGGCGATAGCATTAGGTTTCGCCCTGGCACAAACACAGGCAGCAGAATGGTTGGCTAATATATTTGTTTCAAAAAATAAATTATCGCCTTTTCTTTTTATAGTAACGCTGAGCCTTATTGCAAAGCTTTTAACAGAAGGAATAAGTAATACTGCTGCTGTGGCAATACTTCTTCCTCTTGGATTTGCTTTTGGACATAAAATAAATCCTGTTATCATAGTATATATTGTAGCTGTTCCAGCAGGGCTCGCTTTTTGTCTCCCAATGGGAACTCCTCCGAATGCAATCTGCTATTCTGCGGGCTATTATAGAATTTCAGATGCGGGAAAAGCAGGTCTTTTATTAAACCTTGTTTCCTGGATAATTTTTCTTTTAATGATAAAGTTTTACTGGCCTATAATCGGTCTTATTTTCTAAATCTCTTCTAATTGCCAGAGAAGAAAACTTAAAATATCAACAAGGTCTTCAATTTGCTGGCTCACAGGTTGTCCGCCTGAATGACCTGCTTTAGTATGATAGCGTAGAAGGACTGGCTTGCCAGACGAAGTTGATGCTTGCATAAGAGCAGCCATTTTCCTTGCATGTAAAGGAGCTACTCTTGTATCTGCATCTCCTGTGATGAATAAAACAGCAGGATATCTCTCTCCCTTTTTAACATTATGGTAAGGCGAGTAAGCCAAAAGATATTTAAATTGTTCTGGATTCTCAGAAGAACCATATTCTGGTACCCAATATCTTGCTACTAAAAATTTATGATATCTAATCATATCCAATAATGGATAGGTGCATACAACAGCTCTAAAGAGTTCTGGACGCTGGGTCATTACAGCTCCAACAAGCAGTCCTCCATTACTGCCACCCATGATTGCAAGTTTTTCAGGTCTCGTATACTTTTCCTTTATTAAATACTCTGCTGCTGCAATAAAATCATCAAACACATTCTGTTTATTTTCTCTCATTCCTGCCCTATGCCATTCTTCTCCAAATTCTCCACCACCTCTGAGATTTGCGACAGCATAGACACCTCCTTTCTCAAGCCAGGCAACAGCTCTCGGAGAGAATCTTGGAGTGAGGCTAATATTAAATCCTCCGTAACCAGTAAGTAAAGTTGGATTGTTTCCATTAAGTTCTATATTCTTTGGATAAATAATGAACATAGGAATTTTTGTTCCATCTTTTGATCTGTACCATACCTGCTTTATTTCAAATTTTTCAATATTTACAGGAATTTTGACTTTTGCCCATATGTCTTTCATGCCGGTTGAAATGTCATACCGATATATGGTTGAAGGGATATGAAATGAACTAAAAGCAAAGAAAGCTTCATTACTGTCCCACCGACCGCTGATATTACTTACACTTCCTATTATTGGAAAGGTTATTTCTCTTACAAAAGTTCCGTCTGGTTTGTAAATTTCAACTTTTGATTTTACATTCTTTAAATAATTAACAAAAATTTTATGTCCAGCAAGTGAAAATCCCCTTATCACAGCATCCTTTTCAGGTATAATCTCTTTCCATGATTCAATTTCAGGATTTTCTGGATTAACAGCAAAGATTCTTCCATTTGGTGCTTCCCAATTTGTCTGAATAAATAAAGTATTACCTCCTATTTCACCTTCAAAGCGAGCTGGTATATTTTTTACCACTGGATAGATTGGTTTATCAGCTATCAAATCTTTTAAATATATTTCGGTTATATCAGCAGAAGCACCATATAAAACATGAATCAACAACCATCTACCATCTTCTGAAAGACTCGCATATAAAATTTTATCAGGTCCATATCCCTTTCCAAAAATTTGTTTATCCTCTGAAATACTTGTACCCATTGCATGATAATAAATTCGAGGTCCTTCTGGATTATGTTTTGTATAATAAAAACCTTTTTTATCAGGTGTAATTGAAATACCAAAATAACGAGCTTTAGGGAGAGTATCGGGAAAATTTTGCCTTTTATTTATATCGAGTATTTTTATTTCAATTTCATCTTCTCCACCTCGCCTGATACCATATGCCAGTATTGTTCCGTCTTTTGAGATGTCCTGAATATTAACACTAATTGTTTTGTCTTTACTAAGGGGATGAGGATCTATTAAAACCTGATCTTTACCTTCTAATCCCTCCCTCATATAGATGACTGGAAGTTCCTGGTCTGCGCTTCTTTTATAGAAAAAATATCTCCCACCTCTTTCAATCGGAACACCCACAGTATCTATTTTAAGTAAACTCGATACTAATTTTCTGAATTCTTCTCTTCCAGGTAGGGGTTTTAATAAGGAGTCAGTATACTCATTCTGCAACTCGATCCACTTTCTTGTTTCAGGGCTGTATTGATCTTCGAGCCATCTATATGGGTCAACAATTTCTACTCCGTGTATTACTTCTTTAACTGGAACAATTTTTGTCTGTGGTGGAGGAGGTATCTTAATCTCCTCCTTTTTACAATTCTGTAATTGTAATAAAGAAGCAATAAGAAAAAGAATGACAATTAACCCTCTGATAACTTTTTTATTATTTATTGACATAGCCACCTCCCTTCACCTATTTTAATTCATATAAAATTCATAATCAATTTGTAATTTGACTTGAATTATTTCATATGCTATATAGGGATGGAATTAAATTCCATGAGGTATAGAAAATATAAATGGGTTGTTAAAAATTGGGAAATAGTAGCTGTAGTAAGCGGAAGTTTCATTGGTTTGATTTTACATGCTTTAGGAATAATTCATGATATTACGTTACTGATTTCTTTAATTTTATTTCTCCTCTGTCTTTATGTTCTTCGTGATATTTCATTTGAAACCCAGAGTGAGAAGAGGACCCAGGAAATTTTCGAAAAGGTTAAAAGTATCGAGGCTCGACTTGAAAAATCTGAAATAGAGCTTGTAACTCCTGAAATTGTAACTACAGCTGTAAACGAGCTTTATTCAAAAAGTAGGGGTGAGGTATGGTTTTTTAATATGTGTATGAAAATGTATAGTAAGAGGGATCTTTTTGATAGAACTCTTAAATTGGTGATTGAGAATCCTGATGTTACAGAAATCCAATTTATTATTCATGTCTCTGAGAAAGAGACATGGGAAAGAAATTTCCAGCCTTTACTGGATAAATGTAAAAGCAAAAATAAAATTTTAAAGCCCATATTTGCTGAAATTAAAGAGCCCTTTGCCTTTCAAATAGTTCGATTGAGCGATAAAAAGGATATTAGAGAGGCTTTACTTGCTATATGGGGAGAGCCATTTATGGCTGAGCTGGGTTCAGATAGAAGGGCATATCCAGTTCGTCACCCAAGATATGTTTTTCATATAAAAAGTCATTCAGAATTGATTTCAAGACTTAAAGAATTGTTCATGAGATATAAATTAACACACTCCTGATTTTTTAATGGACTTTTTAAACCAATTACTTTGATATTATAATCTCTTTTGTAATAAGATAGGTAGCTGTTTGAAGTTCACAAAAATAAAGACCTTCTTTTACTTTATTTCCCTTCTCATCTCGAGAATCCCATACTAAATCGTAAAAGCCTGGAAATATTATCTCTTCAACAAGTGTTTTAACACATCTTCCTTCCATATCATAAATTTTTAAGGAGATTTTACCAGTCCATGGGGTAAAATAATAAATATGAATCAGATTATTTTCTTCAATTTCTATGGCTAAGGACAATTTATCCTGGTTAATATTAGGCAACTTTCTTCTGATTTTTCGCTCTTTCTCCGGCACTCTCCATCTGAATGCAAGTCCTATATCAGCCTTCAAAGCCCTATTTCTTCCAGAATACCACATTCTATCAACAAGTAGTGGTCTACCATTTTCCGTTTCCTCTGAGAGGATAACACGTGGCCTATAAACATGATAGGAATCCCAATCTCCTGGCACCGGAGCAGTTAGTAATATCGGATTATCAGGGTCTCTTTTCCAATTTATGCCATCATAAGATGTAGCATGACCAATCCATGCAATTCCATTTTCCCTTCTCCATCCTTTATACCACATATGAAATACGCCTCCATGAAAAACAACATCCGGAAGGTCAACACTATATCCATCCCAGTTTTTGGGCTTGCTCGGTTTAAACACAGGGTTCCCCGGGTATTTTGTCCAGTGAATACCATCAGGTGAAGTTGCTAAACCTATACTCGCTTTGTCTGTCCTTAAATCATAGGCTCCATACCACATCATATATTTATTAAAAATTTTAACAATTGTTTGACCTTCTAGAAGCGATCCCTCCCATGGTTCAGTTGCTGTAAGGACTGGATTTCCAGGGTATTTTGTCCAGTGAATACCATCAGGTGAAGTAGCATAACCTATTCCAAAAACTCCTTTGTAATTTCCGCCTACATACCACATTTTAAAAATATTTTCCTCCTCATCAAAGATAACGGACTGGCAGATAAGGATAGAATCGTCCCATGATCCAGGAGGTCCAACCCTTAATACTGGATTTTCTTTACAGCGCTTCCAGTGAATGCCATCGTCTGAGGTTGCAAGTCCTATTTGACAAATAAGATTATATGGAGTTCCAACATACCACATCATATACTTTCCATTAAAAATTCCAATTGTAAAACAATCTACACTTTTTTCTTCCCATGAACCTGGAGGCCCGGGTTTAAAAATCGGATTATTATAATATTTCACCCATTCTCCAATTTTTGGAGGAATTAGTGGTAAAACCATTTCCTGTTTCAAACAAGCTTCGGCTTCCAATTTGGCAACCTCTTTTCTTGCCTGTTCAATTGGTAAAAATCTCCATCGCATTTTTCCATGACAGGGAAAAAGAGGAATAGAGAGAAATAATAAAATTAAGAAAAATGTAACTGATTTATAAAATTTTTTCATATTTTTCCAATTAATTATGAAGAAAAACAGTTTGTTTTCTCTTGCTGAATTGAACCCATAGCCCACAAGGGCACCCACTTTCTTCTCCATTACTGAATATTTCGAATTGGAAAATCCCAGCTTTTCTTAAAATTACTTTCATCTCATCTATGCTGACTTTGAGATTAGCAGGTGGTCCTATATTCTTTTTTTCCATAATTGTTTTAATTCTCTGTTTCTCCTCCTGGGGAAGCAATTTACCCATCCCTCCGCCAATAAAAGCTATTCCTTCTGGTTTTAATATACGGTAAATTTCTTTAAAAGCTTTTACTTTATCCTTCCAAAAAAGAAAAGACCCCCTGCTAATCACCAAGTCTGCAAAATTATCAGAAAAGGGCATTCTGTGCACATCTCCAAGCACTGTTTCTATTCTTCCATCAAGTCCAGCTTTTTTGATATTTCTTTTTGCAATTTTTATTGCATTCGGGTCTATATCCAAAGCGTAAATTTTTAAATTAGTAATTTTGGCTAATTCAATTGAGAGATAAGCTGGGCCAGTTCCCACATCAACACATATTCCTTCTGTTACACCAAAATCCTGTTTTATCTGTTTTGCTAGATAAATATAAACATTTTTAAAAAGTGTTCTGGCTATTTTATCAAATCTTTCAGCTTTATTTCTCTTTTTTTGCGTGCAATCTGCAAGTATAAATAGGATAAACAGAATTGGTATTAAAATAACAATTCCATAAAATTTTCTTTTATTATTCATTATTTGAGTTTGAATTATACACAGGCTGTCACATAGCTGTCAAGTATAACAGATTGAGCAATTTATAAGAAGCTTTTGGAAACTTTTGATTTTTTGATAAGAAATATAATAGTAAACTTAACAAGTAGGAAGGAGTTCTAATTTATTAAATTATTTAAATTCTCTTCATACAAAGTTGAATTTTTTTCTTTAATTCTTTTCCACTTATTCTTCCTGAAAGACAATATTTATTATTAATTTCAATAACTGGGATTTTATGTTTATATTTATTGTAAATTTTAAAATCAGTAGTAATATCAATTTTATGGATTGAAAGCTTGAATAAGGTTTCCATTTCTCTAAGAAGTTCTTCTGCTTCATCACAAAGAGAACAATTTGGTTTAGTATAAAATACAATCTTTAAACTTGTTCTTATCATTGCATGATATTTTATTATATCAAGATAAATTTGGTATAATAAATTACAAAATGGACATTAAAAATAAAAAGGAATTAGCGAGACAGATTGTTTCTCTTCTAAAAGTTTACTATCCTAATTCTAAGGTTGCTTTAAACTTTACAACAGGTTGGGAGTTGCTTGTTGCAGTTGTTCTGTCAGCTCAATGTACTGATGAGAGGGTAAATCAGGTAACAAAAAAATTATTTAAAAAATATAAAACAATAGAGGATTATGCAAAAGCAGATTTAAAAGAATTTGAGGAAGATATAAAACCAACTGGATTTTATAGAAATAAGGCAAGGAATATTATTAATATTGCAAAAATAATTCTTAATAAATATGGGGGAAAAGTTCCCAATAGTATGGAGGAACTGTTGAAATTACCAGGAGTTGCGAGGAAAACCGCAAACATTGTTCTTGGAAATGCATTTGGAATAGTAGAAGGGATTGCAGTTGATACTCATGTAAGAAGACTTTCGAAAAGACTTGGATTAAGTAATGAGAAAGACCCGATTAAAATTGAAAGAGATTTAATGGAAATTTTTGATAAGAAGGACTGGTTCCAATTAACATATATGTTAATTGACCATGGTAGAAAGATTTGCGAGGCAAAGAAACCAAAATGTGACAAATGTTTTTTAAATAAGATCTGTCCTTCTGCTTTTAAGTTTCCTCACTTTGAGAAGTCTGATTAATACATCTTTTGTTTTAAAAAATGAAATCCTGGAATTATTGAAATGATAATCAGAGGAATAATATAGCCAAGAATAGTTGGAAGCAATCCAATGTAATTTTTTTCAATAGGTGCTTTTAAAGGAGCAAGAAAAACTATATCAAAATATATGAAAGAATAAAGAAAGAATCCCAAAATACCAATTAAATAGATTCCTTTAAGCTTTTTATACAAAATCAGAAAGGAGGCAACAATTGTAAATAATCCCACTACAACAATCATTAAAATTCGATGGGACTGAGCTACTCCATCATAGCCATAAAAAACATACGGGATTGCAAGAGGCATCAGAAAAAGGAAAATGTATTTAAACTGATTTTTTACAATAAAGTAAATCGAGAAAATTAGAAAAAGAGAAGGAAAGACGATAGAGAAAAGAGGGGAGATATATCCGCCTGCAAAAAACAATAATTGGAGAATTAATACATTGAAGAATCCTAGCCAGGATATTGTCCAGGCGGGGAAAGCATTTAAAAAACCATAAACAGAAAAGCCAATAACTGAAATCCAGAAAAGTCCGAAGAAATAGGAGTTTGGTTTTAAAAAATTAGGGTCAATTAGTAAAATTAAAATTGTAGCAATAAGGAAAGGTAAAGTGCCTAAGGAACTATCTTTAAATTTATTCTCGGAGAACGAGCCAAATCCATGTACCCATTGTAATTTTCGAGCAATTCTTTTAGGGTTGTCAAATTTTTTAATAGCTTTGTTTTTAGCTTCTTTCATTGAAATCCCCTCTTTTTTGTATTCTGAGGATAAATCCTCTAAATGGTATTTTATTTCTTTTAAAATTTCTTCCCTCTTTTTTGAACTTAATTTTAAATGTTTTGATAAACCGGATAAGTAATCCCGAATTAAATCCATGGATTAAATCTCCTGCTTTCTTGGTAAAAAGGCAGAAAGTTTTTTAACAAAAATATTCCATTCTTTTGATGCTTGATGGAGGAACTTCATCCCCTTCTCAGTGATACTATAATATTTTCTTTCTCTTCCCTTAAATTTTTTCCATTCCCCTTTGATATAAAGTTTTTTTTCGAGATCATGAAGTGCTGGGTAAATTGTTCCATCAGCAAGGTCAAAATAATTCTTACTTAGCTTTTTAATCTCCTCTGCAATTTGATATCCATACATTGACTTCTTTTCCAAAACCGTAAGAATTAATAATTTTGTTGAGCCTTTTTTTAATTCTCTGAAAAATCTCATCTAAACCTCTTGTTACTATGCATAGTCATACTAGATAAGATATAAAAAAACAGGGATTTGTCAAGTTTTTAAATCAATGTAAATGGAAAGTTCAAAATAGGTTCTTTCAATTGAATTTAAAGAGAGTTCACACTTATTGCCTCATTTAAGGATCTATATAAAAACATATTCATTGCCTCATGTAAGAATCTATATGAAAATTTAAACAATATTCTTTCTTATTACAACCTTT
>MTON01000012.1 GCA_002010665.1 Candidatus Aminicenantes bacterium JdFR-78
ATCCTGTGGTGTTGATGGAAGATGTAATGAGAAAAGTCGGTATTATTACAGAGATTCTTAGAGTTAATCAAGGTGGTAAATATGTCTTTACCAAGTGCCATGTAGTCTCTATACCAAAATGGATAGGGATGTACTTACCAGTTAGAGGGGAGAAGAATTATGACTGTTTGTAACATTTTAGTTATAGTAATGATTTCATTTCTTGTTGAGATAAAAGATATTTTTAAATGGAAGAAAAAAATTTAATTCACTTCACAAGGATTTTTGGAAAAATTTCTCTCAGAGCTCAAAAGTTCGGATGCCTTTCTTCACCACCCAATATATCTCTTTTGATGCTTTCTATTTTTACCTCGAAAGATTTATATTTATCACTTGACTCGAAGACTATTATGAATACACTTAAAAGAATATATCCCTACCCTTTTCATTTTTGGGGTTATGAGGTAGCAAAAAGCATGCCGGTTTATTTATTTCTAAAAAATTTTTTAAAATCATAATCGATTTACAGAGAAGTAGAAATGAAAAGATTCGTCAGTTTCAGGATAAAGAAAAACATTTGCTGGAATCCAATCAGTCTAAATTTTTAGATTATTTCATACTTAAAAGTCTAATTTTTTAGACTTTCTTATTCCATATTCTTTTAATTTGTTAAATAAGGTGGCACGGGAAATCCCGAGTTCTTTTGCTGTTAACTCATAATCCCAGTTATTTGCAAGTAGTTTTGCAAGAATTGCTTCTCTCTCTGCTTTTTTTCTTGCATCTGATAGAGTCCCTGAAAATACTTTTGAAACTTCTCCTATACCCTGCATTTCAAGAAGTTTCATTATATCGTCCCTTGAAATTATTTTTCCTGGATAGAGAACAACTACTTTCTCAACCAGATTCCTTAACTCCCTGACATTCCCAGGCCATGGATACTCAAATAGTACTTCAAGCGCAGAGGGATGAAGTTTTGGCATTTCCTTTCCGCTTTCTTTTGATAAGACTTGAAGATAATATCTCAACAGGGCTGGAATATCCTCCTTCCTTTCCCTTAATGGAGGTACATGGATATGTATTACTTTTATACGATAGTAAAGATCCTCACGAAATTTTCTTTCTCTTACAGCTCTCTCCAAATCCTTATTTGACGCACATATTATTCTTGTATTAACTTCAATTATCTCTTTTCCTCCAACTCTCTGAATTTCTCCTTCCTCTATTGCTCTGAGAACTTTAGCCTGAACTCGAAGGCTCATATCTCCAATTTCATCAAGGAATAATGTTCCTCCTGAAGCTAACTTAAATTTTCCCTCCTTTCTTTCAATTGCACCTGTAAATGCTCCCTTTTCATGACCAAAAAGTTCTGATTCTATCAACTCCTCTGGAATCGCAGCACAATTCAATACAACAAAAGGACCTCCAGCCCTACTGCTCCTGAAATGAATTGCTCTTGCAATAAGCTCCTTTCCCACACCACTTTCTCCTGTTATTAAAACCTTTGCATCAGTTGGAGCAATTTTTTCTATCAAACTGAAAATCTTCTTCATAGCGTTGGATATTCCGACCATCTTATACTTCTCGAGAGCTTCCTGAATAAGAAATGTACGTTCTTTCTCCAATCTTGATTTTTCCAGAGCATTTTTTATAGTTATAAGAATTTTTTCTGACTCCACAGGTTTTTCAAGAAAATCAAAAGCTCCGATTTTAACAGCCTCAACCGCTTTTGGGATTGAACCATGAGCTGTAAGCATAATAACTGGAAGGGAAGGTTTCTTCTCCATAATTTTTTTTAAAACCCTAATACCATCCATTTCAGGCAACTTAAGGTCAAGCAGAACAACATCAATATCATTCTCCTCAATTATGGATAAAGCACTTTTTCCATCTAACGCTGTTAAAACTTCATAATCATAATTTTCCAAAATTCGGGAAAGAGAACTCAGAATTTTCACTTCATCATCTACAAGGAGTACAACCCCCCCCTTTGCCATACGCCCTTCTTTCATCAACTTTCCTCTCTCACCGGAAAAAATAATGCAAATTTTGTGCCAATTCCTATTCTGCTTTGAACCTCTATTCTTCCACCATGAGCATCAATTATTCTTTTGGTCAATGTAAGGCCAAGTCCAATTCCCTCCTTTTTGGTTGTAAAATATGGATTAAAAATATCTTCAATCTTATCCTCAGGAATTCCTTTCCCATTATCTATTATTTCCACTTCAACTCCTTTTCTTGTTTTTAAAAGTGGGGAATAGATAACTGTAGTTGAAATTATAATTTTCCCTCCATTAGGTAAAGCCTCTATTGAATTCTCTATTATATTAGAAAGTGCTTCCTCAACAAGCTCCTTATCAATTGTAACAGATGTTGAATTCTCATCTAACTCAAGTTCAAATTTTACTTTGCCTTCTAATAATTTTTTATATTTTTCAACAAGTCTTTCAATAAGAAAATTTAGTTCCACTTTTTTAAACTTCAAAGGTTTTTCTTCTATTAAGCTCATAATACCTCTAACTATTCGTTTCATAGCTTGAACTTCACTCATAATGGACTGAGCAAAATAGTCTAAATTTTTAGACATCGACCCTTTTTGTTTTTCCTTATCTAAAATTGCCTTCACATTTTCTGCTTCAAGTTGAATTGTAAATAACCTATTTTTGATTTTATGGGCGGTTTCATGAATAAGCTCAATCAGATTTTTTAATGTTGCCTGTGTCTCAGGAGTTTTCTTTTTCAACTTCTCAAAGTAATAAATTAATAGATTAAAAATTAAAAGAACTGAAATATAATACGCTAATTTTGACTCCAATAAAGAATTTACAAATACCAGAATATTTACTGGATCTTTTTTAAATAAATACATGCCATCCGCATTTAAAACTCCTGAAATTATATTTTTATTGCGGATTGGATAATAATAAACAGCATTTTCTATCCCTGTGAAATTTTTAATCTTAAATTTATATATTTTTTTTAGCTTTTGATTTAGAATATAAAAATTCGTAAAACCCGCCTGAACGAAAATATATTTATTAGAATCTGTCCCTAATCTTTCAATGCCTCTTACTATAGCAGGATATTCCAAATATATCTCTTTTATCTTATTTAGGTTTTTATCATATATCGTAACTTTTCCTCTTGAATCTCCGACAATAATTTGGGGAGAATTATTTCCAAAATTAATTTGATATATGTTTGAGAATGAACAATTAGATTGAATTATATATTTTTCAGTAACACCACTTTTAGCATCTATTATCCTTATCTCTCCGGGTTCAGGACTATATTCTCTATGACATTCTTTACTCGTAATTATCTCCAGTTCTCCGTCAGCATCTATATCAGCAATGTCAAAGTATATTCTCGTATAATACCCTCCATAAATCTTTTTCCAGATTAATTTTCCTTCATGATCAAGAACAATTATGTAACTATGGTCATCATCTGTCCCATTTATTGAAACATTATTATGAGAACCCCATCCACTAAGTATTATTTCCTTTTTGCCATCTTTATTTAAATCAACTATTTTTATATCCCATGGCATACATCCACAATAAAATTCCCATAATTTTTTTCTCGAATTAACATTATATGCAATAACTCCCCTGGGAAGACCCTCCCATGCTGTAGTTATATAAACTATCATCTCCCTTGACCCATCTCTATTAATATCGTCAAAAAGGACATTTTTAAAAAATGCATTGGAAGAAAAAATCGAGAATATTGGGAATTTAATCCTTTTTGTAATGTGGCCTTCTATATCTAATAATTTCAATAGAATCCCTTTTTTATTTAATTCAATAATTGGAATATCAATTTTTCCATCATTATCTATATCTTGAGGCTTAAATAGACCTTCTTCTTTCTTGATAAGAACTTCCCAGAAATAGGTTAATTTTAAGTCTCCAGCCCGTCTTTGAAAAGGAGTAAAACATCCCAAAATATTTCTATAAGGTCTGGGTTCTTCAACATAGGATGAGATAATTTCTTCTTTACCATCACCGTTTAAATCAAGAATCTCTATTTTCCCAACCCTTTCGCGAAATTTAATAATTTTTATATTTTTTGAGAAAAATTGAAGCTTATGAAAAGATTGTCCTATGAAATAAAATAAAATTAAATTTATTAAAAAAACTAGAAAATAGAAGCCAATTCTTTTGCCTTTTGAAAATTTAACTTTTATCCCCTCTGCCACTTTAAATCTCCGATTATTTATTTGCATATATTTTATCTTATTCAATGAATTTTTCAAGTTTTATATTACTTTGATATAATATTTTATAGGAAATTTAAGAAATAGAATGGACAAATTCACCCTTGTTTCAGATTTTAAACCTAAAGGAGATCAGGAAAAAGCTATAGAAGAACTAGTCAAAGGAGTTGAAAAAGGCCTAACTCATCAGGTGCTTCTTGGTGTCACAGGTTCAGGAAAAACTTTTACAATGGCAAATGTAATAGAGAAGGTCAATAGACCTGTGCTGGTTATATCTCACAACAAAACCCTTGCAGCCCAGCTTTATCAGGAATTTAAAAAGTTTTTCCCATATAATGCGGTTGAATATTTTGTAAGTTACTATGATTACTATCAACCAGAAGCTTATATTCCAGCTACTAATACTTATATTGCAAAAGAAGCAACAATTAATGATGAAATTGATAGATTACGACTCTGTGCAACTCGTTCCTTATATGAAAGAAGAGATGTTATAATTGTTGCATCTGTCTCGTGCATATATGGAATAGGGGCTCCAGAGACTTATTTTGGTATGGCTTTAAATTTGAAAAAAGGACAGATTGTAAGCAGAAAAAAAATCCTCCAGAAACTTGTTGAAATTCAGTATGAAAGAGCTGAGACAGATTTCAGAAGAGGGAGTTTCAGGGTCAGGGGAGATATAATTGAAGTCTACCCTCCTTATGAGGATTACGCATATCGAATCGAATTATGGGAAAATAAAATCGAAAATCTGACCCTTATTGACCCTCTTCTTGGTAAAGTAATTAAAAATTACAATGAATTGAATATTTACCCAAGAACTTATTTTTCAACTCCAAGACCAACCTTGGAAAAGGCTATTGAGGCAATTGAGGAGGAGCTTGAGGAAAGAATTGAGTTCTTTAGGAAACAGGGAAAATTAATAGAAGCACAAAGAATTGAAGAAAGAACCCGTTATGATATTGAAATGTTAAGAGAATTTGGGTATTGCCCTGGAATAGAAAATTATTCAAGACATTTAAGTGGAAGAAAGGAAGGAGAACCTCCTTATACCCTTATTGACTATTTCCCTCCTGATTTCCTTATTTTCATAGATGAAAGTCATGTTACAGTTCCTCAATTGGGTGGAATGTACCATGGTGACCGTTCCCGAAAGTTAACCTTAATTGAATATGGATTTAGACTTCCCTCTGCCCTTGATAACAGACCTCTTAATTTTAAAGAATTTGAAGAAAGAATTAATCAAGTAATATATGTATCTGCCACCCCTGGACCATATGAATTAAAAAAAGCAAATGGAAGGGTAGTGGAGCAGATTATAAGACCTACTGGATTAATGGACCCAAAAGTTTATGTTAGACCTGTGAAAGGACAGGTAGATGACTTAATAAAGGAAATAAGAAGAAGGGAAGAGAGAAAGGAAAGGGTTCTTGTAACAACTCTTACAAAAAGAATGGCAGAAGACCTGACAAATTATCTTCAGGAATTTGGCATCAGGGTGAGATATCTTCATTCTGAAATTGATACTCTTGATAGAGTTAAAATAATTAGGGATTTAAGAAAGGGTAAATTTGATGTGCTTGTAGGAATAAATCTTCTGAGAGAGGGTCTCGATTTGCCTGAGGTTTCTCTTGTTGCAATTCTTGATGCAGATAAAGAGGGTTATCTTCGTTCCACAACCTCTCTGATCCAAACCTTTGGAAGAGCAGCAAGAAATGTGAATGGAGAAGTCATTATGTATGCTGATAGAATAACAGATTCAATGAAAAAAGCCATCGAAGAAACAGAGAGGAGAAGAAAAATTCAAGAAGAATATAATCGAAAATATAATATTACACCTCAATCAATAATTAAATCAATAGATGAGGGTCTTTATGAAATATATGAAAAAGATTATTTTGATTATACTAAAATAGCTGAAGAAAAGGACATTTATTTATCTCCTGAAGAGAGAAGGAAAAGAATAGAAAGACTTGAGAAAGAAATGAGGAAAGCAGTGGAAAAACTTGAATTTGAAAGGGCAGCCCGAATTCGAGATGAATTAAAGAAACTAAAACAAAAAGAATTACAATTAACAGCAAATGAATGAAGATTTAATCAAAAAAATTAATTCCTTGCCTGATAAACCAGGAGTCTACCTTTTTCAAAATGAAAATAAAGAAATTATTTATATAGGAAAAGCTTCGTCCCTTAAAGATAGGGTCAAATCCTACTTTCAGGAAAGAAGCAGTGATGACATAAAGACAGGTCTTCTACTTTCAGAGATACATGATATTGACATTATAGAAACAGATTCTGAAAGAGAAGCCTTTTTACTTGAAAATAATCTAATCAGAAGATATCAGCCCAAATATAATATTAGATTGAAGGATGATAAAAGTTATCCATATTTAAAAATCACAATTAAGGAAGACTTTCCAAGAATTCTCTTTACAAGAAGAATTGAACAGGATGGAAATAAATATTTTGGTCCCTTTGCCCCAGCTTTTCAAGCAAAGAATACAATAAGACTGGTATGTAAATTTTTTCAGATACGAAAATGCAATGAGACAATTCCTGGAAAGAGAAAAAGACCATGCCTTGATTATGAAATGAAAATGTGCTCTGGGCCCTGCGTTGGATTGATTAGCAAATCTGAATACAGAGAAGCAGTAGAAAATGCAATTCTATTCCTTGAAGGAAAAACAGAAAAATTGACTGATATTTTAACAAAAAAAATGTTTTCTCTTGCATCAGAGGAAAAATTTGAACAAGCTGCTTATTATCGGGACCTAATAAAGACGATTCAAGAAATAAAGGAAAAACCAAAAACAAGTTCAGTTGAACAGGAGGATATCGATATATTTGGATTTTACAGAGTAGGTAATAGAGTGAGTATTCGGCTGTTCACTATGCGAAGGGGCAAAATTATTAATAGGGAACAATTTTACTGGGATGAATTAATTGAAACATCAGATTCTGAATTGCTCAATTCTTTTCTTGCTCAATATTATTTAAAAAATATCAGTATTCCCTCAAAAATCCTTTTACCCTTTCACCCATCAGGTGAATCTTTCCTAATCTCTTTTCTAAAAGAAAAGCAGAATAACGTGGAAATTGTTGTTCCAGAAAGGGGAAGATATAAGAAATTAATGGATTTAGCTAATCGCAATGCAAAATTATATTTGGAAATGAAAGAGGAAGAGATTCCAGGTTTAAAAGAATTAAAGGATTTATTAAATCTTAAAAAAATTCCCTATCATATTGAAGCTTTTGATATATCTCATATAGGAGGAACACAAACTGTTGGCTCTCTTATTGTGTTTGAAAAAGGAGAGCCTTTAAAAAAAGAATATCGTAAATATAAAATAAAAACCGTAGAAGGAATTGATGATGTTGCTTCCATTTATGAAATTGTAAAAAGAAGATACTCTCGACTTCTTGGGGAAAATAAACAATTCCCAGACCTAATTTTAATAGATGGGGGAAAAGGTCAATTAAATTCAGCTATTAGGGCTTTAAAGGACTTAAATATAGAAAACATTCCAATTATATCAATTGCAAAAAAAGAGGAGCTAATTTTTATTCCTGGAAAGAAGGAACCTTTAAAACTGGAAAAGAGTTCACCCTGCCTAAAATTAATACAAAGAATAAGAGATGAATCCCATCGGTTTGCCATAACCTTTCACAGAAAATTGAGGAAAAAGCACAGTTTTAAATCGATTTTAGATGAAATTCCTGGAATAGGAGAAAAGAGAAAATTAATTCTTATGAAGAAATATAGGAGTTTGGAAGAAATAAAAAAAGCTCCTGAAGAAGAATTAGCAGAAATTGTGGGAACAAAAACAGCCAGAGAAATTTTAAGGAGGCTTAAAGGTGAGCATTAAGGGTGTGGGAATTGATATAATAGAAGTCGAAAGAATTGCTCGAGCATATGGAAGAAACAAGAAATTCCTCTCAAGAGTTTTCACACAAAATGAAATAAATTATTGCATGAACAAGAAAAATAAATTCCAGCATTTATCTGCTCGATTTGCGGCTAAAGAAGCTTTTTTTAAAGCCCTTGGGAAAAGAATAAGATGGAGGGATATTGAAATTATAAACCAGCCTAGCGGGAAACCTGAAATAAGAATACATGATCCCACCATATCTTTTAGCAAAATTCATGTTTCAATTTCTCATTTGGAAAAATATGCAATAGCAATAGTAATTATCGAATAAATTGGAAAATTACTTTCACAAGAATACTCACTATCAGTGCTATTGAAATATTTAGAGAAGCTGAAATAAAAGCTATTCTTTTACCTAACTCTCTCCATATGATTGAAAAAGTTGATATGCAAGGAATAAAAAGGGAAAGAAAGACTGTGAAAACTATTATTTGTTGAGGACTGATCACTGATAAAACATTCTGCGCATTTACTCCTAAAGCTTGAAGCATCATAATTAATGAGAGCTCTTTCCTCAAAATACCGAATATTAATGTTACACCTAACTCTTTTGGAAGCCCAAGAATATTATACATTAATGGAGAAAGGAAGGAATTTATGGATTTATCCAGACCAAGATATTGAATGAAGGAAAGAAAAATACTTCCTGCAATTAAAATCGGCCATGCGAAATTAATAAAAGATTTCAATTTAAAATATGTTTTTTGGGCTATGCTTTTAAAAGATGGAATTTTATAGGAGGGAATTTCTAATATCAATCCTGGAGAAGGAGAAGGGAAAAAGAATGTTAATATCCTACCAATTATACCGATGAGAATGAGATTGAAGAAGTAAAAAGCAAGAGCTGGTAATGGGCCTAGATAAAAAGCAATAAGGGCAAGAATCACTGTTGTTCTTGCTGTACATGGAATGAATGGGATTAAAAGAGAAGTTATTATTCTATCCCTTCTACTTTCAAGGAGACGGGTAGCCATTATTGCAGGAACATTACAACCGAAACCGAGTATAAAAGGAGCAAAAGATTTTCCATGAAGACCTATACGATGAATAAAGGTATCCATAAGAAACCCAACACGGGCCAAATATCCAAAGTCTTCAAGCAAGGACATACCAAAGATTAAAGGTATAAAATAGGGAAGTACAACTGCTATTCCTCCACCAATACCTTGGATTAATCCATCTAATAGATAATAAATTAAACCAGAACCAAATTTCAGGGAAATAAATTCTCTTAAATTGTAAAGAGGTACATATAGTAATTCCTCAAGAGGATTTCCTATTTTAAATATAAATAAGAAAAAAATAAAAAAAATGATGAACATAATTGGATAGCCGAGAATAGGATGCATTAAAATTTCATCCAGTCTTTCCTCCCACCCTATTCTCCTTTTATGCTCAACCCGACAAACCTCTTCAGCTATTTTCATTGACAAATGATGTCTATTTGCTGAAATCACTTCTGCAGGAGGTAACTTATGCCATTCTTTAAGATGTTGGGATATTTCTTTTATTATCTCTTTTATTCTTTGATTTAATTTGACTTTGCTCAAAAAATATTTTTCGCCTTCTATTAATTTAATTGCTAGGAATCTTTTATTAAATGGCAAACCAATATTATTTTCCAATGAATTCACAATCTTTTGTATTTTCTCCTCAACAGGTTTTGATAATTCAGGATGTCTGTATTTCGAAGGATTTTCAATTTCCCTTTTTGCAATGTCTAACAGCTCCTTAACTCCCTTTCCTCTTGTGGCTATTATGGGAACAACAGGTACCCCTAATATTCTCTTTAACTTTTCAACATCAATCCTGATGCCTTTTTTTATTGCAATATCCATCATATTAAGCGCAACAACAATCGGGTAACCAGTTTCCATTAACTCAAGAGTTAATTCAAGACTTCTATTTAAAAGAGAAGCATCTATAACATTGATTATTAAATTAACTTTATCCAGAAAAAGGTGATTTAAAACTTCCTTTTCCGCCTCATCAGTGGGATTAAGGGAATAGGTTCCCGGTAGGTCAATTATCTGAAATACTTTGCCCCTTATATTTACTTTACTGTGTGCGTGTTTTACAGTAGTCCCAGGAAAATTTGACACCTCTCCTTTTAATCCAGCAATTGAATTGTATAGAGTGCTTTTTCCTGAATTTGGTTGTCCAATAAAAACAATAGTTGGTAATTTTTCTTTACTCATTTATTACAGTAACCATAATTTTCCGTGCTATCCCCCTTCCTAATGCTACCGTTGTATTATTTGTTAGACTTTTGATCAAAACAGGGCCTCCAAAAGGACTGCGGGAATCCACTTCTATAACATCACCTATATGTATTCCCAGGGACATTAGTTTCCTTCTCATTCCATGCCCCCCTAAAAATTGAATAATTTTTAAAGGTTTATCCAAAGGTGCATCAATTAAGCTTAACATTTTTTACATATCTCCGGCAATTTTCCAGTCTTAACAAAGTAATAGAAATTGTTAAGCCAGTTCGGGGATTTTTTTGGACAGATTTCTATAAATTCAATGAATTTTAGAATTCTTTCCATTGTTTCAGGTGTTAAGAAATGCTCAATTCTACAGGCATCTTTTTCTGCTATCGAAGGATCTATTCCTAAGAAATTATGAAGAAATTTGTAAAGTGCCTTATGTCTTTTATAAATTTTCCTTGCAACAACTTCTCCTTCTTCAGTCAATTCAATGTGTCCATAATGCTCCTGTTTTACCAGATTCTTTCTTTTTAAATACTTAACAGCAGAAACAACAGACGGCTTTTTTACATTTAAATGTTTGGCAAGATCTTTAATCCTAACCACTCTTTTGTCAAGGCTTAAAACCAAAATTGTCTCCAAATAATCTTCCGTACTTTTGGTTAAATAATTTTTTTTCATTGTTAGACCTTTTTAACTTTGTTAGGATAATCTAATTTATAATATATTTTATAGTTTTTGTCAAATTTTATTTTAGTTTACATAAATTTTAATTTGTGATAAAAGATTAAGTAAAATTATTTTTTAAAGGAGAAATAATAATGTGTGAATCTAAAAAAGCTTATATTATAAGTGCAGTCAGAACTCCTATCGGAAGTTTTTTAGGTTCTTTAAAAAATTTTACAGCTCCGGAATTAGGTGGTTTTGCGATTAAAGAAGCAGTAAAGCGAGCAGGAATAAAGGGAGAAGATATAGATGAAGTGATTATGGGAAATGTTGTATCTGCTGGTATTGGTCAGGCACCAGCCAAACAGGCTGCAGTTAAGGGAGGATTACCTTATACAGTTAGCTGTTTCCTTGTAAATAAAGTTTGTGGCTCAGCTCTAAAGACTGTTGCCCTTGCAGTTCAAGCAATTCGTGCTGGAGAGAAGGATATAATTGTGGCAGGNGGTATGGAAAGTATGAGTCAAACGCCTTATCTTGTTTGGGGAATGAGAGAGGGAATAAAATTTGGGGATAATAAAATGGTAGATTCAATGATTAAAGACGGTTTGTGGTGTTCCTTTCATGACATACATATGGGAATGACAGGTGAAATTATTGCTGAAAAATACGGAGCAACCAGAGAAGAGCAAGACAAATATGCATATCAAAGTCAGATGAGGGCAATTGAAGCAATTGATAAGGGTTATTTTAAAGATGAGATAATTCCGATTGAAATTCCTCAGAAAAAGGGAGAACCCATTATTTTTTCAGTGGATGAACAACCGAGAAGAGATACATCGCTGGAAAAACTTGCAAAACTAAAACCAGTATTCAAAAAAGATGGGACAATAACAGCAGGAAATGCTTCAACACTAAATGATGGAGCATCTGCAGTCGTAGTTGCTTCAGAAGATGCAGTTAAAGAAAAGAATTTAAAACCTATAGCCCAAATTCTGGGATATGCCACTAATGGAGTTGAGCCATCTATGGTAATGTATGCACCAAAAGGAGCAATTGAAAAATTACTTGATAATCTTGGATGGAAACTGGAAGATGTTGATCTATTTGAGATCAATGAGGCATTCTCAGCTCAAATGGTAGTTCTAATTAAGGAAATAGGACTTGATCCAAACAAGGTGAATATTCATGGTGGAGCTGTTGCATTGGGCCACCCAATTGGTGCAACAGGAGCTCGAATTCTTACGACACTCATATATGCCTTAAAAAGAACAGGTGGAAAGAGAGGAATTGCAGCTCTGTGTCTCGGGGGNGGTGATGCCGTTGCAATGGCTATTGAAATGATATAATACTGGGAAATGTAAAATGTGAAAGGTGAAATGAAAAGGAAATTGTATTTAAAATCATGCGTTTTACATTTCACCTTCTATTATTTACTAAATAAGGGAGGAAAAAATGGAAATTAAAAAAATAGGAGTTATTGGCGCAGGCACTATGGGCTCTGGTATAGCCCAGGTTGCTGCAACTTCAAATTATGAAGTTATTCTTCATGATATCTCTCAAGATATAATTGATCGTGCATTGAAAACAATTAATAAAAGCCTAACGAAATTAATCGAAAAGGGAAAAATAGAAGGGAACAAAGAGGAAATAATGAAAAGAATTATTACTACAACTGATCTAAATGCACTAAAAGAAGCAGATTTTATAATTGAAGCAGTATTTGAGGATTTTGAGGTTAAAAAAGCAGTCTTCAAAGAAATTGACAGCATGGTTTCTGAAGATGTAATTATTACAACCAATACTTCTTCTATCTCAATAACAAAATTAGCCTCTCAGACAAAGCGACCTGATAAATTTATGGGCATGCATTTTATGAATCCTGTCCCTTTGATGCAACTTGTTGAATTAATAAGAGGAATGGCAACTTCAGATGAAACTTTTAACACAGTAAAATCCTTAGCTGAAAAGATGGGAAAAGTTCCTGTTGAGGCAAATGATTTCCCTGGATTTATTTCTAATCGAATATTAATGCCAATGATTAATGAAGCAATATATGCATTAATGGAAGGTGTTGGAAGTGTAGAGGCTATTGATACTGTGATGAAATTAGGGATGAATCATCCTATGGGTCCTCTGGCATTAGCTGATTTAATAGGCCTTGATGTCTGTCTTCATATTATGGAAGTTCTCTATGAAGGATTCAAGGATCCAAAATACAGGCCATGTCCTCTTTTAAGAAAGATGGTGGATGCAGGTTATTTAGGAAGAAAAACAGGAAAAGGATTTTATGATTACAATAAATAAATTTGATTTTTAAGAGGTAAAAATGAATAAAGAAGAGAGAAAAACAGATAATCGCTCAAAAGCAATTGAAGCCGCAGTTTCCCAGATTGAAAAACAGTTTGGGAAGGGCTCAATAATGAAGCTTGGGCAGAAGGAGGCTGCGGTTTCAGTTCCAGTTATTTCAACAGGTTCAATAGCTTTTGATCTTAGTCTTGGAATAGGAGGCTTTCCAAGGGGAAGAGTAGTTGAGATATTCGGTCCAGAGGCAACAGGTAAAACAACTTTAGCACTTCATGTCCTTGCAGAGGCACAAAAGCAAGGTGGTTATGGAGCCTTTATTGACGCTGAACATGCTCTTGATCCCGAATATGCTTCAAAAGTAGGTGTGGACATTGACAATTTGCTTATTTCCCAGCCTGATTATGGAGAACAGGCTCTTGAGATTGCAGAGATATTAGTGCGAAGTGGTGGGGTTGATGTAGTTGTTGTGGACTCAGTTGCTGCTCTTGTCCCAAGAGCAGAGCTCGAGGGGGATATGGGAGATACCCATATGGGGCTTCAAGCAAGATTGATGTCTCAGGCATTGAGAAAATTAACTGGAATAGTTAGTCGCTCAAAAACATGTTTTATTTTCATTAATCAAATTAGAGAAAAAATAGGTTTTTTTCTTGGCAGTCCTGAAACCACCACAGGTGGTAGAGCTTTAAAGTTTTACTCTTCACTTAGAATAGAAATAAGAAGAATAGCTCATATCAAAGAAGGTGATCAAACAATAGGAAATCGTGTAAAAGTAAAAATAGTTAAAAATAAACTTGCTCCACCTTTCAAAGAAGCCCAGTTTGATATTATTTTTGGCGAAGGGATTTCAAAAGAAGGAGATTTAATTGATTGCGGAGTCCAGTTTGGTATAATCGAAAAGAGCGGGACATGGTATTCATACAAAGGGGAAAGATTAGGACAGGGAAAAGAGAGTGTGAAGAGATTACTTAAAGAAGACCGTACCCTTTTCGAAAGGTTAAATAGAGAAATCAGAGAAAAAGTGGGTTTACCGATTCCATAAGATTCAGTTAAACTCTTTTTCTCCAGTAATTCAGTAAATCGAGGAGAGTCTTTTCCAAATTAATTTCTGGTCTCCATCCTGTATGGGAAACGAGTTTGGAATTATCGCCAACCAAAAAGGGAAAATCAGTTTTTCTTACTTTTCTTTTATCGATTTCTACTCTTATAGAAATTTTTGAATGTGAAACAAGCATATCTAATATTTCTCGAAGAGAATAAGCTTTTCCTGAACATACATTATATACTTCTCCTTTCCTTCCCTTTAAAATCAAAAGATAATAAGCTCTTACAATATCCCTTACATCAGTGAAATCTCTTATACTATCAAGATTTCCGACTTTTAAAACAGGCTCTTTTATTCCCTTTTCAATCTCAGCTATTTGCTTTGCCCAATCTGAACATACAAAAATAGGGGTCTGGCCAGGTCCTGTATGATTAAAGGATCTTGTCATTATTATCCAGAGATTCTCAATAGATGAATAAAATTTTCCAAGAATTTCCTGAAACAATTTTGAAATTCCATAAGGATTAATTGGAGCAGGATTATCATTCTCTTTAAATNCCTTTTTTTCTTTTATGGAGCAGCCATAAATATCTGATGAACCAATTAGAAGAAGTCTGGATTTAGGGGAATACTTCCTTATTGCTTCAAGCAGATTAAGAGTTCCTATTACATTTGTATCCATTGTCAATTTTCTTTTCTTCCAGGAAATATGAACGTTAGATATAGCAGCAAGATGAAAAATATATTCAGGTTGTATTTCCTTAATCAATTCAGATAAACTTCTGCTTTTTTTGATATCCACATAAAAAATATTTTTTTCATGAGATGGAGGTTTTTCAGGATAGCTCGTTCCATAAACTTCTACATTATTCTTCCTTAAAAAACTGGATAAATATTTACCAACAAAACCAGTTAATCCTGTTATAAATGCCTTCAAACTCTCTGTCTCCAGAAATTTAAAAGGTCTAAAAGAGTTTGATTTATTGGTATTTCTGGTTTCCAATCTGTGAGTTTAACAAATTTCGTGTTGTCAGCTACCAATATAGGTACATCTGATGGCCTCATTCGCTCCGGATCTTTTTTTATTTTTACATTTAATTTGCTATAGCTTAATAAAATATCTAAAATTTGGCTTATTTTATATGTTTTTCCTGAACCAATATTATAAACCTCTCCGCTCTCGCCTTTTTCAAGACAAAGCCAGTAAGCCTTTACCATATCTCTCACATCAGTAAAATCTCTTTTTGCATCCAAATTCCCAACCATTATTATAGGCTCTCTCCTACCCTTTTCAATTTCTGCTATTTGCTTAGCAAAATTCGAGGTTACAAAAACTTCTCCTCTTCGTGGCCCAGTGTGATTAAAACCCCTTGTCCGAACAGTATCCAATCCGTAACTTTTAAAATATTGATAGGCAAGTAAATCCTGAGCCACTTTACTCACAGCATATGGGCTAAGGGGTCTAAGAGGATTTGACTCTTTTATAGGAATTTCATCAGGATAAACAAGTCCGTATTCCTCACTTGAACCTGCAATATGAATACGGGGAGAGATTTTCAATTCCAAAATTGCTTCGAAAAGATTAATTTGTCCGATAACATTTATTGACATAGTCTCTGCAGGAAGACGCCATGAAGAGGGCACGAAACTCTGAGCAGCAAGGTGAAAAATCCAATCAGGTTTTATTTTAGCAAGAGCTTTTTTTACTGAATAAGCATCCTTCAAATCAGCCTCAACCAAATTAATTTTGTCAATAATATGCTGAATATTCTCAAATCTACTCCTCCATCTCACTATTCCATAAACTTCAACACCCGGCTTATTATTCAAAATATATTCTGCCAAATGACTTCCAGCAAAACCTGTTATCCCAGTAATTAAAACTCTCATGATTCCTCCATTTTTTTATTAATTATTATTAAAATCCAATTCCACCGAGAAAATCCGAAACTTTTCCTATTTCACCAAAACCGATTGAGAATCTAAATTGAATATCAGGTTTCTCTCTGAAATTGAACATTTTAATTTCACCTTTGAAATCAAGGCACTGATAATGATAAATAACTGAGAGCGCAGTATAAAAGGTCTTTTTCAGAAGAAAATCGTGATCAATTTCAAAATTTACTTCCAAACCGATTCTAGGAATTTTAAATCCTGTGTATGTTCTTATTTGATTGTAATTCCCAAAAAAATATTCCCTTTTATAAAGAACCTTTCTATGGAGCCAGCTCATCCTCAAATACAGATTGTCTTGAGGAGTTCCTAAATTGGCAATTAATGTCATGCCTGAAATTTTCTTATAATAATGATTGTAACTTATACTGAAGTCCAAACTGTATTTTTCTGTTGCTCTAAATCTCAGCGAAGAATATATATCTGAAAAATTAGGAATTTTTCCGTTTATTCTCATTTGTCTCATATGAATAACTTCTTTCGGGTTGAAATAATATGTCTGTCCTATTGACCAGGTTAGAATCTCAAAGGGATTATCTCCTTTTTTAATTAAAAATCTGTTCGTTAAGGAATATCTCAATTGATGATAGGAAGGAAAATCATAATAATCAAAAAGCAATAATCTTTTAGTAGATTCATATTTTGTAGTAAATTGGTATGAAATCTGGGGCTCTATTATATGCTTGAATTTCTCAAAAGAGGTATCCTTTGGACCTGAATAAATTCTGTAAAAAGTTGGTCCAAGTAAGTCAATACGTGCAATGTAGTATCTTTTGGAAATGGGTTCTTCTGAAAGCTTAACAATTTTTGATTTTGTTTTTTTTGTATAATCAAAATAATACACTTGTCGAATTGAAAAAACTGTATTTAAAGAAAGCCATGGTATTTTTAAAAAAGGGATAGATAATGAAGGATCTACACGGAATCTATTTATTCTATAAGCTGTCTTCTCATTGCCGCGAGAAACCCTATCAAAAGAAGTTGAAAAGGAAAAATAAACAGGCTCAAATAATCTTGTCCTTAAAAGGCTGATATTTATTTGGGGAAAATGACTTATTATTACAGAGGTTTCTACTCGGGAAAAATATGTTACATATCTATCTGCTCTCAAATAAAAATTAAAATTCTTCAAATTTTTATAAATATATGCTTGAGAAATATAAGTGCTTATTGTGGCTCTATTAAAATTATTATCAAATTCTTTTAAAAAATATAGAGAACTCTGATGATCAATATTTGCAACAAGTTTAAAATCATAAAATAGCTGTTGGTTATGCTGAAGACGAATAAGATAATCATAATTGTATTCGGGTCTGAATAGATATTTAAAAAAATAGAAATTTAAATTCCCTCTTGTATTATTTTGAAAAATATACCTAAATTCAAGCCCAGTTCCTACACCCTGCTGGCTGAAATAATCAAAATTGAAAGTAGCATCCATATTTCTCCTTATTGCCCAGTAAAAAGCCTCGCTTACAATATACCCTTTGTAAGCAGAATATCCAAGTTCAGGAGAAAGAAAACCTGTTGAACGTTTTTTTAAAGGATACTTTAAATAAGGGAGATAAAATACAGGAATATTTTTAAGCCATAAAACAGAATTTCTTAGTTCCAGATATTCATCACGCTTAAATTTACCCTCAGAACAAGTGAATTTCCATCGAGGAACAGGCTGGGTGCATGTTGTTAATTTCGCTTTATTAAATTGATATAAATCCTCATCAATTTTTGATAATTTTTCTGCCTCATAAAAAGTAGTTGGTTGAATCATTCCATAAGCATCCAGTATTTCTCCCTTTCGAGTTTTTAAATTGAAGATAACCTGTTTTCCATTTATAACTTGATTCGGCATATGAATTGAAACATTTCCACTTGCAATTATTTCCTCAGTTTCTTCATTATACTCAATATAATCTGCGTAAATAATAATGTCTTGATAGTAGACTTCTACATCGCCCGAGAAATACAATATATTCCCCTGACGCTCCCATTTCTGAGCTACAATTTTAGGAGAATCAATTTCCTGAGCATTCCCAATTACACTCAAAAGGAAAAAAATTATTGTTAAATAGAAAGCAATTCTCTTAAACATTATAGATTTTTTAACATAAAAAAAATTTATGAGCAAGATAAATAATTTTATCGTCCGATTTATTATCGAAATCTTTTATGAAATAATCTAAAGCAGGTTTTTTAACTTATTTAAAAATTACTTTTTTAAGTTTTGCTGCAAGATTAGGATCAAGATTAAGAAGAATTTTGTATTCCTCGTTAGCACTTAATTGATCTTTTAATAAGTAATAGGTAATTGCAAGATTATAATGAGCTAATGCAAAATTAGGTCTAAGCTTAACCGCTTTTTGCAAGGGTTTTAATGCTTTTTCGTATTGTTTTATCTGTAAATAAGCAGACCCAAGATTATAACAGGCATCAGCATTATCAGGTTGAAGCTCAAGGAATTTTTCAAAAACTTCTGCAGCACGGTCAAATCTCTTTAGTCTAAAATAAACTAAACCACTATTATAATAAGCGGGTGCATAATTGGGGTCTAATTCAATTGTTTTATTAAAAAATTCTATAGCTTTATCATTATTTCCGAGTTTAAAGTGCTCTATTCCAACATAGTAATAATATATTGCTTTATCAGGATATCTGTTTACCAATTCCATCCCGACTTCGAGAGCTTTATTAAAATCCCCTTTCTTATCATAAACTCTGAAAATACGATTATAATAAGTTTCTGCCTGGTCAGGTGTCAAATTAATGAGTTTCCTATAAATATCCACAGCCTTTTCAGTTTCTCCGCACATATCATATGCATAAGCTAAATTATAATTTGCTCTTATATCATTTGGCGTACTTTTGATTACCTCCTCAAAAGCAGTAACTGCTTTATCATATTGCTGTAATTTAATATAAACTTCGCCAAGCTTACTGTATGCAGTCCATGCAGGACCTGGATTAATTTCAATAAATTTTTTGTATATTTCAGCTGCAGTTGCTAATTGTCCGATTTCCTCGTAACATAAACCTAAATTATAATAAGCATCTGGAAAATCTGGCTTGATTCTAGTGCATTCTGTAAAAGGAGGGATTGCCTGATTATATTGATTCTGTTTTAAATAAATTTTCCCAATCCCAAAAAAGGCCCTATAATTGTTTGGATTAATGCTACAGGCTTCCTTATATGCTTGCAATGCTTTCTCATTATCCCCTGTTTTGCCGTAAAGAAATCCCAGTTGAAAAAAAGCGTCGCTATTCTGGCGATTGATATTTATAGAATTTTCGAAAGCCTGAATTGCCTCTTGAAATTTCTCTAACAATATATAGGATAAGCCTCTTAGATAAAAGTATTCACCTGAATTAAAATAATCTTCTTTTGAAATCTTATTTATGTTTTCAGTTTTTTTGTTTTTTAATAATCCATTTATATAATCTATTGGAACAATTAAATTTGCCTTTTCAACTATGAAGGTCGCTATTCCCACAACTTCGCCCTTCGTATTAATAACCGGATTTCCACTAAGTTCGTCATAAACGGGTAGATTAGATTGTAAAACTTTCCTCTCATTGGATAATTCCAATATATTGGTTATTGCACCTTCTGAGACTGTATTCTCATCCACTACAAATAACACCTTATCTCCAACCCCAATTTTTTCTTTTGTTAGCGGAACAAAAGGAAGTCTATCAGAGGTTTTTAATTTTAAAATAATCAAATCAAATTCTCTGTCAAATCCCACAAAACCTTCCACCTTATATTTTTTTGCCTTAACTCTTTTTTTCTTTCCTTTTTTTGCCTCGGGCAAGTATAAAACATTCTTCCAATTTACTCTTTTCAACTCTTTTCTCTCTATCATCTCCACCTTTATTGATTTTGAATTTTGCAACAAATGATAATTTGTAAGAACAAGTCCATCTTCAGAAATAATTACTCCCTTTCCCCTGCGTATTTCTTTATTTTTCTGGTTATAGGAGATTACATTAACAACAGCTTTGCTTTTCTCTTGTATAGTAGATGGAACCTCCTGGGTAATTAAAAAGCCCGAAATAATAAAAAAAACAAAAAAAGTGAATAAAGAAATTTTTCTAAAATTCATTTTCTCCTCTTCCCCTCTTAATTTTCGCTAATTATTTAACATAAAAAAATCCCCTTGTCAAAAATTTTTGGCACTTGGTAAAGACATATTTACCACCTTGATTAACTCTAAGAATCTCTGTAATAATACCGACTTTTCTCATTACATCTTCCATCAACACCACA
>MTON01000035.1 GCA_002010665.1 Candidatus Aminicenantes bacterium JdFR-78
TCTCAAACTCTTTATTATAACCAGGATGTGATGGGCAGCCTCAACTCTCTTTATTAACTTTTTCCTCTCTAACTGGTAAATATGTCTATATCTATTTTGGGTTGAATTGAAAAATCAGCTTGACAGAGGGAAGGTATTTTAGTAGAATTTCTTTTGTTTATGAATCGTGAACTAAAAGTTTATAAAATATGAACAATAAGTAGTTCTATGATGAACATTTACAATCTATTATCAACGCCTCAGAGAATAAAAATTTTAAAGAAAATTATTTACTCAGATTATCCTATAACTGTAAATAAAACCGCAAGAGAGCTTAAATTAAGTAAAGGATTGGTTTCTAAGTTCTTTAATATATTGGTATCAGAGAAGATTTTAAAAAAAACAAAAAAAGAAATTTATAGTATTAGATAATCTATTCGTTAAGAGTATTAAAATTTTGTTAAATATAAATATTTTTAATCCATCTCTTTTTAAAAAATATTCTTTTATAAAGGGAGTGGGGCTTTATGGTAGTTGCGTAAAGGGAACAAACAGAGAAGATTCTGATATTGATTTATGGATAAAAGTCGAAAAAGTAAAAGAAGAAGAGCTTTCAAAATTAACAAATGAACTGAAGAGAAAGAATGAAAGAATAAAACCTTTGTTTTTAACAAAGGAAAAGATAGAGTTTTTAAAAAAAGAAGACACTGTTTTCTATTATTCACTCGTTTTCGGCTCAATAATTTTATATGGAGAGGAAATTGAAGTTTGATTTTAATGAATGTCTAAAGAAAGGTTTACTCAGAAAAATTCCTGAATCAGGAGTAAAGGCAGAAAATAGTATAAAGACAGCGTATAAATGGTTACAGGAGGCGCAGAAGAATTTCAAAAGTGAGTCGTTAATTCATGTTTATTAAGTTGCTATTTAGCCATGTTTCATTCAGCAAGAGCTATTCTTTTTAAAGATGGTTTTGGAAAAAAGTCACACTTATATTGCTTTATGTAAGGAAAGGGCTATTGGAACGAAAATATATTGGTTTGCTCGACCATTATAGAGAATTAAGACATCAAGATCAATATAGTATTGAGTTTTTTTCTACAAAAGAGGATTGTGAGCGGGCTTTAGAGATGACAAAAAAGTTTTTATTTGAGATGAAGAGGTTGTTTAAAGAAGATAAGAATTAAATTACTTATAAGGTATTTGAGGACTATATTAGTGTCATAACAATATTAGACTCAGTTCTTTGCCTCACCATTTTTTGTGATTTTTCTTTTCTCACTTCTCTTAAAGAGATGAATATCTTTGCATTTCCCTGGATTCAATATAGAAGACTATTTCGGAAAATTAAATGTTATATTGCAAGATTTAACCCGACTCATCAGAGTTCCTGTAGACAAAAAATAAAAGAAAATTTATAATTCCAATAAAAGTGAGAAAAGTCAATATAATTTTGTCCCTTTTGATAATCATTTCCGTTGTTTTATTTTTTAAAATTGAGATTAAACCCGTACAATCCAAGTCAAATGACTGGTTGAGAAGAGCAAGAATTGCAGGTGGAGAATTCTGGACCGGAATGAGCGATAAAGAGGTAAAAAAAGAAATTGACAGATTGGCAGACCACAGAGTCAATGCTATTGAAACTGATCTTTCCTGGGATTTAATGTATTCCTATGACAAGGTTTTAGATACTATTTCTCGAATCGTCAGTTACACTCATCAAAATTACCCTGAAATAAATGTTTTTACTTATATTGCTCCTCTTGAACTTACCTCTCCAGAGGTAGACATGAATCAAGATGGAAAAGTGGACTCTGGAAAAACGAGTATTTATACTGAACATCCAGAGTGGCTTCAGGTCGGAATAGATGGACGACCGGCAGTTTTTTATGGTTCAATAGCTTTCTGGATTGGACCTTATGATGAAGATGTCTGGCTCTGCCCTAATGACCCCAGATACAAAAAAGTTTGGTCAAAATGGGTGTCTGATTTAGTCAAAACAGGAATCGATGGACTTTATATAGATGTTCCATTCTTTATTTCAAATTTTGGAGAAAATTGGCTCGAACAATGGGCTTGCCATTGTTCTGACTGCGACAATTTATTTTTCTCCCAAACAGGCTATCATATCCCGAGTCTGGTTAACTGGAACAGTCCAGTCTGGAGAAAATGGATAGTCTGGAGATACAATCAGATTAATAATTTTATAGACACTATCAGGAAAATTGCTAAAGAGAAAAATCCAAATATTAAAATCATTGTTGAGCACTGGGATGGAATGAGTGATGCTTTTTGGACAGCCTGCAGTCCAATTGATCTTCGTGAGGTAAGTGATGTCAGAACTCATGAATGGGTCGGTGACGGAGGGACAGCCAGTAATTATCACTTTTATTCCTGGCTTAATGATTTGGTCTGGTTTTTATTTTATAGGGGAATAGACAAGGAGAGTCCCTCATGGATTTTAACCTATGCCGATGAAAAGGATATTTCTGCCTGTAAACTTTTAGCATCAACAGTTATTGGAACAGGATGTAATTTCTGGGAGACAGAGGCACCAGATATGGCAGGTTCAGTGGATTACAAAACTAGAAAAGAGATATTCAGCTGGTTGGAAAAGAATGAAGACCTTTATTATCAGAAATCAATTAAGCCCTATACCAATGTTGCTCTCTATTATTCCAGAAAAACTCTGGATTTTTATGAAACAAAACAGGAAGACTATATTTCTGAATTTATTGGCCTAAGCATGATACTTTTAGAAAGTCATATTCCTTATGAGGTAATTATAGAAGAGGATCTTTTAAATTTAAATCAGTTTTCAGTGGTAATTCTTCCAAATACTGTATGCCTGAGTGATTCTGAAATTCAATCTATAAAAAATTATGTTTTAAATGGTGGAATTATAATTGCAACAGGTAAGACTTCGCTCTGCAATGAATGGGGATTGCACAGAAAAAACTATGGTTTAGCGGATGTTTTTGGAGTGGATTATCCTTTTTATGGAATTAATATTAATAATTTTGGACAGGGAAAAGCGATTTTTTCTTCCTATACTAAAGGTAGTGAATTTTACGACGCAAGTGATCCTTTTGGTAATTCTCCTGATTCAATTTCTGCTGAAAAAATTAGAGAATTTTTCATTAAAAATATATGGTCATTAACTGCTATTGAATCGATTTTATCAACTGACGCATCTCGTAAAATTATATTTTTACCTTACAAAGGAAAAAGAGAGTTTTTTATTCGTGTTCTTAATTATTCTGATATTACTCCAAAAAATGCCTCTCCCACTCCTCAAAATGGAATTTCTCTTACTTTAAAAATTCCTCAAGGAATGAATGTTGCAAAATGTATAAAATTTGATTTCTTAGGTAAAAATTATGAACTGAATTACTCTTTTCCTGCTCCTGAATACATAAATTTAACCTTTGATCTCAGTATTCACTCAGTTTTGAAGTTTATTTCAGGTAAAAAAGTAAAAAGCAAAAGATAATAATTTTTTTATTTCGTATGTGAGCTTTCATAAGGGTGAGTCTTGTATTATCACATTAAGGATAAATGCCTTACCTTTTCTCTAAATTTAAATGGAAAATATCTCGGAAAATCTAATGTCATATTGCAAAACCTGACTCTTCAGTTCCCTTTTTATATAAGTCGGATTTTCAGGAAATTTTATTGTTTTTTTTAAAAAAGAGACTTATTGAGATTGATTGAGATTAGGAGGTTAAAACCAGTAATGATTTAAGATGCAATAATTGCTCAACCTATCTGTATTCAATCAATATTTTTCGAGCGTTTTTTGGAATTTTGACTTCTTTTGAGGTGAATTTTTTCCATTTCTTATTATCAATTGTTACTTTTACTATTTTTTTATCTTTGAAAGGAAATTTAAAAAGATATCCATCAGGAGGATTAGTATCTCCTTTTAATATCAAGACTAAATTGTTCTTTTTTATATTATTCTCCAAATAAAATGATAAATTCCCAAAATAGGTAGGAGCATTTTCTATAGAAATTTTATTTTCGCCTTTTAACCACTTTTCTTTTATTCCTGAGCATAAAATAATTTTACCTTCTTCTTCCCTAATGAATAAAGCTCTAAATAAATTAATATAGTCTGCAGCAACCCAGCAATGAGGCATATCCCCGCTTTGAAAGAGTAGAGTTTCTGGATTAATTTGTTCAGCCCAGGAGTAATTTTCTGGGAAGGTCTGATGATTTAAATGCCAGTCCAGGATTTTTAAAGCTTTATCTTTCATATTTAAAATTAAATAGCAATAGGCTAATTCTAAACCATAGGGCCAGAATCTATTTCTATGTAAATAAGCACCATTAAAGGGCTCTATCCATTTTTCAAAATAATGCTCAAAAGATTTTTTAACAATAGGATCCTTGGGATCTAAACCTCCTCCAGGCCATAATCCAGGAGAAGTTCCTCGTGCCATAGAGGAGGAGTAAAGGTCTTCTGGCCCATTGGGAATCCAATCTATATTTCCTTGTTTCATAACTGCTTTATAGGAGTTTTGAGTGCAATGAAGGAGCTGATTTGCTTCTTCTTTTATCCATTTGGCGTCTTCTGATTTTCCTAAAATCAGAGCTAAAAAGCTGGCATCATAAAGTCCTTTTATTGCCCAGAAATCATCCCAGTAATGATGCCATTTAGCTGAACCTAAATCTTCAGCAGAGGCAGAAGGAGGAAGAATTCCATATAGGGGAGTATTTTTAAACTCTTCCTTTAATCTTTCTTTTCTTAATTTCTTTAAAAACTTGCAAGCTTTTAATACTTTATCCCAGTACTTTCTAATTAAATCTTTATCTTTAGTAAATCTATAATATTCAGTTAAAGCAAAAAGAGCTTGTCCTTGGGCATCCCATTCGTGTGGACCAACAGGTTTTAAATTAATATCGAAAATTGAAGGGAATTCTCCATCAGGTTTTTGAGCTTTCATGAAATAATGCAATGCCTTTTCTGCTACATTAAAATATCCTCCGCGAAGTAAAGCTGCAAGAATATAAGCTGAATCTCTGTACCAGAAATAATTGTATGCTAAAGGTCCAGGATGAGGCATATTATGGTCCATACTAATTAAAATATAGACTAAGGAAGCGTAATAGGCATTGGAATATCTTTTTTCAGGTATATTAAATTTTACTTTATTAAGTCTTTTTTTCCATTTGGAAATAATTTTATTTTTAGCTCTTGCATAATCTATTTTTTTTAAAATTGGTAATTCTTGCTCCAAAGAAATAATTGATTTTAAAGGTATTTTAAAATTAAATTTTTTGGATTGATTTGATTTTATTTCTATATTATAAACAAGCACCCCTGATGTCATACCCATATAGTCTTCGGCTTTTTCTCCAATTGATTTAGAAATTTTTTTAACGCGCAAAAATTTAGAGATATCCCCCTGTTTTGTCATTGAAACAGCATAAAAGGAATCTGGATTTATTTCAGGAAAAATAATGTAAGAATCATTGACTATTGCAGAAGAAAATTTTTTATTCCATTCTATTTTATTAACTTTTCCTATTTGACCATTCACTAAATATGGTCTGATACTTACAAAAAGCCTAATCTTTTTTAAAGAATTAGAATTATTTTTTAATTTAATTTGATAAAGAGCAACCCCTTCTGAGGAAGAGTTTTCTTCTAGAAAAACGAAATATTCTGTTTTTACTTTAATATTGTTGGCGTTGAAAGAGAGTTCTGAAATTGGAAGATAGCTATTATATAAATTAGCCTTAACATCTTTTGGAGAAAGTTTCTCAGGAGCAAATAATTTATTATTTTTAATATCTAAAATCCAGCAATTTAAAGTAAAAGGCCAAATAGTTGATCCAATAGAGCCATCAAAGCTTCTTAGACATTCTTCTAAACTATTTTCTAAGCCAACCATGGTCCAGGCAATTCCCTTTTTCTGAATCCAATAAGGCCAAAGCCAATTTGGATTTTGTTTTGCTTTTTCTAAAATATAGTCTCTTGGATCAATAAGTAATTCTTTCCTTATAGAAAAGGCAGCAGGAAGCTTTGAAATTCCTCCTCCACCACCCCAATCATAAACACGAAGGACAATTAAATTTTCTTCTTCAAACTTTATATATTTGGTTACCTCAGTATAAGAAGCTCTATTCCAATAACTGATTTCATCTTTGATACTGCCGAAAGTAGCTATTTTTATTCCGTTAATATAAAGATCATAAATATCATCAACTCCACCAAATCCTATAAATATTTTTTCCCCTTTCCACTCTACTGGAAGACTCACCTTTTTTCTGTACCACGCTACACCATCATAGAGTTCATATCCTTGTCTTTCCCATATTTTGCCAGCATCTATTTCCTTCCAATGAGTATCGTCGAAGTCAATTTTATACCATCCTTTTTCTATTCCTTCATTTTGAGGGTCGATCATGAATTTCCATTTCTTTGAGATATCAAGAAACTCTTGAGTATTAGAGAAAAGTAATAGAGGAAATAATAGGATGAATAAAACTATTAAAACTTTAATATTTGAATATTGAAATTTTGCCATTTTTCCTACCTATTTTTTTATGAAATAATATGTAAATTCCCTTTCATTGTCAATTGCTGATACATAATTTGACATTCATATTTTGAAAGTTATTAGAAATATTCAGGCGCATTCACCTAAAATAATACTTAATTTAAAGGTATTTTCATTAATAAATGGACTAATTACAAATAAAGAAGGAGGATATTTTCTTCAGTGAAATTTAAATCCTTTTTTCGTAAAAAGTTCTATACAGACATCAACCACTTTAGCATCATAGAGAATTTTTTTCCCTTTAGTAATTTCATTTAAAGCCTTATCTAAACCTAAAGCAGCACGGTAAGGTCTATGAGAAGCCATAGCTTCAACTACATCTGCCACAGCCATGATTTTGGCTTCAATTAAAATATCTTCGCCTTTTAAGCCCTGTGGATAACCAGAACCATTCATTCTTTCATGATGCTGGAGTATAATCAAAGCAACAGGCCAAGGAAAATCTATATCTTTTAATATGTCATAACCGATTTTAGAATGATTTTTAATTATATCAAATTCTGGTTCTGTAATTCGAGATGGTTTATTAAGTATTTCAGATGGTACAGACACCTTGCCAATGTCATGGATTATCCCAGCCATGTAAATTCCTTCGATTTGATTTTTGGGTAGACCCATTTCATATGCAATGGCAGAAGCAAGTTCTGCTACCCGACGTTGATGTCCGGCAGTATAGGCATCTCTCATTTCAAGTAGTGAAGCCAATGAATAAACTGTATCAATAAAGGTCTTTTTTAACTTTTTTAAACTTAGTCTTAATTTTTGCTCTGTTTGCTTAAGCGGAGTGATATCTTGAATTGTCCCAAACATTCTTATTGGACTTCCAGTATCATCATAAAAGATTTTTCCCTGACAATGTATGTTTCGTATCTTTCTATCAGGTCGGATAATACGGTACTCAATATTAAAAGATTTTTTCTTACGCATAGCTTCAACAATGGTTTTTCTGACCAATTCTCTATCTTCAGGGTGAACTAAATTTAAAAATGCCTTAGGTATAGAGGAAAAATCCTGTGGTTTTAGACCAAGAATTCGATATGTTTCATCACTTCCGTATACTTTCTCATTTATTATATCCCATTCCCAACTTCCAATACGAGCGATTCGTTGCGCTTGTGAAAGCTGAGCTTCACTTTTTCTCAGTTTTTCTTCTATTTGCTTTCTATCCAAAATAATTTGAGCATTGGTTAAAAATGTTTCAATTTGCTTCGCATCTTTTTCAGTATAATCTGTTTCTTTATTAGCTGTACCTACTAAAGCTATAATCCTATTTCCTCTAAATATTGGAACTACCATTATCCTCGTTAAAGGTACATGACCTTCAGGTAATCCTTTTTTACCAGGGATGTCTGCCTGATAATCATTTATAATGAGTACCTTTCTTTGACGTACAGCTTCAGCCCAGATACCAGCATCTGCGATTGAAAAATTTTGAGGTTTTTCCTGAATAAAGCATTCTTTCATTACTTCATTTGACCAAGAATAAATACTAAAAATAGTCTCATCTTTATTTAGATAACCAAAAAAAGCATATGGGCTTTGAGTTAAATTCATTATCTCATTTAGGATTTTGTCATATAAGCTCTGAAAATCTTGGTCAATTGATCGGGCTAAATCCCAAAGTGCTTTTAGTCTTAGTCTTAAATATTCTCGTTCTGTTTCCATTCGTTTTCTTTCGCTTATGTCTCTAATTATTTCTAAAGAACACCATTGATTCTTTATTTTGACTGGAGAAATAGAAAGTTCTATTGGAAATTTTGCTCCATTTTTTCTAATAGCTTCCATTTCAATTGTTTTGCCTGATAAGGAGCTTTTTCCTGTTTTTTTGATTTCAGCAAATCTTTTTCTAAATGATTCCTTAAATTTATCAGGAATAATAAGTTGGATATAATCTTTACCAATTACTTCTTTACAAGAATAGCCAAAAATCTTTTCTGCACTTTTGTTCCAAAAAGAAATTTTTCCTTTGTTATCCACTAATATTACAGCATCATTTGCTGACTCTGTAATTTTATGGAATTTTTCTTCACTTTCTTTAAGCTGCTCAAATAATTTGACGCTTTTCAAAACAATTGCAGCCTGACCAGCTATTGTTTGAAAGAATTTTTTATCTTCGTCAGTAAAAAATTTAGGTTTAGAAGTTAAAATATGCAGAATTCCAATAGTATTGTTTTCTATAATTAAAGGTACTCCTAAATAGGAACATAAATTCTTTTTTCTTATATACTCACGGTGTACTCGAATACGAGGATCTTGGAATATGTCGTGAATAACTACAGGCTCTTGTTGTTTAACAAACCAATGAAGCAAATTATCAGCTATGCTAAAAACTTCTTTTTTAATAATTGTTCCATTGGGAAATCGGATAGTAAAAATTTTGGTTTTAGATTTATCCTCATCAAGGAGACTTATGGCTACAGCATCTGCACCTAATTCTTTTGGTACACAGGAAACAATAATTTCTAAAATTTCTTTAGTTGAAAGACTAGATAAGATAGCACGGTCAATTTCACGTAAAATCCCTAAACGCTTCAAGCGTTGTTGAGCATAATGGAATTGATACGAGTGGTCAATTGCAAGAGCGATTTGATCCGCTAAAGCCTTCATTATTTTTATATCTTTTTCTCTAAGTGCTTTATATCGGCGACTTGCAAGTGTTAATGTCCCTAAAAGTATTATTTCTGGTGTTTCCTTGTTCAAATGGATTTTCCTGGTTTTTAAAGGTAGAGTTATCCAAACCTTAATTTTTTCTTTTTTCGCAAAGTCGTATATTTTTTCCTTTTTATTAAAATGTTCATATGAAATTACAGGTTCTTTAGTCATAAGTTCCCGGTCCTCAAGAGGAAAAGAGAGCATATGGACACGCATACTTTCAGGTATACCGTGCCAACATTTCAAAATTAATTTATTCTCTTCAACTAAATGAATTGCTCCCATTTCAACTTTGAGAAGTTTCATAACTTCATTTAGAATAATATTTAATCGTTGATTCAAATCAAAAGTCTTGAGAATCTCACTAATTATTCGTGCTTGAGTTGCGAGTTCATCTCGCTGTCGACGTAATGCTTCCTCAGTTTTTTTACGTTGCGTAATATCGCGACCTATTATTTGAAAATAAACCTGATGATTGAGCTCAAAAGATTTACCACTCACTTCAATAGGAATAGTTGAACCATCTTTTTTTACCCAGAGAGTCTCTATAAGAATTTGGTCTTTATCTTTAAATCCGGCTTTCCACTTACGAATAGTTTTTTTAAGAATCTTTGGAGCAATAATCTCCCACCAGGAAAGTTTTTTTATTTCTTCTTTTGAATAACCAAGTATTTTAATTGTTGTTTCATTTACATCAATGATCTTTCCGTCATTTCCTCTGACAAGTAAAAATGCATCACTTCCGAGTTCAAAAAGGGCGCGATATTTTTTCTCTATATTGAGCAGGTGCTTCTGCTTAAGTTCGGATTCTTTTAAAGAATTCTCAAGCTCAATAACACGTTTCCGTAAGTCATTTAATTCTTGGATAAGTTGATTTTTTTCTTTCATTTACCTTATTATATTAAAAAATTATTTTTTTCTCATGCGTAAAAATTATGTTTATCTCATTATAAAGGATATTAATTTTTAATTTTCCAAAAATTTTTCTTATTAATAGAGCTGAAGAAGAACTCCCACCTTTTTAACCCTCCCCAAAATAACTAATATTTTTACAATGCATAAAAATTTTCCCTCCATATATATATGTCGGATTTTTTAAAAATTTTATTGGGTTTTTTTGAAAAAGAGACTTATTGAGACTAATTGAGATTGGGAGATTTTAAAATTTAGATCTTATAATCAAGTTAACTAATTAATCCCTTATTATCTTTTACGAGAGACACTTTTTGCTCTCTCAAGAAGAATAGGTTCCATGCCCACTAAAATATCCGACGCATCTAGTATTTCACTTTTTCCATTACCATGATAAACAAGATATTGGCCAGATAATACTTCGCCGACAGGAATTAAGTCATCAATTCGTGACCATATTAGATAAAGTATGTTGCTATTATTTCTATCTCTTAATTTATGTATAACTAAATTTGGATTTCCTGTATTTAAAATTTTTTCATGATATGTAGTTTCCATCCGATCTAGGATGACTGGTAAATATCTTGGAGGCTCATTTCTTTCAAGTGCCTCCTGTAGAGCATGTGCTTCTTCAGGATACTCGCTCTCCCAGGTTTCAAAAGCATGTCGGATTTCTGCTACATTGGCAAATCGAGCAATCACATATCCTGATTCATCCTTTTTCTCAATAAAGTTATCAAGTAACCATTCAACCAGTTCTTTAATTGATTCTCTAGGAGAACGTCCATCTGATGCAATATAGCCCTTTGCGAGTTGATAGGGATGGACCATCCAGTTAAAGTGTCTGACAGGCCCAGAGTCACCTCGGCGAACCATCTCACGCCATTCTATATACACACGAAGAAAGTCACGTTTTTGATATGGAACAGAGCCATAAACCATACCTTCTGGGCCATGCTCGCGATCTTCACCTATAATCCCGCCAACTTCAGAGATTTTGATATAATTTCCTTTCCTCTGATGTGGTTCACCTATCCATGGTCCACGGTATAGATAGAGTCTCCCCCGTTTAGCTCCAACCATTACGAACCGGTTATCATAAGGATATGTTTTATGTTCATAGTCAAAAAGATCCTTTTCCATTCCCTGGTATGCTGCGTGACTTCCGTGGAAGAACCAATTATCCTGAGAACTGAATCCGTTTTCTTCAAAAATACGATTAATCCATGGAAGATTATCCTTAAAAACATGTAGAACCATTAAAGGATCATTGTATTTTTCCTTTGGAATAGTTTTCCAGACATAAGGAAGATCGGTTTTTATGTTTGCATGGAGATGGGTTCCAAGATGATGAGGACCACCTGGCATGCACAATTTAAAATCCGAGGCATGTCCTTGAAGCACACACGCTTCAGCATATACTCCTGTCATCTGAGCACTAATACGAAGACCTGTTTTTTTAGCAAAATTTAAATACCACAGCCAGCCATCCCTGTGGCGAGCATATTCTCTGAGTATAATTTCAATATTAGGCACAGTTGGTAGAGGGTCAAGATGAACCATAGCAGTGACAAAAATAGGAAAAGGTTTTTCAGCTCTGGTGTTTGATAATCCATGAAGAGTTCCAAAAAAGAAGGCTAAAAGAATCGAGATTGTAATGAAAATAAAAATATTCATAAGGAATTTTCCCTTAGATGACATCATACTCCTCCATAATAAATGGAATTTGAAGAAGAATTTTAGCTCATTATATTAGACAATTTTTTGTTATAATTCTTTGGAATTTTTTTAAAATCCTTCCCTAATATACAAAACCTGCAAATGTAAGGTTGACAAATACTTAAGAATTTAGTATTTTTATTGTTCAGTCAATTTATATTTACTTTTCAATCACGAGGTGAAAGCGTGAAGACAGCAATACCAAAAAAAGACCAAATTGAGAAAAAATGGTGGTTAGTAGATGCTGAAGGAAAAGTTCTTGGAAGATTAGCTACAAAGATTGCAACTATTTTAAGGGGGAAACACAAACCCTATTTCACTAATTTCATAGACACAGGAGATTATGTAATTGTAATAAATGCAGAGAAAGTTCGTTTAACTGGTAAAAAAGCAAAGAAAAAAGTTTATAGATCTCATTCAGGCTACATTGGTGGTTTAAAGGAAATAACTTTTGAAAAATTAATTCAGAAAAAACCAGAGGAAGTTATAAGAAGGGCTGTGTGGGGAATGCTTCCGAAAAATAGACTGGGAAGGGCAATTTTTAAAAAATTAAAGGTTTATAGAGGACCAAATCATCCTCATGAAGCTCAAAAACCAGAATTATTAGAAATTTGAGGTGAAAAATGGGATTAATTCAATATTACGGAACAGGGAAAAGAAAAACAGCAGTTGCTCGCGTCTATTTAAGACCTGGAAAAGGTAATATATCTCTAATTGTAAACAAAAGGCCAAGAGCATTTGATGAGTATTTTAGCCTCGAGACCCAAAAAATTTTAATTAAAAAACCTCTGCAATTAACAGGAACTACAGATAAATTTGATCTTTTAATTAGAGTAGATGGTGGAGGAATCAATGCTCAGGCAGATGCTATAAAACTTGGAATAGCTCGGGCTCTTGTCGATTATAATAAGGAATTACGCCCGATATTGAAAAAGGAAGGATTACTCACAAGAGATGCAAGAGAAAAGGAAAGAAAGAAGTATGGTTTAAGAGGAGCAAGAAAAGCTCCTCAATATCACAAGAGATAAGGAGGATATACATTGGTTACAGTAACAATGAAGGAGCTTTTAGAGGCAGGAGNGCATTTCGGTCATCAGACCAGACGCTGGAACCCCAAGATGAAAGAATATATTTTTGGTAAAAGAAATGGCATTTATATAATTGACCTTCAAAAAACAATAAAGATTTTTAAAGAAGCCTTACAGTTTGTTACAGAACAGGTAAAACAAGGAAAAGAGGTTCTTTTTGTTGGAACCAAGAAGCAGGCGCAGGAGATTGTTAAACAGCAAGCGGAGAGATGTGAATCTTTCTATGTGAATCAGAGATGGCTGGGAGGGCTCCTTACTAATTTCAATGTGGTTAGAAGAAGTGTAGAAAAATTATTGGAACTTGAGGAAATGAAAGAAGATGGGAGGTGGGATTTACTCTCCAAGAAAGAGCAGTCAAGAATGGAGAAGGTATATAGAAAGCTCACTAAGAATGTTGGTGGAATTAAAAATATGATAGAACTTCCAGGAGTTCTCTTTGTAATAGATGCGGCAAAGGAGCAAATTGCTATTTCTGAAGCACAGAAATTGGGTATTCCTATTGTCGCAGTTGTTGACACAAATGGAAACCCAGAGAATATAGATTATCCAATACCTGGGAATGATGACGCTGTTAGAGCAATTGAACTTTTTGCTTCAAAAATAGCTGATGCCATAATAGAAGGTAAAAAACAGAGAATAACAGAACAAATTGAGCAAACAACAGCTCAGGAGACCGAAGAATCAGAAAGTAAAGAAGAGGCAGCTACAGTCGAAAACCCCTCCTCTTCAACAGATAATAAATAAATAATAAAAGGAGTCAAAAATGAAAATTACAACAGAACTTGTAAAGGAACTTCGTGATAGAACTGGTATAGGTATAATGGAATGTAAGAAAGCCCTTGAAGAAAGCAATGGGGATTTAGAAAAGGCTATACTTATTCTAAGAAAAAGAGGATATGAAAGAGCCAAAAAAAAGTTATCAAGAGAGACATCAGAGGGTCTAATTGGCTCTTACATACATTCAAATGGGAAGATTGGAGTCCTTGTGGAAGTGAATTGTGAAACAGATTTCGTTGCTCGAAATCAGGAATTTCAGGATTTAGTAAAAAACATAGCCATGCATATTGCTGCAACAAGTCCAAGATATCTCTCTCCTGAAGAAATTCCTCAGGAAGAGTTGGAGCAGGAAAAGGAAATTATTCGAGAGCAATTTAAAGATTCAGGAAAACCTCCTCAAGTGATTGAAAAAATTGTTGAAGGTAAATTAAAAAAGTTTTATGAGGAGGTATGTCTTCTCAATCAACCTTATATTAAAGATCCGAGCATGACAATAAATCAGCTCGTCTCCTATTATATAAGTAAATTTAAAGAAAATATCAAAATTAAAAGATTTACTCGTTATCAAATAGGAGAATAATTTATTTTTATGAGTAAAAAGCCCGTTTATAAGAGAGTTCTAATTAAATTAAGTGGCGAAGCATTAATGGGGGATAGACAATATGGGCTTGAGCCAAAAACAATAAAAATCATAGCAGAGGAAATAAAGGAAGTTCATGACTTAAATGTTCAAATTGCATTAATGGTTGGTGGGGGTAACATTTTCAGAGGAGTTGAAGGAACAGCAGCTGGAATGGATCGTTCTCTTGCTGACTACATGGGAATGCTGGCCACTTTGATAAATGGATTAGCACTTCAGGACGCTCTCGAAAAGGAGGGCTTGACAACAAGACTTATTTCAGCAATAGAAATTAAACAGATAGCAGAACCCTTTATTCCACGAAGAGCAATCAGGCATTTAGAAAAGGGAAGAATTGTTATTTTTGTTGCTGGCACAGGTAGCCCATATTTTACTACTGATACTGCAGCTGCATTGAGAGCAGTTGAGATTAAAGCAGAGGTCATATTAAAGGCTACAAAGGTAGATGGAATTTATGATAAAGATCCCTTGAAGGATAAAGGAGCTAAAAAATTTGCAGAGCTAAAATATTTTGATATTTTAGAGAAAGAATTGAAAGTAATGGATGCAACCGCAATTTCCCTTTGTATGGATAATAAACTTCCCATAATTGTTTTTAATTTAAAAAATAGAGGAAATATAAAGAAAGCTATACTCGGTGAGAAGATCGGGACAATTGTAAGGTAAATTTAAGAGGGAGGGGAAAAATGGTAAAACAAATTCTTAAGGAATTAGAAAAAAAGATGATTGCTTCAATAGATCATTTTAAAAGAGAATTAAGTAAGGTGAGGACAGGAAGAGCATCTGCATCGATTTTAGAAGGTATAAAGGTTGATTATTATGGAACTCCAACTCCATTAAATCAGGTTTCCACTATTACAGTGCCTGATCCCAATCTAATTACAATTCAACCCTGGGACCCTTCTATTCTCGGAGTAATAGAGAAGGCAATAAGAACTGCAGATCTAGGATTGAATCCAATCAATGATGGAAAAATAATAAAAGTTCCAATCCCTCCCTTAGACGAAGAGACGCGAAGGAAAATAGTTAAGCACATTGGTAAGATGTTAGAGGAAGAGAAAACAGCTCTTAGAATAATGCGGAGAGAAAGCAAGGAAAAGATTGAAGAGGCAGAGGAAAACAAAGAGATTAGTGAGGACGATAAATACTGGGGACTTGAGAAGCTTCAGGAGTTAACTGATCTATATATTAAAAAAGCAGAAGATTTAGCTAAAGCAAAGGAAAAAGAAATCATGGAATTTTAGTTCATTTATCTAGTCCCAAATCTTGTTTTCAAAACAACTCCCCAGCCAAGAATACTCAGGCAAAGGGCAAAAAGAAGTCCTATTACAGGGATAAATCTTATTAAACTCACTATAGCAACACCTACAATGACAATTACAATCTGTGAACCAGGTTTCCAGTTAAAAGCTTGCAAGAATTTCTCTCCAAAAAAGTAAAAGAGAACAACTCTTCCAAAAAATTGAATAATAAAGCCCGCTAGTATTAGAAGGAATAATATTGGAATTCCTATAATAAGAAAGCTAAGTATTACGGATAACAGGGTTAAACCAGTGAAAATCAGAATTCCAAGCATACCAACTCCAGCAACTGTCCAGAATTTTTTCTCTATCTGAGATGATGCAAAAGAAATTTGATTTGGAAATATTGCAATCAGAATGATTGCCAGAATAAACCATATAAAGATATTTAACAATTTTAAAATTAATACTATTGGAACAAATGAGAGAGAAAATAAACCTCTAAATATTTGACTAAAAATATTGGATAATCCAGCGAAATTTCCAAAGTAAATTGTATCTCCCTCTACAACACTTCCAATATCCCTTTCAAAATGCCCTCCAAGTACCACAACATCACCTTTTATTCTTGCACTGGGATAAAGTTTAATTTCTGAGCCAAATCCAATAACTGCTTCACCGACCTCTCCTTTAATTTCAGCTTTTCCACCAAATATCACGACACTCTCTCTTACCTTACCTTCGATCAGAACATTTCCTCCAAAGGAGAGCACATTGTCCTGAATTTCATCCTTTTCCACCACAATATTATTACCAAAAGTTGTATCATTTTGAGCAAAAGCTGGGAGTAAAAAGGATAAAATCACCATCCAGATAAGTATATTTTTCTTCATTTCCCTCTCCTTCTATGTTTTAACTAATATCTTTTTAAGAGGAAAATATAAAATAAATACTATTATACTGACAATTATAAAACTTAAAATTATTATCTGGAATTTTAATTCCAGACTGGTTGCTGAACTGATTAAGATCATTAATTCTTTTATTAACTGTGCCGAAATTTTAAAGATGAAATTTATTGTTTTTATCAATTTAGCCAAGAAAATCGTAATATATTTAAATGTTTCCAGAGAGAAATGTATAAATTCACGGAAAAGCGAGGATATGGTCTGGTTCGTGGTTTTTATGAGAATTATTGATAAAAATGAAAATATAAAACTTATGCTCAGAGTGTAAATAGCCACTTTTAGCCAGGACACACTCGGTAGAAGAATCTTGTCCATAATTTTTTTCACAAAGTCTGAAGGAGGCTCAATTCTGGGAATTTCTTTTATACCTTCAAGTAAAGTTTTTCTCTCCATGAAAATTTTAAAACATTTAGGACAAGTAGAGATGTGCTTCTCAATTTCTAATTTTTTTACAGGAGAGACTTCTCCCTCAAGATAATCATAAATCTGTTCTATTCTCAAACATCTCATTTTTCTTTCTCTAATAATTTTTTGATCTTTTCCTTGGCACGAAAAACCTTATTTTTGACTGTGCCAATAGGTATGTTTTTTATCTGGGCTATTTCCTCATAACTTAACTCATTTATATGTCTTAAAATAAATAGCTCCTTCAAATCAAGAGATAATTTATTTATAGTCTTTTCAATTTTTCTTGCAAGTTCCTTTTTTTCATATTCTTCAGCAGGAGTCTTTTTCCCATTAGCAACCTGAATATAAAAATTTTCGCCTTCTTTCAAACTCTGATTTAATGAAACTGTTTTTATTTTTTTCTTTCTCCATTTATCAATGCAAAGATTTGATGCTATTTTAAATAACCATGCACTAAATTTATAACGAAAATCATAACTATTCAATGAAAAATAAGCTTTTAAAAAAACTTCCTGAGAGAAATCTATTGCATCGTTGTAGTTACCCGTCATCCGATAGAGATAATTGACTATTGGTGTTTGATATTTTTTAACTAACATTTCAAACGCCTCTTTTTCTCCCTTTAAGACCTTTTGAATTAATTCCTTATCATCTTTTGTCATGAGGACTTTCCCAGTCCTCAAAATATAAATACGAAATTTTGAGGACTTTGGTTTTTATTTATTCAATAATAATCTCCACCCCTGGAGGTAAATTCAAAGTAAATAATTTATCTGGAATCGAAATATTTTCTTTAATATTGGAAAAAATGAATTCCTGTTTACTCCCAGCCCAGTCAAAGAATACTGCTCTTTTTATGTAAAATTTATCCTTTTCAAGTTCTATTAAAATGAAGGTGTATTCTCTTTCCTTTAGAGGTTTCAATTTGAGGGAATATGTTTTTTCTTTATTTTCAGAATTAAAGAAATCAATCTTATAGTTTTCTGTTATTTTTAATTGACCTGTTAAAATGGATAATATCTCAGATTCAAATTTTTCCTTAAATCGAGAGCTTTTAATAACCTGTTTATCTTCTGGAACATATAATAAAAATTCTCCTTTCGAGTAAATAAAGATTTTCCTTTCAGGCTCAAAGTAATCCCATCTCATTAGCGAAGGGTTTTTAAAATAGAGCTTTCCCTTTTCCTTTAATGGGGTTGAAAGAGCATCTGAATGATAAATCTGAACAAAGTCAGCACTCAAGCTCTTTATTTCTCTAAATTTTTCCTCAAATTTATTTATTATTTCTTCTGCACTCTTGGAGAAGCAAAGTGGATATAAGAATAAAAATAAAATAAATACAAAAACAAATAATTTTTTTCTCATTAAATCAAATTATAACACAAAAATTGCCCGTAAAATTTAAATTGAAAAAAAGAATAATTTTATGTATATTTTATGTGGGAATGCGCCCGTAGCTCAGCTGGATAGAGCGTCGGACTACGAATCCG
>MTON01000006.1 GCA_002010665.1 Candidatus Aminicenantes bacterium JdFR-78
GATGCCAGGAGATAATGTGAACATAGAGGTTGAGTTGATAACGACGATAGCGATGGAAAAAGGTTTGAGGTTTGCGATAAGAGAAGGAGGAAAAACTGTAGGTGCTGGAACTGTTACTGAAATACTTGAGTAAATAATTAATTTTAAGAAGGGAGTTGTTTATTGATGAGAGAGGTTGTGATATTAGAGTGTTCGGTTTGTAAAAGGAGAAATTACACGGGTACACGCAACCGAAAAAAACAGACAGACAAACTTCAATTTAAGAAATATTGTCCCTTCTGCAGACAACATACCCTTCATAAAGAAAGAAAGTAGGCCAGTAGCTCAATTGGCCAGAGCACCGGTCTCCAAAACCGGGGGTTGGGGGTTCGAGTCCTCCCTGGCCTGCTTAAATTAAATAAGGTGATAAATATGTCTTTTAAAAAAGGGCGTATAAAGAGATTTATTCAATTTTTAAAGGATGTAAAGGCTGAGTTAAAAAAAGTTACTTGGCCTTCTAAAAAAGAGGTGGTTAGCACGACTATTGTGGTAATTATAGCTACAATATTTTTTGGCTTCTTTCTATACGCAATGGATTTAATTTTCTCTTGGGTTGTAAAAAACATAAGAGGTTTTTTTGGGTGAGAAAATGGCAAAACAGTGGTATGTAGTTCACACATATTCGGGTTATGAAAAATTTGTAGCAGAGACTATCAGACAAAGGGCTAGGAAATTTGGAATAGAGAAAGATATAGGAGAAATTATTATACCTACAGAGGATGTGGTGGAAATAAAAGGTGGGAAAAAAGTTGTCACTACTAAAAGAGCTTATCCAGGATACATTCTTATTGAAATGGAAATGAATGATAAGAACTGGCATATAATTAGAGAAACTCCTCGAGTAACAGGTTTTGTAGGGGCTGGGCGGAAGCCATCTCCATTAAATAAGGAAGAGGTTCAGAAAATAATTGAACATATGGAAAAAACAGCAGAAAAACCCAAGCCAAAGCACACATTTGAAAAAGGAGATGCAGTTAGAATTATAGATGGTCCATTCTACAACTTCAACGGAATTGTGGAAGCTGTAAATCACGAAAGAAAAACCTTAAAGGTTATGGTTACTATTTTTGGGAGAGCTACTCCCGTTGAATTGGAATTTTTACAGGTAGAAAAACTGTAGGAGGGATATTAATGCCAAAAGAAGTAATTGCACAAGTAAAATTACAATTGGAGGCAGGAAAGGCGAGTCCTGCACCTCCTGTTGGACCAGCTTTGGGTCAGCATAATGTAAATATTATGGAGTTTGTTAAGGCCTTTAATGATAAGACTAAAAATATGGAAGAAGGAACAATTGTCCCGGTTTTAATCACAATTTATTCAGACAGAAAATTTGATTTTGTTATAAAAACACCTCCAGCTTCGTTTCTTTTAAAAAAAGCCGCAAAAATAATAAAGGGTTCGTCAGAACCAAACAAAACAAAAGTTGGTAGAGTCACCATGAAACAAATTGAAGAAATTGCCAAAATCAAAATGAAAGATTTAAATACGAATGATTTGGAAAAAGCAAAAAAAATAATTATTGGAACAGCAAAAAGCATGGGATTGGAGATAGCAAATGAGTAAAAGAGGAAAAAAATATAGAAAGGCTTGTGAGACAATAGAAAACAGGGAATATAGCCTGGAAGAGGCAGTAAGTTTATTAAAGAAAAACAGTTTTGCTCGATTTGATGAATCAATAGATATTGCAGTTCGTCTTGGAGTAAATCCAAAATATCCTGATCAGATGGTGAGAGGAACAGTTGTTCTCCCGAATGGGACAGGTAGAAAAGTGAAGGTATTGGTAATAGCTTCGGGTGAAAAAATTAAAGAGGCAGAGGAAGCAGGAGCAGATTATGTTGGAGGGGAGGAAATGGTAAAGAAAATACAAGATGGGTGGCTGGATTTTGATGTTCTAATAGCAACGCCAGATATGATGCGAAGTATAAGTAAATTAGGAAGGATTCTTGGCCCAAAAGGGTTAATGCCGAATCCAAAGTCCGGAACAGTAACTTTTGAAATCAAAAAAGCAGTGGAAGAGGTGAAGAGAGGAAAAGTGGAATTTAGAGTTGATAAGAATGGTATAGTCCATTCAATAGTTGGTAAAGTTTCCTTTCCGGAAGAAAAAATAGTTGAAAATATCAATGCATTTATGGATGCAATTATTCATGCTAAACCTCCGGGTGCTAAAGGAAAATATATTAGAAGTATTTATCTTTCAACAACTATGGGCCCATCCGTTAAAATTCAAGAAAGTATATTCATGAAATAAAGGAGTAGGAAAGTGAGAAAAAAAGAAAAGGAAAAAATTGTAAATGAATTAAAAGAAAAACTTAAAGAAAATGAAAATATAATATTTGTAGATTTCAAGGGAATTAGTGTTGCTCAATCGAATGAGTTAAGGAAAAGGATAAAGGAGAATGATTCTTATTTCAAGGTTGTAAAGAATAGATTACTGAAGAGGGCTCTTGAACCCCAGGATGACAAAATAATTGACATATTCACAGGGCCTACAGCTATTGCCTATAATAATCATGATCCAGTGAAACTGGCAAAAACACTTATTTCCTTTTCAAAAGAAAATAATGTTTTAAGAATAAAAGGAGGATTATTAAGGGGAAAATTCGTAGAGGAAAACAAAATTAAAGAGATTGCAAATCTTCCTCCAAAGGAAGTTTTAATGGCTAAATTTGCATTTTTAATGGCATCTCCTTTAATAAATATGTTACAATTATTAAAAGCACCATTAGTTAATTTTGGTATTTTGATGCAACAGCTGAAAGAAAAGAAAGGATAAAAATTGAAATTATGAAAGCAGATAGATTCTGCAAACTTTGAATGGAGGTAAAAATGACAAAAGAGACTGCTAAAAAACAAAATTCACCCGAGGCTTCTCCTCAAGTTAAGGAGGGAAAGAAAACATCAACAGCAAAAGAGGCGAAAAGTAAAATAACCAAAGAAGAATTTTTTGCTCATCTTGACAATTTGACGGTTTTGGAATTAGCAGAGTACATTAAAGAATTTGAAGAAAGATATGGAATTTCAGCTGCAATGGCAGCTCCGGCACCTGCTGCACCAGCTGCTGCTCCTGGAGCTGAGGCACCTGCGGCAGAGGAGAAAACAGAATTTACAGTTATTTTAAAAGCTGTGGGACCTAATAAAATAAATGTAATAAAAACTGTTAGAGAAGTTACGGATCTTGGACTCAAGGAGGCTAAAGATTTAGTAGATAATGCACCTAAGCCAATAAAAGAAGGTATTCCAAAGGAAGAAGCAGAGGCAATTAAAGCTAAATTTGAGGCAGTAGGCGCTCAAGTGGAAATTAAATAAAATAAGTTATATAATTAAGATTATAGGAAAATAAAATGAAAGAAAATAAATATCGTCAGAGAAAAGATTTCTCCAAAATAAAAACCGTAATTCCAATGCCCAACTTTATAGATGTTCAAAAGAAATCATATCAGGAATTCCTCCAGATGGATTTATTACCAGATGAAAGAAAAGATGTGGGATTACAAGCAGCATTTAAGGATGTATTTCCTATATCTGATTTTAAAGAAATTGCTACCCTCGATTTTATCAGTTACTCTATTGGAAACTGGGAATGTAAATGCGGAAAGCTGAAAGGAGTAGAAAATTACAGGCCAAAATGTAAAGCTTGTGGCTCCTTATTGCCTCGGGAAGATGATGTAATTCAAAGTCAAGTGTGTCCTTATTGTGGCGAAAGAGGCAAAATAGAAATTCCTGTTTGTAGCTACTGTGGAGATAAAGTCCAATTAAAGATCAAATACAGTCCATTTGAGTGTAAAGAGAAGGGTTATACCTATTCAGTTCCTCTTAGAATCAAAATAAGACTTATTTGTTGGGATAGGGACAATACAACAGGAGATAAGAGGCTTAAGCATATAAAGGAATCTGAAGTTTATTTTGGTGAAATTCCCTTAATGACTGAAAAAGGCACTTTTATAATAAATGGAACAGAAAGAGTCGTGGTTAATCAGTTACAGCGTTCTCCAGGAGTATTCTTTAGCGCAGGACCTACAAGAGGTTCATATATAGCGAAGATAATTCCTTACAGAGGTGCTTGGGTAGAGTTCGATTACGATAATAAAAATATACTGTATGTTAGACTTGATAGAAAAAAAAGATTTATAGGAACTGTATTTTTAAGAGCTCTTGGCTTTAGCTCGGATGAAGAATTGATTAGAGTTTTTCACAAAATTTATAGAATTTATCCCAAGAGTAATTCTTTCTATTGGGGAATAAATGAAAATTTAATTGGCAAAAAAGTTTCAAAAGATATTGTAAATCCAGAAACTAAAAAAGTAATTATAAATGCTAAGAAAAAAATAACAAATGATATATATCAGGAAATTTTAAAAGCCAATATTAAAGAAATTCCAATTGATAAGAAAGAACTTGAAGGAGCATTTTCTGTAACGGATATAAATGGAGTTGTAAAATGTAATGAACAATTAACTGAAAAACACTTGGAACAGTTACTCTCACGGGGAAAGCCATTTGAAGTATTTTTCCCTGAGGAAGATGAAGTTGGTCCAATTATAAGTAATACCCTGAAAAAAGATCCTAGAAAAAACGCTAATCAGGCTTTAATGGAAATCTATCGGAAACTGAGGCCTGGAGAACCCCATACATTGGAAAGTGCTTACTCTTTGTTTCAGAATACCTTTTTCAATCCTCAAAGGTATAACTTCTCCAGAATGGGTCGTTTAAAATTAAATATAAAACTTGGCTTAAATACCCCATTAGAGGAGAAAGTTCTCAGCCCAAGTGATTACATAAATGTGGTTAGATATCTGTTAAAATTGAGAAAAGGAATTGGTGAGTTAGATGATATTGATCATCTCGGCAATAGAAGAGTGCGTTCAGTGGGTGAGCTTGTGGAGAATGCATTCAGAATTGGTCTTGCTAGAATGGAGAGAACTATAAAGGAAAAAATGGCTGTAACACCCGATTTAACTACTGCAATGCCTCAGGACTTAATAAATTCGAAACCAGTTATTGCAGCATTGAAAGAATTTTTCGGTAGCAGTCAGTTATCACAGTTTATGGATCAAACAAATGAGCTTTCAGAGCTAACTCACAAAAGGAGATTGAGTGCTCTGGGTCCTGGTGGTTTAAGTAGAGAAAGAGCAGGATTTGAAGTTAGAGATATTCATCCAACCCATTATGGAAGAGTTTGTCCTATAGAGACTCCTGAAGGCCCTAATATTGGATTAATAACCTCTTTAAGTACTTATGCTCGGATAAATGAGTTTGGTTTTATTGAAACACCCTATCGAAAGGTAGAAAAGGGGAAAGTAGTCGATTATGTAAAAATAAATTATCCAGGAGATAGTAAATATAAAAAAGGTGAAATTGTTAGGGAGGAAGAGGTCAAGAAAGAAGTAGAGAAGCTCAAAAAAGAGAAAAAAGATCCTCCTATATATGAACCATATGTATTTTATTTAACTGCCTGGGAAGAGGAGAAATATAATATAGCCCAGGCAAATGCAAGAATTGATGAAAATGGATATTTTGTTGAGGATTATGTATATGCTCGTCATGCTGGCACTTTTAAATTAGTTCCTAAGGATCAGGTTCATTTTATCGATGTTTCACCAAAACAGTTGGTTTCTCTTTCCGCATCTCTGATACCTTTTCTCGAGCACGATGATGCTAATAGAGCTCTGATGGGTTCCAATATGCAGAGGCAGGCTGTTCCTCTTCTTAGACCAGAGGCCCCACTGGTAGGAACTGGTATGGAATACCCAATAGCAAAAGGTTCAGGTGGAGTGGTTATTTGCCGGAGATCTGGGATAGTGGAATTTGTTGATTCTGAAAGAATAATTGTCAGGGTTGAACAGAGAAGTGGAGTGGAAACTTATGATGTCGGAACTGATTTATATGTTTTAACAAAATTTCAAAGATCCAATCAGAATACCTTAATTAATCAGAGACCAATAGTTAAAAAGGGTGACAGGGTAGAGGAGGGTCAGATTATTGCTGATAGTGCCTGCACTGATAAAGGTGAGTTAGCACTTGGAAAAAATGTTTTAGTAGCATATATGCCATGGCGGGGTTACAATTTTGAAGACGCTATAATTGTAAGTGAAAGGCTTGTAAAAGAAGATACCTATACTTCAATTCATATTGTTGAAGAGTCTACAGAGGCTCGAGATACAAAACTTGGTCCAGAAGAGATTACAAGAGACATTCCAAATGTTCCAGAGAATATGCTCAGAAATTTAGATGAAAATGGAATTGTTAGGATAGGAGCAAAGGTAAAACCAGGCGACATCCTTGTTGGTAAGGTTGCACCCAAAGGTGAAACTCAGCTTTCACCAGAGGAGAAACTATTAAAAGCAATTTTTGGTGAAAAAGCTCTTGATGTTAAAGATGCTTCTTTATATTGTCCACCAGGTGTGGAAGGAACTGTAGTTGATGTAAAGATATTTACAAGAAGAGGACTAGAGAAAGACGCTCGGGCAAAAGCAATCGAGAAACAGGAAATTAGAAGAATGCAGAGAAACCTGGAGGATGAAATCAAAATTTTAAACTATGAGAAATTAGATAGAATTAGAAAAATTTTGGTAGGCGAAAAAGTTGTAAAAGAATTCAAAAAAGGTAATATTCATATTAAAAAAGGTGAAAAACTTACGGAGGAAGTCTTAAATCAACTGAGTGAAAAGGATATTGCTAATTTAAAACTTGAGGAAAATCCCAAGAGAGATAAAGAAATAAGAAATGTTACCATAAAAGTAAAAAGGCAAATCGATGCTTTAAAATCAATTTTTAAAGAAAAAGTTGAAGAATTGAAAAGAGGAGATGAACTTCCTCCTGGAGTAATAAAATCAGTAAAGGTTCTGATTGCTATGAAAAGAAAACTTTCTGTTGGAGACAAAATGGCAGGTAGACACGGAAATAAAGGAGTGATCGCAAAAATTGTGCCAGAAGAAGATATGCCTTTCTTACCAGATGGAACACCAGTAGATATTGTTCTAAATCCCCTTGGAGTCCCGTCCCGTATGAATGTGGGTCAGATTCTGGAAACACATTTGGGATGGGCTGCTAAAGCATTGGGCTTATGGATAACATCTCCAGTTTTCGATGGTGCTAAGGAGTGGGAAATAAAAGAACTTCTGGCTCAAGCTAATTTACCTACCTCAGGAAAAACTATTGTTTATGATGGCTTAACAGGTGAACCATTTGATCAGGAAGTAACCGTTGGATATATTTACATGATGAAATTACATCATTTGGTTGATGATAAAATTCATGCTCGTTCCACAGGACCTTATTCCTTAATAACTCAGCAACCTCTTGGAGGTAAAGCTCAATTTGGAGGTCAGAGACTTGGAGAAATGGAAGTATGGGCATTGGAGGCTTATGGTGCTGCTTATACATTACAGGAGATGTTAACTGCAAAATCTGATGATGTAGAAGGTAGAGCCAAAATATATGAGGCAATAGTAAAGGGCGATCTGGATTTTACTCCTGGTTTACCTGAATCCGTTAATGTTCTTATTAGAGAGCTAAGAGGTTTATGTCTGGATATCGAACTTATAAAATCAAGTAAGAAACTTCCACCTCCCTGGGGAATAAATCCAGATGAAACCAAAAAAGGAGGAAGTGATGGCAACTAAAAGAGATAAAATAAAAACTTTAGAGGACCCTACTGATTTTGATCAAGTAAGAATTTCAATAGCTTCTCCTGAGAAAATTTTAAGCTGGTCTTATGGCGAAGTAACAAAGCCTGAAACTATAAATTATAGGACTTTTAAACCAGAAAAAGATGGCCTGTTTTGTGCAAAAATTTTTGGACCAATTAATGATTATGAATGTTTGTGCGGTAAATATAAAAGAATGAAATACAGAGGGATAATTTGTGAAAGGTGTGGAGTTGAAGTAACAAAGGCTAAGGTGAGAAGAGAGAGAATGGGGCACATTAAATTAGCAAGTCCTGTTGCACATATATGGTTTTTTAAAGGTCCACCAAGCAGAATAGGCCTTGTTCTTGATATGTCAATTAAAGATTTGGAGAAAGTCCTTTATTTTGAAGCTTATGTAGTTATAGATTCAGGTAATACTCCTTTAAAAGAAAAGCAGATTTTAACTGAAGAAGAATATCAGGAGGCAAAGGAGAAATATGGTGATTCTTTCAAAGCTGGTATGGGTGCTGAGGCTATCAAGGAATTGCTAAAACGAATTGATATAGATAAAGAAGTTGAGAAATTGAGACAATTGATGAAAAAGGAGACCTCGCAGCAAAAACAGTTAAGATATGCAAAAAGACTCAGAGTTATGAAAGCTCTTAAAAAATCTGGGAATAGACCAGAATGGATGATATTAGATGTAATACCGGTCATTCCTCCGGATCTTAGACCATTGGTTCGTCTGGATGGTGGAAGATTTGCAACTTCTGATTTGAACGATTTATACAGAAGAGTAATTAATCGTAATAATAGATTGAAAAAATTAATTGAATTAAAAGCTCCTGATTTGATAATTCGAAATGAGAAGAGGATGCTTCAGGAAGCTGTTGATGCTTTATTTGATAATGGAAGAAGGGGGAGAGTGCATATTGGAGCTCATAAAAAACAATTGAAATCATTAAGCGATGCTCTGAGAGGAAAACAGGGAAGATTTAGACAGAATCTTCTTGGAAAAAGAGTGGATTATTCAGGAAGATCAGTTATAGTTGTTGGTCCTGAGCTTAAAATTCATCAGTGCGGTTTACCGAAAAAAATGGCTCTTGAACTTTTTAAACCATTTATTTTCCATAAATTAGAAAAAGAAGGTCTTGTCCCAAGTGTTAAAGTTGCAAGGGAGTGGGTTGAGCAGGAGAGACCAGAAGTTTGGGATTACTTAGAAGAAGTGGTGAAGGAACATCCTGTTCTACTTAATCGAGCACCAACATTACATCGTTTAGGCATTCAGGCTTTCGAGCCAGTGCTTGTTGAAGGTAAAGCTATTAGGATACATCCATTGGTCTGCGCTGCATTTAATGCAGATTTTGATGGAGACCAGATGGCAGTTCACATTCCACTTTCTATTGAGGCTCAAATAGAAGCATCTGCTCTGATGCTGTCCTCTAAAAATATTCTTTCTCCTGCACATGGCAAACCATTGGCGGTTCCAAGTCAGGATATGATTTTAGGGTGTTATTATCTCACTTTAGAAAAGCCAGGGACAAAAGGAGAGGGAAGAATATTTGGTTCAAAGGAGGAAGCCCTGCTCGCATATGAGGAAGGTGAAGTAGATCTTCACGCTCCAATCCGAATAAGATACACTGGTAGGTTTATGGATTTGTCAACTTTTTATGATGACCAAGATGTAGTGAACTGTCCCATTCAGGAATTAAATAATCAAATTATCACAACAACTATTGGAAGAATTATTTTTAATGAAGTACTTCCTCCTGAAATGCCTTATGTGAATGGGCTTTTAAGAAAAAAGGGTCTAAGCAATTTAGTGTATTATACATATTTAACTTGTGGTTTGACACCAACCAACGAAATGTTGGATAAAATGAAAGATCTCGGTTTTTATTATGCTACAAAAGCTGGTTTCTCCCTGGGCATTGATGACCTGGTTGTTCCAAAAGTTAAGGAGGAGTTAATAGAAAAAGCAAGAAAAGAAATTGAAAAAGTAGAAAAACAGTACAGAGATGGAATTATATCCTATGGTGAGAGATATAATAGAGTAGTTGCTATATGGGAAGAAGTGACAAATAGGGTTGGAGAGGTAATGTTCGATGAGATGAAGAAGTTAAGCTTTGAAGGGAAAGAGCTGAATTCCCTCTACGTAATGACTGAATCTGGAGCAAGAGGTAGTAAACAGCAAATAAGACAGCTTGCAGGGATGAGGGGTCTTATGGCCAAACCATCGGGGGAGATAATTGAAACTCCTATTCTTGCAAACTTAAGAGAGGGGCTGAGTGTTCTACAATATTTTATATCCACTCACGGAGCAAGAAAGGGATTAGCAGATACAGCTTTAAAAACAGCAAATGCGGGATATCTGACACGAAAACTAGTTGATGTTGCTCAAGATGTTGTGATTACAGAAGAAGATTGTGGAACCATAGAAGGGGTTTATGTAAGTGCAATTGTAGAAAATGGTGAAATAATTGAACCTTTTGAGGAGAGAATAATAGGACGGATCTCCCTTGAAAAGGTTGTAGATCCTGATACTGGAGAGGTAATTATAGAACCAAATCAGGAAATTACAGAAGAAATTGCACGGAAATTTCAGAACCTTGGTATTGAGAGAGTAAAAATTCGTTCAGTTTTAACTTGTGAATCAAGAACTGGTGTTTGCAGAATGTGTTATGGAAGAAATATGGCAACAGGAAAACTTGTAGAGCTTGGTGAAGCAGTTGGTATTATTGCAGCCCAGTCAATAGGAGAACCTGGCACACAGTTAACAATGAGAACTTTCCATGTGGGTGGTGTTGCAAGAGTTGCGGAAAAGCATCAATTGGAAGCTAAGACCAATGGTAAGGTTAAATTTATTAACTTGCAAACTGTTAGGGATAAGGAAGGAAACCTTGTTGCGATGAATAGAAATGGTTATATTGCTATAGTTGACTATAGAGGAAGAGAAAGAGAGCACTATCAAATTCCATATGGAGCTAAGCTATTTGTAAATGATGGTGATGAAATAAAAGCTAGACAGAAATTTGTTGAATGGGATCCTTATACTTCTTCAATTCTTACTGAGAAAGAAGGATATGTGGAATTTGACGATATAATAGAAAAAGTAACGATGGAGGAGGAGCAGGATGAAATTACTGGTTTACGAAGACAAGTAATAATTGAAGGTTTTGAAGAAAAATACCAGCCAAGAATTTTAATTAAAGATAAAGAAGGAAAGGTTTTAAGATCTTATTTCATTCCCTCCAGGGCTCATTTAGCAGTTAAAGATGGTTCATATGTTTACGCAGGTGATATACTCGCAAAAATACCAAGGGAAATTGCAAAGACTAAGGATATTACAGGTGGTCTTCCACGCGCTGAAGAGCTTTTTGAGGCGAGAAGACCCAAAAATCCTGCAGTTATTACTGAAATAAATGGAAGAGTGGAAATTGGTGGTATTGTACGAGGATACAGAAAAATAATTGTAAGAAATGAAGAAGGAGATCAGAGAGAGTATTTTGTTCCACGCGGAGCACATTTAACAGTACAAAATGGAGATAGGGTTAAAGCAGGTGATCCATTAATGGAAGGACCAATTAATCCACATGACATTTTAAGGGTACTTGGAGAAAAGGAACTTGCAGATTATCTATTAAGGGAAATTCAAGAAGTATATAGACTCCAGGGAGTTTCGATAAACGACAAACATATTGAAATTATAATCAGACAGATGATGAAATGGGTTAAGGTAGAAGAGGTTGGAGATACAGAGTTCTTGGTTGATGAGCAAGTAGAAAAATTTAGATTTCAGGATGAAAATGAGAAAGTAGTTGCGCAAGGAGGAAAGCCTGCAAGGGCTCGTCCAATACTTTTAGGTATAACAAAGGCTGCTTTAAGTACAGACAGCTTTATTTCAGCAGCTTCATTTCAGGAAACCACAAGGGTTTTAACAGAAGCTAGCTTATTTGGAAAAGTAGATAACTTAAGAGGATTAAAAGAGAATATAATAATGGGCCGACTTATTCCTGCTGGAACTGGTTTCAGGTATTACGAAAATGTGAGAATCGTGGAAGAGGAAGAGCCTTCATCAGAAGAGCCCACAACCACCTTGCCAGATCCCCCTAAATCTTGACATAGCTAGCATTTTTTGGTATTATTCATTAATCCTCAGAGGGAAGTAAAAACTTCCTTCGAAAGGATAAAAACCTATACCTGAAAGGAGGAGGTTTATTTGCCTACTATAAATCAACTTATAAGATATGGTAGAAAAAAAGTAAAAGAAAAAAGTAAATCCCCTGCACTTGAGGGTTGTCCTCAGAAAAGGGGAGTTTGTGTTCGAGTTTTTACCACAACTCCGAAGAAACCAAATTCAGCATTAAGAAAGGTTGCGAGAGTGAGATTAACAAATGGAATTGAAGTGACTGCTTACATACCAGGAATCGGGCATAATTTACAGGAGCACTCAATAGTGCTTATTAGAGGAGGAAGAGTTAAAGATTTACCTGGTGTGAGATATCATATTATTAGAGGTGCGCTCGACACTGCTGGTGTTGAAGGACGTAGACGGGGACGCTCAAAATATGGGACTAAAAAACCTAAGGAGAAAGTAATAGCTCAACAGGTGGAATAAAATGCCAAGAAGAGGAAAAGTTAAAAAAAGGAAGATTCCGCCAGATCCTATACACAATAGTACACTTATAGCCAAGCTTATAAATGTGGTTATGAAAGATGGTAAGAAAAGTAAAGCTCAGAAAATAGTTTATGGAGCACTTGAAGAGATAAGGAAAAAGACCAAACAAGACCCATTAAAACAGTTTGAGAAAGCTGTAGAAAATGTTAGGCCTTTGTTAGAAACAAAATCTAGAAGAGTAGGAGGAGCTACATATCAAGTTCCAGTAGAGGTTAATGAAGATCGCTCGATTTCCTTAGCCATAAGATGGATTGTTAAATATGCACGTGAGAGGAATGGAAAATCAATGCAAGAGAAGCTGGCTGCTGAAATAATTGATGCTGTGAATAAGAGAGGTGGAGCAATCAAGAAAAGAGAAGATACTCATAAAATGGCTGAAGCAAATAGAGCTTTTGCTCACTACAGATGGTGAGGAGGTTTTTAAGGTGCCGAGGAAGGTTCCAATAGAAAAAGTAAGAAATATTGGATTTATGGCTCATATTGATGCGGGGAAGACTACCACAACAGAGAGAATACTCTATTACACTGGTATAACCTACAAAATAGGAGAAGTTGATGAGGGCACTGCTGTTATGGACTGGATGGAACAAGAGCAGGAAAGGGGAATTACTATAACATCAGCTGCCACAACCTGTTTTTGGAAAGGGCATAGGATAAATATAATTGATACTCCTGGACACGTTGATTTTACTGCTGAAGTTGAACGCTCTCTACGCGTTCTTGATGGCGCAATTATTATTTTTTGTGGTGTTGGCGGAGTTGAACCACAGTCTGAAACTGTTTGGCGTCAGGCGGATAAATATAAGGTGCCGAGAATTGCATATGTAAATAAAATGGATAGAGTGGGAAGCGACTTTTTCAGTGTTATTGAGCAGATGAAAAAGAAAATAGGAGCTAATCCTGTTCCAGTGCAAATCCCTGTTGGAAAGGAAGATGAATTTAAAGGAGTTATTGATTTAATTGAGATGAAGGAAATAATTTGGCCATATGAAATGGAAGGAGACAAATTTGTGGTAAGAGAGATTTCTCCTGAATATAAGGAACTTGCTCTGGAAAAAAGGAGCGAGATGTTAGAGAAGTTAAGTGAGATAGATGATGATATAATGGAGAAATATCTGGAAAACAAACCTATAAGTCCAGAGGAAATAAGGAATGTTTTGAGAAAGGGAACAATTTCATTAAAAATTAACCCTGTTTTATGTGGCGCCTCTTTTAGAAATAAAGGGATACAACCCCTTCTTGATGCAATAATAAATTATTTACCTTCTCCTATAGATATTCCTCCTATAGTGGGGATTAATCCAAATACTGGTAAAGAAGAGAAAAGGATAGCCTCCGATAATGAGCCTTTTTCAGCTCTTGTTTTTAAGTTAATGACTGATCCATTTGTTGGACAATTAATCTTCTTCCGGGTTTATTCCGGACATTTAAAGGTAGGCTCTACGGTTTATAATTCAACAAAAGGCAAAGAAGAGAGAATAACACGCTTATTGAAGATGCATGCAAATAAAAGGGAGGAAATAAAGGAAGTCTATGCAGGAGATATCGCAGCCACTGTTGGCTTGAAATACGCTACCACAGGAGATACTTTCTGTTTGAGACATCGTCCAATTCTACTGGAGTCAATTAAATTCCCTGAACCAGTAATTTCAGTTGCAATTGAACCAAAAACTAAGAGCGACCATGTTAAGCTAGCAAATGCTCTGGAAAAATTAGCTAAAGAAGATCCCACTTTTAAAATCAGAAAAGACCCCAATACAGGTCAGACTTTAATATCAGGTATGGGTGAATTACACCTTGAAGTTTTGATTGACAGAATGGCAAGAGAATTCAATGTTCGGGCAAATGTCGGGAAGCCACAGGTTTCTTACAGAGAGACAATAACTGCAAAGGCAGAGGGAGAAGGAAAATATATCCGTCAGACAGGTGGGAAAGGACAGTATGGTCATTGTGTAATTGAGATAGAACCTCTTGAAAGAGGTAAAGGTTTTGAATTTGTGAATAAGATAAAGGGAGGAGTGATTCCCTCAAATTTTATACCCTCAATTGAAATGGGAATAAGAGAAGCAATGGATATAGGAGTTTTAGCTGGTTATCCTATTATAGATGTAAAGGTTACACTTATTAATGGTTCTTATCACGAAGTAGATTCCTCGGATATTGCATATAAAATTGCTGGTTCTTTAGCATTTAAACAGGCTTTTATGAAAGCTCAGCCTGTTTTACTTGAGCCTATAATGAAGCTGGAGGTAGTTATTCCAGAGGAATATATTGGAGATGTAGTTGGAGATATAAACGCTCGGAGAGGAAAAATAGAAGGTATGGAAACGAGAGCAGGTTCTCGAGTGATTAAGGCAATAGTACCTTTAGCAGAAATGTTTGGTTATGCGACTATTTTAAGAACAATTACCCAAGGAAGGGGCGTTTTTACAATGGAATTCTATGAATATCAACCAACTCCTCCTAACATAACAAAGACAATCTTGGGAGGAATTGAGAGAAGAGTTTTAGTATAGGAGGTATTGGATGGCGAAGCCAAAATTTGAAAGGACGAAGCCGCATGTGAATATAGGGACGATAGGGCACGTAGACCATGGTAAGACCACGCTGACAGC
>MTON01000033.1 GCA_002010665.1 Candidatus Aminicenantes bacterium JdFR-78
ATCCTGTGGTGTTGATGGAAGATGTAATGAGAAAAGTCGGTATTATTACAGAGATTCTTAGAGTTAATCAAGGTGGTAAATATGTCTTTACCAAGTGCCAACTTTTTAGTAGTATATTTTTCTGAGAAACTGGTAGAGGGAATGAATATTTTTAATAGAAAAATAAATTTTTTAATTATTACTTCTTTTATTACTCTATCCCTTTTATTTGCATCGAAAGATTATAAAAATATTACAGATCCTCCTAAAAAAGAAGAACTTAATAAGACTATTTTAGAGGTAAGAAATATAATAAAAGGAGATAAGCCTCAATATTTGATATATGAAATTTTAGTTAGACTTTATAAAGAAAAGAATAATCTAAAGGAATTATTCCAGTATTTTGAAGAATTAAGAAAGGGAAATCCCTCGAATTTACTTCCATATTATGGAATTGGATTGGCTTATAAGGAAATTAATGATTATAAAAAGGCTTTAAACAGTTTTAAAAAATGCATAGAGCTTGGAGCAAAATTCTGTGAGGTTTATAGAGAATTTGCATATTTTTATCAAAGCAAGGAAGAATTGATTGAAAATATTAATTTCTTAAAAGAAAATCTGAAAAAAAATCCAGAAAATCCATATGTCTATTTTGGACTCGGGTGTTGTTATCAAAATTTGGGAGAATTTAAAAAAGCAGAGAAGTTTCTTTTAAAAGCTCTTTCCATTTTTAGATATAAATCCAATATTGAAGGGGAAGGAAAATGCTTAAGGCAACTTGGGCGCGTTTACTGGTTTTTCAATAATCTTGATCTATCCTTAAAATATTTCAAAAAAGCCCTTCAAATCTCTAGGAGATTAAATGACCTAAAAGAAGAGGGTCTTTGTCTTAATAGTATAGCTGTAATTTATTACTATTTTAATGATTGCAAAAAATCACTTGATTATTATAGAAAAGCATTAGAAATTGCAAGGAAAATCGGGGATAAGAGAAATGAGGCAGAATGTCTCAATAATATTAGATACTGTTACAGTATTACTGGAGATTACATTAGAGCTCTTGAGTACAGTAAAATGGCTTTAAAGAAGGCACGCGAAATAAAGGACAGATTAATTGAACTCAATTGTTTAATCAGTTTGGGAGAGATATATAGAAGTCTTGGGAATAAATCGAAATCATTGAATTTTTATCGCAAAGGATTGGAAATTGCTCAAAAAATTGGGAATAAAAGGAGAGAGGAGATCATTTGGAATAATTTAGGTTTTGTTTATTTAGAAAATAAAGAATATGAAAAAGCATTGAAGTGCTTTAAAAGAGGACTTCAAATTAGCAATCAAATTAATGATCTTAAAATAAAGGCTGGATTGATACATAATATTGGGTACATTTACTGGAAGTTAAATGATTATTCCAAAGCAATAGAAAATTGTAATTATTCTCTCGAGATTTCCAAAAAGATTGGGAGTAGATATATGGAGGGGAAAAATTTAAACTTTTTAGGAGAAATTTTACTTAAAACAAATGAATACGAAAAATCAATTAAGTGTTTTAGAAAGGCTTATCAAATAGCAGAGAAAATAAAGAACTCAGAGTTACTTATGGAGAGTTTATTGGGAATAGGTGAATTTTATGAAAATACAGGGGAGTATTCTAGAGCCCTTGCATACTATAAGAAAGCAATAAGAGAGATTGAAAATGTTAGGGCCCGACTTTTACTAAGTGAATATAAATATGGATTTTTAAGGAAGAAAATTGAAGTATATGAGAGATTAATAAATACCCTAATAAAATTACATAATAAATTTCCACTTAAAGGATATGACAGACAAAGTTTCTATTTTTATGAAAAAGCAAAAGCAAGAGCACTTCTTGATAGTATTCAGGAAGCAAAAATAGATTTAAATGAATCTTTACCTCTTGAAATGAGAAAACAAATTGTTCAAATAAGTAGCAAGATTTCTCAAATTATCACAGAACTGGAAAAAGCTGGAATTTCCGAAGAGGAAAGGAAAAGTTTATTAAGAGAATTGAATATTGCTGAAGAGGATTATGAGGAGTTAATGCGGAAAGTCAAGCTCAAAAACTCTAAATATGAAAACATAATAAATCTTAGAATCTTTTCCTCCTTTGAAGTACAAAGAGTCCTTTCAAATAACAATTTAAGAAATACTCTAATTATTGAATATAAATTAGATAGAGATAAAATAGTTCTCTGGACTATCTCCAGAAATACTTTCCGAATGTATTTAGTCCCCCGAAGAAAGGATTTTGAAAAATTGGTAGTAGACTACTATAATCTTCTTGCAAAAAAGAACAGTTCCTTAAGAAAAATTCGTTTATATAATGAAGAGATTTGTAAATTTATATTGTATCCTGCGAAAAACGAGTTAAGTAAATATACAAACCTTATAATAATTCCTGATGGAATCTTGAATATTATTCCCTTTGAGACTTTATTGATGGGGAAAAAATATTTAATAGACACCTATAATATATCCTATTCCCCATCTTCTGCGGTCTTAATCCAATTAATAAGCAGAGAGACTAAGAGAGGAAATAAATGGAAATATCAGCTTTTAATTGCAGGTAATCCTACATTCCCAATTTTTAAATTGGAAGATGTGAGTAATGAATTATATAGACCCTTATTTGGTCCTTTTGAGAGGATTCCTTATTCCGAAGATGAGATTAATTCTGTTTCTCATTATTTTAGGAAAAAGAAAAGAATTATCCTTAAAGAGGATTCATTTAAAGAAGAAATTATCAAGGATTTAGATCTTAAAAAATTTAAAATTGTACATTTTGCTACCCATGCTTTGGTGGATGAGACCATCCCTTGGCGCTCTGCAATAATATTCAGCTTGGATAATGACCCGAAAGAAGATGGTTTTTTACAATTGAGAGAAATATACAATCTTAGATTAAATTCTGATCTTGTTGTTCTTTCAGGCTGTAAAACCAATCTCGGAAAATATATAGAGGGAGAAGGGCTCGTTAGTTTAGCAAGAGGATTTTTATATGCTGGTTCTTCAAGTGTTGTTGGAAGTTTATGGGAGGTGAGTGATTTTTCCACTGCTTATTTTATGAATTTATTTTACTTTTATTTAAAAAGAGGGAAAAAGAAAAATGAGGCATTAAGAAAAGCTAAATTAGAAATGATTAGGAATAAAATTTTTAAACATCCCTACCACTGGGCTGGTTTAATTCTTATTGGAGAATTCAATGAGCAAATTTTTATAGATTATTCAATGTATTGGATTTTATTAATTCTTTTAGGGGGATTAGTAATACTGTATATAATTTTTAAAATCTTGGGTTAAAAGAAAAAACAATTGACTTGGATTCTGATATAATTCTTCCATCTTGAGAAAAAGCCATTATTTTGAGATTGTAAACTTCACCTCTTTCAATCATTTCCTTTACAAAAGAAGGAATTTTTATTCTACTTTCATGAGATAGAGCACTCCATAAAATTTGGTCCTTCGAATTTCTGAGTTGAATTAGATAATAATTTGCATCCCTGACTTCCTTCCATTTTATAAATTCAGGCAAATTATTTATTTGTCCAACAGGTCCGAATATTTTAATAGGTTCTCCACGAGTTCTCTGAGCCACCTTTTCACTCAATGGCAAAGGTTCTTTTAAAAATAAGAAATAATAAGAACAGACTATAGCGATAATGACCACCAAAGAAGCAGCTCCAAAAGCCAATCGTCTGTAAAAAGTTTTTTTCTTTTCAGGTTTAAATTCAATTTCTTTCCTTTTTAAGTGGGCAATAATCTCCTCTTTGTTTCTTTTCATAAAGGAAAATATTTTTTCTGTTAAGTCAAATTCTTTTCTGCACGCCTCACACTCAATCAAATGTGCTTCAAAAGCATCCTTTTCTTTAGAAGAGAGAACCCCAAGCTGATAATAAGTAAGTAATTTTTTCATTTTTTTGTCTTTACATTTTATATTATCCATGATTTTCCCCTCTATTATAATATGTCGGCAAAAATCAATTTTTTATTGGCTTTTTTTATAATTTTTTTTCTTCCAATATGAAGTCGATAACACACAGTACCAGGAGATAAATTTGTTAATGCACTAATTTCTTTAATGGAATATCCCTGTAAATAATGAAGAACTAAAATTTCTCGATATTTTTTTGGTAAAGAGTCAATACATTCTACAATAAAATTAGTCCTCTCTTTTCTTAAATACTCAGTTTCAGGTGTTCTACGATCAATAAAATCATTATCATCATTTTGATTTTTGATCATTTCATCCTTTGATTTTTTCTTCATAAATTCAGAAAGAGTATTCTTCAAAATTCCAAATAAGTAATCTCTTAAATTGGCATTAGGTGGAATTATACCCTTTCTTATACTTTTAAAAAGATTTTTAAAAGTTTCCTGAATAATGTCATCAACATCCTCATTATTTCCTATTTTCTTCTTTAAATACCAGACTAAACCTCCTTTAAATTTCTTAAATATATATTCTTCACCATTTTTTTCAGCTTTTATAATTGCACGAATTAAATTTTTTTCTTTTGAAAATTCCCTCATTAAAAAATTTCTACCAAATTTTATTTAAATTAAAAACAAAAATCAAATAAAATTTAAGCACGGGGGTGAAATTTATCATAAAGTTTTTTCAATCTTTCTCTGGTTACATAAGTATAAATTTGAGTAGTAGTAATCTGGCTGTGCCCGAGCATAAGCTGAACTGATCTTAAATCAGCTCCTTTTTCCAAGAGATGCGTTGCAAAGGAATGTCTTAAAGTGTGTGGTGTTATCTTAGATTTTAATCCGATTTGCATAGCATACCCTTTTATAATTTTCCATAGACCCTGTCGGGTAAGTTTCTTCCCTCTATAATTTACAAATAAAAATTCACTATCTTCATTTTTGAGTAATTTATTTCGGCTTGATTTTAAGTAATCCCGTATTTTCTGATTCGCAATTTTTCCAAGTGGTATAATTCTTTCTTTGCCACCCTTTCCAACACATTTTATATATCCAAGCTCTAAATTTAAATCACTCAATTTTAATGAAATCAGTTCTGATACTCTCAGGCCTGTAGCATACATTGTTTCTAATATTGCCTTATCCCTTAACCCAATTTCACTTGATTCATCAGGTGAAGATAAAAGTTTCTCAACTTCATCAAAGGTTAAATACCGCGGTAAAGTGAACCATATTTTAGGGGAGGAAATATTCAATGTTGGATTAACTTCTATAATACCCTCAAGAATCAGAAATTTATAAAAATTTTTAATTGCAGATAAACAGCGTGCAATTGAGCGGGAAGAGAGATTTAATTTTCCTAAGTGCTGAATAAAATTAGAAATGTCTTTACCAGTTGCTTTCTCTATTGAGCATTTTTTTTCGAGAAATAATTTTAATTTCTCTAAATCTCTCCGATAGGATTGAATCGTATTACTGGATAAACCCTTTTCTATTGAGAGATAGTCGAGAAATGATTTAATATAATCCATTTTAAAAATTAATAATCTCTTACAAATGGATTTTTTTCTTTTTCCTCTTTTATGGTTGTTAAATCTCCATGGCCTGGAAGAACTATTAGGTCTTCTGGTAGAGAAAAAAGTTTGGTTTTAATTGATTTAAGTAGTAATTCCCATGAACCTCCTGGTAAATCTGTTCTTCCCACTCCTCCAGCAAAGAGGGTGTCACCTGATATTACAAATCCATTGCTTTTTAAACTTATACTTCCAGGGGTATGTCCTGGAGTGTGTATAACTTCTAGGAAACAATCGCCTATTCTTAATTTTTGTCCCTCTTCAATAAAAAGATCAGCAGGAGGTGAAGATTGAGAATTAAGAAAAAAAGAAAAAAACAAGTTCTGTTTTCCAGTGAGAAAAGAACCATCCTTGGAATGAATCATGAGAGGTATATTGAATTCCTTTTTTATCTTCCGATTAGCTCCAATATGATCAATGTGACCATGAGTGTTAATTATCCCGATAGGTTTTAATTTTTTTTCTCTTATAAATGAAATAATCTTTTCCCCTTCTGCTCCTGGATCAATGATATAGCATTCTTTAGTTTTATTATCATAGACTATGTAACAATTAGTTTGAAGTGTGCCCACAATTAATCTATGATATTCAAGATATTCTTTCATGTTTTGAAAATTTTAAATCTTAATGTGATTTAAGTCAAGTTTACTAAAATATGATTTGATTTTTGAAAAATTTCATATAAAATCTTTTAAAATGAAAGTTTTTATTACTGGCGGGACAGGGNTCATTGGAAGTCATTTAATAGAATATCTAATTTCAAAAGAAGCGGAGATTTATGCACTGGTCAGAAACCCGTCTAATCTTCGCTGGCTAACACCGATCAAAGATAAAATTCATATTCTGAAAGGAGATTTATTTAATTTTCCTGAAATTCCCCGAGATATTGATTTTATTTTTCATTTAGCTGGAATTACTAAATCCAGTTCTACAAGAATAAAAAATTATTATCTAATTAATCATATAGGGACAGCTAATCTTTTAAATTTTCTTGAGTCCACAAAAATCTTTCCAAAAAAATTCATATATCTCAGTTCTTTATCTGTTACAGGACCGAGTAGACCTGAATCTCCAAATAAAGAAGATGACCCTCCTAACCCAATCAGTCATTATGGAAGAAGTAAACTCCTTGGAGAGAAAGAGGTGCTCTCCCGTAAAAACAAGTTCCAATCTGTGATAATACGTACACCTGGGATATATGGACCAAGGGATAAGGATTTTCTTTCTGGTTTGAAAAGCGTTAAAAAAGGCTTTTTTATATCCTTTGGGAAAAAGGTATGGCTTAGTCTATGTTATGTGAAAGATCTTGTGGAAGGGATGTTTTTAGCTTCTCAGACAACTATGAAAAGTGGTGAAATTTTTAATATAGCGGATTCAAAAATTTATACATGGGAGGAGTTCTGTTTAACAGCAGCTGAGATTATGAATGTAAAAGTGAAGAAAATAATAATACCTGTTTCTTTGGTTTATCCTATTTGCTTTATCAGCGAAATTTTTTCTATTCTTTCAAAGCAGGATTTGATCCTTAATTTTGATAGGATTAAAGAATTAAAACAAGAAAGCTGGGTTTGTATGAGCGAAAAAGCTAAAAAATATCTAAAATTTAAAGCACGGTATTCCTTAAAAGAGGGACTTAAAGAAACTATATCCTGGTACCGCGAGCAAAAGTGGCTTTAAATATCTTTCTCATAAATTGCATATCTTTTGTAGATTTTTGCATTTATACTCTGTAAAATTCTATTCATCGGAACATTATCTTCCAGAATCCAGGAGGTTTCAGCACCTTTATATCCGAGTGCTATCCCGTTTCTAATTGTTTCATAATAAAAATATGCATCAATTCCTCTGTGTCTGTATTCTTTAATTACTCCCATTATGATTACCCTAATGGCATCGATTTTTCTTTTATGCCATAGAAGTTTGAATAGACCAAAAGGAAGGAGTCTTCCATTAATTTTTATAAGAGCTTGATTTATATCTGGAACCGCCAAAGAAAAACCAACGGGCTTACCATCTACTTCAGCAAAGTAAATTAATCTAGGATCTGCAATCATCTTTAGTTTTCTTCCTACATAATCTATCTCTTCATCAGTCATTGGAACTGCGCCCCAATTTTCAGCCCATGCAGAATTATAAACTTCTTTAACTCTTTCAATTTCATTTTTATAATCTTTTAAATTTATATTCCGATAGCTAATCTCTTTGCTGCTTTTAATTTTCTCAAGGGCATGCTTCATCTTATCAGTAATTCGAACACTGTCCTTGTCAACCCAATAGGCATAAAGCTCTTTAATCTTTTTCAAACCAAAGTCCTCGTATAAATCAATATAATATTTTGGATTATAAGTCATCATAACAACTGGAGGTGATTTAAAATCGTCGATAAGAAGACCATATTCCTCATTTACTGTGTAATTTGCTGGTCCTCTCATTTTCGTAAGGCCTCTCTTTTTAAGCCAATCCTGGGCTGTTTCAAAGAGAGCATGAGAGATATCCTTTGAATTAATGCACTCAAAGAAACCAAAAAATCCAACTTTGTCCTTATAGTAGGCATTGTGATTTTTATAGTGTATTGCTACAATTCTTCCAACTGGTTCATTATCTTTTACAGCTAGAAAAAGTTGAGCTTCACTATGGGTATAAAAAGGGTGCTTTTTTGGATCAAATAGCTCTTTCTGGTCTATTATGAGTGGAGGAACCCAGTTTGGATCATTTTTATAAATTTTCCATGGTAAAAGTATAAATTGTTTCTTTTCCTTTTTAGTTTCCACAGGAATAATTTGAATTTTAGTCATTTTAAACTCCTTATTTATTATTTTCTTTTAAAATTTTTATCTCTCCTAACTGTTTTATGTCATTTTTTATTTCTTCAGCATTCCCTAGTATGAATAAACAAAAATTTTCCCAATCAAAGTATTTATTAGCTATTTTATTTACTTCTTCCTTACTCACTCTGTCTAATTTTGAATAATAATCAATAATAAAGTCAAGTTTTAAGTCATAAAATTCCATTTCGGCTAATAAAAGCGCAATATTTTCATTTGTTTCGAATTTAAGCGGAAAAATTCCTTTAATATATTTCTTGGCTTTTTCGATTTCCTCATCTGAACAGTAAAACTCTCTCATTTTCCTCATTTCGCTTAAAACAATTTCCAATAATTTAAAAGTAGATTTGTTTTCTGTGAAGGTTGATACATAAAAAGCTCCACCCATTTTAAATGAAGAAAAATTTGAATTAATGTGATATGTTAAGCCTCTTTTCACCCTTATTTCACTAACAAGACGAGAAGTAAAGCTACCACCAAGAATTGTATTGGCAATAATTGCAGGAAAATAATCTGAGTGTCCTCGTGGGAATCCAATGTTTCCAAGCCTAATTTGTGATTGAGTCATCTCAGGTTTATTCATAACAATAATTTTTCTTCCTTTAATTCTTGGTGGTCGTGTAATATTATTTTTCATTTTAATATTAGTGTCCCATTTTCCAAAGAATTCCTCAATTAGTTTAAGGGCTCTATTATCATCAAAATCACCAACCAAGCTAAGAATAGAACTTCTAGGATTTGCATAATTCCAGTAATGATTAAATATATCCCTCTCATTAATGGTTGAAATGGTTTCGACTCTTCCTAAAATTGAATTGCCATAAGGATGATGATTAAATAGATTTTTGAAAAATTCCTTTGACGCTAAATAGGAAGGATTATCCTTTTCTTCTTTCAATTTATCTATTCTTTTTTTTCTAATCTTCTCTAGTTCTTTTGGAGGAAAAGTACAATTTAATGTAATATCTGATAAAATTTCAAAGGCTTTCCTCATATCCTTACTTAAAAATTCACCTATAATTAATGAATAATCCAAACCTGTTGAACAAGTTAAAATTGCACCTGCTGAGTCAATTTCATTTGCGATTTGGAAAGCAGTTCTTTTCTTAGTTCCTTTGAAAAGTAATTCAAAAGTTAAAGACGAGATTCCTTCCTTTTCTATAGAATCTGTTACAGCACCAGCATTTAACAAAAAGCACATATTTATTAAAGGTAAATTCTTCCTTTGCAAGAAAACAATTTTTAAGCCATTCGGCAGAGAAACTTTTTTTAATTTAGAGAACTCTTTAAGAAAATCCATTTTTAATTCTCAGGAATCATATGCACAACAATTCTATTGTTGTCATAAAAATATTTATTTATTACTTCCACAATGTCATCCCTGGTAATTTTTTTATATTCATCAATTAAGGAATAAATTTTTCTCCAATCTCCAAATAAAATTTCAAATTGCCCGATTAAATTTGCCCTGGAAATATTTTTCTTAAAACTTCTTAGGAAATCAACAATATGGATATTTTTAGCTTTATTAATTTCTTCTATTGAAACACTTTCTTTCTTTATTTTATCAATTTCTTCATATATAATTTCTTCTCCATCATAGTTTGAATAACCAGTCCCCATTTGTACATAGAAAGTAAATAAAGAAGGTTCAAACCTCCAGGAAAAATCTACTGAAATCTTAATGGCCATTGGTTTCTCTTCTATCAATTTCTGATACAATCTTGAGCTCTTTCCATATGCAAGAATTGTTTCTATTAAATCCAGTACAAATATATCTTTGTTTTTTATACTCGGACACAAATATGCAGACATGAAAGAAGGAATTTCAACTTTGTATTTTATCTCCTTTCTTTTCTCTTTTCTGATTGATGGTAATTTCAAAGGATTTTCATTAAACTTATTTGGTAAAATTGAGTCATAGAATTTCTTAATAACTGATAATGCTTCATTTGGATATATATCTCCTGAAATAACAATCAATGCATTATTTGGGCAATAGAATGAACGGTAATAATTTAATAACTCATCTCGAGAAATAGATTTAATATCTTCTCTGAGCCCAATTACAGGCCAGCTATAAGGATGATTATCATACGCGAGAGAAAATAATTCTTCTTCTAATTTTCCAGGTGGATAATTATCAATACTGGAGCTTCTTTCCTCAAGAATTACTCTCCGTTCTGACTCCACTATCGAGGGCTCGAAAATTAAATTAGTCATTCTATCAGATTCAAGATCTATTATTAAATTTAAAATATCTTTAGGAAACTCCTCATAATAAACTGTTATATCAGTAGAAGTGCATGCATTTGAATATCCACCATTTGATTCGATTAACATATCAAAAATTTTTGGGCCGTATTTTTTAGTGCCATTAAACATCATGTGTTCTAAAAAGTGAGAAATTCCAGTAATTCCTTTTCTTTCATTTCTAGTGCCAACTCTATAAAAAGTGCAGTAGGTTATTAATGGTAGAGAATGGTCTTCAATAAACAGAATTTTAAGGCCATTATCAAGTTTGTATTCACTTATTGATATTTCTGGGAAAGTTATATTAGGAAAAAGATGCATTATTTATTTGGATTTCCCTCTATAAATGGTTTTTAAAGTGGAGAAAGGAATAATAAACTTTTTTGAGCTTTTAAGACACCATCCTTCACTCGATGAACATGCAAAATATTTTATTTCTCCTTTTAATTTATGGTTTCCTCTTTTTGCATTCATACTCACTTTGAATGGAATTTCAATACTTTTTTTCAAATTCAAATATTTATTTCCATTTTTTTCAAATGATTCAAGTTCCAAGTCAGAGGAAGTGAAAAAATTTTTTGAAAAAATGAGTTCTTTACATGGTTTAAACTCTATTACAATTGATGGAAAAAAATTAATATATACACCATTAGGGACTTCGAGTTTAAGGATAACTTTGCCTTCCTGTCCTCTTAAAAGGACAGACGGTTTTATTTTCCCTTTGATTTTTAAAATATCAATCTCTTGACTATATAGGAGTGAGGTTATAAGTAATAAGAATATTGCTGATAGATACGGTTTTTTAAATGACCTCTCCATTTTGGAATTTTATCTTATCTTTTTTCTTAAAAATAGTCAAGTTCATAATTTTTTTAAAAAAATCTTGACAAATTATATTTTATAAAATATATTGTATGAGGATTAAGACATATTTGAGATGAGGAGAGGGGAGAAAAATTTATGAAAGGGGGTGGTAATAAAGAAAAAATAAAAGAAATATTTTCTAAAGGGTATTTGTGGAAAAGGGTTTAATTTCAAACTTAAAAAGGAGGTGAAAAGTGAGTAAAAAATTTTTAAATTCATTAATGATTTCAATCCTAATTCTTTCCTTAACCTCTATAACATTTGCTCAAAGACAAACTGGATCTATTCGTGGTATCGTGACAGACACAGAAGGTAGTCCACTTCCTGGAGTTACTTTGACATTAACAAGTCCTTCTCTCTTGGGTGAAAGAACATTTACTAGTACTGCAGATGGCTCATTTCGTTTTCCAGCTCTTCCACCTGGCGTTTATACTTTAAAGGCTGAACTTTCTGGTTTCAAAACTCTGATTAGAAAGGGAATTATAGTAAACGTAGGTAAAACAACCGAAATTAAACTCGTTATGGAGATGGCGACAATTGAGGAAGAAGTTACAGTGGTTGCAGAGTCTCCTACAGTAGATGTTGAATCCGCTAAAGTGAATATTCATTATGGCTCTGATTTCATAGCGAGTATTCCAATAAACAGAGACTTGTATGATATTCAAAACTCTTTGCCTGGGGCAATATCAGAAGAGAGAAGTTATCGAAGGACATCGTCTGTTCTGGGTGGAACAGTAAGGAGTCAGGTTTATGCACTTGATGGAGTGATAATGAATGACCCTGCAACTTTTTATTCAGCAATTAATGTGAATATTGATGTTTATGAAGAAGTTGAGGTTATTGTAGGAGCACAGCCTGCAGAAGTAGGATTGGCTGAGTCTACTTATATCAATATAGTAACAAAGAGTGGAGGTAATGATTTTAGTGGAAGTATTACCACTTATTATACTGGCGAAGCCTTAAATAAAGATCTTTTTACTACAGAACAAATAGATGCACTTGGTGTGAATCCACCTGAAAAATTTACAGACTATAAAGATGGTTCAGTTAGCTTTGGAGGTCCTATTATTAAGGATAAAATATGGTTCTTTGTAAATGGCAGAAGACTCTTATGGGCAAAGGCAAATCCATTAAGCCCTGAGAAGAGATTAGCAAAAATAAGAACTGACCTTCCAGGTTCTCCAACCCCTGATATGCTGAAGCATTATGATTTTGAACACAAGGAGTGGTTAGGTTTTGCAAAACTAACCTTCCAGATCACGAAAAATCTAAAGTATATGGGAATGCTCCATTACAATAATATTTACGAACCAGTTTACACAAATAGAGCAGCATCATCTTATAGCTGGCCAGTCACTGCAACTTGGGATCATGAAAATTCTTATGCAACGAGTCACCAATTGAACTGGGTAATTGATCAAAATACTTTCCTTGATATTAGGGGTGGATATGTCTACAGGTATTTTCCAATTATTGCTCGTCCAGAATACGGTGGAAATTATACTTATTATGATAGGAAAAACAGAGTATATTGGGGATATACATGGTACAGCGATGAATATTGGAGAATTCGAATTCCATTCTCTATATGGTTAACAAGATTTCAGGATGATTTTCTTGGAGCAGATCATGAATTTAAATTAGGAGTAGAATTTGAACAGACATATTATAATAGAGACTGGTGGAGACATGGGAACCCTTACTATTCATACTGGAGAGATTTCAATAAAAGAAATCCTTATTATTACTCGACTTCTGGAAAGAGAGGTAGATTGAGAATTCGTTTCTGTCCGGATAAACCTCGTCAATGGAAAATTCAAG
>MTON01000016.1 GCA_002010665.1 Candidatus Aminicenantes bacterium JdFR-78
CTCTCAAACTCTTTATTATACCCAGGATGTGATGGGCAGCCTCAACTCTCTTTATTAACTTTTTCCTCTCTAACTGGTAAATATGTCTATATCTATTTTGGTTAAGAAGTTAAAAAATACTTGCCTAATGGTTAATCGAATGATAATATTGTTAAGAAAAAAATTGAAATTAAAGGAGAGAAATCATGAAGGAATTTGAAGTTTTATGCAAAAGAATCGAAGATTTAAGGGATGAAATGATAGACTGGCAAATCAAATTAACCGCTGTTCCAGCTCTTTCTCCAATTAATGGGGGCGAAGGAGAAGCGGAAAAAGCAGAATTGATTAAAAAACTTTTAAATGAAGTTGGAATAACAGAAATTCAGGAAGTTAGGGCTCCTGATCTAGATGTGCCTTCAGGATATCGTCCTAATTTACTTGCCTTTTATAGAGGTAAAAGCTCTGAGAAAACAATATGGATAATGACCCATATGGATATTGTTCCTCCAGGGGAGCTTTCCTTATGGAGAGGCGACCCTTACAAGGCATGGATAGAAGAGGGAAAATTATATGGCAGGGGAGTTGAAGATAATCAACAGGAAATGATTGCTTCTATTTTTGCAATTAAAGCATTAATAGCAGAGGGTATTAAACCAAATTATGATATTGGGCTTGCAATTGTTGCAGATGAAGAAACAGGCAGCGGAAAAGGGATAGAATATGTTCTTAAAAACACAAATGTTTTCAGAAAACAGGATATAATTATAGTTCCTGACGCTGGAAATGAAGAAGGAACAATGATTGAAGTTGCAGAGAAAGGATTATTGTGGCTTAAATTTCATACAATTGGGAAACAGTCCCATGGAAGCATGCCTCATAAGGGGATTAATAGTTTTAAGGCTGCCTCTTATTTGATTACAGAACTTGATAAACTCTATCAGATTTTTAGCCATAAAGACCCTCTTTTTGACCCTCCTTACTCTACTTTTGAGCCAACAAAAAAAGAACCAAATGTGCCCAATGTTAATACAATTCCTGGAGATGATGTTTTCTATCTTGATTGCAGGGTAATGCCAGAATATTCCTTTGAGGAAGTTGAGGCTAAAATAGATGAGATGATTAGGAAAATAGAGGAAAAATTTAAGGTAAAGATTGAAAAGGATTATGCTCAGAAAGCACCAGCTGCACCTTCAACTCCTGTAGATTCAGAAGTTGTTCAAAAATTAAAAAAGGCAATAAAAGCGGTTTATAACAAAGAGGCAAAACCAATGGGTATTGGAGGAGGGACTGTTGCTGCTTTCTTTCGAAGAGAAGGCTTTCATGCAGCTGTATGGGCAAAAATGGACGAGACAGCTCATCAACCAAATGAATATTGTATAATAGATAATATGGTTGATGACGCTAAAGTCTATGCTCATATTTTCTTACAGGAATGATGAAAAATTATATTGTAATTTTTACAACAGTAAATAAGGAGGAAGAGGCTAATAAAATTGCTAAAAAACTCGTTGAGGAGAGATTGGCTGCATGTGTTACTGTTCTTCCTTCTGGGAATTCTTTTTATTGGTGGCAGGGTAAAATAGATAATGAAAGAGAGCATGTTCTTATAATAAAAACCAAGAAGGATATGTATAAAAGAGTGGAAGAGAGACTTCGTGATTTACATCCATATAAAGTCCCAGAAATAATTGCATTGCCTATTATAAAAGGATTTAAGGAATATCTTAATTGGATTGATCACGAAGTTTTTTAAGTGTATTTTCTGAATAATTTAATTGCTAGATTGATAGTGTTTAAATGGATTTCGACTGTATTTTTTACATCAAATGCATACCCGCCAGCTAAAAGAATGGCAACAGGAATCTTTAATTTTAAAGCATTCTCAATAACGATTTTATCTCTTTCTTGCAATCCTTTTTTGGATAATTTCAAGCCTCCAAGCTGGTCTTTTTCATAGGGGTCTGCACCTGCTAAATAAACAATTAAATCAGGGTTAAAATCCGTGTAAATTTTTGGAATAAATTTTTTTAAGGCTTCAAGATATTCCCAATCGCCGTCTCCAGACCAGAGTCCGATATCAATATCACTTTTTTGTTTTTCAGCTGGATAATTATCCATTTGATGAATTGAAAAGGTAAAAATATCAGATTCTTTTGAAAAAATAAAAGCAGTCCCATTTCCTTGATGGACATCACAGTCTATTACCATGCCTTTTTTTATTTTATTTTCTTTCTTCAATTTTCTTAAGCCAATTGCGATATCATTGAGGATACAGAATCCTTCTCCATGATCAGGAAAAGCATGGTGAAAACCACCTCCAACATGAATCGCTACACCTTCCTTTAACGCCAATTTAAAGGTTTCAATTGTTCCTCCAACGAATAACCATGCAAAATACATCAATTCCTTTGAATAGGGGAGTTCCAGAGTCATTATCTCACGAGAAGAAAGCGAGCCTGTTTTTAATTTCTTCACATATTTAGGAGTATGAACGAGTAAAATATCCTCCTCATTCGCTGGGTTAGGCGTGATTATATATTTTCTTTTAATTCCCTTTTTAATTAAATTTTCGTAAATTAATCTATATTTCTCAACTGGGAAAACATGATTGCCAATATTCACCCAATATTTATTTGAATACACAAATTTTGGTGCGCTCCTTTTTAATATTGATTTTAAAAATTTGAACATATTAGTTGAAAAGAAAATATAAAAAAATAGCTATTACTTGTCAAATAAGATTTGACAAGTAAAAAAGCTTGTATGAGAATGAATATCATGAAAAGAAATTATATAATTATTTTACTTATATTTATCTTTCTGGCATTCCTCTTATTATTCCTTTTCAAAGTAAAAAATGAAATGACAGATTTTGAAGTCTGTTATAGAGCAGGAAAAAGAATTTTAAAGAGCGAGAATCTCTATAGATTGTCGGATGGACATGAGCAGTTTAAATATTTGCCATTTTCAGCATATTTATTTGTCCCATTTTCATTTCTGCCTTTAACCTTCGCAAAGACAATATGGTATTTTATTGTTCTATTTACCTATTTTTTATCTCTGTATTTTTCATATCACTTATTACCTGCAAAAAGAAAAAGAGCATGGATTTTAATATTGCTCACCTTTTTGATATTAGTTAAATTTTATGGTAGAGAGCTTCAATTAGGACAGATTAATTGTCTTATAATTTTTCTTCTTCTTTTGATGTTAATTAAAATTTTAGAAAATAAAGAGGTTTTGGCCGGTTTCCTCTGGGCTTTTACTCTCCCGATTAAACTTTATGCCTTAATTTTTTTGCCTTATTTTATTGTCAAAAAAAAATTTAAAATTATTCTGTGGAGTTTCGTGTTCTCCCTTATTGTTCTCTTTTTACCTTCGGTCCAATATGGGTTAAAAGGCAATATTAGACTACTTACCACCTGGAAACATAATCTTTCCCTCACCACTCCACCGCTTCTTGGAGCTTATGATAATGCTTCAATTTATGCTCTTTTAATTAAGTGGTTTGATGGGAGAGAAACTATTATAAGAATTTTATTGATTTTAATTATGCTTTTTTTGGCTTTATTAACAATATACATAATAAAAATTGGCACTAAAAAGAAGTTGAAAAATGCTGAAATTCTCGAAAGTTCTATATTGTTTATTTTAATTCCTCTCCTTTCTCCCCTTGGGTGGTATTATAATTATCTTTATTCAATTCTTGGAATTATGATTTTAATCAATTATTTTGGATTATTTCCAAGAATTTTAAAATACTTCCTTATTTTTAATCTATTCTTAATAGGTGGAACACTCTATGAAATTTTAGGGAGAGAACTTTTTCGGCTTTATATGCATTTGTCCATCGTTACAGTCAATTATTTAATCATAATAGGCTTTTTGGTTTATTTAAGGCTTAAAAAATTTACTTGAAAATTTCAGAAACGATAACAGAAATAGGATTCAAAAATTTGGATTAAAATTCAAAATTTTGAATTTTTTATTAAATATAAAAGATTTTTTATAAAATTTAAAAAATCAAGTCATTGATTTTTAATGATTTAAGAAAATATATATTTTTAAAAAAATTGGCATGAATATTGCATGCCAAAAGAATGGAGTAAAACAATTGAAGAGGGAGGTGGGAATAAAAGTAGAATCAAAAAGGAAAAAAGAAAGGGCCTTAAAGGCGTTGGCCTTTAAGGTGGGAAAGGGCAATTAATATTTAAGTTAATTTTAAGGAGGTTAAATAACCGTGAGTAAAAAAATAATTAAAAGCTTATTAATTACCCTCCTAATTTTCTCATTGTCAACTATTGTTTGGGCTCAAAGACAAACAGGTTCAATCAAGGGAACAGTCACGGACGAAGAAGGAAATCCATTACCAGGCGTAACTATTACTATTACCTCTCCACAAATGATTGGATCCAGAACATTCGTAACAACTGCAAGCGGAGATTTTAGATTTCCTGCTGTTCCTCCAGGAGAGTATACATTAAGAGCAGAGCTCTCTGGTTTCCAGACAATTGAAAGAAAGGGAATAATTGTCCACGTTGGTATGACAGTGACAGTTAACATTCAGATGAAAATGGCTACAATTGAAGAGGAAGTAACAGTTACAGCTCCTTCACCAGTAGTGGACGTTGAATCTTCAAAAATAGCAGTAACAATGACTTCTGAATTACTGAGAAATGTTCCTATAGCTAGAGACTTGTATGATATTGTTAATGCTGCACCTGGTGTTGTTTCAGAAGGAGTAACATATAGAAGAACTTCTTCTATTCATGGTGGAACAGTTCGAAGCAATACTTATGCATTCGATGGTGTTAATATGAATGACCCAGTGGTTATGTATCCACTCACCAATATCAATTTTGATGTTATGGATGAGGTGGAAATTGTAACTGCTGGTCACCCTGCAGAAGTTGGATACACTGACGGAGGATATATTAATATCGTTACAAAGTCAGGGGGTAATAAGTTTAGTGGTGGTGCAGTAGTTTATTACACAAACAGTGATTTTGCTCAGCACCTTTGGACAGATGAACAAATTCAAGCGCTTGGTGTTTCTAAGCCTACAGTTGATAAAAGCTGGTTTGATGGTTCCTTTAGTCTTGGTGGTCCAATTATGGTAGATAAAGTCTGGTTCTTCTCTAATATCCGATACATCAAGCAAGAGCAGTTTACAAACTTCATCCCCTTTACTGATCCTCTTGGTGTACACCATGGAACATACAACTGGACCCACGAAGAAAAGATGGGATTCATCAAATTAACAGCTCAGCTTACACCCAGCTTGAAAGTAATGGGAATGTTCAATTACGTTGATCGTTATCGTCCAATGTATGAACAGCCAAGATGGAATTTACCATTCCAGGCAACAAGAGTGTGGGATCATGAAAAAGACTACACTGGAAATGGTATAATCAATTACATTATTGACCAGAATACATTTCTCGATCTGAGAATTGGATATGTTCATAGATGGTTCCCGTTACCACTTCAGGAAGAAGCAAGAGGATTACCATACTACTATGATGCAAGTACAGGTAGAAGATTTACTACTGCTCGATTTAATGAGACATATCTGAGAAAGAGATTTCAGGTAGGTGCTTATCTAACCAGGTTCCAGGATGACTTCCTTGGTGGTGACCACGAGATTAAGATGGGAGTCGAATATGAGGATGCATATGGTGACTGGGATTGGTGGAGAAAGGATAATCTCCTTGCATATTGGTGGGGAAATGACATTCACTATTATGGTGGCATCGTTGGAAGAATTTACTTCTTTACCTGCGGAACTGAACAAGGTTCCTCCAAGATAATTGATAAGGCAAATAGAATTGGTGCTTACATCCAGGATTCAGTAACATTTGCAGACAGATTTACATTAAATGTTGGTATTCGTTTCGACCGCTCTACAGGATGGAAGCCTGGAGTAGTAAAAGGAAGATCTGCTGACCTCTCTTATTGGATTGGAGAAAACATAATTAGACCATATGTAGCTTCCTTGTATCCAGACAAGTATCCAAATGGTATAAATCCATGGGATGAGCTCAGATCAGAAGACTGGAAAGACATTATGGTATGGAATGCTTGGTCTCCAAGAATTGGATTCACTCTGGATGTATTTGGGAACGGCAAGACAGCTCTTAAGGGTTCATTTGCTCGATATACAGAATACATGATGATCCAATATTTCTCAGTATTTCATCCATTCTATCCTCGAGCTTTCAGATTCTACTGGTTTGATACCAATATGAATAATGAAGTAGATCAGGGCGATACTTTTGTACCTCATCCAGCATATGATTACAGAGTGATGGATATTGAATTAGCGAAGCAGAAACTTGAGCCTGGGACCAAATCTCCAATTAATGATGAGTACCTGATTGGAATCCAGCACGAGTTGTTCAAAGACTTCTCAATTGGTGTGAACTTCCTTTACAAAAACAAGAAGAATATTTTCGAAGATTCAGCCTGGTCTATTGATGATCAAAAGTGGCTCTATACTCTTGAATATGCACCTGAATATTGGGTCCCATTTACAACAATTGTTCCTGGTACAGATGAATATGAAGATACACAGGTTACCTTCTATGTAAGGACAAAAGATTGTCCTCCATTCTTCTGGAGAGCTCATAATGTTCCTGAGCTGAAGAGAAAATACTGGGCATTAGAATTCATTTTCAATAAGCGCATGTCTAATGGCTGGCAGTTTGCTGGTTCAGTAGTATACAGCAAGGCATATGGTAATATCGGTGGTTGGTATGGCGAGTCCTGGGGTTGGTCTGGTGCAGCAGATACTCCTAATTTCTTCGTCAATAGATATGGAAGAATCAGTATTGATAGACCTCTCCAGATTAAGTTAATGGGTACTGTTCAGTTGCCTTACAGAATCTTCTTAAGTGGTTACTATCGTCACTTCAGTGGTGCTCCATGGGCAAGAGGTGGATACATTGTTCCTCCGAAAGATTGGTGCGCAGCTAATAATGCAGATCGCGATTATTACTGGGTTTACTTCGAGCCACCAGGCACAAGAAGAGGTCGTTCTTCTGATATTCTTGACCTCAGAGTTGAAAAAGAATTTCCAATAGGAGATTTTGGTCGCCTTGGCGTGTATATAGATGCATTTAATGTGCTTGGCTGGACAAATGTAAGTGTTGGTGAGGATGACATTTACATCTGGTATCCAGCAGCAGAGAATACTACTCAGGGAACAGTTAGATTAGAAGGTAATTATAAGAAGGTCACTGGTGTAAGTGGAACCAGAGTTATCAAGTTCAGTGTGAGGTTCAGCTTCTAATTCGAGTTCTAGTTCCTGTGGAAACTCGCCCGCTCATTCTTTGGAATGGGCGGGCTTTTTTATACCTTAATAATACCGAAAACCGAAAGGCAGAAGGAATATTTTAATTCTTGTGGACATATCTCAGTTTTTCTAAATAATCATTTAAATCATCTGGAAGGGGAAGAGAAAATTCTATTTTTTTATCTAATGTTGGATGAATAAAGGAAAGATAATAAGCATGGAGAAATAGGCGAGGGCATTTAATTTCTAAATTACATCCACCATATTTTTTATCTCCGACCACTGGATGACCAGAAGAGGAAAGATGAACTCTTATCTGATGTGTTCTTCCTGTAATTGGTTTAACCTCAAGATATGAAAAATCTTTAATTTCTTCGATAACTTTATAATAAGTAATTGCTTCTTTAGGTTTAGTCGTTCTTATAGAAATTTTTTTTCTCTCCCTTATATGTCTTCCTATTGGAATTTCTATTTTTCCCTCCATAGAAGGCATTTTTCCTTTTACTAATGTAAGGTATTTCTTTTCAACTTCCCGAACCTTGAATTGTCTTTGCAATTCTAAGTATGCTCTGTTTGTTTTTGCTATTACCATAAGACCAGAAGTATCCTTGTCAAGTCGATGGACAATTCCAGGTCTTTTTTCAGAGCCAATGCCCTTTATTTCAGGAAAATGAAAGAGGAGTGCATTAACTAATGTATCTTCTTTAACTCCAGCTCCTGGATGGACAATAATTCCTGAAGGTTTATTGATTAAAAGTATATCATTGTCTTCATAAATTATATTTAAAGGGATGGGCTGGGGCTTAATCTCGTCTTTCTCAGGTGGTAGGACTTCAACTTCGATTAAATCATTCTCTTTGACAATATAGCTTGGTTTTTTGAATTGTTTATTTACCCTGACTTTCTCATTTTCAATTAATTTTTTAATTTGAGACCTACTCAAATCCGTTTTTTTTGAAAGAAAAATATCGAGTCTAAGACCACCTTCTAACGATGAGGCACGAAAACTGAGATATTCAGACATGCTTTTTTCTTAGAAACCAGTAAAGTATAATTCCAGCTATAAAAGTTATAATACATATTAATTGAAAAGTTGAAAGACTTGTATATGGAGAAGAACCTTGAATTAAATATGCCTTTGGAGGATGGTCTCCTCGATAGAATTCAACAAAATAACGGATTATTGAATAATTAATTAAATATAAAGAAAAAACCTGTCCATCGAATTTTTTTCTCTTTAGAACAAAAAATAAAATTAAAAAATTCATAAAATTTAGAATTGCCTCATATAATTGAGTCGGGTGTATAGGATAATCTATTGGTATTCCAGTTAAATTATGCGCATATTCACTCTTAAAGGTAACTCCCCAAGGTAAAGAACATTCTCTTCCAAAGCAACAACCAGCAGAAAAACAACCAAGTCTTCCGATTGCGTGTGCCAATGCCAATGCAGGAGCAACAATATCACCCACTTTCCATGCGGGAAGTTTATGCTTTTTTAAATACCAAATAGCAAACAGAAAGCCAAAGATGAGTCCCCCTTGAAAAACTCCTCCAGAGCGTGCCATGCTTATTATTTCTTTAGGGTATTTTATATAATATGAAAAATTTCCGATAAAAAGAAATATTTTTGCTCCAAGTAAGGCAATTATTACAGTATAAAAAGCCAAATCCAATATTTTATTCGCAGGAAGTCCATATTTTTTAGATTGTTTATATATAAAAATAAATGCAACAAGAACTCCAATTGCAAGTAATAGCCCATAAGTATGTATGGTGAGAGGGCCGACTTTTATGAGCAAAGGGTACATTTTGGTCTCCTAAAGAATATGATAATAATTAAAATTATTGCTCCTATGGTTATTGATGAATCAGCAATATTAAAGGCAGGCCAGTGGTATTTACCTATGTAAAAATCAAAGAAGTCAACAACATAGCCCCGTAAAAGACGGTCAAATAAATTACCAAATGCTCCTCCAAGGATCAATGATAATGAAGTTTTTAAGTATTTTTCAGTAATAGGTATTCTTAGAAAATAGTAAATAATAAAGATAAATGCTCCTAAGGAAAGAATGGTTAGAAAAATAAAAATATAGGGATTCTCAGAATTAGCAAAAAATCCAAAAATTGCGCCTCTATTGTGAATATGGGTCAAGTTGAAAAAGCCTTTTATAATTTCCTTTGTATAATAGGGAGGAATCTTTTTTGTGATCCAGAGTTTTGTTAAATAGTCAATAATGAAAATTGCAAGTATAACAAGATAATAAAATTTTTCTTTTTTAAATTTATTTAAAACACGCATCAAAACCAAAAATTAAAAGCGAAAAATTAAAAGCCACAATTAAAAACTAAAAATTATTTTTTTCCTTTCAAGGTTAATAAACTAGAACCAAGGATATTCCCTAATTCTATTGTTTCTTTCAATAAGATCTCGACTTCTTCTCTATTTGCTTTATTCGTATCCTTTAAAAGCCCAAGCCAAAATTTACTTTCGTTAGCCGATTTTAAAGAATGATGAAAAAAATTTATAAATTCTCTTTTAGAATTACTAGCTTGAGCCTCAATTATATTTGCACCAATTGAAGTTGCACTTCTTAAAAGTTGCCCCGCAATCATTTTGGTGGAGATGTCCTTTGGCAAGTTATCAATAAAATCAATTATTTTGAGTGCATATTGATAAGCTCTTTCTTTTAAATCAGTTTTTAATTTTTCATTGTAATTTTTCATTTTTAGTTTTTAGCTTTTAGTTTTTTTAGGACTTCAATGCATCTTGGACAGAAAGTTGGGAAATCTTTATTTTTCCCAACTTCAATGGAGTAGTTCCAACATCTCTCACATTTTTCTCCTTCTGCTCTTTTAATAGTTATTTTTATATCATTATCTTCCCAAAAATCTGTTTTAACCTGAGAGACAATGAATAAGGATGGAAGCTCAGAGTGATATTTTTCGTAAAAAGAAGAATCCGAGGAGGGTAAGAGCAATTCGACTTTTGCCTCAAGGGAGTTGCCGATTAAATCAGATTCTCTCGCCTTTTCAAGCTCTTTCAAAACTCTATCCCTTAGGTCGAGAAGCTTTTCCCAGTTTCTTTCTTCTTCAGCAGTTACCCACTTCTCTTTAAATTCAGGGAATAAACATAAATGAATGGATTCCTCTTTTCCTTCGAAATCACACATATGTTCCCATGCCTCTTCGGTTGTAAAAGGTAAAATTGGAGCCATTAAAAGAAGAGTATTTTTTAGAATATGGAACAGCGCTGTTTGAGCAGATCTTCTTAGAGGGGAATCAGGATGGGAACAGTAAAGTCTATCTTTAAGAATATCTAAATAAAAGGCACTTAAATCAACCGTAAAGTAATTGTAAATAGTATGAAAAACGATATGATATTCATAATCATTATATGCTTTTAAAATCCTCTTTCCAATTTTATTTGTCTTTTCTAAAATCCATCTATCTATTTCTAAAAGCTCATCTTTGGGGACAGTATGATTTTCAGGTTGAAAATCATAAAGATTTCCAAGAATAAACCTCCATGTATTTCTTATTTTACGATATGCTTCGACAATTCTCTGAAGAATTTCTGGGCCCAGACGCGCATCTTCTTTATAATTCAGCATCGCAACCCATAATCTTAATATTTCAGCACCGTTTTCCTTTATAATTTCCTGAGGCTCAATCACATTTCCGAGGGATTTTGACATGCCCCTTCCCTGTTCATCTAAAACAAAACCATGAGTTATTACTTCCTTATATGGAGGAGCACCTTTGACCCCAATTCCAATAATTAAAGAACTATTAAACCATCCTCTGTATTGGTCATGTCCTTCAACATAAACATTCGAAGGCCAGGATAAATCCTCTCTTTTTCCAAGAACACTGTGGCTTGCACCAGATTCAAACCATACGTCAAGAATATTGTTTTCTTTTGTAAAATTTTCTGATCCACAATTTGGGCACTTAATGTTTGGAGGTAAAAATGCTTTTACTGGTAATTCATACCAGCTGTTAGAACCATATTTGCTAAACACATCAGCAACCTTTAAGGCAATCTTTTCATTTGCAAGAATATGCCCACAATTTTCACAGTAAAAAGCAGGTATTGGAACTCCCCAGATTCTTTGTCTTGAGATGCACCAATCAGGCCTGGAAACCATCATATTATAGATCCTTTCTTTTCCCCATTCAGGAATCCATTTTACTTTTTCAATTGCTTCCAGTGCCTTTTTTCTTAAATCGTTTTTATCTATTGATATAAACCATTGTTCAGTTGCTCTGAAAATAACAGGGTTTTTACATCTCCAGCAATGGGGATAAGAGTGGGTTATTTTTTCTTCTGCAAGAAGAGTTTTCTTTTTTTTCATATCTTTAATGATAAGCTCATTTGCATTAAAAACCTGAATACCTTCATATTCTGGAATTTCAGAGGTGAATTTACCTTCCTCATTCACTGGTGCAAAAATATCTAAGTCATAGGCTAAACCCATTTCATAATCTTCCTCACCATGACCTGGGGCGCTGTGAACACANCCTGTTCCCTGATCAAGGGTAACAAAATCTGCAAGTAAAAGGAGAGACTCTCGCTCGAGAAAAGGATGTTTTGCTTTTAGTCCTTCTATCTCTTTACCTTGAAAAGTAATTAATATTTTATATTCAGAGATATTTAAAGCCTCTGCCACAATTGGAATCAATCTCTTAGCTGCTATATATACCTCGTCATTTACCTGAAATGCAGAATATTCATAATCAGGGTGAAAGGCGATTGCTAAATTTGCTGGTAAAGTCCATGGAGTTGTTGTCCATATTATTACTGAGACCCTTTTTCCCTTTAATACCGGAAATTTTTTACTGATATCTGATACTAAGGGAAATTTGACATAAATTGAAGGCGAAACATGGTCTTTATACTCAATTTCTGCCTCTGCAAGTGCTGTACGGCAATGTATGCACCATAAAACTGGTTTCTTTTTTCTATAAATATTTCCTGAAGCAAAGAACGAGGCAAGACACCTGATAACATCACCTTCATATTCTGGAGACATTGTTAGATAAGGTTTATCCCATTCTCCCAGAACTCCAAGGCGCTTAAAATCTTCTCTTTGAATATTTATGTATTTTTCTGCATATTTTTTACATTCTTCTCTAAATTGAATAATAGATAATTCCTTTTTTCTCTCGCCCAATAACTGGTCAACTTTTATTTCAATGGGCAATCCGTGACAATCCCAGCCAGGAAGATATGGAGATTTGAACCCCTGCATTGTTTTAGACTTGACGATGAAATCCTTTAAAATTTTATTTAAAGCATGTCCTAAATGAATTTTTCCATTAGCATAAGGGGGTCCATCATGAAGAATAAAGGGAGGACTGTTTTTTCTTTTCTCTAAAATTTTTTTGTAGAGCTCGATTTTCTCCCATTTATTTAAAATTTCAGGTTCTTTTTTTGGAAGTTGGGCTTTCATTGGAAATGCTGTTTTTGGAAGATTTAAGGTATCTTTTACTTTCATTTTTTAAAAATCATTCATAAAGATTTTGAACAACTTATTTTAATACTTTAACTTAAATTGTCAAGTATTCGAATTGAATCACTTAAAATCTATATGAAATTGAATCGTTGCCTCATGAGAAAATCTACACGAAATATATTAAAATTAAGCCTCCTTTTAAAGTCAAGG
>MTON01000010.1 GCA_002010665.1 Candidatus Aminicenantes bacterium JdFR-78
CTCTCAAACTCTTTATTATAACCAGGATGTGATGGGCAGCCTCAACTCTCTTTATTAACTTTTTCCTCTCTAACTGGTAAATATGTCTATATCTATTTTGGCTCTATAATGCTAACTTTATTGACAATTAATTATTTTTTGGGTATAAAGTTAAACATGAATTTTAATTTTATTAAAATTCACTTGCTAATAGATCCCGCCATGATAATGCGCAACCCGAATACTGCTCCCTCAAATTAGGGGGGACAGTATTCGGGGTTTCCCCTTTCCTGTTTCTCTAAATATTAGAATTCTCTTTAGCTAAATTTTATTCCATATCCCTTAGAAGGAGGTCAGAGATGAGATTTGACACAAAATCAATTCATCAGGGTCAACCTAATGACCCTTTAACAGGTGCAGTTAGTTTTCCCATATATCAGACATCAACCTATCAACAAATAGAGCCAGGGATTACAAAAGGATATAGTTACAGCAGGACAGAAAATCCTACAAGAATTGCCCTTGAAAAGGCAATTGCCTCTCTGGAGAATGGAAAATATGGACTTGCCTTTTCAAGTGGACTTGGGGCAGTTAATACTGTTCTCAATTTACTTGAAAAAAACTCCCATATAATTGCAATTGATGACCTCTACGGAGGAACATATAGAATATTTACAAAACTATATAAAAAATTTGGTTTTGATTTCACATTCGTGGATATGAGAAATGTGGAAAATGTAAGAAATGCAATTAAGAAAAACACCAAAATTATCTGGCTTAAGTCACCAACCAATCCCCTTCTTAAAATAGTTGATATAAAAGCATGTGCTCAAATCGGCAAAGAAAATGGAATCATTGTAGTTGTTGACAATACCTTCGCCACTCCATATCTTCAGAAACCCTTGGAACTGGGAGCTGATATTGTTCTTCATAGCACAACAAAATATTTAAATGGGCATGCTGATGTAATTGGTGGTGCTCTTGTGACAAATTCTGAAAAATTATATGAAGAATTGAAATTTTACCAGAATGCAGTTGGAGCTGTTCCAGCTCCCCTGGATTGCTTTCTTGTTTTAAGAGGATTAAAAACCCTTTCTCTGAGGATGGAAAAACACTGTGATAATGCTGAAAAAATTGCAGAATTTCTATTAAATCATCCTAAAATTAAAAAAGTTTATTATCCTGGACTTTCCACTCATAAAGGATTCCATATAGCAAAAAGACAAATGAAAAGATTCGGAGGTATGGTATCCTTTGAAGTTGATGCTGACTTTGAAAATACAAGAAAATTCTTATGTTCACTAAAATTAATAACCCTTGCAGAAAGCCTTGGAGCAGTTAAATCGCTTATATGTCATCCAGCTTCAATGACTCATGCATCTGTTGAACCAAAAGTCAGAATTGAAAGAGGAATTACTGATAATCTGGTCAGACTATCAGTTGGTATTGAGGATGTAATGGATCTGCTCGATGACCTCTTCTCTGCTTTGAAAAAGATATAGTAATTATAATAATATCTTGAATATAAATAAGTGTAAAAAATCTTTAAAATTTGAGGCCTGCGAAAATCCATCTTCCAGGCATCTTAACACCTGGAATTTCCTCATATTCTGTGTTCAACAAATTTAATATTTGAACAAATATTTCTATATTTCCAATCTTTCTGCTTAATTTTGTATCAATTAAAAAGTATCCCTCCTCCCCTTTCCTTTTTTTGTATGTATTGAAAATCCCGACATTTATTTTAAAGGGCAGGCTAAAATACACTGAAGAATTTATCTGATGAACAGGATGATTCAATGCATATTTTGAAATAAAGTTTTGTGGTTTTTCCAGCTTTGATTTCAAATAGGAATAACTCAAAGCAAAAAGATTTTTAAATCTAAAACCGCTCTCAACTCCATAAAAAATCACTTTTTGTATATTCCTTGCTCGCCATATAATCTCCCTTTTATTTCTAATCCAGTCAATTAAATCCCTATCCTTTCTATAGAATATTGTTCCTTCAAAACTCAATTCAGAAGAAGGAAAATAATCCAGCCCCAATTCAACTGAAAAGGTTTTCTCAGGTTCTAAATCAGGATTTCCAATATTTGCGGGACTACGATAATAGAGCTCAGTAAAAGAAGGAATTCTAAAGGCTTTACTTACAGAACTCCTTATTTTCAAATTATCTGAAATTAAATAGCTGAATGAAAGCGAAGGACTTAGCTCATTCCCATAATTTGAATAAAAATCATTCCTTATACTTAAATCAAAATATAATCTGTCGAAAATTTTCTCATATTCTACAAAAATACTAAACTTATAATAGGAATGGTTCCCAAGATTGCTACTTTTTATTCTATCCTCTCTTAATTCTCCTCCAAGAATTATCTTTCCAAAAATAGGTAAAGCAAAAGAGGAATAACCTTCAAAGCCATAACTATAGCTGGTGTGTTCATTTAGATACCAATAAGGTTTTCTTATATCTAGCATAAACTTATCATAATGAGAACGAAAATATAATTTAATTTTTGTTTTCTTTATTTCTGAATTCACTGAAATAAATCTTGTTTCTGTCCATTCTTTTGATGGATACGGAGCATAAAAATTGTTTGCTCCAAAATTTTTCCTATTATATCCCAGCATAAAATTAATCTTTCCAGTGGAAAGATTTAAATTCGAATTAGCAAGTAAATTAAAGACATTGAAATCCCTATCATAATCAAAACCATCTGATTTTTTATAATCAATTGACAAACTTGTGTTTAATCTGCCAAAATTTCTAAATAATCTTAAATTCCCAAAAAAACTTCTATAATCTCCAATTGAAAATTTACCTGAAATCTGTTTTTCAGAGTAATCCTTTGTAATTATGTTTACAACCCCGCCAAAAGCATTCTCTCCATACAATGAGGAACCATGTCCATACAAAATTTCAATTCTCTCAATATCTGAAAGAGATAGAGGAATATCCAAATTATGATGAGCAGTTTGAGGGTCATAAACTTTTACTCCATTTATCATAATTAAGATCTGAGAAAAATTAGCTCCTCTAATACTCAAATCACCTTGAACTCCAAACAGACCTCTCTGTCTCAGATCGATTCCAGCAATATATTTCAGTAAATCTGCAACAGAATTTACTGGAGCTTTTTCAATATCCTCCCTCTCTATTATAATTACCTTTCTTGTAATTCTTGAAAATTCTACTGGAATCAAGGAGGCAGTAACAACAATTTTTTCTTTTATTGGAAAAATTTCTTCTGAGAGTAGATTACTCACAAGAATAAGAAAAACAACTACTAGAAAGCAAATCCTTTTTCTCATAGATTATCTAATCGTAAATAAAAGGATTTCTGTTGTCAAGAAAAGTTATTTATGCTATATGTCAAAGGGAAAGGAGGGATTTATATGAGAAATAAACTCATTATCGTGGCTCTGGCGATTTTTTGTTTTTCATTATTTATTTTTGCTCAGGAAAAAACACTTATACAGCAGGGTGATGAACTATATGCTCAGAGGGAAGATTTATCAAAAGCAGAAGAAGCAATTAAAAAGTATCAGGAAGCTATAGCAAAAGGAGAAAATAAATACGAAGCTTACTGGAAAATAGCAAAAACCTTATATTATATTGGTTCTCATAAAAGTAATAAAAAGGAAAAACAGAGAATATTCTCACAAGGAATATATTATGCGAAAAAAGCAGTTGATCTTGAACCTGAAAAACCTGAAGGAATTTTCTGGCTCGCAACTTTAAGAGGCGTATGGGGAGAGACAAGAGGTGTTTTAAGAAGTCTTTTCCTTGTTAAGCCAATAATGAACGGATACAGAAAAGTTCTAAAAATTGCACCAGAACTCGAAGGAGGAGGACCAGATAGGGCACTTGGAAGAGTCTACTATAAACTTCCTGGCTTTGCAGGAGGAAGCAAGAAAAAATCCCTCGAACATTTATTACGCTCAAAGGAAATCTGTCCGACCAACCCATTAACAAGAATTTACCTGGCTGAGACATATTTAGCTCTTAAAGAAAAGGACAAAGCTCGAAAAGAACTCCAAGAATTAATTGCAATGGAGCCTGATCCAAGATGGATACCTGAAACAAAGGAACTTAAAGAACTTGCAAAGGAGATGCTGAAGAAAATTAAATAAAAATACTTTTCAGAATTATATCAGCCTCCTGAAAAGAATGGTGATATAACAATTCTATCTCCATCTCCAATTTTCTCTTTTAACTTGATACCCCTTCCATTTCTAACCACAAGAATCGGTAAATTCTTTTTGATATTTAATATTGAAAGCAATTCATCAGCTGTTATTTCTCCTGGAATTTCAATTTCTCTTTCACTAAATCCAGTATCTTTTGTTAAATAACCTATAACTTTAACACTGATCTTCATTTTCCTTATTCCAGTTTAACATATTTTTCGAGCTCTTTTACTTCCTCCTCAAGCCCGAGACCTACCATTGTCTCCTTTTTAGGAATTCCCCTTTTATCCCAGTTTCTTATTTCATAATAATAATCCAGTAATTTATCATACTTATCAAGTTCAAGAATCTTGCCCGCAATTAATCCTTCTTTATCAGCATTGGATGGGTCAAACCATATTTTTGGTGGATAATCCCATTGCCTATCCCAGTTAGGAAACTCTCTTACCCAGAATGCCCTAATTAGAGCATAAATTCTATCTGCCACTTTCCAGAAATCTTCAAGCCCCCAATTCAAACCAGTTATTTTATTAAAATAAACAGGATAGTGATCTAAATCCCATCCAAGCTCAATCCACGGAAATCTGCATGCTACTATGAATTCAAAAAGTCCTCCACGAATTCTCTGGAGCTGAACAACCTTCTCTGCTTTTTCCTTTCCATATGAACCTCTTTCTGTCTCATTAATCTCAAAAGTGATAACCCATGCTTCTTTATGATGAGCACCTATTGCACTTGTTGCAAAAGCAAGAGCCATTCCAGGGACATATTTACAGTTATAGGCTGAAATCTCAAGCCCCTTAACATGCATTGCATAGGCTTCAGAACCCTTCCCAATTTTCTTTGCCATTCTCAAGGTTCCCTGAGCAAGGAAATCACCTATTCCATCCCTAAAAGCTGCTTTTCTCAACAATTCCTTTGCTTTTTCAGCATCACCAAATTTAAAATCGCCATCAATTGCTCCTTGGTCAATTGCATCAGCATAAAAAGCAAGAACACCTCCTGTTGAAATTGTATCGAGTCCAAAATCATCACACATATAATTCAGTGAGCCAACCTGGGCAAGGTCAAAAATTTCAAGATTACTTCCAAGCATTCCTATATTTTCATAATCCATTTCTGCTTTATGTCCCTCTTTATCCAGAATGGTTATTCCACAACGCATAGTGCAATTCGGACATCCATAGGTTGCAACACGAGCTTTGCTCAATCTCTCGCCATCTATTTTCCATGCATCCTTGTGATGCGTTTTTCTCATATTTCTGACTGGCAATGCAGCAACCTCATTACACCATGCAAGCACACCAGTTGTTCCTTGTATTGACCAGCCTGTTTTCTTGTCTATTTCTCCAACTTTCTTTAAATCTTCAAGCCCGATTTTTCTTATTTCTTCAGGCTCAGCTATTGGGATTTTTCCTGTTCCTTTAACTACAATTGCTTTAAGATTTTTAGAACCCATAACTGCTCCCATACCTGGTCTTCCTCCAGCTCTTCCCTCCATACTACGAATCATTGCATATAGAACCTTATTTTCGCCTCCCTGGCCTATTGTTAAAATACCAATCGCTCTTCCGTATTTATCATACAACCAGTCAAGAGTCTCATAAGAACCTTTTCCCCAGATTTCATCTGCAGGGAGGAATTCTACTTTATCATCTTCTATATAAATATATGTTGGCTTTTCCGCCTTTCCTTCAATAATTAGAACATCAAAACCTGCCTTTCTAAGATGTTCGGTTACTCTTGTCCCAAGATTACCATCTCCATATCCTCCTGTAAGGGGAGATTTTGCAGCAACAACAGTCTTGCCAGTATTTGGGGCAGGAATACCTGCTATTGGTCCAACAGCAACAATCAATTTATTTTCAGGACCAAGTGGGTCTACTCCTGGCTTTAATTCATCCCAAAGAATTTTAATAGCAAAACCCCTTCCTCCAACCCATTTTTTTGCAAATTCTTCATCAAATGTTTCTTTATTAATCCTTTTAGATGATAAATTAATTCTCAGAATATTGCCTGTCCATCCATACATAAAAAGACCTCCGAATAATAATTTTATTATTACTGATATCAATTAACATACGAATACCCCTTAGTCAAGACAAATTTTCAGCTTTACACAGGGCTAATAAAGACTTGACTTTTTGGATTTTTACCATTATGGTATTTATTATCTTAAGGAGAGGAGAAAGTGAGTTCCAAAATTGATTACAAAGAAATAGAAAAAATTATTAATCTGGTTGAGGAGAGAAAACTTTCAGAATTTGAGCTTGAAGTAGAAGGTTTTAAAATTAAAATCGTCAGAAACATAGGTTCTCCTGTATCTGTACCTGCTCAAGTTACTATAACCACTCCAGGAAAAGAAGGAACTTCCTCAGTTTCAGTTGAACAAACTCAGAAAGCCTCTCAAGAGATTTCTGAAGCAAAGGAAAATAATATTTATTATGTGAAAGCTCCAATGGTTGGAACCTTTTATCGTGCTCCTGACCCATCCTCTCCACCTTATGTTGAAGAGGGGGACAAAGTAGAAAAAAATCAGGTCTTATGCATTATTGAGGCTATGAAATTGATGAATGAAATTGAGTCAGAGGTTGAAGGAGTTGTGGAAAAAATTTTGGTTGAGAATGGCCAGCCTGTTGAATACGGACAAAAACTCTTCGCAATCAGACTTTCAAAATAATCCACCATGTTTTCAAAAGTTTTAATAGCAAATAGAGGAGAAATAGCACTTCGCATACTCAGAGCATGCAAGGAACTTGGATTAAAAACAGTAATTGTCTATTCAGAGGCTGACAAAAACTCACTTCCTGTTCTTCTTGCTGATGAAAAAGTGTGCATTGGTCCACCAAAGGCATCGGACAGCTATTTAAATGTTGCTTCAATTATAAGTGCAGCAGAAATAACAAGGGCAGATGCTGTTCATCCCGGATATGGCTTTCTTGCAGAAAATCCCCGCTTTGCTGAAATATGTGAAAATCATGGAATAAAATTCATTGGACCACCAGCTGAGATAATAAGATTAATGGGAGACAAACAGAAAGCAAGACAGACAATGAAGAATGCAAAACTGCCGATTATTCCAGGAAGCAATGAAGTTGTGAATTCCCTAAGAGAGGCAAAAAAAATCATTTCATCAATAGGTTATCCTGTTATGCTGAAAGCAGTTGCAGGAGGCGGTGGAAAGGGAATGAGAATCGTCCATTCCTCCTCCCAGCTTGAAGAGGCTTTTCAAATAGCTCAGGCAGAGGCAGAAGCCTCATTTGGAAATCCTTCCCTTTATATAGAAAAATACCTTGAAGACGCCCGTCACATAGAGGTTCAGGTAATTGGCGACTCCACAGGAAAGGTAGTTGCCCTTGCAGAAAGGGAATGCTCTGTTCAGAGAAAACATCAGAAAATAATAGAGGAAACACCTTCTCCAGCAGTAAATGAAAAGCTCAGAAAAAAATTATTGAAGGATGTTGAGCAAGCAGCATCAGCAATTGGATATCAAAGCCTTGGAACATTTGAATTCTTAATGGACAAAGATGGAAATTATTATTTTATGGAAGCTAATACAAGAGTTCAGGTTGAGCATCCAATTACAGAAATGATTTATGATATTGACCTTGTAAAGGAGCAGATTAAAATAGCAGGTGGAGAGAAAATTTCCTTTGATAAAAATCTCGAAAAAAGGGGTCATAGCATAGAATGCAGAATAAATGCTGAGGACCCAGAAAATTTCACCCCTTCACCAGGAAAAATCGAGTTTTCAGCCCTTCCAGGAGGACCTGGAATAAGAATTGACACAGCTATTTATAGTGGATATGAAATCCCACCTTTTTATGATTCCCTCATAGCAAAAATAATAGTCCATGCGTCGAATCGCGAAGAAGCAATTAATAAAATGAAGGTTGCCTTAGAAACCACCACAATTGTCGGAATTAAAACAAATATACCTCTTCACCTGAATATCTTAGCTAATTCTTCATTCAAGAAAGGTGATTACAATATCAGATTTATGGAAAATTTTCTTAAAAAATAATCATTAAAATAATCATTTAAAAACATAAATTTTCACTATAAATGCTCCTGCATTATCCGAGATAAGTTCTTCATTTACACCAAGGAAAAGTCTTCCTCCTTTGAGCACTTTAATCTTATTCTTTGAACCTATTAAAAAATAATCCTGACTCTCCTCTCCTATTTTTCCAATTAGAGCTCCAAGATTTTCATCCGGTAGGGGCTGTTGAAGGGTCTTTATAGGAAGTCCCTCAGGACTACACCACGCCTTTGGATTTCCTTTTTGAAGACATATTTCTCCAAGGGCTTCAATCACAATTTCCTGATTATCTTCAAGATCAATCTGGGTGTCAAACCAGGCAACATTTCCCGGAACATTTAGAACCTTTTCAAGTTCAAGCTTTTTTTCTTTCTCTTTCTTTTCTTTTTTCTTGGGTGGAGGAAGCCTTTTTATATGATTCTTTATACTTATAAATCTTCTTTGGTCTGAATAATAATCAGCAATAGGCAATTTGCTTATATGATACGATATCCACTCAATCCTTTCATGAATTGGCGGATGAGTTGAAAGCCACCAGATTGGAGCACCCCTTTCTTCCTCAATTTTCTTTAATCTCTTAAAAAAGCTTATCAAACCATAGGGGTCAAAACGAGCATCATGCATATTTTGAACAGCTAAATAATCAGCTTCCCTTTCATCATCACGTGAAAACTTCAATCTTGCAAAAAAGGCTCCAACTCCTCCACCTATTTTAAAAAGACTTGAGAGAACCTTACTTCCTTCCTCTCCTGATATTATTACACCAGCCTGAATAATAGCATTTATCAAAGCCATTTTACTTATCTCTTTACTAACATGCCTTCCCATTACATGACCTATTTCATGAGCTATAGCACCTGCAAGCTCTTCTTCCTTTTCCACATTCTCTATCAAACCCCTGTTCACATATATCTTACCTCCAAGTGTTGCGAATGCATTTATCTCATTTGAATTCACGATTTTAAAGGACCAATCATATCCCTTTATTAAGTGCTGAAGATGAGAATTTTTTAGTATTCTTTTTCCCAATTGCTCAATATATCTCTGGGAAGTCGGGTCATTAAGAATCTCAAGGTCCTGCTCGAGCTTTTGAACCACTTGTTTTGAATACTCGAGTTCATCTTCCTTGCTTATAAGATTAAATCCCTTTCCAATTCTTTCCTCGCGAATCTCCCATGGTCCTTTCATAGGTGCGCATGTTGTAAGAAAAAGAAAAACCAGGATGTAAAAAGAAATGAATAAAATGTGTTTATAAATTTTCAATTTATTCATTTTTTTCTCCCAATTTTAATATTTCTATCATTTGGGAATGAATAAAGCCATTGCTTGCAAGTATCTCCTTTGCGTAGGGATCGATCTCATTCCCCCTGAAATCTGAAACCTTCCCACCTGCTTCTTTTACTATTAACATACCACCTGCTATATCCCATGGAAATAATTTTAATTCCCAGAACCCATCAAGCCTTCCGCATGCAACATAACAGAGGTCAAGAGCTGCTGAACCACCTCTCCGAACTGCCTGAACTTTTAAAATGAAATTATTGAAATGATTAATATTGTTGTTTTTGCTTTCCCTTAAATCATAAGGAAATCCTGTTGCCAGAAGACTCTTGTCAAGCTCTTTGGTTGAGGATACTTTGATTTTTCTGTTGTTGAGATATGCACCCCTACCTTCTATTGCCCAGAAAAGCTCATCAAGCATGGGATTATAGACAACTCCAAGAATTATTCTGTCCCTGTGTTCAAGGGCAATTGAAACACAGAAAACAGGATATCCATGAGCATAATTCGTTGTGCCGTCAAGCGGGTCAATTATCCATCTGAACTCATAATCTCCTCTTTTCTCGAGGTCTTCCTCACCCAGAAATCCGTGCTCAGGAAAGGCAGAGGAAAGTTTGCTGTATATGAGCTCCTGTGCCTCTTTATCATATTCTGTGACAAGGTTCACCTCTCCTTTATATTCTATTTCCTTTATATTTTCAAAATTTTCCTTTAAAAACTTTCCTGCCTCTTTAGCAACTTCACTCGCTATTTGGAGATAGCGGTCAATATGGGGTAAGTTTATCAATTATCCACTCTCCTTAATTTTCAATTTTTTGTGGAATTAATTTTAAAAGATTCTCGAACAGAAATAAAGCTAAAATTCAGGTATTTTTAAAAAATAAACAATTAATTCATTAATCGAAGTTAACAATCATGTTATATTGCAAGATCTGTCCTTCATTTGATTAATACAATTTCTTGAATTTATTGACTTTATTGAATTCAAACACTTCCTGATTCCCGTTTCAGATTTTACAATTTAAGATTTCCACCTATCGCTTATCCCCTAATCCTTAATCCTTTTTTACTCTCTTTTCCACCAATTCACCCATTCACCAATTCACCGATTCACCCATTCACCATTGACCTTTAATCCTTAATCTTAATTCACTAAATTACTACCCGCTCGTAAGAGCGAACCATACCTTATTTCTTAGGTCAATTGTTCTCTCAAATGGAAAAGATTTATTTTGTGAAAAATTCAGGTGAAATTGGTGGTGAGTTTCAATTCCCTGTCGGGAATTAGGTCTTATTCTACTGAAGATATATTTGAAATTTTAGATAAAGCTGAAAGTTATCTACAGTTTCAATTCCCTGTCGGGAATTAGGTCTTATTCTACATTAAGTGTTGAAATGCTAATAATTTTTCCAGAGTAAAATGTTTCAATTCCCTGTCGGGAATTAGGTCTTATTCTACGCGGAGCATATTGCGTTAGGGATAGGTTCTCTTACAGGTTTCAATTCCCTGTCGGGAATTAGGTCTTATTCTACTTATATCTCGATACAAATGGAATCATAAACACACGAAAAGTTTCAATTCCCTGTCGGGAATTAGGTCTTATTCTACGAAATAGAACGCCCAGATATATATTTGTTTATAGATAAGTTTCAATTCCCTGTCGGGAATTAGGTCTTATTCTACTTAAAAAACTTGTAACAAATTTAAAGAAACTTGGAATTCCTTTTGAAATGTTTCAATTCCCTGTCGGGAATTAGGTCTTATTCTACTTCACTGTGAGCTTCACTAAACCGCCAGCAACTGAGAATGGTTTCAATTCCCTGTCGGGAATTAGGTCTTATTCTACTCGCCTGCTTCTCTATCCTAAGGAAATCTGCTTTTGCTTCAAGTTTCAATTCCCTGTCGGGAATTAGGTCTTATTCTACATGGATTTGAAATAGCAGGGAAGAGGAAAGAGAGAGAAGAGCGATTTGTTTCAATTCCCTGTCGGGAATTAGGTCTTATTCTACTAAAGCGATTTTTAAGTCTGTAAAATGGGAGGATTATAAAGTTTCAATTCCCTGTCGGGAATTAGGTCTTATTCTACTAAAAATTATTAATAGTTTTATTGAGCAAAAAATAAAGTTTCAATTCCCTGTCGGGAATTAGGTCTTATTCTACTATGTTTTTACAGTTATTTCTGTTTCGAATCTTCCTTCGTTTCAATTCCCTGTCGGGAATTAGGTCTTATTCTACGATGGTAGACAGGAAGCCTAAGAAGGAGGAGTGGAAAGGTTTCAATTCCCTGTCGGGAATTAGGTCTTATTCTACCTTTTCCAATACGATTTGCTATGACTGAGCATTTAGAGTAGTTTCAATTCCCTGTCGGGAATTAGGTCTTATTCTACCTTGACCCCAAACGCCCCCTGGAATTTTAATTTTCCCGGTTTCAATTCCCTGTCGGGAATTAGGTCTTATTCTACTCAGAAGAAGCAAAAGAAAGAGCTGAAAAAGAAGGAAGGTTTCAATTCCCTGTCGGGAATTAGGTCTTATTCTACTATACGCTGGTTTTTTCAAAAGATTTCGTGGATTTTTTTGTTTCAATTCCCTGTCGGGAATTAGGTCTTATTCTACA
>MTON01000017.1 GCA_002010665.1 Candidatus Aminicenantes bacterium JdFR-78
CCCGCCGTTTCTCTGGATTTGTTCAGGATAATTTGACAGCAGGAAGACTTGCTTTAAATCTTGGTGTTCGTTTTGATTATTCTTATCAATATGAGCCAGAACAATCTAGACCAGAACTCCGTTACCAGTATGGGCCAGAATTGCTTAATCCAGAAATTACAGATCCAAATGCTCTTCTCGAAGCTTTAATTGCTCAAATTCACGCTGAAGGAAAAATATCTCCATTTGATGCATTAACTGTGCCTTATAAGAAAATTGTTGAATTTTTCACAATTTCACCAAGAATTGGTGTTGTTTTTGATCTATTTGGTGACGGTAAAACAGCCCTCAAGGCATCCTTTGCTCGTTATTATGAACCTGTATGGTCAGCCAAATATAATGCAAGCCAGATTTTTGGGGCAGGAACTTATTCGTGGTATTGGTATGACTTAAATGGGAACAAATTTATGGACCTTCCACCAACCGATAAATATGTCCTTCAATGGGAATATATCCAAGATCCCACATACAATTACTATGATCCAGATTTGAAGTGTCCATATACTGACGAAGTAATTGCTGGTTTAGAACATGAATTGTTTAAAGATTTTAAAATAGGTATTCAATTTATTCGCAAATGGAATAGGAACATTGTCGAAGATATTGACCTATACAATGGATATGATCCAAATGCCACAGATGAAAAAGGATTAATCTGGATTCCTTATACGGTTGTTGATCCAGGATGGGATGGCGTGTTCGGGACAGATGATGACAAGGAATTGACAGTCTATGGACTTAGAGAGGACCGTCCAACCCCGGCTTTTAAAGGTACTAATCCACCAGAGGCCAAGAGAGACTATAAAGCATTGGTTATCACATTTGATAAGAGAATGTCTAATAATTGGCAGTTGAAAGGTTCTATAGTGTATAGCTCCTTTAAGGGTAATTGCAGTCCTCTGTATGGTCCTACAGAGGGTGAATCCAGTATGTTCGACAATCCAAATACCTTGATAAACTCTTATGGTCCTGTGTGGTTCGATCGTCCATTACAGATAAAGCTCATGGGAACCTATGTTTTTCCTTATGGATTCGTTGTTAGTGCCTATCTTCAGCACTTGTCAGGTGTGCCATGGACCAGGACTTTTGAACGAGTATACTTCCCACCAGATTATCCTGTTCAACAGAGTTATGTGAGCGTTAATGCTGATCCTCGTGGCTCAAAGAGAGGACCAAGTTATACTAATTTAGATATTCGTGTTGAAAAGACTATCTCCTTAGGTAAATACGGTAAATTAGGAGTGTATCTGGATATTTTCAATGTCGGTGGATATACTCGCACCAATACTTATGTAGACCCATATGCCAGATTGTACTATTACAAGTCTCCTCCTAAATATGTAGTGGATGACCTCTATGGAACTGTCTACTCAATTACAGGAGTGCGTTCTATTAGACTCGGACTGAGGTGGAGCTTCTAAAATAGTCCGAAGCATTTTCAAGGGAAGGGAAGTTTTTCCCTTCCCTTTTTTTATATTCTTTTTTCATTCTCTTTCAAAAGATAAATGAAATATGGTAGAGTAAGAGAATGAAAGGAGAGGAAAGATGAAAGGGAATAAAAAGATGAAAGGGAATAAAAAATTGTTACAGGCAGGAGAAAGAGCAGTCAAACAGGCTCTTAAAATTAAAAAGGGAGAGAATTTTTTACTTGTCACTGATAAACAAAAAATGGAAATCGCTGAGGCATTAGCCTATTGGGCAAAAGAAGTCGGAGCAGAAACCACAACCTATCTCATGACAGAAACCCTTAGACCAATTGTCAAGCCCACCAAGATTTTTGAAGAAATGATTAAAAAGGCAGATGTTACTGTTTATATGCTGGATTCGAGAATAGAGGAAAAACCCTTTCGAGGATTTATGGTTCAAATGGGCTCTACTTATGGAAGGATATGTATGATGCCTGGAATTACCATAGATATGATGGAAAGGCTGGTGAATATCGATTTTATGGAAATGAGCATCTTTACTCAAAAAGTGGTAGATTTTTTAAAAGATTCTGAGCATATTGTTGTTGAAAATCCCAATGGAACACAAATTGAGTTCAGTGTAAAAGGGAGGAAATGGGAAATTGATAATGGAGATATAAGTTCTAAAGGTAAACATGGGAATCTTCCTGCAGGAGAATGTTATACGGCACCGGTAGAGTCGACCTTTAATGGTAAAATAGTTATAAGTCTAATTGATGACAAACTTGGGTACGGGGAAATGGAATTCAAAAATGGAAAATTGATTAATTATAAAGGGAAAGGCATTGAGGAAATTGTGAAGACTATTGGTTCAGATGAATCCGGCTTAATCATTGGAGAATTTGGAATCGGAACAAATAAAAATGCGAAAATATGTCCGAATATGCTTGAAGCTGAGAAGGCATTTGGAACAGTACATTTTGCAATTGGAGATTCTTATGGATTGGGAAAGAATAAAAGTAAATTTCACTTTGATGCACTTGTGGAGAAGGTAACAGTTAAATCAGAGAGAAAATACCTTATTAAAAATGGCAAATTCCTTATATAGAAGGGGGTAAAATGGCAAAAAAGAGTATCAGGATAACGGGCATAATACTAATATTATTTATTTTCTCATTAAATTCTTTTTCTAAAGAAATAACTCCACCAGAGAAAGTTTTAGGTTTTAAAATAGGCGAGGATTTTAAAATTGCAAGTTGGTCTGATATTGTAAAATATTGTAAAATCCTTTCAAAGGAATCAGAAAGGGTCAATTTGCTCACTCTTGGAAAATCAACCCTGGGGCGAAATTTTATTATGTTAGTAATTTCTTCTCCTATTAATTTAAATAAGGTAGATGAAATAAAGAAAATTCAAAAGATGTTACATGACCCTCGCAAAATTTCTGATGAAGAAGCGAAAAAATTAGCTAAAGAGGGGAAAGCAGTTATTCTTATATCCTGTTCAATTCATTCTACTGAAATCGCTTCCTCTTTAATGTCAATGGAATTAGCATATAAACTCGCCTCATTTAATACACCTGATATAAATAAAATTCTTGAAAATGTTGTTCTTCTCCTTGTGCCTTCAGTAAATCCTGATGGCATTGATATTGTATATAACTGGTACAACAAATATTTAGGAACTCCATATGAATCTTCACCTTTACCTTGGTTATATCACTATTATACAGGACATGATAATAATAGGGATTGGTTTATGGTTACTCAGAAAGAAACCCGATTGCTGACAAAGGTATACTATCATGAATGGTTTCCAATTGTTATATATGATGTGCATCAGATGGGTAAATATGGGCCGAGACTATTTATTCCTCCCTATTATGATCCGATAAATCCAAATATAGATCCTCTTTTACTTCGAGAGTTGTACATTATTACATCTCAAATGGCCTGGGATTTAACATATAATGGTAAAAAAGGTGTGGCTACAAATGCGATATTTGATGCTTGGTATAATATGGCAAATCGAGCTGCACCCTTGAGGCACAATGTAATTGGTATTTTATCAGAAGCTGCAAGCGTGAACATTGCCTCTCCAATTTTCATAAGAAAAGATGAAATAAGATTAACAAGAAGAGGATTTATAAATTATGAGCCCCAAGCATCATATATTGATCCATGGCCAGGAGGGTGGTGGAGAATAAGAGATATTATTGATTATGAAGAAATAGTCAGCTTTTCTCTTTTAAAAACTGTGGCAAATAGAAAGGAAGAGTTTCTATATAACTATTACTTATTTGCAAAAAGACAGATAGAAAAAGGAAGGAGTGAGCCTCCATTTGCCTATATTGTTCCACTGAATCAGAAAGACTATCCAACTGCTTTAAAGCTATTAGAAGTTTTACAAAAGGGAGGAGCAGAGGTCTATAAGGCATTAAGCTCCTTTAAAGCAGATGGTGTAGATTATCCTGCTGGGACATGGGTGATTCCCCTTACTCAACCTTATAGAGCATTTATAAAAGACCTGCTTGAATTTAAGGTATATCCAAGAAAAGAAATTCAACCCGGCATTTTAGAAAGACCTTATGATGAGGCTAGCTGGACTTTACCTCTTCAAATGGGAGTAAAAGTGGTTGAAATTATAAATCCTTTTAATGCTGAGTTGACATTAGTAGATAAAATACAGATTCCAAAAGGTAAAATTATTGGAAAAGGAAATAGATATTTTATTCTTCCATATCAAACAAATGATGAGACCAAAATAATAAATCGTCTTTTTTCAGAAGGAATAAATCCATATGTTGCAGTTGAATCCTTTTCATTGATGAAACAATCTTTTTCTCCAGGTGCCATAATTGTTCCCTATAATCAAAAAACTAAGAAAATCATTTTAAGGTCAATTTCTGAATTAGGGGTAAATGTATTTTCAACTAATAAGGAAATCAAGGTGAGAAAAATTAAAATGGAAACCCCGAAAATTGCAATATATCAATCATGGATTGCAAATATGGATGAAGGATGGCTTAGATGGGTGCTTGAAAAATTTGAATTTTCTTTCAAGGTTATCCATAACAGTGAAATTAAAAGTGGAAATTTAATTAATAGATACAATGTAATTATTATTCCAAATATGAGTTTGTCAGCTTTAATAGAGGGAAGAAAGGAGGGAGTTCCGCCAGAATTTAGAGGAGGTATTGGAGAAGAAGGGATAATAAGTCTTGAAGAATTCGTAAGAAATGGCGGGAAGCTCCTTACCATAGGACATTCTTCTGAATTACCAATAAAATATTTTAATATTAAAGTTAAAAATCTCCTTTCATATCGAGATTTCCGCCGTGGAGAAACTGAAGAAAAGGGGAGAATTTACTGTCCTGGTTCAATTTTAAAAGTAAAAGTCAAAAATTCTCACCCTGTAGGTTACGGTTTTGAAAATATTTGTGCTATATTTTTCCGTAATAGCCCTGTATTTGATGTAGAAAAGGGAGAAGTAATTGTTTATTATCCAGATTATAATCCTTTGCTGAGTGGAATCATCGAGAATGATGAGAAAATGTATGGAAAAGCAGCAATTGTTGAGTGCTCGATAGGAAAAGGTAAAATCAGAATGATAGGTTTTAAGCCAATTCATCGTGCTCAGGCTCACGGAACCTTTAAATTTGTATTTAATTCAATATTTTTCTGAGCCTTGACATAACTAAGTGATATAGTATAATTTAGATAATGGGAGAGGAAATAGATATATTGACATGAAAGTTTAAATTTGGTAATATTCATTATTCCCGAGAGAGTTAATTCTAAAAAATGGAAAAAGATACTGAAAATCTTATAAATCGAAAAAAAACAAGAAAAACTTGTAAAAAAAGCTGGCGTAGCTCAGTTGGTAGAGCAGCTGATTTGTAATCAGCGGGTCGGGGGTTCAAGTCCCTCCGCCAGCTCTTATATATGTGGGCAGGTACCAAAGTGGTCAAATGGGGCGGGCTGTAAACCCGCTGCGGCAACGCTTCGGAGGTTCGAATCCTTCCCTGCCCACTTGAGAGCGGGAATAGCTCAGCTGGTAGAGCATCGGCCTTCCAAGCCGAGTGTCGCGGGTTCGAATCCCGTTTCCCGCTCCAGTTATTTTATTTACGCCCACGTAGCTCAGTAGGTAGAGCACGTCCTTGGTAAGGACGGGGTCACCAGTTCGAGTCTGGTCGTGGGCTCTTCAAGGAGAAAAGAAGCCATTATCTCCAATAGTGAGATAAAAGGGCTGAATTAAAAGAAAATTATAGAAAAGGAGGTATTGGATGGCGAAGCCAAAATTTGAAAGGACGAAGCCGCATGTGAATATAGGGACGATAGGGCACGTAGACCATGGTAAGACCACGCTGACAGC
>MTON01000011.1 GCA_002010665.1 Candidatus Aminicenantes bacterium JdFR-78
TATTAGATTTAAAAGTTTTATATTTTTTGCTAAAAGTACATCGTCAATTATGTATTTCATTAAGTAGGGTGTTGGGAGTGCTAAGAGTGAGAGGAGAATCATGAAAACTGAACCAATGACTGCTTGTTTCCAATAGGATTTCAGATGAGTGAATAAGTGATATATGCTTTTAAAATTACTTCTTTCTCTAATTTTTATTAGGAAAAATTTATACATATATTTTTATTTTTAAACTTTACAAAGAATGTAATTAGCAACATCAAAAATCATGCTTTGCATTCATATCTCCTAACAAGAAAATAAGATATTAAAAGCAAGAGAATTAAATAAAAGGATACATTTAATAGATATTGCCAGAATTTATCAGATAATTCCCAACCCATACCAAATCTTAGAAACTCATTCTGAAGCCAAAAAATAGAAGGTGAAATAAAAGAAACTATTTCAGTAATTTTATCTGACCCCACAATCCAATTCATTATAGATTTGGAGTTTAAAAGAGAGAATAGTATATATAAAAAGAATGTAAAAAAGCCACTTTCTTTTGGAGAAACTGCTAATGCAAAAATGAAAAATAGGGAGATTAAAAAGGCAATATTCAATGAAAGAAAAGCTAATGCTATAAAGAATCTCCAATTGGGAAACGTTTTTAAAAGTATTCGGCATACAACTGCTCCAGCATTTCCTATTAATAATAAAAGAAGAAGATAACTAAAAAGATAAGCAAGATATTTTGCAAAAAAGTATTTCCATCTCGAAATATAAATCAAGGTTACTTCATGAAATCTCTCATCCACTTCTTCCTCTAAATCACTAGATGTATTGACTAATATAGCTACATAATAGATGGAGAGGATTATATGAAAATATATGATAGTTTGATAAAAAGAAATATCCTGATAATTCCCTTGTGAACCTATTTGTACTATGAATCTCAATCCCCAGGCAATGGCTGTAAAGAAGGAGCCAAAAAGAAATGTATAAAGTGTTGCCTTGCTTAGTAATATATCAAAAACTGTATTCTTAAATATTACCTTCATTACTTTCTCCTTTTACAACATTGTAAAAATGAGCCTCCAAATCCTTCTCTTTCAATTTTTCTATTAATCCTTCATCTTTTTTCTTGCCATTTACTAAAATTATAAATCTATCTCCTATTTTCTCCATTTCATCTAAAAGATGGGAAGATATAATTATAGTTTTACCTTTCTCTTTTTCTTCTTTTATCCATTTCCTCATCTCCACTTTCCCAATAGGATCAAGACCTGAAGTGGGCTCATCAAGAACGAGAATTTCTGGTTCTAATAGAATTGCCTGAGCCCATTTCAATCTTTGTTTCAAACCATGGGAAAGTTCCTTTATTCGGCTCTCTCTCTTTTCTTTAAGTTTTAACCTTTCCAAAATACCTAATATCCTTTTATTTAACATTCTCTTATCTATACCACCTAAATCCCCTATAAATCTAAGATATCTTTCAACCTTCCAATCTGGCTTCCCTATTTTTTCCTCTTGCATATAACCAAAGACAGGTTTTTTTCTGAATAATACTTTTCCCTCGTCAGGAAAAAGAATTCCTAATATTATTTTTATTAATGTGGTCTTACCCGCTCCATTAGGACCAAGGATAAGAAATATTTCTCCTTCCTTTATCTCAAAACTAATACCCTTTAGAGCCTTAATATTTTTATATCTTTTTTTTAAATTAATAACTTCTATCATTATTCAACCTATAGATCAAAAGATCTCCTCCTTCCTCTATTCCATACATTACATCTTCCGCGATATCAAAGCTTATTAGATTCTCTTTTATATTAAATTTCTCAACAAATTTTCCTCTTTCCAACTCGAATATCAAAGAATTTTTTTTCTTGTCTCTACAAAGCAAATATACTTTATCTCCCTTCATTCTAATGTCATAATTAAGAGCACTTTTCAAGAGTATTTTTAGACCTTTATTGTCAATTACTGGCTTCTCAATTGACTTAAGTGGAAGAGAATATTCTTTCAAAAGTTTACCATCTTCTGAAAATTCTAACACTCTATTAGAAAGGGTAAATGCAAAATACACCTTTCCATTACCTCCAGTTAAAATCCCAGAATTTTTATAAATATTCTCCAAATCTATATTCTTAATAGGTATACAATCCAAAAAGGAATTTATTACTTGGAATGAATTCCTTTCCTCTACCAAAATAGTAATAATTTTTTGACCCTTTAAAAATACAAGAGACGAAATATATATTTTCCCATTTCCTACCAAAATCTTGTATGGATTTGGAATATTTATTCCTTTCAATTCCAAATGCACTCCGTGTTGAACGGAGAAAATTTCTATTTTTGATTTACATGTATCAAGAATATAAGCCTTTCCTTTATAAATAAAGAAATCTCCAATGCAGGAAAATTCTCCTGGGCCCTCGCCTTTCCTCCCTAATCTTTTTAAAAATTTTCCTTTTTTATCAAATATTTTTACCGATTCATCTCCTTTGTCAAGAATGCAAATGTTCCCATTAAATACTATGAGCTTTATTGGCCATAAAAGATTCTTACATTTAAGCTCTGATTCTGGAGTTAATTTACTGCCAAAACCATTATTAAATGAAAGAATAATTAATAAAAATAATACTAACAAAATTTTTCTCCTCATCGGTCCTCCTTTATTATCTCAACTTTAAGGTTTAGTGCATTTATTAGTTTTAGTAAATCAAGTTTTTTCTCTAAATTGAGTAATTTTATATAATTCGAGCCTATTTTTACTAGTCCAAATGTGGGATCATAAGGAATCCAATAATTTCCTTCCCACAATTCAACCCACTGATGGAAAGAATAAAGATATTTTTGGTTTTGATTAAATATAATTATTCCCACAACTACTCTACCATGGATATTTAATACTGAACACATCAATAAAAAGAGATTTGAGATGCCTTGACAATCACCTTTTTTATTTCTAAAAACTTCTACCGGATTAAAAGGCCCCTCTTTTACTCGAGTAATTTCCTCTTTTATCCACTCTATAATTTTTTTTATCTTTTTCCGCCTGTTTTTTGTGTACTTTGTAATCTCATAAGCAACCCTTTTTATCTCATATAATTCATCTAAGTTGGTAAAAGATAAGACGAAATCTCTATATTTTTCAGGATTTTCTCCATCTCTTATATTATTATTCTTACTAACTTTTAACAGTAAAGTTATTTCATTACCATTTTTAACTTCATTTACTATTATTTGTCTATTGTCTTCCGGAATGGAAAGATATTGGATTGAGGTAATTTTATATAAAATAGAATTAGTATTAAAGATTCCTGTAAATTTTTCAGGAGTACTGACAGTATTATTCTCTCCTATCACTTCTCTGAAAATTATTGCCAGTGTATCATTGTCTATTTTGTCATCTATGAAATATATCGGAGGACAATATATAATATAAGCATCTCTTTTTGGAAAATACAGTTTTTTAATTTTTATATTAATTTTATCAAAAAAATATTCAATTTCAATCCACCTCTTCTTATCTATCTTTTTTATTTCTACTTCCAGCAAATCTAAAGTATTCTCGTAGAAAATACTAATTTTTCTTGGTAATTCTTTATCTTTTTTTAATATCGTGTGAATATATAAATTTAATATACTGGATGGCAACACTTTTAATGGAAATCTGTAAATTCTTATGTTATTCTCTTTTGTTCTAATTTTTACATATTTATCCGTTATAAAAAACTGCTCATTTTTATTCTTCAATATTTTTCCATTGAAATTTGAAAAGTCAGGTTTTATTCTAAAATCAAATTTGATATGCTCACCCGAAAAATAATGTAAATCTTTCTCGTATTTAATGAGTTTTTTTTGATTTTTTATTTTTTCTTTTAGTATTCCAACAACCTTTCTGTTATCCACTATTTTAAAAATTCTATAAAATTCTTCTTGATTTCCTAAAATAAATAGAGAGATTAGAATAATAAGAAAAATACTTAGAAACCATTTTTTAAAAAGCCCTCCTTTAATCTTATCCCCAATAAACATGTTTAATTATTGCTAAAAATTTGTTAAATTACTTAAGGCCAAATAAATTCTTTCAGTCTCTTTTTCTTCTCCTAAATTCCATATAATGGATGAAAAATAATCATAAAAAAACTCACAATATGGATTTCTACCATTAAAAGTTTTATGATGCCAATATACATTAGCCCAACAACCATTACAGCAAAAATACCTGATATCACATTTTTTGCACTCATGGATCTCGTCAATCGAAGGAATCGAATTTAGAAAAAGTATAAGTTTCTTCACAATGTCTTTATCTAAAATATTGCCAATTATGAAATCGTTAGATGAAAAGAATAAATGACAAGGAACCACACTGCCGTTTTCTTTGACACCTAAGGTTTTGAACCCCATTCCACAGTAATTTTTTAATGAAGGAATTATCTTACTAGTAACTTTTTGATCAGGTATATTGAGACAATCTGGATTTGGCTCATATAATTTACTTTGCTTTTTTAATTTCTCAAAAAAGAATTTAATTAGTTCTTTCTTTAATAAGGCAAATACATTTTTGTTAAAGGCTCTGCCAACAGGTTGGAAGAAACTTAATCCGGTTTCAACCTCAAGTCTTTTTCCAAAATCCGAGAATTTTATGAGAGTATCGATGTTAATCTTTGTGATAGTCGCAGTTATATACAGTTGTTCCTTTCTAAAGTTTGCATTTTTTAAGTGATTGATTGCCTCCAAACATTTCTTAAAAGTTCCCTTACCTCTTAATTTGTCATTAATTTTTTCCTCCGGTGATTCAATACTTATTTGAATATAATCTATACCCGTTTCTTTTAATTTTTTCGCTTCTTCTTTACCTATTAAAGTTCCATTGGTAGTCATACCAACGAATTTAATTTTTTTCTTTGCATATTCAATAATTTCAAATAGATCCTTTCTTAAAAGAGGTTCTCCTCCACTGAATATTAAATAAACTACATTCAATTCGAATAGTTTGGTAATTATCTTTTTTGTAAGAAATGTGTTCCCTATATAACAGTGATGCTGAATATCAGGATTTGCATAACAAAATCGGCATTTTAGGTTGCATTTTTCAGAAGCTTCATAATAAGCTATTTTAGGAAATTCTGTATATTTTATCTTCTTAAAAGTTTTATTTTCACTTGGACTTGTGGTGATATACCCTCTTTTGTTTAAATATTCGATTAATCCAATGAAACTATTCTTTTCCATATTATTAATTTCTTTTAAGACATTTTTTACTCCAATTTCCATTGCTTTTTTTAAATATTTTAAAGCTTCCTTTTTTATTTTCACAAATTCCTTCGTTCCAAGATTGACTATAATTATCCTGTCATCCCTCTCTAAAAATCTGACGTTTTCACCCCATTTAAATTTCTTTTCCATTTTTTATTCTCTTAAGGCAGTAAGCAAGGAGGTAGAATATATCTACCTCCCCATCGGAAATTATTTTTGTTTTTCTTTATCCTCTATAATTGTTCCACATCCTCCTAGTTTAATGCAACAACCGCAAGGAACAATAAACCCGTACCATAACTCTATACAAGGTTCCACTCCCAACTTCATATCATCTGTTCTTTCAATTATTCCTTTTTCTAAGCTAAAAAGTACCTCAAACATTCCTCACACCTCCTTTCATTTAAATTTTCCATACAAAATTTGCAAATTTCGTGCCAAGTTTGGAAAATTTATTTAAGTTATTGATATATAAAGAAATATCATTTTAAAGTTAGTAATATAAAATTGAAAAATTATTTGAAAA
>MTON01000038.1 GCA_002010665.1 Candidatus Aminicenantes bacterium JdFR-78
TTCTCTTTTACCTTTTTTCACATCGTATCGCCATATAATAGGTTCCTCAGTTTTTTTATCAGGAAAGAGAAAATAGAAGTATCTTCCATCTTCACTCCATGAAATTCGAGAGGGTAATTTTCCCCTTAGACTCGGTTGCCCTGGATCATATAATCTTGACATGGTTAATTTTTTGCCCTGCTCTTGAGCAAATGAATTTCCAAGGATAATAAAAATACAAATGATTAAAATAATAAAAGTTCTTTTCCCTTTCATTGCTATTCCTCCTTTTTCTTATATTCCAGTATTAGATTGAATAATTCTTCGGCTACTTTTTTGGATGCTCCTTTTTCCCCAAGACTTTTCTTAATTTTTTTAAATTCTTCTATCATTTTAGAAGTTATTTGAGGTGAATTTAAAATTCTGAGTGCTTCTTTATAAATATTTTCAGGAGTGAAATCCTTCTGAATCAATTCTGGGACGATTCTTTTTCCAGCTAATATATTTACGATACTGTAGTTTCTTATCCTAATAAAATGTATGCCAAGATTATAGGTAAAAGGAGAAAGTTTATAAAAGGTAATAAGAGGTTTTTCAAGGAGAGCTGCTTCAAGATTTGCTGTTCCACAGGAGGATATAATTAGATCACTGTAATACATTGCTTCATAATTATCTTCTGAAATGACTTTCGCATCTAAATTTGAATTTAAATATTTTTCTATCAAATCCTCTTTAATGTTTTCAGCTCTTACAAGGATAAATTGTGCTTTAATTTTATTCTTTAATTTTTGAATTGCTTCTATTAAAACAGGTAGATGATATTTTATTTCGCCTTCCCTACTTCCTGGTAAAAAGGCAATTAATTTCTGTTTCGAGTTCAGTCCATATTTTCGGAAAAAATCCTCTTTTGAAAGATTAATTTTTATTCTTTCAAGAAGAGGATGCCCCACAAATATTGCATTTACTCCATAATTTTTATAAATTTCCATTTCAAAAGGGAATATAAGCAAAATTTTATTTACATATTTTTTTATTTTTTTAATCCTTCCCTTTCTCCAGGCCCATATAGTAGGACTTATATAGTATAAAACAGGAATTTTCATTTTACGCAGTTTTTTAGCTAATCTTAAATTAAAATCCGGAAAATCAATTAAGATTGAAACTACAGGTCTTCGATTTTTAACTTCCTTTAGAATTGAATTAAAAATATTTAATACTTTTGGAATATGGGAGATGATTTCAAATATTCCTCTTAAAGAGACATCAGATATACGAAATATGAGTTCAACCCCCTCTTTCTCCATCCAGTTTCCACCGATTCCAAAGAATGAGTATTTATTACTTAATTTTTTGAATTCTTTTATAAGTTGTGCGCCATACTTTTCACCCGAATTTTCACCTGCAATGATTAATATAGATTCCATTTACCAACTCGTTTATTAAGGAGTCTATTTTGGCTTTCCATAATAAATTATTCTTGGCATTCTTTTGGGATCCTGACCATAAAAAAATAGCCATTTATCATATTGATCCTGATTTAAATAGATTTTTATTGATTTTTTTGAAGAACGGCTTGCAACTCCTATTATCTGTGGAAACTCAATTGAATCAAGTTGTTCTTCAGGAACAAGAATAACTTCATTAAATTTATACCCTCTTCCTCGAAATAATCTTCCTCGTATTCCAACGCCACTTATTCTTGAAGATAATAAAATTACATACCACTTGCCATGGTCTGTCATTGGATCTCGATATAATTTCCTTATGCATTTCTCTTTATATAATTCTTCAAGGCTTCGTGGGAAAGCACCTGGATGTTTTAATTGATATAATCTTATTGCCTCAACATATTGTTTTCCTCTAAATATTAGTTCTTCTTCCTTTTCTCTCTGTACGATTGTCTGCCATACTGGGACTGCTGTTAACAGGAGTATAGACATAACAGAGATAAGTATCATTAAAGCAATTAGAGCATATCCTTTATTTTTCATATCTACCAAGTATTATATGGGGTGCCATCGAGGGAGATTTCTTTAGAACCCGATTTTACATCAATTATGCCGAGTTCTTCCTGATACATGTTTTCTTCTGTAAGGGGTTCTCTAATAACCACCCAAGTTTTATCAGAACCTGTAATAGGATCAATTGGTATCCTTCTTAGATATCCTTCTTCCACAAGAGCCTCCAAGCTGGGTGGATATTTTCCCTTATCAGAGTAATAGTCATCAATTACTTTTCTTAAAACGTATAAATTTTCTTTAAGTACAGCTTCTTTGGCTTTTAGTGTAGCGTGTTTAAATTGGGGAATGGCTATGCTTGCAAGAATGCCTATAAGAACCATTACAATTAAAAGTTCTGCAAGAGTAAACCCCCTATTGCTTCTCTTCATTTTACCATGTATTGTATTTTGTCCCATCGAGCGCGGTTGCTGTTGATTTAGTATAGACATCGTAAACATTCTGACCACCCCAAATAGTTGAATCAGGTTCATCCTGATAAGATCTCAATCCCCAGTCATAGGAATTAGTCATTGGATCCTTGGGTATTCTTCTTAAAAATTTCTTTATCCTTATTCTTCCATTTTCATCCTTTATTTTAATTCCTTTTACAAGTATTTCAAGATTTGGAGGATAACCATAGGTTTCAGGGTCAATTTCCCCAACGATTCTTTTCTCATCAGCTAATCTTTTATATTCATCAATTGCTTCCCTTATAGTTCTGAGGGCTCTTCTCAGCTCGATTTCTTTTTCCCTTTTAACTGCAATTTCAGCCATGGGTAGAGCAATGGCTGCGAGTATTGAAATTATTGCAAGAACTATTATTAATTCAATTAATGTAAAGCCTTTTTTGTCTTTTAAAAGAAATTTCATTTTTGAAGTTTAGAAGAATCTATCCTTATCCTTCTTTTTGTAAACCGTTTTTCTAGATAAAGTTTTAAATGTTGGTTTGTAATAATAAGATGGTTGAGGATCCAGAGCCTTTTTGCTTAATTTAATTCTGTGGTCTTGATCTATATCTATGACTTTAACTTTTATCTGCTGACCGACTTTTAATTCCTTCCTAATATCCTTAATTCTCCTATGTGCAATTTCAGAAATGTGTAATAGACCAACAATATTTGGTAAAATTTCAACAAACGCTCCATAATCCTCTATTCTTACAACTTTCCCAGTATATACCTTTCCCACTTCAGCTTCTTGGGTAATTTCTCTTATCATTTGTATTGCTTTTTCAGCAGATTCTGCATCATTTGCTGCAATTGTTATTTTTCCATTTTCTTCTATATCAACCTTGACATGCGTTTGAGAAATAATCTTCTTTATATTTTTCCCTCCTGGCCCTATAATGTCGCTAATTTTATCTGGATTTACAATTATGGTTTTAATTCTAGGCGCAAAAGAGGATATATCAGCTCTTGGCTCAGCAATTGCTTCTTTCATTTTTTCCAGAATTTTCTTTCTTGCTTCACGAGCTTGGACAAGAGCTTCTTTTAAAATAACAGAGTTAATATTTTTTATTTTTATATCCATTTGAATAGCAGTAATACCTGTTTCAGTTCCAGCCACTTTAAAATCCATATCTCCATAGTGGTCTTCTAAACCTATGATATCAGTAAGTATTTTATATTTATCATTTTCAGTAATTAATCCCATAGCAATTCCTGCTATTTTCATACTTATAGGGACTCCAGCATCCATAAGAGCTAAAGTTCCACCGCAAACTGTAGCCATTGAAGAAGAACCATTGGATTCAAGAATATCTGAAACTATTCTTATAGTATAGGGAAATTTTTCCTCATCAGGAATAGCAGGAAGTATAGCTTTTTCAGCTAAAGCTCCATGTCCAATTTCTCTTCTTCCAGGAGCTCTTAGAAAGGAAACTTCCCCAACACAGAAAGGAGGAAAATTATAATGGACCATAAATCTTTTCTCATCTTCCTCACCGAGTCCGTCCAGTCTCTGAACATCTTCAAATGTTCCCAAGGTTGCGGTTACAAGGGCCTGAGTTTCTCCCCTTGTAAATAAAGCTGAACCATGAGTTCTTGGGAGAAATCCAACTTTAATTGATATTGGTCTTATCTCATCAAGTTTTCTTCCATCCACCCTCATATCAGTCTCTAAAACTATTCTCCTGACTGTTTTCTTTATAATTTCGTCAAATATCTTTTTTAGTTTATAATGTGCAACTTCATCTTCTTCTGGAATTTCAGAGGAGAGCTTTTCATAAATCTCTTTTATGTTTTCCTCTCTGTCGAGTTTTCTTTCCACTAATAAAGCTTTCTCGAGTTCATTTCCTATTTTATCTTCAATTTTTTTATATTCTTCCTCAAGGATTTCAATTGTCTGATAGGTTCTTTTTTGAATTTTCAACTTATTTGCTAATTCTTTTTGAGCTTCTATAATTTGCTGGATTGGTTTTTGCGCAAAAACTATAGCATCTACTATTTTTTCATCTTCGACATTATTAGCACTCCCCTCAACCATTACTATCCCATCTTCAGTTCCTGCAACTGTTAAATTAAGTTTGCTTGAATCTAACTGGCTTACAGATGGATTTATTATAAATTCATCATTTATCAAACCAATTTTTACTGCACCAACTGGAACAGTGAAAGGTATATCAGATAGATAAAGAGCTACAGAAGCTCCTATTATGCCGAGCGTATCTGGTTCATTTTCTAGATCCGCGGATAATAATAGAGCGATAATTTGAGTGTCATTAAAATACTTTTCCGGAAAAAGAGGTCTAATTGGACGGTCAATCAAACGACTTACAAGAATTTCTCTTTCTGTAGGTTTACCCTCTCTCTTAAAAAATCCTCCAGGTATTTTGCCTGCTGCAAAAGTGCTTTCTCTATAATCAACAATTAAAGGGAGAAAATCCTTAATCTCTTTTACCTCTTTTCTTGAGGTTGCTGTAACCAGCATAATTGTATCCCCATATCTTACCATTGCAGAGCCGTCTGCTTGGCGGGCAAAATTTCCTATTTCAATGATGAGATTTCTTCCCCCTATTTCTAATTCAACCTTTTCTTGCATAATATAGATTTTCTAACCCCTGATCTTTAGCCTTTCAATAAGTTTTTTATATCGAGAGGGGTCCTCTCTTTTTAAATAATTTAAAAGTCTTTTTCTCTTTCCTACTAATTTCATTAAGCCTAATCTAGAGTGGAAGTCTTTTTTGTGAATTTTGAGGTGTTCTGTTAGATAATTTATTCTTTCTGTCATGAGAGCTATCTGGACTTCTGGAGAACCGGTATCACTCTCTTTAATTTGAAATTTTTCAATAATGGCTTTCTTTTTATCTTTCGTAAGAACCAATTTGCACCTCCACTTCTAATTAAGAAATCACTATATCAAAAATTTTTAATTAAGTAAAGACTTGGTATTTTTCCGATATAATAGAAAATTAAGATTTTAATGGAAAATTATTTTTATGATTGAAATCAGAATTCTAAGGGAATATATCTGCTAAGGCACTTGGTAAAGACATATTTACCACCTTGATTAACTCTAAGAATCTCTGTAATAATACCGACTTTTCTCATTACATCTTCCATCAACACCACAGGAT
>MTON01000020.1 GCA_002010665.1 Candidatus Aminicenantes bacterium JdFR-78
AAAGACATAAATGAGCTATCCCTTTCATCTTTAAGAGAAAGAATAAGCATTGTCTCACAGAACACATTTCTATTTAATGATACAATAAAAAACAATATACTCTACAGTCGTCCTGATGCGAGTGAGGAAGAACTCGAACAGGCAGTAAAACTTTCAGGAGCATATGAATTTATAAAGAATTTAGAGGATGGATATAACACATTGATAGGAGAGCGAGGAGTTCGACTTTCAGGAGGAGAGCGTCAAAAACTCTCAATTGCAAGAGCAATACTAAAGGATTCAGATATAATCATATTTGATGAAGCAACAACACATCTTGACCGCGGCTCAGAGAAAAGAATTCAGAAATTAATTAATGAAAATTTCAAAGATAAAACCTGCATTATAGTTTCACACCGAATCTGGAATATCCCTGATTTGAAAGTATATTTTATGAAGAATGGTAAAATAAGAGAAATTAATAAGTAATTAAAGTCAAATCATATATTTTTATAAATCTTTTATATCAATATCAGCATCCTTCATTATACTTTTTACAAGTTTTGGATGAAGAGTCTTTCTACTATGATAAGGGACAATGATTCTTTTACCTTCTTTGTTTTTAAAAATCATATGACTACCACTTTGGCGAGCGAGGAAGAAATTTTTCTTTTTTAATGCTTTTATTATTTGATCAGCAGTAACTCTGGGTAATTTAGGATTCATAAAGCAACTTCTATTTGACTAAGAGTGATAGCCTCAAATTTAGGGATTTCTTCTCCATTTTCAATCATATCTTCAATATACAATTTTACTGCATCTGTAATATTCTCAAGAGCTTCCTCAAAGCTATCACCTTGCGTATAGCACCCTGGAAACTCAGGGCAAAAAGCAAAATAGCCATCCTTATCCTTCTCTATAATTACAGAAACTTTGTATTTTTCCATTTTTTCCACTTTGACTAATATATAAATACATCAAATCCATATTTTTTTCAATAAGATTTTTCTATAACTTTCTTCCTATATAAAAACTCTTCCTCTCCAGAGAAGTTTTATTGATTTTAAAAATTTTAGAGGTAAATCTCGAGGGAGTAGAGGTATTAGTATGTTTGAAAAGAGATTGAAAGAGGCAAGAGGCAATGTCAGGATTAAACGAGCTTATAGGAAAAAGTAAAATTATTGAAGAAATTAAAAAATTTATTAAAAAAGCATCTTATTCTCCGCATTGTGCTTTAATCTCAGGGGAGACAGGAGTTGGCAAAGATTTAATAGCAAAGCTAATTCATAAATTAAGTAAAAGAGCGGGAGAATTTGTAACAGTAGATTCCTCATCAATTCCCGAGAATTTAATAGAATCAGAACTATTTGGATATAGGAAAGGCTCATTTACAGATGCAAAAGAAGATAAAGCAGGGTTAATAGAGTGTGCAGATAGAGGGACACTGTTTTTTGATGAAATTGCAGATTTACCCCTTCACCTCCAACCAAAACTTTTAAGAGTGATTGAAGAGAAAGAGATAAGAAGATTAGGTGATACATGTTCAAGAAAAATAGATGTTAGATATATCTTTGCGACAAATAAAGACTTAAAGAAAGAAGTAAAAGAAAGGAGATTTAGGAAAGATTTATTTTTCAGGATTAAAGTGCTTTCACTACATGTTCCTCCGCTTAGAGAAAGGAGAGAAGATATACCAGAATTAATTGAATATTTTTTAGAGAGAGAAAATAGAGAGAATAATACAATTAAGAGAGTTTCAAAGGAAGCATTATCAAAACTCTTGAAATATCATTTTCCTGGAAATATAAGAGAATTAGAAAATATTATAAGGAGAGCACATATCATTTGCGAAGGAGAAGTAATAAGAGTAAAAGACATTGAGTTGGAAGAAGAGTTAGAGGAATCAGTATTCAAGAAAAAAACAGAGGATAACATATCAGAGAGACTTTTTAAAGAGATGATAGAGAGAGGAAAAAGTTACCGGAAAGTTGTTCACGAGCCATTTATGGCGAGAGAATTAAATCGAAGAGAAGTAAAAGGAATTATTGAACTTGGACTAAAAGAGACAAATGGTTCATATAAAAAACTTTTGGAAATATTTAATATCCGTGAAGAAGAATATAAAAGATTTCTCAATATTCTAAGAATACATAAACTTCAATAGTCTACCTATAGGTAGAATTAGTCTACCTATGAGTAGACTCTCTATCTTGTTTAAATTCAACAAAATAAAGGAATTTTTTGCTTTTTCAAAGGATTTAGTCTACCTATAGGTAGACTTTTTAATAATTTTCCAATTTCAAATTTCTAATTTCAAAACAATATTTCTTTATATATCAATAACTTAACTTATTCTCCCTAAACTTGGCACGAAATTTGCATATAGATTACGTAGAAAAAATTCAAGTGAGGAGGAGTAAAATGAAAGAAAAATTAAGAAAGGGATTGATTGGGATTTTACTTCTTATTGCTTTATTTATCAATCTTTATATTGCCTTGTCAATAGCGAATGTGAATGCTGGGCCAAGTAAAATATGTGAGCCAATAGGCTGTCCTGGTGGAAGTCAGTTATGTGCTACGGTTACAATAGGTCTCATAACATATTACTGCTATGAAAAAAGTGGAAAGGGAGAACCTCAACTCTAAAGATAGTAAAATAAAAGTTGACCAAAATACATAATGTAATATTAGGTCTCTTAATTACATTGATTATAGGGTTATCTATTTACAATTATCTCATTTTTAAGGACTCGAGTAAAACTAGTTTTGGTAAATTTATAGAAAAAAATACAAATAAAAAATTGACAATCCCTTGTGATTATAATATATTCTTTTTACTTACTCCTTTAGACTGTTGTAATGAACAATTTTTAACTAAGGATTTTATTAGAAATCTGAAGGAAATTGGTTTTAAAAAAGGTTTATCTATTTGTATTAATTATGTTATTTCGGGGGACTTTTCAGAGAAAGAGAAATATGATTATATTTCAAATATAAAGGATGATGTAAAAATATATATTGATTATAAAAACATGGCAAAAACATTCATTTTAAATAAATTTAATACATCTAGGACTCCTTTTCTTATTATTTTAACAAGAGAGGGAGAAATAAAATACTGGCAAGATTTCAAACCTGATGATAGGTATCAATATCGATTTACAACTAAAAAATTATTATTTTTATTGGAAGAAATCTTATGAAAAAGCAAAAAGTGTTTATTGTTTTTGTCCTGATATTGTGGTCATTGTTGGTAATAAAATGTCGGGATGAAAACAATGGGTTATATTCAAATAATAAGTTACCAACCTATAACTTTCCTCAAAATTTATTAAGCCAGAGAATAAAAGAAAGAAAACTTTCTTCAAATACTCTCAGATTGGTGGCAGAAATTGATCTCGAAAAATTAAAAGTTTACAATCCAGCGTATTTAAAATTCGATATTAGAGGCTCTCTTTATACAATAGATTTCTCGGAATTTCTAATTCATAAATTTTCTCCTGCACCTGATTGGAAAAATTATAAATATATGTTCTTTGGGAAGGGAAAAGGACAAGGACCAGGAGAATTATCTCAGGTTTTGGATTTTAAAATATTTAAAAATGAATTGTTTTTAGTAGATGAAGGCACAGGTTCCATTGAAGTGTATTCAACAGATGGTTCATATATTAAAAGAATTAATCTTAGTAACAATGTAATTCCTCGAAAAATAACAATTCAAAAAAATAGGCTTATTGTTGAATCCTCGCTAATCCCAGAAAAACCACTTTTTTATATTTATGATTTTTCTGGGAACATGATTTCCTCTTTTGGCGAGTTAATTAGTGAAAAAAATTTAAACCCAGTTTACTTAGATAATAAGCTTTCAGAGAGTTTTTATAGAAATCGTTTTTATTATTTACCCCGCTTTTTGGGATATATCGCTCTTTATGAGGGAAGGCATTTACTCATGGTTAAGGAAACAATTGATGGTATAAAAAAGGGAAGATTAAATACACCGGTTGAGAAAGTTATAATGAAAAATATTATTGCTAAAACCGTGATTAAGAAATATGCAACAGTGGTGAATTATGCTCTACATAAGGATTTTATTTTAATAAAAGCCTATGATTATAAAAATAAAATTGTTTTTTGGGATATTTATGAACTTAATAATTTCGATTATTTGATGAGTATTAAGAATCCTCCAAAATCAGTAGAATTCGCTATATATAAAGACTATATTGCTGTATTGGGATATACAGAGACTGGTTCAAAAATTGAAATATTCGACATGAGAGAGATTCTTAAAGAAATAAAGCAATTATTGACTCATCGAAAATCCAAAGAGCAATACAAAAATTAATCAATGGAAAATTTAGAAACAAAACCAGCATTATAATCTCATATCGAATCTGGAATATTCCTGGATTGAAAATTTATTTCATGAATAGTGGAAAGATTTGTAAAACATGAGCTTTAGCGTATTTGACTGGTAAATATGTCTATATCTATTTCGGAGTAATTTCAAATTTTTCTTGACAGGAAATTTTTCTTGATTATATTATTTTAAAGGAGCTAAGAGACAGGGAATTAAAATTATGTTCCCTGTCTTCGGGGGGAGGCTGAAAATAAAAAATGTTATTGAAGAGTATTTTAAATTGAAGTAAACAATAGAGAGGAAAACAAAGGGGGGAGGAAATGTTAGTGGGGAGAAGTAAAGTTATAAAAAAATAAGGAAATTTATAAACATTGCCTCAAGAAGTAGAAATTGTGCTTTGATAAGTGGAGAGACAGGAGTTGGTAAGGAACTTGTTGCAAGAGAAATACACAAGCAAAGCATAAGAGAAAATGGACCTTTTGTAGTGGTTGATTCCCCCTCAATTCCTGAAAATCTCTTTGAATCAGAGTTATTCGGACATAAGAAAGGTTCATTCACAGATGCAAAACAAGATAAAAAGGGATTAATAGAAGAAGCAAATGACGGAACAATCTTTTTTGATGAAATTGGAGATTTACCTCTTTTCCTTCAAACAAAACTCCTCAGAGTAATCGAAAAT
>MTON01000042.1 GCA_002010665.1 Candidatus Aminicenantes bacterium JdFR-78
GTCGGGAATTAGGTCTTATTCTACTATACGCTGGTTTTTTCAAAAGATTTCGTGGATTTTTTTGTTTCAATTCCCTGTCGGGAATTAGGTCTTATTCTACAAGATTTCGAGAAGGAAGCATTCAATCAAGTCCCATAGAGTTTCAATTCCCTGTCGGGAATTAGGTCTTATTCTACAGCACCTTCGCTTTTCCTCTATTTTCAAAGACCAAAATGTTTATTCCCGAGCATTCCTTAGTAAATGCCCGAGATAAACATTCAGGGATATTCCCGATCCCTGAATTATTTGCCCTAACCTCTATATTTATCATATAGTTTTGCATTTTCGAGCATCTCCATGATTCATCGCACTCCATTAATCCTCGCAATTTTATCTCTACACAATCAAAACTTCTTCATCAATTATAGGTTGAACATTGCCTTTTCTTTCAACTTTTTTATAACATTCTTCACATAACTTGTAAAAATACAATCTATCTTCTTTTTTATTTACTATTTTTTCTAAAGCGTTTTTTAACTTTAAAAAATCTTCTGGTTTTAATTTGCATTCAAAAACACTATATTGAACTCTAACTCCATAATCTTTTAATACAGATGCAATTTTATTTCTTCTTTTATCTACTGGAATATCATATGCAATAACTATATTTTCCATAATTACCTCACTTTTAATGGTATATATTCATCTATTTCTCCTGTCAAGACTTTTGCCAAAAATCGCACTTGAAGTTCAAAAATTCTATGATAAGGTAACTTATATCCAAAAATAGGATGAATAATTTCTTCTTTTTTCCTCTGTTCATATTGAGTGAAATATTTTGCTCTTGCTCGTTCTTTTAAATAATAACTTCCAATCTTTTTACCAAAATCATCGGAATAAATTATTCCTTTATTAATAAGAGTAAGAACCAATGAATCAACAATTATCGGTCTAAATTCCTCCATAATATCTAATCCTAAAGAAGGTCTTCCATACTTAGTTGAATGAAAATAACCAACATAAGGGTCTAGACCAACATATTGTAAAGCACCAATAATATCTTTTAAAAGCAATGTATAACCCAAACTTAATAGAGCATTCACAGGGTCTCGTGGTGGTCGACGAGTTCTTTTCTCAAAATCGAATTCTAATTTATTCTTAATAATTTTCTTGAAAACTGAGAAATAATTTCGAGTTGAAATCCCCTCTATGCCTAAAACTTGATTAATATTTGTAGCTTTTTTCAATTCTTTTAAATAGACTTTAAGATTATTTATAACTCTTTCGATCTCGTCATCCTTAAGAGAACGATTATATCTAAGAAGAAGAGTCCGCATATTAGAAATTTTTCCCTCAATAAATTTTTTAGAAATATTAAGTTTAAATTTCTCGTCAAAAAATTTCCTAAATTGACAGATTCTAAGATGCGAATTTTTTGAAAGTTCTGGTTGAAAACTACCTTCATAATGTCCATAAGTGGTTATATAACTCACTCGAATATCTCTCTTTAGAAGAAGTTTTAAAAGTTGGCTGGAAAAATTTACATTCCCAACAAATACTATTTCATCTAAATTTACTAATGGAATTTCCATTATCTTTTCTCTATTTTTAGTAACTATTACTCTATGCTTTTCTTTTTTTAAATAAGCTCCTTGCTCATCTATGTATAGAACTCGGTTAAGTCTTAAACTTGGCACCGGTTTTCGAGGTTTATGTTGTTTTTCTTTCAAATAAGAAATTTCCTCGGGCAAGCACAGACTTTGTAAACTACATCCATTGCATCGAGCATCATTAACAGGTTCTGGAATTTCTTCACCTTCTAAAATATCAAAGGCTTTCTGAATAAGGCGGAGAACTTTTTCTCTTAATTCATCTTGAAAGAGAACTTTTCTTCTTTTTCTTGACTCAGCATAATAAATATATCCATAAGGAATATCTTTTCCAATTTCCTCCTCTAAAACCATTGCCTCTGCACAAAGCTGAATATCATCACGAAGACTTTGCTTAAATTCTCCTGTCTTATATTCAATTGGATAGAGTTCTCCACGCTCCTCAATGGCATCAACTATTCCAATGAGTCTAAGACTTTCTGATGAAATAGGAATAAACCTTACTTGATGAACATTCTGATCCCTCCAAATTTTTTCTCTTTCTTTTCTTTGTTCATCTTCTATTTCACCTTTAATCATGGGAAAATTCTTATCTTCTATTCCTTCTATTATTCTGTAATAGAAATTCTTAGGGCAATAAGCAATTTCAGCCAAGGCTGAAATTGGAATATAATCAATTTTTTCCATCATACCCCCCTTATTTTGAAATTAGAAATTTGAAATTATATTTTTTATTTTCCAATTTCCAATTATTATCCCTTAATCCCTATCCCTTAATCCTTCTAAATAAAGATCTTTGATTTCCTTTTCTTAAGAATTCCAAAAGGTTTGTTGTTTCACTCTATTTTAAGATACTTTTTTGTTTCTCCAAGAAACTCTTCGGCATGTTTAAACACTTCTTCACAATCCTCTTTTGAAAGTGATATACCAACCTCATAATCACTATTTAATCTTTTCTCAAATGCTCTGGATAAGTATCTTTGAAATTTCTTAGGAAAAATTCCAGTTTTAATATATTCTTTCCCAAATGCAGATATTACAGCAGAGTGTTTGGAAAAACTCAAATCTTTACTGAAGAGCAATGCCTCTGCACAATAGAACATTGCATAATAAGCTCTGGATATAGAAAAATCATAATATCCTTCAGAAAATAATTTTTTTGAAGCCTCTAGACTTTTCTCTGCTTTCCTTAAAAGCGCTTTGATCGCCTCTTCTTTTTTCATATTCTTATCCCTTCTTTTCTTATATTCATCAAAAAAGGAGTTTCCCAATTTTCAAAGGCATCCAAAAGATAATAAAAACATGTAATAACAGTTTCATACTCTAAGGACAACTCACAGGACAATTCTGAAATTTTCTCTTTTTCTTCTTTTGTAAGTTCTTCCTTAATCACGAGCAAAACATCTATATCTGAGCCAAACTCATAATCTCCTCTTGCATAAGAACCAAAAAGAATTAGTTCAATAAATTTATCTTTAAGTGTATTTTTAACTTCATTTTTAAATCTGTGAAGAATTCTCATCACTTCATTTCGAGTCAAAGCTTTAGCTTCCATTATTTAGGCTCCTTAGTATCACTGATTAGAAATTCTTTGAGTTCATTCAAAATCTCATAATTTGTTTTTCTTTCTCAATTAATTTATTGTTTTCTAATCCTCAAAAAAATAACACAAGCAAAATATGAAGTCAAATAAACTTAACTCCCTATCCAAAATAGATATAGACATATTTACCAGTTAGAGAGGAAAAAGTTAATAAAGAGAGTTGAGGCTGCCCATCACATCCTGGTTATAATAAAGAGTTTGAGA
>MTON01000040.1 GCA_002010665.1 Candidatus Aminicenantes bacterium JdFR-78
TATNAGATTTAAAAGTTTTATATTTTTTGCTAAAAGTACATCGTCAATTATGTATTTCATTAAGTAGGGTGTTGGGAGTGCTAAGAGTGAGAGGAGAATCAAGGAGATGGACCCGATTAATGCTTGTTTCCAATAAAGACCTAAGTAGGAGGAAAAGAGTTTGAGTGAAATGATTTTCAATTTATCAAATTATAGTCTTTAATTTTCTGAAAAGATGAATAAATTTTTTGACAATATATAATGATCACCTTTTCTCTCTATGCAGTATAAATATCCATTCTTATCCATATATATTGGATATCCTTGACCATTAATTTTCACAGATTTTTGAAATATTTTATCTTTAAAAATATCTATTGTAAATGAAGAAAAATTTTGATTTTCCAAATTAATGTGAAAAACGAATAAATATTTTCTTCTTTTAATTAAAACAGAAGGAGCAATATATCCAACTGAATATCCAGCGTAGTAATTGTTAATGTAGTGTTTTATTCCGGTAAGCAAGGTATATTCATAACGTTTTTTGGGACCTGTTATTATTTTAGTTAAATTTTTTCCTTTATAAACTTTTATTTCATATTTGAAAGGATTTAATGTATAGAGTTCATCTGTTTCCCTATCAAAATAACATTGGAAGGGGAGTGCAATCATTTTAGGATCAATTTCCTTGGGAAGTTCTTTTTTAATACTGGGAGGAATATCAAAGTAATTGCCAAAAGAATATTTTAATACTCCGTTTTCATTAAAAATGTGGAAAATTCTATCTGAATCAAGCTTTAATCCAATAATGATTATTTCATTTTCTTTATTAACAAAGAGTCCGATTGCATTTATATTAGTTAGTGGAATTGATCTTAATAATTCGTTTTCAAGAGAATAAATAAGAATTTTATCGACATCTAAAATATATAATTTCTGATTCGCATAAAATATTTTCTGAGGAAAATATAATTCGTCCGATAATATTCCTTTCTCTTTCAAAACTTTTCGAATGAAACTTAAATTTTTTCGAAATTCTTTTATACTCTTAAAATTAAATTTTGGTTTTCCAATTGTGAGGAGAAATTTTCCGTTCTTGTTAAATTTTTGGATCCTTTCTCTTATTGAATCCAAAATATAAATATTTCCTTTTTCATCTACTTTTACATCATTTATTAAACCAAAAATGTGATTATCAGCTTCCTCCTCACCTATGGAAATTTCTTTTTGTAGTAAAATAAAATCTCCGCCATTTAGACTATATATGAGAGAGATAAATAAGAGAGAAACTAAAATGATTTTTTTCATGCATGCCTCCTTTAATTTTAATTATAAATTATGATCATATTTATCAAAGTAAGATAAAACTTGAGGATTTTTTTCCACCATTTCACAATATAGGGGTATTAATTGAGAAAACAAGGATTTCATTCCTTCACAATTTTCTTTTTTCCTACTGTCGTCCAATATTTTACCTTTCCTTGCGCTAGTAAAACACAAATTACATAATCTCATTAACCAGCAGTTGAGGCATTCTTTTTCACTTATTTGTCGATATTTTTCTATTATATTTAGAATAGCTTTATAGTCAAATCCCTTATATACATCTCCTATTTTAATTGATTCACCCATTTTTTCACAAATGTAAAAATCACCTCCACTACTTACAAAAAGTCTTCTTTGTCCAGGAATACATATCCCATTCAAATAAATTTTATTTCCTATTTGAGACAATTCCCTTCTATGAATAAGAAGTAAATTTTTGTCAAAAATAGCTTTTAAAGGTTTAAAATTAGGAGAATGGTAGTTTTCTTTTACTAAAAACTCTTCATACATACCCATTAATTTCTTCATCGTTTTAACATATTTTTTTAAATTATTTTTAAAGTCATAATTTTCAAAGAAAGTTGTATCATCTGGACTAACCAAATTTATTATAAGATTTTCAGTTTCAGTAACTAAAGGATGTGAACCAAAAAATTCTATAACTGAATTTAAATATTCTGGAAGAGTAACTACGGAAAAGCCGACTTTCTTTTTATAATATTCTTGATTTAATTCTCGGATCCTCTTTAGATTCTCAATAATAAGATCATAAGAGCCTTTTCCATTTATAAATTTTCTGTATTTATCATGTATATTTTTCGGTCCATCCAAGCTAATCAATAAGCCGATATTGTGCTCTATCAAAAAATTTATTTTCTTTCTATCTAAAAGAGTTCCATTAGTTGTAATTGAGAATGTAAGATCACTATCTTTCCCGCATTCAAGTGCTAATTTTTTCGATAACTTAACACATTTTCTAATTAGATTAAAATTCAATAGAGGTTCTCCCCCATAAAAGGTTACAGCAATTCTTTCAGAATTAGTATTATGCTTAAAGAAAAATTCTATTGCACGCGAAGCTATTCCTAAAGACATTTTCTTATTCGAATGGGTTCTTTCGTAAATATATTTTCCTGAATATATACAATATTCACAGCGCAAATTGCAGTCTTCGCTTACATTTAAGGTTAATTGCTCGAGATTATTATCTAAAATTTCCTTTATTTGATTTAAGTTGCTTATATCAACCATCTTTTTCGGCTTTTTAAATAAAAAAATATTCTTAAATTTTCTAAAATTTAGGATTTCTTCGTAAGCCTTTTTAATTGTTTCTTTAGGATATGATGAACCATATTTGCTCTCAATAGTATTAAAAGATGGTATTTTATTTTCTTCATTGGAGAATTTAAATTCTTCAATAATATCAAATATTATTTTTTCTACCTTCAGAATATTATTTGAACTTATATCATATATATAATAATTATCTTCTTTTGTGATTTTTTGAATCACTGTTTTCCTCTTAATAAAGATTTAAGAAGTTTTACTTAAGAAAAAGTGCGCTCTCTCCCTGCAGGATTATCAGTGCACCAACTTACATACTTGGAACCCCACAAGACATCATTTCCATCACAGTGCTCATATACACTAAAACACCAACACTGGCAGGGACAACATATAAACCTTCTTAAATCTTCCTCATCGCTAAATAATTTCCCTCCTCCAATTATTGATATCATAATTCACCTCCAAATTACCAACCATAGTCCTTTACGGTCCAGTGTAGAGACCATCTCGCACATGCATCATCCACATGAGCTTCATTTATACTACACCAGCACTCACAAGATAAACATGTACATCTTCCTATTTTGATAGTTATCGGATCTTTTCCTCCTTCGACTATCTTAATCATTAACNCCTCCTTTAAATTAAATTTTTTTTTTCAGTTAAAAGAGAAGCAAATTTCGTGCCAAGTTTGGAAAATTTATTTAAGTTATTGATATATAAAGAAATATCATTTTAAAGTTAGTAATATAAAATTGAAAAATTATTTG
>MTON01000014.1 GCA_002010665.1 Candidatus Aminicenantes bacterium JdFR-78
TTTGCATAAAGTTTTCCTCCTAAACCTAAATCCGCACATACATATTTTCCATAAGAGGTTTTAAGCGCATATTTATTTCCACCCTGGGGAATGAGTTCAAAGGTTTCCCATGGACCAATGGCTGTGCGATTTGCTATCATTTTTCCATTTAAACCTTTGTCTGCACATACATATTTGCCATTATAGGCTCTGAGAGCAATTTTTTTGTGAGTTTCTACCTTTTTAAACGAAGATTTCCATTTTAATATTAAAGACTTATAATTGTTGTTTTCTGACAATTCTTTTATTTTTTTGCTTTTATCCACAAAACAAGTATATTGAACAGCCGTACCAATGTGAAATGGCAGTTGCCATCTAAAGCTTACAGTTTTTCTCTCATTTGGTTTTAATCCATTTATGATTGTAGTCTTTTCTTTAGTGGTAGCACCTCCTAAGGTCTGGCTTACTTCAAATGCCTCAGCAGGTCCTTCTCCTTTATTAAGTATTGAAGCTTTGAATGTAACCCAATTGCTTAGAATTGCTGGATTTGGCTCTTGCCATACCTTTTCAACTATAAGGTCCGGCAGTTTCCTTTCCACCTCAAAATAAATAGTTTTTTTATTATTATTCTCATCTGATTCCACAATAGTATTTTTTGAATCAACAAACCCCATCAATGCATATTTGCCAGGTGCCAATTTCGGTAAATAGTGAAATTCATGACTACCACCTTGATTAGTTTCATTAGAAATTCCTGTTATGTATTTTCCATCTATGAACAAAGCAACGCTGTAAGGTTTTTCCACTCTTGCCTTATCCTGGTTTTTATTTGCATAACTTATTCCAAACTTTCCATTTTTAACATCTATCCATAAATCTTTGATGTATAAATCAGGTAGAGCCTTTTCGTCTATATAAAAATTTTTATAGGTTGAGCCAGAAACAGTGATTTTGTCTCCATCACGATCAATTATTTTTAAAACATTACTTATACAGAGCTTCAATTTTTTCATTTTATCAACTGTTAGTTTTCTATTGCCGATTAACTCACCCACAATCCATTCATAGGAAAAATTCTTATATGGGATATTATAAACAATATCGCCAACATCTTGGTCTAGCTCATCAAGAATATAAATGTGAGTCTTCATATTTGAATATACAAATTCCTTGTCAATTAGGTCTAATTGCTCTTTAACGCCGATAAGTTTTGCAGGTTCCCATTCAATCTTTTTCCTTTCACCGAAATGCCAAATTTCATTTTCTTTAGGACTTTTGATTTTAGATTCGAATAGAATAAATTCACATTTAATGAGAAATTTCCCGCTCAATGCATACTTATTCTCGCCATAAGTTATTTTTATTTGGTTATAATTACAAACACCGTTTTTTCTGAAATTTAAATATTCTCCTACTGTCCAATCATAATATCCTTGAGAAGCTGGAACATTAGATGCTATAAGGTAATCTGTATTTAAGTTTAGATTATGCAAATAAATCTTTAAATTTCCACTCAACCCAACTGTACTCCAATATATTTTTATCCTATCACCATTACTAAATCTTTCACCACCTTTTGGATAAGTAATTTCTAATTCTTGAGAAAAAAGAAAAACAGTTAAAAGAAGGAATAAAAGATTAAATATTAAAATTTTTTTCCTTATTAGCATTTTTACCTCCTTAAATTTTGTATATTGAAATACGAAATTTTTGTATCCATAATTAAGTGTACAAATGAGTTACCTTAAATATTCATTATTATGTATTATAGATAAACTCCTTCTGGTACAAGGACGAAGAAAGTAACCATATATTTAAGATTCTTACCACCATACTCTCCCCAGCATGAATTTTCCCAATGAATCGTAAGGATTGGGTCATTCTCTGAAGGCCTCTTAATAACCCTACATACATAGCTTCCATACTTTGGGACAAATGCTTTCACTACTAATTCTGCTACCCATCTTCACACTTCATACATGATTACAGATTTGAAATTGCCTTTTATAATATCATATACTTCTTTCACAGCAATTACCATATCCATATAGGATCTCTGCTCATTCTTAGGGTCTATTTGAACAACAATAGCTTTTTTAATTTTGAAAAATGGAGATTTATTATATAACCCTCTAAAATCAAAATAATCATTTCCTTCGTTTCCTTTAACTCCACAGCCAGGGTCATGTACTACGAGAAGATAGTTATTTTCAATCTCCATATATCTGTCCATTTTATCTTTTTTATCGAGTCTAAAATAATTTCTGCCTGAAATCTGAATTATTGTCGTTTTAGGTATAAGTGTAATAGAAATCTCAGCGGGTAAGGATTGAGGGATTCTACTGTTTATTATAAGCCTTCCAGAGTAGGGTTTCATAAAGCCTGCAATTTTAGGAATTCTCGCATATATGACATTGTCTCTCCAATTATATGACCAACCTCTCGAGTCTCCTGGGAGAAGATCAAACCGTGTTCGACCGCTTACAGGAGAATTAAGAACTATAGAGATTGATCCTTGTTTACTTCCAAAATTATCTCCAATTACAAGCAAAGAACCACCAGAGGTTAAGACTCTTTCACCTGCATCTGGGTCAGCAACAATATCTCTTATCTTTACTTGAGAGAATCTTGATAACTCTCTATAGGATGATGACTTAAAAAACTCCTTCCGAACAGTCTGAGTAAAATTATGGGAGCTAATTGACCTGCCTTTATTTATGGCTTTTCTAAGCCCATATTTTAATTGAGAAAACATTTTCATAGTAGATGGATTTACCCGAGTTGGGATTGCAGATTTTAACGACTTATCTATCCTATAAAAAGTCTCCCATTCTCCTATGTTATCTCTGTTTGCAATTAATATATCGCCAAGGCCCCTATCTGCACATACATATTTTCCATTTGAAGCCT
>MTON01000021.1 GCA_002010665.1 Candidatus Aminicenantes bacterium JdFR-78
AAAGGTTGTAATAAGAAAGAATATTGTTTAAATTTTCATATAGATTCTTACATGAGGCAATGAATATGTTTTTATATAGATCCTTAAATGAGGCAATAAGGATCTAAAAATTTACTTCCTATCTTTTGATGATCCTTCTTCTTATTGGAGAAAAAGACCTGGGAAAATAAATTCTTTTTATAGAGTTAATATTTACTCTTTCTCCTGAAGATAAAATAAAAGCATTTGAATCAAACCCAGCAATTCTACCTGTTATTACTCCTCCATCTTTTAAGAAAATATAGTAAATTCTTGGATTTACAATACGACTCCTTTCTGATGGGAAACTTCTTCCTTTATCCACAAAATTAATCATGTCTATAGCTGACAACTTGATTTCATTTCCACCTTTTAGAACTAGTACCATCCGGCTCAATGAAAAATCGATTATCTCTCCAGAAATCACGGTCCCGTCTTTAAGAAAAACAGTTGCTACTTTTTCTATTTCTTTCCTCAATTGATTGGGAACTCTTTTAGAGAAATAAATTCTTCTTATTGCACCGATTTTTATTTTTTCTCCTGTATCCAATTCAAAAACTCTAAGATTACTGCTGAAATCTATTATTTTCCCATAAATAATACTTCCATTTTTCAAAAAGAAATAATGATCAGCTGTTTTTATCTGTTTTCTTTCTCCAGGAAAATTCCACTTAGTATTTATAAAATTAATCATCCATATGTTTGTCAATTTTATTTCTGTTCCATCTTTGAGTTGTAAAACTCTCCGGGCACTTGATATATCAACAATCTCTCCTATTATCATATTGCCATTCCTCAGAAATATCGCAGATTCATTAGCCCTTAAATTTTGTCCAAAAATTAGTCCACTCCATAGAAATATAGAAGAAATTATAAAGATTACAAAAATTAATTTTTTCATACTTTGCCTCCTTATTGACTAATATTAAAATATTTTTGAATTAAAAACAAGTTTTTAATTCCTTTATTCATTTCACAATTAATTGAGTAAAGATTTTGATTATGTTACTATTGCTTAAAAATGACTAAAAGAAGCTTATTCGAAATTCATTTTGCGGTTTTGCTTTTTGGTCTCGCAGGTTTGTTTGGTAAATGGATACCTCTTCCATCAGTTATTATCGTGCTTGGAAGAGTTTTCTTTGCAAGTATTTCTCTCGGCATTTTTTTACTTATAACAAAGGAAAGAATCTTAGCTCATTTTGGGAAAACTTACTTTTTATTGGGACTTTTAGGCGTTATTCTTTCATTTCACTGGATAAGCTTTTTCCAATCAATTAAAGTATCCACTGTTGCAATTGGGTTGCTTTCTTATTCAAGTTTCCCAATCTTTACTTCTTTTCTTGAGCCCCTTATCCTAAAAGAAAAATTTAAATTAAATTATCTCTTTATTTCAATCATTGCTTTTACCGGAATTTTTATTATTATTCCAAAATTTGAAATTGCAGATAGAATCACCCAGGGAGTCCTATGGGGACTCGCCTCTGGGCTGAGCTTTTCTTTTCTTTCAATAATAAATAGGAAACTTTCACAGGAATATTCCAGTTTAATAATCGCATTTTTCCAAGACTCAATTGCCACTTTACTGTTATTTCCAGCATTTCTCTTCTTAAAACCTTTAATTAAATTAAAAATCCTTTTTTTACTCGCCATTCTTGGTGTATTCTGCACAGCTTTATCCCATACGCTCTTTATTAAAGGAATGAAATATATCAGAGCTCGGTCAGCAAGTATAATTAGCACTCTTGAGCCTATTTATGGAATAATTTTTGCAATTCTTTTGCTGGGGGAAATTCCTAATTTTAGAACCATTATTGGTGGGTTGTTCATAATATCTTCGGCTTTTATTGTTTCTATTAAAAAGTGAAAGAATTAAAATTTCAGTTGTAGGAGGTAAAAATGAAGAAAATTGGTATTCTTGGAGGATTAGGGCCGGAGTCAACCATTGAATATTACAGAATTATTACCTCCCTTTGCAGAAAGAAGGGAATGGGTCATAATTATCCTGTAATAATAATTTACAGTGTAAATTTTCAGGAAGTCAATAACTTACTTGTAAAGGAAAATCTATCTGCTTATGTAGACAAACTTGTAGATGGAATTAATCATCTCAGGTTAGCAGGGGCTGATTTTGCCTTAATTGCTGCGAATACTCCACATTTGGTTTTTGAAGAAATAAAGGCTAAATCCTCAATTCCTCTTATAAGCATTGTGGAAGAAACAGCAAGGATAGCAAATAAAAATTGCCTTCGTAGACTAGGATTACTTGGGACAAAGTTTACCATGGAAAAAGGCTTCTATCCTGCTGTTTTCTCAAAATATGGAATTCAAATCACTATTCCAAATGAAGATGAAAGAAATTATATTCAAGAGAAAATAATGAAAGAATTGGTGGACGGCATAATTAGGGAAGAAACTCGTAAAAAATTCATTAAAATTATAGAAAATCTAATTGCAAAGGAGAACATAGATGGTGTTATACTAGGCTGTACAGAAATTCCATTGCTAATCTCACAGGAAATGGTATCCATTCCAGTTTTAAACACAACAATGATTCACGCTGAAGCAGCATTTAACTATGCTATAGCATAATTATCCTCAAAAACGGAATACCTTATTGCCTCATTTAAGGATCTATATAAAAACATATTCATTGCCTCATGTAAGAATCTATATGAAAATTTAAACAATATTCTTTCTTATTACAACCTTT